>NZ_JACNMK010000003.1:0-2153 GCF_020622175.1 Sphingopyxis sp. P8 | reverse complement strand
CTAGGGTCAGGACTTCTGTGGTTGCCGCCCGTGATGCAAGAGGGTTTCTGACCTTTTGAACTGGTGATCGAGTGCGGTCTTCTGTCAGGCCTAGATTGCGGCGCTTTCAGGGGCCGCTGGCCGGTATGGTGATCCGCGGATCAGGTCCAAATCTCATTGGCGAGCTCGATTTGCTCCGAGTCCTGAACTGGTTTTCCTGATCCAGATCTGTTCGATCATTCTGCCCATTCGGGTCGTCGCCTTCTCACACCCCTTCCATCCAGCCGCTCTGGGATAGCCTTATCAGGCTGCCATGACCGGCATCGGATTCTTGTAGTCTTCGTTCTTTGTCAACATGGCCCAAATCTGGCGCGCCATCTTGTTGGCTAGTGCGATGGCGACCAACATGCGCGGCTTACGGGCCATCATGCGCGCCAGCCATGAGCTTTCCGGGATCGCCTTGCGTCCCATCCAGTTCAATCGCGACATGGCACCAATGATCAGCATCTGCCTGATATCGGCCTGGCCGGCCTTGGTGACCCGCCCGAGCCGTTCCTTGCCGCCTGATGAAAACTGGCGCGGTACCAATCCAAGCCACGCCGCAAAGTCACGGCCGTTGCGAAAGCTCGTCATGTCAGGCGCGAAGGTCTCCACTGCCATTGCCACCAAGGGGCCGACGCCAGGCATGGTCTGCAATCGCTTCGACACCGGCGTGGCGGCTGCGAGTTCCTTGATCGTTGCGGTCTTCGCATCAATCCAGCCGCTGAGCACAGCAAGCTGCTCGAGCATCGCGAGGCACTCCTCGCGCATCAATGCCGGTAGGTCGCTGTTGGGCGCCTCCAGGATCGCGCGGATGCGACCGACGTGCCGGATGCCCTGAGGGATAACGTGCCCGAACTCATACAAAGCTGCCCGCAAGGCGTTCACCGTCTCGGTCCGCTGACGCACAAGGCGCTGGCGTGATCGATACAGGATCGCAGCGCTCTGCTGAGCCTCGCTCTTGGGTTCAACAAAGCGCATCTCGGGCCGCTGGGCCGCCACCACAATCGCCTCGGCATCGGCTGCGTCGTTCTTCTGGCGCTTCACAAATGGGCGCACGTAGCGAGGCGCGATCAGTCTGACTTCGTGACCAAATCCGCTCAGCACACGCGCCCAGTAATGAGCGCTACCGCAAGCCTCCATTACGACCGCGGCGGCTGGCTGTTGGGCCATGAAAGTGGGAAAAGCCTGTCGCGACAGTTTGCGTTGAAACCGCATCTCGCCGTTCATCGACGCCCCGTGAATCTGGAAAACAGACTTTGCCAGATCCACACCAATCATCGTATCGATACTCATGGTTGCCGTCCTCTCCGTTCGTAGCTTAAACCAAAACTACGCTGGCACATCTTGATGCCGTCAGGGAGGGCGGCAACCACCCCATCTCATTGATCAGAGCCAGAAGATGACGGTGGCGGCGAGGGCTACGGCGGAGAAGAAGGCCTTCGGGCACCGATCATAGCGTGTTGCGACCCGCCTCCAGTCCTTGAGGCGGCCGAACATGATCTCGATGCGGTTGCGGCGTTTGTAGCGGCGCTTGTCGTATTTGACGGCCTTATTCCGTATTTTCCGGCCCGGGATGCAGGGAGTGATACCCTTTTCCTGCAAGGCGTCGCGGAACCAGTCGGCATCATAGCCCCGGTCGGCGAGCATCCATTGCGCTTTGGACAGACTGTCGAGCAAAGCGGCTGCGCCCGTGTAATCGCTCACCTGCCCGGCGGTCATGAAGAAGCTGATCGGGCGGCCATTTGCATCGGTCACGGCATGAAGCTTGGTGTTCATACCGCCTTTCGTGCGGCCGATCAGGCGTCCCGGACCCCCTTTTTTACCCCAAGGCTCGACGCCGTGCGGTGGGCCTTCAAATAGGTCGCGTCGATCATGATCGTCTTGCGCTCTGGCGCCTGCGGTGTGGCCAAGCCCTCCATCATGCGGATGAAGATGCCTTTGTCGCTCCACCGCTTCCAGCGATTATAAAGCGTCTTCGCCGGGCCATACTCCCTCGGCGCATCGCGCCACCTGAGCCCATTGCGGTTGACGAAGATGATCCCGCTCAAAACCCGTCGATTATCGACCCGCTCGCGGCCATGGCGTTTCGGGAAATACGGCTGAAGACGCGCCATCTGCTCGTCCGTCAGCCA
>NZ_JACNMK010000002.1:0-1407381 GCF_020622175.1 Sphingopyxis sp. P8 | reverse complement strand
GATGCCTTTGTCGCTCCACCGCTTCCAGCGATTATAAAGCGTCTTCGCCGGGCCATACTCCCTCGGCGCATCGCGCCACCTGAGCCCATTGCGGTTGACGAAGATGATCCCGCTCAAAACCCGTCGACTATCGACCCGCTCGCGGCCATGGCGTTTCGGGAAATACGGCTGAAGACGCGCCATCTGCTCGTCCGTCAGCCAATACAAATCACTCATCATTCAGGCTCCTCACCCCAAGCCTGAATCACAGCCGTCACCGCAAATCAATGGGTCCTGACCCTAGTGGGAACAGTTCGGTAGTGAGTAGTGGAGGACGTTTCCTTCTCCCGCGCCATCGGCTTACGCGGACATCCGGCGCGCAGTTTTTTGAAGTACGCAACAGTGGGTCCGCCGACGCGGTGAAGGCGCTTGCACAATATCTGATGCGGCAGGCCACGGCTAACTTGCCCCCCGTTTTGCCGCCAGCTGGAAACGAGTATCGGACGGCTTTGGCGCTCTGTCACCTCAGACCTAAGCCGGCCATGAACCCAGATAGCTTTTTGCACCCAACATTCAAAGATGCATTGCATGAGCCGTCCGTTTTCGGCTATAAAACATGAGCATCGAATAGGGCCAAGTGGTTTTTTGCGTTCAAAAGACGATGAAAAGCCAAATTTGTTGGACTTTGGCGCTGGAGTCGGATGCAACTCCGCCGTCTCATTGCACCCGCCTCGCCAGATCGGGCGCATTCGTAAAGGTGTCGATCAATGAATCCTGCAATTCGTCGCGGACTGGCAGCCTGGCTTTTGGTACCGTCGCTTGCCGCGCCTATTCCCTCGCCGGCGAAATCCGGGACCGAGAACCAGCTTGTCCCCTCGACAGGAGATCAGCGGCTCGCCGAGATCGAGTTGCTTCCCTATTTCTATCCCGCAGGCACGCAAAGCCTCCAATTTTCATCCTATGATCCAACAGGGGGGAACCGCGATGGCGAGTATCGCAAGTCCTTCGTCAAATATGTCGATGAGAATGGCGAGGACGTAATTTTCGACGCCTACGGCCCCGGCGCGCTTCAGCGCCAGCAGTTCAATATCTGGTCGGCATTCGCCGGACATGCCTTCGTCCTCAAGCCGGGCGCGGCTTCGTCGCGCCTGCGCTACTATTTCGACGACGAGGAAAACCCGCGCATCGATGTGTCGGTGGCCGAGATGTTCCAGGGCAAGTCCGGCCGTTTTGGCGGCCCGCTGTCATTCACCGGAAACTGGGCCGACGCCGATATCGGACTACCGATCCCGACCCCGGATGACGGCCCGCTCTTCGGCGTCCAGTATCGGTCGCTGCCTTTTGCCAGGCGGCTGAAGATAACCTTCATCCCCAGCGACGAATATCGCGCCAATCTCGGGATCGATTCCAGCAGCTGGTACCAGTTCACCTATCTGCTCTATCCGGTTGGTACGACAGTCGCGAGCTGGTCGCCCGAACGCGGTGTGACCGGCCGGATCGAGCGCCAATGGTTGCAATTGGGAGAAGAGCCGAAGGCCCCGAAGAACAGCGCAATCGCCGAACGCGAGGTCGCAATCGAGCCTGGCAAGGCGACCACCATTTTCGAACATTCAGGTGCTGCCGCGATAGCGTCGCTGAAACTGAAGCTCGCTCCCTATGATCGCGATACATTCTTCAAAACGCGGATCCGGATGAGCTGGGATGGCAACCGTCCAGCCGTCGATATGCCGCTGGCATCATTCTTTGGGGGGGGCGGAGCCGATTTTGCGACCGGCGCGTCGGTCCCGTCGCGAACGATGCGGAATCTGCTCTTCGGCTTCGACGGCGAAAACGGAACTTTTTACAGTTATTGGCCCATGCCCTTCTGGCGTTCTGCCAAGATCGAGATCGTCAATGACAGCGGTCAGCCAATCGTCATCACGGCGAGCGGATCGATCTACGAAAGCAATCAGGTAAAATATGTCGAAGGCGAAGCAGGCTATTTTTCCGCCCGGCTGACGCGCGATCGTGACGAGGGCGACGGCCTCTATGCCAGAGCCTTTCGCGAGCAGGGGTTGGGCCATGTGGTAGGGCGCACGCTCTATTCCGAAGGCTATGCGATGGATGGCGACGAGTTCACCTATATCGACGGCAATCGCAGCCCGCAGATTCACGGCGACGGGACCGAAGACGATCATAATCAGGGCTGGGCCGGAGCCGCCTATCGGCAGCCGCTTTGGGGCGGCGTCGTCAACGGGTATCAAGGCGCCTACCGGCTCCATATCAGCGACCCTTATGTGTTCGAGGACGAAATTCGCACGAACTATGAGTATTCGAAGCTGTTTCGCAGTTCGAACGGCGCCGTTGAGACGGTATTCTATTATTACAAGGCCGGCCTGTCGCCGCGCGGGATCCAGCAGACCGACATGGTCGATGTCGGGCTCGAAGCGTCCGAACGCGCGCATGATTACCGCATCGAAGGGCAAACATGGACCGGGCAAGTTCGCAGCAGCTATGACGGCTATGAGAAAAATGTCGCGGCGAACACGTTCCTCGACGAAGGTCGCGCCTTCAATGGCGCAAGCGAGTTCACCGTCGCCGTTCATCCAGCCAATGTCGGCGTCAAGCTGCGCCGGCTGATCTCCCGCCTTGGAAACGGCGTACAGACCGCCGAGGTCCATGTCGATGGCGTACAAGTCGAACGCCCGTGGCACGTCGTTCAAAGCGCGGCTGCAACGGCTGATCAAGCGTGGGTCGACACCGAGTTCGAGATTCCCGCCGCGCTCACGAAAGGCAAGAACCGGCTGCGTATCAAAGTGAAATATCGTGGCTCGGCAAAGGGCGAGATTAACGAGTTTCGCTATTGGATACTCTCGCACGTGCCGCCGCGCACCTTCTGACCGAGCCGTGAAAGAGGTTGAACGGCCCGGAGACACATGCCTCCGGGCCGCGCCTCGTCACCCAGCAACGTAAGCCGTCTTGACCGTCGTGTAGAATTCGGCGGCGTATCGCCCCTGCTCGCGCGCGCCGAACGAGGAGGCCTTCGTGCCGCCGAAGGGGACGTGATAATCGACTCCCGCGGTTGCAAGGTTCACCATCGCCATTCCCGCCTCGATATTGCGCAGGAAATGACGCGCAGTCGACAGGCTCGTCGTGCAAATGCCGGCCGAAAGGCCAAATTCGCTATCGTTGGCGACCGAAAGTGCCTCGTCATAATCGGCAACCTCGATGACCGATGCGACCGGACCGAATATTTCTTCGCGCGCGATACGCATTTTTGGGTCGACGCCAACAAAGAGCGCGGGTGCCATATAGTGGCCAGGCGCACCGCGTTCGAGCAACTCGCCGCCGCCGAGCAGCGTCGCGCCTTCGTTGACGCCGATATCGATGTAGGAGCGATTCTGTCCGAGCTGCCGTTCGTCGACGACGGGCCCGATATCGGTGCCCTCCTTGCGCGCATCGTCAACGGCAAGCCGTTCCATGCGCGCCTTCATCGCATCGACAAAGGCCGCGTGGATCTTGCGCGTCACGATGATCCGAGAGGAGGCGGTGCAACGCTGACCGGTCGAATAGAAGGCGCCGTCAATGGCGCAGTCGACGGCCGTGTCGAGCATGGCGTCGTCGGTGACGATCAAGGCGTTCTTTCCGCCCATTTCGAGCTGGAACCTTTTCATCGGCTCGCCGGTGACGCAATTGGCCGCGATCACGCGTCCAACCCCGACCGAACCGGTAAAGGAAAGGCCACGAACCAGCGGACTTTCTGCAAAGGCCGCGCCCACCTCGGCGCCGCTTCCCATGACCAGATTGAAGACGCCCGGATCGATCCCGGTCTGGGCGATGATTTCCGCGAGCATATGGGCACAGCCGGGGACGAGTTCGGCCGGCTTGAAGACGACGCAGTTACCGAATGCCAGCGCAGGGGCAATTTTCCACGCGGGAATCGCTATCGGGAAATTCCATGGCGTAATCAGCCCGACAACGCCAAGTGGCTCGCGGCGCACCTCGACATCGATGTCGGCACGGATCGACGGCTGATGATCGCCGACGAGCCGCACCGCCTCGCCCGCAAAGAAATGGAATATCTGCGCCGCGCGCACCGTTTCGCCCACTGCCTCGCGCAGCGTCTTTCCTTCCTCGCGCGCCAACAGATCGCCAATCTCTTCCTTTCGCGCGAGAATTTGGTCGCCGACATGTTTCAGCGCGGCGCTGCGAACCTGCGGGCTTTGTCGCGACCAGCGGGGAAAGGCTGCATGGGCGGCCGCGATCGCGCGCTCGGCGTCGTCGCGCGAGGCGCGTGCATATTCGCCGATAATGTCGTTGGTGTCCGACGGATTCACATTGACCGTCTGCCGGTCGCTCGAACTCCACTCGCCGGCGATATAGTTTCTGTATTGCGACACGCTCAATCCTTCCAATAAGTGTCAGTTCGCCCAGCGAAGCGCGAGGACGTCGGCTTCCCGAGCCAATTCAAGGAGTCCGCCGCGCGTGCCCGGATGGAGCGGCACCTGCGGGTGGCGCACCTTGTCGGTCCGGATAACGCCCCCTTCCTTCAGCACGGCCTTCGCCGCGCGGAGTCCGCACTGCCGGTTCTCGTAATTGATCAGTGGCAAGATGCGCGCATAGAGTGCCGCCGCCTCGGACCGTCTGCCCTCGCGATGGGCAATGACGACAGGGCGGATCAGGTCGGGGAGCAATGCGCTGCACATCGTGCCGGTCGCGCCCGCGTCGAGATCGGCCATGAGGGTGATCGACTCCTCGCCATCAAACGGCCCGCCGATGATGTCGCCGCCCTGGGCGATCAGGCTGCGCAACTTCGCGGCAGCGAAGGGCACTTCGATCTTGAAATAGCGCACCTGCGGAATCTCGGAAGCAAGTCGCACCAACAGGGACACGTCGAGTTCAACGCCGCTGAGGGGGGCGTCCTGTATCATCAGCGGAATCTGCGCCGCCTTCGCCACTGCAGCGAAATGCTCGACGATTTCAGAAGAAGCAACCTTGAGGCCGGTGCCATGATAGGGAGGCATCAACATCACCATGGCCGCTCCGCCTGCAGCTGCCATGCCAGCGCGCTCGGCGGCGATCGCCGTGCAATAATGACTGCAGGTCACAATCACCGGCACGCGCCCGGCCACATGGTCAAGACAGAGATCGACAAGGCGCGTGCGTTCGCCGTCCGACAGAACGAACTGCTCGGAATAATTGGCGAGGATGCAAATGCCGTCGGCGCCCTGATCGATCATGCAATCGAGGACGCGCTTTTGACCTTCGATGTCGAGTTCGCCGCTCTCGCTGAAAATCGTCGGCGCGACCGGGAACACCCCCGTCAGATAGGGGGCCGAAATACCAATGCCCAATTTCTGTCTCCTGATATTAGCTTGGGTCGTCGCCGTCGGCGTCGACGAACTCGAAGCGTCCATCGTTTGCGATCGACCTTTCGGCTGCCTCGATTATGCGCTGGGCGGTTCGCGCGTCGGCGAGCGTCGAGAGCGGCGGCGCCCCGCGCGCGATGCAGACGCCGACAAAATGCTCGAGCTCTGCCGCAAAGCTCTCGACATATTCGGGAATTCCCCATGCCGGTCCGCCCTCGTCGGAACAAAGCGTATCATTCCAACTGAAACTGGCCGCGCCGCCGTCGCCGATCAACTTGCACGTCATTGTCCAGGGATCGCGCGCCACATCGGAGGCGGCAAAGCTGACCCACAGGTTGGCGAGCGCTCCGCCCGGCAACTCGCAGGTGATCATCGCCTGATCCTCGAACGGCAACCCGCGCGAGGCGAGCCGCGAGGCCGCGGCTTTGACGCGCACCGGGCGACCAACCAGATAAAGCATCGTGTAGATGGGGTGAATTCCCACAGCGCGGAGCACGCCGCCATAGCGGCGCGCGACATCGGGAGAATGCGCGATATTGTAGAGCATCCAGAAGCTTGCGATATTGCCGAGCTTCCCGTCGCGGGCCAGTCGGTGAGCGCGCTGGAGCGTGGAATTGTAGATGTAATTATGCGCAGGCATGCAGACCAGCCCGCGCGACCGCGCCGCCTGGTCGAGCGCGTCGATTTCGGAAACGGTCGTTGCAACAGGCTTTTCGAGAAGGACATGCTTGCCCGCGGACAATGCCTGCATTGCAATTGCATAATGCGTTTCGATCGGGGTCATCACGATCACGGCGTCGACCGCCGGATCCGCGAGCAGTTCCTCCACGCCGGCATAAGCTCGCCCGCCTAGGTGCTCGGCCATCAGGGCAGCCGCGCCTGGATCGCGATCGAAAGCTCCACAGAAACGGGCGTTGACGCCAGCCTCAAAGGCTTGGCCATAAAGGCTGGCGACGGTTCCGGCGCCGATGAAAGCAACGCCCGTCATGACAGGTTCAGCCGATAAAATTCGATCGCGTTGCTGCCGAATGCCCGTTCCATGTCCGCCGGTTCAAGGAGCGTCTCGAGATTGCAGCGCAAGGCGTGGATGACTTCGCCATATTCGGCCGCGAGCCGACAGACGGGCCAGTCGCTGCCGAACATGATCCGGCTCGGACCGAACAGCCGAACGGTTTCCGCAATCCAGGGTCGAAGTCTCGCGGGCGACCACTGGCCGTGATCGTCTTCGGTGACCATCCCCGACAGTTTACAATACAAATTAGGAAATGCGGCAACCTCTGCCATTGCGGCCGCCCACGGATCGATCACCCCCGACGCGATCGGCGGTTTGGACAGATGGTCGATAACCGCGTGGAGGGCAGGCACCCGGCGCATCACCGCCACGACATGCGGAAGGTGACGCGGATAGGTCAGGAACTCGAAGGGAAAGCCGCTCTCTGCAACATGTTCGAGGTTGCGGACGACGCACGGCTGGAGGATCCACGCGTCGTCGTCGATATCCTGCAGCATCGGTCGTATCGCAACGAACTTGGGATGTCGACGATAGTGGGCGAAACGCGCCTCGAAATCATCCGCCGACAGATCAAGCCAGCCCGTTACCCCGGCGATGAAATCGGTCTCCTCTGCGATTTGGAGAAGAAAGTCGGTTTCTGCTTCGGTTTGCGCTGCCTGCACCAATATCGTCCGGTCGACACCGGCCTTTCGAAGCAGCGGTGCGATGTCGTCGACCAGATAATCCCGCGCCAGCACCGGCAGGTCGGGCGACATCCAGTGATAATCTCCGCGATCGGCTTTCCAAAGGTGATGGTGGGCGTCGATGATCATGGCTTCTCCCCCTCGGTTCACCGGCTGACGATGATCCGCGTCAGCTCGTCGAGCGAGACCTCGTCGCTGGGAGTATCGAGGATCTTTCGGCCGCGCGCCATGACAACGAAACGATCGCAAACCTGCTTCGCATGATACAGGTTGTGGGTGACGAAAACCGAGGAAATCCCCTCGCCGCGAAGCCTGACGATCGAGGCCAGCACATTTTCGGTTTCGCGCACCGAAAGCGCGCTCGTCGGCTCGTCAAACACGACCATCCGCTTGCGGAAATGCACCGCCCGCGCAATGGCGACCGCCTGCTTTTGACCACCAGAAAGCGCCGCCACCACTTTTTCCGGATCGTCGAGTCCGGAAATTTCGACAGCCGACTCCAAAATGGTCTGAGCCTTCCGCCGCATCGCATCGCGGTCAAGGAAACCGAAGCGATTCGTCTCCTCGCGGCCGAGGAACATGTTTCTATAGATGGACATCGCGCCGACGAGCGCACAGTCCTGATAAATGGTCTCGATCCCGAGCGCCTCGGCGTCGGCGTGATTTGCAAGGCGCACCCTCACGCCATCCTGATACACTTCGCCGTCGTCGGGGCGCACAACGCCCGACAGCGTCTTGACCAACGTCGATTTTCCCGCGCCATTGTCGCCGAGCAGGCCAACCACCTCTCCCGACATGACATGAAAGGCAACATCGTCGAGGGCCCGGTGGCTACCGTAGGTCTTGGTGATGCCGCGCATCTCAAGGATCGGAAGACGGGACGGCTCGGATTTTGAAACAGCGGTCATCTTCAATCCTCGCGATAGACAAGGCGGTTGAGCACCGCAGCGCAAACGATAAACAGGCCGACGAAGGCTTGCAGATAATAGCCGGGGACGGAGGTCAGGAGGAGGATGTCCTGAACTGTGAAAATCATCGCCGCGCCAAGGAAAATCCCCAAGATGGACCCTCGCCCGCCCGAGAGCGCGACGCCGCCGATGACGCAGGCCGCGATTGCCTGCAGTTCCAGTCCCTGTCCCTGAACCGGCGAAACCGAGTTGACGCGCGTTGTCGCCAATATGCCCGCGATCGAGGCCGCCAGCGACGACAGGCAGAAGGCGATCAGCTTGACTTTGCCGACATTGACACCGATCGCGTTCGCGGCCTCGGCGCTCCCGCCCGTCGCGTAGATATGGTTGCCAAGCTTGTGCCGCTCCAAAATTGCGTATGCGACGGCGGCGAGCAGGAGGAGCCATAGGAATTGAAGCTGCAGCACCCCGATTTCTCCGCTCAGAACGGCCTGGACCGCTGCCGGAGGATCGAAAGGCTTTGATTCCGCGCCCGACGCAAAGAGGATGAGCCCCCGGATCATCATCATCGTCCCCAAGGTCGCGATAAATGACGTGATGCGAAAGCGAAGGACTATGAGGGCGTTGACCAACCCCACGGCCACCCCTCCTGTAAGCGCCAGGACGATCGACAGGCCGAGCGGCATGCCGGCCAAATAGGTCTCGGCAAGAAGCAGCGACGTAAGGGTGAAGGTCGCCCCGACCGAAAGGTCATATTCCCCGGAGATCATGAGGATCCCGACGCCCAGCGAAACGATGCCCAGCACCGGAATCGACCGCAGGATGACCGCAACATTGTCTTCCGACAGGTACCGGAAATCATCCGGGTACAAGAGCCCGGCGACGATGCACGACAGTTGGAGCGCG
This sequence comes from Sphingopyxis sp. P8, assembly GCF_020622175.1. Classification (NCBI taxonomy): domain Bacteria; kingdom Pseudomonadati; phylum Pseudomonadota; class Alphaproteobacteria; order Sphingomonadales; family Sphingopyxidaceae; genus Sphingopyxis; species Sphingopyxis sp. P8. The sequence continues at coordinate 1,398,545 of NZ_JACNMK010000002.1, read as the reverse complement.
ATGAAAACGATAAGGGCGCTCAGCGCCGGGTTGCGACGAAAACGCGCGAAAGAGCGGGCAACACTGGACATGCTCGTTGATACTTCCTGAACTTCAGTCATCATCGCACCCTGTCCGAATGGGCAAGGGCGCTTCCTGCGTTCTTCCGGTCAATGATCGCTGCGCCGGTGTTGACCGACATCGGCGCGAGACCGTAGCGCCGGGCGTAATAGAGCTGCGCCACGGTCATAAATCCCTGATAGAAAGGCTGCTGGTCGACCACAGCGGCCGTCCGCCCCGACATTACATTATTGACGATCGCCTTGCTGAGATCGAACCCCCCATTGGGAATATCGACACCGGCTTCGTCGAGCGCCTGGGGTGCGACTTCCGTGGGAAGGCTGCCGAGACTGATAACCGCAGCCGTTCGTGGGTGGCCGATCAGATATTGGGTGAGCTTGGTCAGCGTGTCTTCGGGGCCGATGCTGCCCGTGTTGACAACCTCGCATCGTGCGCCGACCTCTGCCAGCGCCCTGTTGACGCCCGCAAGACGCTGCGCTGCATAGCTGGCCTCGGGATGCTCCACCGGGCAGGCAGCGACATCGCCCTGCCCGAGTTTCGCGACCGAGGCCATACGCTTTCCGAGCGCGAAACCGGCGACCCCGAAATCCTGCCCGACAAACGCCTGGCGCCCACTCGCCTCGCCGCGAGGAGAGTCGATGTTGAAGGCAATAACGGGAATATTCCGCGATCGCGCGCGCGCTATATTTGCATCATAGGCGCCATCCTGGTCGATCACGATGCCCAGACCAGCCGTCCGATTGACCAGCGCCGTTTCCAGAATTGCATTCTGCTGGAGGGGGTCATTCTCGGCAAACTGGACGTTGACGCCGACGCCCAGCCGGTCACCAGCCTCCTTGGCCCCAGCAACCACCTTTGACCAGAACGGATTACCGACACTCCCGTAAATGACGAGAGTGACGTCGCCGACCGTCGATGCGGAGCGTCCATTTTCGTGATCTGCGCCATTCGAACATGCGCCGAGCGCAGCCAAAGCGACCCAGCCGGCCGCCAAGCGCCGGATAGGTAACGCGAAAATGCGCCTCCTTGCCTTTTTGGAATCCTGCAGTGTCACCTCATCCTCCCATCGTTACATCAACCATGCCATTTGCGTCTTTTGACGTCAATATGCATTATCTATGTCCGGATTACTTTGTTATTGCGTCGGCCGTTCCCGCGATATATGAGTTTTTTGAGTGCAACAATCTCTGGAGGCAAGGGTGGCCACGATCGCGCGAGTCGAAGTGCATGAATTCACATATGAGGCCGCGGACGTTGGCTTTGATGCCGGCGGGTTCGATTTTGTCTATGCTCCCGGGGGCAGGCAGCCCGTATCCAAATATGCTGTTGTGATCGAAACGCGGTGCGGAGCCCGCGGCGAATACGTCGGCCTGTGGGGCGCGACCGGCATGGCACTGGGGCAGACCCTGCTTCTCGCCTCGCGACTGCCGGGCCGCGATCCGATGCAGCGCGAATTGATCTTCGACGAGTTCAAACGTGCGCTTCGTCAATATGATCATATGGGCCACGGGATAATCGATATTGCACTGTGGGATCTTGCCGGGAAAATGCTCGGCGCGTCGGTCTCGACGCTGCTTGGCGGCTGGCGAAGCCGCCTCAAAGCCTATGCGAGTACGGCGCACGGCGACCGTGCGGGGGGGCTGAGTTCGCCATCGGACTATGTGAACTTCGCCGAACATTGCTATTCGCTGGGTTACCGCGGCTTCAAAATGCACGGATGGTATGAAGGCAATGTCGCGGAAGAGGCCGAAACGGTGCGGGCGCTGGGCCGGCATATGGGCGGGCGCATGGAGCTGATGCTCGATCCGGCCTGTCATCTTCGGACCTTTGCCGACGCGCTCGCGGTAGGGCGGGCCTGTGACGATGCCGGCTTCTTCTGGTACGAGGATCCGTTCCGCGACACAGGCGTATCGGCGATCGCGCATCGCAAGCTCAGGGAACTCATCCGTACCCCGCTGCTGATCACCGAACATGTCCGGGGCATCGAACCCAAGCTGGATTTCGCGGTCGCCAATGCCACCGATTTTCTGCGTGCCGACCCCGAATATGACCTGGGAATAACCGGGATGATGAAGATTGCGCACGCGGCAGAGGCCATGGGCCTGGACGTAGAAATACACGGGTCGGGACCCGCGCATCGTCATTGCATGTCGGCCATTCGCAATACCAATTTCTATGAGGTCGCACTGGTCGGCCCCAAGATGGCGAACCCCCTTCCGCCCGTTTATGTTTGTGGTTACACCGACAATCTCGAAGGGGTCGGCGAGGACGGCTGCTTCCCGGTGCCGACCGGAGACGGTCTCGGCGTCGAATATGACTGGGACTTTATCGCCCGACACAGGACCAATCTGCATGAGTATTGTGAGTGAGGACTTCAATTACGGCGACGCCCGCCTGAACGAAGTTGTCGAACAGATATTGCGGGCGGCGATCGCCGATCACAGCATTCCTCAAGGCGCCCTTTTGGCCGAGGCGCGCCTCGCCGATTTTTTCGACCTAAGCAGGGCTCCGGTTCAGCAAGCGTTGAAACGGCTCGAGCGCGACAAGATCGTCGAAAAGGTTGACGGCAAGGGCTATTTTGTCGGCAGCGCTGGCGACCGAGCCGATTCAGCCAAGCCGTGGGCAGACATTCCCATTCCCGCGGAGGCGCGCAGCGCCCTCCTCGCGCGCGCCGGGTGGGAAAAAATCTATCCACATGTCGAGCGTGACATCGTCGGGATGATGGCTTTTGGTCGCCATAACATCAACGAGTTGGCGCTCGCCGAATATTATGGCGTCAGCCGCACTGTCACCCGCGACGTACTCAGCCGACTGGAAACGGCTGGCCTGCTCGAAAAGTCGCAGCGGAGCCACTGGGCCGTTCCGCGCCTCGACGCGCGGCTGATGAAGGATCTTTATCAGATGCGCCGCTTGCTCGAGCCTGCAGCGCTCCTCGATGCAGCTGAGGTTGTGGATCGCGATTCAGTCGCTGCCATGGTCGATCGCCTGCGCGACGCCGAAGCACGCTATCCCGATGTCGATCTGGAAGAACTCGCCGCCTTTGAGGACGATCTTCACGTCAAGGTCGTTGGAAGCTGCCGCAACAAGCGCATTCTGTCGGCGCTCCAACAGAGCCAGGTACCGCTTGTGGCGACCGCCTATCTCTTTCAGCTCTACCTCGGCATACCGGAGGACGAGCCGTTCCTGGTCGAGCACCGGCTCGTACTCGAGCTTCTCGCGCAAGGTACGCCGCAGCCCGCCGCAGCGGCTCTCGATGCGCATCTCGCCTCGGCGCTCGGCAAGGGGCTAAAACGGCTCGAATTTCTCTCGCATATCAAGAGGCCCGAAGCGCCGCCCTACCTGCAACCTGCGGTCTGACAGGCGCGCTACTCTTCGAGGCCGAGCCGAACGGGGCCCAAGAGGCCCGATGATTGCAGGGGCATGTCGGCGGCAAAGGGCGCATGGCTCGCCCATGTCCGGCGCCGATCGGAATCGACGCCGGCGTCGGCTATCATCCGGTTGCGCCACAGGTTTGTGATGTCGACCTCGAGGACGTTCTCGCCCTTGCGAAGCGCTCCCGACGTATCGATCCGGTATGGCGGATTCCATGCCCCGCCGAGATCCTCGCCATTCAGGCGGACCCTCGCAAGATTGCCCAATTTCCCAAGATCGATCACTGCGCGACCGCCTTTGCCCGGCCAGTCGTCGGGCAAGGTGAACGAGATATTGTACGTTGCCTTACCCGAATAGTGGCGCAAGTCGATATCCTCGGACGCGGTCCAGTCGAACAGGCCCTGATCGAGACGTATCTCCCGGTCACCCCATCGAAGCGTCCATTCGCCGTCGATCGAGACGACGTTTCTGAGTTCGCCGCTCGGCAGGCGGGGACGTTGTCGATCTCCCGGAAACGGACGAAAAAGGACGAACGCTGATTCTGACGGGCCCAGCGGAAGCGAGACGGTGGTTATCTTGCCATCATCGCGGAACTCTGCGCGGTAGATGCGCCCGGAAACGGCGTCCCATACCTCCGGAACCATGCCAGACCGCCTGAAGCTGATTGCATGTCCCGCATCTTCGCCGCGCGTCTCGCGCACGAAATAAATGTCCCCGTCACGAAGCTTGCGGTGGACAAAGTCCACCTCTCCCGACACGGCTAGGACATCGGGTCCGAGCGCCAATTCGCCGAGTGCCTGTTCGAGGCAGCGCCCACAGAATATGTTCCGCGTCGATGCGTGCGACGCGCGGCGATCGGCCGGCCAGAGGCGGTCGGCGAGGCGCTGAAACTCTTCAGAATCATCGGCCGCCGACGGCGTGCCGTTCGGCCGGTCACCCACGAGCACAAGACCTTGCTCGACCAGTGTCGCAATCCTGCGCAGCGTTTCGAGCGACATCCATTGGACATCGGGGTCGATAACGAGCAGCCGGTAAGCGGTGCCGCCATCGGAAACAAGCTTCCCGTCTGCCATGCGAAGAGCGTTGTTCAGGCCGTGCGCATTGACGAAATCATATGCGTATCCGGCAGGAATATCCGGGAGGCGCTTGCCGAATTTCGTCGTTACATTGCTGTCTTCGCCATAGAAATAGGCGATGTCGGCTTGGAACACACCCTGCTGGAGGAGATGCGAGCTGCGCGCGAGATAGTCGATCCAGGGCTTGGCGTTGTCCGCCCAAGTCTCATGCCGGGTAAACCATTGGCCAAATGGCCCCAACCCAAGCCCCGGCTTCTCTTCGGCGGGCTGGTGGACCGACGTGTGAATGACGAACTGGTTCAGCCCGCTTGCCAGCGCGATATCCGCCGTCGCCTTGAGCGAGGCAGGATCAAATCCATAGGCGTTTCCGGCCGCCGTAAAACTTTCGGCGGCCACAAGTGCCTGTCCATAGACGTGCGCGACCGATGCCGATTCCCGGATATCCGCTTTGAATGGCGCCGCGGGACGCTCGACCCATATCGCGCTCATCGGCACGTCGGCGTGGCGTTTGGCATCGATTCCGTCACCAATGAACGCCCGGTGCGATTCATGCGCCTCGCTGTAGAGTTTGATGCCGTTTTCGCGCGCGTATGCCGCGATCGCGCCATAATGGGCCTCCGACATCAGGGCGCCGAGCGTCCGGCGAAAATCCCAAAGGACGCGGTCGCTTTGCGATGCGCTGGCTACGATCCGTCCAGTAAGGGCGGGCAGCCAGTTTTCGAGCGGATATCCGTTTCGCCGAACAAATTCGGCCAACATATTGTCAGTCCAGTTCTGCGCGCCCGCCTCGTAGCTGTCGAGCATCAAAGCGCCGATACCTTTCCCGCCCATCGGAACCGGAAAATGGCCGGCGTATTGATCCAGGTAAGATCGCACATGGCGGGGATCGAGTTTGTCAACTTCCAAGCCCGTCGCCGCGGCCGGGGCCGGCCCATTCATCGAGCCGGTCAGCGACCAGCCGAACCGCTGGATGATCCAGCGTCCGGGCGGGGCGTGCCATTCGATCCGCCCCCCAGCCGTCAACTTGTCGCTGATGTCGACGACGGAGGACAGCGCAACAACGTCGCGCATCGCAACGGCGGGTGTCGGAGCGTCGACGAGATCGACCCCGACCGCGAATCCGGCCTTTTCTTCGAAGCGGTGGATGCGCGGCGAAGCAGAGAGCGAAAATTCGACAACGGGGATGCGCGTAGCCATCGGCCGGCCGCGCGCGTCGACGACGCCACGCAGATCCGGCCATTGCAGGCGAAAATATCGACCCGACGCCTGATCGAACGTGATGCTGTTCTGCGGCGCGACGAGGTCGAAACGTCCGATCGAACGATAATCCTTGCCATCATCGCTGACCTGCAGCTCGGGCGATGGCGGCGGCGGAGCACCGGGATAGTCGGCCGGCAATCGGATTGACAGGGTCGCGGAACGAGCCGTGACCGGCGCGTCGAAGCAATAGACAAGCGATGCTGACCGGTCGGCCTGCGTATCGACAATCATCGCAGCCGAATGATCGCCGTCCCACAGGAGCGGCGCACTAACAATTCCTTCGCTCGTCCGCACGCAAGAAGGCGCGATAATGGCGGCGTCAGGCGGCGCGGGAAATGCGATCACCCGCACGTCTCGGGCGTATCGTGGCGCTGGCGCCGCATCGCGATGGACGAATGCACCGCGCTCTGCGTCCATGTTCTGAAAAGGGCCAGCTACGTCAGGGAGGCTCGGCAGCTCGATCGAAAGCGTCCGTCCCCCCTCGACTTCCACCTCGCTCCATACCAGCTTTTTCATCGCCTGCGCCGGTGTGACCCAGGGACCACCGGTTTCGCTCCAGCCTGGCGATGCAGCAACCGCGAGTTCGAGCCCATATTCTTGAGCGGTCGCGACCGCGTGGCGTATCATGTCCCCCCAACGCGCTTCGCCGAAGCGCGTTGGGGGGACAATCTGGGGGGTCTGAAGCTCGACATTGAATATCTGGGCGCCGCCCAGCCCGATGCGGCTCATCCATTCGAGATCGCGGCTAATGCCGGACTCGGTAACATTACCCCCCATCCAGTGCCACCAGACGCGGGGGCGTGCGTCGGGCGGCGGAGTCTTAAATTCTTCCTCGAGCGCATTGATCGAAGGAACGGGTCCGGTTTCGGCGGACCATGCCGAACCGGACCCGAGTGGCAGGCAAGCGAAAAATATGGCTGCCAGCCTGCCACGACCCACTGCTTTCGACCACCGATGCCGCGGTTGGCCGGATGTCATGTGTCAGAACCTGATTCCAAGTTTCGCTCCGAAGGTACGCGGCGCACTGAACCCGGCGACGGTCGACGTCGCTGTTGCGTTGGCATATTCAATGACCGCCTTGTCCTCGATATTCTGCACAAACACTTCGGCGTACCACGGGCCGTCGTCCGGTTCGTAGCGCAGGCTCGCATTGGTTCGCGTGTACCCGCCCTCGTAAGCCAATGCATAAGGAGCACTGGGAACGCCGTTGACCGGAAAGACCGTGTCATTGAACTGCGAGAAGTACACGCTCGACGAGTAGCGGAAGTCGACACGCGCGGTGAGAATGCCCGCACCGACCGGCGCTTCATATTGCGCGCCAAGATTAAACTGCCATCGGGGAGCGCGGGGCAAACGGTTTCCGGTCAGATCGACGGTTGTACCGGTGATCGGGTCGAACGCCTGCGGGTAACTCGTGAACTCGCTGTGAAGATAGGACAGCGAACTGTCGACGCGAAACGCCGGCGTCAATTGGAACGATCCCTCGATCTCTGCTCCGTAAATCTCGGCCTCGGCCGCGTTGGTTGTCACACCGGTCGCAATATTGTTGTTGAGGATGACCGACGTGACCTGCAGGTCGTCATATTTATAGTAGAAGCCTGCCAGGTTGAGGATGACTCTGCCACCGGCGAAGCGGTTCTTTGACCCAACCTCATAAGCCGTCACCGTTTCAGGATCGAAATTGGCGATCGGCCCGACACCGCCCGCCTTGAACCCCGTACCGACGTTGGCATAGAGAAGGTTGTTCGGCGTGACTTGCCAGTCAACACCCGCTTTCCACGTCACCTCGTCCCATTTTCCGCGAAGGTTTGGCGTTGCGAAGCCTGGAACGCCGATCGGTGTGAAGATGCCATCGAGGTCGTGCTTCTTGTCGCTCGAATAGCGAATACCGCCCGTCACCTTCAGCGTGTCGGTCAGGCGCAGATCCGCCTGACCGAACGCCGCAAGCGAACGCGCGGCGACATTCGGGCGTCGCTGATTGAAGCCAGCGGTCCGCGCATTACTGATATAAAAATCGACATGGTCGCCGTTGCGCTCGTGCTGGAAATAGCCGCCGAGCACCAAGTTGAGCGGCTTGTCCCAGGTGGTTGCGACCCTGAGCTCTTGACTGACGTTGCGATTGGGATTCCACAACCGGACGCTACCGCTTCCCGGCACGCCCGCGATCCGTGCGAATGTAACGTCGACCGTATCGCGCCGGTACGACGTCAGCGAAACGATGTCGAAATCGTCGAACGAATAAGTCAAGTCAGCAACGAAACCATAGCTTGTATTGTCGAGCCGGTAGGGTGCGTCGCTCGTCGTCCGATAGGGATCAAATCCGGCTTGGCCGATGTTGACGTGGCTGCCGCCTGCACCACCACGGTGATAATAGTTGGCCGAAAAAAGCATCCGCAGACGGTCGCTTGGCTCAATGAGCAAATGGATCCGGCCAGCGACCTCTTCCTGGTCGGCAAGATCAGGGCCGTCGATGCTGTTCTTTTGATAACCGTCATGGCGATTGGTCGCGAAGGCCGCGCGAACCGCGGCGACCCCGTCGGCGAGCACGACATTGGCCATGCCGCGCGTACTCAGCGCCTTGTAGGAACCAAAGGATATTTCGGCCGCGCCCTCATCCTCATAAACCGGCTTTTTGGAGATGAGGTTGATTGCGCCGCCCGTGGTGTTGCGGCCGTAGAGCGTGCCCTGCGGGCCGCGCAGAACCTCGACGCGCTCAAGGTCAAAGAAAGCGCCATTTGCGCCCGAAGGCCGCGGCAGATAAACGCCGTCATAATGGATCCCCACCGAAGAATCCTGCGCCGGCGGGACATTCGCCGAACTGATGCCGCGGACACTCACCGTCATTTCGCGCGTCAGCGAACCGATCTGCACGTTGGGAACAATACCGCCGAGATCTGCGGCGCCATTCAGGTTGCGCGCCTCGAGCGCGTCAGCGTCGAATGCCGTGATTGAGGCAGCCGTTTTTTGAACCGTGCTCGCACGCTTTTCGGCGGTCACGACAATTTCGGCGATACCGCCGTTGCCGGACTCGTCCGCCTCTTCTGCATATGCCGCAACCGGGCTCAGTGCGGCCATGGCACCACCAAGAAACAGCCTCGTCTTCCAGTCGATCATCCCTACCTCCCAAAGCAGATTCGCAAGGCTTTGCGTCTGTGGGGAGCGTTTACGCACTTTTGAGTGCAAAAGTCAATCATTTTCGATCATTTTCACCATCAAATGTCTATATATCTATAACAGTGTCAAAAATATTATGCTTTCTGCGCGCAATAAGCTCTTCTTTGCGGCGCGTCGGCGGCCAGGGCGAATCACTCGATGGCCGCCACCTCCCCTTCGCGTAGCAGGTACAGTTGCCATGGATGTTCCAATGCAGCTTCGACGAAGTTCGATATCGGCTCGCGATACAGGCTGAACGTCGAGTGATGGATCGGGAGCACCATTTTGGGGGCGACCTTTTCCGCAAATTTGACGGCCTGTTGTGCGTTCATGCTGACTTGGCCGAAGGGACCGCCGCCGCCGACTGCTCCGAGATGCGGTACAAATATGTCCGGCGAACGGGGCCATCGCGACAGCCCTTCCACATAAAAGCTGTCGCCAGTCCAGTAGAGCGAACGCTCATAACCTTCGGCCATGAACTCGATCCAATAACCGTTAACGCGACCGAGCGCCGCGGCCACCTCGGAACTCTCGCTGTGTTGTGCGGGCACAGCCGTAATTCGCACCTGATACCCCTCGCGCTCAATCACATGCGTCGCGTCCCAAGCCAGCGCATCGATGTTCGCAACGCCGCGCCCCCTGAGAGCGTCTGCTTGACCGGCCGGCACGAGGAAATGGGCCGCGTCGCGCAATCGGCCGATCGCCTCCTCATCGAGGTGGTCGGGGTGATCATGGCTGAGCAGCACGTAATCGGCATCGATCGTAGCAGGGTCGATTGCGGTTCCAAGCCTTTGATGCACGACTTCATCCTGGCCGCTATTTGGATCAAACATCCGAAACGACGCCCCTGCCACCGGATCGGTGATGATCGAGATCGGACCAAAGCTTAGTCTGAGGGTCGGTCCGCCGATCCAGCTTAGCCGCAATTGGCGTGCCGACGCCGACTGTACACTCGCCTCCCCACCCGGCGACGCGCTTTCGTAGGCCCATGCGAGCGGCGCTGCCGCAACCATGGAAGCGGAAACGAGGGCCGCCAACGACCCATGGGCGATACGCCGCACCGTGGCGGCCAAAGGATGATCTATCTGCATGTCGTCAACATAGCCGAATGCGACTTTAGCGATTATACCGGACATTCAGAACAAACTGTCCATGATTCTGGACAATGAACAGGAAGCCTATCCTTGAATCTCGATCACGCCAAAATCTTTGTCGAGGTTGTACGCGCAGGCACTTTTACCGCGGCAGCTCACCGCCTGCGCATCCCCAAATCCACCGTCAGTGCGCGCGTAAAGGCGCTTGAGGAGCGGTTGGGCGCCCAGTTGCTGAAGCGGACCACACGCAATGTTGTCCTCACGTTCGAGGGAGAAGCGTATTTCCACGCGGTTGCCGCTGCGGTCGATATGCTCAGCAACGCCGAAGCCGCGATCGTGGGTGATCGGGGCGTTCTGTCGGGCGTCATTCGTTTCACGGCCCCTCTCGACTTCCCCGTTGAGCTCCTCAACTCGGCCATTTGCGATTTTTGCCGCGACCATCCGCATATCCGATTTGACATTCGTTTGACGAACGATCCGGTCGATATGGTCGCGCATAATATCGACCTTGCGCTTCGCGGCGGCGAGCCTGCGGGCCGCGACATGGTCGTGCGCAAGGTCGGGAGGATCGACTTCGGCCTTTTCGCAAGCCCCGCATATCTCGACGGCCGCATTCGCCCTCGCAGCATCGGTGATCTTTCCGGCCACGATATGCTGCACTTTGATCCTGGACCAAGTCGCGGCGCAACGGCACGGCTCGCAGTTCCCGGAGGAGGCGAGGCGCGCATCATTTCGGACAGCTACGCGCAGCTCGCCGCGCTTGCGACCGAAGGCATGGGAATTGCGTGCCTCCCTTCCCCGATTGCCGCCCGCGGCCTGGAAACGGGGTTGCTGGAAAGGATAGAGGCCGGGTGGGAACCGCCGTCAGCCAATCTTTACCTCGTTTATCCTACACGCCGCGATATGTCGGCACGCGTCAAAGCGTTCGCTGCGCATCTCACGGCGCTTTTGGCCAGGAGCAATTAGCTTAGGGTCAATGCGCCGCCGGCGCGCCAAGCATATTTCCCGCTCCAATGATGACGGTCGACCCGACCAGCAGCGCGATGCCGCTCCATACCATCGTGCGCGTCCTTCTGCTCGCTCCCATCCATTCCTTCAGCGCAAATCCCCAGAGCGTAGAGAACAGAATGATGCTCGCCATGTGAAGCGTCCAGGACGAGAATCCATATTCCCCCATCTGGCTTTCGCCCATCGTGTAAAAGAAGAACTGGCCGTACCAGAGCGTCCCGCCGAGAGCGGCCAACAGATAGTTGGCCAAAAGCGGCACACGCCCGACGGCTTCGCCCTTTTGGTTCCCGATCCACTCCCCCGCGCTGCGGTTCTTCCAGATCAGATAGCCACACCAGATGCTGTTCGTCGTCAGGCCGCCCAGAAGCACGATGCAAAGCACCGGAAGGCCCTGGCTCAAGGTTGGCGTTCCAGCCGCGAGGCTGAGTTCGCGGATCGGCGCGCCCGCATCGAGTCCCCATGCAAAGCATCCCGACATGACGCCAGAAAAGATTGCGATCAGCAGCCCCTTTCGAAGATTGAATTCGGCGACGCCGACCGACGCTGCATCGCCGAGCTCGACGTCCTTGGCGTGACCGGCGCGCGCGACGACGACAATCCCGACGAGCGTCACCACGATACCAGCGAGCGTCAGCGCGCCGCTCCGCGTCGCGGCGATTGCCCAGAGCGTTCCGTGGAAGATGGGCGGCCCCAATGTCCCGATGACTGTCGTCAGCCCAAGTGCCACGGCCATCCCGAGCGAAAGACCAAGATAACGAAGCGTCAGTCCGAACGTCAGTCCCCCGAAGCCCCACATCGCCCCCCAGAACCAGCACCAGAACAACGTCGCCGCGGGCGTTCCGGCGAGGACCTGCAACAGACTTTCGGTTTGCAACGCCGCGAACAGCCATGGAGCGATCGCCCATGAAAAAATGCCACCGGTCAGCCAGAAGATTTCCCATGACCACAAGCGAATGCGCTTGTACGGCACGTAAAAGCTCGCCGATGCGAACCCGCCAAGCCAATGAAAAAATACGCCCAGCACGGGGTTGCCGTTCATCGCATCGTCCCTTCCACATTATGATCCTGCACTAAAACCGAAGCGTCGATTTCGTCGATTCTCGTCACACCGGTCAGGGCCATCGCCACGCGCATTTCGGCCTCAATGATTTCAAGCATCCGAGTGACGCCCGCCTCGCCCCCTGCCGCCAAAGCCCAGGCCCAGGCACGACCGAGCATCACGCCGCGTGCTCCGAGCGCGAGTAAGCGAACGACATCGAGTCCCGACCGGACGCCGCCGTCAGCAAGAACCGTCAGCTCGCTGCCGACCGCATCGGCAATCGCCGGCAATACGCTCGCTGTCGAAGGAACGCCGTCGAGCTGCCTGCCGCCATGGTTTGACACGACGACACCGTCGGCGCCGAGACGCGCGGCCTCGCGCGCATCATCGACATCGAGCACGCCCTTGACGATGAGCAGGTCGCCCCATTCGGCCCGGATGAAATCGAGATCGCGCCAGGTCGTCGATGGATCAAAATTGTTCCGCATCCAGGCAAAGAAATCCTCGATCCCCGTCCGGCCATCGAGCACCGGCGCAACATTGCCGAGATGATGAGGTTTTCCGCGCAGTCCGACATCAATTGCCCAGCCGGGGCGCATCGCGGCCTGCATGGCCCGTCGCGCAGCTCCACGCCATCCTGGCGCGCCGGCAAGCCCCGTCCGATAGTCGCGATAACGGGTGCCCGGCACAGGCATATCCACGGTAAAGACCAGTGCCGGGCACCCTGCCTCGCGCGCCTGCGCCAGTAGGTCGCGCATGAAGCCGCGGTCGCGGATCATGTAGAGCTGGAACCAGAATGTTCCCCCGCCTGCAGCCGCGACCTCGCCGATCGGACAGGCCGACACCGTCGAGAGGGTGAACGGAACCCCTGCCTTGCGCGCAGCACGAACCGCCTGGCACTCGCCCCGCCTTGCGTTAAGGCCAGCGAGGCCGATTGGTGCTAGCGCGAGCGGAAGTTTGAACGTCTCGCCAAACAGCGATGCCGAGAGGTCGACGGACGACACGTCGCGGAGGACACGCTGGCGAAGCGCCACGCGTTGCAAGTCATCGACATTGCGGTTCAGCGTTGCCTCGGCGAAGGACCCGCCGACGATATATTCGTACAGGAAGCGCGGCAGACGGCGCCGCGCCCTCACCTGCATATCCGCGATGCTCGCCATCATCGTGCCACGCCGCTCCCGATCCGATCTGCAATCGCGGCCCGCCATTTCGTTCGATAGGTTTCGAGATCGACGTCGAGGGGGGCGACGGCGTGCAATGGCGCGCCGGGCGCGATGCGCCGGTCGATTGCACACAATGCCCCGAAAGAAGCGTCAATGTGCACCGGACTGGTACAAACGGCGAGGTCGGGCCGTAGCCGCGCGAGGCTCCTTACGAACACCGCGGCGGCCGCGAACCGCCCTTCGACGAGGATGCGCTCCGTCGCGCCGATCAAGTCGAGCGATGCATCGGCGACGAGCGCAGCATAGATACAAGCGCCTGCGCTGCGCTCGAGCCTGCTCGGCTGAGCGCCGAGCCACTCGCCCTTTGCATGGGCGAACGGGCCATTGCCCGGCGCGAACGTCGGCAATATCATCGTCCCGAGACCGGCGAAATTTTCCGCCGCCGCGAGCAGGCGCGACTGGTCGGGGCCATGATCGACGCGCACGGCTTCCGGTCCGGCAACCGTTTCTATTTCGCGCCCGCCCATGAAGCGCGCCGACGGCACCGGCCGGCCATCGACATCGACGTTGACGAGGCAGTCGCGCCCCTCGGGCAGAGAGGGAGTCGCCTCCCCCTGCTCTGGCGAGCGCATTGCGACGAACCAGGTGCCCGTCGACAAGATCGTAGCATCGCCAGACGACAGTTCGCGGCAGCTTCGCGCAGCAAGCAGCGCTGCGTTACTGTCGTGCATGCCTGCATGAACGGCAACGCGCGCGGAAAGGCCGCTTTGATCGGCGATCGCGCGCCGTAGAAAACCGATTTGCTCGCCCGCGTGCGCAAACGGGGCAAATCTTTCTCCCCAGCCCTTGCGGTCGGCGAGCGGGGAGAAGGATTTGGCCTCCGGATGCCAAAGGTCGGAATGACAGCCCAATGTCGTGATCTCGCTGCGCGCTTCACCGCACAGAAACCACGCCCAATATTGCGCCCAGGGTACAAGCGTGGCGCGCGCCATCGCGGCAGGATAGACCTGCTCGAGAAGATATAGTTGCGCACCGAGGTTGAGCCCGCCGGGAAGAGCGGGAGATCCTGTGAGAGCAAATGCGTCGCGCTCGGCTCGGTATTCGGCAAGATGATGCGCCGACAGATCTTGCTCATAGTCGAGCGGCAGGAACGCCATATGATCGTCGACGAGGGCGACGACCGCTGCGCCATGGCCGACCGGAATGATCGCCTCGACCGGATGGTCTGCATATTCCGCAAGGGCACCGATCAACCAGTGGCCGATTGCATGCACGTCGAGTCGCCGCAGGCCGCCCTCCTCCACCGCCGCGTTAGGACGCACCTGCCGGTTCAGTATGCGGCCATCACCCGTCCACAGGCTGACCTTGCTGAGGGTCTTGCCCAAATCGACGACGATGTAGCGCCCTTCACCCAATCATCTTCTCCCATATTCCTGATCTGAAATGCTCATTATCAATCATTATTGCTCATTTCCACTAAAAATGCTAGCAGCCGTTTCGACTGATGCAAAATTCGCGCGCGAAAGCGCCAAACAGGAAAAGGCAGGCCATGAACGAGTTCCTTACCGAAAACGCCCCTGGAACGGCATTTGCCGTACCCTCGTCCCGTTGGGACGAATCGGCTGCGGCAACCATGAGCGCCGAGGAGCTTCTTCTCTATCGCTCCAACCTCTTGGGGTCCGACCTGACGGTCACCAATTTCGGCGGCGGGAACACCTCGGCGAAGCTCACTGACGTCGACCCGCTCACGGGCGACAAGGTCGACGTCCTGTGGGTCAAGGGTTCGGGCGGCGACCTTGGGTCGATGGCGCTGGACGGTTTCGCGACACTTTATCTTGAAAGGCTCTTGGGCCTTGAAAAATTTTACGCAGGTCCGGACGATGACGACAAGATGGTCGGCTATCTGCCGCACTGCACTTTCAATCTCAACAACCGTGCGGCCTCGATCGACACGCCGCTGCATGCGTTGCTGCCCTTTGCGCATGTCGACCATGTCCACCCCGACGCGATCATAGCGCTCGCGGCCTCGTCGACCGGCGAAACGGCGACGCGCGAAATCTGGGGCGGCCGGATCGGCTGGCTTCCATGGAAGCGCCCTGGCTACACTCTTGCCGTCGAATTGCGCGATTACGTGAGCGCCAACCCGGGGATCGAGGGCGTGATGCTCGCCGGTCACGGGATCATCTGCTGGGCGGACAGCGCGAAGCAATGCTATGAACACACGATCGCCCTGATTTCCGATGCCGCGCAATATCTAAACCACCGGATTGCCGGCCGCCCCGCATTCGGCGGCGTCGAGCACGCGCCCGACCCAGATCGTGCGGCCATAGCATCGGAATTGATGCCGCGACTTCGCGGTCTGCTGATCGGAGCCCGTACCAAGGTCGGCCATTTTTCCGACGACACCGAAACCTTGGAATTTGTCGGATCGGTCGATTTCGAACGGCTCGCAGCGCTCGGCACATCCTGCCCCGATCATTTCCTGCGCACCAAGATCGCTCCATTGACGCTCGACCCGGCACGCCTCGCCGACACCCAATATCTCGCCGCCAGCATCGAGGCGTATCGCGAGCGATATGCGTCCTATTATGCGCGCTGCAAAAGACACAATTCGCCCGCCATGCGCGACGCGAATCCGGTCGTCATCCTGGTTCCCGGCATTGGACGCATCACATTTGCCGCCGACAAGGTGACGGCACGCCTGGCGGGCGAATTTTACGGCAACGCGATCAATGTCATGCGCGGCGCGGAAGCGATCGGCGAATATGTCGCACTCGACGAACAAGAGGCGTTCGACATCGAATATTGGCTTCTCGAGGAAGCCAAATTGCAGCGCATGCCGGCTCCCAAACCCCTCGTCGGAAAGATCGCCCTGGTTACGGGAGGCGCCGGAGGGATTGGCGCCGCTACCGCAGCCCGCCTCCTCGCGGACGGCGCCTGTGTACTACTCGCCGATCGTGACGCCGATGCCCTTGCAGAGGTTTGCGACTCCTTTGGCCGCCGTTTCGGCCACGACCCGATACGCAAGGCAATCTGCGACGTGACCGACCCCGAAGCGATCAAGGCAGCAGTCGACATGTGCGCGCGCGAATTTGGCGGCCTCGACATACTTGTGGCCAATGCAGGGATCGCCTCCTCCGCGCCGATCGAGGGCACGAGTATCGAGCTTTGGCGCAAAAATTATGCGGTGCTCGCGGATGGCTATTTCCTCACCGCACGCGCTGCTTTCCCCCTGCTAAGGACGATGCGCGGCCAGGGCGGCAGTTCGATCGTTTTCATCGGATCGAAAAATGCGCTGGTGGCCGCAACAAATGCGAGCGCCTATGCTTCGGCGAAGGCCGCCGCAAATCATCTCGCGCGGTGCCTGGCTCTCGAGGGCGCGGCAGACGGAATTCGGGTCAATGTCGTAAATCCCGATGCCGTCATCAAAGGGTCACGCATCTGGAGCGGCGAGTGGCGCAAGGAACGCGCGGGCGCCCATGGAATTGACGCGGGCGAAGCGCTCGAGCAGCATTACCGCGAACGATCGATGCTCAGGCGGGACGTGCTACCGGAAGACATTGCGGAGGCTGTCTATTTCCTCGCATCCGAAATGTCTGCAAAATCGACCGGCAACATGATCAACGTCGATGCCGGCAACGCGCAAGCGTTCACGCGCTGAGCGAGCAGAGAGAATTACAATGACACACGGTCTTATTTCCGACGAGTTGATTGCCGAAAGAAACGCGCGCGCGCGCGCCGCGCTCGATGAAGATTATGCCGCACTCGGCAAGCAGCTCGATCGAGCGGACATCGCAATTGATTCGATCACACAGAGCATTTCGTCCTTTTCGGTCGCCGTGCCGACCTGGGGCGCGGGACGCGGTGGGACGCGCTTCGCGAAATTCCCGATTCCGGGAGAACCGACGACGATCCACGAAAAGCTGGAAGATTGCGGCGTCATCAATCAGCTGTGCCGAATGACGCCCCGCGTTTCACCCCATTTTCCGTGGGACAAGGTCGCCGATTACCAAGCGCTGCGCGAAGAGGCCGCAGCGGTTGGCCTAGGGTTCGACGCGATCAATTCGAACACATTCCAGGATCAACCGGGGCAATCTCAAAGCTATGCGTCCGGTTCGCTCTCGTCGACCAGCGACGCGGTGCGCCAGCAAGCGGTCGAGCACAACATCGAATGCATCGATATCGGGCGTCAGCTTGGAGCTTCCGATCTGACCGTTTGGGTCGGAGACGGCAGCAACTTCCCGGGTCAACAGGATCTCACTCGCTCATTCGATCGATATCTTGAAGCCGTGGGTTTGATTTATGCCGCTCTTCCTGGCGACTGGCGTCTCTTGATCGAGCATAAGATGTTCGAGCCCGCATTCTATTCTTCGGTCATCTCTGATTGGGGATCGTCGATCCTTGCCGCGCAGGAACTCGGACCGAAGGCCCAATGTCTCGTTGATCTTGGGCATCATGCCCCCAATGTGAATATCGAACAGATCGTTGCGAGGCTGAACCGATTTGGCAAACTCGGAGGTTTCCATTTCAACGACAGCAAATATGGGGACGACGATCTCGATTCAGGATCGATCAATCCGCACCAGCTTTTCCTGATATTCAATGAACTGGTCGAAGCCGAACGAAATTCGGGGAGCTCGTTCAGGCCGAGCTATATGATCGACCAGTCGCACAATGTCACCGATCCGATCGAAAGCATGATGATGTCGGCAGATTGCATCGCCGCCTCCTACGCCAAGGCTCTGCTCGTCGATCGGGCGGCGTTGCACGACGCCCAGGAGCGCAACGACGCGATGGCGGCCTTTCAAGCACTTCGCCGCGCCTATAATATCGATGTGACGCCCATCGTCGCAAAAGCCCGCGCCGAGGCCGGAGGCGCTATCGATATGATTGCAACCTACCGCGACAGCGGATGGCGACAGCGCAAGGCGCAGGAACGCCAGCGTGTCGGGCTTGGGGCGGGAATCGTTTGATCGAAACTGATTGAAAACAGGCGAATCGTGGCGCATTGTCATGCGATGCACGCCACCGAACGCGAACAATTTATCCTCTCCCTCCTCGAGACCAGAGGATTTGTTTCATTTCGAGAACTTGAAGAAAAGGTCGACGGGTCGGCCGCAACGATCCGTCGCGACCTTGAACGATTGGCCAGCAACGGCCGACTGGTCAGGGTTCGCGGCGGCGCCCGACTTCCACCCGAAACCGAAGACGACGGCGCGCCTCGAGAGAAGGAGTTCCATCTTCAAGGCGTGCCCTTTCACGAGAATATCGCACTCAATCGCAAGCAAAAGGAGGCGATCGGCGCGGCAGCGGCACGCCTTTGTCGGCCAGGCGAAGCCGTGATGATCGACGGCGGGTCAACAACGCTGCAAATGTGTCCCCATTTGCAAGGGCTCAATCTTTCCGTTCTCACAAATTCGCTCCATATCGTGTCCGCACTTATAAATCAGTCTGGAACGCGTGTTCTGGTGCCATCGGGCGCCGTCTTTCCGGAACAATCGATTATTCTCTCGGTCTTCGAAGATGCCGGCATGCCGCAATTCCACGCGCCAAAGCTCTTTATTGGTGCCGCAGCGATCGGAGGCGGCGGGATGATGCAGGTCGATCCGGTCCTGGTCGCAGCCGAGCGGCAACTCATCGAACGCGCGGACGAGATCATCCTGCTGGCAGACGCCTCCAAATTCGACGCTCCGTCGGGTCATATCGTGTGCCCGCTTGCAGAGATTGACATGGTGGTGACCGACGACCGACTGGTCGACAAACACGCCAAGATGATCGAGGATGAGGGCGTAAGAATTGTCATAGCGCCGTGAAGACGATCAGACCCGACGCTTTCAATGTACGGAACACCATGCAGTAGGTGTTTGG
This sequence comes from Sphingopyxis sp. P8, assembly GCF_020622175.1. NCBI lineage: Bacteria > Pseudomonadati > Pseudomonadota > Alphaproteobacteria > Sphingomonadales > Sphingopyxidaceae > Sphingopyxis > Sphingopyxis sp. P8. The sequence continues at coordinate 1,379,452 of NZ_JACNMK010000002.1, read as the reverse complement.
GACAAATGCGTGACGGAACCCTTGGCTCGTATTGCCAGAATAGTAGGATTTCTGTATTTTATATTTTTAAAAATTTAAATTTGGAGCAATCAGATTTATAATCTGAGCACATATATTATCATTTCGGCGCGACAGGCGGATCTGAGATGGAAAGTCCGACAACAATACTTCGTCGCGATATTTTTTTGGCGTCGCTGGCGGTCCGCCCGACGGCCAAGAAACGCGAAGTTGCACACACTGTCTCATTCCGGCCGTCCAGCCGCATGCAATCCCCTCTGAAATCATTCGATAAATTTCAAGCAGCGCCTGATCTGTGGAGATTCTTGTATGAATGCAGCTCGAATCCGATCCACGAACTGGAGACATCTGACCGCCAACGCCAAGGAGCTTCGACCTTGCGCCTCGACCGCCCTCTCGAACCGCTGGGATGGGGTGGCATAGGCAATGCAGCGCCGAAAGATGGAGCGGTTGGGAGTGTGGCCGCCCGACCTTGCCACCGTCGGAATTCACGATTTCGACGAAGGGCAGCAAAACGAAACCGCATCGGGTGTTGAAGAATGGACGACAGCCGACCGGACGCCGCATCCGACAGAAACGATCGTCGAATCCCCGGCTGAGTTGCGGACAACTGACCGCGCGCCGCGGCGAACTATTATCGCACGCGCTGGCAGGCTCGCCCTGGCTCGATGCGGGCATCGCCGAACAAAAAGGCGATGGCGTCGCCCGCCATTCCGGCATTGTCGTGTGCGACGCCAGGGACCAGACCGCAGCTCCAGCCGAAGGCATGTGAGCCAGCGGCGGCATAAGCGCTGGCGCGGGAATAGAAATTTTTCCCGCGCGCAAGGCGGTGGGCACCTTGTGCCATCGCCTCGGGCTGACGCGGCAGACTTTTATGATCGGGATCATTGTCTTCGGTGCCGAGCAGCACCAGCATCGGAACTGCGAACGCCTTTTGGGGATCCCACATGCCGGCGGGCAGCCCCGCAAGCCCGAAAGGCCAGCGGACCGCCGGATCGATCGCGGCATAGGAACCGGCGTTCGCCGACACCGCGCGCGCCAGATGCGGCCCGCCGCCCGATAGCACATAACGATGCACGAACTGCGCGCCGCCCGAATGACCATAAACCGAATAGGTTTCGGCGCTCAGTCCTTCGCGGCGCTTGATCGCAACGAAAATCGGCTCGACGGTCGCAAAGGACCATTGGGCACGCGGCCTCGGCGCGCCGTCTTTTTCCGCGAACCAGCCATGGCTGTAGGACTCAACCCCCGGAAAGGCACTTCGGCTATATTCGGGAACGATCAGGACGATGTTGTTCCGGCGTGCCAGGTCGATCCACTGGTTCATATAATTGTCGGCGTCGCGCTGAACTCCATGGAAAACGAACAGGACCGGTGCGTCGGCGCCAGCGCCCGCCGGGCGGAAAATCCAGACTGGAAAGGCGGGGCCCGCCCAGCCGTCAAAGGTGAACCGTTGGACTCCGGCGGCGAACAGGGATTTCTGCAGCGCGGTTTCGCCAGGCGGGGCGGCAACCGCCGACGCCGGGCCGGACGCGCATCCTGCCAGCGCCAACAGCACCGCGCCCGCCATGGCCTTCACGCGCCCAGTGGACCAAGCGCGCGAAGCCGGAGCCGTCGGGGCGGCCATCAAAAGCTGCCCCGAAGCTGGACGTAAAATTCACGCGGCTTCACCGAGTGATATTCGGGGTAATAGCCATAGCTTTCGTCGACGAGCGGCGGTTTGCCGTCGAAGACATTGTTCACCCCCAGCCGCAGGCGAATGTCGCGGCGGTCGCCAAGGCGAAAACGATACTCGCCATAGAGGTTGACGCGCCAATCCTCCTTGACCTTCCAATAGACGGTTTCGCCATCGACGGTGATGTCGGCGCTGGTGTCGAGCATGTCGGAGACATAACGGACCGAGCCGCCCATGCTGAAATCCTTGAGCCGCCATCCAAAGGTCGCGGTACCGCGCCAGCGCGGATTGCCGTCGAGCTTGATCCGGTCGACCTGCAGCGCGGCGAAGTCGCCGGCAAAGGCCGGGTTGTCCGCCAGCGCGGCAAGCAGTTCGTTTCGTACGACGTCGAGCCTGTTGAGATAGGTCGCCTCGATCCCGAAACGGAAAATGCCCGCCGATCCGGCATCGAAGCTCGTCGCAAGACCGAAGTCGAAGCCGTCGGCGATCTGCCGATCGAGGTTGATATAGGGGTCGATCACATAGAGCACCTGCCCCGCCGCCTGGCGCGGCGAGTCGGGGTTCGCGGCATTATAGGCATCGAACGCCGCCTGGTCCGCCGCCGTCACCGGCGCGCGGACGACGTTGGGGTTGCTCGATCCCTGCTGGCGCAGCAGGAAGTCGAGCGCGAGCGCCTCCTGGTCGCCGAATGCCCCGATCACGCCCTTCTGCTCGAAGCGCCAATAGTCGACATTGATGGCAAAGCGCCGGATCGCCGAGCTCGAAAAGGCTTTTTTGAGGTCGAGCGTCGCGCCAACGACGATCGTCTCGGTATCCTCATTTTCGAGGTTCGGGTTCGACTGGCGCACCGAGGCAAGATAGGCGTCCCCGGTCGAAACCGGGTCGCCGGTGACGTCGCGCCGGTAGTAATCCTCGTTGCCGAGGTTGAGGCGCGATACGTCGCCGCGGTTGAGCTGGACAAGGTTCGGGACGCGGAAGCCCTGCGAATAAGCCGCGCGCAGGTTGAATGCTTCGACCGGGAACCAGGACAGCGCGACCTTTGGCTTCACCGCGCCGTCGTTGATGTCGTTGAAATATTCGCCGCGCACCGCGAGTTGGAGCGTCAGATCGTTGATGAACGTCCCTTCGCCGCGGTGGAGCGGAACAAGCGCTTCGCCGAAGGCGGAAAAGACATCGCGTCCCGCGCTCGAATCGCGCGTCGGGCTGACACCGACGACATCGGAAATTCCCGACACATTCTCGTCCGAGAAGATGATCGTCCCGTCGAGACGGGGATCGCGATCCTCTTCATAATAGTCGTGCCGCCATTCTGCCCCGAAGGCGAGGCCGACCGGACCGTCGATAAGGTCGAAGGCAGCGCTGTTCGAAATGCGGAAATCAGCCGTCGTCAGCGTCGTCTTGCCGACATTGGTATTGGAGATGCGAACGCGACCCCATTGCTCTTGCGTGTTCGCATTGGGGCCACCGAACGGGTTGATCGCGTCGGGCGTCGATTTGGCCAGCTCGGCGGCGAGCAGCGTCTTCGACAGGCGATTGCTTTCGGTGTCGGCGGTGCGGTTGCCGCTTGTCGCGATCGCGCCTTCCCAGTCCCACTGGCCGAACTGGCCGCGCAGCCCGGCGAGGAGGCGATAGGTTTCGGTCTTGGTATCGATGAAGCGCGGGCCGAGGTCGGTGGGGCGCCAGTTGACGAGAAGCACGTCGCGCCCTTCTGCGGGAACGTCGGTGGCGTTCAGCCCCGGAAGGCGGTTGGGACTGCCGACCGCGCCAAATGGATTCCAGTAGTTGCTCGCCGGAACGATCAGGAAAGCGAGTCCGCTGTCAACCGGCTGCGCGGCGCGGTTCGAACTGGTCGTCGCACGATAATAGAGCGCCTCGGAGAATAGTTCGACCCCGCTGCCGAACTCATGCTCCAGATTGGCATAGGCATTGTAGCGCTTCGCCGAGGAGATAAGCTGCCGCCCCTTCGCCGTTATCGGGTCATTGGTGACATTGACGCCTTCGTTCAGCGAATTGTTTGGCTGGTTGGCGCCAAAGTCATAGCGAAGCACCGCGTCGAGCGAGCCGTCGTCGAGGCCCATGCAACCCTCGCTCCCCGTCCCCAGCACCGCGCGGGTGCCCGCGAAATCGCATGGCTGGATGTGGAACACCCCGGTCGTGCTGGTGAGCGCCGTCGTGCCCTGACGGACGCGCTGGCCGACGAAGACGCCTTCCGAATTGACCGACCCGACCTGGAACTGGCCGAAGGGCGAGGAGGTCGATGTGTTGCGGAAATCGGTCGTTTCGGTCGCGAAGGGCGAATCGCCCAGGAAAGCGCGCTTGTCGACGGTGTTGAACTGGCCGCCAAGCTCGCTCGAAAACAGACCGTTGCGGTCATAATAGCTGCCCGAGAACATGACGCGCGTGCGCCCCTGATTGAACTCGAGCCCAAAACCGCCGTCGACGGTTATCTCGTCCGACTTGGTTCCTTCGAGCGTGCTGTATTCGAAGTTGAGGATGTTGCGGCGGAAATTGGCATCGAGGATCGTGTTGACGACGCCGGCCGTCGCGTCCGATCCGTAGAGCGCCGATGCGCCGTCGCGCAGCACCTCGACGCGGTCGATTCCCGTCGCGGGAAAGGCGTTGACGTTGACGATCTGGCGCGGGGTCGAGCCGATGTCCTGGTTCGCAGCGTGCGCCGCGATGCGGCGGCCGTTGAGCAGGATCAGCGTATTGCCGGTACCGAGCCCGCGCAGGTTCACCGTCGCGACGTCGCCGCGCGCGTCATTCGGTCCGTCGGCAGCGCCGTTGATCTCGGCCGACCCTGCCTGCGCGATATATTCCATGATCTCGCCGGTCGAGCTCGCGCCGAAGCTGTCGATCTCTTCCTTGCTGAGCGTCGTCACTGCGATTGCGCCGCTGTCCGATGCGCCCTTGATGTTCGATCCGGTAACGACGATTTCCTGATCGCTCGCCGCCGTTTCGTCGGCGACGTCGTCGGGGGCATTCTGCGCCTGGGCTGCGGCGGCCCAACCGCCGGCGGCGAGAATCAAGGCGATGCGGCTGCTTTGGCGCACCCAGCGAGCTTTCGGTGTCTGTGTCATATCTTCCCCCATAGCGGTTCTTGTTTCAGGCTTTGATTCAATCGGACGGTGCATCGGCGGCGAGGTCGCCCCGCAGCGGCAGGCTTTCGGCCAGCGGTGGCTGGTGGGTGCGCAACGCGAGGTGGAGCGCTTCGCGATTGAGCGCCCCTTCCCACCCCGCGACGACGATCGCCGCCAGCGCATTGCCGATGAAATTGGTGAGCGCGCGACACTCGCTCATGAAACGGTCGATGCCGAGGATCAGCGCGAGCCCTGCGACGGGCACCGACGGGACGATGGAGAGCGTCGCGGCGAGCGTAATGAAGCCCGCGCCGGTCACGCCCGCCGCGCCCTTCGAACTCACCATCGCGACAAGCAGCAGCGCGAGCTGATCACCGAGCGACAGGTCGACGCCAGTCGCCTGCGCGATGAACAGCGCCGCAAGCGTCATGTAGATGTTCGTGCCGTCGAGGTTGAAGCTGTAGCCGGTCGGCACGACCATGCCGACGACGGGCTTCGCGCAGCCCGCGCGCTCGAGTTTTTCGATGAGACTCGGCAGCGCCGCTTCCGACGAGGAAGTGCCTAGGACGAGCAGCAACTCGGCCTTCAGATAGGCAATCAGGCGAAAAATGGAGAAGCCGCACAGTCGCGCGACCGCGCCGAGAATGACGACTACGAAGAAAATCGACGTGAGATAAAAGGTCGCGATCAGCGTACCGAGGTTGGCAAGGCTTCCGACACCATATTTGCCGATGGTGAAGGCCATCGCGCCGAATGCGCCGATCGGCGCAAAGCGCATCAGCATGCCGACGAGGCGGAAAAAGACCACCGACAGCTTCTCGAACATGCCAAGTATCTGCGCCCCGGGTTCGCCCGCGTGCATCAGCGCCAGCCCGAAGAGGATCGCAACGAAAAGTGCCTGAAGGATCGACCCGGAAGTGAGCGCCGACACAAAGGTCGTCGGGATGATCTCCAACAGAAAGGCGGTCAGCGTCGCGTCATGCGCCTTGGCCTGATAGTCGGCAATTGCGCCCGCATCGAGCGTTGCAGGGTCGATGTTCATCCCTGCCCCCGGCTGCACCACATTGGCGACGACCAGCCCAACGATCAGCGCGAGCGTCGAGAAGAAGAGGAAATAGGCAAAGGTCTTGGCTGCGACGCGCCCGAGCGTTTTCGCCTCGCCCACCGATGCGATGCCTGTGACCACGGTGAGGAAAATCACCGGGGCGATAATCATTTTCACAAGCTTGATGAAACCGTCGCCGAGCGGACGAAGCGCCTCGCCGGTTGCGGGCGCAAAATGGCCGATCAGCACCCCCGCCGCGATTGCCGCCAGCACCTGCACATAAAGCTGGGCATACCAACGCCGACGCGGCGCGGCCTCGCATGGAGCAGTCAAATCGAGCGCTACGGCCACCGGCCTCTCCCCTCTTGCACCTGTTCCGGCGCGCATCACCTGGCCGTTGACCGGCCTGCTGCGCAAAAATAGGGAGCCATGGCCTCGCGCGTCAAACGAGCGAGGAAGAATTACACCTTATTGATTTCACGTATTTTTTCCTTTCCAACATGCACCTGCACCCATCGCTATGTGTGATTTTTCGCATAGACTTTTATCTATTTGTGCGAATATTCGCACATGTTAGCAACAGGCGATTCGCCCATCTCTCCGCCATCAAGGCATCGGCGCCGACTACTCGTCGCGACGATTGTCGGCGCAGCGATCTTGCTCATCGCCGCACTCGGGCTCGCCCAATGGGCCACGCAGCATGGCCGGGCGCAGGCCGATGTCGAGGCGCGGCAGAATGCGCGCGCGCACGCCAGTCTGCTCGAAAGCGAGTTGCAGAAGTTCCGGCTGCTCCCCCGCGTGCTTTCCGAATTTCCCGATGTACGGCTCGCCCTGTCGCGGCGCGGCAATCCGGCCGTCGAGCGGCTCGACCGCGAACTTGCGCAACTGGCCGAGCGGACCGACGCGGCGGTCATCTATGTGATCGACACCGACGGAACGACGATTGCGGCGAGCAACTGGGACAAGGCGACGAGCTTCATCGGTCAGAATTATCGCTTCCGTCCCTATTTCCGCGGCGCGATGGCAAAGGGCGAGGCCGAGCTGTTTGCGCTGGGAACGGTGAGCGGACGTCCCGGCCTGTTCCTCGCACGGCGTGTCGACGACGGCGATCGCCCGCTCGGCGTGATCGTGGTCAAGGTCGAGTTCGACAAGCTGGAGGCCAAATGGGCTGATTCAGGCGCGACCACGCTCGTCACCGATGCGGCGGGAATCGTCATCATGACAAGCGCGCCTGCGTGGCGGTTTCGATCCTATGATGCGCTGCCGCCCGCGACGCGCGCGCGGTTGAAGGCAACCCGCAGCTATGGCGAGGCGGCGCTTGATCCGCTCGCGATACGGCGTTCGGGCGGCGATCTGCGGATCGAGCAGCGGGACGGCGCCACCATCTACCGCGCATTTGCCGAACCTGTGTCGCTACCCGGCAGCCAGCTGCGGCTTTTGCAGCCCGCCCAGCCCGCGCGCGACAGTGCGAACGCCACCGCGCGCGTGATCTTCCTGGTCCTGCTCATCCTCGTTGGCGCCGCCATCGTGACGCTGCTGCGGCTCGTTGAACGACAGGCGCTGCGGCAGGCGGCGCACGCAGCGCTGGAAGGCGAAGTGGCAGCGCGCACGCGCGACCTGCGCGACGCCAATTCCGAGCTCAAGCAGGCCGCCGAACGTCAGGCCGAAGCCGACCGCCGCTATCGCGCCGCGCGCGAAGAACTCGCGCAGGCAAGCAGACTCGGTTCGATCGGACAGATCACCGCCGGGGTCGCGCACGAGATCAACCAGCCGATCGCCGCAATCCGCAGCTTTGCGGAAAACAGCCTCCGCTATCTGGAGCGCGATCAGACGGCAAAGGCCGGCGACAATCTGGCGGCAATCGTCGAACTGACCGAGCGTATCGGCGCAATTACCGGCGAACTGCGCAACTTCGCCCGCCGCGCGCCGGCATCGCTCGGCCCGGTTCCGCTGCAATCGGCGATCGACGGGACCTTGCTGCTGGTCGGCGACAGGCTGCGCGCGCAGGGCATCGCGCTCGACATTCAGATCAACAACCCTGCGGCGTGCGTATATGCGGATCGAGTCCGGCTCGAACAGGTGCTCGTGAATCTGCTGCAAAATGCCGCCGATGCGTTGCACGCGACGCCGGAGCCCCGGGTCGAGTTGCGCGCGCAGGGCACCGATCCCCAGATCATCGATATCTGCGACAACGGCCCGGGCGTACCGGCCGACCTATTGCCGCAGCTCTTCACCCCGTTCGTCACCGGACGCCCCGACGGGCTCGGGCTGGGACTTGCCATCGCCAGCGACATCATGACCGAGTTCGGCGGTTCGCTGACGCTCATCGCATCACCGCTCGGCGGCGCCGGGTTTCGACTGACGTTGAGGACTGCATGAGCCTTTATTCGACCGAACAGACCGTATTTTTCGTCGATGACGACGCGGCGCTCCGCGCGGCCAATGTCCAGACGCTCGAACTCGGCGGCCTGACGGTCGAGGCTTTTGCCGACGCTTCGGCGATGTTGCCGCGCATCGCGACCGACTTTTCGGGCGTCGTCGTCACCGACATCCGTATGCCCGGCATGGACGGCCTCGAGTTACGCGCCGCTATCCATGCGATCGATCCCGACATTCCCGTCATCCTGATAACCGGCCATGCCGATGTCGCGATGGCCGTCCGCGCGCTTCACGACGGGGCCTTCGATTTCCTCGCCAAGCCCTTTGCTTCGGACCATCTGCTCGGCGCTGTGCGCCGCGCGCTCGCGCATCGGGGGTTGATCCTCGATAATCGCCGCCTGACCGCCACGGTGGCCGCGATCGATAGCCCGCTGATCGGTGAGAGTCCGGCGATGCAGCGGCTGCGCGAGACAATCGCGCAACTGGCGCAGGCCGACATCGACGTGCTGATCGAAGGCGAGACGGGAACCGGCAAGGAACTGGTCGCGCACATGCTTCACCGCCAGAGCCGGCGAAGCGCCGCATCGCTGGTCGCGGTCAACTGCGCCGCGCTTCCGCACGATCTGGCAGAGGCAGAATTGTTCGGAAGCGATCTCGTCGATCGCGCGACCGGCAAGCGCGGACAGGCGGGCCGTATCCGCAGCGCGCATCGCGGAACCCTGTTTCTCGACGAAATCGACACCATGCATGCTGGGGTTCAGGCCAAGCTGCTGCGAGTCATCGAAGAACGCGAAGTCCAGCCGATCGGGGCCAGCGAACCCGAACCGGTCGATCTGCGCATCGTCGCGGCGACCAAGATCGACCTGATGGATGCGGTGCGTGCAGGCGCGTTCCGCGAAGACCTTTATTACCGGCTGCACGTCGTCAAGTTGCGGATTCCCGCGCTGCGCGAACGCCGCGGCGACATTCCGCAGACCTTCGCCTATTTCCTCGGCGAAGCAGCGGAAAAAATGGGGCGCACAGGGTTTCAGATCGGCGACGCGGTGCGCCGCCATCTCGTCGAGCATGATTGGCCGGGCAACGTCCGCGAGCTCAAGAATTTTGCGTATAGCGTGGTGCTGGATCTTCCAACCGACGCGCCGCTGGCGGGTATGTCCGACACCGCGCCACTCGGCGAGCGCATCCGGAATTTCGAGGCCGCAATCATTCGCGACACGCTGTGCGAGACGCACGGAGATATCGCTGCGACGGTCGTTCGCCTCAAAATTCCGCGAAAAACGCTATACGACAAATTGAACCGCCACGGCATCGATCCGAAAGCCTATCGAACGTGACGGCCTCAGCCGCTCCCGGGAGGCTGCGTCGTACGCGTCGCCGATGGCACGCCGGCATCATTGATTGCGGCGCACGCGAGCAACCATTGGCCACTGCGACAGGGCAAGGCGGCTTCTGGCGTTGGTGCGAAGACTGGATTCATCCTGGTCAAAGCTTATCGAGGTAGAACTGTCTTAGCTGGAGTCGCCCATTGTATAATCTTCTCGCCGGTCTCTCGATTATCGAGGCATCGTCGTTCGTCGCCTCGCCGACGGCGGGACTCTATCTTGCGCAATTCGGCGCCGACGTCGTTCGCATCGACCAGATCGGCGGGGGACCCGATTATCGGCGCTGGCCGGTCACGGCGGATAATGATTCGCTCTACTGGGAAAATCTGAACCGGGCAAAAAGGTCGGTCGCGCTTGATTTGGCTCGGCCCGAAGGCCGCGAGCTTTTGCAGGAACTGGTGCGGGCGACAGGGCAATTCGTCACCAATTTCCCTGCCGACGGCTTCCTGTCGCATGCCAAATTGGCCGAAGGCTGTTCGAAGCTGATTACGGTGCGCGTGATGGGCTGGGCCGACGGATCGCCGGCGCTCGATTATACGGTCAACAACAGCGTCGGCTATCCGATGCTGACAGGCACGGGGCCCGAGCCGGTGAACCACGTCCTGCCCGCGTGGGATCTCCTCACCGGCGCCTATGCCGCCTTCGCGCTGCTCGCCGCGGTTCAGCGACGGGGCGCGACCGGCGAAGGTGGCGAAGTCCGTATTCCCTTGTCGGACGTCGCCATCGGGACGGTCGCCAACCTCGGCGGAATTGCCGAAGTCCTTTATTCGGGCGAGAACCGCCCGCGGCTCGGCAACGCCGTCTATGGCCTGTTCGGGCGCGATTTCGTCACGCGGGACGGGCAGCGGACGATGATCGTCGTGGTGACCCCGCGCCAGTGGGCAAATCTGGTGGCGGCGCTGGGCCTCGACGAGGCGGTCGCAGCGGTCGAGCAGGCCCGCGGCGTCTCGTTCGCGAAGGACGACGGCCTCCGCTTCGAACATCGCGACGCATTATACCCCTTGTTCGAACGAGCGATCGCGGATCGTGACCACGCCGACCTTGCGGCAGCCTTCGATGCGGGCGGCATCGTTCACTCGCCCTATCGCACGATGCTCGACGCGGTGCATGACCGCAGCCTCGTCGCCGACAATCCGATCTTTGGCACCGCGCCGAACCCCAGCGGTTTCGATTATCCCGCCGCCGGGGCATTCGCGACCATAGCCGGTGCCGCGCGCGGGGCGCCGCGCCCGGCCCCGCGCAACGGCGAACATAGCGAAGAGATTCTCGCGGCTCGCCTTGCGCTCTCTTCGGGTGAGATCGCCCGGTTGATCGACGCCGGCATCGTCGGCGTCGCCGACAAGGTGCCGACGACATGAGCGCGTGGGAGGATTGGATCGGCCGCAAGGAAACGCGCAGCGACTATGTCGACGAAGGCGCCGCGGCGCGGTGGCTGGCGACCTTTGACCGGAGCGCGGCGAGCGACGGCACGGTGCCGCAAGGCTATCATTGGTGCCTCTGCCTGCCCGATGCGCCGACCGCGGCCTTGGGCATCGACGGTCACCCGCTCCGCGAAGAAAGCGCCCAGAGTTTCCTGCCGCCGATCCCCCTTCCCCGCCGAATGTGGGCGGCAAGTCGGGTAAGCTTTGTGCAACCGCTGCGTTCTGGCCAGTCAATAGTCCGCAATTCGCGCGTCGCGTCGATCAAGGCGAAACAGGGCGGCTCGGGAGCGCTCGTGTTTGTCGAAGTCGACCATGCAACGCATGCCGATGGCGAGCTTGCGATCCGCGAGACGCAATCGATCGTCTTTCGCGACGTGGCCTCGAAGGACGCGCCGCCAGCACCGCCGCCGCCCGGCGAAGGACGGTTCGACCCGGCAGCGTGGCACGCGCACCGCAGGGTCGTGCCCACCGAAGCGTTGCTCTTTCGCTATTCGGCGCTGACCTTCAACAGCCACCGTATCCATTACGATCGTTCTTACGCGACCGAGGAAGAAGGCTATCGCGGCCTCGTCGTTCACGGCCCGCTTGCGGCGACCCTGCTGCTCGGCCTCGCGCAGGCGGAGTTTGGCGACAACGCCCTTTCGCATTTCGACTTTCGCGGCACATCGCCCGCCATCGTCGGTGAAGACCTGCACCTCGTCCTGCGCGAGACCTCGGAAGGGATGGAACTCGGCGCCTTCGCAAGGGACGGGCGCCAAATTATGGCAGCATCGGCGCGGCGGACGGCCTGAGCGACAGCGCGAGGGTGCTCAATAGCTGCGGGGCATCCCCAACACATGTTCGGCGATATAGGACAGGATCATGTTCGTGCTGATCGGCGCGACTTGGTACAGCCGTGTTTCGCGGAACTTGCGCTCGATGTCATATTCGGCGGCGAAGCCGAACCCGCCGAACGTCTGGATGCACGCCTCGCCGGCTGCCCAACTTGCCTCGGCCGCGAGCATCTTCGCCATGTTTGCCTCGGCACCCGCATTTTCCCCCGCCTCATACTTTGCGATGCCATCGCGCACAAGCAGTTCGGCCGCGCGCATCTGCGCATAGGCGCGGGCAATCGGGAATTGCACGCCCTGGTTCTGGCCGATCGGGCGTCCGAACAGGACGCGCTCCTTCGCGTAGCTTGAGGCTTTGTCGATGAACCATTTCGCATCGCCGATGCACTCGGCGGCGATCAGCAGCCGCTCGGCATTCATCCCCGACAATATATAGCGGAACCCCTTGCCCTCGTCGCCGATCAGGTTCGCGGCGGGAACGCGCATCTCGTCATAGAAAATCTCTGTCGTCGCATGGTTCATCATCGTGTCGATCGGCCGGATCGACAGCGTTCCCGCAGCAAGCGCTTCCTTCATGTCGACGAGGAAGACCGACAGGCCTTCGGTGCGGCTCGCGGCCTCTTCGCGCGGGGTCGTGCGCGCGAGCAGGATCATCAGGTCGCTATGCTCGGCGCGGCTCGTCCAGAGCTTTTGGCCGCTGACGACATAATCGTCGCCATCGCGGCGCGCGGTGGTCTTGAGGCTCAGCGTGTCGGTGCCGCTCGTCGGCTCGGTGACGCCGAACGCCTGGAGACGCAACTCACCAGTGGCTATTCTGGGGAGGTAACGCGCTTTCTGCTCGTCGGAGCCGTGGCGCAGCAGCGTCCCCATTACATACATTTGCGCATGCACCGCGCCGCCATTGCACCCCTGCCGCTGGATTTCCTCGAGGATCGCCGCCGCCCCCGACAAGGGCAAACCGGCTCCGCCATAGGTTTCGGGGATCAAGGCCGCGAGATAGCCCGCTTCGCCAAGCGCCGCGACAAATTCGGACGGATAGGCGCGCGCCTTATCCTTCGCCTGCCAATAGGGTCCGGGGAAATCTGCGCACAGCTTGGCGACCTCCTCGCGAACGGACTCATATTGCTCCACAGATCGTTCCCCCGTCGGCGCAAGCGGTAATGCCCCCCTTTCAGCGAGCGCGACGTTCAGTTCAAGGCCGAACGAGCATTGTACGGACCGACACCAAATTTGTTTCAAAATGAGTTGCCGTGGCGAAGCTGCGCCGCTAACGGCTTTCCCGCATTCACTGGACCCGGCCCGCCGGGTGGCTCGGCCCGGCGCCTATCCCCGGGACAACCCATGGCAACGCCGCTCCTATTGCGGGGCAACGACATGCTGATGTGCCGGCCCCGCCGGCGATGCCGCTGCAAGACAAAAGACATATGACCCAACTCGCCTCGATCCGTCGCGAATGGCTTTCAAATCCGCGCGGCGACATATTGGCCGGGATCGTCGTCGCCCTCGCGCTGATCCCCGAAGCCATCGGATTTTCGATCATCGCCGGGGTCGATCCCAAAGTCGGCCTGTACGCCTCCTTCTCGATCGCGGTCATCATCGCGCTTGTCGGCGGGCGCCCCGGAATGATCTCTGCCGCGACGGCGGCGATTGCCGTCCTGATCGTCCCGCTCGTCCGCGATCATGGTGTGGAGTATCTGTTCGCTGCAACGATCCTGATGGGCATTCTACAATTTGTCGGCGGATTTCTGCGGCTCGACCTATTAATGCAGTTCGTGTCGAAGTCGGTCATCACCGGATTTGTGAACGCGCTGGCAATCCTGATATTCATGGCCCAGTTGCCGCAGCTCATCGGTGTCGGCTGGATGACCTATCCAATTGTCGCCGCGGCGCTCGCGATCATTTACCTGCTGCCGCGCTTGACCAAGGTGATCCCGTCGCCGCTCGTGGCAATTGTGGTACTCACCGCCCTCGCCATTTACGCCGATCTCGACGTCAACCGCGTGGGAGACATGGGCGATTTGCCCTCCACCCTTCCCTTTTTCGCGCTGCCACAGGTTCCGCTCACAATTGATACGTTGGCGATCATACTCCCCTATTCGGTCGCCATGGCGGCGGTCGGGCTGCTCGAAAGCCTGCTTACGGCACAGATCGTCGACGACCTGACCGACACGCCGAGCGACAAGAAGCGCGAGGTGCACGGCCAGGGAATCGCCAATTTCGTCACCGGATTTTTCGGCGGGATGGGTGGCTGCGCGATGATCGGCCAGTCGGTCATCAACGTGAAATCGGGCGGCGACGGGCGTTTGTCGGCCTTCGTTGCGGGCAGCGTATTGCTATTCCTGATCGTCGTGCTCGGCCCGCTTGTCGCGCAGATCCCGATGCCCGCGCTGGTTGCCGTAATGATCATGGTGTCGATCGGCACCTTCAGCTGGCAGTCGGTCAAGGATTTGCGCAGCCACCCGTGGCACAGCTCGGTAGTGATGGTCGCGACGGTCGTTACCGTCGTGTGGACGCACGATCTTGCGAAGGGCGTGCTGGTGGGGGTGCTGCTATCGGGCGTCTTCTTCGCCAGCAAGGTGCGCAATCTGTTCGCGGTCGAAACCGCGCTTTCGGCGGACGGCAGCACGCGCACCTATCGCTTTACCGGACAGGTGTTTTTCGCCTCGGTCGAACGCTTTCTTGCTGCGTTCGATTTCCGTGAAGTTATCGAACGGGTCGTCATCGACGTCCGCAACGCTCATTTCTGGGATATTTCGGCAGTAGCAGCGCTCGACAAGGCGGTTATCAAGCTGCGCCGCGAAGGCACCGAGGTCGACGTGCTCGGCCTTAACGAAGCGAGCGCCACGATGATCGACCGCTTCGGAATCTCGGACAAGCCCGACGCCGACGCGCGGTTGGCTGCGCATTGAGGGAAAGAAAGTCATGACCCGAATTCTCGCCTGTATTGACGCCTCGCTCTATGCGACGAGCGTGATCGACCATGCGGCGTGGGCGGCTGGCCTGCTCGATGCCGAGATTGAAATCCTCCACGTGATCCAGCGCAAAGACGCTGTCGCGGCGCGGCGCGACCTGTCAGGCGCGGTCGGGCTGGGCGCCAAATCGGCGTTGCTCGAGGAACTCGTCCGCATCGACGAAAGCGAAGGCAAGCTGGCGCAGGAGCAGGGCCGCACCTTGCTGGCGGCCGCGCGGTCGCATCTGGCCGAACTGGGTCACGAACGGATCACGCTGACCCACCGCCACGGGGGCATCGTCGAAACGATCGTCGAGCGCGAAACCGATGCCGACATCGTCGTGATCGGCAAGCGCGGTGCGTCGGCCGACTTTGCCAAAGGCCATCTCGGCAGCAAGGTCGAACGCGTCGTGCGCCAGAGCGAAAAGCCCGTGCTCGTCGCGGCGCGCGCCTTCACCAAACCCGATATCGTGACGATCGCTTTCGACGGCGGCCCCAGTTCGCGCAAGGCGCTGGTCTATGCTGCGACCTCGCCTCTATTCTCGGACGCGTCACTCCACATCGTCATGGCCGGTCGCGAAGATACGACGAACCAGGCGCACCTCAATTGGGCACGCGAAATATTGACGATGCACCGCGATGCCCGCGTCAGCCTGATCGACGGCAAGGCCGACGAAGTCATCATGCTCGACGTCACGCGCAATGGCGCGAACATGCTCGTCATGGGCGCCTACGGCCACAGCCCGCTCCGCACCATGCTTGTCGGAAGCACGACGACAGAAATGGTGCGCTCCTGCACGATACCCGTGCTCCTGTTTCGCTGACGGCAGGAGGCGTTGCCCTAGCTGATGCGACCTTCGAGGATCGCAATCAGCCGGACGAAGCGGTCGCCCGCTTCGCTGATCGTGTCGAGCAACCCCTCGTCCAGTTCGGCCTGGCTCCCTGCTGGCGCCGACAGGGTACGAAGGCGATCGGAGAGAAAAACCGCGAGCGCCCGATAAAAGCGCGCTGCAAACCCGCTGTCCTCGGCAAACGCGGCGAGAATCGCTGCGCGCGGCACGGCGAGAACGCGCGCAGCGCCACGCGCGGTCACGGTCGCCGAGGGCAGCGCCTTTTCGACGAAGGACATTTCGCCGACGACATCCCCTAGCGACAGCTCGGCAATCGCGGTTCCGGCGGCATTGGTGACGTCGAAGATGCCGTCAGTCACGAAAAACAGCTCCCCGATCGGTTGTCCCGCCCGAATCAGCTGACTCCCGGGGGTCAGGCTGCGGACGTTGCCGTGGCGGGCGAGCCAGAGGATGTCGGCATCGTCGAGATCACCCAGTATATAGAGCGCCTTGCGCATGTCAGTCCTCCAGCAATTGACGGCGAGCGAGCGCCGCAAAGGCGCCATCCCGCGCCATAAGGTCGGCGAACGTTCCGCTTTCGACAAAGCGCCCGCGTTCGAGCACGCAGATGCGATCGGCGTTGCGCACCGTCGACAGCCGGTGCGCGATGGTGATGCGGCTCGCGTCGATGCCGTCGAGCGTTCGCGCCACGATCGCCTGGGTCGCATTGTCGAGCGCGCTCGTCGCCTCGTCGAAAAAGAGGATGCGCGGGCGTCCGGCGAGCGCGCGGGCGATCAGAATCCGCTGCCGCTGCCCGCCCGACAGCGTCCCCGCACCCTCGGTCACCATCGTGTGCATCCCCATCGGCATCAGCGCGAGGTCGCTGCGAAGCCCCGCCGCCTCAGCGGCCAGCTGGCATTGTTCGATGCCCGCATCGCTCGCGCCGCGGATATTCTCCATGATCGTTCCCGCGAAAAGCTGGCTCGATTGCAGGACGACGCCGATCTGGCTGCGCAGCCGCGCGGGATCGAGGCTCGCAAGTTCCTGCCCGTCATAAGCGATCGATCCCGTCGTCGGCGCCTCGAACCCTAAAAGCAGCCGCAAGAGCGTCGATTTGCCCGAGCCCGATCCGCCCACGATTGCCACATGCTCGCCCGGCGCGACAGCCAGCGACAGATTATGAAGCAGCGGCGCCATCATATTGTCGTAGCCAAAGCTCAGCCCGCTCACCTGAATATCGCCAGTCAGCGTGCCGGGGTCGGCGCGCGCTTCGGTCGCCTCGACCTCGGCCGTCAGGATCGGCCGTGCGCGCTCGGCCAATGGCCGCGCCATGTAGAGGGCAAGCAGCGATTCGCAGAGGCCGGTGAAACTCCCCTGAAAGACCGCGAACGCCGCCAGGAAGCCGATGAACTGCCCCGGCGGAACGTCGCGCGTAGCGAGCAAGGCCGCCGTGGCGAACAGCGCGAGCAAACTTATTACCCCCCACGCATCGGCGAAGGCCCCGAAATGGATGCCGATCCGGCGGCCGCGTGCATCGGCCTCGCGCTCCAATCGATAGGCGTCCTGCCAACGGTGTAGCACGCGCTCCTCGGCCGCAGCCGAGCGCAATTTGGGCAGCCCCTCCAATATCTCGAAGGTCAGCCCGGCCAGCTTTCCGTCGCGTTCCGCCGCTTCGCGCAGCGGCGCGGCCTGCGCCACGCGGCTGACGACCACCGCGACGACATAGACGAACGTCACGGCCAGCGCGGCGAGCGCCATGCGTGGTTCGTAAACGAAGAGCAGGCCCAGATAGAATAGCGCGAAAAAGGCAGTCAATCCGGCGTTGAGCAGCACCGAGGTGACAAGCGCACGAATCGATTCGAGCGCCTCGATCCGCTGGTTGAAGTCCCCCGGCGACAAGGTGCGAAAGAAGCGCGCGGGCAATCGCAGCACGCGGTCGGACACGCCCGCCGCCATCGCCACCTGACCGCGCGCTGCTACACGGGCGGTCGCCAATATGCGCGTGACCGAAAAGGCGGCTCCGACAAGTGCCGCGATGGCCAACGCCATGCCGACGCCGATGAGCAAGCCGCCGGCACCGCTGGGCACGATCTCGTCGAATATCCACGCGCTTGCGACCGGCACGAGCAGTCCCAACAACGCCGCACCAAGTCCTGCACCGGCAATCAGGGGAAATTCGCGCCAGATCCCGCCGGCAACGTTGCGGGCCATGTTGCCGAACGTCGAGATATCGCGCGTGATCGGCGCATAGATGCGCCAACAAAGCGAGTGGATGTCGGCCGGTTCGACAGCATTGTCCTCTTCGTCCCGATAGGCGCCGCGTATCCATATCGCCGCGCAGACACTGTCGTCGCCGCGCCGGAGCAGCATCGGGCCGGCATCGTCGCGCCACCAGCCGGGGGCCAGAATTGTCCGTGCCGCGCGTAGACCCGCCAGCCGCGCGAGTACGGGCGTCTGCATGAAATCGGTTGCTGCGCCGCGTAGGCGCTGCGTGTCGACCGAAATACCGAGCGCCGCGCCGAGCGCCTGCCAAACCGCCCAGGCATCCCCCGCCGCCACGCCGCTCGATCGAGTGCGCGTAATCCGTTCGACAAGCGAGGCGTCGCGCTCCGCGGCTTCGACGGCAAAAGCCGCATCGAGCGCCGCGCCATGATCGCTATCGTCGAACGTCCCGGCGGGAAGCGCGGCGAGATCGCATTCTTCAAGCGCGACGACGAGGAAATGACGCGCGCCTTCGGGCAATGGCGCGATACTGCCATCGACATCGAGCAGCTCGACAAAGCGCCGCCGGTCGTCGCTAACCAGATAAAGTTCGAGCCGTCCCGTGGCGACGCGCCATCCGGTCCCGCCGTGCGGCAGGCGCTGCGCCTCGCCCGCGGACAAGACGATCGAACCGGTCACGCCTCGACCAACTGTGCATAGGTGCCGCGCCCGGCCATCAAGCTCGCGTGGTCACCCGCCTCTACGACACGTCCCTCTTCGAGCACAAAGATGCGGTCGCAATCGCGGATAGCCGACAGCCGGTGTGCGATGATGATGCAGCCGATGCCGCGCCGCCGGATCGCCTCCATCACCGCGTGCTCGGTAACCGGATCGAGCGCGCTCGTCGCTTCGTCGAGGATGATCAGGCTGGGGTCGCTCGCCAGCGCGCGCGCAATCTCGATGCGTTGGCGTTCGCCACCCGAGAAATTGCCGCCGCACTGCGCAACGCGCGCGTCATAGCCACCTGGCCGCGATGCGATCACGTCATGGATCATCGCGTCGCGCGCCGCGCGCAGCATATCGGGTTCGGGGAGCGCATCGTTCCACAATGTCAGATTGTCGCGCACCGTCCCTTCGAACAGCACGACATCCTGCCGCACATAGGCGAGCCGGTTGGCAAGGACCGCGCGCGGCCAGTCGAGCAGCGCCCGCCCGTCGAGCAGCAAGGCGCCGCTGCGCGGCTGTTCGAGTCCCGCGACCAGCTTTCCGACCGTCGATTTTCCCGACCCCGACGGGCCGACAAGCGCGATGCGTTCGCCGGGCCTGATCTCAAAGCTCAGCCCGTCGATCAGCGGCGGATCGAGCGGGGCGTAACCGAAGCTGAGGTCGCGGACCTGCAAGCCGCCTTGCGGCAATCGATCGCCCAGCGCCGGCTCGTCGCGGTCGAAGCGCGGATCGCCCCGCTGCGCGAGCACATCGTCGAGCCGTCCGGTGTAGGACCGGATCTGGTGCAGCTCCGCCCCAAAGCCCGCGAGTGCGGCGACCGGCGCGATAAAGCTCGCCGCGAGCGTTTGATAGCCGACTAGTTCACCGAGCGTCATCGCGCCGCCCATGACCGCAAAGCCGCCCCATACGAGGATAGTCGCCGCGATCAGCGCGCTGATCAGCGTCGGCATCGGCCGCACCAATGCGGCAATCCGGGCGACCTGCTGTTCGCCATTCTGCACCGCAACTGCCAGCCCGGTCCAACGCGCAAAGACGATATCCTCGCCGCCCGACGCCTTGAACGTCTCCATATCCTTGATCCCCGCGACCCGCGCACCTGCCAGCTTGCCGCGATCGATCGAAATCTTGCGATACCGGTCGGAAAGCAGGCGGTTCGATAGCAGCAGCACCGCCGCATTGAGCAGCGCGAGAGCCGCCACCGCGAGCGTCAGCGCCCAATGATAGAAAAGCAGGACGATCAGGAAAAAGAGCGCGCTGACGAGGTTGACGGCGGCCTGCGCGAGTTGCCCGGTGAGCAGCGTCGCAAGGCTTTCGTTCAACCGCACCCGGTCGGCAATCTCGCCCGCGAAACGCAGGTCGAAAAAGGCAACCGGCAGCGTCAGGAGCTTGCGCATCAGCGCGTTGCCGGTGCCGAGGCTCATCGCGGTGCGGGCGCGCAGCAACGCGCGTTCCTGCAATTCGAGCAGCACGAAGCGGACAGCAGCGGTCAGGGCCATGCCCACGAGCAGCGGCACCAGCCAGTCGTCGAGCCCGCGCACGAGCACATAGTCGACGAATATCCGGCTGAAGACCGGGAGGATGATTCCTGGAATGACCAGGGCCAGCGCGGTCAATACCACGAACCACAGCGCTGTTTTCACTCCGTCGAAGCGGTGCCGGAGCGATTGGGCGAGGCTTGGCCGACTGTCGCCCGGCCGAAAATCGGCGCCCGGCGTGAAGGTGAGCACGACGCCCGTGAACCCTTCGGAGAATGTCTCGATCGGCTCGCGCCGCCGACCCGATGCGGGATCGTTCAGCCACACATGATGCGCGTCGATGCGTTCGACGACGAGAAAATGATTGAAGTTGACGAAAGCGATCAGCGGGAGCGGCAAGTCGGCGATATGTTCGGGCTCGGCCTTCAGCCCTTTGGCTTCGAGCCCCAGCGCGCGCGCCGCGCGCAACAGGCTCGACGCCTTGGTCCCGTCGCGCGATACACCGCATAAGGCGCGCAGCTCGTCGAGCCCCATGTGACGCCCATAGGTTGCCAATATCATTGCGAGCGACGCGGCGCCGCATTCGGCGGCTTCGAGTTGGAGAACGGTCGGGGTCGGTCGGCGCCGCGCCACGGGATTATTCGCCTGCGCCCGGCACCAGCAAGCCGATTATGCGGCGATCGGCGACAATGACGCGGCCGCCGACGATCGACCCCGCTCCGATCTGGCCCGGCGGCCCCTTCGAGGCCGACCAGGCAAAGCCGCTCGGGTTGGCGGCGTTGCCTTCGAGCGCGACGCGCACCTCTATGGGCGCGCCCGCCGCCGTGAGCTGTGCGACCAGTTGATCGTTGCGCAGCACCCGCCGCATACCTTCGGGCGTCGCCGGAAGCGGCGCGACCGACGTGACGCGGCCGGGGATGTGGCCATAAATCGCGCGCTCGACGGCGGTCGGCGTAATCTCTGCTGCCATCCCTACTGTAATCCGCTTGCCCTCCCCCGCCGGAACGTAAAGCAGCGCGACGAGCCCGCCCTGATCGGGTGCGACCGTCGCCAGCGCGGTGCCAGGCGCGATGACATCGCCTGTCCCGACCTTTACCTCGGTCACGCGCCCCGCGACCGTCGCGCGCACGACCTCTTCGTCGCCGAGGCGCGCCTCGAGCCGGCGGATCAGGCGAAGCTGGGAGTCGACCTCACGCTGCTCGTCGAGCAGGGCAAGACCGCTCGTCCCCGACCGGGCATTGGCGTCGATGCGCACGCGCAGCGCAGCCTCGCCGAGGTTCGACAGTTGCTCGCGCACCGCCGCCAATTCGATCTGGACGTCGACGAGCTGGTCCTGCGTGATGAAGCCGCGCTCGATCAGGGCCTCCATGCGGCCCGCGCGCTTTTCAAGATAGGCAGCACGGCTTTCGAGCGCGCGCCGCGTTTGGGCGATCGTGCGCAGTCGCGCGCCGTCGGCACCGCTCTCGCGCGCGCCCTGCTCGCTAAAAAACAGGCGCAGCCGTTGCAGCCGCGCCTCGGCATCGCGCAAATTGCTGCGCGCGTCGGCGAGTTCGCGGGCGAGTTCGGTGCGGGCAATCGTCGCCACCGGCTGTCCGACACGCACGGTATCGCCGGGAATAACCAGCAGCGACTGTATCCGGCCGTCCTGCGCGGCTGCAATTTCGGCGAGACCCGCCCGGTTGATCAAAATGCCGCTCGCGCCGACCGTCACCGGCGCGCGCGTGACGCTGGCCCAGACCAGCGCCGCCACGAGCGCTACCGCAAAAGCGCCGAGCAATATCCACGACGGGCGCGAAACGAGCGTCAACGGGGCGTCGAGGCGCTCCGGGCTGGCCATGCGATCCAGCGCAGACTGACGATAGATGGTTTCGCTCATCCGTGGGCCACCCCCCAGTTGGTATGCGCGCGCCCTTATGGTTCCGAGCACATCATGACCCGATTTTCACTATCATGGCAAGCGCGCCGCACCCTGTGACGCGGCACACTGCAAAGCGCCCTCGTTCTGCTATGACTGCCGTAACGAGGAAGCGCGAACTTCCGAGTCGGGCCGCAAATTGTCGATCGGCCGCTATTCGCGGCAAGGAACGGAGAATTGCGATGACCAAGAAGAAATCGGACGTCACCAAAGCGGGCGCGGTGGAACTCAACGAAGACGCGCTCGATCAGGCTTCGGGCGGCATTCTGATCGGGCTCAACCAGGCCTATAAGATCGGCTCGACGAGCCTCAAGATCGAGGACAGCGCCATCAAGCTGGGGACGATCGACCCCAATCTTCAGACCGACGCATACAAGCTCAAACCCTGACCGGCTCGCCGGCATATGGCGATGGCCAAGGCCCGGGGCGGCACGACGACGGCTGGCCCGGGCTACCGCGATGCGCTCGACGGCTATGTCGCGGATTCGCTCTATCCCAGCAGTTTTCACGCAGCCTTTGCTCCGCCCAACATCGATGCGATTCTGACGCATGGCGGCATCGCATCGCCGCGTGGAGCCGCGCCGCGCGGGCCGTTCACGATGGTCGACATCGGGTGCGGCGACGGAATCGGCCTGATCCTTAACGCGGCAGCGCATCCCGAGGGCCATTTCATCGGGATCGACGGCAATCCGGCGCATATAGAATTGGGCGCATCGATTGCCGCAGCCGGCGGCCTGCCGAACATCAGGTTCGAGCATGCCTATTTCGACGCGGCGCGCGGGGCATTGCACGCTGCGACCGCCGACTATGTGCAGTGCCAGGGCGTGCTGGCGTGGGTCAGCGAGACCAACCGCGGCCATGTCCTCGACCTTGCCGGTCACTTGCTGAAGCCGGGCGGCGTTCTCGCCATCGGCTATAATTGCCTGCCCGGCTGGACGCCGATAATGGCCTTCCAGCAGATGGTGCGGGCGTTGGCCGCCGATCGAAGGGGAACGCCGGTCGAACGGTTCGAGGGCGCGCTCGCGGCGCTTCGCGCGGCGGATGTGTTCGGACGTGAGCATTGGGAGTGGATCGACGGACTCCGCGCGCGTTTCCCCGCCGATTATTTCGCGCATGAATATCTCAACGAAAATTGGTGTCCGTTGTGGGCGGGCGATGTCGTAACCGCAGCCGCGGCGCGCGCGCTTGCCTGCGCCGGTCAAGCGCGCCCGTACCGGCTGCGCCCCGACCTGGCGCTCAAAGCGGCATGGCGCCGGTCATTGGACGCGATCGAGAGCGCGGCGGCGCGCGAAACGGCGACCGACCTGTTCACCGGCAACTGGTTCCGCACCGACCTCTATGTGAAGGGCGCGGTGCGGCGATTGACTGCCAAGGCCCGCGATGAGGCACGAATGTCGGGATGGTGGGCAGCGACGAAGCCTGCAGGCGAGGCCCGCTTCGAGGCGCGCACGGCAGCGGGGACCATAGGCTTCGACAATGCGGCCGCCCATGCAATCCTCGCCACGCTGGCGGACGGGCCGCAACCGCTTTCGGTCGTGCAGGGATTGGGAAGCGCCGACCTGCTCAATGCGATCGACGCGCTGTTCATGGCGGGCGAAGTCATAGCGGTCGACCCGCCCGCATCGGTGCCGCACGCCAGCGCCGTGAACGCTGCCATTCAGGCCGCGGGCGTCGGCGCGACGATCAACGGCGCCATCACGCGTCACGGCGCCATCGAGATTGTGCGCGGTTCGCCGAGCCCCCTCACCGACGAGCAATCACGCCGCCTTGGGTTCTGAAACGTTCGCGCAGCGCTATCCGGTCAGGGCCGTGCGCAACGCGACGAGTTTTGCTCCGAGCGCATCGATCTCCTCCGCCGTTCGCGACCCCGCAAAGACCGACGCCGACAAACAAAATCCCGGGCCGATGTCGGCGATAGCCACGCCGACCGAACAAATGCCGCGATGCGCGAAGCCGTCGTCAACGGCAAAGCCCTTGCGCGCAGCCAGCTCGACCTGCTGCGCATAGGCGTCGAAGCTCAGGTCGATCTGCCAATGGACGGCCGAATAGCGCCGCGCCAGTTCGGCCCGGTCGATCCTTTGCGCAGCCGCCATTGCCCGCCCGGCAGCGCCACCGCCGAGCGGTTGTCGCTGGCCATCGGCGATGCCGATCCGCATCCCGGCATCGCTTTCGGCGCGCACGACAAGCTGGAGGCGGTCGCGCGGGATGATCCTCCACAAGGCAACGGCAGCGTCAGCCTCTTGCGCGAGGCGTGCGACGCGCGGGCGTGCGGCGGCAATCACCGCCTGCGCGCGCGGCTCGCCGAGCGCCTCGATAGCCGCCCATGCCGGGGCAATCCGATAGGCCTTGGTTGCACCGTCGCGCTCGACCGCCCCCTCGCGCTCCAAGGTTTTCAAAAGGTTGAACGCGCTCGACGGACTGAGGCCCAGCGCCCTGCCGATCGCCGACAACGACAGCGGCGACGAACCTGCCAACAGGCGCATCACCGCGAATGATTGCGTGACAGAGCGAACGACACCCATGCGAACATCATAATTTCATATATGTGAAAAACAATTCCTAATGTTGAAATGATGCAGGCGTGGCGCTATCGCGCTATTCAACGACAGGGTTGGGAGAGATGACATGGCAGGGATGGACGCGGACATATTCGACCAGTTCATCGAGCAGCTGGAGCGCTATGTCCGCGAGCGCCTTCTTCCTGCCGAAAAGGATATCATCGAAAACGACCGGATTCCCGACGACATATTGTCGGAACTGCGCGACATGGGTTTGTTCGGACTGACCATCCCCGAAGAGTTCGGCGGCGCAGGGATGAACGTCAGCCAATATATCCGGACGATCCACACGCTCTCTTATGCCATGCCAGCCTTCCGCTCGATCATCTCGATCAACATCGGCATGTTCGCCTCGGCGCTTAAAAACGGCGGCACCGACGCGCAAAAGGCCGAATGGCTACCGCGCGTCGCGGCGGGCGAAATCGCCTGCTTCGGGCTGACCGAGCCGGGGTCGGGATCGGATTCGGCGGGGCTCCAGACGAGCGCGGTCCAGACCGACAACGGCTGGGTGCTCAATGGTACCAAACGCTACATCACCAATGCGCCGCAGGCGAAGGTTGCGCTGATCATGGCGCGGACGAGCAAGGAGAATCTGCCCAAGAACGCCCATGTGTCGGCGTTCATCGTGCCGATGGACGCTCCCGGCGTTTCGACGGGAAAATCGGACAAGAAGATGGGCCAGTCGGGCGCGCATATCTCCGATATCATCATGGAGGATGTTCGCGTCGGCGGCGAGGCGCTGCTCGGCGGCGAACTCGGCAAGGGTTTCGCTTATGCGATGATGAGCCTCGACAATGGCCGCATGTCGGTCGGCGCCGCGGCGACCGCCTATGCCCGCCGCGCGCTCGATTCGGCGACGCGTTATGCGACCGAGCGCAAGGCGTTCGGCGAACCGATCGCCAATTTTCAGCTCATCCAGCAGATGCTCGCGCAGAGCGAGATCGACATCTATGCCGCCGAGTGCATGATGGAGGATGTCACCCGCCGCGCCGATGCAGGCGAGAATGTCCTGCGCAAGGCTGCTGCATTCAAGGTTTTCGCCTCCGAGATGTGCGGCCGCGTCGTCGATGCCTGCGTGCAGGTCTATGGCGGCGCCGGCTACCTCGCCGAATATGACGCCGAACGCTTCTTCCGCGATGCGCGCATCTATCGCATCTACGAAGGCACGACGCAGATTCTGCAGCTCCAGATCGCCAAACATATGCTGCGCGAGTTTCACGCGCAGGGCTGACGTCCCCTTTTCCCGACCGGAGTATTCCCATGTCCCTGCGCCGCGCCGCCATTGTCGCCCCGATCCGCACCGCCGTCGGCAAATTCGGCGGCACCTTGTCGCCGCTGACCGCGGGCGAGCTTGGCGCGGTGATCCTGAAGGCGCTCGTCGAGCGGACGAAGATCGACCCTGCGCGCGTCGACGACGTGGTGTTCAGCCAGGGCTATGGCAATGGCGAGGCGCCGGCGATCGGCCATTGGTCGTGGCTCGCCGCCGGGCTGCCGCTCGAAGTGCCCGGATACCAGCTCGACCGCCGCTGCGGATCGGGGCTGCAGGCGGTCGTCAACGCCGCGATGATGGTGCAGACGGGCATGTCCGACGTCGTCGTCGCGGGCGGGGTCGAATCGATGTCGAACGTCGAACATTACAGCACCGATATTCGGGGGGGCGTGCGCGCAGGCAATCTGACGCTTCACGACCGGCTGACGCGCGGGCGGTTGATGTCGCAGCCGATCGAACGCTTCGGGGTCATTTCGGGGATGATCGAAACCGCCGAGAATCTGGCAAAGGATTATGGCATCACGCGCGAGGCGGCCGATGCCTATGCGGTACGCAGCCACCAGCGCGCCGCGGCGGCGTGGAAGAAGGGGCTGTTCGACGACGAACTGGTGCCCGTCAGCGTCCCGCAGCGCAAGGGCGACCCCATTATCTTCGACCATGACGAAGGCTATCGCGCCGACGCGAGCTTGGAATCGCTCGGCAGGCTCAAGCCGCTGGAGGGCGGCGTCGTCACCGCCGGCAATGCGAGCCAGCAGAATGACGCCGCTGCCGCGTGCCTCGTCGTTGCCGAGGACAAGCTCGACGAACTCGGCCTCGAACCCATCGCCTGGTATCACAGCGCCGCGGCGGCGGGCTGCGATCCCGCGCGCATGGGTATCGGCCCGGTGCCCGCTGTCGAACGGCTGTTCGCAAAGAATGGCCTCGGTTGGGACGACATCGACCTCGTCGAACTCAACGAAGCCTTTGCGCCGCAGGTACTCGCGGTGCTCAAGGGATGGGGCTGGTCCGACGACGACAGCCGCCTCGACATGCTCAATGTCAACGGATCGGGCATCTCGCTCGGCCATCCGATCGGCGCGACCGGCGGGCGCATCCTTGCCAATCTGACGCGCGAGCTGGTGCGGCGCGAGGGGCGCTTTGGCCTCGAAACCATGTGCATCGGCGGCGGACAGGGCATCGCCGCGATCTTCGAGCGCGCCGTGTGACAATGGCGCTGCGCCACGCCCTCGCCGCCGCGACGACCTATAGCGACGCGGCCAAGGCCGCGCTCGTCGAACGTCTCGCGCATCGCCCCATCGATGAAGACCAGCGCGCCGCGCACGGATTCGCGTGGATTGCAACGACGGTGGCGGCGCTCGAAGCGGTGCTCGACTGGCTCGACGCTGGCAATGACACGAATCCGCTCGACACCAAGCTCGCCTCGCTCGCCTTTGCCGAAAGCGTCGCACAGCTCGTCGGCGGCCTGCCGATGGGGCAGAACGAAATCGTCCGCCCCGCCGATCTGGGGATCAGTACAGCCGCGCGCGCGCTCGGCGATGCCTGCGCAGACCTGCTCGTCGCCGATCACACCACGACGCGCGCCGAGATTGCCGCCGCACTCGCCGAAGGCCAGTGGCCGAGCGAGACGCTTCATGCCAGCGACCTCGACGCAATCCGTGGACAGTTCCGCCGCTTCACCGAAGCCGAGATCATCCCGCACGCGCATCGCTGGCATCTCGCCAACGCCCTGATTCCCGACGCGACGGTCGAAGCGATGGCCGAACTCGGCACCTTTGGCGTGTGCATTCCCGACGAATATGGCGGGCTCGGCCTCGGCAAGCTCGTCATGTGCATCGTCACCGAGGAATTGTCGCGCGGTTGGATAGGCGCGGGGTCGCTCGGCACGCGCTCCGAGATCGCAGGCGAGCTGATCGCGATGGGCGGCACCGACGCACAAAAGGCCGCGTGGCTGCCAAAGATCGCAAGCGGCGACATCCTGCCGACCGCCGTGTTCACCGAGCCCGATGTCGGGTCCGACCTCGGCGCGCTGCAGACGCGCGCGCGGCGCACGGACGACGGCTGGATCATCGATGGCGCCAAGACATGGATCACCCACGCCGCGCGATCGGACCTGATGACCTTGCTTGCGCGGACATTGCCCGATGCAAAGGGCTATGCGGGCCTGTCGATGCTGCTCGTCCCCAAGCCGCGCGGGACCGAAGCCGCCCCCTTTCCCGCCGCGGGCATGAGCGGAAGCGAGATCGAGGTCCTCGGCTATCGCGGGATGCGCGAATATGCGCTCCAATTCGACGCAATGGCGGCCCCCGCCGACGCGCTCCTCGGCGGCGTGGAAGGGCAAGGCTTCAAACAGTTGATGCGCACTTTCGAGGGCGCGCGCATCCAGACCGCAGCGCGCGCAGTCGGCGTCGCGCGGCGCGCGATCGAACTGGGGCTGGATTATGCATTGGGCCGCAGACAGTTCGGCCGATCGATAATGGCTTTCCCGCGCGTGTCGGACAAGATCGCGATGAGCCTCGTCGATTTCGTCATGGCGCGCGAACTCAGCTATGCGGCGGCGCGCGCCAAGGACGGCGGCAAGCGCTGCGATATCGAAGCGGGGATGGCAAAGCTATTCGCCGCGCGCGCTGCCTGGGCGAACGCCGACGCCGCGCTGCAAATTCACGGCGGCAACGGCTATGCGCTCGAGTATGAGGTCAGCCGCATCCTCTGCGACGCGCGCATCCTGAACATCTTCGAGGGGGCCGCCGAAATCCAGGCGCAGGTTATCGCGCGCGGGCTGGTTGAAAGGCGCAATTGACGGGCGAGAGGCTGCCTCGCGTTGCCCCATCACCAAATGCGCATGGGCGCTTGTCATCGCGCCACCGCGCTGCTAGTGGCGCCCCTCGTTGCCGCTTTAGCTCAGTTGGTAGAGCACATCATTCGTAATGATGGGGCCACAGGTTCGAGTCCTGTAAGCGGCACCATTTCCCCTATATGACAGCCGCGAACAGTCCGACCACATGCGGATCGTGCGACGACCGAGCGCGCCACGCCCGGCGTGCGCGAGCAATCCTATAAGATGGGAAAATGGTGCCCAGAAGAGGACTCGAACCTCCACGACCTTGCGATCGCCAGCACCTGAAGCTGGTGCGTCTACCAATTCCGCCATCTGGGCACGGGGTAGGAGCGGGCGCTTAGCGGCGGGGCGCGGCGCTTGTCAACCGCGACCGCGCCGATGCGGCGAAATTAATTGGGAGCGCGCGGATTTGCGTTGGCCACCGCCCGCTCCCCCTTGCCCGGACCGCCGCTTCGCGGCATGGGGGGCGCGAGCGTGGCGCCCGCGGGCGCGAGAATCAACGACAGGCTGAAGCGATGCACAATCTGGATGGGCAATTGATCACGGTGCTGGGCGGGAGCGGCTTTCTGGGCCGCTATGTCGTGCAGCGGCTGCTCGCGCGTGGCGCGCGCGTCCGCATTGCCGAACGCGAACCGCGCCGCGCGACCTTCCTGAAGCCGCTCGGCGGGCTCGGCCAGACGCAGTTCGTCGCCGCCGACGTGCGCGATGCGGCGAGCATTGCGCGCGCGGTCGCGGGCTGCGACGCGGTGATAAACCTCGTCGGCGCGTTCGACGACATGCAGGCGGTGCAGGCCAGCGGCGCGGGGCATGTCGCCGCGGCAGCCAAGGCCGCTGGCGTCCGCGCACTCGTCCATGTCTCGGCAATCGGCGCCGATCCCGACAGCGCTTCTGCCTATGGCCGCAGCAAGGGCGAAGGCGAAAAGGCGGTACGGAACGAATTTCGCGCTGCCGCGATCCTGCGTCCGTCGATCATCTTCGGCCGCGAGGATCAGTTCATCAACCGCTTCGCGACCATGATCCGCTTTGCCCCGGTCGTCCCCGTGATCGCGCCGAACACGAAATTCCAGCCGGTCTATGTCGGTGACGTCGCCGACGCCGTGGTCGCGGCGCTCGGCGCTGGCGCTGCGGGCAAGATTTTCGAGCTCGGCGGGCCGCAACAGATGTCGATGATAGAACTCTTGCGCTGGATTGCCGACGCGACGGGGCGCCAGCGGCTCTTCGTAGAGGTGCCCGATGCCGTCGCCTCGGCGCTCGCATCGACGGTCGGCTGGCTGCCGGGCGCGCCGATCACCAAGGACCAGTGGCTGATGCTCCAGCGCGACAACGTCGTTGCGCCGCGCGCCGCGGGGCTGAAACAGCTCGGCATCACGCCGACGGCGCTTGCTGCGGTCGCCGACGGCTGGCTCGTCCAGTATCGCCGCCACGGTCGATTTTCCGAATACGCGCGCTGAGCGGCATGTCGATCTGGCTGACCGCCATCATCCTCGGCATCGTCGAGGGGCTCACCGAATTTTTGCCGGTTTCCTCGACCGGGCATCTAATCCTCGCGACCGAGTTGCTCGGTTATGACGCGTCGCGCTGGGCGATCTTCAACATCGCGATCCAGCCGGGCGCGATCCTCGCCATCGTCGTGCTCTATCGCCATTTGTTCTGGGACATGGGAGTCGGTTTTTTCCGGCGCGATCCGGTGGCGATCGCCTTTGTCCGCAACCTTATCGTCGCCTTCATTCCGGCCGTGGTGCTGGGCCTTGCCTTTGGTGACCAGATCGAGCTGCTGCTCGAAAATGCCGTCGTCGTCGCATGGGCGCTTGTCATCGGAGGCTTTGCGATCCTGATCGTCGAACGGCTTGCCCGAACGCAGGAAAGCGGCGGGGTCGCCAACCTCTCGCTGCGCCAGTCGACAATAGTCGGCATCGTCCAGTGCCTTGCGATGATCCCCGGCGTCAGCCGGTCGGGCGCGACGATCATGGGGGCGATGGCAATGGGGGTCGACCGCAAGACAGCCGCCGAGTTCAGCTTCTTCCTCGCGCTCCCTACGCTAACCGGCGCGACCGCGCTGCAATTGTTCAAGCATCGCGATGCGGTCACGACAGGGGACCTGGGGCTGATTGCCGTCGGGTCGATCGTCTCCTTTGTCGTCGCCTGGATCGTGATCAAGGCCTTCCTTGCAATCGTGACGCGCTATGGCTTTGCGCCCTTTGCCTGGTACCGGATTATCGTCGGCGTCGCGGCACTGATATGGCTTGGGTCGAGATAGGTCCGATACGAGACTAAATAATGAAAGATTGTTGCGCACGGGAAGCGTGGCGCTCGGATCGAAGCAATTTTAGGTAAATATTGCTGTCTTATCTGAGATTTTGCGAGTGACAGCACGGTCAAGCCGATGCAACCACCTCTTCAACGAAGGGGAATTTGCATGGCTTCCGAACGCATGCTCCGGTTTGTGGAGCGTGAACAATCCTATCCCGACAAGCGCACTGCGGAGGAGCGCGCACGCGACTTTCGCGAGATCGCGGAACGCTACGCCGCGCCCGACGCCGACGCACAGGCGGCGCGCTGTTCGCAGTGCGGCGTGCCCTATTGCTCAGTGCATTGCCCGCTCCACAACCATATCCCCGATTGGCTGCGCCTGACTGCCGAAGGACGGCTGCGCGAGGCATACGAACTGAGCAACGCGACCTCGACGATGCCCGAGATCTGCGGGCGCATCTGTCCGCAAGATCGCCTTTGCGAAGGCAATTGCGTGATCGAATTCACCGGCCACGGCGCGGTGACGATCGGCAGCGTCGAAAAATATATCACCGATACCGCCTGGGCCGAGGGCTGGGTCGAGCCGTTGCAGGCCGGGCCGGCAACGGGCCAGTCGGTCGGCGTAATCGGCGCCGGACCCGCAGGGCTGACCGCTGCCGAATATCTGCGCGTCCAGGGACATGAAGTCCATGTCTATGACCGCCACGACCGCGCAGGCGGATTGCTGACCTATGGCATCCCCGGTTTCAAGCTGGAGAAGGATGTGGTGATGCGCCGCATCGCGCGCCTTGAGGAAGGCGGCATCCATTTTCACTTGGGCTTCGAAGTGGGTGCCGACGCGACGCTCGACGAACTGCGGCAGAAACACGACGCGCTCCTGGTCGCGACCGGCGTATACAAGGCGCGCGAGATTGCCGTGCCGGGCAACGAGGCGGAGGGAGTGATCGCCGCGCTCGACTATCTGGTCGCTTCGAACCGCAAAGGGTTCGGCGACGCCGTTCCCGCCTTCGACGACGGCAGCCTCGATGCCAAGGGCAAGCATGTCGTCGTGATCGGCGGCGGCGACACGGCGATGGACTGCGTCCGCACCGCGGTTCGCCAAGGAGCGAAATCGGTGAAGTGCCTCTATCGCCGCGACCGCGAGAATATGCCGGGATCGCAGCGCGAGGTCGCCAACGCCGAGGAAGAAGGGGTCGAGTTCGTCTGGCTGTCCGCCCCCGCAAGCTTCACCGCGGACAAGCGGGTCAAGCAGGTATCTGTGGCGGGCATGCGCCTCGGCTCGCCCGACGCGAGCGGGCGCCGCAGCCCCGAACCCGACCCCGGCCGCTCGTTCGACATCCCTGCCGACATGGTCATCAAGGCACTTGGTTTCGACCCCGAAGAACTGCCGCAGCTGTTCGGCTCGCCCGACCTCAGCGTCACGCGCTGGGGCACGCTGCGCGTCGATCACCAGACGATGATGACCAGCCTGCCCGGCGTGTTTGCGGCCGGCGATATCGTCCGCGGCGCGAGCCTCGTCGTCTGGGGAATCCGCGATGGTCGCGACGTGAGCGAGCAGATGGCAAAGTGGTTGAAGGCGAAGGCAAAAGGCGAAAAGAAGGCAGCATGACCAACAGGGGAAGGATCATGTGTATGTCGACGTGGAAATCTCTGGCGCTCGCGGGCGCCGCGGTAATCGTTCCGGTGCACGCCGGTGCCGCGCCGACGCCAACTCAGGTCGAGGCGGCAGAGGCGCCAGATGGCGCAATGAACGATGCCGCGCTCGCCGAAGCCAAGGCCAAGATGCAGAAGGAAATCGACGAGGCGATTGCACTCGTCGAGAAGATTTTCGAGGTCGACAAGCTGCCGCCGGTCGACCCCGCGCGGCTTGCGCTGGCGCGGCAGACGACGGCAGCGCTGATCCCGGCGGGCAGCCTCGAGAAGATGCTCGACAATATGTACGGCAAGATATTCAAGGCGGTGATGGAACAGGCCGGCGGCATGTCGGACCTGATGCTCTCGATCAAGACCGGCGTCGATGACGAGACGCTCGCCGGGCTCGACGCCGACACCAAGTCGAAGGCCGTCGAAATACTCGACCCCAATCGCAAGGCGCGCGAAGAACAGGTGATGGAGGTCGTGAAGCCGCTGATCAGCGAAGTGCTGCGCGATCTGGAGGCGCCGATGCGCGACGGCATGGCGCACGCCTATTCGCGCAAATTCACCGCGGCGCATCTTGGCGATATGAACAGCTTCTTCGCGACGCCGGCGGGAAGCGCCTTCGCGGGCGAATGGATGGCGCTTCAGGCAGACCCCGAAGTCATGATTGCGATGATCAAGGCTGTCCCGCCGCTGATCGAAAAATTCATCGACCGCGCGCCCGAGCTGGAAGGCAAGTTCAAGGCGTTGCCCAAGGAGCGCGGGCTGGCCGACCTCAGCGAAACCGAACTGTCGTCGCTCGCCAAGTTGATGAAGGTCGATGTCGCAACGCTCAAGGAGCATCGCGATATGTGGATGGGCAGCGGCGAGGCGAACGACGCCGGCGAGTCTGGCGGCGAAGCCGACTGGGAGTCGGCGAGTGACGCCGATTCCTATGATGTCGCCGACCCCGCCCTTGACCGCAGCAACTGGACCGCCGCCGACCGCGAGCGCGTCGAGACGCTCGAAGCCGCGGCCGACGAAGCGTCCGGGACCGCGTTCGACGCAGAAATGGAAGCCGTCGCCAACGCCCGCAAGCGGCTCAAGATTGCCGATCCGTCCTACTAGGGCGGCGCAAATTTCAGGAACGAAATGATGACCCACTACCCCACCCCCGAACATGCGCGGCTCGCCGCGACGGGCATGTATCGCCCCGACATGGAATCCGACGCTTGCGGTGTCGGCATGGTCGCGGCAACCGACGGCAAGCCGTCGCGCCGCGTCGTCGAGGCGGCGATCGAAGCGCTGCGCGCCGTATGGCACCGAGGCGCCGTCGATGCCGACGGCATGACGGGGGACGGGGCGGGAATCCATGTCGACCTGCCCGTGCGCTTCTTTGACGATGCGATTGCGGCATCGGGGCATAATGTGCTGCCGAACCGGCTCGCGGTAGGGATGATCTTTCTGCCGCGCACTGACCTCAATGCGCAGGAAGAATGCCGCACGATCGTAGAATCCGAGATCATCGACGCGGGCTTTACCATCTATGGCTGGCGGCAGGTGCCCGTCGACGTGTCGGTGATCGGCGACAAGGCTCAGCGCACGCGGCCCGAGATCGAGCAGATCATGATCGCCGGCCCGCTGCCGGACGAACAGTCGATCGACGAGTTCGAAAAGCAGCTCTATCTCGTCCGCCGCCGCATCGAGAAAAAGGTCGTCGCGGCGCAGATCCACGATTTCTATATCTGCAGCCTGTCGGCGCGCTCGATCATCTACAAGGGATTGTTCCTCGCCGAGAGCCTCGCCGATTTCTATCCCGACCTGACGAACAAGCTGTTCGAAAGCCGCGTCGCGATTTTCCACCAGCGCTATTCGACGAACACTTTCCCGCAATGGTGGCTCGCACAGCCGTTCCGCACGCTCGCCCATAATGGCGAGATCAACACGATCCGCGGCAACAAGAACTGGATGAAGAGCCACGAAATCAAGATGGCGAGCCTCGCCTTTGGCGAGCATTCGGAGGACATCAAGCCCGTGATCCCCGCGGGCGCGAGCGACACCGCCGCGCTCGACGCGGTGTTCGAGGCGCTGTGCCGCGCCGGCCGCGACGCTCCAACGGCGAAGCTGATCCTCGTCCCCGAAGCCTGGGCGAACGAAACCGACATGCCCGAGCCGCACACCGCCATGTACAAATATCTCGCGAGCGTGATGGAGCCGTGGGACGGCCCCGCAGCGCTCGCGATGACCGACGGCCGCTGGGCGGTTGCGGGGATGGACCGCAACGCGCTGCGCCCGTTGCGCTATTCGCTGACCGCCGACAATCTGCTTGTGGTTGGATCGGAAAGCGGGATGGTTCTGCTTCCCGAAGCGAGCATCCGCAAGAAGGGCCGCCTCGGCCCCGGACAGATGATCGCGGTCGATCTCGACAAGGGGACACTCTACGAAGACCGTGCGATCAAGGACAAGATCGCCAGCGCGCACGACTATGGCTCTCGCGTCAAGGGTTTCCGCTCGATGGACGACCTGCCAAAGGGCGGCAAGTCCAGCCTCGCCGGCTGGGACCGCAGCGAATTGCTGCGCCGCCAGGTCGCCGCCGGCCTGACCATGGAGGATATGGAACTCATCCTCTCACCGATGGTCGAGGACGCAAAGGAGGCTGTCGGCTCGATGGGCGACGACACGCCGCTCGCGGTCATTTCGGACAAGCCGCGCCATGTCGCACAGTTCTTCCGCCAGAACTTCAGCCAGGTCACCAACCCGCCGATCGACAGCTTGCGCGAACGGCATGTGATGAGCCTGAAGACGCGCTTTTCGAACCTCGCCAATATCCTCGACGAAAAGGGGCAGAGCGCGCACGTTCTCGTGATGGACTCGCCGGTTCTCGTCGGCGACGATTGGGACCGGCTGCGCGCCTATTTCGGCGATGCCGTCGCCGATATCGACTGCACCTTTCCCACCGGCGGCGACGCTTCGACGCTGCGCGAGGCGATCGCGCGCGTGCGGCGCGAGGCGGAGGACGCGGTGCGCGCGGGACGGAGCGAGCTGTTCTTGACCGACGAACGGATCGGGTCCGACCGTGTCGGCATGGCGATGGTGCTCGCCGCCGCTGCCGTCCACACCCATCTCGTCCGCAAGGGGCTGCGCAGCTATGCCTCGATCAACGTCCGCTCGGCCGAGGTGCTCGACACCCACGCCTTTGCGGTGCTCATCGGCGTCGGCGCGACGACCGTTCACGCCTATCTCGCCGAAGCCGCGATTGCCGACCGCCATGCCCGCGGGCTGTTCGGCAGCGAGCTGACGCTCGACGATTGCCGCCAGCGCTTCCGCAAGGCGATCGACGACGGGCTGCTCAAGATCATGGCCAAGATGGGGATCGCGGTGATCTCCAGCTATCGCGGTGGATATAATTTCGAGGCGGTCGGCTTGAGCCGCGCGCTCGTCAACGACCTGTTCCCCGGCATGCCCGCCAAAATCTCGGGCGAAGGCTATCAGTCGCTGTTCATCAACGCGACCGAGAAGCATGAGGCGGCGTTCGACAAGCGCGTCGCGACGCTGCCTATCGGCGGCTTTTATCGCCAGCGCGCAGGCGGCGAGACGCACGCCTATTCGGCGCAGCTCATGCACCTGCTCCAGACCGCCGTCGCGACCGACAGCTATTCGACCTATCTGCAATTCTCGCGCGGCGTGGCGGACCTCCCGCCGGTCTATCTGCGCGACCTGATGGCGTTCAACTATCCGTCGCAGGGCGTGCCGCTCGAAAGCGTCGAGGCGATCACCGAGATCCGCAAGCGCTTCGTCACTCCCGGCATGTCGCTCGGCGCGCTGTCACCCGAGGCGCACGAGACGCTGGCAATCGCGATGAACCGCATCGGCGCGAAAGCCGTGTCGGGCGAAGGCGGCGAAGCCAAGGAACGTTATCGTCCCTATGCCAACGGCGACAACGCCAACAGCAACATCAAGCAGATCGCCAGCGGCCGCTTCGGCGTCACCGCCGAATATCTGGGCGCATGCGACGAAATCGAGATCAAGGTCGCGCAGGGCGCTAAGCCCGGCGAAGGCGGTCAGCTTCCCGGCTTCAAGGTGACTGAATTCATCGCCCGCCTGCGTCACTCGACGCCGGGCGTGATGCTCATTTCGCCCCCGCCGCACCACGACATCTATTCGATCGAGGATCTGGCGCAGCTCATCTATGACCTGAAGCAGATCAACCCGAAGGCGCGCGTATGCGTGAAGCTGGTCAGCTCGGCGGGCATCGGCACCGTTGCGGCGGGTGTCGCCAAGGCGCACGCGGATGTCATCCTTGTCGCGGGCAACACCGGCGGCACCGGCGCGTCGCCGCAGACGAGCGTCAAATACGCCGGCACTCCATGGGAAATGGGGCTTTCCGAAGTCAATCAGGTGCTCACCCTGAACGGTCTGCGTCACCGCATCCGGCTGCGCACCGACGGCGGTCTCAAGACGGGGCGTGACATCGTGATCGCCGCAATTCTCGGCGCCGAGGAATATGGCATCGGGACGCTGAGCCTCGTCGCAATGGGCTGCATCATGGTGCGCCAGTGCCACAGCAACACCTGCCCCGTCGGTGTCTGCACGCAGGACGAGAAGCTGCGGCAGAAGTTCACCGGGACGCCCGAGAAGGTCATCAATCTGATGACCTTCATCGCGGAGGAGGTCCGCGAAATCCTGGCCAAGCTCGGCTACCGGAGCCTCGACGAGGTGATCGGCCGAACCGAGCTTCTGCGCCAGGTCAGCCGCGGCGCCGAACATCTCGACGACCTCGACCTCAACCCCATCCTCGCAAAGGTCGATGCGCCCGACGAGCAGCGCCGCTCGCAGGGGCCGCATTTCCGCAACCCCGTTCCCGACAGCCTCGACGCGCAGATATTGAACGACGCACAGCCGCTCTTCGAACGCGGCGAGCGGATGCAGCTTACCTATAATGTCCGCAACACGCACCGCGCCGTCGGCACGCGCCTGTCGGCCGAAGTGACCAAGCGCTTCGGGATGACGGGACTGGCGGACAATCATGTGCAGGTCCGCCTGCGGGGCACCGCGGGCCAGTCGCTCGGCGCCTTCCTGTGCCAGGGCATCACGCTCGAGGTGTTCGGCGACGCCAATGACTATGTCGGTAAAGGCCTGTCGGGCGGTCGCATCATCGTGCGCCCGACTGTATCGAGCCCGCTGGTCAGCCAGAACAACAGCATCGTCGGGAACACCGTTCTTTACGGCGCGACCGCGGGCACACTGCTCGCGGCGGGCCAGGCGGGCGAGCGTTTCGCGGTGCGCAATTCGGGTGCCAATGTCGTAATCGAAGGCTGCGGAGCGAACGGCTGCGAATATATGACGGGCGGGACGGCAGTCGTGCTGGGCCCGGTCGGCTCGAACTTCGGCGCCGGCATGACCGGGGGCATGGCGTTCATTCTCGATACCGATGAGAGCTTCGAGCGTCACGCCAATGGCGAATCAATCATGTGGCAAAGGCTCGACAGCGCCCATTGGGAAGCCGAGCTGCGCGCGTTGGTCGAGGAGCATGCCAAGGCGACGGGTAGCAAATGGTCCGGTGAAGTTCTGGCCGACTGGCACCTTTGGCGCGGTCGCTTCTGGCAGGTCTGCCCGAAGGAGATGCTGAGCCGCCTCGCCCATCCGCTGAGCGATGCCGAGGTGGAGATGGTTGCCGCCGAATAGCCGGACGCGGCGCGGCGCCTTTCCGGCACGTTCCGTCGAAGGGCGCCGCACGTTCAGCAAGGCGCAAGCGTGTGTCTGTTACAACGCGCGCCATCTTATCGCGCCTTGTTGAAGGACGAACACAATGCATCGCTGGACACTCGCGGCACTGCCGCTTCTCGTCATCACCAATCCATTGCCCGCTCAGGCCGCCGAGCGCGAGCTTGCCGATGCCGCCGCGACATTGAGCGACCCCATCGTGCAGGATCGGATGGCCGACACCGTGGCGTCCATCGTCGGCGCCATGCTGGAGATGCCTATTGGCCCGCTTGCCGAGGCTGTCGCTCGCATCGACCCCGACTCCGACGCAGCCTATATTCCGCCCGATGCAACGGTGGGCGACGTCGCTGGACGCGACCCTGAATATGGCGAACGTCTGGGCGACGACGTCCGCGCGAGCGCCCGCATGGCGAGCAGTGCCGCATCGACGATGGCTGTTTATGCTCCGGTCCTGAAAGACATGGCCCGCGACCTCCTCGCTCAATGGAAGTATGAGCGCGACGCGACGCGGCGCTGATCATCACCCCTCCCGCTGCTTGCCATAGCCGTTGCGCGGCAGCCCCCGCTGCCGCTATGCGAAAATCATGTGGCAGCTTTACCAATTTCCCCTGTGTCCCTTTTCGCGCAAGATCCGGCTCCTGCTGGGCGAGAAAGGCGTCGGTTACGAATTGGTGCGCGAATCGCCGTGGGAACGGCGCGACGAGTTCGTCGACCTGAACCCTGCCGGCCGCACGCCGGTGATGGTCGATCAGGAACGTGGACAGGTGCTGATCGACAGCAATGCCATCGCCGAATATTTCGAGGAGACAGTCGAGGGCAAGGCGATGATCAACGGCACCGCCGCCAACCGCGCCGAAATCCGCCGCCTTGTCGCCTGGTTCGATCAGGATTTCTATTTCGAAGTCACCGGTCCGCTGCTGTTCGAGCGGATGCAGAAACGCATCGTCCACCGCCAGCCGCCCGACGGCGGTGCACTACGCGAGGCCATGAAAGCCGCGAACCAGCATCTCGACTATGTCGACTATCTGATCGATCACCGCACCTGGCTCGCCGGCGCGACGATGAGCCTCGCCGATTTGACGGCCGCCGCGCATATCTCGGTCGCCGACTATCTCGGTGGCATCGACTGGACCGGACACGAACAGACGAAGGGCTGGTATTCGGGCCTCAAGTCGCGCCCCAGCTTCCGACCGCTCCTTGCCGAGCGGATGGAGATCGTGACGCCGCCGAAATATTATGAGGATGTGGACTTCTGACGCGCCACGGAACGCGGAGCGTGTGATCCTCGGCGAAAGCCAGGGTCCAGCCGGCACGGCATTGCGCGACAGGGTCCCGGCCTTCGCCGCGGATCGTCCAAGCTAACGTCAACAGCCCTTATATTTCCAGTTGCGGTCCTTCCCTTCGGCGACCTGATCGGCGGTGGTCGCGATGCGCTTGGCGCGCGTCTCTTCGCGCTTCGCATCGATCACCCACTCGATATAATCGCGCCGTTTTCCGGGCGAGAACGCATCCCAATGGCCTTGCGCGGCGGCGTTGGCTTTCAATGCCGCGCGCAAATCGTCGGGAAGATCGAGCGTGGGCTTGGATTTGGGCGCCGCGCGCTTGGGCTTGTCCTCTCCGCACAAGGCGGCGGCCTCGGCAATCCAGGCTCCGAGCGCCTCGTCCGAAGGCAGATCGGACAGCCCCACCAATCGGCCCATGCTGCCC
Source organism: Sphingopyxis sp. P8 (assembly GCF_020622175.1). Taxonomy (NCBI): domain Bacteria; kingdom Pseudomonadati; phylum Pseudomonadota; class Alphaproteobacteria; order Sphingomonadales; family Sphingopyxidaceae; genus Sphingopyxis; species Sphingopyxis sp. P8. The sequence goes on along the minus strand of NZ_JACNMK010000002.1, from coordinate 1,339,562 downwards.
ATTGCATCGGCGTTCCGCGGCGATCCGGTCACTTCTTCGTCGCGCCAGAAACCAAAGGTCGCATGCGCCTTGAATGCCGCCATCCCCGCAAGATTCTGTCCGTTGAGCACGAAATAGGGCATGCCCCACTTCAATGTCTCTTCAGTCCCCGGCGCGTGAGCATGAACCAGCTCGCGCAAATGCGTCAGGATTGGCCGTGCGAAGGGCTGGCGCGCCGCGATATAGGCGTCGACGCGCGGGTCGCGAGTCATTCGGCGTGCCGCGCCGCAACGAGATAGTTGAGCGCCTCGCTGCCGCCGAGCTTGAACCCGGTCGCGGCGGAAGGTGAGAGGCCGGTGCGGTCGATGACCGCCAGCCCCGCGGCCTTCAGCAAATCGCCAAGTTCCTCGGGCTTCAGAAACTGGCCCCAGTCGTGCGTCCCGCGCGGCACGGCGCCGAGGCGCTCGGCGGCTTCGACGAGCAATAGTTTCGACGCGATCGTGCGGTTGGGTGTCGACAGGATCATCAGTCCGCCCGGTGCAAGCCGCGTCGCCAATTCGGTGACAAACGCTGCCGGGTCGGCGACGTGCTCGACGACCTCCATCGAGGTCACGAGGTCGAATCTTGCCCGAGGAAGGCTAGCAAGCTCGCCCGCAAAATAGTCGATCGCGAGTCCATGCCCTGTGGCATGATCGCGGGCGACGGCGATATTTTCGGGCGCGGCGTCGACGCCGGTCACCTTGGCGCCGAGCCGTGCGAGCGGTTCGGTGAGCAGTCCTGCGCCGCAGCCGACATCGAGTGCCGTCCGTCCGACAAGCGGATGACGGTCGCGCGCGTCGAGCTGCCAGTGAAGATCGGCCTGTTCGCGGATATAGCGCAGCCGCACAGGGTTGAGCTTGTGCAGCATCGCCGAGGAGCCCTTGGCGTCCCACCAGTCGGCGGCAAGCCTGCCGAAATGGGCGGCTTCATCGGCTTTGATTGTCGCGGCGTTCATGGAACAATCAGTGGCACCGCGCCCACGATGGCGCAAGAAATTTGCGCCGCATACGATGGCGCCCTTGCCATCGCCCTCCCCCTTCCCTAACAGCCGGACGCCGCAGAAAACTTGGAAAAGTTGCGGCAGCAACCAGTTTGGGAGGCAGGGCGAAATGGCGCGGATCGTGATGAAATTCGGGGGCACGTCGATGGCGGGCACCGAGCGGATTCGCACCGTCGCGAAACTCGTCGCGCGCGAGGTCGCACAGGGCAATGAGGTCGCGGTCGTCGTTTCAGCGATGGCTGGCGAAACCGACCGGCTCGTCAATTTCTGCCGCGAGGCGAACCCGCGTTACGACCCCGCCGAATATGATGTCGTGGTCGCGAGCGGCGAGCAGGTGACGTCGGGGCTACTGGCGCTCACGCTGCAGGCGATGGGCGTCCCCGCACGCAGCTGGCTCGGCTGGCAGCTCCCGATCCGTACCGAAGAGGCGCATGCGCGCGCGCGCATCTCCGACATCGACACGGGCGCACTGAGCGCGGCGATGGCCAAGGGCGAGGTCGCAGTAATCCCGGGTTTCCAGGGCATGATGGACGACGGCCGCATATCGACGCTCGGCCGCGGCGGGTCGGACACCAGCGCGGTCGCGGTCGCGGCGGCGGTCAAGGCCGACCGCTGCGACATCTACACCGACGTCGACGGTGTTTACACCACCGACCCGCGCATCGTCGCGCGGGCGCGCAAACTCGACTATGTCACCTATGAGGAAATGCTCGAACTCGCGAGCGTCGGCGCGAAGGTTCTCCAGACGCGTTCGGTCGGCCTTGCAATGAAGGAAGGCGTGCGGGTGCAGGTGCTTTCGAGCTTCGTCGAAGGCGACGAGGCGCCCGCCAAAGGCACGATGATCGTCAGCGACGAGGAAATAGAGGAACATCAGATGGAACGGCAGCTGATCACCGGCATCGCCCACGACAAGAATGAAGCCAAAATCATCGTCACGCGCGTCCCCGACAAGCCGGGCGCGGTCGCCAGCATCTTCGGCCCCCTCGCCGCCGCCGGGATCAACGTCGACATGATCATCCAGAACGTCGGGCGCGACAAGGGCGAGACCGACGTGACCTTCACCGTGCCGGGTGCCGATCTCCTCCGCTCGATCGACCTGCTCGAAGGCGCGAAGGACAAGATCGGCTTCAACCGTATCCTGAGCGACGACAAGGTCGCCAAGATCAGCGTCGTCGGCGTCGGCATGAAAAGCCACGCAGGCGTTGCGAGCACAATGTTCCGCGCGCTCGCCGACCGCGGCATCAACATCCAGGCCATCTCGACGAGCGAGATCAAGGTCAGCGTGTTGATTGACGAGGACGAGACCGAGCTTGCGGTGCGCGTTCTGCACACGGCTTACGGGCTCGACGCCGAATAATATCGGGTTCAGTTCGACATTATCAGCAGTGTTGAGGTTGCGGTTGCGAGCAGCCGCCCGTCTTCGTCGGTAAGCCGCGCTTCGCTGAACGCCACGCGGCGCCCGATCGAAATGACCTTGCCCTCGGCCCGCACCTTTCCGGTATTGGCAGTCATCGCGCGCAAATAGCTCGTCTTGAGCTCGAGGGTGGTCATCGACTGATCGTCAGCAAGCTTGGTGACCGTCGCAATTCCGCATGCCGAATCGAGCAAGGTCGCCGCATATCCGCCATGAACGATGTTCATCGGGTTATAGGTTTCGGGGCCGGGGTTGCCTTCAAATACCGCCCAGCCGTCGCCGCAATCGACAAGCTGAAATCCCAGAGTCTCGCCGATGGGTGGTCGCCCGCCCGCAGCAATCAGCCGCCTCACACTTTCCACCGTCAAGACCACGACTCCTGTTTTTAGGATGAACCGTCGCAGCTGCTATCGCCGTCGCACGCCAAAATAAAGACCGCTCCGGCGCAATGGCGCGCCGAAGCGGTCAAGGGTCATCGGGGAACCGTGCGAATGGTCAAACGATGTCGAAGCGGTCGGCGTCCATCACCTTGGTCCATGCCTTGACGAAGGTGTCGACGAACAGCGGGGCGCCGCTGCTTTCGGCGAAGACCTCCGAGATCGCACGGAGCTGCGAATTCGATCCGAAGACAAGGTCGGTGCGCGTGCCGTGCCATTTGTCAGCTCCCGTCTTGCGGCACTTACCTACGAACTCTTCATCGCCGCTTTCGTCGACGACGCGCCATTCGATGCCCATGTCGAGGAGGTTGACGAAGAAATCGTTCGACAGTGTTCCGACGCGGTCGGTGAATACGCCGTCGCCGGTGTCGCCGGTCACAGCCCCGAGGACGCGCATCCCGCCAACCAGCGCAGTCATTTCGGGCACCGACAGGCCGAGCAGATCGGCGCGGTCGATCAGCATTTCCTCCGTCTTCACCTGCGCCTTGGTCTTCAGATAGTTGCGGAAACCATCGGCAAAGGGTTCGAGTGGCTCAAAGCTTTCGGCGTCGGTATGCTCGTCCCCGGCATCGCCGCGGCCGGTCGATACTGCGACCGCGACGTCAAACCCGCCGTCCTTCGCGGCTTTTTCGATCGCCGCCGCACCAGCGAGCACGATGGCATCAGCCATCGACAAATCGCCGCGCAGTTCGTCGAGCTTGCCGAGCACCTTTGCAAGCTCTGCCGGATCGTTGACCGCCCAGTCCTTCTGCGGCGCGAGCCGGACCCGTGCGCCGTTCGCGCCGCCGCGATGGTCCGAGTTACGATAGCTTGAGGCCGATGCCCACGCCGCCTTGACGAGTTCGGAGACGGTCAACCCGCTTGCCAGCACCTTCCCCTTGAAATCGGCGACCGCCGCATCCGACGGCTTGGTTCCGGCAGGAACCGGGTCCTGCCAGATGAGATCCTCGTCCGGCACTTCGGGGCCGAGATATCGGACCTTGGGCCCCATGTCGCGATGGCACAGCTTGAACCACGCGCGCGCAAAGGCGTCGTCGAGTGCAGCCTGATCGTCGCGGAAGCGTTCCGAAATCTTGCGATAGTCGGGGTCCATCTTCAGCGCCATGTCGGCGGTGGTCATCATCGTCGGGACTTTTTTCGACGGATCGCGCGCATCGGGCGCCATGTCCTCGGGGTCCGGGTTGATCGGCTGCCACTGCTGCGCGCCGGCGGGGCTCGTCACCAGTTCATAGTCATATTTGAACAGCAGCCGGAAATAGTCGCCGCCCCATTGCGTCGGGTTCGGCGTCCACGCACCCTCGATGCCCGAAGTGGTGATATGCCCCTTTCCGATCTCGTCCTTGTCGGTGAGCCAGCCAAAGCCCATCAATTCGAGCGCCGATGCTTCGGGACCCGATCCAAAATTTTCGGCGGGCTGCGCGCCGTGCGCCTTGCCGAAGGCGTGGCCGCCAGCCGTCAGCGCCACTGTTTCCTCGTCATTCATCGCCATGCGCGCGAAGGTTTCCTTTATGTCGCGCGCCGACAGCAGGGGATCGGGATTGCCGCCGGGTCCTTCGGGATTGACGTAGATCAACCCCATCTGGATCGCGGCGAGCGGATTTTCGAGTGCCTTGCCTTCATCGGGAATGATGCGCGTCTCGGCCCCCTGGTCGACCCAAAGCTCCTCGGTGCCCCAATAGACGGTTTCGGGTTCATAAACGTCGACCCGGCCGCCGCCGAAGCCGAACACCGGCCCGCCCATCGATTCGATCGCGACATTGCCGGTCAGGATGAACAGATCGGCCCAGCTGATCTTGTTCCCGTATTTCTGCTTGATCGGCCAGAGAAGGCGGCGCGCCTTGTCGAGATTGCCGTTGTCGGGCCACGAGTTGAGCGGCGCAAACCGCTGCTGCCCACTCGACGACCCGCCGCGGCCGTCGCCGGTGCGATAGGTGCCCGCCGCGTGCCAAGCCATACGGATGAAGAAGGGGCCATAATGGCCATAATCGGCCGGCCACCAATCCTGGCTGTCGGTCATCAGGTCGGTCAGATCCTTCTTGAGTGCCTGATAATCGAGCGACTTAAAGGCTTTCGCATAGTCGAACGCACCGCCCATCGGGTCGACCGCGCGCGCGCCACCTTGCAGGATCGAGAGGTCGAGCGCGTCGGGCCACCAGTCACGGTTCTGGCGTCCCAGGAACGATCGGACCTGGGTCCCTGTCATGGGGCATTTGCTTTCGACGTTCATGCTGACTCTCCTCTGTGGTTTGGTCTGATGTGGTGACGCGGTTCGGTGACCGGTGGATGACGCGGCGTTTTACCCCTTCTGGCGGACGCACGGCGATGGCCGGCGCCGAATCGGTGTCCGACTGCGTTACTCTGACCGGCGAAGGATAGGCTGCGCTCGCGCTTCAACCTAAACGAATAAGCAGCACATAGTCATCGACCGGGCCGATTAATAGGGACGCTGGGCGCCGCAAAGTTCGCCGCGCGCGACGAACCGAATCAACTGCACGACCGGCTGAGTCACGCATTTTCAGCTAGTCATTGCGCCGGGGCGACAGTGCTGGCAAAGGCGGCAGCAATGGGCAAATTAAACGAATTGATGGCGCGCGGGACCGACCTTCTCGGCAGCGATTACGCCATATTGTGCGGCGCGATGAGCTGGGTCTCGGAGCGCAATCTGGTCAGCGCAATCAGCAATGCAGGCGGATTTGGCGTGATTGCGTGCGGCGCGATGACCCCCGACCTGCTCGATATCGAGATTGCGGCGACGAAGGCGCTCGCGAAGCGCAACTTCGGCGTGAACCTGATCACCATGCACCCGCAATTGTTCGATCTGATCGACGTGTGCGCAAAGCATAAGGTCGGCCATGTTGTTCTTGCGGGCGGCCTGCCGCCCAAGGGAAGCCTCGAGGCGATCAAGGCGTCGGGCGCCAAAGTCATCTGCTTTGCGCCGACGCTCGCGCTCGCGAAAAAGCTCGTGCGTTCAGGCGTCGATGCGCTGGTCATCGAAGGGATGGAGGCCGGTGGGCATATCGGTCCCGTATCGACGAGCGTGCTCGCACAGGAAATCCTGCCGGCCCTTTCGGCCGAGGTGCCGATTTTCGTCGCGGGCGGGATCGGTCGCGGCGAAGCGATTTCCGGTTATCTCGAAATGGGCGCGTCGGGCGTCCAGCTCGGGACACGCTTTGTCTGCGCGACGGAGAGCATCGCGCATCCCAATTTCAAAAAGGCCTTCATGCGCGCATCGGCGCGCGATGCCGTCGCGAGCGTCCAGCTCGATCCGCGGCTGCCGGTGATTCCGGTGCGCGCGCTCAAGAACAACGGGACCGAAGCCTTCACCGCCAAGCAGCGCGAAGTTGCCAACCTGCTCGACAGCGGCACCGTCGACATGGCAGCGGCGCAGCTAGAAATCGAACATTATTGGGCTGGCGCGCTGCGGCGCGCCGTCATCGACGGCGATGTCGAGAACGGCTCGTTAATGGCAGGGCAATCTGTCGGTATGGTAACCAGCGAAGAGAGTGTCGCCGATATCGTCGCATCTTTGGTGCAACAGGCCGAAGCCGCGTTGCACGCGCGCGGATGACGTCGCAGCATATGGCGGCAGGGGAGAATATCATGAATGTGTCGCGCAAGATTATCCTGGCCGGGCTGCTCGCGAGCGTCGCTGCCTGCGCTCCCGCGCCGGTTCCGCCCCCGCCGCCACCGCCGCCACCGCCGGTGGCCGTGGTCATCCCGCCGCGTCCGCTTCCGCCCGGCAATGCTTCGCTTACGCAGATCCTTCCGCAGCGGGGGCTCGACGGCCGCTTTGTGACCGCGAACAGCAATGTCACCGGCGACCGCGCTTTCTGGCAGCTCAAGATCGCGCTCAACGTAGCAGCGATCGGCTGCCGCGGTGCCGAGGAAGCGACGCTGGTTTCGGCCTACAACAATATCATCAAGGCGCATGGCAAGGTGATCCGCTCGACCGAAAAGACCGTCATCAGCCAGCTAGGCAAGGAGTCGGGCACCAACGGCACGGCAGCACGCGACCGCCTGGCGACGCAGCTCTTCAACTATTTCGCCCAGCCGCCGGCGCAGCGCCAGTTCTGCCCGCGCGCGAACGAGATTGCCCAGCTTGTCTCGACTACGCCCAGCGCGCAGATTGTCGAGCAAGCGCCCGCGCACCTCGCGCAGCTCGACCAGCCCTTTGTCGACTTCTACGAAGCCTATGCGCAATATCAGCGCGACGTGGTGGCGTGGGACGCAAAATATGCCATTCCCGCCAACGCCTCGATCTTCGATACGACAACGCCTGCGGCGACGACCGACAGCGCCGCGGCGTCGCCCCCGGGATCAGCTCCGGCCAGCAATTGACGCCTGGTTCTCTGGGCATCCGGAATTCGCTGTAAACAGCGGACGATTTCACCGGCGGGCGATGGCAACGTCGACAAGCTTCTGATAGCAGGGTGGAGCGATGACCAATGCTCCACCCCCTCCTTCGTCGGCTGCTCAGTCCGCCCGCAATATTTTGACGCGATTGCACGAGGTGATGGCGGCGCGCACCAATGCGCAGAGCAAACTCAACCAAGTCGTCGGAATCATCGGCGAGTGCCTCGATAGCGAGGTGTGCTCAATCTATCTGCTGCGCGAAGGCGCGCTCGAACTTTATGCGACGCAGGGGCTGAAGCAGGAAGCGGTCCATGTGACGCGGCTCGCGCTCGGCGAGGGCCTTGTCGGCACGATCGCCGATCAGATCGAGACATTGAACCTCGACGAAGCCGCAGCCCACCCCGACTTTTCCTACCGCCCCGAAACAGGTGAGGAGTTGTTCCACAGCTTTGCCGGGGTGCCGATCATCCGCCGCGAACGCGCGGTCGGAGTGCTCTGCGTCCAACATGCCGATCCGCGGCGGTATGACGATATCGAGATCGAGACGCTGCAAACGGTCGCGATGGTCTTGTCCGAACTGATTGCCAATGCCGATCTGGTCGATACCACGGCGCGTATCGACGCCGCCGCCGCCGACCAGTCGGCGCAGCGCCTGACGGGGCAAAAGCTGGTCGATGGCATGGGCGCCGGCGTTGCCGTCTATCACCAGCCGCGCGTAACCATCGAGCACACGATGGCCGACGACATCGAGGCCGAGCGGCATCGCGTCTATGCCGCGTTCGACAAGATGCGCGAACAGATCGACCGCATGGCGAGCCAGGCGGAATTCGGCGTCGGCGGCGAACATGAAGAGGTGCTCGAAACCTACAAGATGTTCGCTTATGACGAGGGTTGGTCGCGCCGGATCAACGAGGCGATCGACAGCGGCCTGACCGCCGAGGCGGCGATCGAGCGCGTCCAGCAACGCACACGCATGCGGATGCGCCAGATCGACGACCCATTGCTGCGCGAACGCATGCACGACCTCGAGGATCTGTCGAACCGGCTGATCCGCATCGTGTCGGGACAGATGGGCACCGCAGCGCAAATGGGTCTGCGGCACGATTCGATTTTGATTGCGCGCAACCTTGGGCCCGCCGAACTGCTCGAATATGACCGGCGCCGGTTGAAGGGCGTCGTCCTCGAGGAAGGCTCGCTCACCGCGCACGTCATCATCGTTGCGCGCGCGATGGGAGTTCCGGTCATTGGCCGCGTCAACGACGTGCGCACCTCGATCCGCGAGGGTGACATGCTGTTGCTCGATGCCACATCGGGCAATGTGCACGTCCGCCCGACTTCGGCGGTGCAGGACGCATTCGATGCCAAGCTCGAAATTTCGCAAAAACGCCGCGCCAATCTCGCGGCGCTGCGCGACCTCCCTGCCGTTACCAAGGACGGCGTTACGATCGAACTCATGATCAACGCCGGGCTGCGCGAGGATGTCGCGGCGCTCGACCTGACGGGCGCGCGCGGGATCGGGCTGTTCCGCACCGAGTTCCAGTTCCTCGTGTCGGCCACCCTGCCCCAGCGCGAGCGCCAGCAGCGCCTTTATCGCGACGTGCTCGACGCGGCGGGCGACCGCCCGGTCATCTTTCGCACGGTCGATATCGGCGGCGACAAGGCGCTGCCCTATATGAACGTCGACACGGCGCTCGAGGAAAATCCGGCGATGGGCTGGCGCGCGCTGCGCCTCGCGCTCGAACGCGAGGGCCTGTTGAAAGTACAGGCGCGTGCCTTGATGGAGGCGGCCGCCGGTCGAACGCTGAACGTCATGTTCCCGATGGTCTCCGAACCCTGGGAATATGAAGCGGCGCGCGCCCTTTTCGTCGGGCAGCGTGCATGGCTTGCCAAGCATAACAAGAAGCTGCCCGCCGCGATCCGCTATGGCGCGATGCTGGAGGTACCGGGTCTGGTCGAAACGCTCGACCTGATGCTGCCGCACCTCGACTTCCTGTCGATCGGGACGAACGACCTTACGCAGTTCCTGTTCGCGGCCGACCGCGCGCACCCGCGGCTTGCCGAGCGCTATGACTGGCTGTCGCCGACCGTGATACGCTACCTCGCCCGCGTCGTCAAAATAGTCGCGGGCAGCAAGGTCCAGCTTGGCGTGTGTGGCGAAATGGGCGGACGTCCGCTCGAGGCGATGGCGCTGCTCGGCATCGGCATCGAGCGGCTTTCGATCACACCAGCCGGCGTCGGACCAGTCAAGGCGATGATCCGCTCGCTCGACCTTGGTGCGCTGCGGGCCGCGATACCCGCGATGCTTGCGCAGCCGTCGGCCGACCCGCGCGGCCAGTATCGCGCCTGGGCCGAGAAGCATCAGGTCGATCTGGGCGATTGACGATAGCAGACCGTGACCTGGCAGGTCATTGCCTCGGCAAAAATGTTTATGTTATGTTCTCATCATACGATGGAGGAGAATAAGCATGTCCGATTCGAACGCGCGCGCCACGGGCCAATGCCATTGCGGGGCGATCCGCTATTCGATGCCCACCACGGTAGCGCATCATGCGCTTTGCCATTGCAGCGATTGCCGCCGCCATGCGGGAGCGCCGCTGGTCGGTTGGGCGCTCGTCAGTCAGAGCGACCTGTCGGTCGAGGGAACGCCGAAAATCTATGCATCGTCGGAGCATGCACGTCGCCATTTCTGCGGCAATTGCGGTTCAGGGCTCTTCTATACGAACGAAGAGATATTTCCGGGACAGATTGACGTTCAGACGGCAACGCTCGACGATCCCGATCTGATTCCGGCGCAGGTGCAGATCCAGACCGCCGAACGCATCGGCTGGATGGAGAATCTAGACAAGATGCCTGCTTTTGACCGCTATCCAGGCTGAGCGCCGTCAATCGCGCGCGCGTCGGCGCTCGTCCCACCACGCCAGCCGCTCGGCGATCCGTTTTTCGAAACCGCGATCGACCGGGCGATAGAAGGTGGCGGGCTCCATATCGTCGGGCCAATAATTGTCGCCCGAAAAGCCGTCGGGCGCATCATGATCATAGCTGTAGCCCGCGCCATAGCCCAAGTCCTTCATCAGCTTTGTCGGAGCGTTGAGGACGTTGGACGGAGGAGCAAGCGAGCCCGTGTCGCGTGCGGCCGTCCACGCCGCCTTTTGCGCGGCATAAGCAGCGTTCGATTTGGGCGCAGTCGCGCAGTAGAGGCATGCCTGCACGATGGCGAGCTCGCCTTCAGGCGATCCGAGAAACTGAAAGGCGTCCTTGGCGGCAAGGCACTGGGTCAACGCCTGCGGGTCGGCGAGCCCGATATCCTCGCTTGCGAAGCGAACGAGGCGGCGCAGCACATAGAGCGGCTCTTCGCCTGCCACCAACATGCGGGCGAGCCAATAAAGCGCGGCCTGCGGGTCCGACCCGCGCAGCGACTTGTGGAGCGCCGAGATCAGATTGTAATGCCCGTCGCGATCCTTGTCATAGACAGGCATGCGACGGTGCAGGAATTGGGCCAATTCCGCCGCATCGAGCGGAGCGGCAATATCGGTCGCAAACAATGTTTCGACCTGATTGAGCAGGAAGCGCCCGTCGCCATCGGCACTCGCGATTAGCGCAGAGCGCGCCTCGGCAGTCACCGGAAGATCGCGACCTGCCGAAGCTTCGGCGCGATCGACAAGCGTCGCAAGCGCGGATTCGTCGAGGCGGTGCAGGACAAGGACTTGGGCGCGGCTGAGCAAAGCCGCGTTGAGCGCGAAACTGGGATTCTCGGTCGTTGCGCCGACGAGCACGACGGTACCGCGCTCGACATAGGGCAGGAAGCCATCCTGCTGCGCGCGGTTGAAGCGGTGAATCTCGTCGACGAACAACAGGGTTCGCTTCCCTGCGGCGGCCATCTTGTCGGCGTCGGCAAAGACCTTTTTGAGATCGGCGACCCCCGAAAAGACAGCCGACAGCGGCGCAAAGCGCATTCCAACCGCTTCGGCAAGCAGGCGCGCGATCGTCGTCTTGCCCGTTCCGGGCGGTCCCCACAGGATGATTGAGGCGAGCGTTCCGGCAGTCACCATGCGGCCGATTGCGCCATCGGATCCGGTCAGATGTTCCTGGCCCACGACGTCGGCCAATTTGCGCGGACGAAGCTGCTCGGCGAGCGGAACCTGGGCAGCATTATCCGTCGCTGGCAGCGGCTCGTCGTGCGCGAACAGATCGCCCGCCATCGTTAGCGCTGCCGCTGTTTCTGCCGGATCAGCCGCAAATAGGTGTCGGCAACCGCCTGATTGATCGCGTCCCACTGATAGGCGCCGCTTTCGGCGAGCGCGGCGGCGCCGTGCTGGCGGCGCAAATTCTCGTCGCGGCAATAAAGTTCGAGATCGTCGGCGAAGTTGCCGATCGAGCCCGGAGTGACGAGGTAGCCGGTGACGCCATGCTTGACGATGCTCGCGCTGCCCGTCGCGCGCGCGGCCACGACTGGCAAGCCGCACGCCATCGCCTCGAGCGTCACATTGCCGAAGGTTTCGGTCACCGACGGGTTAAAGAGCATGTCGCACGACGCAAGCGAGCGCGCCAGATTCTCGCCGCCCTGAAAGCCGACGAACTTCGCATTGGGCAAACGCGATTCGAACCACTCTCCGGCGGGTCCCTCGCCAATTACGACGACCTCGTGCGGGACGCCGCGACGTTGCAAGACATCGATGGTATCGGCGAAGACGTCGAGCCCTTTTTCCATCACCAGGCGCCCGAGAAAGGCGATGACGGGGCGATCGTCGGCGATGCCCCAGCTTTTCCGCCAGCTCATGTCGCGACGGTCGGGGCGGAAAATGTCGCGCTCGACTCCACGCGTCCAGATGCCGATGTCATAGTTCATACGCTGGTCGCGCAGAACCTGCGCAAAGCTTTCGGACGGCGCGATCAGCGCGTCGCAGCGGCGATAGAGGCGGCGCAGCCACGCAACCACGAGCGGCTCGAGAAACGACAGATTATAATAGCGGAAATAGGTTTCGAAGCGGGTGTGCACCGAACAGGCCACCGGAATATGCCGCCGCCGCGCCCAGGCTGCCGCCTGTCGCGACACGCGGTCAGGGCTCGAAATATGGAGCACGTTCGGCGCGAACATCGCTATATCCTCGCGGACGCGCGCCGAAAAATGCAGCGGAATGCGATATTCGGGACGGTTGGGGATCGCCATCGACGGCACGCTGACGAGGTCGCCCGTCGGTTCGAAATCGGGGTCGTCGACGGTCGGCGAATAGACGCGCACGGCGGCACCCTGCCCCAACAGATAGCCGACAAGGCGGTTGAGCGCCTTGTTCGCCCCATCGACCGTCATATTGTAATTGCCGCTGAACAGGGCAATGCGCAAATCGGAAACTTCCATTGCGCCAGCGCTAGTCGCATCGCCGCGCAAAGGCAATCGAGCGCGGCGCGACGTTCAGCCTAGTCGCCGGTATCCGACGGCGCCTCCAACTCGACCTCGACCGGGGGGTGGAGGCGCAAGCGGTGGACGCGCTTCTCGTCGGCTTCGGTCACTTCGATGCGCCAGCCGCTCGGGTGGAGCAGCACTTCGCCAACCTCTGGAACATGTCCCGCAAGCACCGCCGCAAGGCCGCCGACAGTGTCGACATCTTCGTCGACCTCGGCAAGCCGCGGGTCGATTTCCTCACCGATATCGTCGAGTTCGGCGCGCGCATCGGCGTCCCAGCAGCCATCGTCGGCGCGTGCGAACAGCGCGGTCGGCTCATCGTCATGCTCGTCTTCGATCTCGCCGACGATTTCCTCGACCAGATCCTCGATCGTCACAAGGCCTTCGGTTCCCGAATATTCGTCGATCACGATGGCGAGGTGCGTGCGCTGCGCGCGCATTTCGGCGAGCAGGTCGAGCACGTCCATCGACTGCGGCACATAGAGCGGCTGGCGGATCAGGTCGATCAGCGGCGGCGGCGCGCGCCCTTCGGCGAGCACGGCGAACACGTCCTTGACGTGGATCATCCCGATCACCTCGTCGAGCGTCTCGCGATAGACCGGCAGGCGGCTGTGGCCCGCGTCGGCGAAGTTCGCGACCAGCTCTGAAAAGCTCGCGCTTTCGGGGATGGCGATGATCTCGCCGCGCGGCACCGCGACATCGTCAACCGTCTGTTCGCCGAAATGGAGGAGGTTGCGCAGCATCTTGCGCTCGATGGGCGAAAGGTCGCCGACGACGCTGCTCCCGCGGCGCTCCTCGCCCTCCTCTTCGGCCTCGTCGATAAAATCCTCGATCTGCTCGCGGAGCGACGGCTCACTGTTGCCGCCGAAGAGCATGTTCTTGAGGCCGGTCCACAGACCGGATCTACTGTCCTCTTCCGATCGGTTCGAAGACCCCTGGTCGTCGGGCATGTTGTGGGCGTTTCCCTGTTAATCCTGATCCGCATATGGATTGCCGACGCCCAGCGATGCAAGTGCTTTCACTTCCAACGCCTCCATCGCCGTCGCACCGACCTCGTCCATATGGTCATAGCCGACGAGATGCAGTGTTCCGTGGACGATCAGATGCGTCGCATGGTCGGCGAGCGACACGCCCTTTTCTTCGGCCTCGCGGGCGCAGGTTTGGCGCGCCAGGACGATGTCGCCGAGCAGGATTTCGCCGTCGTCGCTGTTGTCGAGGCTTTCGAGCAGATCGACCTGTACCTGCGGAAAGGACAGGACGTTGGTAGGCTTGTCCTTGCCGCGAAAATCACGGTTGAGCCGCTGCACCTCGGCATCGTCGGTCAGCCGCACCGCGACCTCGACGAGTGGCGCCGCGTGGGCGAGCGCGGCGAAGGGCGTCAGCCCGAGCGCGGCGGCGACGGATTCGTTCGCACGCTTCTCCCAATCGAGCGCCGCCGGCCATGGCGAGGCCTCTTGCGTCTCGACGATCAGCATCGGCGGGCCACGGCGCGAAATGGCGCAGAAAACGGTGTAACTTCACACGCAATTCGCGAACGCTTCGCGTTGGTGACGGATAAAATAGGACGGTTCATCGCCGCCACGCTATCGCGCCCCGGCGATATAGGACAGCCAAAAATGAGCGCGCATCCTATGGCGGCGCCGGTGCCGCCTCGATGCGCGTTTCACCCTCGCCATTGACCGGAACGCGAAGGTCGATCCGCGTGCCGCCGATGTCGGTGCTGATCACCGCGTCGCCATCGCGCACGCCGATGCGCGTGCCATCGCCGACAGGGATGTCGCCAATGTCGGGAACGTCGAGCGGCTGTACCGGCCCTTCGGGATCGACGGCCGGCTGCGGCGCGGGCGGGCGGATATTGGTCCCCGCCGCCTCGTTCATGAAATCGCGCCACATGCGCGCGGGCAAGCCGCCGCCCGAAATACCGGCGAGCGGCGAATTGTCGTCGTTACCGATCCATATCCCGACGACCAGTCCGTTCGCATAGCCGACGAACAGCGCATCGCGATTGTCCTGGCTCGTCCCCGTCTTGCCGTAATTGGCAACAGCGAGCCGCGCCGCGCGCCCGGTGCCGCGATTGACCGCCGCGCGCAGCATCCTTTCGATCCCGTCATGCTCGCGTGAGCTGAAATGGCTCGGCCCCCAGACCAGCCGCTCGAACCAGCTCGTGCCCTCGGCCTTGAACGCGCGCGGCGTCACCGGATAGCTGTCGGCAGCCACCGCGGCATAGGCAGCGGTGAGTTCGAGCAAGGTCATCGTCGAAGTGCCGAGCGCGAGGCTGGGGTCGCCCCTTGCGAGCGGCGATGTCACGCCAAGGTCGCGCGCCATCGCAATCACCTTGTCATCGCCGACTGCGCCGAACAGGCGCACTGCCGCGACATTGCTCGACGTCGCAAAGGCATCCTCGAGCGAGATCGCCTCCGAATAGGAGCCGCCCGAATTTTTGGGACGATAGGCGCCGCTTTCGATCGGCATGTTGCCGATCGTGTCGCCGGGCTTCCACCCAGCGCGCAGCGCGGCGAGATAGACGAACAGTTTGAAGGTCGATCCCGGCTGGCGTTTCGCTTGCGTCGCTCGGTTGAACGGCGACTTCGCATAATCGCGCCCCCCGATCATCGCGACCACCTCGCCATTCGGGCGCATCGCGACGAGCGCGACCTGCGCTGACCCCAGGCCTGCCCGACTGGTCACGCGCCGGGCGATATTCTGGAGCCGCGAGTCGAGCGTGGTAACGAGCGTTTCGCGCGAATATCCGACGTCGCTCGCCTTGCGCGCTTCGGGTAGCGCCCAGTCGGCAAAATAGGTGCCCGTTGGCAGGTCGTTGCGCGTGCGCACGTCGATGCGCGGCGTACGGGTCGCGCGCGCCTCGCGCTCGGTCATATAGCCGGTCGCGACCATCGCATTCAGCACCAGCTTCATCCGTTTTTCGGCGAGCGCGGGGTTTTTCGTCGGCGCGAGGCGCGAGGGCGCCTGCACCAGTCCTGCAAGCATCGCCGCCTGCGCGCGCGTCAGATTTTCGGGCTGGCGATAGAAATAGTGCAGCGACGCGGCGCGCAACCCATAGGTGTTGTCGCCGAAATAGGCGTTCGACAGATAGCGTTCGAGGATCTGATCCTTGGTCAGCCATGCCTCGAGCCAGAAGGCGATCAGCGCCTCGCGCGCCTTGCGCCCGAGCGTGCGCTTTGGCGTGAGGAAGGTGAATTTGGCGAGCTGCTGCGTGATCGTGCTGCCGCCCTGCGTCGGCCCGCCGGTGACATTGCTCCACACCGCGCGCGCGATGCTGCGCGGGTCGATCCCCCAATGGGTATAGAAACGCCGGTCCTCGATCGCGAGAAAGGCCTGTTTGACGTGAGCGGGAAGCTTTGCCGCCTCGACCGGGCGCTCGACGATCGCACCGGTGCGCGCGATGGGAGTGCCATCGGCGGCCAGCAGCGTGATCTGCGGCGGCGCGATCGGTTCGAGCGATTTCGACAAGGGCGCAGTGAACGCAAGCCAGCCGACTAGCAGCACGAACAGCAATACGAGCGCCGCAAAGCCGCGGCCGACCCAGCGCAGCCGCTTGCGCCAGCGCGGCTCGGGCGGCGGCAGCCCTCCAGTCGACGGATCGAACGGCTCCTCCTCGGCCGGCGGAGGCGGCGCACGGAACAGCGGATGATAAAACGCATTCATGCCTGATGCCGTATTACACTGGCAACACAGAGCTTGCAAACGCGTTCGGCACGCGTTGGACGTCTGGACCGGGGCGGCCCCTCCCCTCAGTGCATATGTTTGAGCTTGTCGGGGTTGCGCATCACATAAATGGCGGCAATCCGGCCATCCTCGATATCGAGCGCGGTGGTCTGGAACTCGCCATCGGCCTCGCGCGTCACGAAACCCGGCAGGCCGTTGATCATGCCCGTATGAACCAGCGTCGAGCCATATTTGCGCAGCAATACCGCGACGCTGCGGTGGACCTTCATCACCAAGGTCTTGCCGAGGATCGGGATCGCGGCCGCGGGGCGTTTGCCGCCGCCGTCCGCCCACATTCCGACGTCGGCGGCGAGCATGGCGCCGAGCGCTTGCATATCGCCGCTTCGCGACGCTTCGAAAAAGGCGTGGGCTATTTCCAGCCCGCGCTCCTTCTCCAGCTTGTAACGCGGCCGCGCGTCGCGAACATGCGCGCGGGCCCGCGCGGCGAGCTGGCGTGTTGCAGCGGGATCGCGCTCGATCGTCGCTGCGACCTCGTCGAAGCCGACGCCGAAGACATCGTGGAGGAGGAAGGCTGCGCGCTCCAGGGGGGAGAGCCTTTCGAGCGCCAGCATCAACGGCAAGGTGACATCGTCCGCTTCGCCCTCCCCATCATCGACGAGCGGATCGGGAAGCCAGGGCCCGACATAGGTTTCGCGCTGCGCCCGCGCCGATTTCAGCTGATCGAGGCAAAGCCGCGTCACGGTGCGGCGGAGGAAAGCCGCCGGCTCGCGCACCGCCGCGCGGTCGGCGCCGAGCCAGCGGAGGAAGGCGTCCTGCACGACATCCTCGGCATCGGCGACCGACCCGAGCATACGATAGGCGACGCGCGTCAGCATCGGACGCAGCGGGTCGAAACTCGCCGCCGCATCCCCACCGTCGGTGGCGCCGCCCACCGCGGTCATGCCGCCTTGGCCACCGGCGCCCCATTTTCGTACCAGAGGTCAAAGCCCACCGCGATGCGGTTCCAGCCATTGATGACATTGATCATCAGCGTCAGGTTCACCTGCTCCTCCGGCGTAAAATGCGCTTCGAGCGCCTCTTTGGCTTCGTGCTGTGTGTGCCCTTCGGGCAGGCGGGTCAAGGCGTCGGTCCATGCGAGGGCAGCGCGTTCGCGCGGGCTGTAGACGGGTGCTTCGCGCCAGGCGGCGATGAGGTAGAGGCGCTGTTCGCTTTCGCCTTTCGCGCGCGCCTCGACTGTGTGCATGTTGATGCAATTGGCGCAGCCATTGAGGATCGACGAACGAATTTTGACGAGCTCGATCAGGCTCGGCTCGAGGCTGTTCTGCGCGGCGATGCTGACGGCCATCCACTGCTTCATCAGCTGCGGCGCGGCGGCAAAGGGGTCTGTTACCTTGGTCATGTCACGTCCTCCTTCATGGGGTGGTACAGACATGACGAGCAAGGCCGCCGCCCTGTGACATGGCGCACGAATTAATTTCGCTTTGCGACCGAATTAAGGTAAATTCCCGCGCGTCATCAATGACAAGGAGGGGGTTTGCTCATGAAGTTTCTCGATGGATATGGCGAACAGGCCTATGCGCTGCTGCGTATCACGGCGGGTCTGATGTTCCTCGCGCACGGTGTGCACAAATTCTTCAATTTCCCCGACGCCTTTCCCTATCCGCTGGACCCCGTACTGATGGCGGCCGGCGCGATCGAACTGGTCGCGGGCGGTTTGATTGTCATCGGCCTGTTCACGCGCCCCGCCGCCTTCCTGGCCAGCGGCATGTCGGCTGTCGGTTACTGGATGGCGCATGGCACCCAAAGCCCCTTCCCCATCCAGAACGGCGGCGAGACGATTGCGCTTTACTGCTTCATCTTCCTGTTCGTCGCGACGCGCGGCGCCGGAATCTGGAGCGTCGACGGATCGCGCGCGAAGGCCGGTTGAGGCAGATTCGCGACCACAGCATGGTGCAGGAAAATTGGTGCTCCCCGGCTTTCGCCGAGGAACGCTGATTTGGCAGAAGGCGACAATCGCCACCTGAAATCGGGGCGGTCCCGGCGACGAGACCGCCCCCAGTTGCGGGCTTCACATGGTGAAGATGGTCACAGCTTGCGCGTGTTCGCTTCGATCAGCTTCTTCGCTTCCGCGACAGCCTTTGCAATCGTGAGCCTGTTTTCGTGGATTTCGTCGGCGATCGTCAGCAAGCGGCCGCTGATGACGGTGCCGGTATCGGTCTTTTCCTCGATGGCGATCCCGCCCTTGGTCGCGGCGATCCGGTCCCATTCGGCGCGCACCGCAGCCCAATAGTCCTTGGTCGCGGCCCAATAGTCATCGGCGGCCTTCACGTCGTAATTGTCATATTTGATATAGGTGTTGAGAACATATTCCTGGACGATGGGAACAAGCTTGCCGTCCCTGGTCCCCATCTTGGTATTGTCCTGCCAGTGAATCCAGCCGTCGGGCGTCGGCTGATGGCGATTGATCGAATAATAGCGGTCATAGACGGGGTTGCGAACCGCATCGCGGCGCGCGAGCGGGCGCCACGTCCAGTTCGAACGCCAGCGACGAATTCCCGCCTGCGTCTCGAATTGACCCCAGCCGCCGTAGCGGGGGGAATCGTCGACCTGCCACACGGTCTGCGACCAGCGGCCCGTCCGCATGCGTTCGGGAACATCTTCCCAAGTCCAGCCGCCCTTGTCCGAATAGACGAGCAGTTTTTCGGGCTCATATTCCCAGTCCTGACGCCAATGCTTGATGATGTGCGACTTGTCATTCTCGTCGGTGATGACCAGCAGGTGCTGGAGCACGATCTTGCGCCCCGTATCCTCGATCACGCGCACGACCTCGTTACCGCCCGAACGCTTGGGATCGAGCACTTCGTAATCCGGGTCCCAGCGCGTCGATTCCTGCATATTGAAGCTGACGCGGTAATTGCCCGCCATCGCAAGGATGTCGGCGCGGTCCTTCTCGAAATTGGCGGCGGCATCCTCGGCGGCGATCGGTGGATGCGCCGTGGCAGGGAGCGGCAGCGCGACCGAAATCAGCAGCGCGGCGGCGGTTGTACGAATGGTTTTCATCGGTCCAATCCTCTTCATCTTGTCAGAAACGGAAGCTCAGCGACGCGCTCGCATTGCGGCCCGGCTGGGTGTAGGCGTCGGCAACGGTCGAGGTGGACGCGAGCCCGCGCACGTCGCTCCACCAGCTGTATTTCCTGTCGAGAATATTGAAGACGCCGGCGCGCAGCGTCAGCCCTTCGACGATGCGGACGAAGGCCGTTGCGTCGAGGATCGTGAAGCCGTCGGGACGGTAGCAGGAGGGCGTGCAGAGCCCTTCGGTCCGCGATGCCTCCTTGCGCGCGCTGTGCGTCATGATGAGCTGGCCGCCGAAACGCCCGCTCTGCGGTTCGCGATAGCCGACGCCGACGACGAGCTTGAGCGGATCGATCGTCGACAAGGGCACGCGCGATCCATCAGGCAAAATCTCGTTACCCTTCGCATAGGATAGGGCGAGCGTCGCATACAGGCCGGACGACGCCCGCCCCTCGAACCGCGCTTCGGCTCCCTGGACGCGGGCGCGATCGAGATTGACGAACTGATAGACGGCGGGGTCGGCAGGCGTGAAACTGCCGCCCACGACTTCTTGACTGATGAAATCCTTGTAACGCGCCGAAAAGGCGGTGACGTCGAGACTGATATTGTCTGCCGAGAAGCGGAGCCCACCTTCGATGCTTTCGCTGCGCTCGGGATCGAGGTCGGGATTGGGCGCCGAGGTATAGCCGAACGCCAGATTTTCGAAGAACTGGTTTACCTGCCCCGGCTCGGGCGCCTTGAAGCCCGTCGCATAATTGGCGAACAGACGCACCGCATCGCTGAGCTTCCACACCGCACCGAATTTCGGCGACAGGCGCGATCCGTCCTGTCCTGCCCCCGAAAAGGCGGGAAGAAGCGGGTCGTCCTGCGGCGACAGGTCGTAAAAATCGAAGCGCAGCGCGGGATAGAGGATCAGGCGTCCGTCGGCGATCCCGATCTCGTCACCCGCGAACAATCCGCCCCGCGTGAAGTCGGTTTCGGGAAATGCCCGGGTGGGAAAGGTTTCGCCAAAGGGCGGGACGGTGCCGTCGCGAAGACCGCGCTGGCGCGTCATGCTGACATCGCCGCCGAATACCAGACGATGCGTGACGGCGCCGGTCGCGAAGTCGGCGCGCGCGTCGGCGGATGCGCCGATTACACGATTTTCGAACGTGTTGAGGCGCGTGCGGTCGGCAGACGGCGTGCGATCCTCTTCGGTATATTGGCGATCCTCGCCGTCCTGCCAGTAAAGCGCGACGCGCGCGAAATCGATCGCCCCCTCGCCTTCCCAACTCCAGTCGAGCGAGACGCGCTTGCGGTCGCCGCTGTCCCAGCCCTCGAGCCGGTCAACCGAGGCGCCAAAGCTGCCGGGACCGACTCCCGTCAGGCCATTGGTATAAAGCTGCGTATCGAGATATTCACCGGTCAGGCGCAGCTTGTGCCCGTTCGTCGGATCATAGACGATGCGCGCGAGCGCGACATTCGAATAGCCATCCTGCGGGTTAGGCAAGGTGCGCGTCGACCCGGTGCCTCCGACGGCGCCCTTGTTATCGAGTTCCTGCCAGTCGCGGCGCGTATAGGCGGCCATCGCCGACCAGGCGCCGCTACGCCCGGCAAGAATGACGGTCTCGCTGAACTCCTTGTCGGCGCTGCCATAGGCGGCGCGCGCGAGGCCGCCGACCGCATTGCTGCCCGCGATGAAATCGGCCGGGTCGGCGGTGATGAAGCTGACCGCGCCCGCAAGACCGTCGCTGCCATAAAGCGCCGAAGAGGGGCCGCGCAATATTTCAACAGACTTGATAAGGCCGAGGTCGACATAATCGCCGCGCCCCGACGCCTGTGCGCCGAAACTGAAACCGTCGGGAACGCGCACGCCGTCGATCTGGATCAGGACGCGATTGCCGCCGATCCCGCGGATGTTGAAGCTTTCATTGCCGGCGCGGCCGGTCGCACCGAGCGCCGCACCGAAGCGCGCGGGCTGACGCTGGACGCTGACGCCAGGCTCGAAGCGGACGAGGTCGCGAATGTCGGTGACGAGTTCGTCGGCAATCTGTTCGTCGGTCTTGACGGTGACGGTGACCGGCAAATCTTCGGCCCGGGTCGCGACGCGCGTGGCGGTGACTACGATTTGATTCTTGCGTGCCAGCCAATAGGCACCGTCATTGTCTTGCGCGGCGGCGGGAGCGGCGAGCGACGCAAGAACAGGCACGGCCACGCCGCACGCGAGGCGTGCGGAATATATTCGTCGTTGTACGGACAATCTTGATCCCCCAAATTTGATTGCGAGTGATTCGCAATAGCTGCGGAATAGGCAATCAAATTTTAGGGGTCAAGGTTTTTGCTAATAGGAGTCGTTCGCATTAATTGCGTGAAGCGATGCCCAAGGCTTTCGCTCATTCAGTCGGGCAGAAAATCGAGCGTATCGACAGATCCGCTTGTCGGGCGCGCGATCACGCTAAGCGACCCGTCGGTTTCGAGCACAACCGCTGCAACGTCGGCGAGTTTTGCAACGCCCTGCCCGCGAACGGCCGAATAGACTTCGCTGGTGGTTACCCGTTCGTCGCGCAATGTCTCGTGCAAAATGGCCCCGTCGCGAAGCAGCAGCGCTGGCCGGGCACGCGTCGCGCGACGTACCAGCGCCGAATGGATCGACAGCTTTGCGACGATCCATTGGAGCAGGGCGAGCATGACGAACGCCAAAGCCCCTTCGACGAGTGCGATGTCGCTCGAAAGCAGGACGGTCGAAAGCGTCGAGCCGAGGGCGACAGTTACAACAAGATCGAAAGCGTTGAGCTTTGCGAGTGCACGTTTCCCGGCGGCACGGAGGATGAGGATCAGGATTGCGTAGGCGGCGGCCGAGATCACGACCACGCGAAGCAGCCCGAAAAGATTGTCGTAGAACATGCCAGTCCAACGCCGCGACACGGCGAGCGTTGCGCGACCGCGGCCAGGAAAATTCTAGTCGAGCCGAATGTCGAGTAGCCAGATTGCGGCGGCCAGCGCGAGCCCCCCAAGCGAGAACATGGCCGCGACGAGCCGCAGTTTCATTCCCTTGAGCGGCTCGGCCTGGTGCGCGCTGAGCCGATCGTTGACCGCGCAGCCACTGCGCTGCGCCGCCCAGAAAATGAACACGCCCATCAGGATGAAGATCGTGGCGATCGCGCGCGGCACCCACGCGGGCTCGAGCTTTCCGAACAGGGCATTGAAACCGAGGCCGATGCCGATCGCCGCCATTCCGGTGCGCATCCAGCCGGCGAAGGTCCGCTCGTTGGCCATCAGGGTGCGGTCCTCGGCCCAGGCCGTGCGTTCCTCGGCGAGCTCGTCGCGGTCCGTATCCGCGTTGGCGTTCAGCTGCCGGGCCCTTCATAGGCTTCGA
Organism: Sphingopyxis sp. P8; assembly: GCF_020622175.1. Classification (NCBI taxonomy): domain Bacteria; kingdom Pseudomonadati; phylum Pseudomonadota; class Alphaproteobacteria; order Sphingomonadales; family Sphingopyxidaceae; genus Sphingopyxis; species Sphingopyxis sp. P8. Next base: position 1,316,825 of record NZ_JACNMK010000002.1, on the reverse strand, counting down.
CGATGCGGCCGACGATCGGGTGACGCACGACGTCGGCGGCGGTGAAGCGGCTGACGTTGATGCCCTCGAGCCCTTCGAGCCGCGCCACAGCGTCGGCGAGACCGGAGGTTGCGGGCATCGGCAGGTCGACCTGTTTGGGGTCGCCGCAAATGACCATCCGGCTGTTCATCCCGAAACGTGTCAGGAACATCTTCATCTGCGGGATCGTCGTATTCTGCGCTTCGTCGAGGATGATGAACGCATCGGCAAGCGTCCGCCCGCGCATGAAAGCCAGCGGCGCAATCTCGATCTCTCCGCTCGCAATGCGGCGCTCGACCTGCTCGGCAGGAAGGCAATCGTGCAGCGCGTCGTAGAGCGGCCGCAAATAGGGGTCGACCTTTTCCTTCATGTCGCCGGGCAGGAAGCCGAGCTTTTCGCCCGCCTCGACCGCGGGGCGTGAGAGGATCAGGCGCTGGACGCTGCCGGTGATGAGCTGCGCCACCGCCTGCGCCACCGCGAGATAGGTCTTGCCCGTCCCCGCGGGGCCGAGCGCGAAAATCACGTCCTCGCGCGCGAGCGCCTGCATATAGGGAACCTGCGACGGCGCGCGCGGAACGATCGTCTTCTTGCGCGTGCGGATCATCACCGTCGGCGCTTCGTCCTTGTCGTGGCGGATGATGCCGTCGAGCGTCGGCTGCGCCGACATCGCGATCACCCCGTCGACCATCCCGGCATCGACCTCCTGCCCCTTTTCGATGCGGTCATAGAGGTCGGTGAGCACATCGCGCGCGCGCGCAGCGGCCTCGGCCTCGCCCTCGATCTGAACGCGGTTGCCGCGCGCCGAAATATAGACGCCGAGGCGGTTCTCGATGGCCACCAGATTGCGGTCGAATTCGCCGAAAAGGATTCCCAGCAACTGTGTCCGTTCAAATTCGGCCGTCAGTCGAACGCGGTCGCCGGGTTCGGCGGGGGCAGCGGCGGTCATCGGGCGTTTGGACACGTGGGCAGGACTCCTTGGGCTAGAGGCATAAACTGTGTACTCCCGCGAAGGCGGGAGTCCAGCATGGGATGATCGGCCTGCGATACTCCGAGTTTCCGCCTGCAAGGGAACACGCGGCGTGCGATGGCCACTAAACCGCCGCTTCCACCAGCGCCTCGGCGCCAAGGCTGTTCGGACCCGCCGAGGTGATGCGGACATCGACCATGTCGCCGATCGCGAGACCCGGCGCGATGACGTGCACCGACTGGAGCCAGGGCGATTTGCCGATAAGCTGGCCGTCGAGCTTGCCCTTGCGTTCGAGCAACAGGCGCGTCGTCCGCCCCACGGTCGCCTCGTTGAACGCCTGTTGCTGCACGTTGAGCAGCGCCTGAAGCCGCTGGAGCCGATCGTTCATCACCGCTTCGTCGACCTGATCGTCCATCGTCGCGGCGGGCGTGCCGGGGCGGCGCGAATATTTGAAGCTGTAAGCCATCGCATAATTGGTCGCGCGCACGATATCGAGCGTCGCCTCGAAATCGGCATCGCTCTCGCCGGGGAAACCGACGATGAAGTCGCCCGAAATCGCAATGTCGGGGCGCGCGGCGCGGACGCGCTCGATGATTTTCAGATAGCTGTCGACGCTGTGGCTGCGGTTCATCGCCGCGAGGATACGGTCGCTGCCCGCCTGCACCGGCAGGTGGAGGAAAGGCATCAGCTTTTCGACCTCGCCATGCGCGGCGATCAGCCCGTCGGTCATGTCGTTGGGATGGCTCGTCGTGTAGCGGATGCGTTCGAGACCGTCCTCTTTCGCGAGGGCGCGGATCAATCCGTCGAGGCCGATCGTCCTGCCCTTGTCGTCTTCGCCGTCCCACGCGTTCACATTCTGGCCAAGCAAGGTGATCTCGCGCACCCCGCCCTCAACCAGCGCGCGCGCCTCGGCGATCAGGTCGGCGAAAGGCCGGCTGATCTCCGCCCCGCGCGTATAGGGGACGACGCAATAGGTGCAGAATTTGTCGCAGCCTTCCTGCACGGTCAGGAAGGCGGTCGGGCGCTGGTTTCCGCTGCGTTTGGGCAGCGCGCCGAACTTGCTCTCGATCGGCATGTCGAGGTCGACCGCCTTCTCGCCGCGTTCGGCGCGCGCGATCAGGTCTGGAAGGCGGTGGTACGCCTGCGGACCGACGACGACATCAACACTCGGCGCGCGGCGCGCAATCTCGGCGCCTTCGGCTTGCGCGACGCAGCCGGCGACGGCGATCGTCGGCGTGCTGCCGTCGGCGCGTTTCAACCGACCGATGTCCGAGTAGACTTTCTCGGCCGCCTTTTCACGGATGTGGCAGGTGTTGAGCACGACCAGGTCGGCATCGCTGCCGTCGGCGGCGGGCACATAGCCCTCGGCGCCCAGCATCTCTGCCATGCGTTCGCCGTCATAGACGTTCATCTGGCAGCCGAAGGATTTGACGTGAAAGGTCTTATGAGAATTTGGGGGAGAGTCGGATTTCATCGGCGCGCTATAGGCGATGCGGTGCGCGGGCGGAAGAGTGCGCGGGCTGCGCCATCCGCGCGGCGATTGCGGCGCGCGCTGCCTCGCTGAGGGTTTTCCGGTCGCGTTCCACCGCATCAGGCAGTGGATCGAGATAATGAATGATCAGCGGCACGGGATGCTTGCGCCCCAAAAGCCGCTTGAAATTATCGAGCCCGGATTCGGGATCGAGCCAAGCAATTTCAGGGCCTTCGTCGCCATAATCAAGGAATACCGGTTGAACCTGAAGTCGCGGCGGGGTCGGGATCACCGCCTGCAGCAGCGCCGGGCGAAAGGGCAACAGGCCATCCCCCGGCCCCGTGGTTCCCTCCGGAAACAGCGTCACCGGACGGCCGTGGGCAAGCGCGCTGCGCAAATTTTCCGCCTGGCTCTGGATTTCGCGCTTCGCTTCGCGCTGCACATAGATGGTATGGTTCTGATCGGCGAGCCATCCGACAAGCGGGGTGGTCCCGACCTCTGCCTTCGACACGAACGACGACCGCGCCGCGCCGCCAAGCGCCAATATGTCGAGCCAGCTGACATGGTTCGAAACGAACAGCACATCGCGACGAAGGCGGGTGCCCGTGGTGCGGATACGAAGACCCGCGATCCATCCGACCGCGTTCAGAAAAGCCATCACCATCGGCGACGGCCGACCCACTGCGCGATAGAGAAGATGCGGAACGATCAGGAACAGCAGCGTCAGCACCATCAGCAACAGGCGCGCAACGACGCGCCAGGTGACGCGTGCAGGTTCAGCCCTTGTCGCGACCGATGGCGACACCATAAAGCTCCATGCGATGGTCGACGAGGCGATAGCCCAGCCGTTCGGCGATGACCTTTTGCAACGCCTCAAGCTCGGGATCGACGAATTCGATGACCTTGCCGGTTTCGACATCGATCAGATGGTCGTGATGCGCCTCCGGCGCCGCTTCGTAGCGCGAGCGGCCGTCGCCGAAATCATGCCGGTCGAGGATGCCCGCTTCTTCGAACAGGCGGACGGTACGATAGACGGTCGCGATCGATATCCCGCTATCGATTGCCGAGGCACGCTCATAGAGCGTCTCGACGTCGGGATGATCCTCAGAATCCGAAATCACGCGCGCGATGATCCGGCGCTGTTCGGTGATGCGCAGCCCCTTTTCGTGGCACAATGCTTCAAGATCGATTTTACCGGACATGCGCGCCTTTCCTGCCTTGGGCAGCCGTGACTTTATCTATGCGACTCTATAGTTTCGCGGTGCGGATAGAACAAGGGCGGCGCCCGCAGGCCCCGCCCCCGACCGCTTTGCGGCAGTACCGACCGGAACGGTCAGGCTTTTTTGCGCTTGCGCCCGCCGCCGCGCCCCTTGGTGCCCAAACCGATCTGCTTTGCGAGTTCGCGGCGCTTTTCGGCATAGTTGGGGGCAACCATCGGATAATCGGCGGGAAGCCCCCACTTCGCGCGATACTCGTCCGGCGTCATTCCATAATGCGTCATCAGGTGACGGCGCAGCATCTTCAGCTTCTTGCCGTCTTCGAGGCAGACGATGTGATCGGGTTTTACCGATGCGCGTATCGACACCGCGGGAACCGGTTTTTCTTCCGCGACGGGCTCGCTCCCCAGCGTCGAAAGCGCCGAATGGACGTTATTGATCAAAAGAGCGAGATCGGAAATTGCGACGCTATTATTGCTGACGTGGGCGGCCACTATATCCGCGGTCAGTGTGACGAGCATTTCATTTGTATCGGCTTGATCCGCCATCGATGATTTCCCTTGTCTTTAGCAACCCAGAGATATGGACGGCGAATATTACATCGTCCCCCCGCCCAGTTATATTTATGCCATTTTGGCGGTAATTTCGCAATGCCCCATAGAAATTTCCCGCAATTCTATTTCCGATGCCGCATTGTAATCGCGTCGCGAAGCTTGCCGTCGCCACCACGATAATAGTCGCGGCGACGCCCGCACTCCACAAACCCGGTCTGGCTGTACAGATGAACCGCGTCGTTATCGGCGCGCATTTCAAGGAAGTGATCGTCGGCGCCCTTGGCGGACGCCCACGCCTGCCAGTCACGCAGCAGCGCACGGCCGATGCCGCGCCCGCGCCACGCGGGGTCGACCGCGAGCAACAGCAATTCGCTTTCGGGGCCGGCAATCCGCGCCGCGTAGAAACCGCACGGCGACTCGTCATCGCGGGCAAGCGCAATCCGGGCCGAAGGCAGCGCGAACAGCGTGAGGAGCTGCGCCGAACTCCATGCTTCGCCATAGGCGGGATCGAACGCCGCCTCCATTACGGACATGACGGCGGCGAGGTCGGCGGGGGTTGCCGCAGACAGGGACACCGGACAGGTCATGGAGCGTGCATCGGCTTGGCATCGGGCGCGCGGCCATAGGTAGGGCCGGGATTATCGAACAAGGCCTGTTCGGGCAGGCGGATAAAGGCGCGCGCATCGGGCAAGGTCGTGCGCGCCCTGCCCGATCCGCGGCGTTCGACAAAGGCTTCCGCCCGATTGCCCACAGCCAGTTCGTCGCGATGCCCAACCGCGTCGTCGGGAAGGAGCGATTGTGCGTCGCCGCGCGGCGACAGGTCGGCGGCAAAGGGCTGGACGAAATACTGGCCGTGCCCACCTTCCATCACGACCACTGATCCGCCCGCGGCGGCAATATCGTCGGCGGCGCTCGCCGCGACCAGCGCGAGTGTCGAGAAGCCGCGCGTCGGGATCTGCCAACCGAGCGCGAGCGCGCGCGCTGCCGCGATGCCGATGCGCACGCCCGCAAAGCTTCCGGGGCCACAGCCGACCAATATTTCATCGGCGCGCCCACCGCCGTCCAGTTCGGCGATCAGCGGAACGAGCCGTTCAGCATGCCCGCGCCCGATTACCTCGTGCCGGAAATCGACCAGCGTCCCGGCGTCGAACAGTGCCACCGTGCAAGCCTCGCTCGCCGAATCGATGACAAGTTGGCGCATGGGATCTGGCGGGCCCGGTCAGGCGATACGGTTGAAGCGCGCAAAATCGGGGCGCGGACTGCGATCAAAAATGCTCGCGGGGTCGCCATAGCCCAGCGTCGAGATGAAATTGCTCTTCACATTGGGCTCATCGACGAAAAAGGCGGCATCGACCGCCGCATTGTCGAACCCGGACATCGGCCCCGTATCGAGCCCGAGCGCGCGCGCCGCCATGATGAAATAGGCGCCCTGCAAGCTCGAGTTGCGAAAGGCGGTGGTCTCCGCATGCTTTGCATCGCCCGCGAACCAGCTGCGCGCATCGGTGTGCGGGAACAAGTCGGGAAGATGTTCGTAAAATTCATTGTCCATCGCGATGATCGCGGTGACCGGCGCCTTCAAAATCTTTTCGCCATTCGCGGGCATGGTCAGCGGCGCGAGCTTCTGCTTCGCCGCATCCGAGACGCACCAGACGATCCGCGCCGGCAGGCTGTTCGCACTCGTCGGGCCGTACTTCATCAGGTCCCAGATTGCGTGCAACTGCGTCTCGCTCACCGGCTTGTCGAGGTAGCCGTTATAGGTGCGCGCGGTACGGAACAGCTGGTCGAGGGCGCTATCGGAAAGCGGCTCGCTCATTCGGCAAACTCCTGATTGGGGCCGGTCAGACGGCGTGGACGGCCGTCACTTCGGGAACATAATGCTTGAGCAGCGATTCGATGCCATTTTTCAGCGTCGCCGTCGAGGAAGGACAGCCCGCGCACGCGCCCTGCATCTTCAGATAGACATTGCCCTTGTCGAACCCGCGATAAACGATGTCGCCGCCGTCGTTCGCAACCGCCGGTCGCACACGCGTTTCGATGAGTTCCTTGATCTGCGCGACGATGTCGGCATCGGCGGGATCGTCGGAGAAATCCTCTTCATTCTCGCCCGGAACGCTGATCCCGGCGGCACTGGCGGGATGGAACAGCGGCATTTCGGCCAGGAAATGGTCCATCACGATGCCGAGAACATCGGGCTTCGCGTCGCTCCATTCGGCCCCCGGGGCGATGGTGACCGAAATAAAGTCGCGGCCAAAGAACACGCCGGTGACATCGCCGAGCGTGAACAATGCGGTCGCCAGCGGCGACGCAGCGGCCTCCTCCGGGCTCGCAAAGTCGCGAGTACCGGCTTCCATTACCACCCTGCCGGGCAGGAATTTGAGCGTCGCTGGGTTCGGCGTCGATTCGGTTTCGATAAGCATGGGCAGCATGTGGGGCGCGGTGCGGCTTTGTGCAAGCCGCATCGCGGCGCTAAAGGGGCACGGATGCGCCATTTCACCCAATTTGCCGCGCTCGACTGGTCGGGCGCGCGCGGTCTGCGGCAGACCGGAATCGCGCTTGCGGTCGCATGCGAAAACGAGGCCCCGGCATTGGTGCGCCCCGGCCACAAATGGTCGCGGGCCGAAATATTGGCCTGGCTCGAGGCACGCGCCGACGAAGGCATCGACATGCTGATCGGCTTCGATTTTTCAGCTGCCTTCGCCTTTGCCGATCATGGCGCCTATTTCCCCGAATGGAGCGAAAGCCCCGGCGACCTCCCCGGCTTGTGGGCGCTCGTCGAGCGGATTTGCGCGACCGATCCACATTACGAAGCGCACAGCTTCCTCGCCCATCCAGAAGCGCGGCGGCATTTTCGCCACGCCAAGGGCGACACCGGCGACCGTTTCGAACTCGGCGCGGGGCGGTTGCGCCTTGTCGAACGGCACCAGCGCGCGACCCGCCAGGCTGCCAGCGTCAGCAATTTCAACCTCGTCGGCGCCGCGCAGGTCGGCAAGGCGAGCCTGAGCGGCATGCGTTTGCTCCACCGGCTGCGCGGGCGCATCCCGCTGTGGCCGCTCGACCCGGTTCCGGCGCGCGGCCCGCTGCTCGTCGAAATCTACACCAGCCTCGCCGCACGCGCCGCGGGCATGGCGCCGGGCCGCAGCAAGATCCGCGACGGCGCAGTGCTCGATTGCGCGCTCGCCGCACTGGGTTCGCCCGTGACCGGCATGCGCGGCCCGCTGAGCGACCACGCCAGCGACGCCCTGCTCACCGCCGCATGGCTCCGCGCCATCGCGCACCGGCGCGACATCTGGTCACCTGTCCCGCTCGACGCGGCGATCGCGCACACCGAGGGTTGGACGTTCGGTATCCTTTGATCTCCGACGCGAAAGCCGTTTGACGCAAGCTCTGGCGTCAGCTCGTCACAAGTGGCCCCACCATCGCAATCGGGAGCACACCGCCGCCGCCATTCACTCCAACAACAGAGTTTCCTTCGCGACAAAAAATGTTCTAGGGGGCGCTCAAGGTGCGCCGGCTTAGCTCAGTTGGTAGAGCAACCGCCTTGTAAGCGGTAGGTCGTCAGTTCGAGTCTGACAGCCGGCACCACATAACCCCCAGAAAACTGAGGGTTTTTCTCGATTTTTGGCAGATTTTCTGGTATTACCGTGGTTGTCGGTCGTTTCATGGTCTGACTTGGAAAAACCGGTCCAATTCTCGAGAGAGCCCATTATTGCGAGAGAATTGAAGAAAGTGACATGCCCCCTGATTTTTCTCCACCTGTAATTATCGCACCGAAAAGACCGAAGCGCTGACCAAGGCCATCAGATATGCCACGCCCGCCCGACTGCGCCCGAGGGACGCGGCCGCGCACCTGCTGGCGGCAGAGTATCTGACCGGCGTGCAATATCCCTGGAGGGCGGGAGTCGGGATCAGCCAATCGCAATCGTCCCGCTGGCAAGCGCTGTCCGGCGACTATCTGCTTCCGCGCAACACGGCAAAGGCCATCGAGATCCTGACCGAGCTGTCGATGCGCGGCGAGCTCGACGGTGCTGTGCAGGCTGCCTCAATGTATCGCGCCGGCCGCGGAACAACGAGTGGGCTGGCCGAGGTCCCCAACGCCTATGGTTATGAAAAGAAAGTCGAGGCGATGCGAAAGCTGACGCCGGAAATGGTCGCGTTGATCCGGCGCGGACATCGCAACAAATTTGGATAATCGGCTTCAGCAAAGACCGCCGCCGTTACAGCGACTGCCCGTCGTCGATGTCGATGACGGCGCCCGTCACGCAGGCCGACGCGTCCGACGCGAACAGCAGCATGAAGGGGTCGAGCGAGGTGACTGGCTGCAGGCGGCGCCGGTGGAATGCGGCAATTTTCTGTGCGCCCGCTTCGGTCTGATAGAGGTCGCCCGCCAGCTCGCTTTGGATATAGCCCGGCTGGATGACATTGACGTTGATGCCCTGGCGCACCCATTCGCGCGCAAAATTGCGGCCGAGGTGCGCCACCGCGGCCTTTGACGCGGCATAGGCCGCGTCGCCAACGGCGGTCATGTGCGAAGTGATCGATCCGATGATGATGACGCGTCCCGCGCCGCTTTCGCGGCTTCCCGATGCGATCAGGCGCCGCGCGCCCTCGCGCACGGTCAGGTAAACGCCGGCGATATTGGTGTCGAGCACCTGGCGGATCGCGTCCGCCGACAGGTCGGTCGACCGCCCCACCATCGAAACGCCAGCGTTGGCAACGATGGTATCGACCAGCCCGAAGCGCGCCTCTGCGGCGTCGAAGGCGGCAGCGACCGAGTCCGCATCGCCGACGTCCATCGCGACGGGCAGCGCTTCGCCGCCCTCACCCTCGATCGACGCCGCCAGCGCCTCGACGCGGTCGACGCGGCGCGCGGCAAGGACGACGCGCGCACCCGCCGCAGCATAAAGGCGCGCAAAATGCGCACCGAGCCCCGCCGATGCGCCGGTCACGATGATTGTCCGTCCCGCGACCGTCGTCATTATGCTGTCCCTTCGCTGTTCCTTGCGTTGCCCTGCATCCATTCGCGCTTCACCGCCTTGGCGAGCGACCATTTGTGGACCTCGGTCGGGCCGTCGTAAATCCGGAAGGCCCGCACCTCGCGGAAAACCTGTTCGACGATCGTGTCGCCGCTGACGCCCGTTCCGCCCATCACCTGCACGCAGCGGTCGGCGATCCGCATCAGCGCCTCCGACACCGCGACCTTCGCCATCGAACTTTCGGCGGTACCGAGCGAACCGCTGTCGAGTATGTCGGCGCACCAGTCGATCATCAGTTCGGCCTGCTTCAGGTCGATGCGATTTTCGGCGAGCATGAAGCCGACCCCTTCATGGTCGACGAGCGGCTTGCCGAACGCCATGCGCGTGCAGGCATAGGCGGTCGCAATCTCGTGCGCGCGCTGGCACGCGCCCCACCAGCGCATGCAGTGCGACAGGCGCGCGGGCGCCAGGCGGATCTGCGCATATTTGAACCCCTCGCCCGGCGCGCCGAGCATCTGCGCGCCGGGGACGCGCAGATTGTCGATCCGCACGATGCTGTGGCCGCCGGGCATCGAGCTGTCGATGGTGTCGAGCAGCCGCTCGATCCGCACCGCAGGGTCGGGCAAATCGACGAGGAACATGCACGCCCCCTCGTCGGCCTTGGCCATCACGATGCCCACGCTGGCGCCCTGCGCGCCCGTGATGAACGCCTTGCGGCCGTTGACGATCCAGTCGTCGCCGTCGCGGTAGCAGCGCGTCTGCATCATCGACGGGTCGGAACCCGCACCGCCCTCGGCCGCGGGTTCGGTCATGAAAAAGGCCGAACGCACCTCGCCGCGCACGAGCGGACGCAGGAAACGCTCCTTCTGTTCGTCCGTCCCGACCTTGCCGATCAGGTACATATTGCCCTCGTCGGGGGCCATGACGTTGACCGCGACCGGCCCGAGCGGCGAGAGACCCGACGGCTTCAGCACCATCGCCGTCGCGCGCTGGCTGAGGTGCGCGCCATCGTCGAGGATGTGCGGCGTCAGGACACCCGCATCGCGTGCCTTGGTGCGCAGCTCGCGGACGAGATCGTCCGACGGGCCGTGCGGGCCGCAGCGATCGTCGCGCTCATAGGGCACAACCTCTTCACGCACGAAACGTTCGACGCGCGCCGCAATCTTCGCCGCGCTCAGGTCTTCGGACCAGTTCATTGCAGCGTCTCCCGGTACAGTTCAAACATTGGGAAAGGCCGGAGCCTTGCTGACGAGCGCAGGGAGCGATCGCTCCATTACGCCGGTCAGCCATCGGGCCGCATCGACCGCCTTGGCCAGGTCAAGGCCCGTGACAACGCCGCTTTGCTCCAAAAGATAAGCGACATCCTCGGTCGGAACATTGCCCGCAGCGCCGGGAGCGAAGGGACAGCCGCCAAGCCCACCGAGCGATGCGTCGACCGTCGCCACGCCCTCGCAAACCGCCGCCCAGACATTGGCCAGTCCGGTGTTGCGCGTATTGTGGAAATGGACGCGGAGCGGCAATCCAGCGATCGCCTCGCGCACGCGCCCGACCGTCTCGGCCACCTGCCCCGGCGCCCCGACGCCGATCGTGTCGGCAAGCGCGACCTCGCGCGGCGCCGCGTCGGCGGCGCGTTTCGCCATCTCGACAACCTGCTGCAACGCCACGCGGCCCTCGAACGGACAGCCGAAGGCGGTCGCAATGGTAATTTGCGCGCTGCGGCCATACGCCTTTGCCAGCGCGACGATTTCGATGGCGGCGGCGAGCGATTCGGCGGCGTTCTGTCCCTGATTGCGGATACCGAAGCTGTCGGTCGTCACGCACACGGCCCCCAGCTCGTCGATGCGCCCCGTGGCAAGCGCCCTTTCGGCCCCGCGGCGATTGAGAACGAGGCCGATATATGTCACGTCGGCGCGATCGGGCAGCAGCGTCACCAGCTGCTCGGCGTCGGAAAGTTGCGGCACCCTCTTCGGATTGACGAAGCTCGTCACCTCGATGCGGCGTGTGCCATAGTCGATTGCGCGGCGGACCAGTTCGGCCTTGTCGGCCGTCGAGATCACCCGCGATTCGTTCTGCAGGCCGTCGCGCGGTCCGACCTCGACCATCTCCACACTCTGATTTATCGACATTTTTTCCTTCCTGGCGGGTCCGACCAATTAGCAGGTTGAAAATTACATAGCATTCTAAGTATAAAGAGCCAATGGGGTGCGAGGCGACCGCCTCTGGCCAGTCCGGTCCCGAAAGGAATGAAATGACAGACGCGAACAGCGGCGGGGGAGCGCTGGAAGGAATCAAGGTCGTCGAAATGGGCCAGCTTATCGCAGGACCCTTTTGCGGCCAGCTCCTTGGCGACATGGGCGCCGAAGTCGTCAAGATCGAACCTCCCGAAACGGGCGACCAGATGCGCCACTGGGGCCAAGGCGAGAAGCCGAGCTGGTGGCGCGTCATTGCCCGGAACAAATATTCGGTGGCGGTCGACCTGCGTTCGCCAGAGGGTCAGGCGCTCGCCCGCGACCTGATTGCCGAAGCCGACATATTGATCGAAAATTTCCGGCCGGGGACGCTCGAAAAATGGAATCTCGACCCGGCCGAACTCCGCCGGGCGAACTCTGGCCTGATCGTCGTGCGCGTTTCGGGCTATGGCCAGACCGGCCCTTATTCGGCGCGCGCGGGCTTCGGCGGCATCGGCGAAGCGATGGGCGGCTGGCGCGGGATAGTCGGCTATCCCGACCTGCCCCCCGCACGGATGGGGGTGTCGATTGGCGATACGCTTGCAGCGACCTATGGATGCCTCGGCGCGCTTGCCGCACTCCACCACCGTACCCAGACAGGCGAAGGCCAGATTATCGATTCGGCGCTTTACGAGGCCGTGTTGCAAGTGATGGAATCGACAGTCTCCGACTATTCAGTCAGCGGCGCCAAGCGCAAGCGGACCGGTTCGACGCTGCCGGGCATTGCGCCCTCGAACGTCTATCCCTGCCGCGACGGCGACTATCTGATCGGCGCGAACCAGGACGGCGTGTTCGCGCGGCTCGCCGAAGCGATGGGGCGGCCCGGACTGGCGCACGACCCCCGTTATGCGACGCACCGCGCGCGCGGCGCGCATCAGGAGGAACTCGACGCGCTCATCGCCGACTGGACCCGCACGCTGACCATCGCCGAACTCGAGGCACGCCTGCTTGACGCAAGTGTCCCGGCGGGGCGGGTCTATGACGCGGAAGATATGCTGAACGATCCGCATTTCGCGGCGCGCGGAGCGCTTGTCACGGTCGACGACCCCGAACTGGGAGCGGTGACGATGCAAGGCGTGTTCCCGAAGCTGTCGGCTACACCCGGTAGTGTGCGCCGCCCCGCGCCGCTCGCGGTCGGGCAGGATACGGGCGAGATTCTGAGGCGATGGCTGGGCCGGGAGGAATAGCGCAATGATCACCCTTTATGGCGGGCCGACGCCCAATGCGCGCAAAATCGCGATTGCCCTGCTCGAAATGGATCTCGAATGGCAGCTTGAACCGGTCGACATCCTCGCGGGCGATCAACTGACCCCCGCGTTCCTCGCGCTCAATCCGAACAACAAGACCCCGGTCATTGTCGACGACGACGGTCCGGCAGGTCCGGGTTTCGTCTTGTGGGAAACCGGCGCAATCCTGCTTTACCTCGCCGAAAAGACGGGGCGCTTCCTCCCCGCCGATCCGGTGAAGCGCGCGCTATGCTGGCAATGGCTGATGTTCCAGCTGTCGGGTATCGGCCCGATGTTCGGACAGGCTGCACATTTCACCCATTATGCAAAAGACCGCCACGATTATGCGATCGATCGCTATACACGCGAGGTCGACCGGCTGATGATGGTTCTCGACAAAAGGCTCGGTGAGACCGAGTGGCTTGCCGGCGACGAATATAGCATCGCCGATATGGCGACCCTGCCCTATCTGCGCCGCCAGTTGATTGATAATGGCGCGCGTTTTCCCAATGTTGCGCGCTGGGGCGCCGCGATGTTCGAGCGCCCCGCGGTCGCCGAAGGCATGACGGTCGGCGTCGCGCGCGCCGAAACGATCGAAGGCGGACTGACAGGCTTCACCGACGAGCATCGCGCGATCCTGTGGGGCGACCGCCAACACGCCCCGCGCTGAGGCTGCTCGCGCTACCCCCCAGGACTATGCCCTAGTCGCGCGTAACAGCGGCGTGATTTGCCGGGCCGAACATGTTCGACCATTCCTCGTCATCGAGCTTCTGGTAGCGCCCGACATATTTCGCGGGCGCGGCCAGATCGGCACGTTCCATTGCACGCTTCACAGCGGGGCGCTCGGCGATCCGGTCGAACCACGCCTTCATTGCCGGCCATGTGTCGAGCTCCATGCCCATGACGAACGCCGACGCCCGGCCGGGCCAGATCGCCATGTCGGCGATCGTATAGTCCTCGCCCGCGACATAGGTCGATTTTTCGAGGCGGCGTTCGAGCACCGTTAGAAGCCGGTCGAGTTCGCGCGTGTATCGTTCGACCGCATAGTCCTGCCCCGGCGGAGCGTAGCGGAGGAAATGACTCGCCTGCCCGCCCATCGGACCGAGCCCCGCGACCTGCCAGGTCAGCCACGACAATGTCGCAGCACGCGCCGCGCCGCTCGGCGGCAGGAAACGGCCATTCTTCTCGGCCAGATATTGCAGGATCGCGCCCGATTCAAAGACGGTCACGGGCTCGCCACCTTCGGCAGGCGCCCGATCGACGATCGCGGGAAGCTTGTGATTGGGGTTGATACGCCCGAACACGCTCGTCAGCTGGTCGCCCCGGAAAATATCATAGGCGATAACGCGATATGGCGCGCCTATCTCTTCGAGCATGATGGCAATCTTTTGCCCGTTGGGGGTCGCCGAATAATGAAGGTCGATCATCACAGCACCTCGTGGATCACATGGCGGGCGCCAAAATCGGTTCTCTCGCCGACGCCGACGGCGAGAATCGCGTTGAGCCAACCGAACTCGGTGCTCGCCGTTTCGAACACGGGCGCGATTCGCAGATAATATCGCGACGAATCGACCGGCGCTGCGTCGGGGTCTGCGAAGGCCGCGCGCACATCGGGAGGAACGACGCTGCGTCCCGAATAGCTCACGAAGATGCGGTCGCCATTGTCGGCCTGCCACACGGATCGCGCGTCGAAAGTCCCGACCGCCTCGTCCCCGGCTAGCTGTCCGCTGCGCGACCAGTTACCGCCACCAGGTAGCACCAAGCCGTTGATACGCGGTCCGAAAAATCGGCCGCCCGTGACATAGCCCATCCGCTGCACACCGAATGGCGATGCCCCGATGTCAATGATGCCGCCTTCGACCTCGAACTCCACGGTACACAAATGGCGCGTGCGAAGCGGCGCGAGCGCGTTGGCGTCGTCGAGAGTGTCCATCTTACAAATCCTCCTGTCCAGCTATGGACAAGTATAAAACAATTAGTATACTAAGGGTCAATCAAATTGACGGATGGGAGGCGGCGTGCCGCACCCATACCGTCAGCAAATTTACACAAGGGAGGGTGTCGATGCGCGCATTGGATCAGGTCCTGCTTTCGGGCGTTGCCGGGGCAGCAATTATTTTCGGGGCAGTACCGGCGATGGCGCAAACCGCGCCCGCCGAGGCCCGTTTGGACAATGAGATCATTGTTACTGCGCAAAAGCGCGAACAGGGCATTCAGGACGTCCCGATTTCGATGGAGGTTGTGAGCGGCCAGAGGCTACAGGACCTCGGCGTCAACGATTTCCAGGCGATGTCGTCCTATGTTCCCAACGTCGCCGTCCAAACGACCGCAGGCAACGACGTCATCTATATCCGCGGCTTCGGCTCGCCGCCGTCGAATTTCTCGTTCGACCAAGCGGTCAGCCTGTACGTCGACGGTATCTACGCCGGGCGCAGTCGCCAGACGCAGGCGCCCTTCTTTGACATTGCGCGCGTCGAGGTGCTGCGCGGCCCGCAGGGTGCGCTGTTCGGAAAGAACACGGCGGCGGGCGCGATCAGCGTCGTTTCGGCGACGCCGACGCGCGATTTCGAAGGTTCGCTCACCGGAAGCTATGATTTCGAATATGACGGCTTCGAACTGTCGGGCCATGTGTCGGGGCCGATTTCAGAGACGCTGAGCGTCCGCCTCGCCGGCCGCGTCGTCGACAACAACGGCTATATCCGCAACCTTGCGACGGACAAAAAGAACCCGCAGACGAAGCAGCAACTCGTTCGCTTCACCGCGCTGTGGGAACCCAGCCCCGACTTCGATTTCACCGCGCGCGTCGAATATGGAAACCAGGACATCGAGGGCGGGATCACCGTGTCCGATTCGGCGACAGCCGTCCCCAATCTGCGCCAGACGCGCTTCCTCGAAGATTCGGCGCTTGGCGAAGAAGGCATCCGCGGCGAGACTCTAAACATTTCGGGCACCGCCAACGTCCAGCTCGGCGACTATACGCTAACCTCGATCACCGGATACAGCTGGTTCGATTCGGCGATGATCAACGGGTTCGACCAGACGCTGCCAGGCGGCGGGGTGACGACCAATTCGGTGTACAACAGCTATCCTGAAAAGTTCGACCAATTCTCGCAGGAGATCCGGCTGCTTTCGCCGACCGGTCGCCCGCTTGAATTCATCGTCGGCGCCTATTTCGATAAGTCGGACTATCATCTCGACCAGTTCGGCGGCTTCAATATCGACAATAGCGCGCTGACCTATTTCGGGCTGCTCCACACCTTCTTCGACCAGAAGACCGAATCCTACTCGGTCTTTGGTCAGGCGACGTGGAATGCGACCGACGCGCTGCGTTTCATCGGCAGCCTGCGTTATACGCACACGAAGAAGGAAGCGACGTTCGACGGCGAGCGCATCTATGGCCCGTTCAACCTGCGTCCGATCACGCAGGCGCAGGGCAAGCGCAAGGAAAACAACGTCGATCCGTCGATCACGCTCCAATATGACATCAACCCCGACGTCATGGTTTACGCCACCTATGGCCGCGGGTCGAAGTCGGGTGGCTTCGTGTCGAACACCTATGGCACGACCGATGCGACCTTCCAGTACGAGCCCGAACGATCGCGCAATATCGAGGGCGGCATTCGTGCGACGCTCGGCGTGCTGACGGCCAACGTCTCGGTTTACGATACGCGGTTCAAGAATCTGCAGGTGTCGGTCTATAACCCGACGATCTCGACCTATCAGACAGGCAATGCGGCGAGCGCGGCATCGACGGGGATCGAGAGCACCTTCATTCTGCGACCGTCGCGCCATTTCGACGTGCAGGCATCGGCTGCTTACCAGGATATCCGTTACATCGATTATCCGGGCGCGGCCTGCCTTGCGACGCAGCCGATCTCCGCGTGCGATCCGGCCAATCCGGCGAGCATCGCGGCGAACAATATTGCCGGGGCGCCGCTGCCCTATGTGTCCGACTGGTCGGGAAGCTTGACGGCCCACGCATGGGTGCCGCTGTCGCCCTCGCTCGATCTCGACGTCACCGGGGTGGTGTCGGCGCGTTCGGGATATTTTAATTCAGACAATCAGGACCCGAATTTCGGTTTCCAGCGCGGCTACGCCAAGGTCGATCTGCGCGTCCAATTGAGCGGGCCCGAGGACCGCTGGCACGTCGCGTTCGTCGGGCGCAACCTGACAAACAAGCTAACCGCAGGCAGCGCCTTCCGCCTGCCCTTCCCCATCACCGACGTGACGCGCTCGATCCATTATCTCGAGCCGGCGCGCAGCATTTCGGTCGAGGCGGGCGTCAAATTCTGACAATGCCGGGGGGAGCGGCGGCCATCGCAGACCTGCTTGATCGGCAGTCCGCGGTGGCCGTCGCAATCGCTTATGCCTCGGCGCTCGACGCGCGCGAATGGACAGCGTTTCGCGCACTGTTCGGTGCAAACGTAACGATCGATTATAGCGCAATCGGCTCACTCAAGGCCGACGTATCATCCGACGAGTGGACTGCGCGATGCCGTCTGCTCGAAGCGTTCGGCGCGACCGCGCACCGCCTTTCGAACCTCCAGGCATCGGTCGAGGGCAAACAGGCCGAGGTAGCCGCAATCGTCGACGCCGCCCATTTCATTCGCGACGGAGAGGACGAGCTTATGGGCAACCTCATCGGACGCTACCGGTTCAGGCTGCAGCGCGGCGAGCGCTGGTCCATCGTCGGCGTGACGCTTTCGGTCGCGGGCTATCCGGCAGGCCGGGCGGCATTTGACCGCGTGTTCGCCCTCGCTCGCACCCGTTTCGCACAAGGGGCTTCAGCATGATCGACGTCTATTTCACCCCCACACCGAACGGGCACAAAATATCGATCATGCTCGAGGAAACCGGGCTCGACCACCGGCTGATCAAGATGGACATGCTCGCGGGCGATCACCTGACTGCCGCCTATCGCCGGATCAATCCCAACGGCCGACTTCCCGCCATCGTCGACCATGATCCCGTCGGCGGCGGCGCGCCGCTCCCAATATTCGAAAGCGGTGCCATCCTTCTCTATCTTGCGGAAAAGTCGGGCATGCTCCTCCCCGCCGATCCACGCCGCCGAAGCCAGGCGCAGCAATGGCTGATGTGGCAGATGGCAAGCTTTGGTCCGATGCAGGGACAGGCGCATCATTTCATTCGCTATGCACCCGAAGGCCAGACCTATCCCGTCGAACGCTATCGCAACGAAACGCTCCGGCTGCTCCACGTTCTTAACGGGCGCCTGTCGGAAGCGGACTATCTGGCCGAGGAATATAGCATCGCCGACATCGCGACCTGGCCGTGGACGCGCGCGATACGCGCCATCGGCCTGACGCTCGACGATTATCCCGCAATCGCCGACTGGTTTGTTCGCGTCGGCGAGCGCCCGGCCGTCATCGCAGGGACCGACGTCAAGAACGCCGCCAACCTGTCGAGCGCTCGCCCCGTGCTGAGCGAGGAGCAATGGTCAAACCTTTTCGGCAAGAATATGCTCGAAGCCCCAACGCGGTAACGCCGAGTGGCCGCACGGTCAGACGACCGTGTCGGCGTGCCCCCACTCATAATCGATCGCGCCCTCGAGCCTGCGCACGGCCAGCCAGTCGCCCCCGGCCAGCCTGTCGTCGGCGATGAGCATCGCGACGCCCTCGGCTATATCTTCGGGCAGGCATGCCTCATTGTTGGCGAGCACGGTTTCCATCCATTCCGATTTTCCTCCTGCGCCGGTGGTGTCGAGGATGGGCGTGTCGACAAGCCCCGGCAGGATGCCCATGACGCGGACGCCATGTTCTTCTTTCAGCGAGGCGCAGCAGCGCGTGAACATCATCGCCGCCGCCTTCGTCGTCGCATACATGGCGTCGTAAAAGCCCGTCCCGAGAGCGACCGTCGACACTGTATTGACGATAACGCCGCCGCCGCGCTGGCGCATCGCCTGCACCGCGAGCTGCGTCGCGACGACAAGCGCGGTGACGTTGACGTCGATGATCCATCGCAAGCGCGCGGCGTCGACGTCTGGAAATTGCGGAAGGCCCGACACGACCCCGGCATTATTGTGCAGGATGTCGACGTCGCCATGGTCGCGGAACCAGGCTTCGACCGCAGCGATGTCCGACAGGTCGAGCCGGTGGACGCTTGCACGCGTGCCCTGCGCTTCGACCAGCGCCGCCGTCTCTGCCAGCCCGGCATCATTCACATCGACGAGCGCAATTTCCGCAGCGCCCCGCCGCGCCAGAATTTCGGCGGTCGCGCGACCAATACCGCTCGCCGCGCCCGTCACAATCGCTGTTTTTCCGCGAATCTCCATGCCATCCTCCCTGCATTGGCCGGCACACTGTAAAGCACATTGACAGATAACCTTAAATATCTAAGTATTTTTGAAGCGAGAGGACTCGCCGACCAATGGGGAGAGCCATGACCGAGGCAACCGCCTTCGCGGCCACGAAAGGGGCGCAGATCTATGGGGGAACCGCGCGGCGAAATTTTGCGCTGGGGATGCTCTTCGTCGTCGGCACGATCAATTTCGTCGATCGCCAGCTCCTGTCGGTGCTCGTCGAACCGATCCGCGCCGACATGCAATTCAGCGACACACAGTTCGGGTTGCTGACGGGCCTTGCCTTTGCGCTTTTCTATGCGGCGATGGGGGTGCCGGTCGCGATGATCGCCGACCGCTGGAACCGGGTGAAGCTGATCGGTCTGTCGTGCATCGTGTGGAGCGCCTTCACAGCGGCGTGCGGACTGGCCTCCAACTTCTGGCAGCTCGCCCTGATGCGCTTTGGCGTCGGCGCGGGCGAGGCGGGCGGAACCGCACCGTCGCTGTCGGTGATTGCCGACCTTTATCCCCCGGCCAAGCGCCCCTTCGCCATTGGCCTGTTCACCTGCAACGGCCCGTTCGGCGTTTTCGTCGGCGCGGCGTTCGGCGCGTGGGCGGCGGCCAATATCGGTTGGCGTAACGCCTTTGTCGTAATCGGTATCGTCGGTATCCTCGTCGCGCCGCTTTTGATCTGGCTGGTACGCGAGCCGATGCGCGGGGCGATGGATACGCAGAAACAGGCCGACGCCGCCCTCCCCTTCGGCCAGAGCCTTGCGATGTTCGTGCGCCGCCGCTCGCTCCGCATGGTGATGGTGGGAAGCGGCCTCGCCGCCTTTGTGAGCTATGGCATGCTCAACTGGATCCCCGCCTTTCTGATGCGCACACAAAAGATGCCGCTCGAAGCGATGGCGAGCTGGTTCGCGCCCGCAGCCGGGATCACCTTCGGCGTCGGCATTCTCGGCGGCGGCTGGCTTGTCAGCCGCGCCGCAGAACGCTCGCCGCGCGCCTATGGGACGATCCCGGCGCTCGCGACCGCGGTGCTCGTCCCGACCTTCATCGCGGCGCTGCTCGTCGACAGCTGGCAGCTGTCGCTGGCGCTGATGCTCGTTCCGATGGCGGCCTGCACCGCCTATGTCGCGCCCGCGCTTGCGCTCGTGCAGAACCTCACCCCG
Organism: Sphingopyxis sp. P8; assembly: GCF_020622175.1. Classification (NCBI taxonomy): domain Bacteria; kingdom Pseudomonadati; phylum Pseudomonadota; class Alphaproteobacteria; order Sphingomonadales; family Sphingopyxidaceae; genus Sphingopyxis; species Sphingopyxis sp. P8. The sequence goes on along the minus strand of NZ_JACNMK010000002.1, from coordinate 1,296,704 downwards.
CCGCGCTCGCGCGCCACTGCGGCTGCGGTGCTGATGCTGATGTTCAACATCGTCGGCCTCGGCCTCGGGCCGCTCTTTGCCGGCATGGTCAGCGACGCGCTGAAGCCGGAGCATGGCGATGCGAGCCTGCGCTGGGCGCTGATGGCGCTGATGCCTTTCGCGGTCGCGGCGGGCTTTGCCCAGTTCGCGATGACGCGCCACCTCGACAAGGATTTTGCCGAATGACCCCTGTTGCCGGAAAAGCGGCCTTCATCACAGGCGGCGCAAGCGGGATCGGCTTCGCAACCGCCAGGGCGTTGGCAGACAAGGGCGCAGCAGTCATCGTCGCCGACATCGACGGTGCGCGCGTCGAGGACGCGGCCGAGACGCTGCGCCGTGCCGGCGCCGAGGCGCTCGGCATCAGGCTCGACGTCACCAGCGAGGAAGACTGGGCGGCGGCGAGAGAAGCCGCACGCGCCTTCGGCCCGGTACGCATCCTGTTCAGCAACGCGGGGGTCGGCGGCGGATCGGGTCCGTTCGAGCAATATGACACCGACGTCTGGCGCTGGAACTATGCTGTCAACGCGCATGCCCATCTTTATGCGTGCCGCACATTTCTGGGCGGCATGAAGGCTGCCGGCGAGCCCGCCCACATTGTCATCACATCGTCGATGGTCGCTATTGTGCCGCCGCCGATCTCGGTCGCCTACATCAGCTCGAAATTCGCGACGCTGGGCATCGCAATGGCATTGCGCAACGAGTTGGCCGACAGCGGGGTTGGGGTATCGGTGCTGATGCCCGGCATGTCGGCAACACGCATTGTCGAAACGACGCGCGACCTCCGCCCGGTCGAGGTTGAGGTCGGTCAAGCTGCGGTGACGAGCCAGGCGATGCAGGGCGTACTCGCGGGCGGCATGTCGCCCGACCGGATCGGCGCGCGCGTCGTGGCGGCTGTAGAGGCTGGCGACTTCTGGATCTTCACCCACCCCGAATGGAAGGCGATGGCCGAACTGGTGACCGCCGACATGCTGTCGGCGTTCGGCGCGTCCGCCGATCCCGACTATTGCGGCGACGATATCGACGGGCTGATCGCCGCGAACGGCGGCCGCATGTTCGGCGCCAAGGCTTAGGAGAGCGACATGGCCGAAGAGGAACAGATCCGGGCGATGGCGACCCGCTTTTTCGACGCGATCGAGGCGGGCGACATCGATGCGATGCGAAGCTGCTTCACGCCCGACGCCGAAATCTGGCACAACACCGACGAGGCTATCGTCACCCGCGACCAGACTGCGACGACGCTGACCGGGATGGTCGCGCGGATCAAGGACCGAAAATATGCCGAGCGGCGGCTGACGGTTTATCCCGGCGGGTTCGTACAACAGCATGAGCTGAAGGGCGTCCGCGTACACGACGATGTGCCCGTGCGGCTGCCCTGCGCAATCATCTGCCGCGTCGAAGCGGGCAAGATCACGCGCCTCGACGAATATTTCGATTCGGCGCACGTCGCCGAATTCCGCAAATTTGCAAACGCCTGAGGACAAAACCATGCCCGTATTGCGCCAGGTTCCCCGTTCCGAAATCACCGACGAGACGGTCATCGCCTATTACAACCGCCTGTTCGGCGATCGCGACCCGGTGGCCGAGCCGGGCACGGCGACGGGCACGCCCGGCGATTGGTGGACCGTCTATGCACTGTCGCCCGACATCTTCAAACATGCGGTCGACGGCTTTGCCGTCTATCGCAACCCCGCGCGCTCGATCGACCCGGTCTTGCGCGAACTCGGCCAGACGCGCGCCGGTTGGGTCAAGGGAAGCCAGTTCGTCTTTTCACAGCATTGCAAGTCGCTGCGGGGGCTTGGTGTCAGCGAGGACAAGATTGCGAGCATCGCGCATTGGCAGGTCGCCGATTGCTATGACGATCAGGAACGCTCCGTGCTTGCCTATGCCGATTGCCTTAGCCAGGCGGACGGCCGCGTCCCGCTCGAGGTTTTCGACAAGCTCAAAAGCTTCTGGACCGACGAGCAGATTTTCGAATTCACATACATCACCTGCCTGTATGACATGCACGCGGTCATCACCCGCGCACTGCGCATGGAGTTTGATGCCCGCGAGGACCCGATCGTCGAGGTCGCGGCGCCGGAAGGCTTCGACGCCGCCGACTTCCTGAGCGCCCCGCGCCCCACGGGCGAATGAACGACTTCGGCGCGCCCGAGGTCGTCGCCTCGGGCCTGCGCTTTCCCGAAGGACCGGTTCCGATGCCCGACGGGTCGGTGCTGCTCGTCGAAATCGCGCGCGGCACGCTGACGCGCGTGGGCGCGGACGGCGCACTGTCGGTCGTTGCCGAACTCGGCGGCGGGCCGAACGGGCTCGCCGTCGGACCCGACGGCGCAGCCTATGTCTGCAACAATGGCGGGTTCATCTGGACCGAGGCCCAGGGCTTGTTGTTCCCCGGCCATGCGGCGCACGAGGCGGCTTGCGGGTCGATCCAGCGCGTCGACCTCGGGACCGGCGCGGTGACGACGCTGTACGACAGCTTCAAAGGCGCGCCGCTCAGTGGGCCCAACGATATCGTCTTCGACGCAAGCGGCGGTTTCTGGTTCACCGACCATGGCCATGTCCGCGCGAGCGGGCGCGATCATGGCGCGGTCTATTATGCGACCACGGACGGTCAGCGGCTCAGCCTCCAGCGTGCCGCGATGATCGGCCCCAACGGCATCGGCCTCTCGCCCGGTGGCGACATACTTTATGTCAGCGAAACGATGACAGCCCGGCTGTGGGCGATTGATATTGTGATGCCCGGTGTACTCACGCCGCCCCCGCCCTGGGCGCCCGGTCGTTTTGTCGGGACGCCGCCCGCCTTTCGTCTGTTCGACAGTCTCGCAGTCGAGGCGAGCGGGCGCGTCTGCGTCGCGACGATGGTCGAGGGCGGCATCAGCATTTTGGATCCCGCGGGCGGCGCGCCAGAGTTCGTGCCGCTCCCCGATATCGGCATCACCAACATCGCCTTTGGCGGCCCGGACGGCCGCGACGCCTATATCACCGCATCGACAACCGGAACGCTTTATCGCGTCCGCTGGCCACGACCGGGGCTCGCGCTTCACAACTGTCAAATTAATTGACGATTTGCCGCTGTAATGGTAAAGAGCCAAGAGAGAGGACAGCATGAAATTCTATAACAGCGTCGGTCCCAACCCGCGTGTCGTGAAGCTGTTCATGACCGAAAAGGGAATCGAGATCCCCGAGGCCGTCATCGACCTGCGCGGGGGTGAAAACCGCCGCGCACCCTATAATGTAGAGGTCAACCCCGCCGGCCAGACCCCGGCGCTGGAACTCGACGACGGGTCAATCCTCACCGAAATCACCGCAATCTGCGAATATCTGGAAGAGCTTTACCCCGATCCGTCGCTGATCGGCACGACGCCGGAAGAGCGGGCGCAGACGCGAATGTGGGCCCGCCGTGTCGACCTGAAAATCTGCGAGCCGCTGACCAACGGCTTCCGCTTCGCCGAAGGGCTGCCGTTGTTCGAAACGCGGGTGCGCTGCCTGCCCGAGGCAGCGGACGGGCTGAAGGCGACGACGCAAGATGGTATCCGGTGGCTCGATCCGCTGATCGCGGGTCGCGACTTCATCGCGGGCGACCGGCTGACGCTCGCCGACGTCATGCTGTTCGCCTTTCTCCATTTCGGCGCGTCGGTCGGTCAGCCGATCGACCCCGCTGCAACGCATGTCCTGCGCTGGTACGAGCGGATGACGAGCCGCCCCAGCACGAACAATAACTGAACCAAAGGAGACGGATAATGGCGGAAACAAATCCGGAGTTCGATTTTCGCGGCATCAACCACCTTGCGCTGGTGTGCAAAGACATGGCGAAAACGGTCGAATTTTATCGCGACATACTCGGTATGCCGCTCATCAAGACGCTCGAGTTGCCGGGCGGGCGCGGCCAGCATTTCTTTTTCGATGTCGGCAACGGCGACAGCATCGCCTTCTTCTGGTTCAACAATGCGCGCCCCGGCGTCCCAGGCGTTTCGGCACCGCAGGCACTTCCGGGCGAAGGCGATTTCACGTCGGCGCACGGGTCGATGAACCATATTGCGATCAATGTCGCGGCCGACAAATTCGACGAGTATTGTACGCGGCTCGCCGAAAAGGGCGTGAAGGTTTCGGGCGTCCTCAATCACGACGATTCGGACACCAACCTCGCAGAAGAACTGCACCCCGGCGTGTTCGTCCGCTCGATTTATTTCTTCGATCCCGACGGCATCTGCCTCGAGTTTGCCGCCTGGACGAAGGAATTCGACGACAGCGATGTCGCGCACGATCCGATGCAGGCCGACGGCACGCGGCGCGAAGGACTGATCACCGGCCGAACCCCGGCGACCGCAGCTTGAATTTCCAGAGCCACTGGAACTCCTCCTCGACCCGGCCATTGGCCGGGTTCCTTTTTTGAAGTTCCGACGCTTATCCGACCGCGCGGTCGCGGCCTTCCCAGAAGGGCGCACGCAACTCGCGGCGAAGCACCTTGCCCGACGGATTGCGCGGCAGCGCATCGATGAACTCGACGCTTTTCGGAACCTTGTAGGCCGCGATCCGCTCGCGTGCCCAGGCGACGATATCCGCAGGGTCGGGCTGCGCCCCGGCCGCCGGGACGATCAGCGCCTTCACGGCTTCGCCCCATTTGTCGTCGGGAACGCCGATGACCGCGACGTCGGCGACACCGGGGCAGCCCATGATCGCGCTTTCGACCTCGGCCGGATAGACATTCTCGCCGCCCGAAACGATCATGTCCTTGATGCGGTCGTGGACGTAATAGAATCCGTCGGCATCGCGGCATCCGACGTCGCCGGTGTGGAGCCAGCCGCCTGCTAGCGTTTCCTCGGTCGCCGCCGCGCGGTCCCAATATTCCTTCATCACGATTGCACCGCGAATGGCGATCTCGCCGATCTCGCCGACGCCCAGCGCGCGCCCATCGCCGTCGAGGATCGCCATTTCGATCCCCGGCCACGGCTTGCCGCACGAGGTCAGCTTGCCCGGCAAGTCGTGCGCGGCAGGGGCGAGATAGGAGCCGCCCCCCGCCGATTCGGTCATGCCGTAAAATTGCACAAAGTCGCAGCCGAAGGCCTGCCGCGCACGGCGCAGCACATCCTCGGCAATCGGCGACGCACCATAGGCGATCGAGCGGAGTTCGGGGAAGCCCCCCTCCACCGCCCCCGGGTCGAGCAGCATCATCTGGATCATCGCAGGCGCCAGGAATGCATGCGCAACCCGCTCGCGGCGCATCATGTGCAGCGCGTCGGCAGCAGCGAAATCCTTGACGAGAACCAGCCGCCCGCCCTGCGCCAATCCCGAGAAACTGACGTTCGTCCCAGCGACGTGGAACAGGGGCATGACGATCATAACGGTTTCATCCTCGCCATAGGCGAAGCCATCGACCTCCGTCGCGGCTTCGAGGAAGGCGCGATAATTGCGATTGGTCAGGACCACACCCTTCGGCAGCCCCGTCGTGCCGCTCGTGTATAGCTGCAGCACATCATCAGCTAACTCGGGCGCGTCTGCGAGCGGTGCATCCCCCGCACCACCGAGCCACGTCTCGAGGGGCAGGAATGCGGGATGTTCGCCGTAAAGCGCGATCAGCAGCGGCGGGGCCGGCAGGTCGGCGACCGCCGCCAGCGCGCAGTCAAAGAAATCCTCGCCGACGAACAGCAGTCGGGGCGCAGCGTCGCCCAGGATGAAGCCGATCTCGGCGGGTGCGAGGCGGCAATTGATCGGCGCGAAACAGGCACGTGCCCGCGCCGTTCCGAAAAAGAGCGGATACCAGCTATCGTGGTTCTTGGTGAGTGCCGATACCCGGTCGCCCGGGCGAAACCCTGTCACGCGCAGGGCGTGCGCGACGCGGTTTGCACGCGCGTCGAGTTCGGAAAAGCTCGTCTCGCGGTCCTCGAACTTGACCGCCACCGCATCGCCCCGGCGCCGCGCCCATGCCGCCGGGATGTCCGCCAGCGTCCGAATTGCATCGAGGTCGATCATCGCCCAATCCCTTGTCTATTCATCCAGAAACGCCGCAAGGATCGTCCGGAACCGGTCCGGCGCCTCGACCATCGGCAGATGGCCTGCACCTTCGATTGTCACCGAGCGGGCGCCGGGGATCGCCTCGGCAATTTCTTCATGGTGCGCCGCGCTCACGATACCGTCGCCATCGCCGCGAACAAGCAGCACGGGCACCGCGATGTCCCCGAGCCGCGGGCGACTGTCGACCCGCGCCATGATCGCACGCTGCTGCGCGAGGAAGGTTTCGGCGCCCGTGTCGGCCGCCATCTGTCGCGCGATGCCGAGCAAGCGGGCATCGGCGCGTTTTTCCTCGGGGAAGAGGATGGGGATGCGTTCCTCGACGACCTGTTCGAATTTTCCGCTTTCGACGAGGTCGATATAGCCCTGCCGCCGCACGGTCTGCGCTGGACCGTCGGCCGGGGCGAGCGTCGAAACGAGCGCCAGCCGCTCGACACGTTCGGGGGCGCGGCGCATCACCTCGAACGCGATAAAGCCTCCCATTGCGTGGGCGACCAGCGCGAAACGCGGCGGCGCATTTTCGAGCAGGCGCGCGGCAAAGGCTTCGATGCTGTCGTCGCTCTTATTGTCGGCGACAACAAGCTCCCGGTCGGGCCACGCCTCGCGCAAGGGCGCCCATACCGCTTCGGTGAGCAATTGGCCGGTGATGAGAAAAATTGGGAGGGTCATGGCGCTTGGTCCGTATCAAACGGCGCGGTGGAGCAACGCTTCGCCCGCGGCAAGCCGGCGGCAGTTTTCATGCGCCACCGTCAGGCTTCGCACGAGCGTTTCGGGGGTGAGCCAGGCGATATGCGGGGCGAGCACGACATTGGGCAGGCCGAGCAGCAGATTGCCGCGCGGCAGCGGCTCTTCGGCGAACACGTCGAGCCCCGCGCCGCGCAAATGGCCGCTTGTCAGCGCCTCGCCCAACCGCCCCTCGTCGATCAGCTCGCCGCGCGCGCAATTTACCAGCACCGCGCCCTTCTTCATCGCAAAAGGGTCGATGCTCGCGCGGGTGTCGTCGGTGAGCGGCATATGCAGCGAGACGATGTCGCTTTGCGCGATCAGACGGTCGAGCGGCCAATGCTCATAGGTGACGGGCTTTTCGCTACGCGCCGTATAGACGACCCTCGCCCCCAGCGCTTCGAGCACCGGCGCGAGCCGCTGTGCCGAATGGCCGAAACCGACGAGACCGACGGTGCGCCCCTTAATCTCGCCGACCAAGTCGAGTTCCGATGGATCGGCGGTCCAGCCCTCGCCCGCTCGCGTGCGCGCATCAAAGAAGCAGGTGCGGCGCAGCACCGCGATCATCAGCGACAGCGCCATTTCGGCGACCGCCTGGCTGTTGGTGCCCGGCATGTTGCATACGGCAACGTCATGCTCGCGGGCGGCATCAAGCGCGATGGTGTTCACGCCGACGCCGAGCTTCTGTATCAGCTTGAGATTGGGCGCCGAGGCGATAAAGTCGGCCGTTACCGGGGTCAGGACGTGCAGCAGCGCGCTAATCTCGCCCGCCACATCATCAAGCGGCGCGGCTTCGTCGACATGGGTCACGACGCCGGGGCCGAAAATAGCATCGACGGCTTCCCGAAAACCGGGGCTCGGACGTGCGTGAAGGACGATCATGCCGTCACCTGGCCGATCGATCCGGCAAAGGCCGAGAACCCCGCCCATTCGGCGTCGCTTCCCAACGCCTCCTCGATCCGCAACATTTCGTTCCATTTCGCCATGCGTTCAGAGCGGGTGAAGCTGCCGACCTTCAATTGCCCCGCGTCCCAGCCGGAGGCGAGATGCGCGATGGTGACATCCTCGCTCTCGCCCGACCGCGCCGAAACGATGGCGCCCCAGCCGCGCTGGACGGCTGCCTCGATCGCGGCCTTTGCCTCGGTCACCGTACCAACCTGATTGACCTTGATGAGCGCGGCATTGCAGACCGCCGCATCGCCCGCCCGCGCGACGCGCTCTGCATTGGTGACGAGAACATCGTCGCCGATGATCTGCACCCGGTCGCCGATGCTGGCGGTGACCGCCGCCATCGTCGTCCAATCGTCCTGCCCCGCCGGGTCCTCGATCGACAGGATCGGATAGCGTCCCGCCCATTCGATGATGCGGGCCGCCATTTCCTCGCCCGACAGCCGCCGGTCGTCGAGCGCGAGGTCATAGCCCGCCGCGTCGCCAAGCTCGTTCGCGGCAATGTCGAGCGAGATGAACACGTCTTCGCCCGCGCGGTGCCCGCTCGCCTCGATGGCCTTGGTCAACGTGTCGAGCGCATCTTCGTTCGACGCAAAATTGGGCCACCAGCCGCCTTCGTCGGCGACTCCAGAGAGCGGCCCCTTGGCCTCCATCAGCCTGCCCGCGGCGCGATAGACCTCCTCGGTAATTTCGAGCGCGCGGCGAAAGTTTCCCGCCCTGGGGCACATCACCATGAAATCCTGCACATCGGTCCGCCGCCCGGCATGGGCGCCGCCGCCGAAAATCTGGATCTCGGGCAGCGGAGTCCGAATCTTGCGTCCGTCAGCCAGGTAGCGCCAAAGCGGTACGCGCGCGTTTGCCGCGGCGGCGTGGAGCACTGCCATCGACACCGCCACCACGGCATTGGCGCCAAGCCGCGCCTTGTTGGGCGTGCCGTCGAGATCGCACAGAAGCCTGTCGACCGCCGCCTGGTCGCGCGCGTCCTGACCCGCCAACGCGCGCGCAATCTCGGTACCAATGCCAGCGACCGCACTGTTCACCCCGAAGCCGCCGAATGCCGCCCCGCCGTCGCGCAGGTCGATGGCCTCATGCGCACCGCGCGACGCGCCCGCAGGCGCAATCGCGCGCCCGACCGCGCCCGATTCGAGCGTCACTTCGGCCTCGACCGTCGGGCGTCCCCGCGAATCCCAAATCTGACGGCCGGTGACAGCCGCGATGCGCGAACTCATGATATTGTCCTTTTCCATTCAGTGACGAGCGCGCCCAGCGGCGCGGGCGACAGCAGTAGTGCGCGCGCCTGTTCGGCGACGATGCACTTGTGATCGGGGTCGGTCAGATAGGGCGCGGGCGACTTGCCCTCGACCCGCGCAAGCAGCAGCGCTGCGGCGATCTGGCCGGCGCGGAGCATCAGCGCGTCTGCGTCCTCCCAATCGATGCCGTTGCTATAGGCCGTGACGAGCGCGGCAGCAGCGTCGCGCAGCCGCCCGTCATCGAGCCAGACGAGTTTGAGCAGCAGGTGCGTGGTGCAAAAGGCGAGGTCAAAGGCGGGGTCGCCATAAACCGCGCATTCGGCGTCGAGAAACAGCGGGCCGGCGGGTGCGACAAGGATATTCTTCGGGCTGACATCACCATGCACCAGCGCGCGCTTGGAGCAAGCGAGTTCGTCGGCGAGCGTATAAAGCGGTTCAGCGACAGCCTTATCGCGCTGCGCCACATAGAGCAGAAAAGGGTCGATACGCAGCGCGCGGAACATCGCGTCGGTGGCGAATGCATCGCGGTCGGCGGGGCTGTCCGCCGTGGCAGCATGCACCGCGACGATGCGCGCGCCGACCGCGGCAGCGAAGGTGGGATCGACACGACCCGCGACTAGCTCATCCTTCCACACGGGAGCGTGGGGAACGAAGCGCATAGCAAAGCCATAGCCGGGCAATTCGGCCACCACCTCGGGCGCCATGCGCGGATCGACCGATTGCGCGCGCTGCAGCCAGCGCACTTCGCTCGCACCGCGCTCGACCGGCGCGTGCCAGTCGGCGGCGACGCGCAATTGTTCGAGCGGGCGCTTGACGACGAGCGGGCCGGACGCCGTTTCGACCTTCCACACGTCGCACGAAACGCCGCCGGTCAACGGTTCGACCGCCGCATCGTCAGCGACGACAATGCCGGCGCCGCGCAGGTCGTCGATCAGGGCCGCGCCAGTCGCGTCCACTTACAGCTTCTCCCGAACCCATGCCCCGACCAGGTCGGCAGCGTTCCGGCGCTCTTCGATCGAATCCTCGAAATAATGCGCCCCGGGGATCAGTTCGAGCTGTTTGTCCTCCGTGCCCAGAAAGTCGAAGATCTTGCGTGCATCGCTCGGGAAGACGCCGGTGTCGGCGGTGCCCTGGACGACCAGCGCGGGGGTGTCGTGTTTCGCGAGATGCGGCTGGCCCTGACACGGCGAGGTTTCGAGGCTCCACATGTTGAGCCAGGTCTTGATCGTGTTCGCCCGCCCGATGCTCGGGGTGCGGTTGGCGATCGCGGGGTCGCCGCGATAGCACCAGTTGGGCTTGCGGTCGGACGGGTCGATCGCCGGATCGACGCAGCGGATGTCGCCCCAGCAGCGGAACATCGGAAAGATGCGGTCGGGGATGCCCGCATCGCTGAGTCGCTTCAATTCGGCCTTCGCCCAATCGGTGATGCGCTGGTTGCGCGCCCGTTGGGCAGCGCGGTATCGGGCGATGAAATCGTCCGAATAGGGCGGGCCGTTGTCGGGGTTGAACGGGTCGAGTTCGGGGTCGGTCGCGACCGGGTCATTCTCGTCGATCACCGATGCGTCCATCCAGTCGGTGAGCACCTCGGGCCGCCCCTGATGCGCGTTGAAGCTGATATAAAGGTCGCCCTTCACCAGACTGGCAAGCGCATCCTGCCCGGCGGCCGGCAGACGGTCGGTCAGCGTCGGCGCAATGGCTTCGGCCTGATAGGCGCCCATCAGCGAACCGCCCCCCGAATTGCCGAGGATGACGATCGCCTCGACCCCGGCCTCCTCCTTCAGCCATTGCATGCCGACGCCGATGTCGACGATCGCGTGCTCGAGCAGGAACTGATCCTCCATTCCGCGATAGCGCGTGTTCCAGCCGAGGAAGCCGAAACCCTGCCGCGCGAAATATGGGGCGATGTAATGTTCGGAAAAATCGACATTATAATGGGTGGCGATGATCGCGACCTTCGGGCGCTTGCCCGCCTCAGTCCAATAGATGCCCTGGCACGGATGGCCGCCCGCCTGGATGCGCGGCGCGGTCGGCGAAACGCGGCCGATGAATTGTGCGTCCAGCCCTTCGATCCCGTTCGGGTCCATCATCGCCTCTCCTGCTTGTTGCAGCTCGTAGTCATCCCGGTCCGGGATGACGAGAGCGGGTTCCATGTTATCGACTGACCTCGAACGGCAGTTCATAGGCTTCGAGCCCTGCGCGGATCGCCTTCTTGTCGATCTTGCCGGTCGGACCGAGGGGAATTTCATCGACGAACAATATGTCGTCGGGCATCCACCATTTCGCGATCCGCCCATCGAGATAGGCACGCACATCGTCGCCGGTCGCGCTCGCGCCGGGTTTGAGCTGGCAGAGCAGGATCGGCCGCTCGTCCCATTTGGGGTGGGCTACGCCAACCACGGCGGCCACCGCCACCGCCTCATGCCCCGTCGCGATATTTTCCAATTCGATCGAGCTGATCCACTCGCCGCCCGATTTGACGACATCCTTCGCGCGGTCGGTGATCTGCATATAGCCTTCGCTGTCGATGGTACTGACGTCGCCGGTGTCGAAGAATCCCTCGGCGTCGAGTACGTCGCCGCCCTCCCCACCATAATAGCTGCGCGCGATCGTCGGTCCCTTCACCATCAGCCGCCCGGGCGTCTTGCCGTCGTGCGGCAAGCGATTGCCCGCGTCGTCGACCAGCTTCATCTCGAGCCCGCAAAGCAGCCGCCCCTGTTTGAGCTTGTACGTCATCTGCTCGCCATCGGATTTCGCCGCGACCGAAGCATTGGGTACCGACACCGTGCCGAGCGGCGAGGTTTCAGTCATGCCCCACCCCTGGATGACGTCGACGCCATAATCGTCGCGGAAGGTGCGGACGAGCGACTCGGGGCAGGCCGAGCCGCCGATGGTCACGCGTTCGAGCGTCGTGAAGCGTTTGCCATTGTCCTGCATATATTGGAGCAGCATTTGCCAGACGGTCGGCACCGCCGCCGAATAGGTCACGCCTTCCGCCTCAATCAGATTATAGATGGACTCGCCGTCCATCCTTTGCCCCGGCAGCACGAGCTTTGCGCCGACCGCTGGCGCCGAATAGACGACGCCCCAGGCGTTGGCGTGATACATGGGCACGACCAACAGCACGGTATCGCGCGCAGACAGAGCGAGCGCGTCGCGCTGCAGGGTCATCAGCGCATGGATATAGTTGGAACGGTGCGAATAGAGCACCCCCTTCGGATTGCCCGTCGTGCCGCTGGTATAGCAAAGCCCGCACGCCGCATTTTCATCGAACCCACCCCACGCATATTCGTCCGAATGGCCGGAAATCCAGTTGTCGAATGCGACCGCCGCATAGCGTGTGGCGGGGAGCGAAGCCTCGTCGCAGAAGAAGATCACCTTTTCGATCGACGGAACCTCCGGCAGCAGTTCGCCGACCAGATCGGCAACCGCCGGATCGGCGAGGAGCAGCCGGTCGCCGGCATGATTGGCGATATAGGCGATCTGCTCGAGGAAAAGCCGTGGGTTGAGCGTGTGCAACACCGCGCCCATTCCCGCCGCACCATACCAAGCGGCCAGGTGCCGCGCACCGTTCCACGCCATCGTGGCCACCCGGTCGCCGCGGGCAATTCCTTCTGCCGCGAGCGCATTCGACACGCGCTTCGCGTCGGCATGGACCGCGGCATAATCGGCGTGGGTGACATGCCCATCGGCATCGCGCGACACAATCTCGCGCGCGCCATGCCACGCCGCCGCATGATCGATGATCCGGTCGACCGTCAGCGGCGCATTCTGCATCAAACCGTCCATGCGGAGCCTCTCTCCCTTCATTGTCGAGAAAGATAGTATACTAAGTATTATGGCATTGCAACGCTGCCGTGCCTTGCTTCGCCCGCCGCGGTCCATTAGCTTGGCCGCCTCGGGCGATCGGTCGCCGGTATGGGGCATTCGTGGCCGTCAGATGCGCACAAACCAATTGATTATCGCACTTTTTCAACGCTTTTGCTGGCTGGACGAAGGCCTGCAGGCACGGCTGCGCGCGCGCGGCTGGCCCGACATCAGTCGACCGCAGTCGATGGTAATGACCAATATCGTCACCGGCGTCGTGCGGCCGTCGGATATCGCGCGCAACCTCGGCCTGTCGCGGCAGGCGGTGCACAATACGATCAATCAGATGGTCGGCCTCGGCATCGTCCAGCTGGCGCCCGATCCGACCGATCGGCGCCATATGATCGTGTCGCTGACCGAAACCGGCGCGCGGATGCGGCAGGATGCGCAGCGCGCGATGGACGGACTCGGCGACCAGCTCGCCGAAAGGCTGGGGCACGATCGCTTCGACGCACTGCTCGCGGCGCTCGAAGCCGACTGGGGCGACAATATGGAACAGCCCGCCTAAGCGAGCGAGCGCGCCACCGTCACGAGCCGCGCCGCCACCACATCGACGAGCGAGGCAGGCAGCGCGTCCTTGAGGTTGCCCCCCTCGTCGAACGCCATATGCGCATTGGGCACGAGCAGTTGGTCGGGGATCACCAGCGTCTGGACGGTCGACAGGATCTGGCGCAGGTGCATCAGCCCGCGTAGCCCACCGAAAGGGCTGACCGACGCCGCCATCAGCGCCGTCACCTTGCCGCGATAGGCACTGAGCGCGACCGCACTTTCGTCGCCGCTCGGGCGCGAGGCCCAGTCGATGGCGTTCTTGAGCAGCGGTGATACCGACCCATTATATTCGGGCGACACGAACAACAGCCCGTCCTGCGCCATGAACAGCGCCTTCAGCCGTCGCGCTTCCTCGGGAAAAGCCTCGGCCTCGAGCTTGGCCGAATAGAGGGGCAAATCATAATCGCCGAGATCGACGTCGGTAACGCTCGCGCCGTGCGATTCGAGCGCGCCGATCGCGAGCCTGCCCAGCGCGCGGTTATACGAGCATTCGCGCACGCTCCCGACGATGACCGCAATCTTTGCCAATTCGCCCTCCCTGTTCCGATTTGATTAGAATACTAATCATTGGCGAGCGTTTCGCAAGAGGGCGCTCTAGGCCTTGATGTCAGAAAGTTCAGAGAGCTTGGCGGTTTCGTCGGCAAGGTTGGCGATGACGCGCCGCATCAGTGCCTGCAGCGTCGCCACCTCCTCGTCGCTCATCTCGCGCGTCGCGACCTCATGCACCTCGGCATTCATCGGTGCGAGGATCAGCTCGAGCTTTTTCGCATGGGGTGTCAGATAGATATAGGTCTTGCGCCGGTCGGCATCGGTCTTTTTGCGTGTGATGAAGCCCGCCTTTTCGAGGCCCTTGAGCGCGACGACCGTTGTCGGCTCGCGCATCCCGACGCGCTCGCTCAGCTCGCGCTGCGTGATCCCGTCCTCGCGCCAGAGCTGGCGCAGAAAGCGCCACTGTCCCGCCGACACGTCATGCTCCAGCGTGCTGCGCTCGAGCAATCGCGAGAAGGACCGGAAAACGATTCGGGCGAGATAGCCAATGCTGTTCTCGGGATCGGTGTAATATTCCGCCGGGTGACGGAACCGCTGTTTCTCTTTTGCCAAAGATTCTCCCCTTTCCCAAATCTTAGAGCCCTATGATTCGGTCGGCAATATGCTTCGAAACCAGTGGACAGGCGACACACGTTCATTTACTTAGAATACTAATTGCATGGAGCACAGCTTGCGGAAGTTCGAACGCCTGAAGGGTATCGCGGCCCCCCTGCCGCTCGCCAATGTCGACACTGACATGATCATTCCCGCCCGGTTTATGACCGCGCTGACGCGGCAGGGCCTCGGTCGACACCTGTTCCAAGAGCTGCGTTACGACGCGCAGGGCGTCGAGCGCGACGCCTTCGTGCTCAACCGCGCGCCCTATCGCGATGCGCAGATCCTGATTGCCGACCGCAATTTCGGCTGCGGATCGTCGCGCGAACATGCCGTCTGGGCGCTCACCGATTTCGGTATCCGCTGCGTCGTCGCGCCGAGTTTCGGCGACATATTCGCGAACAACGCGCGCAAGAACGGCTTGCTCCTCATTCGCCTGCCCGATGCGGAATGTGCGCGGCTGCAACGCGCGGCGAGCATGGCCGATATGGCGCTGATCGATGTCGACCTCGACAGGCAAATGATCTCGCTGGCCGATGGCGAGTCCACTGGCTTTTCCATCGATCCCGACGACCGCCACGCGTTGCTCGAAGGCCTCGACGACATCGCACGCACGCTTCGCCACGCGGAGGCGATCGCACGTTACGAAGCGCGCGCCTGATCGAGCGCGGCGGGGTCGGCAATGCGGCCGACGATCGCGCTCGCGGCGGCCAGTGCTGGACTCATCAGATGTGTCCGCCCGCCGCGCCCCTGGCGATTTTCGAAGTTGCGGTTCGAGGTCGCTGCACAGCGTTCACCAGGTTGCAACCGGTCCTCGTTCATTCCGACGCACATCGAGCAGCCGGGTTCGCGCCAGTCGAAGCCCGCTGCGCGCAGCACGGCATCGATTCCTTCGGCCTCCGCCTGTCGCTTGACGAGCCCCGAGCCGGGGACGACGAGCGCCCGCACATGCGGCGCCACAAGGCGCCCACGAACAATCCGGGCGGCGATGCGCAAGTCCTCGATGCGGCTGTTCGTGCAGCTTCCGATGAAAACGCGGTCGATCGCAATGTCGCGAAGCGGCGTCCCCGGCGTGAGCTGCATATAGTCGAGCGCCCGCGCCGCGGCAGCACGCGCCTCGGCCGTCGGCATCGATGCAGGATCGGGAACGGCACCGTCGACCGCAATCACCTGCGAGGGGAGGGTGCCCCAACTCACCATCGGAGCAACATCGTGCGCGTCGAGGCGAAACTCGCGGTCGAACGCCGCTTCGGCATCGCTCGGCAGGCCGCGCCAGCGGGAAACCGCCGCCGCCCAGGCCGCACTCGTCGGAGCGGCGGGGCGCCCGCGCAAATATTCGAACGTCGTTTCGTCGGGCGCCACGAGCCCTGCGCGCGCACCCATTTCGATGCTGAGGTTGCACAGCGTCATGCGGCTTTCCATCGACAGCGCGCGAACCGCCGATCCGGCATATTCGATGACATGCCCCGTCGCCCCGTCGACGCCGAGCGCGGCGATCAGGTGGAGCGCGAGATCCTTGGCGCCGG
Organism: Sphingopyxis sp. P8; assembly: GCF_020622175.1. Lineage (NCBI taxonomy): Bacteria > Pseudomonadati > Pseudomonadota > Alphaproteobacteria > Sphingomonadales > Sphingopyxidaceae > Sphingopyxis > Sphingopyxis sp. P8. The sequence continues at coordinate 1,280,656 of NZ_JACNMK010000002.1, read as the reverse complement.
CATGAGGACCGAGCATCCCGTCGACGCTGATCCGCATATTGCGCGACTTGCGTTGCCGGATGGTCTGGGTCGCAAGAACATGCTCGAGCTCGGATGTGCCGATACCGAAAGCAAGCGCGCCGAAGGCGCCGTGGGTCGAGGTATGGCTGTCTCCGCATACGATGGTCATCCCCGGCTGCGAGCGCCCCTGCTCGGGCGCGACGACATGCACGATCCCCCCGCGAGGATCGCCCATCGCAAAACTTTCAATCCCTGCCCGCCGGCTGTTCTCTGCCAACGCCTCGAGTTGGGCGCGCGCAGCCGGGTCAGCCACCCCTTGCGGTCCCCTATACTGTCCGTGCGTCGGGACATTGTGGTCGGAAAGAGCAAGTGCCAGCTCGGGGCGCCGAACCGCCCTGCCTGCGGCAGCAAGACCCGCAAAGGCCTGCGGCGAGGTCACTTCGTGGAGCAGGTGCAGGTCGACATAGAGGATCGTCTCGCCCTCGTCGGTCGCGACCGTATGCGCGTCCCAGATCTTGTCATAAAGGGTGCACGCCCGCCGCAATGTCATGAAAGCCTGCCCGCTCCAATAATACTTAGATAGCTAACTTATAACGGCAATGGCAGGAGATGGGCAAGGCAATTCGCACGCTGGGTGAGCGTCGCACCGCCGGCATACTCGCGCCCTGGGTGTGAGCGCAGCGAGCGGTTCAGATGCGCCCGATCGTCTCGCGCCGCGGGCCCAGATAACCAAAGAGATAGGCCGCCACCTTGCGCATCTGGATCTCTTCCGCGCCTTCGGTGATCCGGTAGCGGCGGTGGTGGCGATAGATATGTTCGAATGGCTTGTGCCGCGAATAGCCGATGCCGCCATGCACCTGCATCGCGCGGTCGGCGGCCTCGCACACGAGGCGGTTCGCCCAATAATTGCACATGCTGACCTTGTCCGACAGCGTGCGTTCGATTTCCTTGTGCGGCGTGTTGTCCATGTCCCATGCGGTCTTGCGGATCAAAAGGCGCAGCATCTCGGCCTGCGTCGCCAGTTCGACGAGCGGGAACTGGACCGCCTGGTTCTTCGCGAGAGCCTCGCCGAAGGGCTTGCGTTCACGCGCGTATCGGACGCTTTCCTCGATGCAATAGACCGCCGCGCCCAACGAAGACGCCGCCTGCCGGATACGATTCTGGTGGACAAAGCTCTGCGCGATCGACAGCCCGCCGCCTTCGGGTCCGAGCCGCGCGCTGTCGGGAACCCAGACGTTGGTGAACGTCATGCGCGGATGGTCGGTCGGCATGTTGAACGTCCACATATATTCGTCGACCGTCATGCCGGGCGTGCCGGTTGGGACGAGCAGGCAGGTGATGCCCTTGGCATCGCCGTCTTCGCCGTCCGTGCGGCAAAAAGTTGCGCAATGCGTGGCAACGTGCATGCCGGTGATCCACATCTTGCGCCCGTTGATCAGCCAGCCCTCGACGCCGTCCCGCGTTTCGCGCACCGCGCGCGTCTCCATATGTGTCGCATCGGAGCCATGATCGGGCTCAGTCAGGCCGAAGGCGGTGCGGCGCCTGCCCTCGAACCCGCCGAGGATGAACTCCTGCTTCTGTTCCTCGCTCGTCGCGAATTGCTCGAACATCTCGACGAAGGGAAAATTGCCGACGATGCTGTGCTCGTTCTGCAGATCATTGTGGAGGCCGAGGCCCCGGGCGGCGAGATGCTCGCGGATCACCGCCATCCACAGGTTCGACCCGTCCTTGCCGCCATATTTCGTGGGCGCCGAGAAGCGCCAGTGGCCCGCCGCATCGGCTTTGCGCGTAGCGGCCTTCAGCAGCTCTTCCCACTCGTGGCGCGGCAACCCCTGATTGTCCCAGTCGGTGCGGCTGTGCTCGCGGCGATGGTCAAAAAAGCGGATATTGTCGTCAGCCTGTTCGAGCGGCTTGATCTCCGCTTCGATGAAAGCGTCGAGTTCGGCGAGATAGGCCTGCAAATCAGCCGGAACGGCGAAATCCATATGTCTTCCCCTATTGCATGCCCCACGCCGCACGGGCGCGGGCAAGCGGCGGATATTTCGGACTGTCGACCGCGCATTTGTCGAGCGCGGCGCGGCGCAGCCGGGCGAGCAGCCCCGGTTCGGCGAGCGTGCGCTCGCCGCCGAGCAGCGCGCGCGCCAGATCGGCATCCTCGGCGCGCACGCCCGCTTCGAGATCGCGCGCGACAATACCGAGCGCGTTCATCGCGACCACCGCTTCGAACTTTGCATGCCCCTCGGCGTGCGGCTTGATCGCCATATCGATCCAGTCGCGCACCGCCTGCACGATCTCGCCGTTGGTCGGCTCGCCGGCCGCCTCGGCTGGGGCCCGGTTTGCGGCCGGCAGGGCGGCTTCGCGCGCGGCGGCGGGCGCTTCGCTTTCGAGCAGCGCGAGCAGGTCGAGCTCCTGCTCGGCCGTCCGGCGTCCGACAACGACGCGCTCGACGCTGCGGTCGGCGCCGCTGCGCCAAGCCGCTCCCATCTGCAGGCAGCCGAGCGCCCACCAGAGCGTTCTGTAAACGAGCCAAAAGCGGAAGCGCTGCCGGTCGACGGACACGCCGCCTGCCGCCTCGTAAAGGTTGAAAAATTCCTCCAGATCGCCGACGCCGAACGCCAGATGGTCGAGCCGTCCGAAGCGCCACACCGCCATGCACCCGAAGGCGAGATCCTCGTGCGCGTCGCCGCGATGCGCGAGTTCCCAGTCAAGCACTGCGGCGAGCCCATTGGCATCGACCATGATATTGCCCATGCGATAATCGCCATGGACGAGCACCGACCCGGTAGGCGCGGGCAAATTTTCCTCACACCACCGGATTGCGAGCGCGATGATCGGCCGGTCGCCGTCGTACCCGATAAAGCGCGCCTTGAGCTCGGCAAGCGCCGCAGCGGTATCCATCAGTGGGATCGCATCGGGGATACTCGCCAAGGGGACTGCGTGGATGCGCGCAAGCTCGAGCGCAAGGTCGGACAGCAGCGAAGGCGGTGGATCGGCAAGAATCCGTGCCGGATTCACCTCGGCGTCCACGCGGCGCATGAGATAGCCCGTACCCATGCCGTCGGCTTCAGCAAGCACGCCGACCACCTCGGGCGCCTTGACGCCCGCAGCGTGCGCCGCGCGGACCAGCGCTGCTTCGTCGGCGTGGCCGAACGGCCGGTCCGCCATATATTCGGCCGACGGCGCCCGGCGGAGAACATAGCCCTCGCCTCCCCAATCGAAAGCCCAGCTCTCCATGTTCGCGCCGCCCGAAAGTCGCCGCAAGTCGGTGAGGTCGCCATCCCCGAGCAGGCGGCGCATCATTACCGCTAGCGCAGCAGGCAGGTCGACCGGACCGGTCATCACTCCCAGCTCTACATTTCCCGCGCGGTCATCTGCCATTCCACTCCCCGCCCCGATGAAGCCGCAACCGGCTCGACAATACTTAGAATACTAATTATATAGGCGCGCCTTGCCAAAACATGCAAGAGGGAGGCTCAACATTCCACAAGTGTTTGCAAGAGTTGTTACCTGGATGTCGCACGCATGAATCCTATCTGGCTTCCCGCCGCATTGTTCGGCGGACTGTTCCAGGCATGGCGGACAGCACTTCAACAGCGCCTGCGCGCCGAACTCAGCGTCAGCGGCGCCGTGCTCGTGCGATATCTGTTCGGCCTTCCCTTCGCCTACCTCTTCGCGGCGGCATGGCTCACCATTCTCGGCGCACCGGTCCCGCCGCTCACGACCGCGTTTCTGGCCTATTCGTCTGCCGGGGCCGTCACCCAGATGGCGGGGACGGTTCTGTTAATCCTGTCGTTCGGCCATCGCGGCTTCGTGGCCGGCACGGCCTTTTCCAAGACCGAGGCGATTCAGGTCGCATTGGTGACCGCCCTTTTCCTGGACGAGCAACTTCCGCTGCTCGCCTGGGCCGGCATCATAGTCGGCGTGACCGGCGTCCTCATTCTCGCCCTTGTCGGTCAGGGCGTGACCGCGCGACAGGCGTGGAAAGCATTCAGGCAACCTGCCGCCCTCTGCGGTCTCGGCGCCGGGTCGATGTTCGCATGCGCGGCGATTACCATCAAACTCGCGACCGCCGAACTCTCCGGTGTCGATACGGTCGGTTCAGCGCTTGTCGCGCTGGTTGTGGTTATGGCGATACAATCCAGCCTGCATCTTGCATGGGCGAGCCTGAGCGACCGCGAGACATTGCGCGGTGTCAAACGGTCGTTCCGAACGTCGGGTCAGGTCGGCCTGCTTTCGGCGCTCGGATCAGCCTGCTGGTACATCGGCTTTGCGGCCGCCCCGGCGGCGCTCGTGCGGATCGTCGGTCAGGTCGAGGTTATATTCACCATCGCGTTCGCCCGCTATTATCTGCGCGACAAGGTCCGCGTGCAGGAAATATTGGGCCTGTTGCTCGTCGCAGCGGGCGTCATCATGGCGCTACTCGCCGCGGCCTGAGATCGAGCGGGCATGTCATCGATTCCAAAAGCCCCGTGAAACTCGCATTCGGAACGATCGGGACCGAAAGGTGAAGCGCGTCCGGCAGTTGCGACAGCGCCAACGAAACGCCCTCGGTCGATCAGCTCATGCCTTTGGTTCGCTGTCGTAAACCAGCCGGAATCCGACATTGCTCGTGCCGAGGCCCGGGTCGCGCCCCTGGCGCGAGGCCGGCCGATAGCGCTGGCAATAGTTGGGCGCGCAGAGATAGCTGCCCCCCTTCACCGTGCGCGACGCCATGCCGGGGTTATAGGGATCATAGGCCGCATTTTCGCTCGGCCCTTTCGGGTTCACCTTGTCCTCGGGATCGTGCCCCGGACGAAAATAGTCGGACGTCACCTCCCACACATTGCCGACCATGTCGTAAAGGCCGTTGGCATTGGGCTTGTAGCAGCCGACCGGCGCGACGCCCTTGAACCCGTCGGTTTCGGCATTGTGGTTGGGGAAAGCGCCTTGCCAGCTGTTCGCCTCTTCGGGTTGGACATTCGTCGATCGCTTGCCCGCGCTCGCCGCATATTCCCATTCGGCCTCGGTCGGAATACGCCCACCGCGCCATTTGGCATAGGCGATCATATCGTCCCACGCGAGGTGGACGACGGGCTCGTTCGGTACGGCATCGGCGCCGTCGGGACCGTACGGCTTTTTCCAGTTGGCGCCCGGCATATATTCCCACCAGTCGGCGTAGTTGTTCGAGGGAAAGTCGGGCGGGGTGAAGACCGCCGAGCCGGGTTCCAGCATATGCGCGGGGATTTGATCCGCCGGAACCTGGAATTGCTTGGGATCGACCGGCTTTTCGGCAACCGTTACATAGCCCGTCGCCGCGACGAATTCGGCGAACTGGCGGTTGGTCACTTCGTGCGGATCGATCCAGAATCCCGCGACCGTCGTCTGGCGCACCGGTCCCTCTTCGGCATAGACATCCTCTTCACCCATCGCAAAGCTGCCGCCGGCGAGTTGAACCGGCGTGTCGGCAATTGCCGGGCAGCTGCGCGGCGTGGCTGACACCTGCGCGGCCTCACCCCTGCTGTCGTCGCCGCTGCAACCGGCGGCCACAGTCAGCAGGATCGCCGCAGTGACGGTCGTCGACGCAAAAAATCTGGACAAGCCCTGCCTACTCCGTCTTCAACTGTGCGCTCCCCCTTCGCAGCCGCGCTGGGGGTGAATTCGACAAGTGATACGTTACCGTACTTGACGTGCCCCATTTGGCAAGGAGCTGCGCGACCGCAACTGCCCCATCCCATGGCTCTCTGAGAGTTGAGCGACCGCACCCCGCTGAACGGGGGGTGACCCTGCCGTTACGCGGCAAACTCAGCGCGCGACATCGCCGGTCTGCATCGACGCCTGTTCGACCGACGCACGCGAAAAGGGTGCAAGGTCGCCGCGCAGTCCGTGTTTGAGCGCAGATAGCAACAAACCTTGATTTGCGATCGTCGCGAGCGATCTGCCCTGCCAAAGCGCATCGAGTACCCCCGCTGCGAAAGCATCGCCAGTGCCGACCCGGTCGACGATGGCCGCGATGACGGCATCGCCGGTCGTTGAATGAGCGTCGCGCGTATCGACGCGCGCAACGATATGATGCTCGGCGGCGCCGACAATATGGCGCGCGGTCGACGCGACGAGATCGAGCGCCGGAAAGCGCTCAAGCAGCGCCAACGCTGCGGCGCGTCGCCGGTCCTCACCCCCGCCCGAGAACTCCTGTCCGAGAAGCAGCGAAGCGTCGCGATGGTTGCCGAACAGTACGGTCGCCTGCTCGACGATCGCGCACAGAATTGCGGCAGGCTCGGCTTGCCAGCGCTCCCACAGCCGGCCGCGCCAATTGCCGTCGAACGAGACCCCCATCCCTGCGGCGCGCGCGGCGCGCACCGCCGCGAGCGCGGCTTCGGCCGAACGCGGCCCCAGCGCAGCCGTCACGCCCGAGACATGCAGCCATTCGGCTCCATCCAGCAACGCCGGCCAATCCCAGCTATGCGCCTCAGTCTCGGCAAATACCGATGCGGCGCGGTCATAAACCACCTCGGCTGCCCGCATCGGACCGCCGGGGATATGATAGTAAAGGCCCATCCGCCCATCGCCGCGCGCGACGCGCGCGGTGTCGACGCCGTGGCGGCGCAGTTCGGCGAGGACGCCGTCGCCAATAGGACCGGTCGGCACGGCGCTGATCATGCGGCTGCCATGACCCATCGCAGCCAGTGCAACCGCAACATTGGCTTCGGCGCCGCCCACCCAGGCGTCGAAGCGGGGCGATTGCAGCGGCAACTCGCCCGCGGGAACCGAGACGCGCATGACGATTTCGCCAAAACAGGCGACGCGGCGGGATGTAAGGGTCATCAGGATATTCCGGTTTCGGGGACGGCGGTACAGCCGATATGGATCGCCGGACCAAAGGACGCGGTCGCGCATTGGCCGGGAAGAATGGGGTGGACACCCGTGATTGCTCCAGCCGATATCCATTGGCCGGGCGCCAGCGCGATAACGCCGCGCAGGTGCAGATCCACGAGGAAACGGAGCGATCCCCACGGGCCGTCGAGCACATCGCAGGCCCGTCCGGTTCCGACGCTCGCGCCTTCGATCGCCGTGTAGACCTCCAGCCGGTCGAAGCTGGCGGCGTCAAGTGCCGGCCCCAGCAGGATGCCGTTGTTGATCCCGATATCAGCAATGATGCCGAAGGGTGCGTGATCATGGACATCGGGTGCAGGCGAACTCGCGATCTCGAAACCCGCGCGAATTTCGCTTACAAGGTTCCTTGCCTCCTCCGGCGACGGAATATGATCCGGAACGCGGTCGAGGCGCAGCATGACCTCGGCTTCGATCGCCCCTGCGCCGCCGATGAACACGGACGCTTCGGCAAGCGCGCCGTCGGCGATCTCGGCGCAACGAAATACCGGACCGGCAAGCCGTTCGGCGCCGAGCGACACGATCAGCGGAACGGGAATCCGCCCGACCTTCCAGCCAAGAACCGGCAATCCAAGCGCCGCAATCATCTGCTGCTGGATTGCATAGGCGGCATCCAGCGTCTTGGGCAAAGGTTGTGGGAACGCCGGCAACGCTGTTCCCGACCGGCGCGCATCCAACAAGACAGCAGCCGCGTCGCCGACACGCACAGAAATGCTCATGAGCACGGCAAACGCAGCATCAGGCGAGCTTTGCGCTCAGTAGATAGCGTTCGCGGCTCTCGGCGGCGCGGCGACGCAACTCGTCGAGCGCGCGCTCCTCGGTTTCGTCGAGCATCGATTCGAGCAGGCGGTTGAAGTGCCGCCGCATGGCGAGGCGGGCACCCGCCGGGTCGCGCTTGCGCAGTGCATCGACAACGTCGGCATGTTCGGATTGCCGCGCTTTGCTGTTCTTGCGGCAGACGAGCGAGTGGCTTTCCTTCACCTCGGGCAGCTCTGTGCGCATCCGCCACAGATTTTCGATGACGTGGATGATTGCCTTGTTGTTCGATGCCGCCGCGATCGTCCGGTGAAATTCGCGGTCGATCGCGTTGATTTCATCCTCGCTCGCCTTTTCGTCGGCCATGGCGGCAAGCAGCTCGTCAAGCTTCTCAAGCGTTTCGGCCGAGATCGTCGGTGCGGCGAGCGCCGCGGCCTCGGCTTCGAACAAAGAACGCGCCTCGGTCACCTCGAACGCGCTGACCTGCGGCAGCCTCTTGCTGTCGCTCGGCAGTTCGGATTCGACATAAGCACCCGCACCGGTGCGAATGTGAATCCATCCCGTCGCCTGCAGCGCGATCTCGGCCTCTCGGATCGTCACGCGGCTCACCTCGAACTGCTCCGACAGCTCACGCTCGCCCGGCAGGCGCGTTCCGGGCGGATAGGTTCCGTCCTCGATCATGCCGCGAATGGCGTCGGCGATCTCTTCGAAAAGGCGGCGTTCAGCCATGTCTCAATCGTCTCCCCGCTTATGGTGGAGAGAGTCCATACAATCCGGTATGACAATTTTGAAGCATAACCGTGTGCCCGGATCAATTTTCATCGCCGCACGCTCCTTTGTCCACGATTTCCAAGGCGCACAGAAAAGCGAATATCCGCTTCGTCATCGCGTCCCGCGAGGCGACGTCGAATTTTCCATGCCCTCCCTGCGGAACAACGAACAAGTCGTGTGCCACCCCCAATTCGCCCAGCCGCCGCGCAAGCATTTGCGATTGGGCGACGGGGACGACCGGATCGGCATCGCCGTGCGCAATGAATATGGGCGGACTGCTCGCCGACAGCCAATTTACGGGCGACATTTGCCGCGCCAGATCGGCCGCATCGGGATGTGCGCCTATCCAGTTGGTAACTGTCGGGTGCAGTCCGCCGCTGCGCGCCCCCAGCGCAGCAAGATCGGTGGGTCCATAATGGTCGATAATCGCAGCCGCACGCGGCGGGCTGCGACATTCGGGTGCATCGATGGCGTTGGTTTCGGGAAGCAAGCCCGCCATCAGCGCCAGATGCGCCCCCGCCGAGGTCCCGGATATGACAATGCGATCGGAGTCAAAGCCCAGCGCAGCGGCATTGGCTTCGACCCAGTGGAGCGCGCAGCGCGCATCCTCGACCGCCGCAGGTGCCTTGGCTTCGCCCGCGAGCCGGTATTGAACAGTTACGACCGAAAACCCTGAAGCCAGGTAGGACCGGAACCCCGTCCAGTCATCGGGCCGCGCGCCCCGCGCCCATCCGCCGCCGTGGAAATGGATGAGCACCGGCACGGGCGACTTCGCCGCGGCCGGGTGGATATAGGCGTCGAGATGCAGCGCGGTATCGCCGATCTGGCGATAAACGACATCTCGCACCGCGCGTGCTGGCGCTTCGCCCTCGAATGCGATGGCGGACTGCGGTGCCAGGAGCACCGCAGTCGCCGCTGCAACCCACGAGAGCATAGCCCTTTTCACGCCGCGCCGGTTCAGATCCGCGCCCGGATGCCGATGAAATATTTCGCGCCATAATAATGATACTGACGCGCGTTGCCATATACCGGCATGTAGGTTTCCTTGGGATCGTTGAAGATGTTGATCGCCTCGAGGCGAAGCGAAACGCCCTTCATCAGTGCCAGCGAAGCGCGCAGGTCGACTGTTTCGCTCGGTCCGACGTAACGCAGCTGCGAGTTGCCGCCGACGAAATCCTGATAATAGCTGGCGCGATAATTATAGATGCCCTGCAGCGAGATCGGGCCGATTTCATAATAGGCCTGAGCTGACAGGACATGCTTCGAATAGCCCGAAAGGTTCGCCGGTGCGATGATCCCCGGCTGGACGCTGTCGGTGACCGGATCATAGGCATCGCCCAGGCGAATGTCGTGCGTCACGAAGTTCGAGTCGGCATAATTGTAGCTGACCTTGGCGCCGAGCCCGTCGAGCGGCTTCGGAAGGAAGCTGAACCGCGTCGCCGCCGTCAGTTCGAAGCCGTAGATACGCGACTTGTCGGGGCTGTTGCGCGTCTGCGCCACCGGCACCACAACGTCCTGCCCGCCGATGTTGAACGTTTCATCGATGATCACCGGCTGGAAACCGCCGTTGAACTGTTTGTAATAGGCGGTCGCCGACAGGATGCTATCCTTGTTCGGATACCATTCGATCGCGGCATCGGCGTTCCACGACATCAGCGGCTTGAGCCGCGGGCTGCCGTTCGCGTTGATATTGTTGATCGCATCCTCGATCGACGTGAAGCTGTTGCCGCTTTCCAGCGTAATCGTGCGCCCCGCGCCGAGCGCGCTCGGCGCCGGACGCGACATGGCGCGATAGCCCGCGAGGCGGAACAGCGTATTCGGCGCAATCTCGAAGATCGCATTGACGCTCGGCAGGATACGCGTGGTCGAGCTCTTGATCGTTACCGTTTCGAAATCGCCCGTCGTGACGAGCTGGAGCGAACTGTCGGGGTTCACGATCACATCGAGGTCGCTGCGCAACCCGTTCGACACCACGCGCGTGTTGACGACGCGCACCCCGAAATTGCCGCGCACTGGCATCGAACCCAGGTCGGCGTCATATTCGGCCATGATATAGCCCGCGAGCGTGCGTTCGGTGACATCGCGATTGGCGACCGAACGTTTGTCGTCGAGCGCGCCGGGGTCCTCGGTCCCCATATATTCGCGGAACAGACAATCGAGGTCAAAGGTCGCCCAGCTGTTGATGCCGTTGGCGTCGCCTGCAGCCGACAGGAAATCACGCTGCGGAAAGGCCTGAACGCGGCACAAATTGTTGATCCGGTTGTCTTCGGTAATCGGCGGATTGAAATTAAAGTCGCCGTTGCGGACATCATAGTCGCGATAGACAAGTTCGGACCAGCGACCGCCAGCGGCAATGGAACTCAGGAAGCCATCCATTTCATAGCGCGCGTCGGCACGGCCCGCGACAATCCGGTTGTACCGGCGGCTCTGGTCTCGGCGGAAGCGCGCATCGTCCCAGAAGAGGTCGTGGTTGTTGAGGTCGAAACGCGGATCGATCGTGATCGTCGGGATGAAACTGCCCGGCTTCAGTTCATAGGTGTAAGGAATGCGTTGGTTGTTGATGGCGGTCCGCACCCCGTTGACATCGAACGCGTCGGTGCGCAGGCGCGCGTTGCGTTCATCCTCAACCCGGATGGTGCGCGAATAGGAGCCGTCGAGCGTGATCGTCAGCCGGTCGGTGGGCATCCATTCGACAGACAGGCCGCCGCCCAGATATTCTTCCGAACGCGACAGTTCGATCGTGTTCGATTCGATCGACGACAGACCATTGAAGCTGCGAAGCGCGCCATTGTCATCGAACACGGCATTGGTGATGCCATAGCGCCCTTCGGACAAATTCAGGTCGCGGCGGTTCTCCACATAGGTGCGGTCCGAATATTGGACGTCGAGGTTGACGTTGACCCTGTCGGACGGACGCCACTGGATTGCGCCGAAAATGGCATCGCGGCGATCGGTTTCGCTGATCTGGCGAAACGTATAGGCGTTCGGCGCCAGATAAAATGCGCGCGGCTGTGCATATTCGGCGCGCGTATATTCGTTGCAATTATTGTTGGCGACGACAACCGCAGCCTCGCACGCGGTCCAGGTCGTCGACGCGGCGAAGGTTTCTTCCGGATTGTTCGTGTCGTTGCGTTGGATGCCGATGGCGATGCCGATGGTGTCGTTCGCAAACTGATCGACATAGCTCAGCGTCCCGCGCCAGCCGATGCCGCCTTCGCCCACGATGCGATCGCCATAGGGATTATACTGCGCCTTGATTTCACCCTGCAGACGCTGTTTGCCGAAGTCGAGCGGACGTAGCGTGCCGATCTCGATCGTCCCCGCAACGCCGCCTTCGATCAGACTTGCCTGCTGCGTCTTGTAGATTTTGATGTTGTTCACGAGCTCCGAGGGGAACTGGTTGAAGTTGACCGAGCGGTCGCCGCTGCCATTCGAGGCGTCGCGTCCGTTGAAGGTCGAATTGCTGAGGAAGGGGCCGAGGCCGCGCAGCGCAATTTCGGACGCATCGCCCTTTTCGCGGTGCGTCGTTGCGCCGGTGATCGTCTGGATCGCCTGACCAACCGACAGCGCGGGAAGATCGCCGATGTCGTCGGCCGACAGTGCGTCGACGATCGCCGTCTCTTCACGCTTGGTGTTGATCGAATTCTGGATGGTCTCGCGAATACCCGTGACAACGATGGCATCGGAGTCGTCGGCATCGTCCTGAGCGAGGGCAGGAACGGAGGCGAGCATCGTCGATGCGGCGCCGGTCAGCATGGCGGTGCGCAGCGCGCGCAGCGAGGCCCGATTGTGCGAAATCACTTCATCTCTCCCTGTAGGCATATCGATTCTGTTCTGACCAATGTCGTCAGCCAAAATCGTGTTTATGTCAACCATTTTGTAAGCCGATATGGACTGGCCAATTTTTCAGGCCAATTTCCTCATTTTATGAGTTGGCTGCGCAATCCCGGTACGGCATGCGCAAGCGCCTGCGTCACCAGCCGCGCGGTTACTTCGGCGCCAATGTCGCCGAGGTGCGTGTAATCGAACTTACGCGTCACCTGACCGCGCGGACCATTGCCTTCTATTGGCGGAGGCGTCGGCGGAGTAGGCGGCGCGGGCAAGGTCGTGCCAGCGCGTGCGGCGGCGAGTTCGGTGTCGCTCGGCGGCACCTGCGCCAGCTTGGTCGCCGTTTCGGCGCCCATCTCCTGAATCTGCCGGGCGCTGAGCGCGTTGAGGTCGACGAGCGGCACGTCCAACGCCTTTGCGACACCGCGGACCTGGTCAGACCAGCTTGCGAGCGTATTCTTGAGCCTGCCGTCCTTGAAATCACGCCGCGTCAGCGGGGTGACAAGCACGGGGATTGCCCCTGCCCCGCGCACGTCGCCGACGAAGCGGCGCAGGTTCGCCGGGAACTCGATGGTCTCGTCGGTCCAGCGTTCGGGCTGGCTCGACTGGTCGTTATGCCCGAACTGGATCAGCACATAGGTCGCACGATACCCCGGGACCCGCGCTTCGGCGAGCGCGATGTCCCATGACCCCTCCTGCCGATAGCTGCGCGTGCTCCGCCCGCCGCGTCCCGCGTTGACGCACGCGACCGACGATTTCACATGCTTCGCGCAAAAGGCGCCGCCCCAGCCGCTGTGCGGCGCCATGGTGGAGTCGCCGACGAGGACGATCTTGTAGGGCGCGATCGGCTCGGCATCGGTACGGTCGCATTCCTGTGCCTGCGCGCCGCCTGCAAGCAGGACGGCGGCAGCCACCCAAGCACAATGTCGCATGAGTCCCATCCCCCGCGGCAAGTTTTAAGAGAAGTAGAGCCCGCCGTTGACGTCGAGGCAGACGCCCGCAAGGAAGCTTGCGGCTGGCGACGCCAGAAAGGCGATCGTCTCGGCAACCTCGTCGGGATGACCTTCGCGGCGCAGCGGCGTGTTGCCGGCAACTGCGGCGCGCCCTTCGGGTTTCGAGAAGATGTCGTGGAAGCTCGTGCCGATGAGGCCGGGCGTCACCGCATTGACGCGGATGCCCTGCGGCCCCAGTTCCTTCGCCATCGCGCGCGTATAGGTCATCAACGCCCCCTTCGCGGTCGCATAGACCGACGCGCCCGGACCGCCGCCGTCGCGGCCCGCCTGCGACGATACGTTCACGACCGCCGACCCTTCGCCAAGGAACGGCAGCGCCGCCTGCATGACAAGGAACACCGACTTCATGTTGAGCGTCATCACATGGTCGAAAAAGGCTTCGTCCATTTCGCCGAGCGTCTTGCGCGCAACCATGCCGCCTGCGAGGTTGACGAGGATGTCGAGCCGTCCGCTGAACGTCACCCCGACCTCGTCGAGCATCGTGCGCACCGCACCGCTGTCGGTGACGTCGGCCTGGACGAGGAAAGCATCACCTCCGGCATCCTTGATGGCCTTCAGCGTCTCTTCGGCCGCCTCGCGCCCGCTGTTGTAATTGATCGCGACGCGTGCCCCGCCGCGCGCCAGCGCGATCGAGACCGACCGGCCGATGTCGCGTCCGCCACCGGTTACCAGTGCGGTTTTGCCTTCGAAGTTCATTCTGTTCATTCCTTATTCTGGAGAATTTGCTGCCCGGGCAGCGACCGGTTCGACCCGGCCGCCAATCAGACGGAAAGCGAGGAAGGAGAGCGGCACAATCGCCGCCGAAAGCGCGAAGATCGGCGCGTAGCTTGTCTTGGTGAGCACGGGGACCAGCCAGGTGGTGATCAGCGTCCCCGCCACCGCGGCAGTGCCGCTGATCCCGGCAAGGCTGCCGACCGCGCCGCCGCCGAAAAAGTCGCTGGGCAGTGTCTGGATATTGCCGATCGCGGTCTGGAAGCCAAAGAGGATGCAGGCGATCAGCAGCACCGCGGTCAGCGGATCGTCGGCGCGGATGGTGAAAAGCAGCGCGGGCAGCATGATTGCACAGCCGAGCGCGATCGCCGTGGTACGCGCCTTGTGGACGCCGCCGCCTGCGCCGATGATCCGGCCCGCGAGCCAGCCGCCGAACAGGCTGCCGAGCATCGCGCCGACAAAGGGCACCCAGGCGAACAGCCCGATCTGCTTGACGTCGAAACCAAAGGTTTCGGCGAGATAGATCGGTAGCCACGAGACGAACAGCCACCAGACCGGATCGAGGAAAAAGCGCGCGAGGATGACGCCCCAGCTCTGCCGGTGGCGCAGCAGTTCGCCGAGCGGGATACGGCGCGCATCGTCCCGCCCCGCTTCGGTGCGGCCGGAAAGGATATAGTCGCGTTCTTCGGCGCTGATATGCGGGTGACCTTCGGGGTCGGCCTTGTAGAACCAGAGCCACGGCACAAGCCAGATGAAGCCGAGCACGCCGATCAGCAGGAAGGTTCCCTGCCAGCCGAACTGCACGAACAGCAGCGCGATCAGCGGCGCCGATATAATCCCGCCGAGCGACGCGCCGGCGTTGAATATCCCCTGCGCAAAAGCGCGTTCGCGCGACGGAAACCACAGCGCATTGGCCTTGGCGGCGCCGGGCCAGTTCCCCGCCTCGCTGATCCCCAGCGAAGCGCGCAGCACGACGAGAAGCGGCATCGATCGGACGAACGCATGCGCGGCAATCGACAGCGACCAGACGACGATCGACAGGGTGAAGCCCATGCGCGTGCCGATGGCGTCGAAAATGCGTCCGAACAGCGACTGTCCGAGCGCGTAGAAGATCATGAAGATGGTGACGAGGAGAGCATAATCCTCCTTCGTCGCGCCGATATCCTTCGACACTTCGGGCCACATCACGGCGAGCGCGTTGCGATCGATATAGTTGATGACGGTGGCGAGGCCGATCAGGCCGATGACGCACCAGCGCAAACGTCCGTGCATTATATCTTTCCCTTCGGAATCATTTTTTTGCGCCCGCCGGAGCGAGGTCGAAGCGTCCGACCGGACCCGTCCAGCCAAGCTGGCGCCCGTCCAGCGTGATGCGATGCGCGGTGCCCGCCGCGACGTCAGACGCGACCGCCACGGCAATGCGGCGCCCGTCGGCGAGCGTGATGATGACGAGGTCGGCGTCCGGCACGCGGCGATGATCGAGCGCGGCGACGCGCGCACTGCTCGCGACGACGGTTTCGGCCGATGCGTCATAGCTGCCATGCGGTTCGAGCAGTCCGACGAAGCTCGCGTCGGTCGCGCCCTCGACGCGCTGGATCAGGGCCGGCTCGCGCCGCAGGTTGAACGCAGGATCGTTCGCACCGCTTTCGACGATCAGATAGCGCGCGCCCGCAGGAGGCAGCGCATGATAGGAGTAGAAACGGCTCGCCTTCATCCAGGTCAGCCGCGCCTTGCCCGCCTTGCTCCCTTCGCCATCGACCCACAGATGCTGATAGCCGTGCGCGCGCCCCAGCACGGGCCGCTCGGCAAGGTTCCGCGCGAATTCGATGTCGCTGTCGATGATATGCCCCGAAAAATGCAGCGGCAGGTCATAGACATGCCTGCCGCTGCTCGAGGCTTGGAGGAGGTCGAGGATCAGGGGTTCGGCGAGGCCGTCGACGTCAAGCATCACCAGCGCGCGGCGGATCGCGACGCCCTTGTAAGCTTGATCGATCGCGCCGATCGACCAGCGCGTCGGGCCGTCGAGGCCGGTCGACAGCTGCCGCGCGGGATGGTTTTCGCCGACGCGCCACTTGCCGTCGAACTGGCTTTTGCCGTCAACGACGAGCGTATTGTGCGCGACTGTCGCGCTCGCCCAACTGTCGTTTTCGGGAAGATAGCGCCCGCCTTGCTTGGCCTCGACATTGAGGAAGCGTGCCGCGCCATAATCGGTGATCACCGGTCCATTATCGTCGGAATAGAGCCAGTTGAGCCGGTCGAGATGTCCATGCCCCATTCCCTGCACGCCGTTCTTGGCGACGAGCAGCGGCCCGTCGATCGCCGGTCGCGCGCGGAGCAACACGAGCGCGCCGTCCTTGCCCTCCGGCCCGTCTCCGAGCAGCCGTGAGCCGAAGTTCCACGGGGCGGCCTTGCCCGCCGCAAGGTCGGCGGCGAGCGCCTGTCCTTCTGGCGTCAATACGGTGCGCCCCTGCCATTTGGCGATCGACAAGAAAGCCGGGTCTTTCGTCGCGGCATAGCCGATCGCGACCGCGTGATAGAGCTCCTCGGTCCGCAGCGTCTTGTCGGGCATCGCATCGTTTATGGGCAGGAAATGGCCATTGTGCGTAACGTCGACCGTCGTACGGATCGCCTTTTTCAGTATCCCGTCGCGATAGTCGAAGATGCGGCGGTCGGGATCGTTCGCCGCAATGGCGGCCCCAAAGACCGCGAACGGCTGGATGGCATAGCGCTGGTAGTAGGGGCCTTCGGCATAATAGCCGTCGGGCGAAAAAAGCAGGTCGAGTTGGCGCAGGAAGCCCGACTTGCCACTCTTGTCGAGCCCGAGCAGCGCCTTGTCGACCAGTTCGCGATCACCGAGCAGATAGCCCGCGAGCCCGACGCCCGCGCATGCCCAGGTCGCATGGTTGTGGATCCGCCCGATGACCTCCGGCGACCCGTCGGAGAGGAACTGCGCCATCGGGCGGATCACACGATCGTCGATGCGCTGGCGATCGGCGGCGCTCAGCGCCGCGCGAACGGGCGCATAGCCCTGCACCGCATTGACGAGGAAAACGCTGTCATTCAGACTTTGCCAAAAGAGCCGCCCCGCCGTCTGGTTCGCCTGCGCGGGATGCGGGCCAAGGCCGGGATAGAGATCGGCATAGGCGAGCAGCAGGTCGCGCACATGGTCGCGGTAGCGCGCTTCGCCGGTCAAGCGGTAAAGCTGGCCCGCCGCGAAGATCGTGCGATAGTTGCGCTTATGCTGTTCGTGGGTGAAGCCGCCGCCGGGGTCCTTCGGCACCGGCACGTTGATGCCTGCGCGGATCGACGCATCGACCTCTCGCGCCGCGCGCTCGATTTCGGCGGCGAACATCGGGGCATGGTCGGCTGTGACCGCTTCGGGCGGCGCTGCAAATGCTGCCGCAGCACTTGCCGTCAGCGCGGTTCCCGCGAGACAAAGGGCGAGGAGGCGGGTCACGGCTGCCCCTCCACCTGATTGTCGGCGACAGTGCCACGCGGCGCACCTTTCCACATCGTCTCGCCGATCCGGGGCGCAGGGGTGGCGGTAAAGCGGTTGCGGACGATCTTCGTATCGGGCGCGCCGACCGTGTGGATCACCTCGACGCCGCTCGATTGGGTGAAGTGGTTTTGCGCGATCTTGACGTGCTGCGCGCCGGTGACGCGGAGCGACGGTGCATCTCCGCCGCTTTCGGCAACGCGCGAATCGCGCATCGCGAACCACGGTCCGAAGGTGCTTTCGTCGGTACCCTTGCGCAGCAGATCGGCGACCATCGCGACGCGCACGAATTCGCTCTTCTCGATCGTCAGTCGTTCGGCGGGATACCAACCCTTCGGCTCCTGCTCGCCGGTGCCGTCGACGACGATGTCCATATCGGCAAAGCGGCTTTGGCTGATCGTGATCGCGTCGGCGAAGGTCGACGGCGCGACGCGGACCCCCGCAAGCCCCGCATCCTTGCCCGGACCCGTAACTGTCACGCCGTGGAACGCCAGCTCGTAATTGGGCGCGACGCCTGCCTCCACCGCGATCAGCACCGCGTCGCCGCGCACGCCGCGGGCATCGATGTCCAGATTTTCGAGGCGCAGACCGCCGCCTGCGGCGATCCGCGCGAGCCCCGTTCCGCCGAGACGCAGCATCGGCTTGGCACCGGGGGCGCCCGCGATGGTCAGCCGGCTCTGTACAGCGAGAGGCGTCGCAACGTCGTGGGTCCCGGTTGCGAGCGACAGCGTGTCCCCCGCGCTCGCGCCTGCAACTGCATCGGCGAGCGCGCCGGGGGCTACAGATATGGTGCGCCCGCTGCCGAACGCGGCCCCTGACCCTGTTGCGCCATACCAGCGAACGCCGACCTCCTCACGCTTCACTGGCACAAGGTCGCGCGGCGCGCCGACCGAGGCGAGCGCCGGATCGACCGGATAGAGCAAGCCGTTCGCGGCGCGCTCCAGCTCGATCTCGCGATAGACGATCCCGCTGGAAAACAATGGCTTATCGACGCTGGCAGCAACATTGCCCGCCATCGCGATTCCGCTCGCATCGCCCTCGGCGCGGAACGGGTCGCGGCCCTTCGCACCGACGATCAGGTTACGCTCGAACCGGCTGCCCACCGGCGCCGCCGAGCGTTCGGCATCGGCGCCCGCCGCGAGCGTGATGCGCGCGCTGTCGACAATGCTGTTGCCCTCGATGCGCGCATTGGCGACCTGATGGTAGCGGTTGATGACCGAGTTCGGCACGCCGTTCATCACGGTGATCGCGCTCTTGAACGACGAGCCGGCAAGTCCCTCGAAATAATTGTCGCGGACGATCTGGTCGCGATTGATGACGCGCACGCCGCCCGTATCGGCTATCCCGTGTCCAAGAAAGACATTGCGCTCGACCAGATTGCCATTGCCATGGCGCAAGACAAAGGCGCCTTGCGACCGAAGGATGAGATTGTCGCGCAATATATTGCCGCCCGCCTTGACCGAGACGATCTCGACCTCGCCGCTGCAACGGTCGAAAATGTTGCGCTCGACGATCGTCTTGCTGTCGGTCAGCGATTCCTCGCTGGTGCCGATACGGATCGTTTCGCCGCCGTTCGACCCGAGCGGCGGACGCGGTCCGAAATAATTGTGGTCTATGCGGTGGCTGTTCGCGCCCGGCTGCCCCTTCGGACGGATGACCGCGAGCGTGACACCGGCGTTGGTCTTGCCCTCGAAATGCGAATGGTCGACACGGTTGCCCGTCCCGTAAAGCGCCACCCAAATATCCTCGGCACGACGATCGGGCTTGCTGAACCCGTCGATGACGACCTCGGTCAGGCGGGAATCGGTGGCGACCTGTTTTGAGTCACGGCGAAAAGATATGACCTCGCCGGTCGGACTGAAACCGTCGCGAAAGACAAGGCCGGAAACGACGAGGTGCCGGCCACCGAGCCGCAGATTCGATTGGCCGGTCAGCACCACCTTGCCTTTGGTCTGTGCAGCAAGGGTGATCGGCTTGTCCGCAACTCCGGCGCCGGTGAACACCGCTTGGAAATCGCGCCACTCGCCATCGGCAAGCAGGATGGTGTCGCCGGGCTGGGCGGCTTTGACCGCAGCCTTGAACTGCGCCGGATCGCGGACCAGCACGTCACGGGCGAATGCGGTCCCGGATGCCGAGACCATGAGCGCAGCCATCAAAGCCGAACGAAGTATCACTGACTCTCCCAACATTGTCTATCTAAAATTGGTCTATACAAGAGGTAGGACAATGGCAACAAAATCTTACTGTCAAACTGCCAGATTGGTCTATCCACTCGCGCACGTTTCCGCGGTTCCGGCAGCGCGGTCTGGACGGTGACCGGCTGCCGGATGGCCCGCATGCTCCGCGTTAGAAGCGCAGCGATGCCCCAAAGGTTATGCGGCGGTCGGGCAGCCCCTCGCCGCACAGCAGCGCGCCGTCGTTCACACAATATTGCGAGATCTTCGACTTGGTCAGATTCACGCCCTCGACCCCGATGTTGAGGAAATCGGTCACGTCATAATTGACGCTGGCATTGAGCTGCCCGCGCGCCGAGGTCACAACGGGGAAACCGAAGGTGCTCGCCAGCGTCGCGCCGCCCACCGTATCCAGCGTGCGGAACGCGCTGCGCCAAGTGTAGCGCGCGCGCGCCGACAGCCCGTATTTCTCGTAGTAAAGCGTCAGGTTGTACGCATGCTTCGAAAAATCGAGCAGGCCTTGCTTGGCGACGACCGGCACGAAATTGGCGTCGTTATAGATGCCGTTGATGGCGTTGAAGATGTCGGTCCCACGCACGGCCGATTCATTGACTGCGTCGCCGCCGCCGAACTTCTGATACGTATAGTTTGCGACGATGCCGAAGCCCGATGCAAAGCCGAGCGCATCCTCGAACTGCGACAGGTCATATTGGACGGCGACCTCGATGCCCGTCTGCGTCGTGTTGCCGGTGTCGTTGATCGTCGTCAGTATCGGCACGCACATACCCGAACCGCCGATCGGCGACAGCTGGTTGCGGAATGCGATGGGGTTATAGATGCCGCCGCCTTCGCACGGCGCCGTAATGTCGCGGAAGCCATTGGCGTCGAGCGGCGCATCTTCCAGCTGCGTTACGAACAGATCGGTGCGCTTCTTGTGGAACACGCCGATGCTGAGCACCGACGCCGGCGCGAAGTACCAGTCGACCGACGCGTCATAGGAGGTGACGGTCTCCGGCCGCAGATTGGGGTTCCCGATCGACACCGCAGCATTTTCGCTCGTCACGAACGAGACCGAAGTCGACAAAAGGTCGAAATCAGGGCGGTTGATGTCCTTGCCCCAGCTGGCGCGAAGGAGAAAGTCGTCGCTGAGGTCGGCTACGACATTCAGTCGCGGCAGCAGCTTGCTGTAACCGCCGCGGGTCACGACCTGCGTCACCGTATTGCCGGTAACCGAATTGCCGATCGAATCGAGACGCGTGTCGAGCCAGCGCAAGCCGAGATTGCCGCGCACCGGACCGGCTTCGAAATTGGCCTGACCATAAACCGCGTGCGTCGTTTCGTTGATCGTGAAAAAGCCAGCCGAATTGGCCGACGCGTCGTTCAATACGCGACCGCCGGGGGCGGCGAGAAGCGCCTGACGCAGGATGTCGATCGTCCCCTCGCGGTCACTGAACGCACGGTCCGGATCGATCAGGATGAAATCCTTGAAGAACAGATCGCGCCCGTCGCCATCGCCGAAATTATTCGGGCCGGGCACCAGCAGGTCGGCGAACAAGGTTCCGCGCGGGCTGTCGTTGAGCGCGCTGAGCGTCAGCGTCGTGCCGACGTCGTTGAACGTGCTGGTCGACTTGTTATAGCGATAACCGATGTCGAAGGATTTGAAGAAAGGCGTCAAATCCTCTGTGTCGAGCGCCATATCGAGGCGGAAGGCGTCTTCCTTGTTGCGCGTGCTGTCGTTGCCGATGACGACCTGTTGCAGCACGACATTGTTCGGATCGAGCAACTGGGCGACCGTCGGCGCGAGCGGCGAATCGAAATTGATCCCGAACCGTAGCGACCCGCCCGACAGGTCATATTTGAACGGCACCGCATTGTCGTTGCCGGTGAAGACGGGCGCATTGGGGTTGATGAAATTCAACGTAGTGCTGAGGTCGGGGTTGGACGTGTTCGAAACCGACCGCGATGCCTCGGCGCGGCCCGAGAAACGACCAGAGCTGAACTCTGTACCAAGGCGATAAATCTCGCTCTTGGTCAGGCGGGCGCCGACGTCGCTCGAAAAGCGCAGGTTCGGGTCGTCGCGGTCGACCACCAGATCGGGTTCGAGCACGCCCGTCTCGGCGACCTGAATGCTCCCGAGTTTCACGCCGTCGAGCGTCCCGAAATCGACCGTCCGGAACGAGGTGGGCACGCTGTGGTTCACCAGCACGCTCACGCCCGAACCCTGGACGCGCGAGCTGTCCTGCCGCCGTTCCTGGTCGTTATAAACGGTGTCGAAATAGAATTTCAGATTGTCGCTCGGCGCCCATTCGATCGTGCCGGCGAAATTCTTGGTATCATATTCGAAATTCTCGAGCTCCTGATTGAGGAACTGGATACCGACGAAATCGAAGGATTGCGCCGCGGGGCGCTGTGTGGCCTGATTTTCCGTCACGCCGTTCCGGATGACCGTCGCGTTGACATTTTCGACAAGTCCGCCGTCAAGGTCGACGCGCGGGCGGAACGATGTTGCTTCCTGCTGGGCATAGCTGCCGCTGAGCACAATCCCGATTTCGCCGATGCCGGTCGACCATTTATTGCCGAAGGTCGCCGACAGGCGGGGCGTCACGCTCTTCGACAGCTCGCTATATTCGCCCTGCGCCCGTGCGGCGATGAGCGGTTCGCGCAAGTCGAGCGGGCGAATCGTACGCAGGTTGATCGTGCCGCCGACCGACCCTTCGATCGTTTTGGCTTCGGGGGCCTTGGTCACTTCGACCGAGGCGATGATCGAGGCGCTGACGTCCTCGAAGCTGATGCCGCCGCGGCCCGAACCCGACCCGACGGTCGATACGCCGTTAATCTCGACGCGGTTGTCATTGGTACCGCGGATCTGAACGCCGGTGCCGACGCCTGCCTCGCGTGTGATCTGAACGCCGGTGATATTCTCAAGAACCTCGGCAAGGTTCTGGTCGGGCAGCTTGCCGATATCCTCGGCCTGAATGACCTCGATCAGACTGTCGGCATTGCGCTTTTCCGAAAGGGCGCTCTGCAACGAACTGCGGATTCCGGTAACGACGATCGCATCGTCATCGCTCGCTTCGGCGGGCTGCCCCTGCGCGAAAGCAATCCCCGGTACCAGCATCGCCCCCAACGCCGTTCCGACGAGAAATTTTGCGAGCGGGCGAAAATTGGGCGCGGCCGAAACGGTGCCGCCGACAGACATCGACATTTACCTCTCCCTCGTTGACTATTTTTGTCAGGCATAATGGCCAGTCCATTTTTGTCAATCAATTTTAAGGATTGTGCCGCCAATATTGTCATACCAATTTGGCCTGCCGCGGTCGAAACAGCCTTTGCCCAATGGCTTGTCGCCAGCATTTGGTCTTGGGGGCGGTCGCGAAATCCGTATTTGCCGATGAAGTGCCGGCGGACATGCGCCCATGAATGTGGCAACCGCCATGTCGGGCGATTCGCGCGCCTCGCCTACCTCGCACTCGCCAACGCCAGCGTCATTCTCGATGACACCCAGCCCGCGACGCTTGCCAGCAGCCGCCTGCTCAAGCTGACGGCGGGCCCCTCGGTTGGCCCGACCAGCGCCGGCTCCTGGGATTTATCTGGCGCTATCCATGATTCGGTGGCCGCAAAAATAGCTTGCAGAGACGCGCGCGGATAGTGCGCTCAATCCTCGCTCCGAAACCTGCGTCTCCGGCCACGGCATCGCATCCGCCTGCAAGAGACGCGCAAAAAGGGCGCCGATCCGCTGACCGCAGTGGCAATTTAGTGAACCATATCATTTTCTTGCATGTGCGTGGTGCGCCCGGCGGGATTCGAACCCACGGCTCCCAGATTAGCAAATGGGAGGGCCGCGGGCGGGCGTCGCGGACACGTACCAGCGTTACGAGTATGAGGACGAACAGCGCGAAGCCTTGAACACGTGGGGTCGGCACGTAGCTGCAATAGTTCTCGACGCTCGCGAACCTCGGCCAGGTTGAATTGGCTGACGCGTCGTAAATGACCATAATTGGCCGATTCTGGTATCAATGCGGTTCGGATGCGATCCACAAGTTGGACGAAGGTTGGATCGTTGATGCTTGGATGCGCGGGTAACTCCCGATGCCTCCCATCACTTTCAACGAGCCTCACGCATGCACGCTTGATGCCAAGAAGAAATACTGTAGGTCCAAGGGTGAACCGGTGCCGGTCCGCTATCACGCTATGGTTCCGCCCATCACGCGCCATCAGATTGCCAAGGTCAATATGGTAGAAAATGGTCGGAGCCCTTGGCTCTTCCTTGCAGGCGTAGCAGCGGTAACGATCGGAGTGATCGCCCATGCGCCGATGTTCTGGATGGGCCGAGACATGGGATTCCGCATGAGCGGAATGCCGATGGACGGTCTTATGATCGCGGGGATGGTGCTTGTCGCGGCGGGTGTCGGAATAGCAGCATGGGGACTGCTTCCCCCCAATATTGCCCGGCAGGTTGCTGAGGCCAATCGCCTGTCTGTTTCGGCGCCAGAGGATGCCCCGCTGTCACCCGCCCATTGGCGACTGATGACAGCGCTGGCCCTCGCGCTTGTCATCGATATCATGAAACCGGCAAGTCTTGGATTTGTCATTCCCGGAATGATGGACGAATATGGGCTGTCACGCGAAGCCGTTTCGCTCGTCCCGTTTGCGGCCCTTGTCGGAACGGTAACCGGGTCGATCGTCTGGGGCGCCATTGCGGACGTTTACGGTCGCAAGGCGACGATCCTTCTTTCTGCCGTCATGTTCGTTGGCACGTCGGTTTGTGGAACCATGCCCTCCCTGGCCTGGAACATTGCCATGTGTTTCATGATGGGCGCGGCGGCGGGCGGCATGCTGCCCGTGAGCTATGCGCTGCTCGCCGAAATGATGCCCAGTCGTCACCGGGGCTGGAGTCTTGTACTCGTGGGCGGCCTTGGCGCAGCCGGTGGTTACGCCGCCGCGAGTCTCGTTGCCGCGTGGCTCGAACCGCTGCTGAGTTGGAGAATTTTATGGCTGGTTAATCTGCCGAGCGGCCTTGCCCTCGTTGCGCTTGGGGCGCTTATCCCGGAGTCGGCCAAGTTCCTCATGGCGCGCGGACGGCACGCAGAAGCGCGGCGAGTCATGGCGCGTTTTGGATCAGGTGTGCGAACCGCCGAGCAAGCGCCGCCGCGCCCGCAACCGGCAACTCGACGATCCGGAATTGCGGGCGGCATGGCGGCATTGAACCTCACGGCGATTGCATGGAGTCTCGTCAATTTCGGCTTGCTGCTATGGCTTCCTGCCGAACTCGTGGCGCGGGGATACAGCGTTTCATCGTCGAGCCGACTGCTGGCCGATTCCGCGCTTGTCGCGCTTCCCACGGTGCTTTTCGTTGCCTGGCTCTATCACGCATGGAGTACGAAATTGTCGCTCCTTGCTGCGTCGCTTGCGACGCTTGCAGGGCTTGGCGGGATGCTCTGGTTTGCGCTTGTCGACGCGGCATCACCGTTGCTGCCGGCAGTACTTCTCATCATCGGCAGCAATGCCATCATCGCTATGTTGCTTCCCTACAGCGCCGAGAATTTTCCGTTGAAGGTCCGCGCCCGGAACACCGGCTGGGTCGCGGCATCGAGCAAATTGGGAGGCGTTTTTGCGACGGGTCTCGCAATATTCGCAATCGTCCCGTCGCTGAGGGCGAGCATATTGGCAATTATGCCGGTGCTGGCCGTCGCAATCATTCTCGTCGCCCGTTATGGCCGCGAAACCCGCGGAACCGACCTGCGCGATCTCGACCCTCAAGGGCATATATTCGATAAGGCCGGCCTTTGAACGGTGGGTCGGCGTATTTCACCCGTCGCGCCGACGAGAAAGGTCGCCTGAGGCGCTCCGCGCGCGCATGGCGGCAGATGACGCGCTGTACCAGGCCAAGGATGGCGGGCGCATTCGCATAGAGTTGCATGACTGTTTTGCCGCAAATGGGCGGACCAGCGGGCGGCGACCAACCGGATGGTCGCCGCCCGATTTTTCGTTCAAGCGGCGGCTGGTCGCCTTGCATAAATGCCAAAGCAGGCGATGACGGCATAGCAGAGCGCGGGTAGCAGCAATGCCGTGGCGAGGTTTCCGGTCAGATCGGCAAGCGCGCCGGTCGCGAGCGGAACGACCGCGCCGCCAAAGATCGCGACATTGATGATCCCCGACCCGTCGGCCGCGCGGCGCCCGAGCTTTTCGCACGCGAGGCTGAATATGGTGGGGAACATGATCGAGTTCATGAGCCCGATCGCAAGCAGCGTATACGCCGCCATTTCGCCGCTGCTGCTCGACGAGACGAGGATCAGTGTGATCGCGCCTGCCGCGACGCTGGCGAGCAGTTTTCCGGGGCTGACCAGCAGCATCGCCAGCGACCCGATGAATCGGCCAGCCATCGCTCCGCCCCAGTAGAAGATGATCATCCAGCCGACGACCGCCTCGGGCTCGCCAAGCACACGCTCGAGCGCCAGATAATTGATGATCAGCGAGCCGATCGACACTTCGGCGCCGACATAGAGAAAAATGCACAGCGCGCCGAAGCCGAAGCGCGGGCGCTTGATCAGGTCGAGCCCGGCAAGACCCGCGCTTTCCTCGTGCTTTTCTCCCTTCAGCCGGTTGCGGAACATCCACACCGCCGCTGCGACCACCGCGAGCGCCGCCGCTATGCCCAGATAGCCGTTGACGATCGCCTGGCTTTCCGCGGTGCGATAGGCGTCAAGGGCCGCGCCCGACAGCTCGTCGGCGCTGACCGTCGCGAGACTGCCGAGGATCAATGTCGCGCCAAAGAAAGGAAAGACCGTCGTGCCGAGCGAATTGAACGCCTGCGCAAAGGTCAGACGGCTGTGCGCCGTTTCCGGCTTGCCGAGCAGCGAGATCAGCGGATTGGCGACGACCTGCACGATAACCACCCCGCTCGCGAGCACGAACAGCGCGAGGAGGAAGAGTCCGTAAACCGCCTGTTGTGACGCCGGGATAAACAGCAGGCAGCCGACCAGCATCGTCAGAAGTCCGGCCACTGCACCGCGCATGTAACCGATCTTCTTGACCAGCTTTGCGCCCGGAATTCCGATTACCAGATAGGCGGTGAAAAAGCAGAACTGGATCAGCATCGCCTGGGTGTAGTTGAGCGTGAACAGCTCCTTGAGTTTCGGGATAAGGACATCGTTGAGGCTGGTGATGCCCCCGAAAATGAAGAACAGCCCCATGACGAACAGGCGCAATTCGGGCGCGTCGACATGCGTCCCCTCGCCTTCGATGGCGACGGGATCGGTGCTGGATGAAATGTCGGGCGCCAGAGCCATCGTCTCTCTCCTTCTGGTTTGGTTGCAAAGTGGCGGAATTTTATTCCGCTTCGGAAGGACAGGGTGATGCCGTTCCGGCCTCAACTCGTGCCGCAAGCAGTGTCAGCACCAGACGATCATGCCCCGCAAGGGTGAGCGGATTTCCTACCCGCTGGAGATCGGCGCCGCGATCGGCAAAACAGCGCAGAGGTATCCGCAGCGACGATACATTGCCCGCGCGAGCGGCGCCGATCCAATCGGTCACATCGACAGCGGCATTTCCGAGTGAGACGCTCACGCGATCCTCACCTATGGCATCGACGCGAATATCGAGGCGCAACGCCATGTCCTGGTCGAGATGACGCGTAAGATCGGCGTTCGGCCCCGCAATCTGGACGGTTCCCGGTCCCGACCATCGGAACTGCTTGCCGTCTTCCTGCGCCATAACGTCTACCGACCTGACGGAAATCATCGCATTCGGACTGACTGCCAAGGCGGATTCGACGGGCCTCACACCGCCATCGTCTCCGATGGTCATCGTCCAGGGGGTACGCGCACGTCCGCCGGCAAAGAAATTCTCAAGATTGAGCGCTGCTGCGACGTCGATGCCGGGGTCTTCGGACAATATTCCGACCATGGCAGGGGCATCATAGCGAAGTCCGTATCCGATCGGAAACAGCGCATCTGAAACGGGAGAAACCGCCGTCGCCGGCCAGGCGAAGGGCAATGTGCCGCTGAAATCACGTGCCGGCTTGCCGTCACGGCGGGCGACCAGCACGTCGGCCACACCCGCCCCCTGCGAGCCCGGCAGCCATGCCGCAACAAAAGCGTCGGCGGCATTGATCTCGGGATTTGTGAAGAGCGGACGCCCCGATATGAAGACCGCAACGACGGGAATCCCTGCCTCCTTCAGACTTTTGAGCCGGGCAAGATCGACAGGATCGACCGGTTGGTAGTCAAGTGTCGGCACATCGCCCTGAAACTCGGCGTAAGGCTCCTCGCCGAATACGTAGATCGCTACGTCAGGTTTGGTTGCAAAGCTTCCGTCAATCGAAAGTGTCGCCTTGCCTCCAGCCTCGCGGACCGCCTTCGCCACTCCCTCCCAAATGGTCTGGCCGTTGGGAAAATCGTCGCGGGTTACGTCGGTACCTTGCCAGCTGATCGTCCAACCACCCGATTGCATCGCCATATTATCGGCCGCCGCGCCGGCCACGAGCACACGCGCGCCTGGCCGAATGGGAAGCAAGTTGCCGTTATTCTTAAGGAGGACGAGCGATTTGGCGACCGCCTCGCGTGCAACGGCCAGATGGTCCGGCGCACCGATCTTCGAGGGATCCGCCTGGACAGCCCGACCATCGTCGAAAAGTCCCAGCTTGAACTTCACCCGCAGAATCCGGCGGACTGCATCGTCGAGCCGCGCCGCCGGAATGGTCCCCGCCTTCGCCTGTTCGAGCGTCGACGCGTAAAGTCCCTTCCAGCTGTCGGGGGCCATGAACATATCCAGTCCCGCAAGGATCGATTTCGGACAATCGGTAACGCTGCAACCGGGAACCTGCCCGTGGCCGTTCCAGTCGCCAACGACAAATCCTTCAAAGCCCATCCGCTTCTTGAGGATGGTGGTGAGGAGGTCTTCGTTGCCGTGGTGTTTGGTGCCGTGCCAGCTTGAAAAGCTTGCCATGACCGTTAGCGCTCCAGCGTCGATCGCTGCCGGATAGCCCTGCGCATGCACGGCCACGAGTTCGGCCTCGCCGATTTTCGCATCGCCCTGATCCTTGCCAAGCTCGGTTCCACCGTCGGCCAGAAAATGCTTTGCCGTGGCAGCGACGCGGTCCTTCGCGATCGTCTGTTCCGGCACGAGCGATCCCTGCAGTCCCAGGGTCATGGCTTCTGCGTATCGAGCGACGAGATGCGGATCGGCCGCATAGCCTTCATAGGAACGGCCCCAGCGCAGGTCGCGCGGCACGGCAAGTGTCGGCGCAAAGGTCCATTCGATACCACTTGCCGCAATCTCGGAAGCCGTGATTTCGCCGATGCGGCGAATTAGACCGGGATCACGCGCCGCACCGAGCCCGATATTGTGCGGAAAGACCGTCGCACCCGGAATATTGTTATGACCATGGACGGCATCGACCCCAAAGATAATCGGCACCGCGACGCCGTTTGCGCGCGGCCGTAGCGAGGCCGCACGAAATTCGCCGACGAGACGAGCCCAGTCGGCGGCGGTTGAACGCTCGTTGCCATATGGACCGCTATTGCCGCCGGCGAGGATTGAACCAAGCGGATAGGTTTCAAGATCTTCAGGAGTGATCGCGCTAATGTCGGCCTGGATCAGCTGCCCGACCTTCTGTTCGATTGTCATACGCTCGAGAAGTGCGTCGATCCGGCGCTCGGTCGAGGCATCGCTGATCGCGTGGGGGCTGCGTGCAGCGGGCCAGATTTCCGGATGGACCCGCATCGCCTTGTCTTCCGTCGCGACAGCTGCGCCCGCGGTCGCGGCAAGCAGGAATGCAAGGGCCGCTCCTGTTGATTTCAGCCGCATCGTCTCTCCCTTTTGATTATTGTGAACGTTCTCATAACTGACTGTCAGAAACGCCGTCCAAAATCAAGGGGGCTAGGTGCGATCGGGATTGCGACGCGAAATCGTCGCTAAAATCAGCGTCGCGACCACGGTCAATCCGGCAAGCAGCAGGAATAGGACCTCAAACCCAAAACCGGGGACGACCGACAGCGTCAGAAGCGGCATGATGAGAGAAGGAAGCGTGTTGGTCAGATTGAAGATGCCGAGATCACGTCCACGGCGGTCTGAACGGGGGAGGATACGGAGCGTCTGGCCGGCATGCAATGCAAGGAATACAGTCGTTGCGATCCCGAAGAGGAGGTAGGCGAGCTTGGCGAAGTCGGCCGAGTTGGCCAGTGCCATGGCAAGCATGCCTGCTGCTGAAATCGCACTGCTGACCATCAAAGGCAGAAAGGGACGACGGTTACGATCGGACCAGCGCCCCAGGTAAAGGGCAATCGGAATAGCAACGGAAACCGCGATTCCGAACAGTTGTGCCTTTTCGTTGTCGCCCATGTCAGGGTCGATCGATCTGAACCAGAAATAGAGATAGGCGAACAGCGCGGCCTCGGAAATCTGCACGAGAAAACGTGCGAGCCACATGCGAACCGCAGGTCCTTTCGGCAGGACGTCGATGCGCCCGTCGGGACCGATCGACGGAGGACGCGTGAGGTCTTCGAAACGGCGTGGACGAGCGAATACCGTCGCGGGCAGCACCGCGCAGCTGATCAGCAACGCTAATGTGAGAAGTCTCGTCTCGAAGGTGACAAGAACCGACAGGGTGACGAGCGCTCCCGACCATGCCCCTAGCGCCGGAGCAAACGCAAGCAGCCCACCAAGCAGGCCTTTCTGGTCATCAGGGACGAGATCTCCACCCCAGGCCGCGAGCGGTCCAAGCATCATGTTCAGCGAAAACTGCCAGCAAATAATGATGGCGAGGAGCGAGACGATATCCTTTGCCAACGGCATCGCGAGCAGTAGGGCCACCGTCAGGACAAGACCCGTCAATATCCACCCTCGCCGATTCCGGGTCACGTCGCTCAGCCAGCCAAAGAATATGCCGCCTATGCTTGCTGCAATCGCGCCGGCGAAAGTCAGAAATCCAAGCCATTCGACATCGGCGGCACCCGCAAGCTCTGCAACGCGCGAGGGAAGCAGGATCGTCAGAAAGGGAACATAGGCCATGGTCCCGCCGGCGACCGCCAAGGCATAGAGCAGCATGAAGACGAGCGACTGATGGCTGCGCTGGGCCGGGTCCCGGCGCGCGAAATCATCCCTGTGCATGCGCCGCCGTTGACTCGCGCGCGACGAAGCCGCCTTCGACCACCACGGGCTGCAGCGGTAGCCCCTCGCCTCGCTGCGCCTTGATGATCAGTTCAACGGCGCGCGACACCGTTTCTGCGACAGGTTGGTCGACCGCGGTAAGCGTTGGCCGGGTAAAGCGGACGATCGGGGTATTGTCGAAGCTCACAAGCGAAAGCCGCGACGGAACGTCGACGCCCTGCGCGCGCGCAGCCTCGAGCGCGGCAAGCGCCATCTGGTCATTGCTGGCAATGATGGCGGATGGAGGGTCGGGGAGGTCCAGAAGCCGCCGCGCTGCAACAGCACCCGATTCATACGTAAAATCGCCTCGCGCCATGAGTCCGCCTATTTCCAGGCCCTGGGCCTGCATCTCGCTTTCCCACCCGTCGACACGCCACTGGCTTAGCGGATATTCATCCGAACCCGAAATGAAAGCAATGCGTCGATGACCAAGGTCGATGAGGTGACGCGTTGCGCGGCGTGCCATTCCTTCATCGTCCATCACCAATGCGAATCCGGCCCCTTCGCTCCGCGATCCGATCCGCACAAATGGTATACGCTGTCGCTCAAGAAGCTTCACGATCAGCGGGTTGTCGGAATGGGGAGGCGTCAGGATCACGCCGTCGGGCTGCAGCGCCGCGATGGTCGCACGAAGTTCGCGCTCAACATGGTCACTATGCGTATCGACGAGTTCAAATATAAGCCGGTAGCCATATTCGGCACATTTGAGCATACCGCCGAGCAGCATCTGGTCCACCCAATCGGTACCCTGCCTTGCCGTCCAGTCAGCGATGGTACGATCGCGGTCGTTTATCGCAAGTATGAGGTAGGAGCGCGATCCGCTCATCCTGCGAGCGGCGATTGATGGCACATAGCCGAGCTTGTCGATCGACGCCTGGACGCGTCGCTTCATTGCCGAGCGCACGTTGGGTTCATCGTTGATCACGCGGCTGACGGTTTGCAGCGACACGCCGGCATCGGCTGCCACATGCTTGATCGTCACCGC
The DNA here is from genome assembly GCF_020622175.1 of Sphingopyxis sp. P8. Lineage (NCBI taxonomy): Bacteria > Pseudomonadati > Pseudomonadota > Alphaproteobacteria > Sphingomonadales > Sphingopyxidaceae > Sphingopyxis > Sphingopyxis sp. P8. The sequence goes on along the minus strand of NZ_JACNMK010000002.1, from coordinate 1,248,907 downwards.
TTGGCGGCGTCTCGCCATCTACTATTTGCCCCTTTCAGCCGGTTGGCCAGTTGCGGGGCTAACGTCTGTGCCTCCGATTTGCCAGACCCGAACCCAATCGATCTCCATTCGCTTGGGATATCCGCCGAGACCTACGCCGCCTAGCCCCCGAGACTCGGCGAGCCGTCCACCGATCGCGAGGTTGAGGATGAGATGGAACGGCTGGTCGAAAGGTGCTGTCGGGCGATCCGAGGCGGTTGTCGACCATTCGCCAAGCCTGCGTTCGGCAAATGTCCGGCCGTCCACTTGCCAGACCATGCGATCAGGATACCAGAAAAGTGCATAGGTATGAAAATCGCCGTCAAGCACGTCGGGGAACGCCATTTCATCGCCCTTGTGCTTGTTTCCGGGCCATTCTCCACCAAAATGGAGTGTCCCCAATATCCTGGTTTCACGACCCCCGGGACAGGCATCACAGGTCACACCAAGATTCACCGCTTCGAGGATGTCGATCTCGCCCGACGCCGCCCAGCCCCCGTAAATATCTTCCTCCGGGAGCATCCAGATGGCAGGCCAGGTGCCCTGTCCTTGCGGAAGACGGGCACGCACCTCGATCCTGCCATAGGTCCACGAGGCCTTGCCGCGCGTGGTTAGCCGGGCAGAGCTGAATTCACGCGTCACGTCGGCCGCCGGACTTGGCGACTGTTTTCGCATGCGCTGCGGGAGTGCGGGCCCCCTAACCTCTTCGCGGCGCGCGGTGATCACCAGACTGCCATTCTCGATCGTGGCATTGCGGGCGCTGGCCGTGTAACATTGCCGCTCGTCATTGCCCCCGCCCCAGCAATCGACGTCAAAACCCCACTTCGCAGGGTCGAGCGTTTTGCCATCGAATTCGTCCGACCAGACCAGTGCCCAGCCATGCTGCTCCGGCTTCGCGGGGGGCGCCTGCCCAGCCTCCAGAGCGAGCGCGATGACCAAAGCCAATGTCATGCGTTTTGCGGTTCGCCGGCCGCGCAATATTGAGCGATATACGCGTCGTGAGCGGGCAGGTTCGCCACCGTGCGGGTGACGCCGTCGCGTAACATCGCGAGAAATGATTCAAGTTCTTCTGGAAGAAGTTTGGCGGCGATCGGATGGTAGCGCTGCGGAGTGATGCCCTGGCCCATCATCACCTGAACCCAACTATTCTCGACAAAAAGCTCTTCGTTCTTGCGGAACACCCTGCCGGTTTCGCGAAACAGCTCGATCTTCTGTTCGAGGCTCGGCGGGACCGGCATCGCCGCGCACTGGCGCCAGAAGGGAGAATCGCGCCGATCGGTCACCTTGTAGTGAAGGATGAGAAAGTCGCGGATCTGTTCCATGTCGGCAAACTGCTGGTCGTTGAACTCGGCAATGTCGCGATCACTCACCGGCCCGGAAGGCAGCATCCGGATGAGGCGCAATACCGCGCGCTGGATCAAGTGAATCGACGTCGACTCAAGCGGCTCCATAAATCCGCCCGACAGCCCCACGGCCACGCAGTTTCGATGCCACTGTTTGCGCCGTGCCCCGGTGCGATACCCTATGACGTTGGGTTCCGTCAGCACCTCACCCTCGACGGAAGCGAGGAGCCGATCGAGCGCTTGGCCCTTGCCAAGATAACGGCTGCAATAGACGATTCCATTGCCCTGACGATGTTGCAACGGGATGCGCCATTGCCAACCGGCATCATGTGCGATCGCCCGCGTATAGGGGATGGGCGGCGCCACACTCGCCGTTTGCACGGCAATCGCGGAATCACAGGGTAGGTAATGGGTCCAGTCGTCGAACCCGGCATGCAGGGCGCCTTCGATCAATAGCGCACGAAAGCCCGTGCAGTCGATGAACAGATCCCCTTCCACCCGCCGATCGCCATCAAGCGCCAGCGCGGCAATATCGCCGCTTGCACCATCGAGTTCTACAGCGGCGATCCGCCCTTCGATGCGCTTGGTGCCATCCTTCTCGGCGCGCTTGCGCAAAAAGGCGGCATAAAGCGCTGAATCGAGTTGGTAGGCGTAGTTCATGCGGTCGTCGGGCAGATGGGCGAACTTGCCCGCGAGCGCAGCCTTCAGCTCCAGGCAATAATCATCATAAGCTTGGTCGTGCCCGCGGGTCAGGCCATGAAGCCAGAAATGCTGGAAGCCTGCCGACCAATGATCTTTGCCCGTGGTTCCGAAGGAATGGAAATAGCTGCTGCCGACATCCTTCCAATTCTCGAACTTGATACCGAGCTTGAACGTCGCCTGGGTCGCGCGCATGAATTCGGCTTCGTTTATCCCGATCAGTCGGTTGAACAGGACGATCGGCGGAATTGTGCTTTCGCCAACGCCGATCGTGCCGATGGCATCGGATTCGACCAGCGTCAGGTCGATGGCCGCGCCCAATGTGCCGGACAAAGCTGCCGCGGTCATCCAACCTGCGGTGCCGCCGCCGGCAATGACCACCTGGAGCTTGGCGGAAGGACCGGTCATACGCGTCATCGGGACAGGCTGCGTAGCAGCCGCGCGCGGATCTGTCCCGCGCTGTGCGGTGTGAGCGGCGCAAGAATCCCGCGCGCATCGGGAGGCAGATGCTGAGTCACTTCGGCTCCATTGGCGAAAACATAATGATCGAACAGCGCGCGCCAGCGCGCCTTATCTGCATCCGGCAGATCGCGCAGTGCGAGGATCGCGTGAAACAGCGCATCTTCCGGCTTTCCAAGGAAACTGGGGGCATCGCTCCACCAATAATTGACGAGTATGTTGAACGGCGCGAGGCCTTCGACATGATGCCACCAGAGAGAAGGTATGAAAATGGCGTCGCCCGGCGCGAGGTCCGCGACCTGGGCGCACTCAAGGGCATTGCGAAAGCGAGGGTGGAGAGAAAAGTCAGGCGCCGCAAAATCGACCATGCTGACAGTACGACCAGCTGGGGTATTTTCAAGCGGCCCAAGATAGAGATTGGGAAATTCTTCAGGAGGAAACAGGGTGAATCGCCTCCGCCCCGTCGCGCAGATCGCGAGATTGTGGGGCACGTCATTGTGCGCGGCGATGCGTGTACGTCCGCCGATCCAGACACTTTCGATCGGAACGCGATTCCCGAGCGGCAACCGGTTTTCTTCGCGCAGACCGTCGAAATATCCATCCATGTCGATCGACGAGAGATAGATGACCGGCGCGTCGGGTTTGCCGATATTGGCAAGGATTCCGTCGATTATTTCGCCGAGCGGACCCTGCGCCATCCTGAAATTCATTCCCATCTGTGCATCGTAGAAAAGCCGGTCACCGCCGCCCGGCTCGCCGATATTGACAGGAAAGCTGCGCGGACGCGCGTGTTCAACCAGATAGTTGCGCACCATAGCATCGCCTGCATTCGCCGCCTCGACCAACGGCCAATGCGCCGCAAGACCGCGCACGACGAAGGGTTTTTGCGCTTCGGACAATTTGGCGTCGAGTGCGCCAGGCGTGACGAGCTGTTCGGGGACCCGAGGGAGACCGTCCAAGAGGCTTTCCCCTTCAGCCATCATTTCGCGAAGCGCGGCGGCGCGCAAGTTTACCAAGGTTGCCGAGCGAGGCGAGCGCCATGAACAGCGGAAGCAGATGCCCTGCCGCATGCAACTCGCTTATGGCGCCGGGTTCAAGCGCACGCAGTCTGTCCTCGTTAATCAGCTGGTAACCGACCAGCCGGTGCTCGCCGCCGCCCTCGCGGGGGACGTCCAGCGCGAAGGGTTCGAGCAGTTCATAGCGGTCGAGCGCCGCGAAAAACGCCGCACTCGCCCGATGTCCCTCATCAAGCTCGGCGAGCATGGACATGACCTGTTCGAGATAGGGTGTCGGACGGCCTGCATCGTCGAACACGCGAACTCCATCCCCCCCCCTCGCGATGCGCGGATGGTCGAGGTCGATATGTACCTGTGCCTGTGCACCGCCATCGCGCGAACGCCCGATGAGAAATGGCTGGATCGCCAGCGCCATCGGTTTGGCGGGAGCGAGCCAGTCATCCCCGTCGAGAAACAGGTTTTCGCCCTTTTCAAACCCCATGAGTGCGAGCGCGGAAAAGCTGCTTCGCTCTCGATCGTAGTGGAACAATATCGGATAGTCGGTCGCCAGGCGGCGAAACTCATTGGGAACCGCGAGGCACGCCATGACTTTGTCGCCAAATTCCGACCCTGTCCTCGTATGGACACGCAACTCGGCATGGTCGGCCGGATTGAGGATTTGGTGGTTGCTCATCGACATTAAGGCTTTCAACTCGATGCGGGCTGCGCCGCAAGCGCTGCGAGATAGGCGCGGTTCGCTGGCAGCGCGGCAACCAGTGTGCGAGCACGCTCGGATATGTCAGCCAGGCGGGCGGATGCGTCCGACCGACCGCGAGGCGCCGACGCCGTTTCGCCTGGACGCATGCCATAGAGCACATATTGTTGGCTTGCGGCTGAAAAGACTTCGTCGATCTGCGGAAAATCCCAAGTCGATGGAGGCTGGTCTTGCCAAAGGGCAAGCTGCTCGGCGAGCCGGGGGGGGATCGTCGTGGGATCGCGCTGTGCCTGCCAATAGGGTTCCTTGCGCCGGCTCAGCACATAGTGGAGCTTGAGGAAGTCGACAATGCGTTCCCAGCGATAGCGAAAAAGCGCATCGAAGCGCCGCGCATGAATGTCCATTGAGGCGCGACTGGCCGGGAAATTGTCGGCAAGCGCCCGCAACGAAAGTTCGATCATGACGATCGCCGAAGCCTCCAGCGGCTCGATAAACCCTGCAGAAAGTCCGATGGCGATGCAATTGTTCTGCCAGAACCGCGCCCGGTACCCCGTACGAAAGGACAAGCCGCGCGGCGTCAGCCTGGCTGCATCGACTTTGGGCATGTGCGCCGCGATATAATTGCGCAGCACCGCATCGGCCTCGGCATCATTCATGAAGCGTGCCGCATAGACGCAGCCGACCCCGCGTCGCGTCGGCAGCGCGATGTCCCAGATCCAGCCGGCCTCATGCGCGGTGCCGACTGTTTGCGAAGCGATGATATTGTCAGCTTCGGTGGGCACCTGCACCACAAGCGCGCGGTCATTGAACGAAACATCCGAGCGATCGATCCATTCGACGCCAAAATGCCCGCCGATGAGAAGGGCGGCCTGTCCGCTGCAGTCGACAAAGAGGTCGCCCTCGACCGACGCGCCATCGCGCAGCGTAAGCGACATGATATCGCCGCCGCTCCCGGCGACGGTTCCGGTAACTTCGGCGGCAATATGCGTCACACCGAGGCGGCTTGTCGCGTGGCGTGCGAGCAGCTGCGCAAACTTCCCCGCGTCGAGGTGATAAGCATAATTCACGGTTCCGGCATAATCGGGCATTGCCGGGTGACGCGGGGCAAGGTCGCGTTCGCAGATCGCAGCCTGCGGCGTCATTGCCGCAGCAAAGGGCATGACGGGCTCGCTGGTCCGCCAGCCCGCCAACAGGTCACGCATGTCGCCGTGCGGCGGCGGCGAAAACGGGTGGAGATAGCGGTCGCTGGGTGCACCATCGACCCAGCCGCAGAATAGGGACCCCTGTTTGAACGAGGCGTCGCACGCGCGCAAGAATTCGGCTTCCGCGATGCCGACCGTCGCCAATGTCTCGCGCATTGTCGGCCATGTACCCTCGCCCACGCCGATCGATGCGATGTCGGGCGCCTCGATCAAGGTGATCGACAGATCGGGCCTGCGCGCGGCAAGGACGCAAGCCGTCAGCCAGCCGGCCGTCCCTCCTCCCACGATCACCACATTTTGAATCGAACGCTCCATTGCGCTTTCAGATATCCGACATTGACGAGGAAACAAAACAATGGGGCCGCACTGCAGAAGCAATGCGGCCCATCGTCATCACTACAGTCTGTGGGTCACGCCGGCTTCATCAGAAGGTGAAGCGGACGCCTGCCGAATAGCGCGCATAGCCTGGCGCCGCGAAAAATATGGCGCGATCGTTGCGCCGAACCCCGGTTCGGTCGGCGTTGGTTATGTTGATGCCTTCGACAAATGCCGTGAGACCCTCGCGGAATTCATAGCTCAGGCTGGCGTCAAACTGGCCATAGGACTTGATATAATAGGGGTCCTGATCCTTCCCTGACAGGAACCGGTCGCGCCAGTTGTAGGCTATGCGAGCCTGCAGGCCGCCCTTGTCATAATAGAGCACGGCATTCGCGCTGTCGCTTGCGCCTGGCACCGCGAACTGCGTCGTGGTCCACGGCAGTGTGTTGTCAAACGCCGTATCGCTGTTGACGATCGTGTAATTGAGGATTGCACCGAAGCCCGTGTCCCAAAAATTGTGCTGGATTGCGAACTCCCAACCCCACAACCGCGCCTGCTGGTCGCTGTTCGACGGCTGGGTAAAGGTGAATATGACGTCGGGATCGCCCGAGCGACCCGCAATGCCGCCCGCGGTGCCAACGCCGGCCACATAGTCCGCCGGGCGATTGGCCTGCACCCAGGCGACGATCTGGTCGAAGGTCGCATTCGGCCCGATCGCCTGGCGTGCCGCGGTGGCAGCAGCGCCTTGCGAAGGGTCGGGCAGGTCGAACAAGGGAGTCTGGGTCGTGTCGTTTGCAATGAAGTTGCTGACCTTCTTGTTGAAGAAGCCCACCGACACGTAGCTGCCGCGGTCATAATACCATTCCGCAGACAAATCGACGTTCTTGGATTTGTAGGGGAGCAATGCCGGATTGCCTGCGCTTGCCTGGCTGCCGCCAGCGCCGACGCGGAGCGGCTGTGCGAGCGTGATTCCGCCCTGCATGCTGGCATAGTCAGGACGGGTAATCGTGTGACTATACGATGCGCGCAGCTTCACATTTTCAAATGGCGACAGGTCGAAATCGATCGCGGGAAGCCAATTTTCATACTCGCCCTTAAGCGTGGTGAAATCGGTGCCAGGGGTTTTGACAAGACTGATTTCGTTCTGCGCGACCCAGATCGTGCCGGTCGGAATCTCGGCGAGCGCGCGCGACGTGACCTTTGTCTTTTCGTAGCGCAGCCCAAGGCGCAGATTGGCCCTAGCTTCACCCAGATCGAAGCTGTGGAAGCTTTGCACCCACGGCGTGATCGACTTTTCGAGGATGCGGCGGTCGGTTGAATAGGGCGCAAGGCAGGTGTCGCCCGGCGCAGCGTCGCAGATTCCAAGCCTGTCGTCGAGAAGCGAGATAAGCCCCTCGGTATCGATCAAGAAATAGGTCGGGATGATCCCCTGGCTGTTCGACCCGTTCATGCCGGCCAGGTCCGGCGAAAGTGCACGCGGAGTGAACAGCGAATCGGGCGTGTCGGCCGCCGAGAGCGTCCCGCCCCATGTGTCATTCTGGATGATACCGAATGCGGTGCGCACATCGTTTTCGATATAGCTGACACCGAAGTCGAGGCTCTCGATGAAGGAGGCATCAAAATCGAACCCGCCGCGCAGGCTGACCTGATCGATGGTATCTTTCATATAGGCGTTGCGGAAAGCATTGCCTGCCGGCCGAATATTCTCTGCCTCGACCTCTGATCCGGGGTGCATTGCGACCGAAATGACGGGCATATCGGTGGTGAAGTCGACGCGCTGGCTCGCCACGCCGAAGATCGCCGTACCGACGGCAATCCCGCTGCCATAGGGCGAAGTCGGCTTCGATTCCGCGGTGGAATGGTGAGCATCGAGTTCGAGGCGCAGCCCCCAGGGGCCTTCCCACTTGATATTACCGCCGAGCGAATGGTTGATATTGCGGTTCGATCCGACGGCGCCGGTTATCGCCAGATCCTTGCCTTCGGCTGCCAAGAAATTCTCGGCATAGAAGTTGGCGCCCGCCGCCGGACCGTCGGTCCAGCTGCTGGACGTGTCATTGTGATTGAACCATACCCCGATGCTGCTCTGGCGGCTTTCGAAGGTATTTTGCGCAAAGATGTAATCGAACGACACATCGAGCGTATCGGTCGGCTTGAACTGCAAGACCGCCTGGCCGTTGATCCGCTCGCGCTGGAAATCATAGAAATCATAGGCCGCGTTCTGCGGAACCTGGTAAATGTCGGTGGGACCAGGCCGGTTCTCGATGTTCGCAAAACGCGGGTCACCCGGTTGCGCCAGCGTACCCCAGTTGTTTTCCGCGCCCGTATAGCCCGGCCGCCAATTGCCAACAGTGAATTGCGCTTGGCCGCCATTGCGCTTTTGATAAGAGCCTGCGAGCAGAATGCCGATCGTGTCGTTCGCAAAGGTCTTGCTGACGATGCCCGAAATTTCAGGCGTTATATCGGTTCCGTATAGCTGAGACGTATCGTAAACGCCCTTGACGCCGATGCTGCCTTTAAGTCCGGGACGATCCAGCGGACGCGGCAGCTTTATGTTGATCACCGAACCTATGCCGCCCGTGGGCAACGACGCGCGACCCGACTTGTAGACTTCGACCCCGGCGACACCCTCGGCGGCGAGGTTGCCGAAATCGAAGCTGCGCGTCGAGGGCGCCGAGAAACCGTCACCTAGAGTTGACGTAGGCATCTGCCTGCCGTTCACCACGACAAGATTGAACTCGGGACCGAAGCCGCGAACCGTAACCGTCGAGCCCTCGCCACTCGCCCGGTCGATCGACACGCCGGTGATGCGCTGGAGCGACTCTGCAAGATTGGTATCTGGGAACTTGCCAATATCTTCGGCGGAAATAGCATCGACAATGCCCTGCGCATTGCGCTTGATATCCTGTGCCTGCTCAAGGCTCGCACGGATACCGGTGACAATGATCACATCTTCTTCATTGTCTCCCGAGGCCGACGTATCCTGCGCAAATGCCGGCTGCGCCGCTACACCTATCGCGAGCAGCGAGGCGCTCATCGCCAAGCGACCGAAATTGAGCTTCCGCGAATCATTCATTGGCGAATTCCTCCCCAGGACTATGCGTTTGCGCACGGTTGCCGCGCTAATTGTGAACGTTCACCTAAATGATAACGTTCACTTCGTCAAGCGCTGTCGTGCTGATCGCAGCGTCCAGCAAAGCGGCGGCCTGCGATCTTTGCCCGAACCGCCTACGCGCGATCCGCCCTGCGCGAAGCCGGGCATGCGGCCCGCATCCTGATCGAGGCCTGCGGCGACATTACAACACTGTTCAGCCGCACAACTCGCTGGGATACCGCCACCGGCGCCGGAGACCGCTCCATCGCCAGTGTTGCCGTCCGGTTCCGCTTCGCTCCACTTACGGCCAACGCCAGCGATGGAGGCGTCAATGCACTAACATTCTGCCCGGGCCACTTGGTGGGATCCGATCAAGTTGGGGCCTGCGAAATCGCCGAGTCCGGCTCACCACCTGTGGGGGAAATATAGGGCGCGCGCCCCCAAGGCTCCGAGCATTGTCGGCACCGCCGAGTTTCCAGCGTCTATCGTGAAGCGCGATCTGCGCTCAAACTACGAGAGCTTGCCCGTTCTAACGGAATTAGTCGCGCAAGCGCGTCTCGGTGCAAGCGACGAAAGAATGACCTCTTTCAGGCATTGTACAATGGTGACTTAAAGGACCGACACGAGGCGCGAAGCTGACGCAGGAACGACGCTGCCGCAAATCTGTGATTGCTATGAGATTGCTGGTGCAAGTAGCCTACGTTCGCTTCGGTCAAAAACTCTCCAGAACTGAGGGATCTTTCGAATGCCCAAGTCTGCAAGACCTCAGTTAAAGAAGTCTTGGGACCAGATTAATGTAAGTCATTGAAAAATGGTGCGCCCGGCGGGATTCGAACCCACGGCCCCCAGATTAGGAATCTGATGCTCTATCCTGCTGAGCTACGGGCGCGCCGCGGTTCGTTTAGCGGCGCGGAGCGGGCAGCGTCAATCAGGCCGCTCAATTCACCGCGTCGGGCGGCGCGATCGGGACGAGCAGTGGCAGCGCCGCAATCCCGTCGTCGTGAAGCGCCTGCACCTCGTCGGGCGACGCCTGGCCGTGGATCAGATCTTCGGGCGCACGTCCTTCATGCATGGCACGCGCGGCGTCCGCGAATTCGCGGCCGACCCAGCGCGACTGGGGCAGAAGCTCGGCCTGCTTCGCCGCGATCTCGGCAACCACGCGGCGGACAAGTTCGGGCGAGAGCGGCGTATCGCCCGACGTGGTGGGTGTGGCGGGTGCTGATACAGCACGGCTGTTCGACTTGGCACCGACGCGCGGCGCCATCACTGCCTTTTTGATATCGCCGTCGCCGCACACGGGGCAAGCGATCAGCCCGCGTTGCTGTTGTTCGGCAAAACTCTCGCTGCTCGCGAACCAAGCCTCGAACCGGTGATCGCCGGCCGCACAGCAAAGATCGAAGACAATCACGGGTCAGGCCGATCCCAGCAATGTATCGAGAGCCCCGCCCGCGTCGAGCGCCGCGAGGTCGTCGCTGCCGCCGATGTGGCGTCCGTCGATGAACACCTGCGGAACCGTTCGCCGTCCGCCCGCGCGCTCGACCATCGCATCAAAGCCGGCGCGGTCCATGGTCACGTCGATTTCCCGATATTCGGCTCCCTTCTTGTCGAGCAGCGACTTGGCGCGCGTGCAGAAGGGGCAGAGGAATTTCGTATAAACTTCAATCTTCGCCATTTGGCTTACCTGTCATCCTTTCGTCATTGATATCGGAATCCAACGAGGCAAAGTCAAATATGTTGCCAGTCATCAGGGATTCGGGAACGACGCGCGCCCATGTCAGTGCCGACACGCGCGCGGCGCCGCTGCGGCGCAGAACGCGCGCCGCGGCGCGCAAAGTCGCCCCGCTGGCATGGACATCGTCGATCAGCACGACATGGCGTCCGGCCGCGCGCGCCTTGGCATGCGGCGCCAATGCGAAGGCGCCCGCAACGATGCGCTCACGCTCGCGCCGCCGCTTGCCGCGGAGCGATGCGGTCGATTTGGTGCGCAGGAGCAGCCGGTGGTCGCACTCGGCGCCCGTCAGCCGCGCGAGCGCATCGACGACGAGTGCCGCCTGGTTGAACCCCCGCGACCAGAGCCGCCAGCGATGCAGCGGCACCGGCACAAGGAGCATCGCGTCGACCGGCCCCAGCGCCGCAAGCCGCCGCGCCATGAACTGCGCCATCAACTGCGCGTGCCCGGTGCGTCGTCCATATTTGAGACGTAGCGCCACGGTCCGCGCGATCTTCCCATAGGCGACCGCTGCGGGGGCACCGTCGAACGGCGGCGGGTCGGCAAGGCATGCGCCGCACGACAGCGGCGCCGCTGCCAGCGCAGTGGGCAACGGAATCGAACATTGCATGCACGCCGGACCGTCGAGGAAATCGAGCGAGGACCAGCACTCAAGGCAAAATTGCCGGTCGGCGCCGACGATCACGCCGCACCCCGGGCAACGCGGCGGCAGCGCGTAATCGACGAGCGCGGACGCCGCAGCGCGCAGCGCACGCCACAGGTCAGGCGCCCGTGTCACCCCGGCGATTTCGGCGTCCCCCGCTGCCGTGTCCATCAGGGGCTTGTGAAGCATCGCGTGCGACGGCACAAGCGCGCGCATGGCGCATCCCCCTGCCCCGCTTTTTTCGATCGCACGCCTCCGCGCGCAGCGCGACCGGATGGGCTTCCAGCCCGCCGAGGCGAACTTCCTTGCGCCGATCATCGCCGAAACCTTGCTCGACCGGCTTGCGATGGTGACGCGCCCGTTGCCGCGCGTCCTGCTCATCGGCGCACACGATGCCGCTCTCGCTGACCAGTTGCGTGCTGCGGCAACCACGCTAACGCTATTCGAAGCGGGGCCGCGCCTCGCCGCCGCACGCGGTGCCTTGGTTGGCGAGGCCGATGCGATCGATCTGCCGTTCGAAAGCTTCGACCTGATTGTCTGGCCGGGCGGCCTCGAAAGCGTCAACGACGTGCCGGGCGCTCTCGTTCGCATGCGCGCGCTGCTCGCACCCGACGGGCTGCTTCTGGGCGCTTTCGTCGGCGACGGCAGCCTTGCGCGACTACGGCGCGCGCTGGTCAGCGAGGGCGTTCGTTCGGTCGCGCGCCTGCATCCCCAAATCGACCTATCGGCGATGGGCAATCTGCTCCAGCGGACCGGTTTTGCGCTCCCCGTCGTCGATGTCGACGCCCTGACGGTGCGTTATGGCGATCTTTTTGCGCTTGTCCGCGACCTGCGCGCGGCCGGCCTGTCGAACCAGATGGCCGCGGCGCCGCCGCCCTTGACGCGCGAGGAGACCGCGCTGGTCGCTGCCGCCTTTGCTGCGCAAGCCGATCCCGACGGCCGGACTGCCGAACAGTTTCGAATTGTCCATTTCAGCGGTTGGGCACCGCATCCCGACCAGCCGAAGCCCGCACGCCGCGGCAGCGGCACGGCGTCGCTGGCCGACGCGCTGAAACCGAAGGATTAAACCAGCGCTTCCAGAAGCCCGATGAGCGGCTTGTCGGCAGGCGGCATCGGCAGGCTGTGCAATTCGACGGGGCGGACCCAGCGCAGCGCGCTCGCGTGCTGGGCCACGGGCGTCCCTCGCCATTTGCGGCAAACATAGACGAGCAGCAACAGGTGCCGATCGCCGAGGGTGTCACTTGCAAAGCAGGCTGGCGCAAGGCACGCCGCCTCGACATCGATCGCCAGTTCCTCGTGCAATTCGCGGATCAGAGCCGCTTCGGGCGTTTCGCCAGGCTCGATCTTGCCGCCCGGAAACTCCCACAGCCCCGCCATCGGCTTGCCCTCGGGACGCTGCTGAACGAGCAGCCGACCGTCGCGATCGACGAGCGCCGCCGCGACCACAATGAGACAATTATTCGGCGGATTTCCGCCATTTTCTACGGACAAATTGTTAACCTTCCTGTGCGATTGTCGGCAGCCTCGGGAACTATCACTTCAGTTAGGGGTGGAACAATGCGCAACATTATCAGGCTGATGCGGTCGACCAGGGCCGCCACAGCCGTCGAATATGGGCTGATTCTGGCGCTCATCTTTATGGCGGCGCTGGGCGCCATGACTGCGGTCGGTGAATCGGCGATCGCCATGTGGACCAATGTGTCCGACACGACAGCCGACGCCATAGGCCGCTGAAATGTCCGAATTCGGGACTTCAACCAGCGATTTGCCCGTGTTGGCATTAAGTTTTTCAAAACCAATTCCACTTAAACCGGCCAGTGTTGACCACGACCAGACTGTCAACAGGGTAAGTGACTTGTCAGGAGACCAGACATGAAGTTCATCAAAAAGTTCGTTCGCGACACCAAGGCCGCGACCGCCATCGAATATGGCCTGATCGCCGCTCTCATCGCCGTTGCCGGCATCACCGCGATGACCGCGGTCGGCGAAAGCGTCAGCGGTACGTTCAAAGAAGTCAAGGATGGCCTCGATAAGTAAGCCATTCGCGTCGCCGCACTCAATCGCGGCGCACGAACGATAAAGGAAAGGGCGGTGGAGCAATCCACCGCCCTTTTCGATTTTTCACATGTCGGGCGCTTGGCCTCAACGGTTGGCGTAAACGACAATCTTGACCTTTTGCCCCGGCGTCAGACGGCTCCCCGAATTCAACCGGTTGAGCACCTGGAAGCGTTCGGACTGATAGTTGGTGTAGGCCATGCGCCGCGACAGGCTCGCCACCGTATCGCCGCCTTGCACCGTTACCACATCGATCCGCCGCGGACGTACCGCCGACGCCTCGCTCGCGCTCAGCCGCCGGACGCTGTTGAACATCGAATTGAACGTCCCCGCACCGCCCGCTTTCGTCAGCGCCACGAAATGAAAGGCGCTGCTGCCCGAAAATTCATAGGCAAAGACGGTGACGTCGACCTGTCCCGACTGGGTATTGGCGCGCGCGACCGAATAATAGGCGGGAATGCCGCCCACTGTCGTGCGCTGGATCGTCCCCGGCGACAGCGTCGTGTTGCCCGCAACCGCGCGAAAGGCCGACGCGATATAAGCGTTCATGTCGCCATTATAGGCGCCGGTCGTGAATTGCGCCTGCCCGCCGTTGCCGCTGACGGTCACGGCGGTGGTGCCATTCTGCATCCCATAGCCGTTCGGGACGGTGAAGCGCAGCCGCAGGTCGGGATGGATGAACTCGCGGCCCTCGACCACGCCCTGCGCCGGGTCGTCGCCATAGAGCACACCGTCGACCGACGCGAGGAAGGTGTCGGCATTGCGCATACCGCCGCTGCCGCCGAAGCGCTGCGCGAGCGTCTGCGCGTTGCGGACGCGCGATGCCGGATCGGGGTGCGTACTCGCCCATTCCGGGAGCGAGCGCGCATCGCCGCCCGACAGGCGCGCCTCGAGGCTCGTCTGGTTCGCAAGGCTCGCCAGCATCGTCGACAGCGCGAGCGTGTCATAGCCGGCGCTACGCAGATACTGGACGCCCAGCTGATCGGCTTCCAGTTCCTGTCCGCGCGAGAATCCAAGGGTCGCCAGCTGTGCGACCTGCATCGCATTGTTCTGGAGAAGGCCGCCGAGCCCGCCGAGCAGGCCACCCTGGTCGCCGATCGCGCCGCCCAGCACGGCGCCCAGCACACCGAGGATGGTGTTGCGTGTTGCCGCGCTCTGCCGCTTCTTGCTGTGCTGCGCCGCGACATGGCCGACCTCGTGCCCCAGCACGCCTGCCAGCTCGGCCTCGTCATTCATCAGCGCCATCAGCTGGCGCGTGACATAGATATATCCGCCCGGGATGGCGAAGGCGTTGTTCACCGGCGAGTTGAGCAAGGTGACGGTAAAATCGCTGCGCGCGTTCGAGAGCCCCGACTGCACCGCGATATTCTGGCCCACCCGGCCCACATAGGCCGTCTGCGACCCGCTATAGGCGCCGCCGAATTCCTGGAGCAACTGCGGGTGTGCATCGGCGCCCTGTTTGCGCTCGGCGGCCGAAATGGTCGTCGCCGTCTTTATTTCGCCGGTGGTGCGAGCATCGGCGGGGGCGGTCGCGCTGCCCCCCGCCATTGCGCATCCGGCAAGCGCGGCGACCATTGCGAGCGCCGTCATCGAGCGAGCCATCCGTGAACCTCCCAGTTTCGCGATCGTCATGTCTGTTTATCCCTGATTGCATGGGGCGCAAGCGGGGCGAGCAGGCCGTCGCTTGGCGGTCATGAAATAGGGAACGCGACGAACGCCGTTCAGGTTCCGGCGCGCGGCTCGCTGCTCTCAGGCGCGGCCCATCGCCAGGAATTTTTCTTCGCGAGCGGCGAGGAGCGCATCGCGCGGCAGCCCCGACAGCTTGTCGAGTTCGCGCGCAATCGCGTCGCCGAGCGACTTGATCGCAACTTCCGGCGCTCTGTGTGCGCCGCCCACCGGCTCGGGAACGATCGCATCGATGATCTTGAGCGCCAGCAAATCCTGCGCCGACATCTTCATCGCCGCCGCCGCATCGGCTGCCTTGTCCGACGTGCGCCACAGGATCGACGCGCAGCCTTCGGGCGAGATCACCGAATAGACCGCATGTTCGAACATCAGCACCCGGTTCGCCGCAGCGAGCGCGATCGCGCCGCCCGATCCGCCTTCGCCGACGATCGCCGCAACCATCGGCACACCAAGCGCGAGGCATTGTTCGGTCGAACGCGCGATCGCTTCGGCCTGCCCGCGTTCCTCGGCCTGAATTCCCGGGAAAGCGCCCGACGTGTCGACCAGCGTCACCACCGGCAACCCGAAACGGTCGGCAAGCTGCATCAGACGGATCGCCTTCCGATAGCCCTCCGGCTTTGCCATCCCGAAATTATGCTTCATGCGCGAGGGAATATCGTCGCCCTTTTCGTGACCGATCACCATCACGCGGCGTCCGCGGAAGCGCGCAAGCCCGCCGAGGATCGCCTGATCGTCGCCGAAATTGCGGTCGCCCGCGAGCGGCATCCAGTCGTCGAAGAGTCCCGCGACATAATGTTTGAAATGCGGGCGATCGGGATGGCGCGCGACCTGCGTCTTTTGCCAAGGTGTCAACTTGGCATAGATTTCGCGAAGTAATTTCGAGGACTTATCCTCCAGTCTTGCGATATCATTGTCGATGTTGAGCGTCGGATCGCCGCCCATTTCGCGCAGTTCCGCAATCTGCCGGTCGAGCGCCGCGACCTGTTTTTCGAAATCGAGAAAGCCTGTCATGGCGCAGAGCGCTAGGCCGAAGGCGGCTTCAGGTCAACGCCGTCCATCCCCGCCAGCGGGTGACGCCGGTTGACCAGTTCGACAAGGCGGCGGCTGTCGACATGCGTGTAAATTTCGGTCGTCGCAATGTCGGCATGACCGAGCAGCGTCTGCAACGCGCGCAGGTCTGCCCCGCCCTCGAGCAGGTGGGTGGCAAAAGCGTGGCGCAGCACATGCGGGCTGACCGACGCCGGTTCGATCCCGGCGCGTGCCGCGAGATCGCGCAGCAACTGGAACAGGCGCACGCGCGACAGATGCGCCTTGCCTGACGGAAACAGCCACGGCGAAGCGTCGCCCACCAGCGGCAGCCAGCGGTCGAGTGCCGTCTGCGCCCGCGCCGACAGTGGAACCAACCGCTCCTTGTCGCCTTTTCCGCGTACGATCAGAAATTCGCGCGCCCCGCCCACCGCGCGGCGTGGCAGGCTGACGAGTTCGCTCGCGCGCAGCCCCGAACCATAGAGCAATTCAAGGAGGAGGAGCAGGCGAACAGCCGCGGGAAGCGGGGCATCTCCTGCCGCTTCCTCGCTCGCCACGGCGAACAGCCGCTCGACGTCGGCGTGCGACAGGATGCGCGGCAGCGGACGCCGCGTCGCGGGCCGCGCGATGTCGAGCGCAGGGTTGTCGCTGCGGTCGCCTTCGTCGAGCAGGAAGGCATAGAATTGGCGCAGCGCGGACAATTTGCGCGCCGCGCTGCTCGCCGCAAGCGACGAATAGGCCGCCATCAAAGCGCGCAGCGCCGCCTGGTCGGCGTTGCCCAGCGTCCCGCGCACCAACTCGGCGGCTTGTTCAAGGTCGCGGCGATAGGCGACGAGCGTGTTGCGCGATGCCCCGCGCTCGGCGGCCATCATCTCGAGAAAACGGTCGATCAGCGACCCGTCAGCCATTGTTCCTCAGCGCCGCGCGCCGCTCAAACACGGACGAGCGCCTCGGCCGCAATCATGCGGGCTTCGGCTTCCAGCCCAACCTCGCGCAGCGCACGTACGATGTAATAGAGATGATAAGGCGGCACCTTGGCCCATTCGCCCTGCATCCCCGCCGCAGCGATCAGCGCGACCATAGCGGGTTCGCGGCGCTCGGCCGCTGCCATGATCGCACGCGTCCAGCGCGTCTGCTTGCCGAGGTCGGCGTTCAGGCTGCGCGCCGCCGACGCGGCCTCTCCCGCATCGATCCGCCCGAGCCCCGACAGGCCAGCAAGCAGGAACTTCGAGCGCAGCGAATCGGCGCTGTCGTCATCGCCCGCGAAATTTCCGATTGCACCCGCATCGGTGCCGCCAAGCGGACGCGGCGCGCCAACGGCCAGGACGCCCCACGCGCGCGATCCTGCCGCGAGTTTCGGCGCCCAGGCTGCGGCGTTGCGATCATAGCCGCCCGCGAGCATCGAGCCCAAAAGTTGCCACGGATCGTCGTCAACGTCGGCCGATGTCGGCACACCCGCCGCTGCCCGCGCTGTCGCGACGAGCGCGGCATAGCTTTGCGCGGCCCCGGTTGCACCGCTCCACAGGCTTTCCATCGCGGCATAGCGGTCGGCACCCGTTTCGCCCGCATGGGCGGTGCGCAGCAACGCGACTTGGTCGGCGAGTTCGGCCGACGGCTCGGCCACCTCCGATGCAGCGCTGAGCAACGACACATAGGCATCGCTCGACAGCACGCCCCGCGCAGCGGCGGTCGGCGCGGCGGCGACGCGGTCGGCCATCTCGCTCATCGGCGCGAGGACGGTCCAGCTGCGCATATAATCGGGAGCCGCGGCGCGAAGCTCGGCGGGCACCTCGACCGCGGTCGCGGTCGCCATGCCGAATCGCCAACTCGTCAGGCGGTCGATGTTCGTCCATTCGATGGTCGTCGAGCGACGCCCGGCTCCCGTTGCGCCGAGGACGCGTTCGGCGATGAGGACGTCGAAATTCTTGATCCGCCCGCTCGACCGGACGCGTGAAATCGCCCAGCCGGCAGGTCCCGCCTCCCCCGACAACCCTGCACAGATACCGGAGGCGAGCCGCCAAGTATGTTCGTCGCCATGCGCCAGGCCGGCGGGGACATAGGGACACATTCCCGCCGGATCGGCGGTCGCGAGATAGCTTTGCTGCGCGACCTGCACGAGCCGCGGCGACGCGCGGTCATAATCGACCGACTGGACGACCATCCGCGCGGCGATCGATTCCCCCATGCGCAGCAACAGCGCGGCGCGATCGGCGGCAAGATCGGCGCCGTTGATCGTCGACGGCGTGTCGAGCGCCGACGCGAGCGCGCGGCGCAACAATATCTGACCCCAGCGCGACGCCAGATTCCCGTTGGTGTGGCGCATGATCGCTGCGGCATATTGTCCGCGCACGCCGAGGGCATCGGGCACTAGTCCGCCCGTGTCGGGCGTCAGCGGACCAACGCGCGTCAGCTTGCGGCGCGTGCCCGGCGGAAGGTCGTATTTGAGCGTCCCGGATTCGACCTCTTCCTCGTCTTCGCCGTCATCGCTGTCGCCGGCCTGAACGGTGGGAGTGACGGCGGGCGGCGCGACGCTTCCGGAGGCGGGCGGCGTGCCCTGCGAAGGCGTCGGCGTCGCGGTCGGTGCCGGTGCGGGACGCGGCGCGGGGGTTTCGGGCGGGCTGCCAAAACCCTCGGGAAGCAGCGATTCCTGCGCAATCGCCGGAAGCACGAGCGCCGCGGCAATCGCCGAGCCGGAGAGGCCCAATGTCAGCGTCAGCAATTTCTTCGTCATTGCGCCGCGCTTTCGGCCAAAACGTCGGTCACGTCCACCTCTATCGTCCGGGATTCGATCGGCCGCCCCATGAAAAGCAGAAAGAGCCAAAGGGCCAGCAGCGTCAGAATCAACACGATGCCCCGTGTGATCCACCGGCTCTTTCCCGATCTGCCCCCGTCGCGCAATATCCCGTGCCTGCAGTTCGTCCGATTTTCAAACCCGCGAAAACCATTGTCCCGCGCGGCTCGGGCGGTATAGCCGCGCCCACCATGTCGCGAAACCCGAAAAGCCCCACGCCGCTGAGCGCAAAGGCGATCCCCGCGTCGATCCGTGCGCGGCCGATCGTGCTTGTCGGACTGATGGGATCGGGCAAGTCGACGATCGGTCGGCGGCTCGCGCAGCGGCTTGGCATGCCGTTCGCCGATGCCGATGACGAGATCGAGCGCGCGGCGGGCATGACCATCGCCGATATTTTCGCCCGGTTCGGCGAGGCGCATTTCCGTGACGGCGAGCGGCGGGTGATCGCGCGCCTGTTGTCGGGCAAGCCGCTCGTGCTCGCGACCGGCGGCGGCGCTTTCATGAACGACGAAACGCGCGGCCTGATCCAGCGCAACGCGCTGTCGATCTGGCTCGACGCCGACATTGCGACGCTCGTCGAACGCGTGGCGCGGCGCAGCCACCGTCCGCTCCTCAAAGGACGCGATGCGGGCGAAGTGCTGCGCGAGCTCGCCGCGGTGCGCAACCCCGTCTATGCCGAGGCGCATCTGCGCGTCAGTTCGGCGTCGAGCCCGCACGAATATACGGTCCGCGATATCATGGAGGCACTTGGAACATGGAAAGCCTGACCGTCGAACTCGGCTCGCGCAGCTACCCCATCCTGATCGGCGACGGCCTGATCCGGTCGATCGGCGAGCACGTCGCGCCGTTGCTGAGGCGCCCGCGAACGATGATCGTCACCGACAGCCACGTCGCCGACCACTATCTCGCCGCGCTCGGGCTCGGGCTGGCGGCCGAGAGCATTTCCTTTTCCTCGCTCGTGGTCGATCCGGGCGAAGCGAGCAAGAGCTGGGCGGGACTCTCCCGCGTCACCGAGTGGCTGATTGCCGAAGGGGTGGAGCGCGGCGACCATGTCATCGCGCTCGGCGGCGGCGTGATCGGCGATCTGGTCGGCTTCGCCTGCTCGATCGTCAAGCGCGGGTGCAATTTCATCCAGGTTCCGACGACGCTGCTCGCACAAGTCGACAGCAGCGTCGGCGGCAAGACCGCGATAAACGTTGCCGCGGGCAAGAATCTGGTGGGAGCCTTCCATCAGCCCTCGCTGGTTGTCATCGATCCCGAAACGCTTGCCACCTTGCCGCGTCGTGAACTCGCCGCGGGCTATGCAGAGGTCGTCAAATATGGCCTCATCGACGAGGCCGACTTTTTCGGCTGGTGCGAGGCAAATGGTGCGGCGCTGCTAGCGGGCGACAGCGAAGCCCGAACGCGCGCGATCGCGCACAGCGTGGCGGCCAAGGCGCGCATCGTTGCGGCGGACGAACGCGAAACGCTCGATGTGCGCGCACTCCTCAACCTCGGCCACAGCTTCGGCCACGCCCTCGAGGCGGAGACGGGTTATTCGGACAAGCTGCTCCACGGCGAAGCGGTTGCTGCCGGCATGGCGCTCGCGCATCGCTTTTCGGCGGCGCAGGGCTTGTGCCCAGCCGCCGATGCCGACCGTGTTGCCGCGCACCTCGCTGATGTCGGCCTGCCGCACGGCCTCGCGAGCGCGGGGATCAAGGCCGATGGCAAGACGCTCGCCGCGCATATGGCGCACGACAAGAAGGTGCGCGGGGGTAAACTGCCGCTCATCCTGACGCGCGGCATCGGTCGCTCGTTCGTTACCGAAGATTATGGCCTCGATATCGTCGCCGATTTTCTTGACGCGGAACGCTCAGCCGGCTGACGGTGCGGGGTCGGCGGCCTGCTCCGCCTCTTCGCCATGATGCGCAGTCTTTGCGGCCTGTCGCCGCTGGCGCAGCTTTTCGAGCACACTCGCCGACTCGCGCCCGCCGCCGGGCTTGAAGCGGTGGTCCATTCCCGCCGACAAATTGCCCTCGTCCATCTGCGCCGCGAGCCGCGTTGCGTCGAGCTGGCGCAGCGCGGTTTCGACATCGGCGATTTCGCGCGGATCGATGTCGAGCTGCTCGAGCGCCATCAGGCCGAGCGCCACCGAGCTTTCGAATACCTCGCGCACGGCGCCGCTCGTCCCCGCGCCGTCGATCGCAATCAGCTGACGGCGGTCGAACACGCGCGCGAGCACCTTTGCGTGCGGAAAAGCCTCGACCACCGGCTTCAGCGTCGCGGCGTCGAAAGCGGCGTCGTCGATGCAATAGATGATGAGCTTCGCCTCGTCGGCGCCCGCACGCCGCAGCAGGTCGAGCCGCAAGCCGTCGCCATAATAGACTTTGGTATCGAACCGTCCCGACCGCTCGATCTGGCTTGGCTTTTTGTCGATTAGCGTTACCGAACAATCGACCGCGTGGAGCATCTGCGCGACCGTCTGGCCGAAACGGCCGTAGCCGATGACGAGCGCCGAGCCGCGCGGAGCCTCCTCCGGTCCGTCCATCGCCGGCCCGTCGCGGTCGGGTGCAAATTCGAGGTTGCGGGCGAACAGCATCAGGAAGGGGGTCGAAATCATCGACAGGGTGACGACGGCGCTGAACAGGCTCGCGGCCTCGGGCGCGATGAGCAAGGCCTGCTGCGCCTGCGTGAAGAGCAGGAAACCGAACTCGCCGCCCTGGCTGAGCAACAGCCCGAGCCCGAGCGCGGTCTTCCACGACTTGCCGTAAATGCGAACGAGCAAGGTCAGCACGGTGAGTTTCACGACGACGAGAGCCGCTGCGAGCCCGACGACGCGCAACGGATCGGCGAGCACGACATTGATGTCGAGCACCATCCCGACCGCGAGGAAAAAGAGGCCGAGGAGGATCAGGCGGAAAGGTTCGACATCGGCCTCTATCTCGTGCCGATAGGGCGAGTCGGCGAGCATGACGCCTGCAACAAAGGCCCCGAGCGCGGTCGACAGGTGCAGGCTGTGCATCAACGCCGCACTCGCCAGCACCGCGAGCAGCCCGACCACCACGAACAGCTCGCGCTCGCCATAGCGTCCGATGAGCTTGAGCAGGGGGTTCAGAATGAAACGCCCGGCGAGGACGAGTCCGATAATCGCACCAACCGTATAGAGAGCAAGCGTCCCGCCCGGAGGCGCCGACGGATCGGCAGGCGCGCGCGACAGCGCCGCGACGATGGTGATCAACGGAACGATGGCGAGATCCTGAAACAACAGGATCGAAAAGGCCTTTTCGCCGAAGGGCGAGTTAATGCGCCCCGAACTTTTGAGCCCTGGCAGAACCTGCGCGGTCGACGACAGCGCAAGCGGAAGCCCGAGCGCGATCGCGGCGGCAAGGCTGAACCCCTGCGTCAGGAAAATCAGCCCGGTCAGGATCAGGCCGGTGATCGCGACCTGCGCCATGCCAAGGCCGAAAATTGCGCGGCGCAGCTGCCACAAACGGCGCGGATGCAATTCGAGTCCGACAAGGAAAAGCAGGAAGGCGATCCCGATTTCGGCAATCGCAAGTTTCGATTCGGCACCGCCGACGAGACCGAACCCATGCGGCCCCACCAGCGCTCCGGCTATCAGATAGCCGAGCACGGCACCAAGGCCGAGCCGACGAAATATGAGCACGAACAAGGTCGCGACGCCCAGCAGGATCGCCCCTTCGAACAGCATCGTGTCGGTCGCCGATCCGGCGGCGGCGGTCGCGGTTGCGAGAACCAGCGGCGTCACGCCGCTGCCCCGACGCCTTCGAGCGCGACGAGCGCTGCATCGAAGGGCAGCAGGATGGCACCGTGGCGGGCAGGATAATCGCGCGCAGGCGCCAGCAGATCGAATCCCGGCCAGTCGGGGCAGTCGCCCTCACCCGCAAACCAGGCGGCGATGCCGTCGCGCGCGGCGCGCAGATCGACGATTGCGCGGCCCGGCGCGTGGCGCGCGAGCAAAGCCGCCGACGCCTGCCCCAGCGCGCACGCTTCGACATGCAGCCCGACGCGCGCGACGCGTCCATCGGCGTCGCTGTCGATGTCGACGATGATTGCACTGCCGCACAGTGGTGCGCGGGCGCTCGCATGGTGGCGCGCCGCCGGTATCGGGGGATATTCGGCGGTCGCGACCGCCAGCGACAAAATGTCGCGGTTATAGAGCGCGCTCATGCGTCGTCCCCGACGGGAGCGGCCTGCTCCTCGGCCGCCTCGCGCGCTTCGGCACGGCGCTCGGCGATGACGCGGCTGAGCGCCGCGCTTGTGGCGTTGAGCGCCGGAAAGCTGCGGCTTTCGGTCAGCCACGCCGGGCGCTGCGCATTGCCATAGCCGATGTCATAGAGGAGCGAGACGAGCATGAAGCCGATCGTCGCGATCATCAGCCCCTTGACCGCACCGAAACCCGCACCCAGCCCACGGTCGAACCCGCCGACAAGCGACGCGCGACTGCGCTGGCCCATCGCGCGCGAACCCCATTTGGCTATCGCGAACACCCCGCCGAACAAAAGCACGAAGGCGAGCACCGCCGCGCCGCCATCGGTTCCCACCCAATCGACAAGCCAGCCGGTGACGGGCGGATGCAAGAAGCGCACCGCAGCAATCGCGAGCACCCAGGCGAGAAGGCTCGTCACCTCCTGCACCAGTCCGCGCGAAAAACCGAGGATGGCGCTACCGCCGACGAGCATGAGCACGATGATATCGAGAGCGGTCAGACTACCCATGTTCGGGGGGCTAGTCGCGCCCGAGCATCAGGTCAACGAGTTCGCCGAGCCGACCGAAGCCGGTGACGCCGATCCCGTTCACACCCTTCATTCCCTTTGGCCCCCATCCTCTTGAAAAGCCGAGCTTTGCTGCCTCGCGCAGGCGCAGAGCATCGTGCGCGACGGGGCGCACTTCGCCCGACAGCGACAATTCGCCAAAGACGATCGCGTCCGATGGCACCGGCCGCTCGCTGAACGCCGAGATAAGCGCCGCAGCGACCGCGAGGTCCGCCGCCGGATCGGTGAGCCGATAGCCACCCGCAATATTCAGATAGACTTCGGCGCCGCCCATCTGCAGCCCGCAGCGCGCCTCGAGCACCGCGAGAACCATCGCGAGCCGCCCGCTGTCCCAGCCGACGACCGCGCGCCGCGGCGTTGCGCCGCTCGCTAGGCGAACGGTGAGTGCCTGCACCTCGACGAGCACGGGGCGTGTGCCTTCCAGCGCAGGAAAGACCACCGACCCCGGAACGTCACCGCTGCGGTCGGTCAAGAACAGGCTGGACGGGTTGGCGACCTCGCCCAGCCCCTCATCGCCCATCGCGAACACACCGATCTCGTCGGTCCCGCCAAAGCGGTTCTTGACCGCGCGCAGGATGCGATATTGGTGGCTGCGCTCGCCCTCGAAGGCGAGCACCGTGTCGACCATATGTTCGAGCACGCGCGGACCGGCGATCGTCCCGTCCTTTGTCACATGGCCGACGAGCACGAGCGCGGCGCCGCTGTCCTTGGCGTCGCGGATCAACTCCTGCGCGCTTGCGCGGACCTGGCTGACCGTCCCCGGCGCGCTGTCGATAAGGTCGCTGTGCATCGTCTGGATCGAATCGATGACGACGAAATCGGCGGTCTGCCGGTCGAGCGTCGCGAGGATGTCGCGCACCGACGTCGCGCTCGCGAGCGCGACCGGCGCATCGCCCAGTCCCAGCCGCTGCGCGCGCAGTCGCACCTGCGCCGCCGCCTCCTCGCCGCTGATATAGACCACCGACTTGCCCGCCTTCGCGAGCCGTCCCGCGGCCTGCAGCAGCAACGTCGATTTGCCGATTCCCGGATCGCCGCCGATCAAGGTTGCCGATCCCGCAACAAAGCCGCCGCCCAGCGCGCGGTCGAATTCGGCGATCCCGCACAGCATCCGTTCGGGCATCGGGCTCGCGGCATCGAGCGTTTCGAGCGCGATCGTCCGTCCGCCCTTGCTCAGGTCATGCTTCGCCGAAAAGGCCGTTTCCGCGGCCTCCTCGACCAGCGTGTTCCACTCACCGCAATCGGCGCATTGCCCCTGCCAGCGATAGGTCGCCGACCCGCAATTTTGGCAGACATATTGGCGTTTCGCTTTGGCCATGCCCCCGCTTAACGGGAACAAAGGCGGAACGCTAGCCTCTTTACCGCAATGGGCGGCCGATTGTGGCTGTCAGCCGCCGTTGGTCGAAATGTTCGACGAAATGGATCTGACCGAGCCATCGCCCATCGCTGCCATCCCGCCATCGACGGGGGCGTCGGTAACACCACATTTTATTGTCGACGCTGCCGCGCGCACCTTTTGGATCGCACCGCCCTGAACCGCGTCCAGATCGGTTTCGCTTATGGCGGTTGGCGCTGATTTAATTTCCTTCTTTCCCATGACGTTCATCCTCTTCGTATCTGGAGCGCCAATGTGGTCGGCTCCGTGACGCAGGCCGTCTGTCACGATTCGCAACGCACCGCTGTGCGTAACGACACAGTTGAAGTCCTATTCTACCACCCAAAGACGCCGCTTTCACGTTATAGCAGCAAAACCGATTCGTCGCCGCCCTCGCGTGGCCCAGCAGGAACCCTGACACTCCTATGAAATTCTTTGCCGACACCGCCGAAATCGAAGCCATTCAGGAACTCGCCGCGACCGGCCTGCTCGACGGCGTCACCACCAACCCGTCGCTGATCGCCAAATCGGGGCGCGATTTCAAGGAAGTGACCAAGGAAATCTGCGCGCTCGTCGACGGTCCCGTCTCGGCAGAAGTCGTCGCGCTCGACCATGAAACGATGATGAAGGAAGCCGAAGTCCTCCGCAAAATCGCCGACAATGTCTGCATCAAGGTGCCGCTGACGATCGACGGGCTCAAGACCTGCAAGAAGCTGACGAGTGACGGCACGATGGTCAATGTCACGCTCTGTTTTTCGGCGAACCAGGCGCTGCTCGCGGCCAAGGCCGGCGCGACTTTCGTCTCGCCCTTCGTCGGTCGCCATGACGACAATGGCTTCGACGGCATGCAGCTGATCGCCGACATCCGCCTGATTTACGACAATTATGATTATGGCACCGAAATCCTCGTCGCGAGCGTCCGCCACGGCATCCATGTGCTCGAAGCCGCCAAGATCGGCGCCGACGTGATGACCGCGCCGCCCGCAGTGATCAAGGGGCTGTTCAAGCATGTCCTGACCGAAAAGGGCATCGAGGGCTTCCTTGCGGATTGGGCAAAGACCGGCCAATCGATCTGAGGCTTTCGCTCCATCATCCAGTCGTCACCCCGGCGAAAGCCGGGGTCTCGCCAGTGCATCAATATTCGACGTCGAGATTCCGGCTTTCGCCGGAATGACGAAAACTGGAGGGGTAACGCCGACCTTTCCAGTTGACGTAAACGTCAACCACCCGCGATACTCGCCCGAAAGGGAGAGATTCGCGATGTCCGACACCACCATCCTTACCGAGCGCCGCGGCCACATATTGATCGTCACGATCAACCGGCCAGAGGCGCGCAACGCGGTCAATGCCGCCGTGCATATTGGCATCGGTTCCGCGCTCGAAGAGGCCGAGACCGACCCCGAAATCCGCGCAGTCGTCATCACCGGCGCGGGCGACAAGGCCTTTTGCGCGGGCGCCGATCTGGTTGCGCTGTCGCGCGGCGAAAGGCTCTACCCCGATGATCCCGCGCAGCAGGCGTGGGGCTTTGCCGGCATGGTCGCGCATCCGATCTCAAAGCCGGTCATCGCGGCGGTCAACGGTTTCGCCTTTGGCGGCGGGTGCGAGATTGCGCTGATGAGCGACATCATCGTCGCCGCCGATCATGCCCAGTTCGGCTTGCCCGAGGTGAAGGTCGGGCTGTTTGCCGCGGCGGGCGGCGCCTTTCGCCTTGCCCAGCAACTCCCACGCAAACTGGCGATGGAACATATGCTCACCGGCGATCCGATCAGCGCGCAGCGCGCCGCGCACTATGGCCTCGTCAACCATGTCGTCCCGCTCGCCGAACTCATGCCCGCCGCGCTCGCGATTGCCGAAAAAATAGCCGCCAATGCGCCCTTGTCGGTTCAGGCGACCAAGCGCGTCGCGCTCGGCATCCAGGACGGCCGCATCGCCGCGGACGCGCCCTATTGGGAGCATAACACGCTCGAACGGAGCGCGCTGATGCGCAGCGAAGACGCGCGCGAAGGCCCGCGCGCCTTTGCGGAGAAGCGCAAGCCCGAATGGAAAGCGCGCTGACACAATGACGGTTGATGCCATTTCGGTTCGCGTAGAGCGAAGTCGAGACGCGCATCGACTTGGCGCCTGCCCTCAGGGTGTTTCGACTTCGCTCGACACGAACGGAGAAATTGGATGACCGACGCCGAACGCATCCCGGTGATTATCGGTGTCGGGCAGGTCAACGACCGCCCCGACGACCCCGACGAAGGGCTCGACTCGCTCGGCCTGATGGTCGCGGCGCTGAACGTGGCGGCTGACGACGCAGGCGTGCCGCTGTCCGCCATCGACAGCCTTGCGATCGTCGACCAGATCAGCTTCCATCATCTCGGCAAGCTGTGCGAACCGCTAGCCGCTGCGATCGGCGCGGCGCCCGCGATCAACTATCAGTCCGCCGCGCCGCACGGCGACACGCCGGTTCGCCTGCTCAACGAGGCCGCGAACCGCATCGGCGCAGGCGAGGTCAAACTCGCCGCGATCGTTGGCGGCGAAGCGCTGCGCACCGCAGCGGGCCGCGCCGCCAAGGCCGCGACCGGCGAGGACAAAAGCTATAACGCAATCCGCAAGGTCGCGACGCGGCGCGAACCCGACTATGCGCAGAAACACGGGCTCGCCGCGCCGGTCGATGTCTATCCGCTCTATGAAAATGCGACGCGCGCCGCCTGGGGACAAAGCCTTGCCGAAGCGCAGTTCGAGAGCGCCGAGATCTGGTCGCGCTTTTCCGAAGTCGCTGCCGCAAACGACAGCGCGTGGATCAGGACGACCGCCACCCCTGCCGACATCCTCCGCGTCGACGAACGCAACCGCCGGATCGCCTTTCCCTACTCAAAGCTGATGGTCGCCAATTCGTCGGTGAACCAGGGCGCCGGCTTCCTCGTCGCGAGCCTCGCCGAAGCGCGGCGGCGCGGCATTGCCGAGGACAGGCTCATTTACGTGGGCATGGGCGCGGCAGCGAAAGAGCCGCCGAGCATCCTCCGCCGCGACCGCTATGACCATAGCGTCAGCATGGAGGTGTCGATTGACCGCACGCTCGACCTCAACGGCATGGCGGCCGACGATTTCGATTGCGTCGAGCTTTACAGCTGCTTTCCCTGCGTCCCCAAAATGGCACGGCGCATCCTCGGCTGGCCGTGGGATCGCCCCGCGAGCGTGTTCGGCGGCCTCACCTTCGGCGGCGGGCCGATCGCCAATTATATGAGCCACGCGATCGTCTCGATGGTCGAAAGGCTTCGCAAGGAGGGCCGCTATGGCTTCCTCTTCGCCAACGGGGGGTTCGCTACGGACAATCATTGCATAGTGCTGGGCAAAACACCGATCGCCGCTGCAAGCTTTCCGCAGGATTTCGACTATCAGGCCGAAGCCGAAGCGAAGCGTGGCCCGGTGCCCGACCTCGTCGAGGATTATGCGGGGGTGGCGACGATCGAGAGCTACACCGTCTTCTACCGCCGCGACGGCAGCCCGCGCGCCGGCGCGATCGTCGCGCGCACGCCCGAGGGAAAGCGGACATTGGCGCATGTCGATGTGAGCGATGCAGCGATGCTGGGGTTTCTGACCGATGGAATGGCGGAACCGGTCGGGAGCGAAGGGCGGGTCGTGGCGATCGGGGATGGTTATGGTTGGCGGAAGGCTTAACGGCCGTCGTCATTGCGAGCGAAGCGAAGCAATCTCCAGCTAACAACCCGGCGCAGGGCCGAGCACTGGAGATTGTCGCGTCGCCTTCGGCTCCTCGCAATGACGAGGGTTGAGATCAGATCTCGAAACTCACCCCTTGCGCCAGCGGCAGTGTGTCCGAATAATTCACGGTGTTCGTCGCACGGCGCATATATTGGCGCCACGAATCCGACCCGCTCTCGCGCCCGCCGCCGGTTTCCTTTTCGCCGCCGAACGCCCCGCCGATTTCGGCGCCGCTCGTCCCAAGATTGACGTTGGCGATGCCGCAGTCGCTCGCCGCGAGGAAACGCTCGGCCTCGCGCATGTCGGTGGTGAAGATCGCCGACGACAGCCCCGGCGCGACGGCATTGTGCTGGATCAACGCCGCGTCCAGATCGTCGTAGCGCATGACATAGAGGATCGGCGCGAACGTCTCTTCGAACACCGGCCCTATTTGTCCCGGCATTTCGACGAGCGCTGGGCGGACATAATAGGCGTCGCCCTCGCCCATCCGTTCGCCGCCGTGGACGCTGCCGCCCGCGTCGCGCGCCGCCGATAGCGCCGCCTGCATCGCGTCATAGGCCGCACGGTCGATCAGCGGGCCGACGAGCACGTCGCGCTCGAGCGGATTGCCAACCGCGACGCTCGCATAGGCGGCCTTCAGCCGCGCGACGAAGCCGTCATAGATGCTATCATGGACGAACAGCCGCCGCGTCGTCGTACAGCGCTGCCCCGCCGTTCCCATCGCCCCGAATGCCACGCCGCGCAGGGCGAGGTCCTGGTCGGCCGAGGGCGCGACGATCACGCCATTGTTTCCGCCGAGTTCAAGGATCGCGCGCGCGAACCGCGCCGCCAGGCGTGGCGCGACCGCGCGACCCATGCGCGTCGATCCGGTCGCCGAGACGAGCGCGACGCGCGCATCGTCGACCAGCGCCTCGCCCGCCTCGCGGCCGCCGATCAGCAACTGCGACAAGCCTTCGGGTGCATCGCCGAAACGCGCAACTGCGCGCTCGAAAATTGCCTGCGTTGCCAAGGCGGTAAGCGGCGTCTTTTCGGAAGGTTTCCAAACCACGCTGTTACCGCAGACGAGCGCAAGCGCCGCGTTCCACGCCCATACCGCGACCGGGAAGTTGAACGCCGAAATCACGCCGACGACGCCCAGCGGATGCCACACCTCCATCATCCGGTGCTCCGGCCGCTCGGTGGCAATCGTCAGGCCATAGAGCTGGCGCGAAAGGCCGACAGCGAAGTCGCAGATGTCGATCATCTCCTGCACCTCGCCCGCGGCCTCGGACGGGATTTTGCCCGCCTCGATCGTCACGAGCCGCGCGAGATCGTCTTTTGCAGCACGCAACTCCTCGCCGAACAGCCGCACGAGTTCGCCGCGTCGCGGCGCAGGGACATGGCGCCATGCGGCAAAGGCGCGAGTCGCGGCGTCGAACGCTGCGTCGATGTCGACGAGAGCGGCAACACGAACCTTTGCGATCTGCTCGCCTGTCAGGGGGGAGAGCGCTAGCATAGGACCGTCGGTCCACAGGACGCGATCGACGCCCAAAGCGTCGAGCAATTGTCCGGTTTCTTCTCCGATCCCGACCATGGCTTATCCTTTCATCTTGACAGCGCGCTGCCTCTAACCCCCTCCCCCTGCACGTGTCGAGTGTCGTCAGGCTGCGCCTCAGCACGCACGCATAAGGGCATCTCGACTTCGCGCGCTGCGAACGGCTAAGGGGATGGTCGAAAATACAGGAGAGCTGCCGTGACCGACCTTCCCCCCTCCGAGCCGTTGGTTCCCGTTCCCGCCGACGCTGCAGCCCGCACGCATTGCACCGCTGTCGAGTACGAGAAACTCTACGCGCAAAGCGTCACCGATCCTGACACCTTCTGGGCCGAACAGTCGAAGCGTGTCGACTGGATCAAAACGCCGACAAAGATTGCGGGCTGGACCTTCGACCCCGTCGAAATCAAATGGTATGAGGATGGCGTCCTCAACCTCTGCCACAACGCCGTCGACCGCCATGTCGCCGCGGGTCACGGCGACCGCATCGCGATCATCTTCGAACCCGACGCGCCCAACGGCGAGACGCGGCATATCAGCTACGCCGCGCTGCTCGCCGACGTCATCCGCTTCGCCAACACGCTCAAGAAAATGGGTGTCCAAAAGGGCGACCGCGTCACCATCTATATGCCGATGATCCCCGAAGGCGCGGTCGCGATGCTCGCCTGCGCGCGCATCGGTGCGGTGCACAGCGTCGTGTTTGGCGGCTTCTCGCCCGAGGCGATCCACGGCCGCATCGAGGATTGCGGCAGCGACTGGGTGATCTGCGCCGACGAAGGGCTGCGCGGCGGCAAGACCGTGCCGCTCAAGGCCAATGTCGACAAGGCGCTCGAGCGCGTCGATGTCAAAGCCGTGCTCGTGATCGCGCACACGGGCGGCGACATCATGATGAAGGAGGGTCGCGACCACTGGTATGATGCGCTGTCGGCCGATGTCGGCGACGAATGCCCGTGCGAGCCGATGAACGCCGAGGACCCGCTGTTCATCCTCTACACATCGGGATCGACCGGCAAACCGAAGGGCGTGCTCCATACCGTCGGCGGCTACAGCGTCTGGACCGCCAGCACCTTCTATTATGGCTTCGACTATCGTCCGGGGGAGATTTTCTGGTGCACCGCCGACATCGGCTGGGTCACCGGACACAGCTACGTCGTCTATGGCCCGCTTCAGAATGGCGCGACGACCTTGATGTTCGAGGGGGTTCCCAACTACCCCGACCATGACCGCTTCTGGCAGGTGGTTGACAAGCATCGCGTCAACATCCTCTACACCGCGCCGACCGCGATCCGCGCGCTGATGCGCGAGGGCGACGATTATGTGACGCGCTACGACCTCTCCTCGATTCGCCTGCTCGGCAGCGTCGGCGAACCGATCAATCCCGAGGCGTGGCGCTGGTATCACCAGATTGTCGGCAAGGGCCGCGTCCCCGTCATCGACACCTGGTGGCAGACCGAGACCGGCGGGATCATGATTACGACGCTTCCGGGCGCGCATCCGATGCAACCGGGCAGCGCGGGCAAGCCCTTTTTCGGCATCCGTCCCGAGCTCGTCGATGCCGAGGGCAAGACATTGGTGTGCGAGCAGACGGGCGGCGCGGCGGAGGGCAATCTCTGCATCACCCACAGCTGGCCGGGGCAGGCGCGCACTGTCTATGGCGACCATGATCGCTTCATCCAGACCTATTTCTCGACCTATCGCGGCAAATATTTCACCGGCGACGGCTGCCGCCGCGATACCGACGGCTATTGGCGCATCACCGGGCGCGTCGACGACGTCATTAACGTGTCGGGACATCGCATGGGAACCGCCGAGGTCGAAAGCGCGCTCGTGCTCCACGACAAGGTCGCCGAAGCCGCGGTCGTCGGCTTCCCGCACGACATCAAGGGGCAAGGCATCTACGCCTATGTGACGCTCAACGCCGGGATCGAGCCAAGCGACGCGCTGCTTGCCGAGCTGAGGCAGCAGGTGCGGACCGAAATCGGGCCGATCGCGACGCCCGACCATATCCACTTCACCCCCGCGCTTCCCAAGACGCGTTCGGGCAAGATCATGCGCCGCATCCTGCGCAAGATTGCGGAAAATGACTTCGGGTCGCTCGGCGACACCTCAACGCTCGCCGATCCCACTCTTGTCGACGGGCTGATCGCGGGGCGGAAGAACCGCTGAAATGTCCGATTCTGCGCTTCTGTGCTATAGAGCACAGCGGCAGGGGTTCGATTCCGCCATCATGCGCGCAACAGGCGACGGTATGGAAGGGAATGTGGAATGAGCAAGAAGACCGAAAAGAAGCCCGCCGAGTTGAGCGACACCGATCTCGAAGCGGCGGTGGGCGGCGGTTTCACCGGCGGTGTCTATGTCGCGACCGGCGATGTCAATGGCGACGGCGCCTCGGCGCACGAGCTCGCACATGTCGTTCAAGGCGGGTCGACCAAGAACTCCACCGGCGGCAGCCGCAACGGCTGACCGCGCGCCGCATCAAAAACGAAAGTCGGGAAGCTCGGCCAGCGCGATCCCCAGCGCTTCTGCCCAAGCTTCGGACACGCGGCGGAAATAGGGGTCGTCGCGCTCAAAGCGGCGCTCAAGCACGCCGACAAAATCGTCGCGCTCGTGGATCTTGAGGTCG
The DNA here is from genome assembly GCF_020622175.1 of Sphingopyxis sp. P8. Taxonomy (NCBI): domain Bacteria; kingdom Pseudomonadati; phylum Pseudomonadota; class Alphaproteobacteria; order Sphingomonadales; family Sphingopyxidaceae; genus Sphingopyxis; species Sphingopyxis sp. P8. The sequence continues at coordinate 1,216,128 of NZ_JACNMK010000002.1, read as the reverse complement.
ATCGGCAAGTCGACCCCCGCATTGGCGCGGATCGTCGAATCGAACGAGACGCAGAGCAGCTTTACCGCATCCTCGAACGACATGGCGGGGTCATAGGTGCGGACGATGATCGGACGGCCATATTTGGTTTCCCCGATCTGGAAAAAGGGATTGTCCTCGCCCGCCTCGATGAAATTGCCTTCGGGATAGACGAGGAACAGCCGCGGCTCGGCGCCCTTGATCTGCCCGCCGACGATCAGCGAAGCGCGGAACAGCGACTCGGCTTCGGGCCCCTCGTCGGTATGCCGCTTGACGATCTGGCGAAGCGTTTCGCCGACGATCGTCGCGACCTGGAACATCGACGGCGCTTCGAGGATCGAAGGATGGCGCTCCTCGGGCGCCTTGGTGCGCTCGTCGAGCAACGCGACCACGGCCTGCGTCGTCGCGAGGTTGCCCGCCGACATCAACGTGATGACGCGCTCGCCGGGCACGTGCCAGCTGCGCATCTTGCGGACCTGCGAAATATCGTCGACGCCGGCGTTGGTGCGGGTGTCCGACATGAACACCAACCCCTTGTTCAGCCGCATCCCCACGCAATAGGTCATCTTGTCCTGTTTCCCAGCCCCGCCAATCCGGTCGTCCGGTCCGCTTATTGCTGGACCTGCAATTGGACAACCAGATTTTCCTCGGCGACGCCATAGCGCATGCCGCGCACCGGCGCCGCGTCATGATAATCGAACCCGGTCGCGACGCGGATGTACCGCTGGTCGGGCGAGTGGCCATTGCTGATGTCGAAACCCACCCAGCCGATATGGTCGAAATGCGCTTCGGCCCAGGCGTGCGTCGCGTCCTGATGCGTCCGGTCGTCCATCATCAGATAGCCCGAAACATAGCGTGCCGGATGGCCGAGGTGGCGCATCGCCGCGATGAAGATATGGGCATGGTCCTGACAGACGCCGCCCTCGCCCGCGAGCGCCTGTTCGGCGGTCGTCTCGGCTGTCGTGATCCCGATACGATAGGGCAGCGCCTCGATCACCATCTCCGACAGTGCGTGCGCGCGTTCGATGCCCGATGCGAAATCGCGGCCGAGCTGCGCTGTCAGCGCCCGCACGCCGCGCCCCGCGCGCGTCCGCGGCGTCGAGCGTAAAAAGCTCCACAGCGGCATCGGTCCGCGATGTGGACCGATCACCCCGTCGATCGTCAACAACTCGACATCGCCGGTGCAGCGGATCACGAGCTCTTGCGAGCCGCCGTCGACCGCGATCAGGTCGACGCCATTGCCATGATGGTCGGTGTAATGAAGCTGGTGCTCGCCACCTTCGATCGCGATCTGCCAATCGTGAACGACCTGCTGGTCGGGGCGATCCTTGGCGGTCAGCTTGACCTGCTGCAGCGCATAGGAGACCGGCACATCATATTGATAATGGGTGACATGTTCGACCTTCAGGCGCATTTCACTGCCTCGCTCATTCGACGAACCGGAAATCGCGCTCGATCTGGCGGGCGAGCGCGGCGTTGGCGGAGAGGAACTCGGTGATATATTCATGGAGTCCCGCGTCGAAGATCGCCTGGATCGGCCGCGAAAGCCGGTCGCGGCACATCGACGATGCCATCCGCGCCGCCTCCGGCTCCTCGTCATAGCTGCGGTGCAGCCAGCCGAGATTGCTGTTCATCTTGTCGCAGCAAAAGGCGAGGCTGCGCGGTAACTGGCGATAGAGGATCAGAAATTCGGCGATCTTGAGCGCGCTGATCTCTGCGCCGTACAGCCAGCGATAGGCGCGGTGCGCCGACACCGACCGCAGGATCGTCTCCCACTGCACATTGTCGATCGACGTGCCGATATGCGCGACCGAGGGAAGCAGCAGATAATATTTGACGTCAAGGATGCGCGCGGTGTTGTCGGCGCGTTCGAGGAACGTCCCGAGCCGCGCGAAATTGTAGCCGTCGTTGCGCAGCATCGTGCCCGCAAATGCACCGCGCACTTGCGCGCTCTGTTGCCGGATCGCGGTGAGCGTGTCGGGCAGATCATCCTCGCGCACCTGCCGTTTGAGGTCGGCGCACAGCGTCATCCAGCTCGTATTGACCGCCTCCCAAACCTCGCGGGTTAAATAGGTGCGCGCGGTGCGTGCATTGTCGCGTGCGTGCTTGACCACCGAGAGGATGCTCGACGGGTTCGCAGGGTCGCGCAGCATGAAATCGACGACCCGCGACGAGCTGTAATCCTCACCATGCGCGTCGCGGAAAAGCTGATCCTGCCCCGCCGTGACGAGCACCGACCGCCATTCGGCCTGCGCGGTGCTCGACCGCGTCAGCGCGATGCGGAAACCTGCATCGATCAACCGCGCATTATTCTCGCTCCGCTCAAGATAGCGCGCCATCCAGAAGAGCGATCCGGCGGTCTTGCCCAGCATCTTATAACCCCTCCCCTTCAGAAGAGGGGGCTGAGAAACGAAGAGGCAAGATGGAATCCAGCATCAATCCTCCAGCACCCACGTATCCTTGGTCCCGCCGCCCTGACTCGAATTGACGACCAGCGACCCCTTGGTCATCGCGACACGCGTCAGGCCGCCGGGGGTGATGCGGATACCTTGCGGCGACATCAGCACGAACGGGCGCAAATCGACGTGCCGCGGCGCGAGCCCCGCTTTGGTAAAGATAGGAACGGTCGACAGCGACAGCGTCGGCTGCGCGATATAATTGCCGGGGTTCGCCTCCAGCTTCTTGCGGAATGCTGCAATGTCCTTCTTGCTCGCCGCCGGGCCGACGAGCATGCCATATCCGCCCGACCCGTGAACCTCCTTCACCACCAGCTCGGGCAGCTTGTCGAGTACCTCGCGCAGATGCTCGGGGTCCGAACAACGCCACGTCGGCACATTGGAAAGCAGCGCCTTTTCGCCCGTATAAAATTCGATGATGTCGGGCATGTAACTGTACAGCGCCTTGTCGTCGGCGATGCCCGTCCCCGGAGCATTGGCGATGGTGATGCCCCCGGCGCGGTAGACGTCCCATATACCCGGCACGCCGAGCATGGAGTCGGGCCGGAAATTGAGCGGATCGAGGAAGTCGTCGTCAACGCGGCGATAGAGGACGTCGATCGGCGTATAGCCCCGCGTCGTGCGCATCGCGACGCGCCCGGCAACGACGCGCAGATCATGCCCCTCGACCAGTTCCGCCCCCATCTGGTCGGCCAGAAAACTATGTTCGAAATAAGCGCTGTTGTGGATGCCGGGGGTCAGCACCGCGACCGTCGGCGTGCCACCGCATGCGGGGGGCGCGCAGGCCGCCAGCGACTTCAACAGGTTGAGCGGATAATCGCTGACCTCGCAAATGTCGATTTTCGCGAACAGTTCGGGAAACATCTGGAGCATCGTTTCGCGGTTTTCGAGCATGTAGGAGACGCCCGACGGGGTGCGCGCATTATCCTCCAGCACATAAAATTCGTTGGCACCGGTGCGGACGATGTCGATGCCGCTGATATGGGTGTAAACACCACCCGGCGGGTCCATTCCCATCATCATCGGCAGGAAAGCCTCATTGCGTGCGATCAGTTCGACGGGGACGCGCCCCGCGCGCAAAATCTCTTGCCGGTGATAAATGTCATGAAGAAAGGCGTTGAGCGCACGCACGCGCTGCTCGATTCCGCGCGACAGGCGCCGCCACTCGCTCGCGGCGATGATGCGCGGCACGACGTCAAAGGGGATCAGCCGCTCATCGGCGTCGTCGGCGCCATAGACGTTGAAGGTGATGCCGGTGGTACGGAAAAAGGCCTCGGCCTGCTGCGCCTTGCGCTGGATGCGAGCGACATCCTCGGCCGCGAACCAGTCGCAAAAGTCGCGATAAGGCGGCCTCGTGTCGCCCCCATGGCCCGTCATTTCGTCGAAGAAGGAAATGCGCCGGCCCTTTCTACGCAGCATGCCATCGACAGGCCGCGCGGCGCGCGGCACGCGGCACCCATTGTTCCAGCTGCAGGGCGCTTTCCGGCTACGTGGCCGTCGAGCTTATGAAAGGGATGCTAATCAGGCGTCCGCGCTTTGGCAAGCGGTCTCATGGCGCCGATTGATATGCCAGGATCAGGGGTTTGCTCGCATTAAGCCCCTCCCCTTTAGGAGTGTCAGGCCGGTCATGCCCCCGGCATGACCTAAACCGTCCGAGGGACGGTTTACCTGACACTGGGTTGGGGTGGGGACCATCGGCCTTGCGCAAGGCCGATGGTCCCCACCCGCTGCGACTAAGCGAGCAAGCTCGCAAGTCTCGCTGCCCTCCCCTGAAGGGGAGGGCATGATTGCGTCAAATCGCCCCGTGGCAATGCTTGTATTTGCGGCCTGACCCGCACGGACACGGCGCATTGCGGCTGATTTCGAGCGCCGCATAGGGATTTTCACCCCTTGCGATGTCGTGCTTGGGCACCTGCATCGGCGGCAGCGTATTCGCGATGACGCCGAGCGATCCGGCATCATGGTCGGCGCTGTTGTCCTCGCCCGTGAAGGGGTCGATGTGCGTCGTCAGGAAATCGGGCAGTTCAGGGAGCGGCATCGGTTCGGGTTCCTGGAACTGGAAATCGATCCGCGCAACGGTGCGTGTCACATCCTCGCGGATGTTCGACAGCATGCGCTCGAACAGCGCAAAGGCCTCTTGCTTATACTCATTGATCGGCTGCTTCTGCGCATAGGCGCGCAGGAACACGACCTGCCGCAGCGCGTCGAGCGTCGCCAGATGCTCCTTCCAATGATGGTCGAGCGTCTGGAGCAGGATCGACTTTTCGATCCCGCGCCACGTTTCCTGTTCGACCTGTCCGGCCTTTTCGGCAGCGGTCGCATCGGCCATTTCGCGCAGCCGCTCCTCGAACACCTCGGGATCGACCGCATCTTCCTGCATCCACTCGTCGATCGGCGGGTGGAGGTCGAGGATATTGGCGACGCGCTCCTTCATTTGGGCAATGTCCCACTGTTCGGGATAGCTTCCCGGCGGGCAGGCGTCGGCGACAATGGCGTTCACCGTCTCGGCGCGCATATCGACCATCACATCGTCGACGGTCTCGCTGTCGATGATCTCGCCGCGCTGTTCATAGATGACCTTGCGCTGGTCGTTCATGACGTTGTCATATTCGACGACCTGCTTGCGGATGTCGTAATTGCGCGCCTCGACCTTCTTCTGCGCGGTCTCGATCGCCTTCGACAGCCATTTCGACCCGATCGCCTCGCCATCCTCCAGATTCTTGTTCATCATCTTGGCGAACAAAGTGTCGGGACCGAAGATGCGCAGCAGATCATCGTCGAGGCAGAGGTAGAATTTCGACAGGCCGGGGTCGCCCTGGCGTCCCGAACGGCCGCGTAGCTGGTTATCGATACGGCGGCTTTCGTGCCGCTCGGTTGCGAGCACGAACAGGCCACCCGCAGCCTTCACCGCCTCGCGCTCGGCGGCGACCTCTTCGCGGATGCGCGCCTCGGCGGCATCGCGCTCCGGACCGGCGGGCATGTCCTTCAGTTCGTCCTCGATGCGGAATTCCTCGTTGCCGCCGAGTTTGATGTCGGTCCCGCGGCCCGCCATGTTGGTAGCGATCGTCACCGCGCCCGAACGGCCCGCCTGCGCGACGATGTGCGCTTCGCTTTCGTGGAAGCGGGCGTTGAGAACGCTGTGCGCGACGCCTTCCTTTTCAAGGAACGACGACAGCAGCTCGGACTTTTCGATCGACACCGTGCCGACGAGAACCGGCTGGCCGCGCTCCTGCGCCTCGCGGATCGTGCGCGCGATGGCGCCGAACTTGTCGGTGATATTCTTGTAGAACTCGTCTTCCTCGTCGATCCGCGCGATCGGACGGTTGGTCGGGATCGTGACGACGTTCATCTTGTAGATGTCGAAGAATTCGGCCGCCTCGGTCGCGGCGGTGCCGGTCATGCCCGAAAGCTTGGGATACATGCGAAAATAATTCTGGAAGGTGATCGACGCGAGCGTCTGGTTCTCGGGCTCGATCTTGACGCCCTCCTTCGCCTCGACCGCCTGGTGCAGGCCGTCGGACCAGCGGCGGCCGTCCATCATGCGCCCGGTGAATTCGTCGATGATGACGACCTTGCCGTCCTTGACGATATAGTCGGTGTCCAGCTTGAACATCACGATCGCCTTCAGCGCCTGATTGACGTGATGGACGACCTGCGTGTTCTCGATGTCATAGAGGTTGCTGCCCTGAAGCAGCCCCGCGGCTTCGAGCAATCGCTCGACATGCTCGGTGCCGTCTTCGGTCAGGTTGATCGACTTGGACTTTTCGTCCTTTTCATAATCATCGTCGGTAAGCTGGTGGACGACCTCGTTGACGCGGACATACATTTCCGACTTGTCGTCGGTCGGGCCGGAGATGATCAGCGGCGTTCGCGCTTCGTCGATCAGGATCGAATCGACCTCGTCGACGATGCCGAAATTGAACGCACGGTGGACCATCTGCGCGCGGTCGAACTTCATATTGTCGCGCAGATAATCGAACCCCAGCTCGTTGTTCGTCGCATAGGTGATGTCGCTGTTATACGCATCGCGCCGCTGCATTTCATTGAGGTTGGGAACGATGACGCCGGTCGTCAGACCGAGGAAGCCATAGACCGCGCTCATCCATTCGGCATCGCGGCGGGCGAGATAGTCGTTGACGGTGACGACATGTACACCCTTGCCTTCAAGCGCGTTGAGGTAGCAGGGAAGCGTCGCCATCAGCGTCTTGCCCTCGCCCGTCGCCATTTCGGCGATTTCGCCGCGGTGGAGGACGACGCCACCGATCATCTGGACGTCAAAGTGGCGCATGCCGAGCGTGCGCTTCGACGCCTCGCGGACGGTCGCGAAGGCTTCGGGCAATATATCGTCGAGCGTTTCACCGGAAGCGAGCCGGTCGCGGAACTTCTGCGTCTGCGCCTTCAGCATATCGTCGTCATAGGCTTCGAGCGTGGGTTCGAAGGCGTTGATCTTGTCGACGATCTTGCGGATCGACGCGACATAACGGTCGTTCGACGAGCCGAACAGGCTTTTGGCAATGCCAGAAAACATCAAATTATCCTTGGATTTCAATTTGGGAAAGCGACGCTGAGGCCGCAAATAGAGATGGGTCCCGCGCGGACGGGACGGTCAGCGCGCCAACGGCGCGCTTCCTGCTATTCGAGCGCGCGGTCGCTGCGCGTCAAAAGTCCGGGAGTGTGCGGCGGTGCGGACTTGCGCGGCCGGGTGCACGGCATGTCCGAGCTGCGCCGGGTCGCGGGCGTCGCGGCGGGGCGCCGATTGGCGTTGTCCGCCTCAGCCTTGTTCGCCGCTTCGGTAATCAGGACGAGCGACCCCATCGCCGCGGGTGCGGCGGGTGCGGCAACGGCACGGTCGGCAGTCGCCAGACCGGTCAGCAGCGCCAAAAGGGTCAACAACAAACGCAAGGACAGGCCCCTCATTACGTCCAGCCGACGCGCTTTGCGCGCCAGAGCCTGAACATAGGGTGAAAGCAGTGCTCAGTCTAGGGGAGCGAGTCGTTCGATTTGGGCCTAGGCGCGAACACTGATCTTTCCGTCATCCCGGCGAAGGCCGCGACCGCGCCGGTGCGTAAAACCGAGAGGGTGAGATCCCGGCCTTCGCCGGGATGACGAGGAAAAGAAGACGCGCATGAGGAACAAAAGCGACCCTCATCCCAATTGCGGGTTCAACGCGCGAACCTCGCCCAGGAAACTCCTGGGCTTCTTGAAATATTTGCTGTTCCGATTGACCTTCAGCCCGACGATTTCGGCGAGTTCCATCACGAAATGGACGCAGTTGCGTTTGCCCAGATTATGGCTCGGCTGCTTGCGCTCGCTCCATTCGCGAACCTTGGCGACCAGTCGCGCATGGGTCGCATCGTCGACCGTTACGCTGAACTGGCGGTCGCTCTTCGCGATATAGTCGGGATTCGACGATTCGACATGTCCCTTGACCGATCCGAAAAGGATCGCCGGACTGACCGACGTCGCCGTGAAGCCATAGCTTGCATCGACCGCTTCGCCCGACGCGTCGAGGCGACCCTTCATCACGATGAAGGCATGGGGAAAGCGGTCGCCGAAATCATGGCTGTAAAAGCTGACCACGACATCGGCGCGCGCCGGAAGCGATGCGCCCGCACAAAAGACAAGCAAGCTCAACAGGATCAGGCGCAGGCCGCGAAGCATCGCCGCCCTCCTAACAATCCCGCGCCCACGATGCCAAGCGGCGATTGCTGCTTGACCTTTGCCACGCGCTCGCATCAATTCGGACTTACACCGATGTCAGGAGGGACAGGATGGGGCGCAAGGCGATTTTCATTACCGGTGGCGGATCGGGCATCGGCCGCGCGGTCGCGCGCCACTTTGCCGCGCAAGGCTGGTTCGTCGGCATCGCCGACGTCAACCGCACGGGGATCGACGAGACCGCTGCACTTCTTCCCGAAGGCGCGTCGTCGCGCCACGTGATGGACGTGCGCGACCGCGACCAGTGGCGCGCCGCGCTCGACGAATTCGCCGCCGCGTCGGGCGGGCGGCTCGATGTGCTGTTCAACAACGCCGGCATCGGTTCGGGCGGCCAGTTCCTCGACATGCCGCCCGAGGAGGCCGACCGGCTGATCGCAATCAACTTCGGCGGGGTCGTCAACGGCATCTATGCCGCGATGCCGCTGCTCCGCGCGACGCCGGGGGCGACGATCCTCAACACCGGATCGGCGTCGGGATTTTACGGCGTCGCGGGGCTTGCCGTCTATTCGGCAACCAAATTCGCGGTACGCGGCCTGACCGAGGGGCTGGAAATCGAGTTCGCCAAATATGGCGTCAAGGTGCGCTCGCTGATGCCCGGGTTCATCGACACGCCCCTGCTCGATCAGGTCAGCGCCGACAGCAACGAGCCCGCACGCACGCGGCTCGCCGAAGGAGGTTTCGAAATCTCCCCGGTCGAACGCGTTGCCGAAGCGGCGTGGGAGGCAGTCCACGGCAACCGCGTCCATGTCCCGGTCGGCAAACTCGCCAAACGCCTCGCGCGCCTGTCGCGCTGGTTCCCCGGGCTGATCGCCAAACAGTCGAAAAAGATCGACGGCCTCGGCGCGGTGTCCACCCCGCATTGATACGCCCGGTCAGTCGGAATTCGGTGAGCGGTTATCGATGACCCGTTCGCGCGCCAGAGTGCCGACCACACCCCATCCGATCAAGGCCTGCCCCGCAAAATAGAGCGGCCAGACAAGCCAGACCGTCACCGATTTCGACAAATTGCCGCTCGCCCCGGCAAAGATGAACAGGTCGCTCGCCAGGAACATCATCGCGCCGGTGCCTGTGCGATAGCGCGGGAAACGGCTCGCCCAGGCGGCTGCCGCCATCACCGCTACGCCGCCGGTATAGGCGATCGCCGCCCCCATCTGCAGCAACGGCGCCTCGCGCGTCAGCGACCAGGCAATCAGCAGCGACATCGGGACGAGCACCCAGACGAGCAGACGCTGCGACGGTGAGAGCGCGCGGCGTCGATTCCGCAGGTAGAGCGTGATCGCGATCAAATGGCCGACAGCGAAAGCCGCCGCGCCCTCAAGCATCCCGACCGCGTCGAGCAGCCAGTCGCCGAGCGCACCGAATGCGAGCGCCGCGGCGATCATCCGTCCGCCGCCATCGCGCGCGTTGGCCCAGGCCCAGACCGCGAGCAAACCGACACCCGACGCCTTCCACAAATGAACCGCCGGACCGTCCCAACCGGCCAGCACCGCGCCGAAATAGCTTGCGCTGCCCAGCAGCGCGGCGAGCCACAGCCAGCGTGCGCGATCCCAGCTCGATTCCCCGCTCATTCCCGCCCCTTTGCATCTTGGTCCCAACCGGCCTAGTGCGCGGCGAACGAAGTGCAAGTCAACGGACACGGTAAATGGGTCACGATATTCACATCATCGGCGGCGGCCTCGCGGGCTCCGAAGCGGCGTGGCAGCTCGCCGAAGCGGGTTTCCGCGTCCGCCTCTCCGAAATGCGCGGTGGCGGCGACATGACCCCGGCGCATCAGGGCGACACGCTGGCCGAGATGGTCTGCTCGAACAGCTTTCGCAGCGACGATGGCGACAGCAACGCCGTCGGCCTCCTCCACCGCGAAATGCGCGCGCTCGGCTCGATCATCATGCGCGAGGCCGACGCGACCAAGGTGCCAGCCGGATCGGCGCTTGCGGTCGACCGTGACCTGTTTTCGGGCGGCGTCACGCGCGCGCTGTCCGAGCATCCGAACGTCACCATCGTCCGCGAACGCGTCGACACGCTGCCTGCCGAGGGCCTGACGATCGTCGCGACGGGACCGCTCACCGCCGCGAGCCTGGCGGAGAGCATCGGCGCCGCGACGGGCAGGGATGCGCTCGCCTTTTTCGACGCCATCGCGCCGATCGTCTATCGCGACAGCATCGACATGGACGTCGCGTGGATGGCGAGCCGCTGGGACAAGGTCGGGCCGATCGGCGACGGCAAGGACTATATCAACTGCCCGATGGACAAGGAGCAATATCACGCCTTCGTCCAGGGCCTGATCGACGGCGACAAGACCGAGTTCAAGGAGTGGGAAAAGGACACGCCCTATTTCGAAGGCTGCATGCCGATCGAGGTAATGGCCGAACGCGGCGTCGAAACCTTGCGCTTCGGCCCGATGAAGGGCGTCGGCCTCGACAATCCGCGCACCGGGCGCTGGCCCTATGCCGTCGTCCAGCTGCGGCAGGACAATGCGCTCGGCACGCTGTGGAACATGGTCGGTTTCCAGACCAAGCTCAAGCATGGCGCGCAGGTCGAACTGTTCCGCACCATCCCCGGCCTCGAAAAGGCCGAGTTCGCGCGGCTGGGCGGGCTGCACCGCAACAGCTTCATTCGTTCGCCCGAACTGCTCGACGACCAGCTTCGCCTGAAATCGGCGCCGCATATTCGCTTTGCGGGACAGATCACCGGCTGCGAAGGCTATGTCGAAAGCGCCGCCATCGGCCTTGTCGCCGCGCGCTTCGCTGCCGCCGAACTCGCGGGCCGCACGCTACCGCCGCCGCCGCCCGAGACCGCACTGGGCGCACTTCTCGGCCACATCACCGGCGGCGCCGATGCGGCGAGCTACCAGCCAATGAACGTCAACTTTGGCCTCTTCCCCCCGCTCGCCGAGGACGTCCGCAAGAAGGACCGCAAACTCGGTTACACGCAGCGGGCAGGCAAGGCGCTGGCGGAATGGATGAAGCTCGCGGAGGGCGTGGCGGCTTAACCGAACACGGCTGGGATGGGGCGTCAGAACGGCGGTTTTGGGGTGGGGAGCGGGCGTTCAATAATACCCTCGTCACCCCGGCTTGACCCGGGGTCCCGCTCAGCGGCGCCATAGAAGCGGGACCCCGGATCAAGTCCGGGGTGACGATACTGTGAATGTCACTTTTTAGTCGATTCACGTCATTGCGACCAGATCGGGAGCGAATGGAGAAAACGGGGTGGAAAGCGGACTTGCTCACTTAGTTTCGTCATCCCGGACTTGATCCGGGATCCACGGCCGCGCTGAAGTCATGGACCCCGCGTCAAGCCCGGGGTGACGACGAACCGCGATTGCGACTTTTGGTCCTTTTCGGACAGTCCGCCCTGTCTCTACTTCTTCAGCAACGACACTTCGGCTTCGCCGCTCGCTTCGGCGCGGTCGTCGCGAACTCGGCGCGGGTCAGGTCGCCCGACTTGTCGGCGTCCGCGCCCGCGAAACGCTCGCTGGTCGCCGCCGCCCACTCCTCGAAGGTCAGCAGATTGTTTCCGTCCTTGTCGAGCTTGCGGAACGCGGCGGTGCGCGTCGACAGCATCTCGACTCGGCTGATTCGTTCGTCGCGGTTGCGATCGTAACGATTGAAGCGCCGCTCCTCGCGCGATGCCTCCTTCGCGGCGGGAAGTTCGGGCGGGGCCGGACCGCGGGTAGGCGCATCGGCTCCAGCGACAGGAATCGCCGGCAGCGCCGGTGGCGGCGCAGGCACGACCGCCTCATCGCCGCCCTGACTATGGCCTTTCCACAGGAACACCCCACCGGTCAGCAGCAAGGCGCTCGCCAAGCCACCGACCAGAAATCGCGAAACCGCCATCGCTCGCCCTCGCCCAACCCGGACGGGCAATCTATCGCGGGATCGGCGCGCCGCAACCGACGCCGCCATAATGGCCGCAAAATTTCAATCGTCCGGATTGTTTAAACTTTCCGCAGCGATTGCTATATTCGATTAATGCACAACTACCTGCCCTCGCTCAAGCAGATGCAATATCTCGTCGCGCTGCACGAGCATGGTCATTTCGGCCGCGCCGCCGATGCGTGCAACGTCACGCAATCGACGCTTTCGGCGGGGATTCGCGAGCTCGAAACGCTGCTCGGCCAGACGCTGGTCGAGCGCACACGCCGCGTCGTGCGCTTCACCACGCTCGGCAATGCGATCGTCGAAAAGGCGCACCGCGTTCTGCGCGAGGCGGAAGAACTGGCCGACATGGCCGCAGCCGCCGCGGCGCCGCTGGTCGGCGAACTCCGCATGAGCGTTATTCCGACCATCGCGCCCTTCCTCCTCCCCGGACTGCTCCCGCGGCTGCGCAAGGAGCGCCCATCGCTCAAGCTGTTCCTGCGCGAGGAGCCGAGCGCGCAGGCGTGCGAGTCGCTGCACCACGGCGTCGTCGACTGCGTGCTCCTCGCCCTCCCCTACGCTTGCGGCGACGTCGAGAGCGAGAAGCTGTTCGACGACGCGCTATTCGTCGCCTTTCCGGGCGAGCAGGCCGAACAACTCCCCGCCGTCGTCAGCGCCGACCAGATCGACCCCGCGCAGATGCTGATGCTCGAGGACGGGCACTGCCTCAAGGACCACGCGCTCGCCGCATGCAACCGCCCCGAACTGCGCGCCGGCGCGCGCATGATGGGGACTTCGCTCCACACGCTGGTGCAGATGGTCGACAACGGGCTCGGCATCACGATGCTGCCGCAAATGGCGATCACCGCCGGCATCCTAGACCACACCGACATCGACACGCGCCCGCTCGATTCCGACCATGACTGGCGCACCATCGCCCTCGTCTGGCGCAAGGGCAGCCCGCGCGCCGACGAATTCAAGCTGCTCGCCGATATTTTCCGCAAGCATCAGGCGAATTAGGCGGACGCCATGACGCCGTTGAGCGAGCATTGCCGAAGCGCGAGGCTGGGCCCTGCGTCGGGCCTGTAATAATGAACGTCCCGAAACGACCAAGTCGTAATCACGGTTCGTCGTCACCCCGGGCTTGACCCCGGGGGTCCATGACTTCAGCGCGGTCGTGGATCCCGGATCAAGTCCGGGATGACGGAAAGGCGAGTAGCCGTTCCCCGCCGCAAAACATCCAGTCGGACAAGGTTACCTCAACCCCTCGTCCCAACGCTCCGACCGCTTCCGGTCGCTGCCGCGCGCCTCGACCCATTCGACGCGGCCGTCGGCGAATGTCTGCCGCTTCCACAGCATCACGTCGGTCTTGAGCCGATCGATCAGAAATTCGGTCGCCGCAAGCGCCTCGGCGCGGTGCGGGCTGCTCGCGAGGACGAGCACGATCGTATCGCCCACCGCCATCGCGCCGACGCGGTGGATCACCGTCAACGCCGAAAGCTTCCAGCGGTCCGTCGCCGAATGCGCCAGCTCGGCAAGCCCCTTTTCGGTCAGCACCGGATGATGGTCGAGGAACAGTTCGACAAGATCGTCCTCGCCGCGCACCCGCCCGACGAAACTCGCGCTTGCGCCATGTCCGCCGCCATCGTGGATGTCGAGCTCGGCGGGGACGTCGATCGGTCCCGACTGGACGGCGACGCGGATCATCCGCCCGTCACCGGCGGGAAGAGCGCAACCTCCTCAGCCGAGCCGATCGCCGCATCGGGACCGCCCATCACGCCATCGACCGCGGCGCGAACGCGCGCGGGGTCGGCAAAGGCATGCGCGCCCCGCGCATCGCGCGCCGCCAGCCAACCGACGAGCGCCGCCACATTCGCGATATTCGCGGGCAGATCGACGCTTTCGTCGGCGATGCCCATTCGCTCGCGCACCCAGGCAAAATAAGCAATTCGCATGCAATCAATCCATATGCTTCAGGCCGACGCGGAGATAATCCCACCCCGTTATGAGAGTCAGCACCGCGGCGCCCCATAGCGATGCGAGCCCGACCGTCTTGATCCACGCCATCGCGGGCAATGCCCCGGCAAGGATCAGCGCGCCAAAGGCAACGAGCTGGAAGGTCGTCTTCCATTTGGCGAGCTGCGTCACCGGCATCGACACCTGCAAGGTTGCGAGGAATTCGCGCAGCCCCGACACGATAATCTCGCGCAGCAGGATGACCAGTGCGGCGATGACATGATAGCCGTCGATATCGCGCGTGAACACCAGCAGCAGGATGACCGCCGCAATCATGATCTTGTCCGCGATGGGGTCGAGGAAGGCGCCGAGCCGCGACACGGTGCCGCGCGAGCGCGCAACATAACCGTCAAAATAATCGGTAATGCCCATCAGGCAATAAAGCCCAAAGGCGAGCGCATAATCGATCGCCAGCGGCTGGTGCGACCCGACCCGGACGCCGGGCCAAAGGAGGAATAAGAGGATCGGAACCGCAAGGATACGCGAAAGGGTCAGGATATTGGGAAGACTCAGCATGACCCCTGTTCCGACACAGCGCTCGCAAGACCCAAAATGGGCTTTGACCCCTTCATCCCTAACCGATAAGCCCCCCGGGCCACAACTAGGATGCTGAAAAGAATGGACCCTGCATGACCGGCTCCTTTTCGTTGCTGAAGCAACGCCGGTTCCTCCCGCTGTTCGTCACCCAGCTTCTCGGCGCGTTCAACGACAATCTGTTCAAGAATGCGATGGTGCTGTTCGTCGTTTACGGCGTGTTCAACGACGAAGCGTCCGAAACATTGTTCAGCGCGGTGGCGACGGGCGTGTTCATCCTGCCCTTCTTCCTGCTCTCTGCGCTGGCCGGGCAGCTTGCCGACACGCGCGACAAGGCGCGCATCATACGCATCGTCAAGTTCTGCGAGATATTGATCATGCTCGTCGGGGGCGCGGGCCTCTTCCTCGCGTGGATGGGCTTTGCGGTTCACCTGATCGCCATTCCGCTGATGATGCTCGCGCTGTTTGCGATGGGCGTCCACTCGACCTTCTTCGGGCCGATCAAATATGCGATCCTGCCGCAGCACCTTGAAAAGGACGAGGTGCTAGCCGGCACCGGCCTCGTCGAGGCGGGGACATATATTGCGATCCTGGCGGGAACGATCCTTGCCGGCATCATCGACGTCGAATGGGCCGCGCTTGGCGTCGTCCTGGTCGCCGCGATTGGATATTGGACCGGGCGCAAGGTGCCCCCTGCCCCGCCCGAGCATGAAGAACGCGGGATCGATTGGCACATCATCCGCTCGTCGATCACGCTGGTCAGCGCGACCCTGCACATCCCTCGTCTGTTCCTCGCGATCCTCTCGATCAGCTTTTTCTGGACCATCGGCGCGGTGCTGTTCATCCAGTTCCCGCCGCTCGTCAAAAATATCCTCCACGCCGACAAGAGCGTCGCCAGCCTGTTCCTCGCCATTTTCTCGATCGGCATCGCGATCGGCTCGGTCGCGGTGAACCGCCTGCTCAAGGGGCAGGTGTCGGCGCGCTACAGCCCCGCGAGCGTCATCGTGATGGGGGTCTTTGTCGTCGCCTTTTATTGGGTTTGCCGCAATTGGGAGCATGACCCCTCAGGCGCAATGTACGGTATCGGCGGCTTCCTCGGGCACGCCGACGTCATTCCGCTGCTCGCCGCGCTGCTCGGCATTGCGATCAGCGGCGGCATGTTCGTCGTCCCGCTCTATGCCTTTCTCACCACCACCGTGCCCAAGGACCAGACGGCGCGCACCGTTGCGGCGAACAATATCGTCAATTCGGGCGCAATGGTCGTCGGATCGCTGCTCGCGCTCGGCCTGAGCATGATCGGCGTCGGCGTCGTCGACCAGTTGTTGATGAGCGCGGTGATGTGCCTGATTTCGGCGTGGCTGGCGGTGAAACTCCACCGCGCCTGCGATTGACGGGGGGCTTCGGCTCCTGCCGGGCCTATTTCGTCGTCCCGCAAGTCACGGTCCCGCTCCCCAGCGCGCGCACGGTGCAGGTCGGGCGGCCATAGACGATCGTCTTCCCTACGCCGCGCGACGTGATTGTGGCGCTTTTGACCGCGCGCATCACATGATCGCCCGCGCCCTCGCTGTCGCTCACCAGTTCGTCGATGGTCAAGCCACCGGCATCGACCATTCCCGCGCCCGATAACGTCATCTGCGCCTGCTTCGCCTTACCGTTCAGCGTGATGCTGCCATTGCCGATCATCGCAACCTGCAGCCGGTCGGTCGCGATGTCCTCAACGACCAGTCGTCCCGGCCCGCGCAGCCCGATCGACACGCGCGTCCCTTTGAGCCGATCGATCGTCAGCGAACCCGCGCCCGCGAGCGTCGCCGAGCGGAGGTTTGCGGCGTTGATTCGGATGACCACTGCGCCGTGCGGCGCCCTGCGCTCCTCGTCGCCTGCAAATTTGCGCTGGCCGATGATAAGGCGTCCGTCGCGCGTTTCGAGCTCCAACCGGTCGAGCGACGCTTGTGGCCCCGTCGCGACGGCGCTCACCGGCGCACGATCGACAACCTCGACCTCGACGTCGGCGTTGATTTCGATCGCCTCGAAACTTGTGAGGCCATAGCGCTTTTCGGCGGCCGCCGCGGGGACGGACAGGACAAGGGCGACAGCCGCAGTCGCGGCCCAGTGCATCGCAGGGTTCATCCTGCGGTCCTATCGCCTTTGCGGCGCGCGCGCCACCACTCGCTCAGCGGCAGCGCACCTCGCCCGAGCCCAGCGTCCGCGACGAACATTTCGCCCCGCCGGCGATCGACGCGTCGCCCGATCCCATGATCGACACGCTGGCCGTTTCGGTCGCGCGCGCGTCGACATCGCCCGATCCGGCGATCGAAATGTCGAGCGACCGGGCGGCGAGCCCCTCGGCCTCGATATTGCCCGATCCGGTAACGCGATATTCGCCGCTGTCGACGGTTCCGCTGTCGACGTCGATGTCGCCCGATCCCGAAATCGCCATCGACACGCTTTTCGCGGTCAGCCTGGCGACTTTCAGATCGCCCGACCCGGTGACGACCGCCTCGACGGCATCGCCCTCCATCGCGTCGGCCTCGACCTCGCCCGATCCCGTCAGGCGCACGGCGGTGAGTCGCGGTATGGTGACCGCAATCTTCACGCCGACATGATTGCGGCCGCCGAAAAGCGAGTCATTCTTGCGGCGCCCGATCGACAACCGGTCACCATCGCGCTCGATCTCCAGCTCGTCGATTTCAGCCTGCGGCCCGCTGGCGCTGACCGAAAAGCCCTCACCCATCGTGATCCGAACATCGTCGGGTCCGGTCACGCTGACTGCGCTGAAGTCTGACAGTGCATAGTCGCGCGTCGTTTGCGGCCCCGAATCGGTCGCGCCCGATTCGCCGGTCCTTCCCCGCTCGGATTCCTTCGCGGTACAGCCGGAAACCATCAGGCCCAGTGCCAGCGGCAGGGCGGCCAAGGTCAATCTGCGCATCAACAATCTCCTACGTGTATTGCATGGCTAACACACGTAGGAAGGCGATGTCCAGTTGTTACCAGCGCAGCAGCGGCGGCAGGATGATGCGCCCGGCAACAGCAGCGCCCGCGACGGCCAGGCCGTGCCACAGAGAGATGTGCATCAGATTGTCGATCGGACAATGCAACGCGACGATCGTCGCCCCTGCGGAGCCCGCCGCGATGCCGACGACCCAGCCCGCTCGCGTGGGCGAAGTCGGCGCGCCGCCTTTCAGCCAAGCAAACAACGCGGCACCAACGCCGATACCCGCGACCAGACCTTGAATCGTGCAGCGGAGCCCTTCTCCCCGATGGATCGCCTCGGTCGCAGCGTGGCTATCGCCAAGGCCCGCCAGAACAGCAGCGAGCGGCAGCGAAAGCGCCGCAAGCCCTGCCCAGCGCCAACCGCTATAATCGCGACCAACACCGGGCAGCCCCATGCGCACAGCGCTCCATGTCGCCGCAATGCCCGCCGACGCGATCAGCCAAAAGGAAAGGAGCGACAGCGGCGGCATGCTGGCAATGTCGCTCCGCATACCAAGCAGCCACAATAAAGCCGCAGCGCCCACCGCCCAGCCCGATGCCGCCCAGATCGAGCCGCGCAGAACGCGACGCGGGCGGACCGGTTCCAGTTCACCGGCAAGGCCGTCGATCAGGTCTTCGATCGATGCGTGCTTCATTGTCATTCGCTTTCAATCATGAGCGCGAGCTTCTTGAGTCCGCGGTGGATATTCACTTTTACGAGCGACTCGCTCTGGCCGCAGATGCGCGACGCCTCGGCAATCGAGGCGCCTTCGATCTTGACCAGCGTGATGGCC
Organism: Sphingopyxis sp. P8; assembly: GCF_020622175.1. Taxonomy (NCBI): domain Bacteria; kingdom Pseudomonadati; phylum Pseudomonadota; class Alphaproteobacteria; order Sphingomonadales; family Sphingopyxidaceae; genus Sphingopyxis; species Sphingopyxis sp. P8. The sequence continues at coordinate 1,197,768 of NZ_JACNMK010000002.1, read as the reverse complement.
TGCGCCTGCCCCGGCGGCAAGAACTGGAGCAGTCGGTCGATGCTGAGGCGGGCGTGCACCGCCTCGTCCTCGGCGCCGACCGCTGCGTCATTGTCGCCGAGTTCGGCTACGTCGCGCTGGCGGCGGAGCATATCGATCCAGCGATAGCGTGCGATCGCCGCGAGCCACGGCAGGAACGGGCGGCTGCTGTCCCAGGTCGCAAGCTTGCGGTGCATCGACACGAGCGTTTCCTGCACCAGATCGTCGACATGATGCGGGGCGATCCGGCGCGCGTAATAGCGTTCGAGCCAGCGACGGCAATCGGCAAGCAGCGATCGATAGGCCGCACGATCCCCCCGCTGCGATGCCGCCATCAGGCGCGCGAGCGAAGGTTCGTCGATGCTCATTTCGCGCGCAGTCTAGCACCGAGCGCGTCGAGCGAGAACAGCCCGCCGCCGCGCACGATCAGGATCGCCGCCATCGCCGCCCACAGCGAATGGACCGGCCACCACGCATCGGGAAAAACGAATATCTGGATGACGAGCGTCATCACGAGCAGCGCCCCCGCCGAGATGCGCGTTGCAAAGCCGGAAAGCAGCAGGATCGGAAAGAAATGCTCGGCAAAGGTCGTCAGCGGGACGGCAATCGCCGGATCGAGCGGCAGGCCCGAAAATTCATTCTCGAAAATGTCATAGGTGATCGGGTTGATTTCGAAGAAACTGCCTTCGACGACCTTGGTCTGGCCCGAGCGCCAGAAAACGCCGGCGAGCGCGAGGCGCAACAGAAAGAGCGCAAACCCCTCGACCACGCGGCTCGACGCCAGCGCGACACCGCGGTCGTATAATGTCAGGATGCTGTTCATGCCCTAAACCTTTTCAAATGCCCCTGCGTCGATAAGCGCCGCAATCGCAGCGCCGCCGTCAGGATGCGCTTCGTCGAGACTGGCGATCAGGTTACCGAGCGGCAAAATTTCTTCGGCGTCGGCCAGCACGGCGGCGACCGAAGCATCGATTGCAACGATCCGGACGTCGGCGCCCGGCCGGACGAACAGCAAGGTGCGCGCTTCCGGCGGCAAGGCGGGATCGAGCAGCGGCGCAATATTGCTGTCCAACGCCAGGCAGCGGGCCGCCGGGTGGCGCCGCGTCGGGCGGTCGAGCAGCGTCGCTTCGTCGAGTCCGGCAAGATCGGCCAATTGCAGCGCGGGCGCCTCGGCGGCGTGATAGCTCTGCAGCCACAGCCATTCGGCACGCGCAAGATCGGCGGCGTCGCGGTTCGTCAGTCGTTCGGCAAAGCCATCGCCGATGTCGGTCAGCGACCGCCCGATCGCGCCGCCGTCTTCGACGAACAGCCGCGACAGGCGGTTGAACTCGGCGTCGCCCAGCAATTCGCGCGTGCGCGGGAAACTCTCCTCCAGCGCGACGAGCCGCGCATGAAAGATCGTTGTCGCATGGACGCGCAAGCCGCGCAGGACCGCCGCCTCATCCCCCGCGAACAAACCATCCGGCAGATGGTCGGGGCCGTGCAGCAGCGTCGCCGCAATCGCCGCCTGATCGCGGTCAAGCATCGAGCGCCTCGCGGGCCAGCACCCTGTCGGCGGCGCGCGCCTCGGCCATCAGCACGGAAAATTCGGGGACATCGGTATCCCACTCGACGAGCACCGGCTTCGGCCCCGCGCGCGCAATGAAGCGCTCGAGCAACGCCCAGCAGCTCGGCCGCACCGCCGAACCATGATCGTCGATCGCGATTCTGCCGCCCATATCGTCGTCCTTGACGGCGTGACCCGCGACATGGATTTCGCCGACGAACGCGGGATCGAAGGCATCGAGCCACGACACGGGGTCGAGCCCGAGGTTGAATGCCGACACCTCAATATTGTTGATGTCGAGGAGAAGGCCGCAACCGCTGCGGCGGCACAGCTCGTGCAGGAAATCGACCTCGCTCCAATCGCTTTCGGCATAGGCCAGGTAGCGCGAAGGGTTTTCGACCAGCATCGTTCGCCCCAGCCGGTCCTGCACTCGGCCGACCTCGCGCGCGAAATGGTCGAGCGCGGCGTGGGTATAGGGGATGGGGAGCAGGTCGGGAAACTTGTCCTCCGGTCCGTTGCTCCAGCTCAGATGGTCGGACACCATCGCGGGCGCGTATCGCGCGCACAGCGCCGCGAGCGCTTCGAGTTCGTCCGGGTCGGTGCCTGCCGCAGATCCCAACGACAGCCCGACCGAATGAAAACTCAGCGGCAGATGCGCGGCAATCGCCGTCAACCAGCGATGCGGAGGCCCGCCTGCGCCGAAATAATTTTGGGGGTGAATTTCGGCCCAGGCGGGCGCGTCGCCCCGCTCGACCGCGGCCAGCACATCGGGATAGTGCCGGGGTTTCAGCCCTATGCCGGAACGCAGGGGCAGCGCGGGGGAACGGAACGACGACAAGCGTTGCGGCCTTACTTGGCCTTTTGCGGCACCGGCTTGGCGTTGCCCTTGTGCGCGGTCAGCGTACCGCCCATCTTCGTGCACTCGCCCTTCTTCACATATTTCCAGGCGTTGCCCTGATAGTCGACGGTCGAGGTGCCGGCGCAGCTCGTGCCCGGACCCGCGGCGCAGTCATTCTTGCCCTTCAGCGACACGCCATAGCATTTTTCCTTGGCGCCATCGGCGGCGGCGGCCGGAACGGTGGCAGCGCCTGCGGCCATCGCAAGAACGGCCGAAGCGGCGAGCGACAGTTTGAGTGTGTTGGTCATAGCGAATACTCCCTTGAATGATGGATGATGCGAGGGATGGCATCGCCTTCCGGTTCGTGGCTGCGGGGGCAATGGTTACACCGCCCGGATGTGCGCCATCTTGTCGCCACCTTCGCGGAGCAAAGCGTTTATTCTTCCGGAATCTGGATGACAGAGATGAGCGTAGCGTTTCGCCGCGAGAGCGACGACGAACATAAAGAGCCCGAATTTGAGCTTCCGATCCCGCTCGGAGCGAACCTCGTTACGCCGCGCGGGTTACGCCTGCTCCGCGACGAAGTCGCGCGGCTCGAGGCTGCGGTGGCCGCCGAATCCGACGAAGCGGCGCGCAAGAAGCTGCAGCGCCAGCTACGCTATTTCGGCACGCGAAAATCGACCGCCGATGTACAGCCGCCGCCGGCCGACGGCATGGTCGGGGTCGGCAGCTGCGTGCACTATCGGCTGCATGGCGTGGAAAAGAAGATCACCATCGTCGGACATGACGAGGCCGATCCGGCCGCCGGTCTGATCGCCTTTTCCGCGCCAATCGGTCGCGCGCTGATGGGCGCGGAAGTCGGGGAGATGGTCGCCTTCCAGGGCGTTGATGACGCAATCATGGTGCTCGCCGCGACGTCGGACACAAAGGTGCAGGCATGAAAGACCGGTTCGAACGTCACAAGCAGCCGTGGACCGCATCGGAGATCGACAAGCTGCACACGCTCGCCAAAAAAGGCATGGCGCTCAAGGCGATCGCCAAGGCGCTGACGCGCAGCGAAGAATCGGTGAAGACGCGCGCCAAGGCCGACGGCCTCTCGATCGCCAAGCTGCACTGATCCGCGATGCCCGCCACCGAATTTGACGCCATCGTGCTGGGCGCCGGCGCGGCCGGGATGATGTGCGCCGCGGTCGCCGGGCAGCGCGGGCGGCGCGTGCTGCTGCTCGATCATGCCGACCAGGTGGGGAAGAAGATCCTGATCTCGGGCGGCGGGCGCTGCAACTTTACCAATATCCACACCGCACCCGACCGCTTCCTGTCGGCCAACCCGCATTTCGCCAAATCGGCGCTCGCGCGTTACACCCCCGCCGATTTCATCGCGCTCGTCGAAAGATATGGCATCGCCTATCACGAGAAGACGCTGGGCCAGCTTTTCTGCGACGGGTCGGCCAAACAGATCGTCGCGATGTTGCTCGACGAATGCGCCAAAGGGGGCGTCGACGTCCGCTGCGGACAGCCCGTCGGCGCGGTGGAACATGGCGACGGACGATTCCGTGTGCGCTTTGGCAGCGCCGACTTTGCCGCACCCAATCTCGTCATCGCGACCGGCGGCCCGTCGATTCCGAAAATGGGCGCGAGCGGATTTGCCTATGACCTCGCGCGTCAGTTCGGACTGAAAGTCGTTGAGCCGCGTCCCGCGCTCGTACCGCTGACGCTCGGCGGCGACGATGTGCTGTTCCGCGAATTGTCGGGCGTCGCCACCCCGGTCGAGGCGCGAGCAGGCAAGGCAGCGTTTCGCGAGGCGGCGCTCTTCACGCACAAGGGGTTGTCGGGCCCAGCGATCCTCCAGATCAGCAGCTATTGGCGCCACGGCGAGCCGCTTGCGATCGATTTCCAGCCCGACGCGGCACCCGGCTGGTTGCTCGCAGCCAAACGCGATCGCCCGCGCGCGACCCTTCGCGCTGCCTTGGGCGCGATACTGCCCGACCGTTTGGCCGAGACTTTGGCCGACCGGATCGCACTGCCGGGCGAACTTGCCGCACAGACAGACCGCAACCTCGCCGATGCCGAAGCGCGCCTTCGGCGTTGGAGCTTTCGCCCCAACGGCACCGAAGGCTTTGCGAAAGCCGAGGTAACCGCGGGCGGCATTTCGACCGCCGGCCTGTCGTCGCAAACAATGATGGCCAAAAGCGTCGCAAACCTCTATGCGGTCGGCGAGGCCGTAGATGTCACAGGGTGGTTAGGCGGCTATAATTTTCAATGGGCATGGGCCAGCGGTGTTGCCGCCGGCAAGGTGATTTGAGCCCATTGAGCCCCTTTCACGTCGGCTCGTCATCGCACCGGTGACCGCCTTTCTATTGAGAATATAATGTCTTTTGAAAATCTTCCCCCCGTCCTCGCGGACGCCCTCAGCGCGCGCGGATATAGCGAGTTCACCCCCGTGCAGACGGCCGTGCTCGAACCCGAAGCACAGGACCGCGACCTGCTGGTCTCCGCCCAGACCGGGTCGGGCAAGACCGTTGCCTTCGGCCTTGCGATGGCCGGCCAGCTTGTCGAAGGCGAACGCCTGCCCTTCGCGACCTCGCCGCTCGCGTTGATCGTCGCTCCGACGCGCGAACTTGCGCTTCAGGTCAGCCGCGAACTCGGCTGGCTCTATGCCAAGGCCGGCGCGCGAATCGCCACTTGCGTCGGCGGCATGGACGCGAGCAAGGAACGCCGCGCCCTGAACCAGGGAGTGCAGATCGTCGTCGGGACGCCGGGACGCTTGCGCGACCACCTCGAACGCGGGGCGCTCGACTTGTCGGCACTGCGCGTCGCGGTGCTCGACGAAGCCGACGAAATGCTCGACATGGGGTTTCGCGACGATCTTGAGGAAATTCTCGACGCCACGCCCGAAACGCGCCGCACCCTCTTGTTCTCGGCAACGATTCCGAAGCCGATCGTTCAGCTCGCGAAGCGTTACCAGCAGAACGCGCTGCGCATCTCGACCGTCGGCGAGGATCGCGGCCACGGCGACATCGCCTATCAGGCGGTCACCGTTGCCCCCGCCGATATCGAAGGCGCGGTGATCAACCTGCTGCGCCTGCACGACGCCGAAACCGCGATGCTGTTCTGTGCAACCCGCGACAATGTCCGGCGCCTGCATGCCAGCCTTGTCGAACGTGGCTTTGCTGCGGTCGCGCTGTCGGGCGAGCATAGCCAGAACGAACGCAATTCGGCATTGCAGGCGCTGCGCGATCGCCGTGCGAAGGTCTGCGTCGCAACCGACGTCGCGGCGCGCGGGATCGATCTGCCGACCCTCAGCCTTGTCATCCATGTCGAAATTCCGCGCGATGCCGAGGCGCTCCAGCATCGTTCGGGCCGCACCGGGCGCGCAGGCAAGAAGGGCACGGCGGTCATCATCGTCCCCTATCCGCGCCGCCGACGCGTCGACGGCATGCTGCGCGGCGCGCGCATCCAGGCCGAATGGATGGACGCTCCCACGGCCGCCGACGTGCGCAAGCGCGATCAGGAGCGGTTGATCGAAAAATTGCTGGCCCCCGTCGAGCACGAGCCCGAGGATATCGAACTCGCGCAGCGGCTGATGGCCGAGCGTACGCCCGAGGACATCGCCGCGAGCCTCGTGCGCGCGCACCGTGCGCTGATGCCCCCGCCCGAGGATCTGATCGACACCGGTCCGCGCGGCCGCGACGGCGCCGGCCGTCCCGAACGCGGCGAGCGGTTCGAGCGCCCCGAACGCGGCAGCGCCGACCGCCGCGAAGGGTTCGAGGACAGCGTCTGGTTCAAGCTCAACATCGGACGCCACCAGAATGCCGACCCGCGCTGGATCCTGCCCTTGCTGTGCCGCCGCGGCCATGTGACCAAGGGAGAGATCGGCGCGATCCGCATCGGCCCCAAGGAAACGATGTTCAACATTCCCCGGGCGATCGCCGATCGCTTCGCCGAGGCGGTGCAGCGCAGCGCCAATGCCGATGGCGAGGACGACAGCGGCGTTTCGATCATGCCCGCACCCGACGGTCCGACCTATCCGCCGCGTCGCGACAAAGCCCCGCGCGGGCGTGCACAGCGCCCGACACTGGGTCGCGCGCCCGGCGGCGACCGCGACCGTGCGGGACCGCGCGGTCCGCGTGGCCCCGGCGACAATACCGACCGTTACAAGCCCAAGCCTTATGGCCAGCGCAGCCCGCGGCGCCCGGCGAAATAGACCGCAGGCCATTATCTGAAACCTCGTCATTGCGAGCGTGGCGAAGCAATTCTCGCCTTCGGTTCCTCGCAATGACGCATGGCGCGGTCGCACGACACTTGCGTTCCCCGGTTCGGCCCACCAGATGGGCCGGACAGCAGGAGCGCGCGCCATGAAAGCCATCGAAGCCTTCATAGAGACCCAGGGCGGTCCCGAAGTCATAGAGTGGCGCGAGGTGACGCTCGACAATCCCGGCCCCGGACAACTGCTCGTCCGTCAGACTGCGGTCGGGCTCAACTATATCGACATTTATCACCGCGACGGCACCTATCCGATCGACCTTCCCGGCGGGCTGGGGCTCGAGGCGGCGGGCGAGGTCGTTGCCGTCGGCGAAGGCGTCCACGGCTTCAAGCCTGGCGACCGCGTCGCGACCTTCGGCCCCGAACGCAGCGCCTATGCGAGCGCGCGGCTCGTCAAGGCGTCGTCGCTGTTCAAGCTGCCCTCGGCCATCGACGACGATATTGCCGCCGCCGCTTTGCTCAAGGCCTGCACCGTCGAGGCGCTCGTCGAGCGCTGCGCAAAGGTCGAGGCGGGCTGGCCCGTCCTCGTCCACGCCGCGGCGGGCGGCGTCGGGCTGATCCTCGTCCAGTGGCTCAAGGCGATCGGCGCGACGGTCATCGGCACCGTCAGCACCGAAGCCAAGGAACATGCGGCGCGCGAAGCGGGTGCCGACCATGTCATTCGCTACAAGCAGGACGATGTCGCGGCGCATGTCCGCGAGATCACCGATGGCCAGGGCGTGCCCGTGACCTTCGATGGCATCGGTATGGCGACTTGGGAGGTCTCGCTGAAAGCTACCGCCCGGCGCGGGCTGATCGTCAGCTATGGCAATGCAGGCGGACCGGTGACAGGCGTCAACCTGGGCATTCTCGCGCAGCATGGCTCGCAGTTCGTGACGCGGCCGACGCTGTTCGACTATTATCTCGACCCCGGCGAGCGGGCGGCGGGCGCCGCGCGCGTGTTCGAGATGATCGGCAGCGGTGCGGTGACGGTCACGATCGGGCAGCGCTATGGCCTCCAGGATGCCGCCCGCGCGCACGCCGACCTCGCGGCCGGGCGGACGACGGGTTCGACGCTGTTGCGGCCCTGACCGACAAGCTCGTGCGTGCTCCCGCAGAGACGGGAGCCTTTCATTTGTCTCAAGCCTTCAACCGCTCGGCATGCCACGCAACATGCTCGGCCATGAAGGTCGAGATGAAATAATAGCTGTGGTCGTACCCCGGCTGCATCCGGATTTCGGCTTTCTGGCCGTTCCGTTCGCACGCCGCGACGAGCAGCTCGGTCTTCAGCTGTTCGGTCAGGAAATTGTCGGCATCGCCCTGATCGACGAGCAGGTCGGGAACGCGCAGCCCGTCATCGAGCAGCGCGCAAGCGTCATAGGCGCGCCATTCCTCGCGGTCGTCGCCCAGATGATGGCCGAGCGCCTTTTCGCCCCACGGGCAGTGGAGTGGCGAGACGATCGGCGAAAAGGCCGACACCGAACGGAAACGATCCTGGTTGCGTAGCCCGATCGTCAGCGCGCCATGCCCGCCCATCGAATGGCCGCTGATCGCCTGCCGCGTCAGGTCGGCGCTCGCGAAATTGCGCAGGATCAGCGAGGGCAGTTCATCCTCGACATAGGAGCGCATCCGGTAATGCTTGGCCCACGGCTCCTCGGTTGCATCGACATAAAAGCCCGCTCCCAGCCCGAAATCCCACGCGCCCTCGGGATCGTCAGGCACGCCCTCGCCGCGCGGGCTGGTGTCAGGCGCGACAAAGATCACGCCATACTCGGCGCACGCGGCGCGATATTCGCCCTTTTCCATCACATTGGCATGGGTGCAGGTCAGCCCTGACAGATACCAGAGTACGGGCAGCTTTGCGCCGGGCTCGTGGTCGGGGACAAAGACCGCGAAGGTCATGTCGGTGCCCGTCGTCGTGCTCGCATGCTTGTACACGCCTTGCGTGCCGCCGTGGCTGCGAACGGTGGAGAGGGTTTCGAGGGTCATGGCGCCTTGTGCCGCGCACGCCCCGCACGCGCAACCCCGCCGTCCTTGCGGACAACGGGGTCGGGCGAAATTCGGTGACGATCAGATCTGGGCGAAACCGCCGTCGACGAAGAGTTCGACGCCGTTGACATAGCTTGCCGCGTCGGAGGCGAGGAAAGCCGCGACCTTGCCGATTTCGCGCGGGTCGGCGAGCCGGCCGAGCGGAACCCGGGCGGCAAACTCGCCTTCGAGCGCATTCCATTGCTCATCGGTCGAGGCGAGACCCTTGAGCCCAGGGGTGGTCGTCGCACCCGGCGCGATCACGTTAACGCGGAGCTTGCGATCGCGGAGGTCGAGAATCCAGCTGCGGGCGAAATTGCGGATCGCAGCCTTGGTCGCGCCGTAAACACTGAACGCCGGTTCCGAACGCGTCGAAGTCGTCGAGCCGGTCAGGATGATCGACGCACCATCGCGAAGCAGCGGCAGCGCCTTTTGCACGGTAAACAATGTCGCTTTGACGTTCAGGCCGAAGGTGCGGTCGAATTCCTCCTCGGTGATTTCACCGAGCGGCTGGAATGCGCCGCCGCCGGCGTTGGCGACGAGGATGTCGATCGGCGCGCCATGCTGCTGGACAACATCATAGAGATGATCGAGATCGGCGAAGCTGGTGACGTCGCCCTGAACGCCGACCGCGCCATGGCCGATCAGCTTGACGGCGGCATCGAGTTCTTCCTGACGACGCCCGGTCACGAAAACCTTCGCGCCCTGTTCGGCGAGTTCCTGCGCGATTCCGAGGCCGATGCCGCTGTTCCCACCGGTGACGACGGCGACTTTGTTGGTCAGATCATAGGTCATTGTCATTCTCCTTTTCGTGAGCGGCGAACCGTTCGCCGTCCGATAAGAAGGAGGTAAATCCGCAACGATACCTGCTGTAGGGGGATATATTGACACTTATCGTTCCATTGATAGAACGATCATATGCAGGACCTCAACGATCTGCGCTTTTTCGACGCGGTGGTGACCAATGGCGGCTTCGCACCCGCCGGACGCGCGCTGCATGTTCCCAAATCGAAGCTGAGCCGACGCATCGCGGCGCTAGAGAATCGGCTTGGCGCGCGGTTGATCGAGCGATCGTCGCGGCGTTTCCGTGTCACCGACATCGGTCTTGCCTTTCACGCGCAATGCCAGCTTGCGGTCGCCGCCGCCGATCGCGCCGAGGCGCTGGTCGAGGCGAGCCTGTCCGAACCGCGCGGCACTGTGCGCATGTCATGCCCGAGCGGTCTGGTGCCAATGATTTCCGACATGCTGCCCGAGTTTCTGACGCTCTATCCCAAGGGCAATATCGAGATACTCGCCGCCGACCGCCCCGCCGACGTCATCGCCGAGCGGATCGACGTCGCGTTGCGCGTCCGCACGCGGCTCGACACCGATGCGGCGCTGACAATGCGGACGCTCGCGCACAGCCGCCGCATATTGATCGCTAGCCCGGCGCTCGCCAACCTGGTCGGGGGCAGCGACCTCGCGGCGCTCAAGCAGATGCCGACATTAAGCTCGGCAAGCGATGGCGCGGACGTGATCTGGCGGCTCGAGCACCGCGATGGGACCATCGACAGCATCCGGCACCGCCCCCGCCTGCGCTGCGACGATTTCAGCGCCGTTCGCGCCGCCGCGCTCGCCGGGCTTGGTGTCGCGCTCCTCCCTGACCACGCCTGCGCCGTCGAGTTGCGCGCGGGCACGCTCGTCCGGGTCCTGCCCGAATGGCGGAGCGAGAACGGGATCGTCCATCTCGTCTTCACCACGCGCACCGGCTTGCCGCCACTGGTGCGGGCGTGGATCGATCACCTGGCCAAGGCGTTCCGGAATCCCGAGCTGTTCGGCGAGCGCTAGCCCGCCTGCACCGGGATCGCTGCCACTACTGGTGCATGCCCCCAATGACGAAGCAGGTCGAGGATCATTGCCCCCGCCAGCCCGAGCGTCGCTGTGTTGCGCAAGGGATGGACGTTGACCCGGTCGACGGTCGCCAGCGCCGCATCGAGCACCACAGTGATACTTCCCGGCGGGGCGTTGATCGCAGCGAGCGGGGTCACCGACCCCGGCGCGATGCCGAGCAGGCGCTGCATATCCTCGGCCTTGCCAAAGCTCACGCGCTTGCAGCCGATTGCCGCCGGCAGCGCCTTCAAATCGACGCGCGTCTCGGACGGGACGGTAACGAGCCAGAAGGCACCGCCAGCGTCCTTGAGGAACAGGTTTTTCGTGTGCGCGCCGGGGATATCGGCGTTCACCGCATCGCTTTCGGCGACGGTGAACACCGCAATATGTTCGTGCGCGGTGAAAGGGATCGCCAGCGTTTCAAGGTCGGCCAGCAAGCCCGCTTCACCGCGCATCAAGTCCCCCGCTCAAACGACGCGGTGGAGCGCGCAGAGCTTGTTCCCCGACGGGTCGCGCAAATAGGCGAGATAGAGCTGACCGAAGCCGCCCTCGCGAACGCCCGGCGGGTCCTCGATTGCCGTCCCGCCATTTTCGACGCCCGCCTTGTGCCATGCGTCGGCCTGCTCGGGACCGTCCATCGCAAAACCGATGGTGCAGCCGTTGCCGGCCGTGGCAGGCTCGCCGTCGATCGGCGCGGTCACCAGGAACAAGCCGCCGTTGTGCATGTAAACGAGGCGTCCCTTGTCATCGACGATCCCCGGCTTGCCGCCGATCGCCTGGAAGGTCGCGTCATAGAATTTCTTCGATGCTTCGAGGTCGTTCGACCCGACCATATTGTGGCTGTACATCCTTCCCACTCCTGCTGATTCGTTGCGATTAGCGACTTATCCTGAGCCTCGGTTCAGCGGAAGACAACTGTCTTGCGCCCGTCGATCAGCACGCGCTGTTCGGCGACCCAGCGCACCGCCCGCGCAAGCACCTGTGCCTCGATATCGCGGCCGGTTCGGATCAGATCGTCGATCGAGTCGCGATGGTCGACGCGCTCGACCGCCTGCTCGATAATCGGCCCCTCGTCGAGGTCGCTCGTCACGAAATGCGCGGTCGCGCCGATCAGCTTCACCCCGCGCTCATGCGCGCGGTGATAGGGTTTCGCGCCCTTGAAGCCGGGCAGAAAACTGTGGTGGATGTTGATGCAGCGCCCGGCGAGCTTTGCCGACAGATCTGCCGACAGAACCTGCATATAGCGCGCAAGCACCAGATAGTCGGCACCGCCGCGTGCCATGATGTCGAGGATCGCCTCCTCCTGCTCGGCGCGGTTTGCGTCGCTGACGGGCAGATAGTGAAAGGGCACACCATGCCATTCGGACAGCCGCCGCTGCGCCTCGTGGTTCGATACGACGCCGACAATGTCGATGGCGAGGTTGCCGGTCGACCAGCGGTGGAGCAGGTCGTTGAGGCAATGGCTGCCCTGCGACACCGCGATAACGAAACGCGGCTTGGCGCTCGCATCGCTGATCCGCGCGTCCATCTGAAAACGCTGCGTGACCGGCGCGAACGCCGCTTCGACTCCCGAAAGCGTGTCGGGAAAGCGCGGTCCGGCGCCTCGAAACTCGACGCGCATGAAGAATCGCCCCGAATCGAGGTCGGCATATTGCTGGCTGTCGAGGATGAAGCCGTCGCGCTCCGCGAGCAGTCCCGTCACCGCCGCGACGATCCCGACGGTATCGACGCAGCTGAAGGTCAGCACATAGGAAGCACCGCTGTCCGCGCCCATGTCAGCCCGAAATCTTGTGCGACGCGCACAGCTTGTTGCCGTCGGGATCGCGCAGATAGGCGAGATAGACGGTGCGCCCCTCGGTCGCGTGGCGAACGCCCGGCGGATCTTCTGCGGTGGTGCCGCCATTTTCGACCCCTGCGGCATGCCAGGCGTCGACCGCTTCGGGCGAGGCGGCGAGGAAGCCGAGCGTATGACCGTTGCCGCACGCGGCAAGCCTGCCGTCGACCGGCCGCGTGATGACGAGCCGCCCACCGGCGTGCATGTAGATGAGGCGCCCACGCTCGTCGATCCGCCCCGCGGGGATGCCGAGCGCGCCGAGGATCGCGTCATAGAAGGTCTGGCTCGCCTCGATATCGTTCGACCCGAGCGTCACATGGCTGAACATAGCTTCCTCTTTCGCAATCAATAAACGACAACGCTGCGGATGCTCTCGCCCGCGTGCATCAGGTCGAAGCCCTTGTTGATGTCTTCCAGCCCCATGACGTGGGTGATCATCGGGTCGATCTCGATCTTGCCGGTCATGTACATATCGACGATCTTCGGCACATCGGTGCGCCCCTTGGCGCCGCCGAACGCGGTGCCGCGCCAGTTGCGCCCGGTGACGAGCTGAAACGGCCGCGTCGCGATTTCCTTGCCCGCCTCGGCGACGCCGATGATGATACTGGTGCCCCAGCCGCGGTGACAGGCTTCCAATGCGATCCGCATCACTTCGGTATTGCCCGTCGCGTCGAAGGTATAATCGGCGCCGCCATCGGTCATCGTGACGATCGCCGCGACTACATCCTCGCGGCTCATGCCCTTCGAATTCAGGAAGTCGGTCATGCCGAACTTGCGGCCCCATTCCTCGCGGTCGGGGTTGATGTCGACGCCGATGATCTGGTTCGCACCCGCAAGTCGCGCACCCTGAATCACGTTGAGCCCGATGCCGCCCAGCCCGAAGACGACAACATTGTCGCCGACCTGCACCTTCGCGGTGTTGATCACCGCGCCGACGCCGGTTGTCACGCCGCAACCGATGTAGCAGCTCGTCTGGAAGGGCGCGTCCTCGCGGATTTTCGCGACCGCAATCTCGGGCAGCACCGTGAAGTTCGAAAAGGTCGAACAGCCCATATAATGATAGATCGGCTGGCCCTTGTACGAAAAGCGCGTCGTGCCGTCGGGCATCAGCCCCTTGCCCTGCGTCGCGCGGATCGCGGTGCAGAGGTTGGTCTTGCCCGACAGGCAGCTTTTGCACTGGCGGCACTCGGGGGTGTAGAGCGGGATGACATGGTCGCCGGGAACGACGCTGGTGACGCCCGCGCCGACCTCGCGCACGACGCCTGCGCCCTCATGCCCCAGCACGCTCGGAAAGATGCCCTCGCTGTCGAGACCGTCGAGCGTATAGGCATCGGTGTGGCAAATCCCTGTCGCCATGATCTCGACCAGCACCTCGCCCGCCTTCGGGCCTTCGAGGTCGAGTTCGACGATTTCGAGCGGCTTCTTCGCTTCGAATGCGACGGCGGCGCGGGTCTTCATGGGGCGGTCTCCTTCTCGGGCGCTCCAATCAGGCAAATGGGGCGGCAATGCAAGACGCTCATCGTCCTCCCTGTGGCGCAGCCATGAGGACGTGGCACCGCGAAGCGCTGACGGAGCGGCGATGGCGCAACCGTCGCCGCCCCTCCACCACGCCCTGCGGGCGCGGTCCCCCTCCCCATCGCTCCGCGACAGGGAGGATTGAGGTCGGTGCCCCTGATATCGTCACGCCGGACTTGATCCGGGGTCCATTACGGCGACGAAGTCATAGACCCCGGATCAAGTCCGGAATGACGATGGAGGAAACGGGGGCGATCAACACTCAACCACGCTGACCGCCAGCCCGCCCTTCGACGTTTCCTTATATTTGTCGCGCATATCCCGCCCCGTCTGCAGCATCGTCGCGATCACCGTGTCGAGGCTGACGACATGCGTGCCGTCGCCTATCATCGCGATGCGGCTCGCGTCGATCGCTTTGATCGCGCCCATCGCGTTGCGTTCGATGCACGGAATCTGCACCAGCCCGCCGATGGGATCGCAGGTGAGGCCGAGATTATGCTCCATGCCGATCTCGGCGGCATTCTCGACCTGCGCGTTGGTGCCGCCGAGCGCGGCGGTCAGCCCCGCCGCCGCCATCGAGCAGGCGACGCCGACCTCGCCCTGGCAGCCGACCTCGGCGCCCGAGATGCTGGCGTTGCGCTTGTAGAGCGCACCGACCGCGCCCGCGGCGAGCAGGAAGGTGCGCACGCCCTTTGCATCGCCGCGATAGCTGCGGCGGTAATAGCGGATCACCGCGGGGATGATCCCCGCCGCGCCGTTGGTCGGCGCGGTGACGACCTTGCCGCCGGCGGCGTTTTCTTCATTCACCGCCATCGCCCACAGGTTGATCCAGTCCATCATCTGCATCGGGTCGCAAAGGTTCGATTCGTGCCGTTCGCGGATGTCGGCGGCGATTTGCGGCGCGCGGCGCTTGACCTTGAGCCCGCCGGGGAGCGTCCCGGTGCTGCAGCAGCCCGCGTCGATCGATGCGTCCATCGCCGCGGCGATTTCATCGAGCCCCGCCTCGACCTCCTCGATGCTGCGATGGACAAGCTCGTTTTCGAGCATCATCTCGGCGAAGCTCTTGCCCGACGCCGCGCCCATTTCAAGCAGGTCGGCGCCCGAGGTGAAGGGATAGGGCAGATCGACTTCATCCTCGCCGCCGCGGCTGTTGCGCCCCGCCTCCTCCTCGTCGACGACGAAGCCACCGCCGATCGAGAAATACATGCGCTTCGCGAGCACTTCGCCGTCATTGTCGCGCGCGGTGAAGCTCAAGGCGTTGCTGTGAAAGGGCTGGCGCTGGCGCATCTGGAAATGCAGGTCGCGCGAGGGCTGGAAACGCACGCGCTGGCGGCCGAGCAGGTAGAGGAACCCCTCGCCTTCGGCGCGGTCCCAATGCGCCTTGATCGCGGCAAGGCTGGTCGAGGCCGGGATTTCGCCCGCAAGCCCCGCGACGACCGCGGTGTCGGCGGCGTGCCCCTTCCCCGTCAGCGCGAGCGAGCCGTACAGGTCGGCCTCGACATGCGCCGTCCGGCCGAGCAGGCCATGCTCGTCGAGCCAGAGCGCAAAACGCCGCGCCGCGACCATCGGGCCGACGGTGTGCGAGCTTGAGGGTCCGACGCCGATCTTGAAGAGTTCGAACAGGCTGATCGTCATGGCGCGCCTATAGGCGGATTACGATCGTCGGGATAGGCGGTGCGAGCCAATTTTCGTTACGGATTACAATAAAATTCCCCCCTGTCGCGAAGCGATGGGGAGGGGGACCGCCAAAGGTGGTGGAGGGGCGGCAACATCGCGCCATTGCCCCTCCGTCAGCGCTTCGCGCTGCCACCTCCCCATGCCTACGGCACAGGGAGGGTCATTGGTTTACGCCGGATAGGTCCACGCCCCGTCGCGCGCGAAATTCTCCGCAGCGAAGTCCCAGTTGAGCAGTTCATCAACCACCGCATTCACATAGTCGGGGCGGACATTCTTGCGGTCGATATAATAGGCATGTTCCCACACATCGACGACGAGCAGCGGCTTGATACCCGCCGCCAGTTCGGTCCCGGCATCGTGCGTGTCGGTGACCGACAGCTTGCCGTCCTTGGCGATCAGCCAGGCCCAGCCCGACGCAAAATGATTGATCGCCGTATCCTTCAGCTTCTTCTTGAGCTCGTCGAGCGAACCGAAGTCGCGGTCGATCGCGGCGGCGAGATCGCCCTCGGGCGCCGTCTTCGCCGGCGCCATGCTGTTCCAGTAAAAGGCATGGTTCCACGACTGGGCGCTGTTGTTGAACAGCCCCTTGTTGCCGGCGCCCTCGGCGTGGTGGATGATTTCCTCGAGGCTCTTGTCGGCAAGATCGGTGCCCTCGATCGCGGCGTTGACCTTGTCGACATAGGTTTTGTGATGCTTGCCATGATGGGTCTGCAGCGTCTCCGCCGAGATGTGCGGCGCGAGCGCGTCGTGGGCATAGGGGAGCGGGGGGTGAGCGATCGTCATGGCAGTCTCCTTTTTTTGCTGTCGCTTGGCTAACTCGGTATCGGGGGCTGCGGTTGCAACCCCATGACGGGGAATTTTCGTATCTACGCCCTCTCCTTCAGGGGAGGGCAGCGAGACTTGCGAACTTGTTCGCTAGTCGCAGCGGGTGGGGGTCGGCGGCCTTGGCTACATCGACAGCCCCACCCCGCCCCTCCCCTGAACGGGAGGGGTTTAATCGTCACGTCACCATCGCCTGCAACGTCGCGATCCGGTCGGCCTCTTCGGCGGGCTTGTCGCGGCGGATGCGCGAAATGCGGGGGAAGCGCATCGCGAGGCCCGACTTGTGCCGCTTCGACGCGTGGATCGAATCGAAGGCGACTTCGAGCACCAGCGTCTTTTCAACCTCGCGCACCGGGCCGAAGCGGTCGACGGTGTTAGTGCGGACGAATTTGTCGAGCCATTTGAGCTCGTCGTCGGTGAAGCCTGAATAGGCCTTGCCAACGGGCAACAACTCGCCCGCCTCGCTCCAGCAGCCGAAAGTATAATCCGAATAAAAGCTCGCACGGCGGCCGTTGCCGCGCTGCGCGTACATCATCACGCAATCGGCGGTGAGCGGGTCGCGCTTCCATTTGTACCAGAGCCCGGCGCGGCGCCCCGCGACATAGGGCGCGTCGCGGCGTTTGAGCATCACCCCCTCGATCGCCGCGTCGCGCGCACCGGCACGCAGCGCCGCGAGTTCGGCAAAGTCGGCGGCCTCGATCAGGGGCGACAGGTCGAAATGGCTCGCGGCAAGGCGCGGAACAAAGGCCTCAAGCTGCCGCCGCCGCCCCGTCCACGGCAGGCCGCGCAAATCTTCGCCATCGACCGCAAGCAGATCGTAAACGCGCACGAAGGCGGGAAAGTCGGCGAGCATTTTCTTCGTCACCGTCTTGCGCCCGAGGCGCTGCTGCAGCGCGTTGAAGCTTGCGGCCTCACCCCCCTGCACCTCGCCGCGCACGAGCAATTCGCCGTCGATCACCGCATCCTGATCGAACGCCCCGACGAGTTCGGGGAAGGCAGCGCTGATTTCCTCGCCGCCGCGGCTGTAGATGCGCGTTTCGCCGCCACCATGCGCGATCTGAACGCGGATGCCGTCCCATTTCCACTCGGCGGCATAGTCGGCAAGGTCGATGCTTTCGCCTTCGAGCGGATGCGCAAGCATGAAGGGGCGGAAAAAGGCGACGTCGGCAAGGTCGGGCCGCGCGGCGCGCCCCTCACCCCAGGCGAAGAGCGCTTCATAGGGCGGCGGGATCGCGTGCCACAACTCCTCCACATCGTCGATCCCGACGTCGAATGCCTGCGCAAATGCCTGTTTCGCAAGCCGCGCCGACACGCCGACGCGCATCCCGCCGAGCGCCATCTTGAGCAGTGCGTAGCGCCCGTCGGCGTCCAGACGGTCGAGCAATCCGGTCAGCACCGCCGGCGCATCGCTGCGCGTGGCGGCGGAGAGGGTGGCGACAGCGCCGGAGACGCTCAATCCGCCCTTCCCTTCAGGGGAGGGCGGCGAGACTTGGGAGTTCCGCTCCTTAGTCGCAGCGGGTGGGGGTCCGCCCCCTTGCTCAAGTCCGGCGGCCCCCACCCCAACCCTTCCCCTGAAGGGGAGGGGCTTTTCAGGCCACAGCAGCGCCGCCGTTTCCGCGGTATCGCCGACAAAATGCCGCGACAGGCGGAACAATTCCTCGTCCACGCGCGTCGCGAGCAGCGCGCGTACCGTCCCCGCCTTCACCGCGGGGAAATCGAGCGCTTCGGTGAGCGCGGCGAGCGCCCAGCCGCGATCGGGATCGGGGGTGTGGCGGAGGTAATCGACGATCAGCGCGAGCTTCGAATTGCGCGAGCGCGTATAAATAAGGCGGTCGATGAGCGCGGCAAAGGCCTTCACGCCTCTTCCTCCATATCGCGCCCGACGAAATGCAGCGCGCGCGCCTTGCGCTGGTGGAGTTCGCACCAGCGCAAAAGGCCATCTTCGCTGCCATGGGTGATCCAGCTTTCCTTCGGGTTCACCTCTTCGATCGTCGTGGTGAGTTCGTCCCAGTCGGCATGGTCAGAAATGACGAGCGGCAGTTCGACCATACGCTGTCGCGCGCGCTGGCGAACGCGCATCCAGCCCGACGCCATTGCGGTGACGGGGTTGGGCAGCCGCCGCGACCAGCGGTCGTTGAGGGCCGAAGGCGGCGCTAGCACGATCTGCCCCGCCATTTCGTTCTTTTCGGCCTCGCTCACGAGGCGCAGCGGCCCTAGGTCGACGCCATGGTCGGCATAGAGCGCGCACATGCGTTCGAGCGCACCGTGGATGAAGACCGGCGCGTTCCACCCAGCGCCGCGCAATTCGGCGATGACGCGCTGCGCCTTGCCGAGCGCATAGGCGCCGACGAGCACCGACCGGTCCGGCTCGGCGCGCACCGCGGCGATCAGCTTGCCGATTTCGTCGTGCGTCGGCGGGTGGCGGAAGACCGGCAGGCCAAAGGTCGCCTCGGTGATGAAGATCTCGCACGGGACGACCTCGAACCGCGCGCAGGTCGGATCGGCGCGGCGCTTGTAATCGCCGGTGACGACGATCCGCTCGCCCGCATATTCCATCAAAATCTGCGCGCTGCCGAGCACATGTCCCGCCGGATGAAAGCTGAAGCGCACCCCGCCCCGCTCGAAGCCGTCGCCATAGGCAAAGGCGCGGTTCTCGCGCGCCGCGACATCGACGCCATAGCGCAGCGCCATGATGGCAAGCGTTTCGGGGGTCGCGAACACCGATGTGTGCCCGCTGCGCGCATGATCGGCGTGGCCGTGCGTCACCGCAGCGCGTTCGACCGGGCGCGACGGGTCGATCCACAGGTCGGCCGGCTTCACATAAAGCCCGTGTGGATGCGGTTCGAGCCAAGGTTTTGGCAACACCCTCATCCCTCAACTGCTGAGGCGGCCGATCCGGTCATGCGCCGACATTAGCATGAAGAACGAAAAAAGAACAAAGCCCTTTCGATCATCACACCTCGTGCCACCGCGCAGGCAGCGCGATTTTAACGACCAGTCCCGCAGCCTCCCATCGCCGATCAATCGTGCCACCCAGATTGTTGCGCACGCTGCGTTCCATCAGCAACGTTCCGAAACTCGTGCGATCGGGGGCGACGACTTCGCCCGTTCCACCACTTTCGGACCAGGTGAGATGGAAACGACGGTCGGCATCGTCGTCCGGGTCCTGGCTCCAGTTGACGTCGACGCGGCCGTCGGCAACCGAGAGCGCGCCATGCTTGACGGCGTTGGTCGCAAGTTCGTTGAAGACGAGCGCCATGGCGACCAGCGCGTTCTCGGGGAGGAGCAGGTCGGGTCCCGACCAGCGGATGCGCGGAAAGGCGGCCTGCACTTCGCGCATCAGCGCGTGCATCGACCCCGTCATGAAATTGGCACCGAGCAGGACGTTCTGCGCGCGGTTGAGCGCGTCGAGCCTGCTCGTGATCCGCTCGACATAATCATCGACGCCGGTCGCGGCGTGGCGGGTGAGCGAAATGATCGCGCTGACGGTCGCGAACAGGTTGCGCATCCGGTGAT
This sequence comes from Sphingopyxis sp. P8, assembly GCF_020622175.1. Taxonomy (NCBI): domain Bacteria; kingdom Pseudomonadati; phylum Pseudomonadota; class Alphaproteobacteria; order Sphingomonadales; family Sphingopyxidaceae; genus Sphingopyxis; species Sphingopyxis sp. P8. The sequence goes on along the minus strand of NZ_JACNMK010000002.1, from coordinate 1,177,863 downwards.
GCAGCTCGCGCATCAGCAGGTTTGTATTCTCCTGCCGGCTCTTCTGCTCGGTAATATCGATGCTGATCCCGGTCAGCTTCACATCGTCGACCTCGACGTCCCAGTCGCCGCGCGCCGAAATCCAGCGCACGCCGCGTTCGGGATGAACGATACGGTACTCCTTGGCATAGGGCGTGCCACTCGCAATCGCCTCGTCGAGCACCGCACGCACGCCGTCACGGTCGTCGGGATGAACGCGATTGAAAAAACCCTCGCCGGTATTGAGCGCGGTTTCGAAATCGGCGCCCCACAGCTCGGCCGTCGCACCCTGCCAGCGCAGCGCGTCGGTGCGCGCGTCGAGTTGCCAGATCGCCGTTGTCGAAAAATCGAGCGCGCGCTCGAGCATGCGGCGCACCTCGTCGCGCTCGGCCGCGGTGCGTCGCAATTCGGCTTCGGCCATGATGATCGCGGCGAAATCTTCGAGCCGCTCCATTTCGCGCGGCGACGGCGCTGCGCGCACTTCGCTGTCGATGATGCACAATGTTCCAAGAACCGCGCCATTGTAGGCACGCAGCGGAACGCCCGCATAAAATCGGATGAAGGGTTCGCCGACGACAAGCGGATTTTCCGCAAACCGCGTATCAGTCCGCGTGTCGGTCACTACCAGAGGGGAATCGTCGGCAACGACATGGCGGCAAAAGCTGATGTCGCGCGGGGTCTGGTCGATGTCGAGACCGTGCGCCGACTTGAACCACTGGCGGCATTCGTCGACCAACGAGATCAGCGCGATCGGGACGTCGAAGAGATCGGCGACGAGCTTGGTCAAACGGTCGAATGCAACTTCGGGATCGGTATCGAGCAATCGATATTCGCGCAGGGTGTCGAGCCGTCGTTCCTCGCTCAGCCGCTCGTCGCCCCCCTCGCTATCTGCCAAGTTCCGCCCCCTGCTCCAAAATGGGCCTGCCGTCGATTTGGCCCCAGGCCGCTCTGCCATGATTCTCCGTCCCGAAAAAGCGTGCTCCGCGCCCCCGCGAAAAGCGGCGCGTTTCCATCCAGTTGCACTCGGCTTTCAGCGCGCCCCGGCAGACTCTACGCGTGGCCTTCATACAAGTTGCAGGAAATATCAACGGACCGCGTTGCCCGCATTGGAACCGGATCGCGCGGGGTGCGTATGAGCCGTTCAAGTGGGAGGTCACATCATGAGTCTTGGCGATGAAATTCGCGGACATCTTCCGTTCCTGCGCCGCTACGCGCGCGCGCTGACGGGAAGTCAGCAGCATGGCGACAATTTCGTTCACACGACGCTCGAGGTGATCGTCGCAGCGCCCGACGAATTTCACGCCGGCAACGATACGCGCGTCGACCTGTACCGCAATTTCCACCGTATCTGGGAAAGCGCCTTCATCGAGGATGGCGAGGGCGACGATGAGCAAGATCCCATCATTCGCGCGGCCGGCCAGCGCCTTGCGCGCATCACGCCGCTCGGTCGGCAAATGCTGCTGCTGACCGCGCTCGAAGGCTTTTCGGTCGAGGAAACCGCGACGATAACCGGCACCGACGATGCCACCGTCGAAAGCCTCTTGACCGAAGCCATTGCCGACATCGACCGCGAAGCGCGCACATCGGTCCTCATCATCGAGGACGAGCCGCTCATCGCTATGGAACTTGAGCAGATCGTTCGCGAACTCGGCCACGAGGTCGCGGGCATCGCCACGACGCACAGCGATGCGGTCGCCGCGTTCGAAAACAGCGAAGCGGGGCTTGTCCTTGCCGACATCCAACTCGCCGACGGTTCGTCGGGAATCGATGCGGTCCAAGACATATTGGCGATTGCTCCGGTGCCGACAATCTTTGTCACAGCCTTTCCGGAACGGCTGCTCACCGGGCACTGCGTCGAACCGACCTTCCTGATTTCCAAGCCGTTTCGCGACAATACGGTGCGCGCGGCGATCAGCCAGAGCCTGCTTTTCACGCCGCAACTCGCGGCATAGGGTCGCGCCGCTAGTCCGTCGCGCCGCCGCCTGCGGACAATTCGTCGACTGTTGCCATGATCGTCGCGAACGCTTCGCTCGGCACCGTGTCCCCCTCGCTACGCGGCGCCAGATCGTTGCCGTCGAGGATCGCCTGCAGCGCCGTGCGCGCGCGCGACACGCGGCTCTTCATCGTACCGACCGCGCAGCCGCAAATCGCCGCGCCCTCTTCATAGGATAATTGGCCGGCGCCGATCAGTACCAGCGCCTCGCGCTGATCGACCGGCAACATCAACAGCGCGCGCTGGACATCGGCAAGATGCAGGCTGTCGTTCTGATCGTCCGGTGCGACCAGCAATCGCTCGGCGGCAAGTTCGTCATATTCGGCGGTGAATTTCTTGCGCCGCATCTGCGACAGAAAGCAATTGCGCAGGATAACAAAGGCCCAGCTCTTCATCGTCGAAGGCCCCGGGATATAGCTTGCGCGCGCCTTCCACGCCTTCATCATGGTTTCCTGCACCAGATCGTCGGCCATGTCGGGATTACCGCACAGACTGCGTCCAAAGGCGCGCAAATGCGGAAGCATCGCCGCCAGCTCGTTCTTGAAACTGGCGTCATCGAGCGGTTGAGGAACTATCTCGCTGATAATATGACCTTTGTTCGGGGGCGCCCCCGGTGGAACCCCGCAACAGGCTTAGCGCCTCGCGGCGGCGATGCAAACCGGAACCGACAATCATGCGCAAAAGCCGGCAGGACACCGCTACGTCACCGGCGCCTTCCGAGCGCAAGAAAGTTGGAGAGGATGCGCTCGTCGCCGGTGTCGATCCGGCCCTTCATGCCCAGCCTGGAAATACGGTCGGGATCGCCATCGAATCGCGGCTCGTACAGCATCGACCATTGCGCAAAATCACGGCAATCGATGGCGCGCCGCCGTATCTCGACCATCCCGCTATGCCGCCGGTCGTCGCGGATCGCGGCAAGACATGCGTCGACTTTCGAGGCGGGCCCTTCGAGCAGCTGCATGAAGTTCTGGCCATTGTAGATGAGCGCGCCCGTTATATCGTCGCGGGCGTTGTTTCGCTGGGCCGTTTTCACGATATCGGCGATCTCGCCTTCGCCGATCATCGGATCGGCGACGCTCACATATATAACCGAAATCAAGCGCCCCGCCCCCCTCAACTGACCCGGAACCTAGGCACAGTGTTGCACCCTGGCAACGCATTCGTCGCAAAAAACAACCTGCGGGGAACCCCAGCGCACTTCTCTCGTTCAATCGACATGGCGACCCACGGCAACAACCGGATGAATGGCGATCGACCGCGCGAACCGATGCGCGACGAAGAGCCGCGTCAGTCCACCGGCAGCTTCCCCGGCACCGGGAGCGATCAGTGGCATCGCGCGCTGACGGGCCGGCAATCGCCCGAACCGGTCAGCGCCAAGCTGCGCATGATCTATGGAAATATTGTCGCGGAAAAACTGCCCGATTCCATGCTCGACCTGTTGTCGCAGATCGACCTGAAGAGTTCGAAGCGATAATGCTTCCGTCCCGCGCTGCCCGGTTTCGGCACCATTCACGATCGCAGGACGACAAGGGCCTGTCGGACAGCGAGTTCAAGGCGTTGCTCGCCGGGGTCATCCCGCACTTGCGCGCCTATGGCCGCAGCCTGTCGGGCAACCCCGACCTCGCCGACGATCTGACCCAGGACACGATGGTCAAGGCGTGGGCGTCGCGAGACCGTTTCGAGCGCGGAACCTCGATCAAGGCATGGACCTTCGTGATCCTGCGCAACACTTTCCTGTCGCAGATGCGGCGCAACAAGTTTCGCGGCGATTATGACGAAAATGCCGTCGAGCGCACGCTGGCCACTCCTGCTGCACAGGAAGATTCGGGCGAGATGGCCGACCTGCAGCGCGCGTTGATGGAATTGCCGCAGGATCAGCGCGAGGCGCTGATCCTCGTCGGTGCGGGTGGCATGTCCTATGAGGAAGCGGCCAACATCTGCGACTGCGCGCTCGGCACGATGAAGAGCCGCGTGTCGCGGGCGCGAACCGCGCTCGAGGAAATTATGCGGCGCGGGCAATTTTCCCAGAAACGCGCCGAAGCCCCCCCAGCGAGCGAAGCGATCGACGCGATCATGGACAGCGTCGACGAAATCGCCACGCGCCGCGGCTCCGGAAACCGCTGAGATCCACTCGACTTTGCGGCTCCGACACGCCAGTCTGGAGCATCCCCAGCGAAGCGAAAGCGAGATCGAGAATGACCCGACGACCCACCCTTGCTCTTTCCACCGCATTGATCGTGGCCGCGTGCTCGGCAGGCCCCGCGACGAGCGCCGCTTCCGGCGATTCGAGCGCGCGCGACGCGTCCGGCGCGCACCCCGCAGCACCGGTCGCCGAAGCCCCGTTCACGCTGCGTGAGGTCGCGAGCTTCGACGAACCCTGGGCGATGACCTTCCTGCCCGGAACGCGCCTCGCGCTGGTCACCGAAAAAGCCGGGAAACTGAAACTCTGGCAAGAGGGCGGCGCAACGCTCGACGTCGCGGGTGTTCCCACCGTCGCCTATGGCGGACAAGGGGGCTTCGGCGACGTCGTGCTGGCCCCCGATTTCGCGTCCAGCGGCATGGTTTACCTCAGCTGGGCGGAGGCGGGCGACGGCGGCACTTATGGCGCGGTCGTCGGACGCGCCAAGCTGGTGCAGGGCGAGGCGCCCCGGCTCGAGGGGCTGGAGATTATCTGGAAGCAGAGCCCGAAGGTCACGGGGCGCGGCCATTATTCGCACCGCCTCGCCTTCTCCCCCGATGGCCAATATCTCTTCATCGGGTCGGGCGAACGGCAAAAGTTCGATCCGGCGCAGGATATGAACGCCAACCTCGGCAAGATCGTCCGCCTGAACCCCGACGGCAGCGTGCCCGCCGACAACCCCTTTGCTTCGCAAGGCGGTGTGGCGGCGCAAATCTGGTCGCTCGGCCACCGCAATGTCCTTGGCATCGTGTTCGACGGCGAAGGACGGCTGTGGAATCATGAGATGGGCCCGCGCGGCGGCGACGAGGTCAATCTTGTCGAACGCGGCGCCAATTACGGTTATCCGGTCGTTTCGAACGGCGATCATTATAATGGCGGCGACATTCCCGACCATCCGACGCGCCCCGAATTTGCTGCCCCCAAGCTCTGGTGGAACCCGTCGATCTCGCCCGCGGGACTCGTCTGGTACGGCGGCGATCGCTATCCGGGCTGGAAGAACAGCCTGCTGACGGGGGCGCTGTCGGGTCAGGGGCTGATCCGCCTCGCAATCGAAGGTGATACGCTTCACAAGAGCGACCGTTGGGATTTGGGGACGCGCGTGCGCGAGGTCGAAGTGCGCGAGGACGGCACGATCTGGCTGCTTACCGACGGTGACGAGGGCAAGCTGGTGCAACTCGTGCCCAAAGGTTGAATAGCGCCGACGCAATGATCCGTTCGTTTCTCTCCCGCCGCGCCGAATGGCCCGCGCGCATCCCCGATCCCGACGCACCGCCGCCGCTCAAGCTGCTGTGGCGCGAGATCGGATCGCTGATGCGCGCCATCGGTGGACGTGTGCGCCCTATGCCGGCGGAGCCGAACCCCGACAGCGAGCATCCGCCGGTGATGGTGCTCCCCGGCTTTCTGTCGGGAGACTGGGCGACCAAGGCGCTGCGCGCCGACCTGCGCCGCGCGGGCTTTCGCTGCTATGCTTGGGGGCTAGGCTTTAACCGCGGCGCGACCCCCGACATCATCGAGCGTATCGACACCCGCGTGCAATGGATCATCGACCGCACCGGTCACGTCCCGGCACTCGTCGGGTGGAGCCTCGGCGGCATTTATGCACGCGAATATGCCAAGCACCATCCGGGCAAGGTCGCGCGCGTCGTCACGCTCGGCTCGCCCTTTTCGGGCAGCCGCCGCGCCAACCGGGCGTGGCGGCTTTATCACTTGATTGCGCGGCATCCGGTCGACAATCCGCCGATCGACTTTCACCCCGCACCGCGCCCCGAAATGCCGACCTTTGCGCTCTGGTCCAAATATGACGGCGTGGTCGCAGTGAACAGCGCGCGCGGCACGCCGCACGAAAGCGACCGGCAGGTCGAGGTTGACTGCGGCCATATGGGCTTCGCCTATGCCCCCACCTCGGTCGCCGCGATCGTCAAGGCGTTAACCGAAGACATAGAATAGGCTGTTAAACGGCACGTTCACCCTGATGGCGAAGGACAAGGGCCGATGCTGACGACGATGACCGCGCTGGCGATGACGCTGCAAGCTGCGAGCGCGCCCGCGCTGTGCAACTATGCGGTCGTCGCCGGATCGCGCCGCGACCGCAGCGTCTGGGTCTATCGCTCGCCGTCGATGGGCGCGCGCAAGACGGCAAAGATCAAGGCAGGATCGCCGGTGTTCGTCTGTGCCGGCAATGCCGAATGGTTCCAGGTCCATTATGCCGACGGGCGCCATTCGTGCCGCGGCACGACGGGCGGCCTCGACCGACGCCTCGCATCGACCTGCGCATCGGGATGGGTCCACCGCCACCGCATCGCAGTGGTCGCACGCTAGTCGGCTAGAGCGTCCGGTACATCACGAGCGCATCGACCCGGCCCTCGACCGGGTGTTCGAAAGCCGCGGGAAGCCGGCCGACGATTTCAAAGCCCATCGACTCCCACAGGCCCACGGCGCGGACATTGCTGCTCACGACGAAGTTGAACTGCATGGCCTGAAATCCGCGCATCTTCGCCTGTTCCAGCGAATGCAGACACATCGCGCGCGCCACCCCGCGCCCACTTGCCTGCGCGCCGGTGACATAGCCGGCGTTCGCGACATGCGCGCCGCCGCCCGCCTGATTGGCGCGCAGATAATAAGTGCCCAGGATCGCGCCATCGGCTTCGGCGACAAACACCGCCTTGCCCGCCCCGAACCAATAGGCGAGCGCTTCCGCCTCGCTCATGTCACGGTCGAGCGTATAGGTTTCGCCCGCGCGGATCGTCGGGCCGATGATCGCCCAGATCGCGGCGGCATCGGCGGGCGTGGCGGAACGAATCTGCATATCTCGCCATCTATGGATTGACGGAATGATTTCACGCACTATTTAAAGTTACATGAAGCGCGACAGTCGACTCTCAGGCGTGCTCCACGTCCTCCTCCATATGGCCGAGCAAGGCGCGCCGATGACGTCGGAGCAGCTGGCGAAGGCGATGCAGACGCACCCAGTCGTGATCCGCCGTATCCTTGGCGGACTGCGCGACGCGGGATTCGTGCATAGCGAAAAGGGCCATGGCGGCGGCTGGATGATCGCGGGTGATCTCGCCGACATCACGATGCGCGACGTCTATGACGCGATCGGGCAGCCCACCCTGATGGCGATGAGCAACCGCACCGAAGCGCCCGGCTGTATGGTCGAACAGGCGGTCAACGCGGCGCTCGACGCGAGCTTTCACGATGCCGAAGCGCTGCTGCTTGCCCGTTTCACCGAGGTTACCCTCGCGCAGCTCGCTGCTGATTTTCATGAACGCATGGCCGCGCGATCCCCCAAAGCACCGGAGCAACATCATGGCTGAAGGCGCCCAGCATTTCCTCGACAGCTTCAAAGACCCTGCCGCGGTCGCGCGCTATACCGAGGGGCCCCGGCGCTTCGTCCCCGGCCTCGACGGGCTCCACCGCATGACCGGACTCCTGCTCGCCGAGCGCGTACCCAAAGACGCGCACATCCTTGTGCTTGGTGCAGGCGGCGGCAGCGAAATGAAGGCGATGGCCGAAGCCTATCCCGGCTGGCGGTTTGTCGGCGTCGATCCCGCAGGGCCGATGCTCGACCTTGCGGCGCGGGTCATGGGCGCGGATGCGCCGCGCGCCGAGCTGATCGAAGGCATCATCAACGATGCACCCGCCGGGCCGTTCGATGGAGCCGTGTGCCTGCTCACTCTGCACTTCCTCGATCGATCGGAGCGCATCCGCACCGGCGCCGAAATCCGCCGCCGCCTCAAACCCGGAGCGCCTTTTGTTGCAGCGCATGGCAGCTTTCCGCAAGGCATCGGCGAACGCGACCGCTGGCTCGACCGTTACGCATCCTACGCCATCGCCTCGGGCGGCGACCCGGAACAGGTGGCCAAGGGACGGCAGGCGGTCGCCACGCATGTCGCAATGCTGAGCCCCGAAGAAGATGAAGCGGTGCTGCGCGCGGCAGGCTTCACGGGTATCGAACAATTTTATGCGGCTTTTACCTGGCGAGGCTGGGTCGCATATGCCTGACGACCGACGTCGATGTTTCCGCCGCGCGACGCGTTGGGAACCGACCTAACCCAGAAAAGGCGCGGCAATTTCGTCGGTGATCCGCACGGGCCGTCCGCTCGCCTTGTCGAGCATCGCCCATACCGTGCGGGCGCGGACATGCACCTTGCCGTCCTCGCCGGTAAACTCGACGAAGCGATCGAATTTCGCCCCGTGCGGCTTGTCGGCGACCCACGTCCGCCCGGTCACTGTCTCACCGGGGCCGAGCGGGCGGAGGTAATCGATCTCGTGCCGCACGATCACCCAGATATAGGCATCCTTGTGCGCTTGCGGCGCCGCGGCCGCCCAATGGCCGGTCGCGACCTGCTGGATCCACTGGACCCACACGGCATTGTTGACATGGCCGAGTTCGTCGATGCTGTCGGGGGTGGCGGTGAGGGGGAGAGAGAAATCTTTCATGCGTCGTTCCTAGCGCACAAACCGGATGACCAGAGAAGACGTCATTGCGAGCGGAGCGAAGCAATCTCCAGCCATCGCGATCACGCTAGCCCGATAGCTGTAGATTGCCGTGTCGCTTCGCTCCTCGCAATGACGATAGCGGGCTAAGCCAACTCGACCGTCGTTACCATATAGCCCGCAGCGCGCAGCGCCTCGACCAGGCTGTCGAGATGCTCGCGGTCGCGCGCTTCGCATTCGATGTCGGTGATCAGCCCCTTGGCGGGGAGCGTCGTGAAGATGCGCTGGTGATAGATTTCGATGATATTGACCTGCTTCTCGTCGAACAGCTTCATCACCTTGAACAGCGCGCCGGGCCGATCCTGCAACCGGATGCGCAGCCGCGCGATGCGGCCCGAGCGCGCAAGGTCGCGCAGCAGGACGTTCGCGAGCAGGCGCGTGTCGATGTTGCCGCCGGTCAGGACAAGTCCGACCTTGCGCCCGGCAAATTCCTCGGGGTGCGCGAGCATCGCCGCGAGCCCCGCCGCGCCTGCGCCCTCGACCACCGTCTTTTCGATCTGGAGGAGCAGGCTGACCGCGCGCTCGAGATGGCGTTCGGCGACGAGCACGATGTCGTCGTTGAGTTCGGCGACAAGCTTGCGGGTGTACGAACCCGGCGCCTTGACCGCGATGCCTTCGGCGAGCGTGTCGCCCTCGCACGCCATGTCGACGCCGTTGAGCTCGGCATACATCGACGGATAAAGCTCCGCCTGCACGCCGACCAGCCGCATGTCATTCTTGATCCCGCGCGCCGCGGTGCCCATGCCCGCAAGCAGCCCGCCGCCGCCGATCGGAACGATCAGCGTATCGAGTTCGGGCACATCCTCGAGCATTTCGAGCGCGACCGTCCCCTGCCCCGCCGCGACGTGCGGATGGTCGAAGGGGTGAACGAAGGTCAGCCCGCGCTCGACCTCGAGCTGGCGCGCATGGGCATAGGCATCGTCGAAAGTTTCGCCGTGAAGCACGATCGTCGCGCCATGGCTCGCGGTCTGCGACACCTTCACCTGCGGCGTCGTCTTTGGCATCACGATCGTCACCGGGACGCCGAGCCTTTTACCGTGATAGGCAAGGCCCTGCGCGTGATTGCCCGCCGATGCCGCGATTGCGCCGCGCGCCCTTGCTTCGTCGTCGAGCAGCAGCAGCGCGTTCAGCGCACCGCGCTCCTTATACGCCGCCGTGAACTGCAGATTCTCGAACTTCAGCCAGACTTCGGCACCGACAAGTTCGGACAGCGTCTGCGACTTCAGCGTCGGGGTGCGCACGACCGCGCCATTAATTCGCGCCGCCGCCGCGCGCACATCGTCGAGGGCGATCGCCGGAAAATCGGCGGCGGCGGTCGGGGCGAGCTGATCGGTCATAGCGCGGCTGGCCCTAGCCCATCTGGCGCACGAAGCAAACAATGCTATGGACCACCCCATGAGCGAACGAAAATTGCGCATAGGCTTCATCGGCACCGGCGTCATGGGCGGACCGATGGCGGGCCATCTCGTCAAGGCGGGCCATACCGTCACCGTCTATAATCGCACCCGCGCAAAGGCCGACGCCTGGGCCGAACGCCACGGCGGAACCGCGGTTGCCACACCCGCCGAGGCCGCGCAGGACGCCGATGTGGTGCTAAGCTGCGTCGGCAACGACGACGATCTCGCGCAGGTGACGCTCGGCCGCGACGGCGCCTTTGCCGCGATGGCCAAGGGCGCGCTGTTCGTCGACCATACGACGGTATCGGCGCGTCTCGCGCGCCAGCTGTCGGTCGAAGGGCAGAGCCACGGCATTCGCTGCGTCGACGCCCCCGTCTCGGGCGGCGAATCGGGCGCGCAAGCGGGCACGCTGTCGATCATGTGCGGCGGCACCGAAGCCGCTTTCGCGGCGGCCGAGCCGGTGATGCGCGCCTATGCAGGGCGCATCGTCCATATCGGCGGCCCGGGCGCGGGGCAGACGACAAAGATGGTCAACCAGATCGCGATTGCCGGCGTCATCCAGGGCCTGTCCGAAGCACTGCGTTTCGCGCAGGCGTCAAAGCTCGATACCGACAAGGTGTTCGAGGCCGTCTCGGGGGGGGCCGCGGCGAGCTGGCAGATGCTCAATCGCTGGGGGACGATGGCGAAGGACGAGTTCGACTTCGGCTTTGCGGTCGACTGGATGCGCAAGGATCTGGGCCTCGCGCTCGAAGAGGCACGCTCGAACGGCGCGACGATCCCCGTCGCGGCGCTCGTCGATCAATTCTACGCCGATGTGCAAAAGGCGGGCGGCGGCCGCAAGGACACGAGCTCGCTCGTGACGCGGTTGCCGAAGTGAGGGGGTTGAAGAACCTAAAGCCCCTCCCCTTCAGGGGAGGGGTTGGGGTGGGGTCCATCGGCCTTGCGCAAGATCGATGCCCCCCACCCGCTGCGACTAGCGAACAAGTTCGCAAGTCTCGCTGCCCTCCCCTGAAGGGGAAGGCGGGGATCATGGCTATCGCCGCGCTCGCCTTCGCCCTCACCGCCCCCGCGCAGGCCGACACGCTCGTCGACAATGTCAACGGCATCACGCTCGACCAGAATGGCAGGCTCGTGCGTTTCACCGGCCTCGTCATCGACGAGGACGGCAAGGTCAAGGAACTGCTCGACCGCAAGGACAAGCGCCCCGAACGCCCCGACTTCAAGGAGGATGGCAAGGGCCGCACGCTCATCCCCGGACTGATCGATGCGCACGGTCATGTCATGGGACTGGGGTTTCAGCTCATGCTGCTCGACCTTTCGGAGACGCGCAGCCTTGCCGAGGCGCAGGCGGCGATCCGCCAATATGCCGCCGAAAATCCTGAAATGCCGTGGATCATCGGGCGGGGCTGGAACCAGGAGAAATGGGGGCTCGGCCGCTTCCCGACCGCCGCCGACCTCGACGCCGCAGTGCCGAACCGCCCTGTCTGGCTCGAACGGATCGACGGCCACGCCGGCTGGGCGAACAGCGCCGCGATGGCGGCTGCAAAGATCAGCACCGCAAGCAAGTCGCCCGAGGGCGGGCGCATCGAGATGGAGGGCGGCAAGCCGAGCGGCGTCTTCGTCGACGCGGCGATGAGCCTGATCGACGGTGCCAAGCCCAAACCGCTCGCGCGCGATCTCGACCGCGCGCTGCTCCTCGCGCAGGCGAAGCTCATCGAACAGGGCGTCACCGCGATTGCCGACATGGGGACGACGATCGAGGATTGGCAGGCCTATCGCCGTGCGGGCGACAAGAAGCAGCTTGCGGTTCGCATCCTCTCCTATGGCGGCGACATCGACAATATGGCGATGATCGCCGGTCCCGAACCGACGCCGTGGCTCTATGACGACCGGCTCCGTATGGTTGGGGTGAAACTCTATCTCGACGGTGCGCTCGGTTCGCGCGGCGCGTGGTTGAAGGCGCCCTATGCCGATGCGCCGGGGCAGAAAGGCCTGCCGCTCCTCACCCCCGCGCAGCTGCGCAACAAGATGGTGCGCGCGTCGATGGACAAGTTCCAGGTCGCGATCCATGCCATCGGCGACGCCGCCAATGCCGAGGCGCTCGACGCGATCGCCGACCTCACGACCGACCTCCCCGGCGAGCGCCGCTGGCGGATCGAACATGCGCAGGTGATCGACCCCGCCGACATCGCGCGCTTCGCAAGCCTCAAGGTCGTCGCCTCGATGCAGCCGGTCCACCAGACGAGCGACCGGACGATGGCCGAAGCGCGGCTCGGCCCCGCGCGGCTGACCGGCGCCTATGCGTGGCGCAGCCTCGAGAAAGCGGGCGCACGGCTCGCCTTCGGGTCCGACGTGCCGGTCGAAAGCGCCAACCCCTTCGCGGGGCTCGCGGTCGCCATTTCGCGCACCGACGCGGCGGGCCAGCCCTTCGGCGGCTGGCGGCCCGAGGAGACGGTAAGCCGCGAGACCGCGCTCGACGGCTTTACGCGCACCGCCGCCTTCGCGGGCTATGCCGAGGACCGCATCGGGACGCTGATGCCCGGTATGCGCGCCGATTTCCTGATCCTCGACAGCGACCCGATGCTCGCGAGCCCCGACGAAATCCGCCGCATGGCGCCGCTCGAAACCTGGATCGGGGGTTATCGCTATTACAAGAAGAACGAAGCGGGGACTGGTGGCCGATAACGTCCCTACGCGCCGCGCGCTTTTGACCGGCCTCGCCGCGCTGCCGGTGGCGGCGAGTGCTGCGGCGGCCGAGCGCAGCGAGCGCCGCTCAAAGAGGCGCAAGCCCGCGCGGCCGAAGGTGCAGCATGTCGATGTTGCGGTCATCGGCGCGGGCGTGTTCGGCGCGTGGACGGCATGGCACCTTGTCCGCGCGGGCAAGTCGGTGCGGCTGTTCGACGCCTATGGCGCAGGCCACTGGCGCGCCTCGTCGGGGGGCGAGAGCCGCGTCATCCGCATGGGCTATGGCGCCGACGCCATCTATTCACAGATGGCGCGCGACTCGCTCGAATATTGGAAAGACCTCTCCGACAGCGCGAGCGCCCCGATCTTTCACAAGACCGGCGTGCTGTGGTTCGCGCCCGAAGGCGACCGCTATACCGCGCAATCGCGCGCATGGCTTCACGCGAACGATGTTCCGCATCAGGTCGGCGACGTTCGCTGGCTCCAGGAAAAATACCGCCAGATCCAATTTTATCAGGGCGAAACCGGGCTGCTCGAAACCGAGAGCGGCGCGCTGATCGCCGGGCGCGGCGTGCAGGAGGTGATCGCCGATGCGCGGATCGAGGTCGAGCGTGTGGTGATGCCCGCTCCGCTCTTTTCGAAACGCATCAAGCGCCACACGCTGCCCGACGGCGGCACCGCCGACCATCTCGTCTATGCCTGCGGCCCCTGGATCGCCGAACTTTTCCCGCAGCAATTGATGGGACGGATCGTCGCGACGCGGCAGGAGGTCTACCATTTCGGCGCGCCGCAGGGCGACACGCGCTTCGCGCCGCCCGAGCTCCCCGTCTGGGCCGATTTCAACAACGGCCGCATCGTGTACGGCATCCCCGATATCGAAGGCGCCGGCTTCAAGATCGCGTTCGATACGCATGGTCCCGTCGTCGACCCCGATACGATGGACCGCAGCCTGACACCGGCGGGCATCGCGGCAGCACGCGCCTATGTCGCGCGCCGCTTCCCCGGCCTCGCCGACGCACCGCTGATCGGCGGGCGCGTCTGCCAATATGAAAATAGCTCGAACGGCGACTATCTGATCGACCGCTTTCCGGGGCAGGAACGCGTGTGGCTCGTCGGCGGCGGATCGGGGCACGGGTTCAAGAACGGCCCCGCGGTCGGCAAGCGCGTCGCGGCGCATATATTGGACAAGGACCTCGCGATCGAGCCGCGCTTCAGCTTTGCGAGCAAGGGCACCGTGGCTGGGCGGACGGTTTTCTGAGACTCGCGTCATTGCGAGGAGCGAAGCGACGACGCAATCTCCAGCCCTCGGCCCCGCTCAACATTGAGGGCTGGAGATTGCTTCGCTACGCTCGCAATGACGAGAAAAAAATCGGGGCCAGAATGAAACTCACCGACTGCCACAATATCGACGATTTCCGCACGCTCGCGAAGCGGCGTCTGCCGTGGCCGGTGTTCGACTATATCGACGGCGCCGCCGACGACGAAGTGACGCGGCGGCGCAATCGCGACGCGTTTGACAGTTGCGACCTCGTCCCGCGCGTGCTCGCTGGGGTCGCGAGCGTCGACATGCGCACGACCTTGTTCGGGCGCGAGATGGCGATGCCGCTGTTCCTGTCCCCCACCGCGCTCCAGCGCCTTTTTCACTGGCAGGGCGAGCGCGCGGTGCTGCGCGCCGCGGCCGATGCGGGGACGATGGCGGGCATATCGAGCCTTGCGACCGTCGGTCTTGCCGAAGCGGGTGCGCTGACCGCCGGGCCGAAGATGTTCCAGCTCTATGTCCACAAGGATGAGGGGCTGAACCATGCGATGCTGGAGGCAGCACGCGACGCGAAGTTCGACGCCGTCGCGCTCACCGTCGATACGATCGTCGGCGGCAATCGCGAGCGCTGCCTGCGCTCGGGCTTCACCTCGCCGCCGCGCTTCACGCCGCGCAACATGCTGAGCTATGCCGCCAAGCCCGGATGGGGGCTCAACTATCTGCTCCGCGAAAAATTCAGCCTACCGAACCTCGCCACCCATGTGTCCGAAGGATCGAGCGTCCCCAAATCGGTCGCCGATTATTTCACCTCGATGCTCGACCAGAGCCTCGACTGGAAGCGCGCCGAGGCGATCCGCAAGGCGTGGGACGGCCCCTTTTGCCTGAAGGGCATCGTCGCGGTCGAAGATGCGCGCCGCGCGGCCGACATCGGCGCGACGGCGATCATGGTGTCGAACCATGGCGGACGCCAGCTCGACGGCAGCATCGCGCCCTTCGACGCGCTCGCCGAAATCGTCGATGCGGTCGGCGACAGGGTCGAGGTGATCTGCGACGGCGGCATCACGCGCGGCACGCATGTGCTGAAAGCGCTGTCGGTGGGCGCCAAAGCCTGTTCGGGCGGGCGCCTCTACCTCTATGCGCTCGCCGCGGCGGGCGAGGCCGGTGTCGCGCGGGCGCTGGCGCTGCTGCGCGCCGAGATCGAAAGGGGCATGAAATTGATGGGGGCCAAGACCCTCGCGGATCTCGGCCCCCACAATCTTCGCTGGCGATAGGGAAAGGGGCGGCCTCCCCCCAGAGGCCGCCCCATCGCCGGGCGTCAGAAAGACGCGCCGAGCGAAAAGACTACGGCTCCGTCAGCGCCGATGCCTTCCTTCCAGCCACCGGCCTTGGTTTCGTCGGTGTTCACATAGGCAACACCCAGCGTCAGGATTTTCCAGCTCGCCTCGATGCCGATCGAATAATCGACGACTTCGCCGTCGAGGCCGCCGAGGAAGCTGTCGCTCTTGGCATAGCCGAGGTGGCCCGTCAGCGTGAACGGGGTGTCGGGAATCCCGACGCCGACGTCGCCATAGACATAGACGGCGCTGGCATCGCCGAGCGAATCCTGCCCGCCGGGCGCCCAGGCGATACCCGTCTTGAGCGATGCCGGGCCGACGTCGCCCGACAGCGAGAAATAAGGTTCGATGATCGACGTATCGCCGCCGCCGCCGGGATAGAGATAGAGCGTCGCACCGATATCGGCGGTCAGCCCCGGTGTCACTTCGGTGGCGAAACCGCCATAGACGTCGATTTCGGTGCCGTTGGCAAAGCCGATGCTCGACCCCCAGGTACCGACATAGAGGCCGCTGTCGTGCGCGATGTCGAAGCCGCCCTGAATGGCAGCCTCTTCGTTCGATTGGCTGAAGCCGCGGAAGCGGTAATCGCTGACGACGGTCGCATTGCCCGAAACGGAAATGCCGTCGCTCGATTCCTCTTGGGCATAAGCCGTTGCGGGAAGCGCCGAAGCGGCGAGAAGCATGCCGAGGCATGCGCGGGAGAGAGTCTTCATGGGTTGATCCCCTTAAAAGGTCGAAAGGATCGTCCCTACCTGCTGCGAGCAGTCAGCCTCTATCGGGCCGGTCAACCTCGCGTGCCCCCTGTGTCGAGAATTATGCTGCAGCGCACAACCCCGAAAGCCAAATATCAGGCGTTAAAAATCTCAATGTGACATTTCTGCAACAAAGAATTACGCGATAATGGTTTCTGTCGAAACAAAATTGCGTCACCGAAATGCGGCCGCTCGCGTCCAAATGGGCCGCGAGCGGTCCGGGATCATTCGGCGACCGGGTCGCGCCTCGTCAGAAAGCGACGCCCAGGGTGAATACGACGGTCGGATCGTACAGCGTGTCGACGGCCTTCACCCCCGTCTTCTTCACGTCGGTGTCGATATAATTCACCGAGAAGGTGAAAATGTCGGCGGCGAAGGATGCGCCGAGCGACCAATCGAGATAATTGCCGTCGGCCGAAACGCCGCCGAGTGAGCCGTCGGTATAACCGAGGTTCGCCGACAGCGTGACCGGCGTGTCGGGAATGCCCGACGAAAGGCCGAAGTTGAGGTAGATATTGTCGTTGTCTCCAAGCGAGCTCTGCTTGGGCGCATAGGCCACGGTGCCCGATGCCGACACCGGCCCGATGTCGTGCGAAAGCGAACCGATGAACTCGACATAGTCGCTCGGCCCCGCCCAGTCGCGATTGCCCGGATAGGTGTAATAAGTGGCATTGAGGTCGACCGACGTTCCGGGTGCGAGTTCGGTCGAGAATCCGGCGATCAGGTCGAGCTCGAACTTGCCGTAGAGCGGGCTGTCGGGAAGCGACGATCCCCAGGTGCTGACATATAAACCGCTCTCGTGGCTCAGCGTCAGACTGGGCTGGACGGCAACCTTTTCGTTCGACAGCGAAATTCCGCGAAAGCGATAATCCGACACGACATCAATCCCGCCCGAAAGCGAGAGGGGCCCGGACGGCGCATCCTGGGCAAGCGCCGGCGTCGACATGGCAGACGCGGCAAGAAGAATCCCGAAGCAGGTCTTGGTAACAAATTTCATTGGGTTTACCCCCTTATTGATGATCCGGATGTCCAATCCTGCGGTCCGTGCCCTCGCCTCTCTCGTGGGGCTTGTGACCCGGACGCGCGGAAAATTGCTCATTTGCTCGCCGCGTACAATTAAAATTTCACAACAGGCAAAGAAGAACGCGCGATTGTGGCTTCCACGCCACAAGGCGCCTCGGCGCGTTGCGGCTTTGCCATTCGTGGCGCGCAAGGCTAAAGAGCAGCGCAACCCCATGTTTCGAGCAGCCCTATGAGCGATCACAATCCCGGCCTGCGCCCCTGGCGCGACATTGCGCGGCGCGACTGCCGCCAGATCATGGTCGGCAACGTCCCCGTCGGCGGCGGCGCGCCGATCACGGTGCAGACGATGACCAACACGCTGACGAGCGATGCGGTCGCGACGATCGACCAGATCCGCCGCTGCGAGGAGGCGGGTGCCGACCTGATCCGCGTCTCCTGCCCCGACACCGACAGCACGGCGGCGCTCGGCCAGATCGTGCGTGCGGCGCGCATCCCGATTATCGCCGACATCCATTTCCATTATAAGCGCGCGCTCGAAGCCGCCGACGCCGGCGCCGCCTGCCTGCGCATCAACCCCGGCAATATCGGCAGCAGCGAGCGCGTCGGCGAAGTCGTCCGCGCTGCCAAGGCGAACGGCTGCGCAATCCGCATCGGCGTCAATGCGGGCAGCCTCGAAAAGGATCTGCTCGAAAAATATGGCGAGCCGTGCCCCGAGGCGCTCGTCGAAAGCGCGCTCGACCATATCAAGCTGCTCCAGGATCACGACTTCCACGATTATAAGGTCGCGGTGAAGGCAAGCGACGTCTTCCTCGCGGTTGCCGCCTATATGCAGCTCGCCGACGCGGTCGATTGCCCGCTCCACCTTGGCATTACCGAAGCGGGCGGCCTGATCGGCGGCACCGTCAAAAGCGCACTCGGCATCGGCAACCTCCTCTGGGCCGGCATCGGCGACACGATCCGCGTCAGCCTGTCGGCCGAGCCCGAAGAGGAAGTGCGCGTCGGCTATGAAATCCTCAAAAGCCTCGGCCTGCGCACCCGCGGCGTCCGCGTCGTCTCCTGCCCCAGCTGCGCGCGGCAGGGCTTCGACGTGATCCGCACCGTGCAAGCGCTCGAAGACGCGCTCGGCCACATCAAGACCCCGATGAGCCTCTCGGTATTGGGCTGCGTCGTCAACGGCCCCGGCGAAGCGCGCGAAACCGACATCGGCATCACCGGAGGCGGCAACGGCAAGCATATGGTCTATCTCTCGGGCGTCACCGACCACCATGTCGCCGACGCCGACATGATCGGCCATATCGTCAAGCTGGTCGAGGCCAAGGCGGCCGAGATCGACGCGGGCCATTCGGTGAGCATGGACGTCGCGCACGGCAAGGCGGCGTGACAATATACTGGTCAGCATTTTCATGGGAGGCTTTTGCCACCCTCCTGACTGGTTTGGCTGCCGTTATCGCTGCTTGGAGCATAGGTCATCGACAGCTAAAGATTCAGGAACAAAATCAGCGATTCCACGAGGCCCAAACATCTCGAGATTTTGGACTAAGGGAACAGGCGTTCAGAAATGAACTTCTTGATCGTCGCCTTGAATGCATAGCAATAATAAGAAGAGTTTCATCCGCTTGGTCACGCGACGCACGCATCGAAGACGAGGAATGGCAGGAACTTATTCTCGCTTTCCAGCAAGCACAGCTCATTTTTCCAAAATCAGTATCGGATTCGATCGGTGTTGCCTTGGAAAGCTCGTTTCGGCAACGCGTACATCTGAATCGATCACAAGACCTGTACAGGAGAGGTAACGAAAAGAAGGCTCAAGAACATCAGGAAAAGGCTTTCAAGGCGGAAGATGAGCTTATGGAAGTGATGATAGGCCTGCTTGAACGAATGATTGACGCTACTCGAATTCACGAACGCCAAGATCCGAACTGATGACCCTGACCATCCGCCTCGCCACCGCCGCCGACCTGCCGCTGATCGCTGGGTTCATCCGCGACCTCGCCGATTATGAAAAGCTGTCGCACGAAGTCCGTTTCGACGAGGCAAAGCTCGGCGAAAACCTCTTCGGCCCACGCCCCTATGCCGAAGTGATCATCGGAGAGATCGACGGGTCGCCGCAGGGCTTCGCGCTCTTCTTCCACAATTTCTCGACCTTCGAGGGGCGTCCCGGCATCTACCTCGAAGACCTGTTCGTCCGTCCCGAAGCGCGCGGGTCGGGGCTTGGCAAGGCACTCCTCGCCCATCTGGCAAGATTGTGCATCGAACGCGACTGCGCGCGGCTCGAATGGTCGGTGCTCGACTGGAACGAACCGGCGATCGGTTTCTACAAAAGCCTCGGCGCGCGGATGATGGACGAATGGACGGTAATGCGAGTCGATGGCGACGCGCTGGCGCGGTTCGCCGTCCCGGCTGGGTGACCTGTCGGAAAAATAGCGGCATTCCAATCGCCAAGACGCGATATTTGCCGCCACGTCGAAAACATGGTCTGATGCGCCCGGGGCCGCATGGATGCTCGCCCAACGCGAGCGGTCCGGTCACCCGACACGGGGACCGGCATTGACGGGGACACATAATGCAGACCAAGTTTTTGACCGCTTCGGCGGCGCTTTTCCTTATGGGCGCGGCGCAGGTCGCACACGCCCAGATGCCGACATGGTCGGCCGAACAGGCCGCAGCATGGAAAGTCATCGAACAAAGCTGGGTCGACGATGTCGCACAGAATGGCAAATGGCCCGCCGACTACGCCGACCCGCAAATGGTCGTCTGGTCGTCCGAATATGCCGGGCCGCGCGGCAAGGATTCGGCGATCCGCTGGACCAAGTTCCAGAACGGCCAGGGCAAGACGCTGCAATATGAGCTGAGCCCGCAGTCGATTTCGCTCAGCGGCAACACAGCGGTCGTCACCTATGCGCTGACGATCGTGACGCAGCGTGGCACCGAAAAGCCCGACTGGTCCAAGGAAGCAATCGTCGAAACGCTGGTGCGCAGCGGCAGCAACTGGAAATTCCTGTCCTCGACGAGCTTCTCGCTGGACAAATAGGACGACGCTCCCCGGCCCGCAATCGCGGACCGGGGGAGGTCATTTCATTTGGCTGTGGTCGCGACCTTCGGCTTGCGTCGCTCCATCGACCGCGTCGGCATATGGGCGTCGGACAGGCGTTTTGCTTCGTCCGCCGCGATGCCGAGGTCGGTGAGCGCGACTTCGAGCGCGCGTTCGGGCGCGACGTCGACGTCGGGCTGGACGCCGTCGCCTTCCCAATCCTTGCCCGTCACCGGATCATAGGTGCGCCCGACCGGGATGAAGGCGCCGAAATCTCCGCCGAGTTCCTGCCCGCCGCCGAAATGGTTTGCGCCGCCCGTCGCAGCGCCGATCAGTTTGGCGCGTCCCGTATGTTTCATCGACAGGGCGAAATGCTCCGCCGCCGACCGCGATGCGCCCGAGGTGAGCAGATAGACCTCGGCATCGCGCAGCCTTTTGTCTTCATTCGGCATCACCCAATGTTCGCGCGTCACCATCGCCGGATCGCCCTTGACGCGGCGCAACGTCGGGCCGTCGCCGAGCATGAAGCCCTTGGCATCGACCGAGGCGCGCACCGCCATCGTGACGAGCCGCGTCGGCTTGTCGAACAGCCACGGAAACATCGCGTCCATCTGCGCCATGCCGCCGCCATTGTGGGTCCGGATATCGTAAATGATCGCCTTCGCATCGGCATGGTCGGCCATGAACTTTGCCGCAGCCGCGGTCGTCGCGTCGTCGTGAGGGAAGCCATTGAAGCGGATATAGGCGATGCCCGGCGCGATCCAGCCAGCCTGCTCGATCGGTGCAGGCATCGGCGGCGCGCTGCCCGCGCCCGGCGGCGGCGCAGTGACCCCCGCGCGCACGCGGATATGCCCGTCGGGCGAAACCGACTGCACCGTCGTTTCAAGCGCCCGGGCAAGTTCTTCGCCGGTCAGCTTCGCAAAACGTCCTGACGCAATCCCTGCGCGCAACGCGTCGGCATAGCGTTTGCCGATATCGGCATAGACATAATCGTCCTCGAGCAGCTTCGCGTAATTTTCGGCGATCTGATCCGGGGAAACGGTTTCGGCCGCCAACGCCGCGGGCGGCGCGACTATGGGAAGCGTGGCAAGTCCGGCACCGACGAAAAGGCCGGACGCGAGAAGCGCGGTACGAATCATGAAATCCTCCAAACAAACCCCGGTTCGCCAGGAGGTGTATCATTTCACCAATACACGTCAACTACGATTGTAGTCGATACTGCTCACCGCTTGCGCGCGAACCAGACGAGCGCAACGCCGATCAGGGCCAGCACCGTTCCGTTGCGCGTCCATGTCAGATCGCCCAGCATGAAGCTGCTCGACGGCCAGCGCACGATATCGAGCCCCTGCAATATCCACAGCGCTCCCATCATGATCGCGGCAATCCCGACGACCGCCATCAACCCTTTGACCACGCCCATCATCTCCCTCCCCCTATCTGCGTTGCAGCCCGATCAGCGGGCGCAGCCATCCGATGCTGCGCCCGATCGCGTAAAAAAGCCAGCATCCCGCAACGGTGACCGAAACGAGGGTCAGGAAGGAGGGCAGCGCCGTCACCTCCGCCCGCAGCAATAGCCAGCCTGCCACGACGATGATCGTCTGGTGGACGATGTAAAAGGGAAAGACCGCCTCGGCCAGCGTGGTGCGCCAGCGATGCTCGCGGTTCCAGAAGCGATCGGCGATGCCGACGAGCGCGACGATCATTGCCCAGCCCTGCACCAGCCGCGCGACGTCGAAGGGGATGCCGACCCAGTCGGGTGCGGGAATTTTGCCGGGCCAGTTCCATTCGACCCAGCTCACAAAGGCAAAGGCCGCGATCGCGATTGCCAGCCCCGCCCGCCAGCAGCGCGCGACCGCGGCAAACAGCTCCGGCCGGACGCGGAGCAGCCAACCGATGGCGAACGGTATCAGATAATGAAGATGCGACGGCCCGTCGTCGACCAGCGCGTGCGTTTCGTCATGTTCGGGGAAGAGCGCATAGATCAGCAGCCACCCCGCAAGCGGCACCGTCAACATGCGCCATCCCTTGAGCAGACGCGCCGCGCCGTCGGCGAGCCGCGCGCGCAGCGTTTCGGGGAACCATACCATCACCCCCGCCGCGAGCAGCGTATAGACCCAGAGATAGACGACGAACCACAGATGCTGCCACGTCGGCAGTATAATACCGTCGAGCGCGCCAAAGCGGAAATAATCTTGCGTCCAAAAATGCACGAAACCGCCGCGATAGCCGTGCTGAACCATCAATTCGATCCACGGCTGCGGAGGGATCACGACGACGATGCCGAAGGCGAGCGGGATCAGCAATCGCGCGCTACGCGACCGCACGAACGCGCCGCCGCCTCCAAGCTTCGCGAACAGCGCCGCGCTTGCATAGCCCGACACGAGGAACAGCAGCGGCAGCCGCCAACTGTTCGTCGCCCGCATCGGGATCGCGACCCAGTCGATCACCGGGTCGATTTTGACGTGCCAGCCCCACGGCACGAAATACATGCCGATATGATAGAGGATCAGCAGCCCGAACGCCCCGATCCGCAGCCAATCCATGCCAAGGTGGCGCGTGGTCATGCGCAAACTCATCCCCTCCCTTGTCATCCCGGACTTGATCCGGGATCCAGGCACCATCGCGCGAATGGATCCCGGATCAAGTCCGGGATGACGAAAAGCAGCGCGTTACGTCACCACCCGCCAGGCCAGCTCGGCGAATTCGCACAGCAGCGGCCGCGTATCGCGCGGGTCGATGATGTCCTCGACCCCGAATTTCTCGGCGGTGCGGAAGGGCGAGCGCACGCGGTTGAGCCGCTCGCGGATCGCTTCCAGATGCGCCGCCGGGTCCTCCGCCGCCTCCAACTCGCTTTTATAGGCGACCTCGACCCCGCCCTCGATCGGCAGGCTGCCCCAGTCGCCCGATGGCCATGCGAAACGATATTGAAAGCGCTCGGCATTCGACATCGCGCTTCCCGCAATGCCATAGGCGCGCCGCACGACCACCGACGCGAGCGGCACCGTCGCGCGATAAATGGCGTTCATCGCCTGCACGCCATATCGGATCGTCCCCGTCCGCTCGGCCTCACCGCCGATCATGAAGCCAGGATTGTCGACGAGGTGGACGATCGGCAAGCGGAACTGGTCGGCGAGCTTCACGAAGCGCTCGGCCTTTTCGCTCGTCTTCGCGTCCCACGATCCGCCGAGGTAGGATGGATCGCTCGCGAGCACCGCGACCGGCCAGCCGTCAAGCCGCGCAAAGGCGGTAATGACCGCCCGCCCCCAGCGTGCGCCCATCTCGAAAAAACTCCCTGCATCGAACACCGCGTCGGCGATGCGCCGCATCGAATAGACTTGCTTCGCCTCGCGCGGGACGGTGGAAAGCAGCGCCTCGTCGCGGCGATCCGCCGGATCGCTGCACGGCGTGCGCGCAGCGCGTTCGTGGATCGAGGACGGCAGATAAGAGAGGAAGCGCCGCGCCGCCGCAAAGGCTTCGGCCTCGCTCGCGACCTCGTCATCGACCACCCCGTTGCGCGTATGGACATCGCTGCCGCCCAGCTCCTCGCGGTCGAGCGTGTCGCCGATCGCCGCCGCGACTGCCGGCCCCGCCGCAAAAAGCTGCGACAGCCCGCGCACCATGATGCTGTAGTGGCTCGCCACGACGCGCGCCGCGCCAAGACCGGCAGTCGGCCCGAGCGCAAGCGCGACCACCGGCACCGTGTCGAGGTTCGCAATGATCTGGTCCCAGCCCGGAACATGGGGGATATAGGTATAGCCCATATCCTCGAGCGTCTTGACCGACCCGCCGCCGCCGGTGCCGTCGATCATCCGGATCAGCGGCAGCCGATATTCATGCGCCATCGCCTCGCACTGGACGAACTTGCGGTGCAACGCCGCATCGGCCGCGCCGCCGCGCACGGTGAAATCGTCGGCGCTCGCGACGACCGGCCGCCTGTCGATATTGGCGCGGCCGAAGATGAAGTTCGACGCCGCCAGATCTTCCAGTTCGCCATCGGGTCCATAGCTGCCACGCCCCGCAATCTTGCCGATCTCGCGAAAGCTGCCCGGATCGACCAGCGCCGCCAGCCGCGCGCGCGCGTCCATCTTGCCGCGGCCGTGCTGGCGCGCGACCTTTTCGGCGCCGCCCATCTTCTCGGCCATCGCCCGCCGCGCGGCGAGTTCGTCGACTTCCTTTTTCCAGCTCATGGCGGCGAGGCTAACTGACGTTGACGGAAACGTCATGCAAAACCTATCGTGGTGCGATGATCCGTCACCTTGTCCCAGCCGTGCTGCTCTTGTCCTTGTCCGCCTGCACTTCGGCGACGACACCGCCGCATCCCCAAGCCCGCCCCTTTGCGGCAGCTCCGTCCGCTGCGGCATCGGTCGACGCGGCGCTCGCGCGCGCGGCGGCGGCGAACAAGCGCGTCATCCTCATGTTCGGGCTCGACGCCTGCCACGACAGCCGCGGGCTCGCGGGCTGGTTCGAAACGCCGCGCTTCGCCGCGATGCTCGAACCGCGCTATGAAATCGTCTGGATCGATGTCGGCGCCGACCGCACATTGAACGCCGACTTGGCGGCACGTTTCGGCGTCGCTCCGATCGTCGGCACACCCACCGTCGTCATCACCGACGCAAAGGGAACGCCGCTTAACCTGACCGACGCGCCCGGCTGGCGAAACGCCGCCAGCCGCAGCGAGGACGACATCTTCGACTATTTCGAGAAATGGGGAACGGCCAATGACTGACCGGAAATTAGAAGGGCGGACGGCGCTCGTCACCGGCGCCTCGCGCGGCATCGGGCGCGGCATCGCGCTGGCGCTCGCCGACGCAGGCGCAGACATCGCGGTCAATTACACGCGCGACACGGACGCCGCCGTCGAAACCGTCGCGGCCATCGCTGCAAAAGGCCGCAAGGCACAGGTCTATCAGGCTTCGGTCGCCGACGAGGAGGCATCGGCGGCGATGATGGCCGCGATCGAGCGCGATTTCGGGCCGATATCGATCCTGATCAACAACGCGGGCATCGCCAGCCGCGGAAAAGCTGTCGCCGATACCGAAGCGGCCGAGGTCGAAAAGCTGCTCGCCGTCCATGCCGTCGGCGCCCATCGGCTGTCGCGCCTCGCTCTCCCCCAGTTGCGCCGCCACGCGCGGAGCGACATTGTCGTCATTTCGAGCATCGCGACGCTCCACAATGCGTCGAACGGCGCCCCCTATAATATGGCAAAAGCTGCCGGAGAGGCACTCGCACTTACCTTGGCGAAGGAAGAGATGAAGAACGGCGTCCGCGTCAACATCGTCGCCCCGTCGCTCACCGTCAGCGATATGGGCGAGCGCCTTGCGCGCGCAGTGACGGGCGAGGAGGACATCCACCACCTCGACGCCAAATTCCCCTTCGGCCGCGTGCCCACCCCCGGCGATGTCGCCGCGGCGGTGCTCTGGTTCGTCTCGGACGCGAACCCATATTGCTCGGGACAGAAGCTCAATATCGACGGCGCTGGATTGGCCAGCTTCCGCTAGGCTCAGCTTATCCCGTGCTCGATCGGGATATCCGCGGGCGGCCCTTCGGGCATGGCCATCAGTTCGGCCTCGCTGGCCCCGGCTTCATAGCGGGCGAGCAATTCGTCGGGATCATAATCGACGCCGACTGCATTCCGGCCGAACTTGTCGCTCTTCATATAGGCAATGGCATCCTCCGCACTGCCATGGTCGACCTGAAACTCCATCCGGTTGCCGTCGGGGTCCCGGTAATACATCGACAGTGCGATGCCGTGATGGATCGGCCAATAGGGCGTGATTCCTTCCGCCTTCAGCCGCTTGTAGGTCGCGAGCAAATCGGCGGCGCTCGCGAAGGTATAGGCGACATGATTGACCCCGATATCGCCCCGCCCGCCGTCGCCGCCGGGTTTCAACAGGTCGAGATTGGCGAAGGCAAAGCGATGATGCTCGTCGTCATAGGTCAGAAAGGCGAGCGCCGGGTCCTGATGCACGACATCGGCCTGAAAGACCTTTTTGTACCAGGCGATCATCTCGTCGTAGCGCCGCGTCATATAGACGACATGCGCGAATTTGCTCGGTTTCGTCATGGCCCCACTCCCTCCGGAAACCCCCTGCCATCCTGCACGCGATTGCATCGGTGTGCAAATCCGGAACCCTCGGCTAGAGCCAGCCGATGCGTCCCGATTCGCCCTCGCCAGTCGTCCCCTTCCTGATCGCCTGCGCGGGGATCGCGACCTTTTCGGCGATGGACGTGCTGATGAAGGGGCTGTCGATCGAGCTTGGCGCTTATAATGCCGTGCTTTGGCGCACCGGCGCGGGAACGCTGCTCATGGGGCTCGCCTATTTCGCCAGCCGCCCCGTGCGGCCGGCGCACGCTACGCTGCGGATCCATGCGTGGCGGTCGCTGTTCGTCGCGGGGATGGCGCTCAGCTTCTTCTGGGCCCTCGCGCGGCTGCCGATGGCGGAAGCGATCGCCATCGCCTTTGTCGCGCCGCTGATGACGCTCTATCTGGCGGCGGTGTTCCTCGGCGAGAAAATCGGGCCGCGCTCGATCGCCGCGTCGATGCTCGGGCTCGTCGGTGTACTCGTGATCGTCGCGGGCAAGATCGGGCGCGGCGATTATTCGGCGGAGGCGCTGTGGGCGGTCGGCGCGGTCTTCGTCTCGGCCTTGCTCTATGCCTATAATCTCATCCTCGCACGGCGGCAGGCGAAGATGGCCGAGCCGATGGAGATCGCCTTCTACCAGAATCTGTTCGTGACGCTGATCCTCGCACTCGGCGCACCGTGGTTCCTTCACCTGCCCGGCACCGCGAGCGCGCCGCCCATCGTCGGCGCCGCGCTGCTCGCGACACTGTCGCTGCTGTTGCTGAGCTGGGCCTATGCCCGCGCCGAGGCGCAGATCCTCGCGACGACCGAATATACCGGCTTCCTGTGGGCGATGCTGTTCGGCTGGGTCTTCTACGCCGAGCCGGTGACCTTGCCGACCATCGCCGGCGCACTGCTGATCGTCGCCGCCTGCCTGATCGTCGCGCGCAAGACGCCGCAGCTCGACCCGATCGAACCGGCGGCGGCCTAAGTTCCTGAATTCCGTTCGCATCGATCGAAGTCGAAATGCCAGGAGCAGGAGCGGATGCCACGAGTGGCTCGACTTCGCTCGACACGAAAGGAAGTCAACAGACGGTTATACCGCCGCCCGAGCAAGCCGGTCGTTGATCGCCGCGCCCAGTCCCTCGTCCGGGATCGCCGCGACCGCAATTTCGGCCTTCACGCTCGCCGCCGCGGCGTGCAGCGCGTCGAACAAATTGGCCGCCGCTTCGACAAGGTCGCCGCCCGCGCTCAGGTTATAGTCGCCCGCCAGATCGCCGAAGCCGATGCCGAATTCGCTCACCGCAAAACCCGTCGCGCCGAGGCGCACAGGCTTGCCCGGCGCATAATGGCTCGCGAGCATTCCCGGCGCCACGACCTCTGAACTCACATGAGAAGTAACCCGCAAACCAATCGATTCTGACAGCATTTCGGCCGTCACGGGTCCTGGCCGCAATATCTCGATCCTGTCGTCCGCCACGCGCGCAATCGTCGATTCCACCCCCGCGCTCGTCGCCCCATCGTCGATCACGAGCGCGACCCGCCCGTCGAGGCTCGCGCGCACATGCTCGGCCCGCGTCGGGCTCACCCGCCCGCTGGCATTGGCGCTAGGCGCCGCGAGCGGCGCGCCGGTCGCGGCGAGAAGTGCCTGCATCGCGCGATGCCCCGGAACGCGGAGCGCGATCGTGCTCAGCCCCGCGGTCGCGATGCTCGCGACGGCGCAGTCCTCGCGCCGCGGCACGACAAGCGTCAGCGGCCCCGGCCAGAAACGCTCCGCCAGCGCGCGTTCCGCCGCACCGAACAGGCCGAGCGCCTCGGCGGCGCGCAGGTCCGGCGCATGGACGATCAGCGGGTTGAAATCGGGGCGCCCCTTCGCGGCATAGATGCGCGCCACCGCCTGCGAATCGCGCGCGTCGGCGGCAAGCCCGTACACCGTCTCGGTCGGCACCGCGACGGGCTGTCCGGCCGCGACCAGCGACGCGGCACGCGCGATCGCCCGCTCGCCGTAGGGGCAGATTTCGGTGATCATGCGCTCATTTGGACCCTCGGCCATGCCGCGCTATAGCGCCGCTGCCCAAGGAATCACCAGTAAAGTCGGGATGCCCCATGACCTATATCGCGCCGACCACCGAACAGCTTTTCGTACTCAACCATATCGCGCGCATCGACGCGATGGCACAGTATGAGCGCTTTGCCGCCGCAACCCCCGACATGGTCGAGGCGATTGTCACCGGCATCGGCGATTTTGCGTCGGAGGTGTATGCGCCGCTCAACCGCATCGGCGATACCGACAATCCGAAATGGGAGGACGGCCGCGTCACCATGCCGCCGGGCTTCAGGGAAGCGTATAAGCAGTTCGTCGACGCCGGCTGGGGAACCATCGACGGCCCGGTCGAATATGGCGGCCAGGGCCTGCCCTTCACGCTCGCGACGGTGGTGATCGAGGCGCTCGGCAGCGCCGACATGGGCTTCACCCTCTGCAACATCCTCACCCCCGGCGCGATCCACGCGCTGATGGCCTATGGCACCGAGGAGCAGCGGCAGCGCTGGCTGCCCAAACTCGTCACCGGCGAATGGAACGGCACGATGAACCTGACCGAGCCCGCGGCGGGCAGCGACGTCGGCGCGCTCCGTTCGACCGCCGAGAAGGTTACGGACGGTCCCAATTCCGGCCTCTATCGCATTAAAGGGCAAAAGATTTTCATCACCTTCGGCGAGCACGACCTCACCGACAATATCGTCCATCTCGTCCTCGCGCGCACCCCCGGCGCGCCCGAGGGAACGCGCGGCATCTCGCTCTTCCTTGTCCCCAAATATCGCCTCGACGCCAACGGCAAGCCGACGATTTCGAACGGCGTGCGCTGCGCCTCGATCGAGCATAAGCTCGGCATACACGGATCGCCGACCGCGGTCATGATCTATGGCGAGGACGAAGACTGCCTCGGCGAGATTGTCGGCGAGGAAATGGGCGGGATGCGTGCGATGTTCGTGATGATGAACAATGCGCGGCTGATGGTCGGTTGCCAGGGCGTCCAGATCGCCGAACGCGCGACGCAACAGGCACAGACCTTCGCCGCCGAGCGCGTCCAGTCGGCGCTCGCGGGCAGCGCCGACCGCACCCCCGTCACCATCGACCGCCACCCCGACGTCAAGCGCATGCTGTGGCGGATGCGCGCGCAGACCGAAGCAGCGCGTGCGCTGATCTACTACGCCGCGGCGCAGACCGATTTCGGCAAACTCGGCGATGAAGCCGCAGCGCTGCGTGCGGAAATCCTCATTCCGCTCGCCAAGGCGCATGCGACCGACATCGGCTGCGAGGTCGCGAGCGTCGGCATCCAGGTACACGGCGGCATGGGCTTTATCGAGGAAACGGGCGCCGCACAGCATTATCGCGACGCGCGCATCGCGCCGATTTACGAAGGCACCAACGGCATCCAGGCCGCCGATCTCGTCGGCCGCAAGCTCGGCATGGCGGGCGGCGAAGGCGTGCGCAGCCTGATCGCGGACATCGCACACGGCGCGGGCGACTTCCCCGAACTCGCCGATCTGGCCGAGGCGTGCGCCGCCGTCACCGACTGGCTCGAACAGGCCGACATGCCCGACCGGCTGGCGGGCAGCTACCCCTATCTGACGATGCTCGCGACCGCGACGTGCGGCTGGCTGATGGCCCTGCAGCATCAGGGCGCACGCGCGGCGCTCGATACGGGGGACGGCCACGACGCCTTCCTCGAGGCGAAGATCGCCTCGACGCGCTTTTACCTGCAACAGATCGTCCCCGCGGCGCGCGGACTGGCGGCATCGATCCTCGCAGGCGACGCGGCTCTGCCGCCCATCGCTTCGGCCAGCTGAGCGCCCCGGAAATCCGCAGGTTCGGCGGCGGAATTGGGATGATGATTAACGCGATGCTAACCAACAGAGACTAGGCACATCCGGCAATCTTCCGGAGACGTGCGTGCCCCAAAAGGTCAAGAGCCTGATTATTGGTTGGCGGTCCATCGGCCTCTCGCTGCTCCTCAGCGCGATTGTCGGGCTGGCTTCCGTCGCCGAACCGATCGACCGCATCATCGAAGCGGCGGTGGGCCGTCTGGCGTGGCGACCCGTTTCCGGCGACATCGTGGTGGTCGCCCTCGATGACCGGACGATTGAGGAAACAGCGCGCGGCGACTTTTCGATGACGCAGCACGGCCGCGTCGTCGATGCGATCAACGAAGCTGGGGCCAAGCGCCTTTTTATCGACTTCACCTATGAACGGCGACAGAATGACAGTCAGTTGCCCAGGTTGACCAGCGCGGTAAAGCGCATGAAGGATCGGGTCGTCCTTGCCGCCGCGGCCAAGGAGACACAGGGCGGCAAGGCCGAACTCACGCGCCTGCCGGGGCCGGCATTCGGAACCGATGCATTGCTCGCATGCATCGGATGGGAATATGAGCTGTGGCAGGTCTGGCGTGTCCCGATCACCCTCGACGTGGGCGGTAGGCTGATACCCAGCTTTTCGTCGCTCCTCGCTAACCGCTTTAGCGACAAGCCGGGCGTCTATGCGCTCGATTACTCATACGACATTGACTCGATCCAAACATATAGCGTGTCCGACGTCCTGTCCGGCGAAGTCGGCGCCCGGGAACTGAAGGGAAAAGACGTCATTTTTGCGCCGACGTCGGTGACGTTTCAGGATACCCATTATCTGCCCGGCAACAATCGCGTTCCGGGTGCCTTCATTCACCTTATCGGCGCCGAAACGCTCAAGCGCGGCATACCCGTCGATATCGGTTGGTTACCGGGCGTGACGTTCGCCGCCCTCACATTGCTGGCAGGCGCCTATTTTCGACGCGGGCGACGGTTTGCAGCGGTCGCCTTGACCACGATCGGCGTGTTGATCATCGCCAAGCTTATATTGATGACGATGTTGGTCAGCAGCACCGTTGGCGCTGCGATATTTCTGATCGCGGCGATTGCCGCCAATGTGTCACGCAAAAGCCGCCGACAATCGGCACAGCGCGAAAATCCGATCTCGGGTCTGCCGAACTTCGAAGCCCTGCGGTCGCAAGCTCCGTTTGGCAGCGCGACGGTGGTCGCCGCAAAGGTCGTCAATTTCGAAGATCTGGCTGCCTTCATTCCGGGGGACGGGATTGGCAAGCTCGTCGAACAGGTCACGCGCCGCCTCCAACTCGCGTCGCAGGGCACATCGCTGCACCACGATCTCGATGGCACGTTCGCATGGCTCGTTCCCTATTATCAGCACAGCCAGATCGAGGGACAGCTTGCCGGTCTCGCGGCATTGTTCAATGCGCCGCTGACAATAGGTGATCTGCGCGTGGACGTCGCAATCGCCTTCGGCGTGAATGATGAGTTCGAGGGATCGAACGCGCAGCGCCTGGCTGCTGCACTTGTCGCGGCCGAACGCGCGATCCGGACGCGGTCGCTCTGGACCAAATATACCTCGCGCCAAAAAGAAGACGCAGGCTGGCAACTCAGCTTTCACTCGCAACTGGAGGATGCCCTCGCCGGCGGCGATATCTGGGTCGCGTTCCAGCCTCAGTTCGAAATATCGTCGGGCGAGCTCGTCGGCGTCGAGGCGCTGGTGCGCTGGACCCATCCGACGCGCGGCCCGATCCCCCCCGACGAGTTCATCGTTCAAGCCGAAAAAAGCCAGGACATATATCGCCTCACGCTGTTCGTGATGGATCATGCGATCCGCTCGGCAGCGCAGCTCTACAGCCGCGGCATCCGCACCAACATGTCGGTCAACCTGTCCGCCACCCTACTCGATCACAATGATCTCGTCGGAACGATCCGCGTCATGTTGACCGCACATCACCTGCCAGCCGAATATCTGACGATCGAAATCACCGAAACCGCGCAGATCGAAAATAGCCGGCAGGCGCGCCAGACGCTCGCGCAAATCCGTCGTGCGGGCATCCGTCTGTCGATCGACGATTATGGCACTGGCCAGTCCAACCTCGAATATCTGACCGAGATCGAAGCCGACGAGATCAAGATCGACAAACGATTCGTGATGACGATGCGCGATTCGCAACGAAACTTCGAAGTGGTCAAATCGACCATCGACCTCGCGCACCGTCTTGGCGCTGTGGCCGTCGCAGAAGGCATTGAAGATGCTGCAACTTTAACCCTTCTCGAGGATTTGGGGTGCGATGTGGGACAAGGCTATCACCTTGGAAAGCCACAGCTATTTTCCGAGTTGATCGACACGCTTTCCGACGCCTCTCATACCCGCTCGGCATAACTTCCATTCTGGTTTCAATGCTTATAGTTAAGACTCGATTTACCTTACTAATTAAGGTATACAGCCTGTTAACTGTTCCGCGTGAGCAGTGCCAACAGGAGATTTGATATGGGTTGGTTCTGGAAATTCCTTGGTGGCGGCGGCACCGGCAACGGTGGCGGTTCGGCCTAACCTGAACTCGAGTTTTAGATCGGGCCTCGGCATTGCCGGGGCCCTTTCTTTTTGGGCCGAGCCGGAACCGCTGTGACGCGCCAGGCGTGGTTCGATGGCTTTGCCGGGCGCCTCGATTGCAACCCTCTGGTCTGTGAGCGCCTATCCGGGCGACCCAAGTTTTTTTTGATCCCGCGCGCCGCTGGCACAGATCGTCCCCAATCCCGCAGAAAGGCGCGGCCTGAGCTGCCGCCCCCCTCGCGCTGCGCGACGAGTCGAATCAAAATGGCGACGAGTCGAGTCGCTATTTTGTCATTTACGCTCTTGCATCGCTGCGCCGACGTGGCACTATAGATGGTGGGCGGACCGACGGGGGACCCCAATAATTAGTATTTGGCTGCAAGTGGCGGATTTCCGTCGCCCATCGCATATGGGCACGGGAAAACCCCTTTGCGTCCAAAATAATATCCCCGCCGAGCGGCTGATGATGCTAAGACTGGGGCTTCGCCCCGAGTCGAACAGGACGGGAACAAAGCGCCGTACGGCGCGTGTGAAAACGGGGGCGAGTTAGATGGATTTTCGCGAGACGGACCGGGTGGAGACAAACGACGTGGCGACGGTGGAATTGACGAAGAATGACGCTCCGGCGGCAACCGAATCGGCGGATGCGGCCCGAAGCGATTCGCCTGCGCCAGCGAAGCTCAACGACAGCGGCGAGGCCAAGGTTCACGCGCGCCGATTCGACGTCGTGACCGACGCGAGCCGCGACGCGCTGCTCACCGAATTCGGCAAGGAAACGCTGCAGGACCGCTACCTCCTGCCCGGCGAATCGTACCAGGATCTCTTTGCGCGCGTCGCCGCGGCCTATGCCGACGACCAGGATCACGCACAGCGCCTCTATGATTATATCTCGAAGCTGTGGTTCATGCCCGCGACGCCCGTGCTGTCGAACGGCGGCACCGGCCGCGGCCTGCCGATCAGCTGCTATCTGAACTCGGTCGACGACAGCCTCGAGGGCATCGTCGGCACGTGGAACGAGAATGTCTGGCTCGCCAGCCGCGGCGGCGGCATCGGCACCTATTGGGGTGCGGTGCGCGGCATCGGCGAACCCGTCGGCCTCAACGGCAAGACGAGCGGCATCATCCCCTTCGTCCGCGTGATGGACAGCCTGACCCTCGCGATCAGCCAGGGCAGCCTGCGCCGCGGTTCGGCCGCCTGCTACCTCGACATCTCGCACCCGGAGATCGAGGAGTTTCTCGAGGTGCGCAAGCCGTCGGGCGATTTCAACCGCAAGGCGCTCAACCTCCACCACGGCGTGCTCATCACCGACGAGTTCATGGAAGCGGTGCGCGACGGCACCGAATTCAACCTCAAATCGCCAAAGGACGGCAGCGTCCGCAGCACGGTCGACGCGCGCAGCCTGTTCCAGAAGCTCGTCGAAACGCGCCTCGCGACCGGCGAGCCCTACATCATCTTCATCGACCAGGTGAACCGCATGATGCCCAAGCATCATCGCGATCTCGGGCTCAAGGTCACGACCTCGAACCTCTGCTCCGAAATCACGCTGCCCACCGGTCGCGACCATCTGGGCAATGACCGCACCGCGGTCTGCTGCCTCTCGAGCCTCAATCTCGAAACCTGGGACGAGTGGAACGGCGACAAGCGCTTCATCGAAGACGTCATGCGCATGCTCGACAATGTCCTGCAGGATTATATCGACCGCGCCCCGCCCGAAATGGCGCGCGCCAAGTACAGCGCGAGCCGCGAGCGCAGCGTCGGCCTCGGCGTCATGGGCTTCCACAGCTTCCTGCAGGCGCGCGGCCTGCCGTTCGAGGGGGCGATGGCGAAATCGTCGAACCTGCGCGTCTTCAAGCATATCCGCGCGCAGGTCGATCAGGCGTCGATGCTGCTCGCCAAGGAGCGCGGCCCCTGCCCCGACGCCGCCGATCAGGGGGTGATGGAGCGTTTCAGCTGCAAGATGGCGATCGCGCCGACCGCGTCGATTTCGATCATCTGCGGCGGCACCAGCGCGTGCATCGAGCCGATCCCGGCGAATATCTATACGCACAAGACGCTCTCGGGCAGCTTCTCGATCCGCAACCCGCACTTGGAAGCCCTGCTCGTCGACAAGGCGAAGAACAGCGACGCGGTGTGGAACTCGATCCTCGAACGCGGCGGCAGCGTCCAGCACCTCGACTTCCTGACGCAGGACGAGAAGGATTGCTTCAAGACCAGCTTCGAGATCGATCAGCGCTGGCTGCTCGAACTCGCCGCCGACCGCACGCCGTACATCGATCAGGCCGCATCGCTGAACCTGTTCATCCCCGCGGACGTCGAGAAATGGGACCTGCTCATGCTCCATTATCGCGCGTGGGAACTCGGCATCAAATCGCTCTATTACCTGCGCAGCAAGTCGGTCCAGCGCGCCGGCTTTGCGGGCGGGGTCGAAGCCGACAACACGTCGGAGGCGCCGAAATACGAGCTGCAGACGACCGATTACGACGAATGCCTGGCCTGCCAGTAGCAGGACGCTACACAGAAGCGTAAACATACTCTTATCGAGAGACATGAAAAGATAGGGAAATCATAGGCTTGGTGAAATATATTCGTTGCAAGCGACGTAAATCACCCTATTTAGCGCACCCGTTGTTATTTGGACGGCGGGAAAAGCGTAAACATGTTGTCGTTTCGGGTGCGCCGCTTCAAGGGTCAATCGAGAGGCCGTAAGGGTGAGGACGTGATCGTCCTCACCGACCTTCATGGGTCCCCTGCGCCGCATTATCATCCGAATCTCTATGCGGTTTCCGAATACCGCCAGGTCGGGAGATCGGCCCACACCATTGAAAAAGTGCTAAGAGCGATCGGCATGGCCAAATCATGGGCCGAGATGCGCGGACGCGACCTCGACCAAGACCTGACGGCCGGTTCGTTCTTGGACGGATCCGATGCGCTCGACCTAGTGCGATTTCTGAGCCTCAATGCCGCAGACCAGCATGTCGAGCGTGAATCAGCCAAGCCCGAATCTAAAGTCGTGTCGTTCGCGGCGAGACGGAACAAAGAGGATCAGAGCGACACTCCCTATGGCGCGGTCCCCACAGCCGAAGTCGGCAATCGCATCCGTTGGGTAGCGAACTATATTGAGTGGCATCGCGGCCGCCGCTTCGACGGCCGAGACCTAGCCGAAGCCGAAACCCAACTTAACGCGTCCGCACACAACTTGGTGAGCAATTTAAAAGGCAAGGCGCCCGGCAACCATTCGCGCTGGCATGATGACGAACTGCTCGAGGCACCCGATCCGGATGTCCTGCAGCACATTGACGAAATTCTCACCCCGGGTTCTAGCACGAATCCGTTTCGATCGGAATTCGTCCAGTGGCGAAACTATCTCGCTTGGCGCTTGCTGTTCGATACGGGAGCGCGTCGGAGCGAAGTTACGACAGCCGCCACAGATAGCGTGATTGGAGCGAAGAATCGTTTTCAGATCCGCGAGTCGAAGACCATCGCGCGCACCGTCCCGATCATCAAAAAGACGGCGGATGTGTTCGATCATTTCTTCATGACCTACTGGCTGAACATGCCGAGCGGCTGCGAAGCGCATCGTACGGGAGCCCTTTTCACCGACAAGGCAGGGAGCCCGCTCACAAGCGGCAAGTTTCTGAACCGCATCTTCCTGACAGTTCGCCCGATGCTCGGCTCACAGCCATGGCAGCTAACTCCACATACGATGCGCCGTGCCTGGAATCACATTTTGAGCCTTAAGCTTGATCGCCTACCCAAGGATCAGCGTTTTTCCGCTGAAAAGGAGGCGCAGATGCGCATACGCCTTATGGGGTGGTCCGAGAACTCCCGCCAACCTGCCCGATATAACCGCCGCCATATTCGCGAGAGCGCCGACCGGATCGCCCAAGAAATGATGGACGAAATTAATCCAAACGGCGTCCTTTCGGAGGAAAGCCGAAATGATCAGTAAACCGAGCAAGGCATCACACTCGCGGCAACGTCTTAGCAATAGGATTGCGCATTTCGAATGAAACCCCATTGCAAGAAATCATCACGCTGGGTCCGCGCGCAAACTCTTCAACAAGGTAGGTAAATGGCCAGTCGCCTCGATCTAGAATCTGATCGCTTTCGTGAAATCCGACTCTTAGATGGACGCTGGGTTACTGCGGATCTTTACGGCCAGACCAAAATCAGCAGCGACATACGATCATGCTGCCTCGATTTTTCGTGGCGGCGCGTCGGCGTCATTTGGCACAATTCGGCAGTTGAAATTCTGGTGGGGCTACTTTCGACGCATTCCCCTGTCTATGCGCATAATTGCGCTCACTTTTTCGGCGTTTTGGCTGAGAGACTCAATTTGCTGGCCCCGCCGGCCATCTTGACGCTGCAAGACCTCGAAGACTTTCCCGAACATCAACCTATATCGGGCTGGCCCTTCGTCCAAGCAATCCTCGGCCAGTGGGTGGATCGAGGTCTGCCGGGACTAGAACCCAAAATTGGAAACTTTCTGCAGCAGCCGGAAAAATGGGAAGAGAAGGGGAATGGCCAATATTTTGCGCTTGTGGCCAATGACCCCAAGCGTGGATCGCTCACCGAACAGGAATTGCGTAACGTTTATGGCGCTCTGAACAAAGCCTATGCCCAAGGGCAAATCAGTACGAAGGATTGGGCTCTCGCATCCTTCCTGCTGGGCACAGGCGTCCGGCCCGTACAAATTGCTCGCGCGACCAGAGGGGACATTATTGAAACGACAGGCCCCGAAGGCAAGGAACTCACGTTGCTGATTACCATTGCGAAAACCCGCGAAGCAAAAAAGGAAACGCGGTGGCGACGAAAATGCCAGACCCAGCTAGCCGAGGTGCTACAGAAATATCTGCAAACACCAAAGATGAAGGGCGCCTCGCCACTTACTCCCCTATTCTTCAACAGCTCGCAAGTGGTGTCACAGCGCTTGACCGCAATCTTCAATGCGCTGGAAACATATTCCGATCGACTGGGCGGTCCAATTCCGCTTTTCCCTTACCGTTTCCGTTATACGATGGGAACGCGCGCGATCGCTCTGGGTGCTAGAGACGAAGAAGTAGCGCGTCTTCTCACGCATACGTCTCTCCATTGTGTCCGCTACTACCGCGCAGCCATGCCGTCGCTCCAAGACCCGATCCGGGAATTGATCGGTGATGAAATGCGCGTATTCGCCCAAGCCTTCAAAGGCCGGTTGATCGACAGTCTTCGCGACGCGACGCGCAAGAACGACGACAGCGCGCTGATAACTGCCTATGAACATCTCAATGGCGCAGATCTCGGAGCCTGCGGAACGCACGCCAAATGTTATCAAGACGCGCCGAGGAGTTGCCTCACCTGCGACCGATTCGAACCATTCCGTGAAGCGCCATGGGAGGAATTGCGCGCCGTTTTGATCGCAGATCGAGACAGCGAGACCGCCGAGCGAATCAAGAACATCACGCAAGAGCAGATCGACGCCATCGACAGCATCGTAACCGAGCGCGACGCCATGTCCGCAAGGATGGCGCTGTGACAGCAATGATCGTCCCCTACATCGGCCGCGCGGAAATCAATGCGTGCCAGAATTTAGCGGCCTATATCGAACATGCGCGTAGCTATCGCTTCTTCCACGGAGCTCATGCTGTAGATTGGGACGACAACAGCTGGGACCTGCGCCCTTTTTTCATCAAGGCATCGTCGACGTCTGCTGGCCTCGCCGCGCATTTCACCAATCTGGAAACGACGCGAAGAGGGCCTCGCTCGAAGGAGGCCATTGACCTCGAAGAGCCCTTCCTGAGTGCTGCGAAGGCCCTCACGACCGACTTTCTGCGCACGTCCGGTGAGAATAGTGCAAGCGGAGTAGTCGCGACGCTTCGCACGATCGAAAAGGCATTTCGCGACCTCGGCAGGCATCCTGACATCCGCCATCTCACGGCGTCCATACTGGACAGAGCCCAGGAGATCATTGTCGAGACCTACCAAGACGGCTGGAAATATGGGCGCCTGCTTGAGCGGATCGCACTCGATTATGTCAACCAAGCGCGGATCGCGGAAATCCAGATTGTCTGGCGCACTTCCATTCAGTACCGGGCGCCGGCACGCAACGACCGGGTCAATCAGGAAGGCGCCCGCGGCAATTCGGCAAAGTTGCCCAATATCCACGCGATCTTCGAGTTGGCGGGCGTATTCCATAACAGCAGCTATGTCCCAGACGTGATCGCCAGTAGCTGGTTCGCGCTAGCGATGTTTGCCCCGTCGCGCGTGACCGAGATTTTGGGTCTACCCATTGACTGCGAAACGGAGATGGACGGCCGCTATGGGCTGAGTTGGCGACCGCTCAAAGGCGGCGACGCGATGACGAAATTCGCGGCCAGCGACGACAACGCCGAAATCGCGAAACTCGCCATCCGCAAACTGCTGGCTATTGGCGAGAAATCTCGCATCGCGCACAAATGGTACGAAGAAAACGCCGGACAGCTCTACCTCCCGCCCGGCTTCGAACATCTGCGCGGCGAACCGATCACCCAATGGGAGGCCGC
Organism: Sphingopyxis sp. P8; assembly: GCF_020622175.1. NCBI lineage: Bacteria > Pseudomonadati > Pseudomonadota > Alphaproteobacteria > Sphingomonadales > Sphingopyxidaceae > Sphingopyxis > Sphingopyxis sp. P8. The sequence goes on along the minus strand of NZ_JACNMK010000002.1, from coordinate 1,138,695 downwards.
ACAGATTATCGGGCGAACGAAGCCGATCACGCAGGGGCAAGCCATCGATAAAGCGCTCGAGCGATGCGGTACGACGCGGGACGTTTCGCGCGGACGCCCCGACCGCCAGGCCGGTCAATATTCTGTCCTCATCACCTTCGAGTCGCTGGAGCGCTATGTGATCGGCGCGCTTCCGCCGACCTTCCCTTACATTGATCCTCGCAATGCACTGCCGGGGAGCCGGGCCCTTTTCTGCATGCCGGATGAGATTATGCGGGGCGCGGCCGAGCCCCAGCACTATATTCCGCGCTATCTTACCTATGCACAGATCAAGCACGAGCTGGGGTCGAAGCCGACAGGGAAAACGATCTTTTCGCGCAACAATCTCTTCAATCCGGAAACCGGCGAGCCTTGGCGCCTCAACACCCATCAGCCGCGCCATCTCCTGAACACGCTGGCCCAATCCAAGCATCTGTCGCAGGAACTCATCGCCTTTTGGTCGGGGCGCAAGAGCGTCAGTCAGAATGCCTCCTATAATCATGTACCGCAGGAGACCTATATCGAGGCCTTCGTGTTTCTCGATGAGGCTGCACCGACCAACCTGAAAGTCGTGGGTCCGCTCGCAGACAAGATCGACGATCGCGTCCGCAAGGAGTCGATAACGCGCGAAACGGCATTGAAACTCGAAGTCGGCTCCACGATCACGACCCGCTTCGGCCTTTGTCGTCACGATTATTCGCTCATGCCCTGCCCCAAGGACAAAGACTGTATCCGCTGCGGAGAAAATACGTTCATCAAGGGCAGTTCGAAGCATGTCGAAGAAGCGCAGCTTCAGCTCTCGATCTCGACGAAAGCTGCAGAGCAAGCCCGGGCCGCGCTGGATGCCGGCCGATTTGGCGCGCAGCGCTGGGTGACCCTCCACGAGGAAAAAGCCAATCGCTGGCGGCTGGCGCTCCAACATCTGACCGACCCGCAGATCGACGATGGCACTTTGATCACCTTGCCGGCCGTCCTCAACCCTCAGACTCGGTCCGGTTTGGCAGCCGCCGTGCGCGAGGCCGAATTTCGACCGGACGAGGTCGACGGCTCCAGCGACGAGCTCCTAGCGACCTTTGATCAGCTATGGTCCGACGAGGCAGAGCTGTAATGTCTAGCGCACCGCGATTGACCGACAGCGACATCGACAAGGCGATCGAGCTTCTTAGTGGCTGGACCGGCAAGCTAACGTGGCGGGCCTATCTTGTTATCCTGGCGATGGAACTGCCGCACGGCCATGTCTACAGCAAGGTCGCCATGCTCAAACAGCCGCGCATCAAAGACGCGTGGAATATTGCGCGAGCGCGTCTGGCGGATGATACGAAAGACGCTGGCGAAAAGCGCTACGGAAGCTCGGCCGTGGGCGCACTACGGCGAAAACTTGACGAGACGCGCGAAGAACTCCGAGCGAGCAAGGCGCTCAATAACGAGCTGCTCGAACAATTTCAGCGTTGGCAATTCAATGCTGAACGACATCGTTTGAAGCTCTCGCAGTTAGATGCCCCCCTCGTCGATCCGCGTGCTCCCGCGGAGAAAAAGATACCCTACTGAAGGAACCAATCCAAAGCTTTAGCTCCGGGGACCGCTTACAGCGCGTCATGCATGTCGCCTGTATTGCATCTTCGGACATCTAGGAGGCGCAAGCGGTAGAACGATAACGGTCATTATCGTCCTATCTCCGCTGGACCATATTTGGGTCCCAAATCGCCCGTTCGAAACGATCCCCGAATTAGATCACGATAGCGGCGCATCCGTAGATCAATTCGGCCTAATTCGGCCCCGAGATGCCCCGTTCGCATTTGAAAATCTCAAATAATATCATTTATAACAACAAGTTGTAGAAAAACCGATCGCGTCCGATCAAATGGGACAAAATGGCTACCTGAAGAATAAAATCAGCCATTCTTGGGAAATTTTCGAGAGTGTCTTGCGCTCGCTTCCCGGTTCTGCGACCACTGTGCCACCGCTGGTCTGTCCCGGCGGTGGGGCGTGGAAACCCCTTCTGTGACACCTGGCCGATGTTTATCGGCCGGGTGGCATGCGCGCATGTCCAGCCGGCGACGGTAAAGGCGTATGCGCCTGTGTCACAGCAGGTTTCCAACACCCGGCTTTGCCGGTCCGCCCCAAACATGGAGGACCGGCATGCTTCGATATTTATTCTACAAACCCATTCCGATAGCGGAGCTCGAAGCGGAACTGCTGTCCTTCGCTCGCCTCGTGGCCGACGACGGGTACGACACCATATCGGGCATGGTTGTGGTTGTGCATCCAACACTATGCGGCGAGCCTTATGAACTCCGATGGAGAGGCTCCGATGTCCCGACTACTGCGGTTCATTTCGAAAGTCGTTTGGCGAGCCCTAAACCGACAAAATCTCAGCCGAGGTCCGCTCGCGAACGAGATCGCGCTGACAGCGATGACTAATCGGAATACCTTCCAAGCAATCGTAAGAGGCGACTTGGGCGAAAGAGCCGCACCGGCGATTGAGCCACTGTCATTAAAGGGATGAGCGATGAAAATTCCGCCCCGTAAGCGAAAGACGGCATTCTCCTCATTGCGCCGAATAACCCAGCGGTTGGGACTGCCTTTCAACGTGCGTCGCCAGGAATACCCGCCGTTCGGTGAACTCGGTCCGACTGAAAAACCGTGATGGGGCGCTTGGCTCTCCAGTGCCAAACTAGCTTGGGCGCCGACTTACTGCCGCCTCCCGCAATCTAGGATTTCATCTTGGGGTGGAACTCGATGTATCCCACGACGAAGATCGACCCTGGTCGACATGGACCGGCGGGCCTGCGTACCTTCCTCAACATCGCCGAGCTTTGGACGTTGGACTTGGAGGAGCAGATGGCTCTGCTCGGCATCCAAGATCTCGCTGTCTTCAATGACTGGAGAGTTCGCGCGCAAGCCCACGATGCCGTGGCGATCCCAATGGACGTAATAGAACGGATCGGTTGCGTACTGTCGATCTACGCTTCGCTCGTAACGCTCTTTCCCGAGGAGCGAACCAGCGACTGGCTGCGCGCTCCGAACGCGAATGCGTTGTTCCAAGGTAGCAGTGCTTTGACGAAAATGACCAACGGCGATTTCGACGACCTTCGCAAGGTCGTCAGCTACCTTTTGGGCCAGATTTATGGCCGATGGTGAAGTGGCTTCGAATTCCCAGCTTAACCGCCAGGGACATCCTCATTTAGTGCCATCTGCCTCTCCTTAGTTCTTGCTGCTTAACATATTCTCTTCGGTATTACCTAGTGCAAAGGCCGACTCTGTTATGATCGGCACGCCCCGTCCCGAGCGACCCAGCGCATGCATTCACACGTAAACGCCATGTTCCATCTGCATCAAATATTCTTCGACTAGGCGAGTGCCTGCAATCGTTCGGACAAGCTTCGCGGGGATTTGTCCATTAAGTCCAATTGCGGGTTGACGCATCCAATCCTTGGCTGCGTTCTCACTGCCGAGAACACCTGCAGCAAGGCTAACGATCTCATCGCGGCGATCTTTCGCGGACGGCATTTCCCGGTCTCCTGCGACTAGAATGTGGCATTCGCAGATCGACGTCAACGCTCGAGTTTAAGCGAATATTGCCCACTTTGGCCGGTTTCCCTTGGCGATAAACTCCGTGATTTGCGTATGAAAACTGCCGAACCTGTTCAAGAATGGCCGATCCCGTGGCCGATCTCAATCAGGTGAAGTGGGGTTGGTCGAGGCACATTTTTCGATCGTTCAATGGAAATCATGGCTTCGGATGCGAAGCGGCACGTCTCGCGAGTCCGGCCTTCCCCCGTTCCGCGCGCCATCGCCGCGTCCCGGCGCTATCGATACATCGCCCTGCGCGATCGCGCGCAGCATCGCGTCATGGTCGATGATCCGGTCGCAGATGATGTGAATGACCTCGCCTTCCTTCTGCAGCCGTCCGCGCATCGCGATCATCGAGGCCGACATCACCGCGCGGCGATAGATATCGAAACGATCGGGCCAGAGGATGCCGTTCGCGATGCCCGTTTCGTCCTCGATCGTCACGAAGAGCACGCCCTTGGCCGAGCCGGGACGCTGGCGGACAAGGATGACGCCCGCGACCTCGATATTCCGCCCGTCGCGAATATGCGGGAGGTCCGCGCAGCGGATGATCCCCATGGCATCAAGCTCGTCGCGCAGAAAGCTCAGCGGATGCGCGCGCAGCGATAGCTGCAGCGTGCGATAATCCTCCACCACCTCGCGCCCCTCGGTCATCGGCCGGAGCGCGGTCGCGGGTTCGAGCCCCTCGGGCGAGAAGCAGGCCTCGCGGGCATCCGCCGCCGCGAAGAGCGGCAGCGGCGCTTCGTCCAGCCCCCGTACCTTCCACAAGCCCTGCCGCCTGTCCTCGGATAGGCAGGCGAAGCCGTCGGCCTCGGCGATCCGTTCGATCGCGGCGCGCGGCACGCCCGCGCGTCGCCAGACATCCTCGACGCAGTCGTAGGGCAAATCCCCCCTCGCCCCGACGATCGCAGCGCCATGGATATTGGCGAGCGAGCGCACTTGGCGAAAGCCGAGGCGCACCGCGAGATAGCGCCCGCCGATCTCCTCCAGCGTGCAATCCCAATGGCTGTCGTTGATCGAGACCGGGCGCACCTCGACACCATGATTGCGGGCATCGCGCACAATCTGCGCGGGCGCATAGAAGCCCATCGGCTGCGCATTGAGCAGGGCGGCACAGAAGACGTCGGGATGATGATGCTTCATCCAGCAGGACGCATAGGCGATCTTGGCGAAGGACGCGGCATGGCTCTCTGGAAAGCCGTAGGAGCCGAAGCCCTCGATCTGCTTGAAGGTGCGCTCGGCAAAATCCTTGGGGTAGCCGCGTTCGACCATGCCGCCGACGAGCTTGTCGTAGAAATGCGATACGCCGCCGGTCAGTTTGAAGGTCGCCATCGCCCGCCGCAATTGATCGGCCTCGGCCGGGGTGAAGCCCGCGCCGACGATCGCGACCTTCATCGCCTGTTCCTGGAAGAGCGGGACGCCGAGCGTCTTCTCGAGCACCGCGCGAAGCTCGGGCTTCGGATATTCGGGCTTCTCCTTGCCCTCGCGGCGGCGAAGATAGGGATGGACCATATCGCCCTGGATCGGGCCGGGGCGGACAATCGCGACCTCGATCACCAGGTCGTAGAAGCATTTGGGTTTGATGCGCGGGAGCATCGACATTTGCGCCCGGCTCTCGATCTGGAAGACGCCCAGCGTATCGGCCTTCTGGATCATTGCATAAACGGCAGGATCGTCATCCTGCAGGTCGGCCATGCCGACATCGACGCCCTTATGCTCGCGCAGCAGGTTGAAAGCACGGTTCATGCAGCCGAGCATGCCGAGCCCCAGCACGTCGACCTTCATGAACTTGAGGACGTCGATATCGTCCTTGTCCCATTCGATGATCTGCCGGTCTTCCATGCGCGCGGGCTCGATCGGAACGAGATCGTCGAGCCGCTCTTCGGTTAGCACGAAACCGCCCGGATGCTGCGACAATTGGCGCGGTGTTCCAATCAGTTGGCGTGCGAGATCGAGAGTTAGTCTGAGCCGATGATCGTCGGCATTCAAATTGAGGCTCGCAATCTGTTTGTCGGGAATGCCGTCTACCGACCAGCCCCATACGAGGCCGGTGAGCATCTTGGTGAGGTCGCGCGGCAGTCCGAGCGCCTTCCCCACCTCGGCCACGGCGCCGCGCGTCCGGTAGCGCGTGACAACGGCGGTCAGCGCGGAGCGATGACGGCCGTAGGTCTCGTAGATCCACTGGATGATTTCCTCGCGCCGCTCATGCTCGAAGTCGACGTCGATATCGGGCGGCTCCTTGCGTTCGCCCGACACGAAGCGCTCGAAGAGCAGCTCATGCTTGATCGGATCGATCGAGGTGACACCGAGGAGGAAACAGACGCAGCTGTTCGCCGCGCTCCCCCGACCCTGGCACAGGATCCCGCGCCGTCGGCTCTCCGCGACGATCGAATTGACCGTCAGGAAATAGGGCGCGTAGCCCAGCTCGCCGATCAGCCGCAGCTCATGATCGATCTGTTTCCGATAGGCCGACGGCACGCCGCCCGGAAACATGCGCGCGGCGCCCTCCTCGGTGAGCGCTGCGAGCGCTTCCTGCGCGCTGCGCCCCGCCATCACTTCCTCATAGGGATATTGGTAGCGGATCTCGGCAAGGTCGAAGCGGCATGCCGCCGCGATATCGGCGCTCGCCTGGATCGCGTCAGGAAAGAGCATGAAACGCCGCTCCATCTCGGCGGGAGACTTCAAGGCGCGGTCCATGAAGCGCTCGCGCTTGAACCCCAGGGCATCGACGGTGGTCTTCTCGCGGATCGCTGTCAGCACATCCTGCAGCGGGCGGCGTTCGGGCGCATGGTAGAGGATGTCGCCACAAGCCACGCGGCGCACGCCCGCGTCGCGTCCCAATGCGTCGAGCGCGCGCAGCCGCGCGAAATCCCCGGGCCGGCGCCGGAGCGACAGCGCCAGATAGGCGTCGTGGCCGAACGTCTCGCGGAGTTCGTCTAGGTCGAGCCGCGTCCGCTCATCGGCCATGTCGGGGACGAGGACCGCGACGAGGCCATCGGACCATGAAGCGACATCAGCCCAGTCGAGCCAGCAATTACCTTTGCCGCCGCGCGCCTTACCGAGCGACAGGAGGCGCGTGAGCCGCGACCAAGCGGCGCGGTCTTTCGGATAGAGGAGGAGCGAACGGCCATCGCGAAGATCGACACGCGAGCCGGGAATCAGCCGCACACCCGTCGCTTCCTGCCCCGAGAGGCCGCGGACCATGCCGGCGACACTGCCGCGATCGCAAAGCCCGAGCGCCGAATGGCCGAGCAGCGCCGCGCTCGCGAACAATTCTTCGGGCGAAGAGGCTCCCCGCAGAAAGGAGAAATGGCTCGTCGTCTGCAGTTCGACATAGGTGGTGAGCTGCGCTGTCATCCGAAGACGCCGTGCATGTACCAGCTCAAATCGCCGGTATTGTCAGTGATCGCGTCACCGCGGCGGAACAGCCAGAAGCGCTCGCCGCTTTCGGCCTCGACCCGGAAATAGTCGCGGACCGCCCACATCTCGCCGGCGCGCCGCCACCATTCGCCATGGATGCGCTCGGGCCCGTCGCCGGCGACGACGCGGTAACTCCGTCCGCGCCACGCGAAGCGCCGCGGCGGATGGTCGGGGAGCAGCGCGACGACCCCCGAGAGCGCCTCGGGCCGGCCCAGCATCCGGATCGGGCGCGGCCAGCCGGGCCAGCCGACAGGCTTGGCCAGCGGGCCGACGCGGCCGATCGCGCGCTCGGGCACATCGCTTTCGTGTCCCGAGAGCCGAAACAGCGCCGCCTCGCCAGCGCGGCCCGCTAGCTGGTCGACGAGCGGCGCAATATCGGGCGCGCGCGACTCGTCCGTAAGCCCCGCGCCGATCGCCTCGGGCGCCAGTGCATCGACCTGCGGCGCGGCAAGCTCCATCCTCTCGATCCCGAGCCCGGGCTCGATCCGGTCGATGCGGAGCTTGAAGAGGCGTAGCAAATGCTTGGCGTTGCGCGTCGCCCGCGCCGTCCCGACCGCGACGCGCTGCTCGCGCGCATCGACCCGCTCGCAGCTGAGCACCAGCGTGCGCACGCCAAGACCGCGTTCGTGCAGATCGGCGACAAGATCGCCGACGAGATCGGCGATCACCTGCTCGATCGCTTCGGCGGTCGCGATCGGCTCGACGAGCCGCCGCGAGACAAGAGGCATCTCGAACGGCACGACGGGGACGATCGGCTCGGGCACATGGCCTCGAGCCTGGTCGAGCCGCTCGACGGTGCCGCGCCCGAGCCGGCGCGCGAGCGGTCCGCGCGGCATGGGATAAAGGTCTGCGATGCGCTCAATCCCGAAGCGCGCCGCCGCGGCCAGCGCCTCCGGCGCGAGCCGGAGCGCACGAAGCGGCAACGGCGCAAGCGCCTCCGCTTCCTCCCTTTCCGGCAGAACCAGTGCCGCCGCGTCGCCAAAGCGCGCGAGCGCGTGCGCGGCGCCGGGGGTTCCGGCGATCGCGACACGCGCGGTGAAACCGAGTCGGCGCAGGAACGACACAAGCCGCGAGGCGAAGCGCGCCTCGCCGCCGAAGAGATGCGTCGTGCCGGTAAGGTCGAGCCAGAGCCCGTCGCATCCCGACACCGCCGCGGTCGGCGTCCAGTGCCGCACCGCATGGAGAGCCAGGCGGTCCAGCCACGCCGCATCGGCCTCGGGAGCCGCATCGAGCACCTCGAGATCGGTCACGAGCGCTCGTGCATGCGCTGCCGCCATGCCGGGCGAAAGGCCGAGGTCGAGCGCGAGCGGGCAAGCTGCGGTGACGATATCGCGCTGGCCGGTGCGCGCGACGAGGATCGTCGGGCGCGCGCCCCACTGAACAGGCATTGTAAGCGCGGCACCTATCGCCGGATTTCCATCGTCGCTGCGCGACATGCGAAAGATCGGCGCCGCGGCCTCGCTCCGCCGTCCAAGCTCGCGCATCGGCGGCCGCTGGTGCGCTGGCATCGCGTCGATCGCGGCCCGGTCGGGCCGTGCATGCGCCGACGTTTCCTGCGCCCAGCGCGCGCCCGGTCGCCAACCGCCGCCGCGCGGCACCGAACAGGCTCCGGGGTTATCGTCGATGGGCTCGGGTAGGCGCGGTGCGACCCGCGCGAACTCAGGCGGCGTGCCCGAGCGCGAGATCGGCGCCGCCCGCCGCAATCGCTCGATCGCGAGTTGCGGCAGGAAGAGCGAGGCGACCCTGGTCATCGCACGCCTCCAGTTCGAGGGAAAAAGGCGGCCCGCCGCGCTGGCGGACAAGCTCGACCGACCAGCGCCCGCGCCCGACGCCGGGCATCGACAGCGGCGACGAAGCAAGGCTTCCGATCCGCCAGCGCGTGCAGGCCAGCGAGAGATCGGTGAGCGGGCATTGGCCGTAACGCCGGTAGCGGCGATAAAGCAGCATCGGTGTCTTGCCTTCGGAGGCCGCGAGCTGCAGCCGGCGCGTCGCGGTCTGGTCGGCCGCCTTCACTTCGGCCACCACGCACGCGAGCGCGCCATCGCGAAGCGCATCCTCGCACATCGCAAGCAGTTCCTTGTCGGTCTTCCCCTGCGCATAAAGCACCCGCTCAGGCCCGAGCCCGGCCTGTTCGAGCCCCGGGGCATAAAGATCGAAGCGGGTCAGCGCCCAGAGCGCCGACAGGCCAGGCGCCGCGAAACGCGCGGCGATCCCGGCGGCGAACAAGGTCGCCGCCGCATCGTCGCCCCAGCTCGCCGAGGCGGCCGCAACCTCATGGAGTCCAGCGCCATCGAGCCCGCCGCCGCCGAGAAGATGGTCGAGCGGGCCGACGTCGAACGGCAGCACCGGCCCGCGCACCGACTGGGCGCGTGCCACCGCATCGCGAAGCGATTGAAGCTCCTCGGCGCTTGGCCGGGGCTGCGTGAAAGGCGGTGCGGTCATATCTGGTCCGACTCAAATGTTCCCTATATGTTCCACTCTGCCGGAACCGACGTCAAGCGACCTGCGGCGGGCAGCTGTGGATCATTCAGTGACGCGACACCTTCGCCGCTGTAATCGGGCGGATAAATTCATGCCGATCACCACCGATCTTCCCTGGAATGAGCTCGCGATCTACGCCGTCGGCGCCGCGCTGATTCTCGTCATCCTGTTCAAGATTCCCTATGTCGGGCGCGTCCTTCGCGCGCTTTTCTCCTTCGCGCTGCTCGCTTTCGGCATTTTCCTCGTGCTTCAGCAGGCGCCCTTCGACCCCAATCTCTCGCGAATCACCGCGAACCTCGGTCTCGACAGCCAAGAGATCGTCGGCGACGAAGTCCGCATTCCGATGAGCCGCGACGGGCATTTCTGGGCCGAGGTCGAACTGAACGGAACAAAGCGGCGCATGCTGGTCGACAGCGGGGCCACGATCACCGCGCTGTCCGAGGCGACCGCTACGGCCGCGGGCGTGAAGGCCGATGCCACGCTCGTGCCGCTGCTCATGAAAACCGCGAACGGCACCGTGCGGGCGGATGCCGGCACCGTCGACCGGCTCGAGATCGGCGGCATCGAAGCGCATAAGCTGAAGATCGTGATCTCGCCGGGGCTCGCCGACACCGACGTCCTCGGCATGAACTTCCTCTCACAGCTGCGGTCCTGGCGCGTCGAAGGCCGGACATTGATCCTGACCCCCAAGGCTTCGGACCCGGCGGCCTAGCGAGCGGCGGCGCGCTTCAATCGCGCCAGCGTCCGCTCGTCGCGGACCCCACCGAACCAGCGATCGAGCGCCGCTGCGAACAAGGGGCGATCGCTCGCCGCCTCGAACAGGGTGAGCGAGGAGCGCAGTTTCATCGCGTCGACCTCGCCGAACACGGCGACGGGATCGCTGAGCGTGAGATCCTGGAGCGCCTCAACGCTTTCCCAGTAGCGGCCACCGAGCAGCGGGTGCGCGAGATAGGCGCGCGCCTCGCCGAGATCGGCGATCGCATAACGCTGCGCCATGGCGCTCCGCCCGAGCCCGGCGAGCTGCGGGAAGATGAACCACATCCAGTGCGAGCGCTTCTTGCCGCGCCCGATCTCGCCAAGGGCGCGCGGGTAAAACTCCGCCTGCGCCTCGGCGAAGCGCTGGAGCGCGTCATAATCGCTCACAAGGCAAGCGCTCCCTGCGCCGGCGGTTTGCCATAGACCTGGCGAACCTCGAGGCTGCCTTCGGGAAGCCATTGCAGAATATCGGCGGCGGGCACGCGCGGATCGAGCCAGGCCGCCCACCGATCGCGCGGCAGCGGAATGATCTGACGATGATGATAGGGTGCGATATCGGGACCGGCGTCCATCGTGAGCAGGCTGAAGGCCTCACCGACAAAGGCATCGCGCCAGATCCCCGCCATGCAGAACCAGCGATGATCCTTTATCGTGAAGAGCCACTTATCGAGGCGCTTTTGCGATTTGTCGGTCGGGTCGGTGAATTCATAGAAGCCGTCGCACAGGACGAGGCAGCGCTGCGCGCCAAGATCGCGCCCTTCGGAGCGGATATTGTAGACGGGCTTGTTCCCCTGCCCCGGCCAGCTCCAGCGCCGATTAACGAGCTCGCCGACCGCATCGCCGTCGCTCGCCTTCACGATCGGGGCCATGTCGGTGATTCGGACATCCTCGCGCGCCGGGACGTTCGGCGCGCCCTCGGGCATCTTGATCTTGATCTGGAGGTCGTCGAAATCCTCGGCGATCGAGGCGATGTCGACTTCCAGCCTGTAATCGTTGCACATTCGCGGTCGTTCCCTGCCCCTTGCGACTCATCTTCGTTCCCATTATGTTCCACATATGGGAATGGCGCCAACCCCTTTCGATCCCGATGCCCCGGACGGCGGACGCCGTGCGCTCATAAGGCGCAATCCCGAGGATGAAAACGAGGTCGAAATGGTCGAGGCGGTCTGGGGAAGCGATCCGCGTTTCTCGGACGGCGTCAATTTCCGTTTCGTCCGCTCCGAAGGCCGCGCCTTTCCGAAGCGCCGCTGTCTGATCCCCGCGTCCGAGTTCCGCATGGGCACCGGCGACCAGCGGTACAGGGTCACGCTCGACAGCGGTAATTTCTTCTATCTCGCCGCCGTCTGGGATCCCCCGCTCGCCGACTGGCCGCTGTCCTATCGGATACTCACCATCCCGGCCGGGGCTGACGTGATCCCCTACCAGACACGGCATGGCGTTATCGTCGAGCGGCGCAACGTCATGCACTGGCTCGACGGTACGCTGCCCAACGAGGTGCTGTTCGAAGAGCCGCCGCGCCACACGTTTTTCGTCGAGCCTCTTCTCGCGCAAGCCGATCTGCCATTGTGACAACGCAAAGCTTGGATCGCACTATGCTCGGGCGCCAATCCGATCTGTTCGGCACGTCGCTTCCTGCCGGTCTTAGCTACTGCAATGATTTCGTCGCTCCCGGTGAGGAGCAAAGTCTGATCACTCTTGTCGAAGCGGCAAATCTTGCCCCGTTCCAGTTCCAACAATGGGAAGGAAAGCGGCTTACCCGCTCGTTCGGCTGGACCTACGATTTCCAGACGGGCCTCTTTGCGCCGGGCGACCTCATTCCCGCGTGGCTCGAGCCGCTCCGCGAACGCGCCGCAGACTTCGCCGGTCTCCCAAACACCGCTCTCGAACAAGCACTCCTCATCCAATACGGGATCGGTGCCGGGATCGGCTGGCACAAAGATCGCCCGGTATTCGAGCATGTGATTGGCGTCTCACTCGGATCGACGGCTAACATGCGCTATCGTCGTCGATGCGCCGACCGGTTCGAGCGCCGCACGGCCGAACTCGCGCCACGCTCGATCTATCATATGCAGGGCGAGATTCGCGACGAGTGGGAACACAGCATTGCGGCAATGCCCACCCCACGCTGGTCGATCACGTTTCGCAGCCTTCGATGATCCGCAGAAGGTAACGCGCTACTCCATCCGACTAAGAATCTTTTGGCGCTGCCGTACAATCATCGATCTGTTCGCGAAGCTATCCGCGCCTTGCGACCCAGGAGAGCTCTTCCTTTCAGGAAACCCGAGATCTTCATCTGACGCCCGCTCGGTAGCAATCGGGCGGGCGTCTTTTTTATCGCGTCGTTCGATAGTTGCCAGAAAATGTTCAACGAGCTTTTGGCGAAAGCGACATGTGGGCGACAGGGACTTGAGCCTACATTCTGGTCGTTTCTAATCGACGTATGAGCGCCAATCCCAGCCGAGCGGGTCGCCGTCCATCACGTCGACGCCCGCGGCGATGAGTTCGTCGCGCAGCGTATCGGAAGCTGCGAAATCCTTGGCAGCTCGCGCGTCTTTGCGGCGCGCGAGCGTTGCCTCGATTTCGTCCTCGTCGATGGTTGCCGCCTTCGGACGTACGCGTAGGTCGGAACGGTTGATCGTCAACAGGTCGAGGCCGAGCACGACATCCATTGCGGCGAGCGCTGCCCGCTTCTGGCCCGCGTCGATCTTCTTCATCGCCGCTGCTTCTTCGAGCAGCGTGAGCGCGACGGGCGTGTTGAGGTCGTCGGACATCGCTGCGTCGAACTTCGCCAACAGGTCTATAAGGCGCCGGTCGGTCGCTTCGGACGGTGTCGCGTCGTTTACCGGCGCGGCGGCCATCACCAGCCGTTTGAGGCGCGTTAGCGCCGCACCAAGGCCGTCCCAGCTGAATTCCAGCTCGCTGCGATAATGCGCCTGCAGGCACATCAAGCGATAGGCGAGAGGGTGGTAGCCCTTGTCGACCAGCAGCTGCACGCGGAGGAACTCGCCGCTCGATTTCGACATCTTGCCGCTGCGGTCGACGAGGAAATTATTGTGCATCCAGATGCGCGCGCCGCTGGCGTCGCTGCAGCTGTGCGCCTGGTTCTGCGCGATCTCGTTCGGATGGTGGATCTCGCGATGATCGATGCCGCCGGTGTGGATATCGAACGGGAAGCCGAGCAGCGCTTCGGACATCACCGAGCATTCGAGATGCCAGCCCGGCGCGCCGCGGCCCCAGGGCGAATCCCATTCCATCTGCCGCGTCTCGCCCGCGGGCGTCTTGCGCCAGATCGCGAAGTCGGCGGGGTGACGCTTGCCGTCGACGGGGTCGATGCGGCTCTCGCCCTCGTCGGTGCCATGGCGCGCGAGGCGGCCGTAGTCGGTGACGCTGGTGGTGTCGAAATAGAGGCCGCCGTCGAGCTCGTAGCAATGCTTGTCGGCGATCGCCTTCGCAAAGTCGATCATCGCCGGGACGTAGTCGGTGGCGATCGACCAGTGCGCGGGCTGGCGGATGTTGAGCGCCTTCACGTCGGCCCAATAGGCCTCGGTATAATGGCGCGCGATGTCCCAGATCGATTGGGCGCGTTCGGCCGCGGCCTTTTCCAGCTTGTCCTCGCCCGCATCGGCGTCGTCGGTCAAATGGCCGACGTCGGTGATGTTGATGACGTGGGTGAGCTTGTAGCCCTTGTACGACAACGTCCGCCCGAGCGTGTCGGCAAAGACATAGGCGCGCATATTGCCGATATGCGGATAGTTGTAGACCGTCGGGCCGCAGCTATAGACCCGCGCCTCGCCGGGGTGGACGGGCTCGAATGTTTCGAGGCTGCGCGTCAGGCTGTTGAACAGCTTGAGCGGCACGGAAGCATGGGCGTCGGTCATAGCCGCCCATGCCCCGCGCCGAGGCGCCCAGTCAACCGAACCACGGGAGTCTCATTCTGGCCGTGTGTGGACGGCCCTCCGTTGGCAAGCGGTTTCTGGAACGATGCGTTTTGCTGGTTGGTGCAGCCATGTGTCCGGCCTGTGATGCGGCCTTGTCATGCGCCGCTGGCCATGATGCCTTTCGCGCGGATCGGGTCCCGACCAATTGCTCGCACTCGAGGTGCACCGGCCAAAATGGGTTTTCCTGATCCGGCGGTTTCAACCGGCTTTGTGCATCAGCTCCTGTCCGCCCTTCCCAACCTCGGCGACGCCTTGCCCGGCGCCTGATCTCCTATGCGTGCGCGACCTGCGGTTCGCGGTAGTGCTCGCCGCTCGTCATCATGGCCCAGACCATGCGCGCGGTCTTGTTCGCCAAAGCCACAGCGGCAACCTTCTTCGCACGCCTCTTCATCAGCTCGATGAGCCAGGCTCGTTTGCTGCCGTGTCGTTCGGCATGGCGTATGACGGCCATCGCGCCGACCACGAGCATCTGACGCAGATATCGGTTCCCCGCGCGCGATATGCCGCCGAGCCGCTCCTTGCCGCCACTGGAGTTCTGTCGCGGGACCAAGCCGATCCACGCGGCGAGGTCGCGGCCCGTCTTGAACATGCGCGGATCAGCGACGCTGGCAACGAACGCGCTCGCAAGCAGTGGGCCTACGCCGGGGATCTCCATCAGGCGGCGCCCGACTTCCGTCTCGCGGGCGCTCGCGCGGATGCGCCGGTCGTTCTCGAGCACCTGCTCCTTCACGACCGCCAACTGCGCGCCGAGCATCTCCAGGCACAGCCGAGCATCGCCGGGGATGCTCTCGTCATCTCTATCGGCGATGATCGCTAGCAGTCGTTCAAGGCCCATGCGCCCGACCGGCGCCACGATCCCGAACTCCGACATATGCGCCCGCATCGCGTTCGACAGCTGAGTGCGCTGACGGTTGAGCATCAGCCGAACCCGGTGAAGCATCATCACGCTCTGCTGCTCCGGCGTCTTCACCGCGACGAACCGCATTGTCGGCCGCGTCACCGCCTCACAGATCGCCTCGGCGTCGGCAGCGTCGTTCTTTCCGCGCTTTACATAGGGCTTCACATATTGCGCCGGCATCAAACGGACGTCGTGCCCCAGCGCGATCAGCTCGCGAGCCCAGTGATGCGAGGTGTTGCAAGCCTCGATACCGACCAGGCAACGCGGCAGCTTGGCGAAGAATGGAACCACCCGCGCTCGGCTCAGGCGCTTGCGCACGACGACCTCGCCTGCGGCATCAATACCGTGGACCTGAAACACCGACTTCGCGATATCCAGCCCGATCGTCGCAATCTTCTCCATCGTGACTCTCCTTCCAGCTCAACCCACGGAGCATACCGCAGGGGGATGGAGAGCCGTCCACGACATCAGTTGCGGACTGACGGCTTCACGACGTCGAACAGCAAGAGCGGCCTTTTGCTCCTTGGAGACGCGGGCAGGTTCGCGGCATCACCCCAAATCGAACCATATGATTTCGTGCATTTCGAGGTGTATGTTCCAATCAACCGCGCGGCCGCTGCGTTTTGGCAACGCCGAGCTGCGTTCGCAGTGCATCGATCTCCTTCGACATGCCGTCGACCTTTGCGTCGGCGTCGAGCTGCTCGGCCAGAGCCGCGCGTGTCGGCGCCGGCGCCTTCGCGATGGCCGGGGCGAGGAAGGCCGAACGTGTGACAAGCCAAGCCCGACCCTCGGCTGATGGAAGAAGGCGCATGACGACATATCGCACAAGCCGGTCCGCTTCCTCGCCAAATGCTCCAAGGTCGAGCATGGCCTGACCACCCGCACTGAGAATGCCGAGCAACCCATCGGCTTCATCGACCGAAAGCAACCGATCGCGAAGGCGGCGGAGCAACATGCTGCGCTGCGCCGGGGTCAGGAATTCGCCGAGCGCAAACCATTCGGCGTCGATCCCTGCGAGCGCGACGACCGGCTCGGCCAGAGCTTCGTGCAGCGGCTCGCCGATCTCGATCGCTTCGCCGAAGCTCGATCGGAAGAGGACGGCGAGGCGAGCGGCGGGCCCCCGATCGCGCACTGCGGCTGTCCAACCATGCGCATCGACAGCCATCAGCTGCGCTTCCAACGCCGCCTTCAGCCGGACACGGTCGACCGCATCGGAGCGCGCCAGGATCGACGCCACAAGCAGATAGGTGGAGCCGAGATCGAGCTTGCCGAATTCCTGCCAGAATCCCGGTCGTCCTGCGGCATCGCCAATGCTGCGGGCGAGCATCTCCGTACCGACCAGCGCCTCCAGCGCGTCGGCGCGGAGCAGAAGCCAGTCGGTATCGAAACCCTGGCTGGCTCTCTGTTCGATATCGAAGCGCACGGCGGCATCGACCAGCCTCTCGAGCGAGGGAAAGCTTTCGCGAGCATCGAGCAGCCATCCGAGCGGTGACGCGGGAAGATAGCGTGCAAGCGGCTCGCCGAGTTCTTGGGGAAGGCCCGGATGACGCGCGATAATATCGTCCCAGGCTTCGCCGTCGGGGGCACCGAAGTCCTGCTCGCGCAGCAACATGAGCGCTAGGAGCTGGCCCATAGCCGGGACAGCCGCTTGCGCCTTCGCTTCGGCCAGCAGGCGCGCTAGGTTTCCGCCATCGAAAGCGCGCTGGATGAAGCCGGCCCCTCCCGGCGCCACGGCAAAGAGCGAGCCTAGGATTTCAATGGCCGCCATAGAGGAAAAATGCTCGAGCGAGTTTTGCTCGACGATCCCGCAGGCGAAGTCCGCGACGCCGTCCCAGTCGATCTTGCCATTGGCGTTCATCCGGATCGTCTCGGGCGCAGAGAGCGCCTTTACGACAAGAGGGACATCGTCGGCCAGATGTTCGGATTGCAGCGCTTTGGTGATCCATTCCGCGATGGACGCCGCACCGAAATCGCTTCGGATATGCGGCCGTAGCGCGGCCGGGAGGGCCATGATCAACTGGAAGAACTCATTGCCCTCGGTGGGCAGTGCCACCTCGGGCATCGGGCGGCCTTGTGCCTCCGCCGCCCTGGCCAGCGCCTGCATGGCTTCCGAGAATTCGCGCGCGCGTTCGGAATGGACCGGGCTCGCGCCTATCGCATCGTAGAGCTGCGCCGCAGCGCTAGCCAGAAAAGCGTTGCCGCTTGCCGCCTGCGGTGTGAGAGCCGCAAAGACATCCGGAAAATCCGGGCGCCACTGTGCAACAGGCCGCGCCTCCGGCCACATCATTTGCAACTGCCCGAGCGTATCCGCCGCCCAATATTGGTCAGCGACCGGGCTGCGCGACAAAAGCAGCGCCGCATTGGCAATATAGGCACCGTCGAGCGCCTCGCCGCCGACATCGCGCGGCGGAGCAAGCATTAGTTCCTCGGCGACAGCGGGGGCGCCGGGGCTCGTCACGAGCCTGTCGAATTCTTCCTGGTCGAGCGCATGGATTGCGGCCACCAGCGGTTCGCCGAGCGCCGCCTGAAACGCCTTGCCTGGCTCGACGCCATAGTGGATCGCGAGCAATTGGCGTTGCCAGTCGACACCGTGCGCATCAAGATCGGGAAACTCCAGCTTGATGAAGGCGACTGGATCGTGCGCAATGTCGTCGCGATGCGCCGCGAACAGACTCATCGACAGAAGATGAATTTCGCCGCCCGGCCACTGTACCGCGATCGCGGCGACCATATTCACATATTTCACGAGCTTGCGCGGCGTCATACGGCGCCATGCCCATCCACGCGCGGCGACGTCATCTCCGTCTGGCTTAGCTGCATTCGCCCGCTCGAGGATCTTGGTGGTCCAGTAGATATTCGGATCACTGGCGAGCGTATCGAGCGCCTCGCGCATCCTTGCGGCCAGAAACTCGCGCCAGTCCGACCGAACCGGCTCGCTCACCTGGAAGGTGATATCGAACGTCTTGTCGATAAACGCATCCGCAAGCTCGCCGGCCTCTTTCTCGTGCGACTTGGCGATCATGCGCTCGATCGCAGCACTGTCGATCGGAACGACGACCGTCGGCGCGCGCAGCCCGTCGGCCTTGAATGCCGCATTGTTGCCGAGGAAGAGGCTTCGGATGGTCCCCCAGAGCAAAATCGCATCATCCTCGCCGAGACGATCGAGATTGTCGATCACGACGACGAGGCGACGTTCCGCCGACTTGCAGGCTGCCAGCAATTCGTTGAATGCCTCGCGGAACTCGATCGCGGTCGGGTCCGGGCTGATCTTGGTCACATTAACGGCATTTTCCACCGAATGATTGGTGAAGAGCGATAGTATCGATTCTTTCCGATGCGGGCTTCGATGGCGGGTCCAGAAAAGCTTGTGCCGGATGAACCGGCGCCCGTCGCGAACCTTCAAGCTATGGCGCCAGGGGCGCCAGCAGATATAGAAGGCAATCGCCACGAACATGGGAGCCGCGACGCACAATATTGCGAGCAGCAGCACCTTCCAAGCCATGGCTTCGGGTTTTGTGCCAAAGACCTTGTCCACGAGGTCGAAATCGAGCAGCGCAAGGCCGACGGGCACCAAGGCGAGCGACGAAAACAGCCATTTCCCGGTCGGAGAGAGGTGCCGCGTCGTGTCGGTCACCGTCTCCTCCGAACGCCCGGCGAGCTCCGCCAACCGGACATTCCAATGGTCGCGATCGATCACTCCGGGGATTGTCTCGAGATCGGCAATCAGCTCTTCGAGGAAGGCACGGCGCGGCGGATCGTTCTGGTGAAGCCAGGCATCATAGGTAAAGACATGGATGGGGCCTTCGCCGGCCGACGGCTCGAGCTCTTCCCGAATGGCGTGGACGACGGTACTCTTCCCCGTACCCCATCCTCCAAGCAGGCCAACCACATTGATGTTGTCGGCCTCGCGGATCACGCGCGAAACAGCGCCAGCGACACGCGAATGCGATCCGAAGGCGTCCGCCTCGGCCGGTTGATCGGCAAGAGATGAAATCCTGGGCCGCGCGCCCTCACTGCTGTCGGTCATGCCCCTCCCCCTTATGTGCCCACAATCTTCGCTGCGCGGCAATCGACATATAGGGTCAGACTGGCGATTGATAAAGGCGATGTCGCGCGCAGCGCCTTTCAGCCCTCAAAAAAACGCTTCCGAAACGGAGCAATCAGGAACTGGTACAGAATGTCGGATGCCAGCCAGTGGGTTTTTGCAGTCCTAGTGCACCCCAGCCTTGGCCGATGTCGGACTGGCAGCTTTTGGGTATTACCAGTGAAATCCGACCTTTGTTCAGATTCCTTTGGGGCGTTAATCCGACCGGACCTTTATCTTTTGTTGTGATACCGTCTCCCCTCTGTGATGCTGTCGCCGCCTACGCGGTAGGCGATTGTGTCGCGCGGCCTGCTCGCCGGGCCAAAGGGGGGCACGTGGAAAATGCGGAATTGGGCGCAGGAGACGGGTTAGACGTCGACCGCGTCGCGGAAGAAGACGACGACGACCTGATCGAGCTTCTCTCCGAAGGAGATGAGGTAGATTCGGACGACTTCGCGAAGATCGTTCGACCGGATTTCGTCGCGAAGGCGTTCAAGGCCCTTTCTGCCGACGCGCAGAGAGGGGGAGGATCGCTTGCGCGTAGCGATGTGAACCGCACCTACCTACGCCGGAAGCTGTCGATCGCCGAGTGTGTCGAGATCGAGACCCTTTTGGCCTCGGCTGGCTATCCCATCGTCGAAGAGGAAGAGGAAGCATTAGATCAGGGAAGCGAAGGTCCCGAAAAAGGCCGGCGGAAGTATCGCTATCTGAATGAGGTCGAAGAGCGGGAGCTCGGTCGTCGGATACAACTGTCGCTTCAACTGCCAGAAGATACGGCCGGCCTTGACGCGGCCTATGTTACGCGCGTGCGCGCGGATGCTGATAAGGCGAGAGCGACGTTCGTCGCTGGGAACCTTCGGTATGTCGAAATGCTCGCGCGCCGTCGGGGCCAAAAGAAGCACCTTTCGCTCGAGGATCTCGTCCAAGAGGGCGTCATCGGTCTGATGCGAGCAACAGACTTGTATGATCCAGAACGCGGGTTCCGTTTCAAGACTTATGCGACGTGGTGGATCGAGCAGCGAATCCGCCGGGCGATAGCGGATGGTGACCGATTGGTGCGGCTTCCCGTTCATCTTCAGGAGAAGATGACCAGGATCAGGCGCGCCGAGGCCAGATTGACTCTGGCCAACGGAAAATCTCCGACATCAGATGAGCTTGCGACAGCGATAGGGATAGACTCCGAACGCTTGATGAAGCTGCTTTGGCGAGTGCAGGCGACGGACTGCATCGAAGGGGACGCACCGATCGGCGAAGACACAACCCTGCTCGCTCTCGCGGCCGACCCCGCAGAATCGGCTTTCGACATTGTCTCCTATCGGGAACTGCAAGAACGCTTCAGTGACATCCTGACGACGCTGACCCCCCGCGAGGAGCGGGTGTTGCGGATGCGCTTCGGCATAGGCTTGGACCGAGACCATACCCTTGAGAGCGTCGGACAAGAGTATAGCGTCACACGGGAACGGATTCGTCAGATCGAAGCGAAAGCGCTTGGCAAACTACGCCATTTCGTTCGGAGCACGCGCCTCCGCGGGTTCTTGGACAGCTGAATGGCGCGGTATATCGGCCTCGGCTCTGACGAACCCATCGAGGATTCCGAACGCAGGGTCGCGGAGGCTTTGCGCCGGCTCCCCGACGGGTGGGTCGTATTGCATCACGTCAGCTGGCAATCGAAGCGCGGCGGCCGCCAAGGCGACGGCGAGGCGGATTTCATCGTCCTCCACCCCCGCAAAGGCGTGATCGTTCTTGAAGTGAAGGGAGGTGGCATCGACGTCGATCGCGGCCGTTGGATCACCACAGATCGCTTCGGGAAACGCCATGACATCAAGAATCCTTATGAACAGGCGACAGCTTCGAAGCATGCGCTGGTCGGATGGCTCCGCGACCATGGTCTGGGTGCACGCGTGCGCGTCGGCCATGCGGTGGTCTTCCCACACATGGACGCTGTTCCATCGGTCGGTCCGGTTGCACCCTCACAAATCACCATCTCCAAGACGGACCTTTTGGACATCGGCGGCGCCATAGCGCGCTGCTTGGCTCACTGGTCGCTCGAAGCGAACCTTCCTCCGAAAGACGTAGAGAAGGTGATTTCCTTGCTTGCGCCAACCGTGTCCGTGTCACCTACTTTGGCCAGCGCAAGTGGTGACGCTGAGGCTAACCTGATCGTTTTCACAGCGGAGCAGATCGAAGCGTTTTCCCGATTGCGGGCCCATCGCGGTGGATTGATCCTCGGAGGAGCCGGGACAGGAAAGACCGTTCTCGCAATAGCGCGCGCGCAACAGCTGGCTAAAGACGGGTTCAGGACGCTGCTCGTCTGCTTCAACGAGCTGCTCGGGGCCGAGCTAGCCGAACGCGTCGGAAATGGACCGGATCTCACCGCTGGCACGTTCCATTCGATATGCCTCCGGGAAGCTCATCGGGCCGGCATCCCTGTCTCAAACAAGCGCGATCAGGCGTGGTGGGAAGATGAGGCACCGTCAGTCCTGATCGACGCGTGCTCTTGCAATGAGACGATCTACGATGCGATCGTGGTCGATGAGGGTCAGGACTTCTCTCCGATTTGGCTCGACGCGCTCCGTTGCGTGACCCGGGGCGTTGAGGCAGCGCCGTTCTTCGTGTTCGCAGACCCCCGCCAGGACCTGTGGAGGCGCGGTTGGGATCTTGACGCGGCATATCCGTTTGTCTGGGAACTCACACGTAACATGCGTAACACCCTGCCGATCGCGAAGCGTGTCGCCGCGATCGTAGGTGGTGACGCACAGGGGCGTGGTATCCCGGGCCCCGATCCGATCTGGCGGACATCCGAAGGCCCGGCCAAGGAGCGGGATATCGTCAGCGCGGTCGAAGACCTTCTGGACGAAGGGTTTGGCCCGACTAATTTGGTCGTCCTATGCGGCTCTTCCCGGATGGCTGAGAGGCTACGGGAGCGCTCGATCGGGCCATTCTCTTTCGGACTCTGGGGGAGCCGCGGACTACCGGTGGAGACCATTGCCCGGTTCAAAGGCCTTGAGTCCCAGGCGATCATCCTCGCCCTGGATGGCCCGTTCGCGGCGGACGGACACGTCTCCGCATATGTCGGGATAAGCCGCGCCCGTAGTGTACTTGTCGTTGTCGGCGACACAGCGGACATGTCCGAGCTCAGCTGGCAGACGTCGTGACGTCGAAATAACCGAGGCCGCCGGCTAGAGCCTTGCGGGAGAGCCGGGTATTGAACATGCGGCAGGACGGTTCGCCGAGATGCAGGCAGACAGCACAGGCCCCGCCGGTGTCCTCACAACCCGGGTCGAGGGCGCATCGATGTTCATCATCGACCATCCCGTCCAGCAGGAGATGAAGATCGGACTCGAAAAGCGCTTGGAGTCCCCCGAGCACGAAGTCGCCACGTGCGGCGGCATAGACGAAGAACGAAAACGCCGTCGGTAATACGACTTCTGAGAGGGCGCTCCGCTCGATCCCGGCGTAGACCGCCGCTCTCTTGATGAACGCATGCGAGATTGAATGCACGAGTTCGATCACAGCTTCCGTTAGGTCGTTAGGCCTGTCTGCAGGGCCCATGGCCGCCAGGATCGTCTCCGCCGCTTCCCGGTTTCCGGAGGCGTTTGGTAGCGCGAAACCCTTTCGGAGCAACCAACTCAGGACCATGACCGGGTCTAGTTTTACCAACAGCGCTTCCGTCTGCGCTAAATCCCCATAGACGATGTACTCACCTGTCTTCTCCCTATAGGTGCGCAGCCTGCTGTCGCCAGGGTTCGGTTTGCCACGGGTGTAACCGAACTGAGCGGTGAGTACCGGAAACTTGTCGATCAGTTCGATCCGCTCGATCCCAGCGCGTCGTAAGGCGCGTGGATATTCAGCCCGGTATTGGTCGCGGAGCATCTCGGAGGTCGACCGTGCGAGAAGGTCTGCGATCGTGATCCGACTCTCGAACGTAGCCAGCGCTACCTGTTTAGCTTGGCGTTCTGCATCTGCGCGCAACTCGGGGTCGAGTGCCAGCGTGCTCTTCCCGGACTCGGATGTGTCGGGCATCGCGGATATCATCGCGGATATCGTCGCGTCGTCGAACCCGCGATCCTCAAGCAGCTTTCGGATCGAAGCAGGGTTCTGTGCGGCAGCCGACTCCGTCAGCCTCCTTCCAACCATGCCTTCAAGCATCCATTCAAGCGCGCGCTCTCCCCCGCCTGCTTGCTCGATGCGGATGAGGATTTCCCGGCGAGGAGGATTGATCATGCTGATCCCGCGCGGCTTGAACACGTTGCCGGAACGATGGACCGTGAACGATAGAGCCCCGCCGAGCGCACAGTCGCAAGATGCTCCAAACCCTCGGTTGATGAATGTCCCTGGCGGGCATTCCGGACAATAGAACACAAGTTCGGCGGCTGATGCTGTGCCAGGGAAACGGACCGCCCGTTGCTTGTGCTGCGGACACTTGGCGACGTAAGGCGTTTTGATCGCTCCGCAGGCCTCGTGGTAACCCACAAAAGGCAACTGACCACGGCGCGCGGTCGCGCCGCACTTGCATCTGCCCATCGCGTCATCGTGCAGGCGTTTACAGCGCTGGCACATGAAGAGCCGGGGAAAAGGTTCGCAGTAAACGCCTTCTTCGCGGTTCAGCGCGTGTACGCGGACGGGCCGATGAGCCAACAGATCATCGACGAAGCCACCATCCTGACTTGGACTCGCTTCCTTCCATGGATAGGCTGCGCGGATCAGCTCCTCGCGAAGCGCGCCCGTGTCGATTGCATTCACCGTCTTCGGATCGTTCCATCGCTTGACTTTCCAGACGCCGCCGCCGGCGTCGACCGTCTGCTCGGGAAGGTGACCGAACAGTATCTGCGATCCGCTCCTATACTCCTTCATAGGGTGCTGTTCCCTTTCAAGGGTGCCTGTTCCTCCACGTCGCGCAGCGAGGTCATCGGTGCACCGGTCGGTGACGCGTCCGAAGGGAACCGGGCATCAGCTGGGGGTTCGCGCAGATTGCGCGCGAAGCCATCAAACCAGTCATGTAATTGCGCGCGCATGAACTCGTCATGTTCATCGATCCCGATGTCCGCGGCGATCGACCGCTCGTCGTCGGCGAGCATGTCGGGGTTGGCCTGGGAATACCGGTTCAGATCCCTGATCATAGTGATGCGGGCCTTGGAGGCGGGTTCGTGGATAAGATTGATCCGCGCCATCTCGAGACCGGAGACTGTCCTTTCCAGCACCCTCCGACTCTTACGAGTGATCGGGATCGGCTCGACGAAACGATCACCATGCGACACGAATTCGGGAAAAGCCCGATAGACGCTCGCATCGCGCTCCCGCGTCATCTTCGGAACGACCACAACGAGCGCCGGCCATTTACGACCCACACGGGCAGTAGCTTGGATGAATTCCGCTACGCCGAGCGGGAAGGCCAGCATGATCATCACATTGAGGCGATCGATATCGACGCCATGCGACATCATCGATGACGCTGCGATCAGATGCAGCCGATCTTCGTAGCGCGGCTCGGCGGTCTCCAGGCGATCAAGTGTCCGTTTGACCTCGTCGAAACCGACCCTTCCGGTCAACGTCGCGACGTTCGGCGGCGGCTCGAGTTCGGCGTATTGTGTCTCGGATGACCGGAGAACGGCATCGATATCTTGCAGTGTATTCCCGTAGATGACGTTGGTGCCGTAGAGATCGACGAGGAATGGCGCGAAGCCGACATTGATCGAAAGCTCTTCGCACAGCTGTTCAGGATCAGTGAAAAGCCGACGGATGGAGCGCTGGAGCGTGACGATCAGACGATCCACCACGAATTCCACCGTCAAGCGACGGGGCGCGAAGGCGACGTAGCGCCGCATCACCTGGCCGGAGTCTGCGGCCCAAAATCCTTGCCCGTCAATCGGCGGCGGCTGCGGGAACACCCTCGCCTTGCGTCGATAGAGCACGTCCACCTGTTTGGTGTAACCGGAGAGCGTGGCAGACGAAGCGAGTATCTTCGGTTTTTGCCCGGTGAGCTGCTCCTGGATGCCGTCGAGCGCGCATTCGTAATGCGCGTCGACCGCCCCGAGGCTGTCGCGCAACAAATGCAATTCGTCCTGGAGGCGGAAACTCACCGGATAGAGGGTGGCCGCCATTGGGAGCGGACCAGGCGCTCCGCCCGGACAATCGGGGACGAAGCAGCCGTTCGGGAAGGTGCTCCGTGTTGCGTAGGTATAACCGTGGCCCTCGATCCTGCACCGCCCGTGAGGGCTAGCGACCAATCCTCGCATCCCGGTCTGGCGGGAGATGTTGGCAGCCTTGTCCAAGGTCCCGATGACGATCGTCGGAAGGAAACGCCAAATCTCGTCATCGATCACATGGATCGGCAACGGCTGTCCCGCCGTCGGACACGAAGCGTTCGAGCAGATGTGATCGAGGCGCCACAACAGGCGGTCAAACTCAGTGCCCACCGTCCGCTGGCGGCAGAACGGACAGCGATCGAGCAGCAGATATGGGTCCTGTTTCTCCTCGACCGTATCAGCGTCGACACCGCGAGGCGAAGCTTCCTTCAGAATCCGGTTGGGCGTCGCGGCCCCACCGACGAGAAATCCGAGCGAGAAGGGATCGCCCTTGAGACCGATATCGCGGCGCACAATCTCGGCGGCGGCGAGCGCGTTGGCGAAACGTTGGGTCTGCTGAAGGGACAACAACCGCAACGGAAACCGCGACCAAGCGGTGATGCCAGAGATTTTGCCGCGTTTCCTGTCCAAGAACGCGGCGGTCAGAAGGAGTCCGAGATAGGTCTCGGTCTTCCCGCCACCTGTCGCGAACCAGACGATGTCCACGATCTCGGCCTCTGGGCGCGGATTGACCAGGCATTGAAGGTTCGCGAGCAGGAACGCGATCTGGAAGGGCCGCCACTCATCATATTTTCCCGCAGCCGATATGCGCATCGCCCGATTCATGAGCTGGAATGACGACCGCAGAATCTCGTCGGTCTCCAGCGAATGGACTCCTGATCTGATGCGATCCAGTTCCGACTGGAAATCCTCTTGGGCCTCGCTGGCCTCCTGACGCATGCCCTCGGACCAGCTTTCGGAGCGCGCACGTTGGGCGAGCGCCTCGTCAGACCAGACTTCAGAGGACCAGGTCTCGAAGGATCGAAGCAGGGCCCGGGAGCTCTTGACCGGGTCTTCCGCCAAACCAGCGAAGGTCAGATCAGGCTTCTGCTCGGGTGAGGGCCAGAACGTCGGACGCTCCCGGGTGTGCGCAGGGCCGTCGCTGGTCCGGATCGTGCCGTCGTTCTCGATCGTGAAACCGCAATTGATCCCATACGCCTGGACCATCCGATCGTAGCGGAATGAGTCCGGCAGGGTCTCCAGTTCGAAGGGCAGGCGTTGAAGTCCTACCACCTCGAGCTTGGCCTCGAAGAAGCGGCCCTCCGCGTAATCGGCGACCTCTTGGCTCGTGTTCACGAACGTGACCTCGAGTGCCCGGGATGAAGGTGTGCGCCCGGTTATGCGGACGCGCACATCCCCGCTGAGGCCCGATGTCCCGATCGTGGAAAGCGCGTCGGTGATCACGTCAGCGCCGAAAATCTGATCGCCTTGCCGGTCCTCGACTACGATAGGCAGGCTGACGCCCACGGCCTCCACCTTGTCCCAAGCCCAGCGAAGGCCTGCCCCATCGTCTGACCGCCGCCGCTTCCACAGACGACAGCGAATCCGCACCTCGAAGGAGAGTGGGAACGCTGTCGCGGGCCTGATCCGGAGACCGATGGCACAGGGCTCCAATCGGTCCTGACGTTCGTCCGGCCGAGTGACGAAATCCTTTGGCCCCAGGCGACCGAGCCAGAACCGGCCGGAAGGATCGACTTGCGATACTTCCTCTTCGTCGCCACGCGCTTCGATCTTCACGCGCCGTTCGAGCCACGCCACGAAGCGCTCGGCCGCACGGTAGCGAGCTGTCTCGTCGTTCGGGTCTTCAAGCAAAGTCATCATCCGCACCCCCTCCCGACGAGGTGTGCGGGAGCAATGGATACCTATCAGACGTTTTCTCTCATTGGACCAAGGAAATCGACCAACTCGTCGATCAGATCAGCTTTGTCGTTCAGCCCGCATTCCCAACGGGTAACCGCGCTGCGCTGTCGAGGCGTAAGACGATCAACCGTCTACTCGATATGGGGATGGAGAGTGTAGAAAGCTCGTTCATAGCGAGGTCCGGCGTTTCCGGGCGTGCCCGCTATGCGTGCGGGCGAAAAGCAACGGATTGACAGTCGAGCCGATAAGTAGGCCCGCCAATATCCTCGCTGAATTCCTGGCGAGCTTGGCTAGGCCCGGCAACGCCGCCGCCGATGCGCCATGATGATGTTGGATGATTGCCTCGATCAACCGCCATGCCTCCCCGGAATGGGGCGCGATCGCATGCGCCGTCGCAGAACCGATCTCGTCCAGCTTATCTAGCAGCATGAACGCGCGCGTCCCTCCCGGTCTCCGGTGCGTCCAGACGGCCTGCATGTTAGCGATGTCGGCATTCTCGACGAACCGCCTGATCCGCTCGAGAGAGGGGGCGACGGCGGATTTAATCGCCGGCGAGGCAGCTAGGTCGAGATAGCCCGCTGTCTCCTCGCTCAACGGGATGGAATGAATCGCCTTGGAGGTTCCGAAATAGAAAGCCATCTTCCAAGTGACGATGTCGCTGGTGCAGTCATTGGCGAGTTCGAACCGGACACCGCTCTTCAACTGCAGACTGGGCACGGCGAATTTGAATGTCCTGTTCGCGGGATAGCGTGCGCCAGCTCGATCCGGCGGCGTCTCACGCGGGATCGGCTTCGGGCGCTTGAGATTTCTAGCCGCACGATAAAGCGAAGGTGCATCTTTGACTTGTCGCCCTTGGAGCACATAGCCCATCAGATATGAGAAGGCAGGAGGGACCGCATTGCCGATCATCCGCAACTTTTGGCCATAGTTGGCGCCATAGAATTGGAAGGTGACCGGGAATCCCTGCAAGCACGCTCGCTCGCGCAGCGTGAGCCGCCTGTAGGCTTCGCTTCGCCCTGGGACGGCGATGACGATACTCTCGCGTGATACCCGCGTGCATGTGGCAGTGATCGTCCGAACGGTGCGATCCATAGGATCAGGGAACGGCATTGAATTGTAGACAGTATGCGTCATTTTGTTCGCCCGGTTGATCCGGACCTCTTCCGCGCTCAGCAAATCCTCTTCGACGTGATCGATCAAGTCCGACCGCGGAATCGATAGGCCGTAGAGCGGATCGACGACAGGACTTTCGGCTAGCGCGGTGACCACCGCGCCAAGTGTCGGAGCATGCGCTGTGGACTTGAACGATTTCAGCAATTCGACGTCGAAGTTTCCCGCGATACACCGGTGCCGGCGCTGCGGAATACCATATTCGGCCATGTCCACGACATGCGTGGCGCAACCGAGATGTGCGAAATCGGCCAAGACGCCGCCTGGCTCAAGTTCCTTCTGGATAATCTTAGCGACCCGAGGGACGTTCTCCATCGCCCACATCCGCGGCTTCAGATGATCGACGATCGTCAGGAAGCGGATGATGTCCTTTAACCCATCCGCGAGATCGCCGCCACCGCCCCGATTGCTGTAAGAGAATTGCGTACAGGGAGGGCTGCCGACGACGATGTCGATGTCGCTCGGAAGATCTTCGACCGCCAATCGGCGGATATCGACGGTCTGGGCTTGATGGGAATTGTTCTTGAAATTGGTCTCGTTCGCGGGCCCCCACAGCTCATAGGAAGCGACGACTTCGACGCCGGCCAGTCGTAGACCGAGGGACCAGCCGCCGACTCCCGAGTAGAGGTCGATTGCTCTTACAGCCTTTGCTTTTTTCGCCATACCGTCTCCCGGTCCGATGCCCGGCGACCCTTGAATAGATCCTCAACGCATTTGGCAAGATCCTTTAGCGACTGTCGGTCAATTTCGGGATCGCGGCCAAGATTACTCGCTTCGCTACGCTCGGCATAACCGGCAGCATCTGCTCGTTTCGGCCCGCCGTCTCAAGTGGCTCAGGCACCGCTTACTATTTGTCGGCAAGAAGTGCCTTTTCCGCCGATCTACCGCCCTGAAACTTCATTCCCAGTTCCGCCAGTGTAACCCGAGACCCGACGTAATCGAACGTCGGCTTTCAATAACAGCGATCGCCGTGCTGAACGGCCGATCTCGGGCGCGAAGCGGTCGCAGTATCCAACATTAAGTAGCAGCGGCGAACTCACCTTCTGCTAACCAGCACCGCAGTTCCGCTATTTCGTACCTTTTGTGCAGTAGTGGCTCCACGCCGACATGAGATGGCGCCGCTTCTCCAGCAGTGCGCCGCGCCGATAAGCCGCCTCTGTTTTATCCTTCACTGCATGCGCCAAGGCCGGTCCATAGGCGGTTCTCAAGGTCGATCTCATCCCAGACCGCGCCCCTCGCCTCTCCCGATCGAACGGCCGTCGCGATCGGGAATTCGAGAGCGAGCCGGCCCATCGTCTCCTTCTCGCGGAGCATCATCAGGAAAGCAGCAACATCCGAATAGGGCATCGCGGCATAGTGCTGGCTGTTCTTCGGTTGCCGCGGAAGGCCGCGCGTGACGGACTTCATGGAAATCTCGGTCTCGCGATATCCTTTTGAAAAAGCCCAATCGAGAACCACACCGTGGCTTTCTCTGGATGCCTCTGATCGTGTGGGGAACACCCCCTGGTGGCAGGGCTTGTATCGAACATGGATATTATATTATTGTTTTTATTATATTTTTATTGTCGATTTGAGGCACCACCCCCACACTCACCCCCACATTTTTGACGATCTAACGCTTGTTCGATTAACCGAGAGATGAGAAAAATCGAGTTTTGGCCGAGCCGTGGACCCATTGCAGACCGAGCCTTTGGCGCTTGCTGCCATTCAGCTTTTCGGCGCTGTGGACACAATAGCAGAGGATTCATCTGAGGCGGTGAACAGAAAGCTTGCCACAATGATGGCAAGTACCGCCCCGAACGCCTACGCGAAAATGAAAATCGCTACGCCATCCGCCGCCTCATGGGCTGCACGGTAGCGCATGCCGGCGTGCCGTCTTTCCCCGTGCCGATGATCGAGATTTCAATTCGGCCCGAGCCGACTGGCGCCTCATCGAGCAATCGCTGCTCGATGTCGTGGATGTCGATCTTCATCCGCCGGCTCCAAGGCGAACTCGGGTCGCCCGCCATCTGACCGACGCAAATATAGACGAACCGGCGCTCCGGACCTTCGCGCCGAACGAGATCACCGAAGAATTTTGGTCCCGGACCGACGCGGATGATGAAATCGAACGTCAGCGGCTCCCCGGCCGCCGAAGACTTGGGGTCGAGCGGATGATTGCGCTTATCCTGCAGGCTATGGAGCACGCCCACCACCGGTTGCTCGATGACGATGCGAAAGGGAATCGCGCTCTGATTGGCCCGGGTCATTGCCGATTTATATCCCGATTGCCGGATGGCTCAATCGCGCCAGCCCGACAATTGTTCGACGCTTTCGACATTCAGGACCTACGTTACAGCACGGACGGCGAGGATGGGTCGCCCCAAAGTGACTGCGCAATTCCCCGCTTGTCGCGCCATTCGATGACGCTATGTCTCGCAACATGCATTCCGTTGCACGCCAGTTCCTCCTGCTTCTTGTCATCGTGGCGCTTGGGGCAACCGGGATTGGCACCTGCGCCAATGCGGCGGCCGCGGAATTGGCGACCGCGGCCATTCCATGCGCGGACATGACGATGGCAGACCAAGACCCTGTTGCCTCGTCGCAACAACAACATCCCGGCCAAAAGCTTCCTGGTTCCGACGGGACCGATGATTGCGCACGCAAGTGCCATGGGCCAGCGTTCGCGGCGCCCCTCCCGCGCCTTTCCGATCAACCGATGATGCTCGCGGTGTGGCACGCGGCACCCCTCTCCCACTTCACCGGGATCGATGCACCGCCCGCCACGCCGCCGCCGCGCTTGGCGTAAACCGCTTCATCAATCACTTTTATTCAAGGAAAACATCATGTTGAATCGTGCCTTCGTGAGCGCGCTCGCGCTCGCTCTTGCCGTGCCTGCCTTCGCTGCCGAGGCTCCCGCAACCGCGGAAAAGCCGAAATGCGAATGCTGCGCAAAAATGGAAGGCGACGCCAAAGACTGTTGCTGCTGCGACAAGAAGAAGGCGGCCGATGGAACCCAGGGCGAGCATAAGGACCATGCCGCCCATTAAGGCGTGAAAAGGAGCAGGCGCCGGATTCCCGGCGTCTGCTTTACGCGCATCGCGCCCGCGCCCGATCGCGACCGGTGCGCTGTTTCGAACCCCATCCCGTGCCTAGAGCGCGAGGTCGGTACCCGCGATCGCCTCTATCACCCGGCATTCGGCGGCCCGCCCGCCCTCGCAGGAGGTCGCGACCTCGGTTAGCGCCCTCTGCAAGGTTTCGAGCCGCGCGATGCGTATGCCGATATCGGCGAGATGCGCCCGCGCGATCGCCGCAGCCTCGCCGCAATCGCGATCGGGCTGGTCCGAAAGCGCCAGCAGCGAGCGGATCTCGGGGATCGAAAAACCGAGCTGGCGGCCATGGCGGATGAAGGCGAGCCGCCGGAGGTCGGCCGGATCATAGCTTCGCCGTCCGGA
The DNA here is from genome assembly GCF_020622175.1 of Sphingopyxis sp. P8. NCBI lineage: Bacteria > Pseudomonadati > Pseudomonadota > Alphaproteobacteria > Sphingomonadales > Sphingopyxidaceae > Sphingopyxis > Sphingopyxis sp. P8. The sequence continues at coordinate 1,106,938 of NZ_JACNMK010000002.1, read as the reverse complement.
AGCGGTGCGCAGCGCCTCGGGCAACAGTCCGATCTCTTCATAGAAGCGGATGGTGTTGACCTTGGTGCCGGTCTCTCGGGCAAGGTCGCCGATCGCGAGCCGCTTCGTCATATTGCGCTTGATCCTCCAGTGACTGGAGGATGTATAGGCTGGCCTTGTCCGGAGTTGAAGGCGGCAAAGGGACGATGAGGCGATGACGGCAAGTTCGGAAAGCGGCGATGGCTGTGGCTGCACGGGAGACCCGGTGCGCGCGGAAAAGGACCCGGCCTACCGCCGCGCGCTCTGGATCGTCGTGCTCCTCAACCTTGGCTTCGGCGCGATCGAGATCGTCGGCGGGTTCATCGCCAACAGCCAGGCGCTGAAAGCCGACTCGCTGGACTTCATCGGCGACGGCACGATCACGCTGGCCGGCCTCGTCGCGATCGGCTGGACCGCGCTCGCCCGCACGCGTATCGCCTTAGCCCAAGGCCTGTTCCTGCTGTCGCTGGGCATTGGCGTCATCGGTGTCGCGCTGTGGCGCGCGCTGACCGCGGTGCCGCCCGAAGCCGAGCTGATGGGCGGTATTGGCGTCGCCGCCCTCCTCGTCAACCTCACCTCGGCCGCCGTCCTCTCGCGCTTCCGCGACGGCGACGCCAATGTCCGCGCGGTGTGGCTGTTCAGCCGCAACGACGCGATCGCCAATGTGGCGGTGATCATCGCCGCCGGCCTCGTGGCATGGACTGGCCAGGCCTGGCCCGACTTGGCGGTCGCCGCCATCATCGCCGCGCTCTTCCTGCATTCGGCCTATGAGATTCTTCGCAGCGCGCGGAGCGAATTGCGCGAACTGTCGACTGTGGCCGGACAATAGGGCCAATGCCCTCCGCCCTCCGCTTTCTCTCTCTGCTGATCGCGCTTGCCGCTATCGGCTGCCTCGTCGTGCCGACGGCACAGGCCCGCACTGATGCCGACGAGGTCCAGACCATCTGGCGTCTGCTGGACTATGTTGCGGTCGACTATGGTGGTGCCGTCGCGAATGGAGCGGTGACGAGCACGGTCGAATATGCCGAGATGACCGAGTTTTCTGCCACCGTTCGCAAGGGGATCGAAGCGCTTCCGGTATCCCCGGCGCGCGCTCGCCTTGTTGGCGAAGCGGGACAACTCCAAGCGGCAATCGCGTCGAAGGCGGACCCCGGCAAGGTGGCTGGCCAGGCGCGCGGACTCGCGGCGGACCTGCTCGCCGCTTACCCTGTGCCCCTCGCGCCGCGCAACGCTCCAGATCCCCGGCGCGGAGCCCAAGTCTATCTGGAAAATTGCGCCAGCTGTCACGGCGTGCGCGGCGATGGCAATGGGCCTCAGGCCAAGGGGCTCGACCCGGCGCCTATTGATTTCACCGACGCCGGACGCGCTCGCAAGCGCAGTCTGTTCGCACTCTACCAGGTCATAGGACAGGGGCTCGAAGGCACGTCCATGCCCAGTTTTGCCCATTTGCCGTCCGACGACCGCTGGGCGGTAGCAGCCTATGCCGGTGGATTTGCCTTTCGCGACGTCGCATCCGGCCGGCGTATCTGGAACCAGACCCCTACGGCGCGCGATCTGGTCCCCGACCTGCAAGCCTTTACAAGTCTCAGCCCCGAAGCGCTTGGCCGTGGGCTGGGATCGGAGCAGGCCGACGCGCTCACCGCCTATTTGCGTTCCGATCCCCAGGCATTGACAACCGCTTCGCCCGCGACGCTTGCGGTTGCGCGTGACAAATTGGCGCAAAGCCTTGCCGCGTACCGCAAGGGCAATCGGAGCGAGGCAGAGCGCCTGGCGCTGTCCGCCTATCTCGACGGTTTCGAACCGATTGAGCCGATTCTGACGACGCGCGATTCCGCCCTTATGGCGCAAATCGAATCCGCGATGTCCGATTACCGCGTTTCCATCGCGCGAGGTGCGCCGGTCGATGCGGTCGCGGGTAAAGCCGCCGCCGTCGAAGCCCTGTTCGCCGATGCCGAAGCTGCACTTTCTCCCGATGCAGCGAGCGACGCATCGACCTTTGTCGGGGCGCTGACCATCTTGCTGCGCGAGGGTCTCGAAGCCCTTCTGATCATCGTGGCGATGATCGCCTTCTTGCGAAAGGCCGAACGGCCTGAAGTCCTACCCTATGTCCATGGCGGCTGGATCGCCGCCTTGGCTGCCGGCGGCGCAACGTGGGCAGTCGCGACGTATGCAATCTCGATCAGCGGAGCGAGCCGCGAGTTGACAGAGGGCTTTGGCTCGCTTTTCGCCGCAGTCGTGCTCGTCTGGGTCGGCATCTGGATGCACGGAAAGTCGCACGCGGAGAGCTGGCAGCGCTATATCCGCGAAGCGATGGGCAAGGCGCTTTCGCGTCGCTCGGCCTGGTTCCTGTTCGGGCTCGCTTTCCTCGTGGTCTATCGGGAAGTCTTCGAGACCATCCTGTTTTTCGCAGCCCTCGCCGCGCAAGGAAGCCGCAGCGCGATCGCCGTCGGAGCCGGAACTGCAGTGGTGATCCTTGCAGCAATCGCATGGGTCATGCTTCGTTACAGCCGGGTCCTGCCGATCGGAAAATTTTTCGCCTACAGCTCCGCGCTGATCGCCATCCTTGCGGTTGTCCTGGCTGGCAAGGGCGCGGGCGCGCTACAGGAAGCCGGCCTCCTTGGCATCACACCGCTCGCTCATTTTCCCCGCTTCCCGGCGATGGGGATATTTCCTTCGCTCGAACCTTTGTTGCTCCAGCTTCTCGCGCTTGCAATTCTCTGGATCGGCTATCGCTACAACAGTCGGCAACATCGCCGGATCGAGACAGCGCCCGGTCGATGAGGGTAATCATCAAGGGGGTCCGCGCGCTCCTCCCAAGGCTGTGCTGGGGCTTCCGAAAGGAGCCTCCGAGCCAGAGAGCTTACCCGGCGCCCGTTACGCACATGAGTTAGGCCTGCTATCGAGACCCGATGCCCGACACGTCCAACTGGAACGGCCGACTTAGCCTCGGCGACTATCATGCTCTCTGGTCGGGTTCGGTTGGCGATGCCGCCGCGCACCGCCATTTTGCGGCGCAGGCGGTGTTTTGTGCCGAGCCGCTTACGGTGGTCGATGCTGATGGCGCGCGCCTGTCGGGGCGTTGCTTGCTCATCGAACCCGATACCGTGCACCGGCTGCTCCCCGCTCCCGCAGCGGAATTATGGTTCGTCGAGCCGACAGTGGGCTTCGGTCCGCCGGTAGAACTGAAAAACCGGCTGATCTGCTCCGATCCGATTCATGTCGAGACGCCGGGACAGCGGTCCTTCTGGAAAAACTGGCTCATGCGAGGCACCCGCCCCCCGCTCGATCCGCGCATCACCCGCGCCGCCGCCTCGATTGACCGCCTGATCCCCATGGGCTCTGTCCGTCTCGCGGATGTGGCGGAAGAGAGCCGCCTTTCGCTCGGCCGCTTCCGGCATCTCTTTGCCGCCGAGATCGGCATGCCCTTCCAGCGCTTTGTGCTCTGGCGACGGTTGATTATTGCCTTCGACGAATTGGGAATGCGCCGCAGCGCCACCGAGGCCGCACATATGGCCGGCTTCAGCGACAGCGCGCATTTCGCCCGCACGATCAAGGCGATGTTCGGTATTCGGGCAAGCGACCTTTTCATCGAATCATAGCCTCTCCGTTCAAGCCGGTGCGTGATGGCGCCTAGTAGAGGGGCATCATGTCAGACGCACACAGAGACTTCGTCCCGGCACTCGGCAAGAGCGGATCGCTCGACCGCTACGATGCCGCCATAGCCCTCATGACCAGAGAGAAAAGATGGCGAAGCGACTTGCTGCGCTTCGCCGAACCGCGGCCGGGCGAGCGGATCGTCGATATCGGGTGCGGCACGGGAACATTTGCAATCGCCCTCAAGCAGGCGGCGCCGGAGAGCATCGTTCTGGCGGTCGATCCCGACCCTGCCGTGCTGGAAATCGCGCGCGCCAAGGCTGAGGTTGCCGATGCCGAGATTCGATGGTTTGAGGCCATGGGCGACGAGCTGGACGGCATCGCCGCACTCCGGCAATGCGACAAGATCGTATCGAGCCTCGTCCTTCACCAGTGCCCGATGGCCGTGAAGGAAGCGATTGCCGCGCAGATGTTCAGGCTCCTGAGGCCGGGCGGGACTCTCTTCATAGCCGACTATGGCGAGCAGCGCTCGCTGCTGATGCGCATGCTTTTTCGACAGATCCAGCTGCTCGACGGGTTCGAATATACCGAACCCAACGCGAAGGGCTGCGTCCCGGAGATCCTTACAGCCGCGGGCTTCGAGGCGGTCGAAGAGATGAAAGTCATCCCGACGCCGACCGGCTCGATTTCAATCTATGGGGCGAAGCGGTAGTTTCTCGCCCGGCCCGCGCGGCCCCGGCTAGCCGCGCCAGTGACGCCCGCGGTGGTGGTGGTGCATCCGGCGCTTCTGATAACGCCGCTCGTAGCGGTCTCGCCGTTCATACCGGCGATCATAGCCGCGGTAGTAGGGATCGTAGCCACGATAGCCGCGGTCATAGCCATAGTTGGGCACGCCGTGGCGCGAGGAACGATAGTCGCGGTCATGACCACGTGGCGCGTCATGTCCTCGGCTATATCCCCCGCGATCGCCATGGTGCTGGGCAAGGGCCGTGCCGGGGACCGCGAAGGCGAGCATAGCGGCCGCGATCGTCATCAGTTTTCGCATGTCAGTCTCTCCTTTTCGTGGCGTTCAAAATCCTCCTTCATGCTTGAATGCGCAGTGAATATTGGCCCCGATGCCGCCGATCGGACGGTGGCCCGGCGTCTCCATGCGACAGGCCGATCAAGGGCGGAGCCGGATCGTGCTGCAGGATGAGCACCCGCCCCGCGTGGACGAAGGGGACGGGTCCGACCCTCATTTGCCCTTTGCCGCGACCGCGGCCTGGACCTTGGCCTCGACCTGTTCGGGACTCGGCTGGATGAGCATCTCGCCATTAACGAAGAAGGTCGGGGTGCCCTTGACGCCGACCGCCCTCGCGTCGGCGATGTCCTGCTCCATCCACGCCATCGCATCGGCGGTCGGCATCGCGCGCGCCTTCGCGACATTGAGGCCGGCCTTCTCGGCGGCGGCCCAGGCGCCGTCCATCTTGCCGTCGTGCCAGTCGGGCTGCGCCTCGAGCAGCGCCGCCGTTACAGGCTCGAGCTTGCCCTGCACCCGCGCGGCTTCGAGGATCACGATCGCTTCGGCCGAGCCGGGGTGCAGTGGGAGGTAGCGCATCACGAGACGCACATCCTTGGGATATTTAGCGACGATGCCCTTCACCGTCGGATAGAAGGCGCGGCAGGCCTCGCACGACGGGTCGAAGAATTCGACGATCGTGACCGGGGCATTTTTCGGCCCAATGATCGGCGAGTGCGGGCGAATGAGGCTGTCGACGGGTCCCGCCACGACCTTCTTCGTGGGTTCTCCCTCGGCGCTCCCGCTGTAGAGCATCGCGCCACCGGTAAAGGCGAGCGCCGATAGGACAAGCGTGGCCACCACTCCGATACGTCGGTTCATGATTTCAGTCTCCTTTGGAAGTTGAGCAAGAGGGTAAGGATGAGCGCGAATGCGGCCAGCGACAGGAGGGGCAGCGGCACGCCTCCGATTGCCATGCTCTCTCCCGAGCATGAGGGGCCACCGGTACATGGGACGATCGGGGCCGGAATGACACCGACGTAGAGAAGGCTATGATAGAGGGCGACGAGACCACCGCCCGCTCCGAGCGCCAGCCCATAAGGAACCACGGCGCGGTCCGACTTGAACGCTGCAATCCCGAGAATGATCGCGAGCGGGAACATGAAGGCGCGCTGAAACCAGCAGAGATCACAGGGCGCCTGGCCCATGACCTCGCCAATGAAGAGGACGGCGAGGCTCGATACGAGTGCGATCGCCCAAGCCGCGCCAAGCGGGCGCCATTTCTGGGCGGAAAGACGGGGAAAGCTTGTCATCGCCGACCCGTTCGAAACTTGGGCTTCGGCCGTCCCGGTGGCGATTGCTGCTTGCCATATTTGGACTTTAGATAGCTGAGAAGAATTCCGTCGATCGAAGAGAGCATTCTTTCAAAGCTCGTGCGGATGCCGGGAAGTCGAAGCCAGGCAAATGGCCCACGGGACCGATAGCGGTGGGCAAACTTCGTCCCTTCCGGCGTCGGCGTCAGGACATAACTCTCCTCGAAATGAAGGACGAAGCTCGGCCGCACGTCGAGTATCAGCTCTTCTCCGTCGCGCGCGGAGATAATTGTTGCGGGAACTTCAAGAAACTTGGGCCTGCTCGGATCCATGCGTATCGAATAGCGGATCGCGATAGGGTCCCCGGCCAATCGCTCGATCCGGACATAGGGATTCCATATTCCGTGAGTGTCGAAATCGCCGAGGATCGCCCAGATCTGAGCTGGCGTATAGGGCAGAAAATGGTCGCTCTCGAACTCGATCACAGCCTTTCTCCTTTACGTAAGACCGGGCGGCACGCTTGGACTCGCTCAAACGGCGCCACGGTCACGGTAAGCCAGCAAACGAAGCGCGTTGGCGACGACGACAAGGGTTGAGCCTTCGTGCGCGGCGACCGCAGGGCCGATCCCCAGCCCGAAAATCGTCGCCGGCACGAGGACCACGACCACACCGAGGCTGACGACCAGATTCTGGCGAATGATCCGCCGCGTCTGGCGGCTGAGGCCGATCGCGAACGGCAGATGGGCAAGATCATCGGCCATGAGCGCGACGTCGGCAGTCTCGAGCGCCACATCGGAACCCGCCGCTCCCATCGCAATGCCTACGGTAGCGGTCGCCATGGCCGGCGCGTCATTGACGCCGTCACCGACCATCGCGACGGGCTGCTGGGCCTTGAGGTCGCGAATGGCGTCGACCTTCTGGTCAGGCATCAGATCGCCCCAGGCCTCGCCGATCCCCACTTCGGCTGCGATCGATTCGGCTACCTTCTGGTGATCGCCCGAGATCATGATCATCCGGCGGATGCCAAGATCGCGAAGTTTCGCAATCGCAGTTCGCGCAGACTCGCGCGGCGTGTCCATCAGGCCGATTGCCCCGAGGTCGCGATCGCCCATACGGACCACCATGGTCGTTCGTCCCTGGTCGCGAAGCCCGGAGATCGCCGCGGCGACCTCCGCGCCGATTGGGGCAACCCCGTCGGTGCCGAACATTTCCGCCTTTCCGATCAGGACAGTCTCGCCTTCGACCTTCGCGGTGACCCCGCGCCCGGTCAGGCTGTTGAGATCGTCGGCGGTCGGAACGGGCGTCGAGGTCAGCATCTCCTCGCCATCGCGGGCGATGGCCGCAGCGAGCGGATGGTCGCTGAGCCGCTCAACCGCCACAGCGATCCGCAACAATTCCTCCTTGGGAACGCCTGTGGCTGGAATGACGTCGGTGATACGCGGCTTGCCCTCGGTCAGTGTGCCGGTCTTGTCGAACGCGAGCGCAGTCAGCGATCCCAGATTCTCCAATGGACCGCCGCCCTTCACGAGCACTCCTCCGCGCGCAGCGCGCGCGACGCCCGAAAGCACGGCGCTCGGCGTCGCGATTGCGAGCGCGCAGGGGCTCGCCGCGACGAGCACGGCCATGGCGCGGTAGAAGCTATCGCGGAAGGGCTCATCGACGACCACCCAGGCGAAGAGCAGGACGAAGACCAGCGCGAGGACGCTCGGCACAAAGATCCGTTCGAAGCGATCGGTGAAGCGCTGGGTCGGCGACTTCTGGGTTTCCGCCCCGCTCACCATTTTAACGACCTTGGCGAGCGTGGTGTCGGCCGCAAGGCGGGTTACCGCGATCTCGATCGCACCCTGGCCGTTGATCGTGCCCGCGAAGACGCGATATTTCGCGTCGAGCGCATCAGGCTTCGCGGCGGCGGCCGCGCGATCGGGCACGGGCTCCTTGTCGACCGGGACGCTCTCGCCAGTCACCGGGGCCTGATTGACCGCCGAGCGCCCGACGACGACGAAACCGTCGGCGGGCAGCCGCTCATTGGGCTTGACCACGACCGTGTCGCCGATCTGCAAAAGCTCGACCGAGACCTCGCGGCTGCTGCCGTCCGCGGCTTTCACGACTGCTGTCTGCGGCGCCAGTTCGGCGAGCGCCTCGATCGCGCGCTTGGCACGGCCCATGGCATAATGTTCGAGCGCGTGACCGAGGCTGAAAAGGAAGAGGAGCAACGCGCCCTCTGCCCACGCGCCGAGCGCCGCCGCGCCCGCTGCGGCGACGAGCATCAGCGTGTCGATCTCAAAGCGCTTGAGCTTCAGATTTTCGATCGCCTCGCGGACGGTAAACCAGCCGCCGAAACCATAGGCTGCGATATAGAATGCGATCGGCACCCATTCCGGCACCGCGGCAAGCTTTTCAATCGCGAAGCCGATGCCGAGGACGAGACCGCAAAGCAGCGCGAAGATCAACTCGGTCCGTTCGCCGAAGATGCCGCCATGATCATGACCATGGTCGTGGCCATCCTCGCCTTTGTGACCATGTTTGTGGTCAGGCCCATGCGCGTGCCCCGGCCCATGATCGTGCCCGTCCTCGCCGTGTTCATGCGCGGCTTCTGCCGGAACATTCGACGCGACGGCGACCGATTTCTGGGTGACACCAATATCCGAGAGTATCTTTCTGATCGTTTCGATGGAGGTTTCGGAACGCTGGAACTCGGCGCGCAGCGTTCCCGCTACACCGACTTCGGCTTCGATCACGCCCGGTATTCCGCGAAGTCGCAGGCCGATCGTGCGGGCACGCCTGGCGTGGCCGACGCCTTCGAGATCGTCCCAGAAGAGATGTTGATACTGGCCGGTGAGCTCGGCGCCGGCGCTGCGCGCCAGCTGCCGCACCCGTTCGAGCGGCAGAATATCCGGCCGATAATGAATGCACAGCTGCGGCGGCGAGCCATCGCTGGAGCGGACGACATGAACCTTGTCGACGCCGTCGCGTCCTTCGAGTTCGCTCATGAGACGCGCGACGCAGCGGTCAGCGGTATCGGCGACTTCGGGGAGGAGAAGCGGAATATCGAGCCGCAACTGGTCACTCATGATGCCGTCCTTTTCTTTTGCCAAGGTCGAGAGATTCGGCGCGACACACGGCCCTCTCGACAGGATGAGGTGCGGGAGCCTTGGCGCGCGACCCGCTCCCGCACCTCCTTGACCGCCAGTAGCCCTCGACCCGGGTGGCGGGGGCAAGAAGCCAGGGACCCTTGGCGGCCAAGATCTGATCATCCTTCATGCGCGCCGTCCGCTTGGCCGGGCGTATCGGGATCGTACCGTCGAGCGACGGAAATGCTGTTCCAGCGCGTTGTTCGAGCGAGTCAGGAAGACGCGGCAAGCGCGCAGCAAAAAAGGGTATCCGAGCCAGGAGAAGAAGCCACGGCAGACGAGCCGATGCGTCACTTCGACGCCTTGTCCCAATTTCTCGAGGCGGTGACTTTCCTCGATGACGAGGATACCGGGGATCCCCGTTTGCCAGGAGAAGCTTTTGAGCCAGTCGAGCCCAGTAATCCTTCCCTCGGCAGCCAGCTCGGGCCCGCGTGTGCCGCGCGGCGAATAGATATAGTTCACTCGCTCCTCGTCCCCCGGGCGATCGGTGAAGCGCAGCGTCGGGTGCCAGTCGGCGTAGCGCTCGATATCGACGAGCAAGCGCCAGACTCGCCCGATCGGAATCTCCATACGGAGCGAGGTTCCTACCGAGAACATCGGCGAGCTCCTCGCCCCGGCAAGATGGTCCGCGACGCAGGCCGTGGACCTGCGCCGCGGTGAAAACGGGCAACGTGCCGGTCAACTCCGGATATCGTGACGCTTTTCGGCAGATGCATCGGTGCCAGAGCGGAAAGGAACCGGGAATGCAGACACAATCGATCCCATCGCCTTTGCTGCGTTACTGCCGATATCGCCGAACTTTCCATCTAGGTCGGCCCGCCTGTTGCGGTTTTTTCCTCGCTGCGCGCGTCGCGCAGGATTTCGATGCCGCCCTTGATCGCGATCCCTGCGGTCGCGAGGCCAACGAGCAGATCGGGCCAGTTGCTGCCGAGCCACAAGACGAGTGCACCTGCGACAAGAATGCCGCCGTTCGACACGAAGTCGTTGAAACTGAACGTCGTCGCTGCGCGGAGGTTTACGTCGGGTTTCTCCAACCGTTGCAGCAAGCGCAGGCAGATATAATTCACGACCGCGGCAATGGCGGACATGATCATCATCGTCGCGCCGATGGGTTCGCTCCCCTGGAGATAGCGGCGGGCGACGTCAACAAGGATTGCGACGGCAAACAGCAGGAGCATCGCGCCCGACGCCTTTGCCGCCCGCGTCTTCCACTGGTCGCCGCGACCGAGCGCCGCGAGGCTGATCGCGTAAACAGCGACATCGGCGCTATTATCGACCCCGTTCGCTACCAGCGCGCTGGAGTCTGCGAAAAAGCCGCTGACAAAGAATCCACCGGCGATCGCTGCATTAAGCAGGAGAACGATCCATAGCGTCCGGCGTTCTTCCGGGTCATCGGCACCGCCCCCGGCGGCGGCACGATGGGTAGCCCCGGCCATGTCAGTTCGTCTTGGGCGGGCTTTGCGGCACCACCTTCTCGCGCCGAGCCAGCCAATCTCGCATGATGGTGATTTCCTTCTCCTGCGCTGCGACCACGGATCTGGCAATCTCGCGGACTTCGGGATCCTTGCCATGTTCGAGCGCGACCTTGGCCATTGCCACGGCGCCCTCATGATGCGGGATCATCGAACGCATGAAGTCGGTATCGGCATCGCCTGTGAGAACGACCGCCATATCCCTGTGCATCTTGTCCGCGGCCGTCTCGAATGCCTTGGCCGCCGGCGTCGACGAGGCTGCAGCCGCATGCTGCATATCGCCGTGTACGGCGCTGTCCGCGTTGGCGCTCGGCTTCCCGGATGAGCAGGCCGCAAGCAAAAGCCCGACCAGCAATATGGAGGTCTTCATCACTCTTCCTCCCGAACAATCCGATGGCGGCGGCGAGCCGCCATCGGTTTCGTCCAGCGTGACATGAGGAGCCTTATGCTCGCTCATGCCGGTTTGCCGCCCGTGTCGTCGCCGGGCAGGAACACCCGTTCGCCAAGAGCCGTCACGTCGGTATAGTCGCCCGCGACATGCTTGTTATGCCGTCCGCGAAGCAGCAGATGGCTGATCGCAGGGAGGACGAACAAGGTCAGCAGCGTCGAGGTGATCAACCCGCCGATCACCACGATGGCGAGCGGCTTCTGGACTTCGGCGCCGGTGCCGGTGGCGAGCGCCATCGGAACGAAGCCGATCGCGGGCACAATGCCCGTCATCAGCACTGCGCGGACGCGTTCCATGACGCCTTCCCCGATCGCGACATCGACCGGTTTTCCTTCGTCGATGCGCTGGTTGATGCTCGACATCACGACGAGCCCATTGAGCACCGTCACACCCGAGAGCACGATGAAGCCGACCGCCGCCGATACCGAGAAGGGCAGCCCGGTCAGCAACAGCGAAAAGACACCGCCGGCCAGCGCGAGAGGGATTGCGGAATAAACCGCAATCGCCTGCCGCACGCCGCCTAATGCCATGAACAGGATGCCGAAGATGGCAGCAAAGATGATCGGGATGACGATCGACAGCCTTGCCGAGGCGGCTTGCAGATTTTCAAACTGCCCGCCCCACTCAATGAAGCTTCCAGTGGGAAGTTTGACCTGCGCATTCACCTTCTCCTGTGCTTCGGCGACGAAGGATCCGAGATCGTTGCCGCGGACATTGGCTTGCACCACGACACGTCGCTTGCCGTTTTCACGGCTGACCTGGTTCAAGCCTTCGGAGAAGCCGAACTTGGCCAGTTCGCTGAGTGGCACCGATGCCCGCGCGCCGCCCTCACCGGGAAGAAGCACAGGAAGCGCTCCTACCGCGTCGAGATCGTCGCGCGTCGCGCGGTCGAGACGGACGACGATGTCGTATCGCCGGTCGCCTTCGAATACGATCCCGGCCTCGCGCCCACCGAGCGCCGCAGCGACCGTATCGCTGACATCCTGCAACGTCAGACCGTAACGGGCGATGGCATCGCGATCGAACTGGACGTCAAGCACGGGGAAACCTGCCGTCTGTTCAACCTTGACGTCGGCGGCGCCCGGGACTGTGTTCAGGATCGCTGCCACCTGCTGCGCCGCGCGGCCCATTTCATCGAGATCGTCCCCATAGAGCTTGATCGCGATGTCGCCGCGCACGCCGGCGATCAGCTCGTTGAAGCGAAGCTGGATCGGCTGGCTTATTTCAAAGGCGTTGCCCACGAGCGGTTCGAGCTTCTTCTCGACGCGTTCGATCACATCATCCTTGGTCTTCACCCCTTCGGGCCAAGCATCGCGCGGCTTCAGGATGATGAAGGTATCCGATGCGTTTGGCGGCATCGGATCGCTGGCGACCTCCGCCGTACCGGTTTTCGAATAGATGAAGGCCACCTCGGGAAGCGAGGACACGGCTCTTTCCACCTGCAATTGCATCGCCTGAGATTTGTTCAACGATGTCGACGGGATTCGGAGCGCCTGCATCGCGAGATTGCCCTCGCCCAGCACCGGGATGAACTCGCTGCCGAGCATGCCGAACACCAGGATAGCAGCGGCGAAGGTACCACCACCGGCACCGATCCAAGGCCAAGGCCGCGCGATCACGCGCTTGAGCACGGGCTCGTAGCGGGTCTTCACCCACGCGATCGCGCGCACTTCCTTCTCGGCCACCTTGCCGCGAAGAAGCAATGCCACCATCGCGGGGACGAAGGTCAGCGATGCAATGAAAGCACCGGCCAGTGCCAGCAGAACCGTGATTGCCATAGGCGAGAAGGTCTTGCCCTCAACACCCGTGAAGGTGAGCAACGGCACGAACACGAGGAAGATGATTGCCTGCCCGTAGATCGTCGGCTTCACCATTTCGCGCGAGGCTTCGAACACCTCGTGCAACCTTTCACTCAGCGAGAGCAGCCTGCCTTCGTGATGCTGTCTTTCGGCAAGGCGCCTCAGGCAGTTTTCGATGATGATGATCGAGCCGTCGACGATAAGCCCGAAATCGAGCGCACCTAGGCTCATCAGATTCCCCGACGTGCCGGTGATGTTCATCCCTGTTCCCATGATGAGGAACGAGATGGGGATGACCAGTGTCGCGATGATCGCGGCACGGAAGTTTCCGAGCAACCAGAACAGGACGGCTGCCACGAGCAACGCGCCTTCGGCGAGATTCTTCTCCACTGTGCCGATGGTGGCGTCGACAAGCTGTGAACGGTCGAGCACCGGCTTGACGACGATGCCCGCGGGCATTGATTTGGCAACCTCCTTGAGACGTTCGGCTGCGGCCGAGGCAACGATCCGGCTATTGCCGTTCGCGAGCATCAAGACGGTGCCGACGACAAGTTCCTTGCCATTTTCCGAGGCGGACCCGGTGCGCAGTTCCCCGCCGATCTGAACAGTCGCGACGTCACGCACCATGACCGGAACGCCGCCGCGGCTCGCCACGGTCGCGCGACCGATCTCGTCGAGCGTGCGGATGCGGCCGTCGGCGCGCACGAGAAACGCCTCGCCGCCGCGTTCGACAAAATTCGCCCCGACGGAGATATTCGCTCGTTCGAGCGCTTCGGCGAGTTCCGAGAAGCTGATGCCGTAGCTTGCCAATTTGGTCGCGTCGGGCTGGACGACGAATTGCTTTTCATAGCCGCCAATCGAATCGATGCCGGCCACGCCGGATACCGATCGCAGTTGCGGGCGGATCACCCAGTCCTGCACGGTCCGCAGATAGCCGAGCTTGGCCACGTCGTCGGTCAAAATCTCGCCGGTTGGCGTTATATAGGAGCCATCGGGCTGAAGCCCGGGCTTTCCGGGGACCGCCGGCTTGGCCTTCGCGCTGCGATCGAAATCGACAGTGTACATCAGCACTTCGCCAAGTCCCGTCGACACCGGGCCCATTTGCGGCTCGGCCCCGTCGGGCAAGGTTCCCTTTGCCTGGTTTAGGCGTTCGGCGACTTGTTGGCGCGCGAAATAGAGGTCGGTGTGATCTTCGAAGATTACCGTGACCTGGCTGAACCCGTTGCGCGAAATCGAGCGCGAGCTTTCGAGGCCCGGGATCCCCGCCATCGCGGTTTCGACGGGGAAAGTGACCAATCGTTCCATATCGAGCGGACCGAGATTGGGCTCGACGGTATTGATCTGGACTTGCTTGTTGGTGATGTCGGGAACGGCGTCGATCGGCAGCTTGAGGAGCTGCGTCAGGCCGTAAGCGGAAATGATGAGGGTGAGGAGAACCACGCCCCAGCGAAAGCGTATCGACGCATCGAGGAGTTTTTCGATCATCTCAATGCTCCGCCTCGCCCTTGCCGATTTCGGCCTTGAGCAGGAAAGCGCCCTTGGTCGCGATCACCGCGCCCGGTTTCACGCCATCGACGATCTCGATACGGCCGCCGCCACGCTTGCCTGTAACTACGGTGGTCGCTTGGAAGCCCTTTGCGGTCTTGACGAACACCACTTCGCGTCCCTCGACGGTTTGCACCGCCTCTTCGGGCAAGGCGATCAGCGTCGAACCGGCTGCACCGCGCGGTTTGATCCGCGCCCGCAGACCTTGACCGGGCGTCAGGCCACCGATGCCTTCGGGTATCAGAACGATTGTCGCGGTCTTGCTCTCGGGATCGAGGCTCGGGGTTGCCGAACGAACGGTCGCATTCGCGGTTTCTCCTCCGAGCAATTCGATCACCGCCGTATCTCCGGGATTGATCCGGCGTGCATCGGCGGCGAGCACCGAGGCGTTAATTTGGATACGACGGGGGTCGGAGACGCGGAACAATTCGGTGCCGGCGAGCACATAGGAACCGAGCTTGGCATCCGATTTGGTAATCCGCCCCGAGATCAGGCTGGTCACCGCCAGAGTGCGGCCATCGCCGGAGACTTTTGCAGCCGACGCAGCCGATTGCGACCGCCGCGCTTCTGCCTCGGCCTCGGCGAGCGCCGCCGCGGCGGCCTCGAGATCCTGTTTTGCCGTGATACGCGCATCGAATAGCTTCTTCTCGCGCGCGTATGTCGAGCGCGCGAGCGCCAGCCGAGCCGTTGCCGAACTGCGTTCCGACGCGATCGCTGCTGCGTCGCGGCTTTCCATCACCGCCACAGTGTCACCCACTTGAACATAATCACCAAGCCGCCTGTTGATGCGGGTGATCGCGCCATCGGCGCGCGCCGTCAGCACGGCCTCGCCCTCGGGCGTCGATGCCACGACGCCCTGCGCCAATATCTCAGATCCGAGCCCACCAGCCTGGATCGTCTCGGTGACGATGCCCGCGCCCTTGGCGCGCGCCTCGTCCATCAGGATCTGGCCCTCGACATGACCTTCTTCTTCTTCGGCGGGTGCCGCTGGAGGTGCGGCCGCCTCGGGCGCGGACATCGATCGTCCGATCAATATCCCGCCGCCGCCCAGCACGAGCGCCCCGACCGCGACGGCGGCCATGAGGCGATTCTTGTTCTCGAAAAATTGCATGATGTTCAGTCCCCTATTGCGCGTTCGCGCGGCCCAGCGCCGCAACGGCGCGGGCGCGATCGAGCTCGGCTTCGATGAGTTTGAGGTTGGCGCTGGTCAGCGCCTCCTGGGCGTCGATCAATTCGATGAGCGTGAACTTGCCTTGCTGGTAGCCAATCTCGGCGACGCGCGCGGCCTCGTTCGCCTGGAACAGGCCTGCTCCCGACAAGGCCAACACCCGTTCGGTGGCGGCAGAGAGCATCAACTCCGCATCGCGTCGCGAGAGACGCGTATCAAGGCGCGTCTGCGCGAGCTGTGCTTCGGCCGCTTCGCCATTGGCGCGCGCTGCGTAGATGTTGCCACGATTGCGGTTGAACACTGGCAGCGGGATCGAGACGCCGACGATGAAGGCGGTGTCCTTGCTTTCGCGGAAATTCCGCACACCCCCCGACGCCGTGATGTCGGGAACGCCCTCCGCCTGAGCCAGGCGCACGCGCGCCGAAGCCGCATCGCGCTCCGCCGACGCAAGCCGTTCGTCGAGGCTCTGTACGTCAGCCGGAAGCGCCGGCGGTACCGGAAGGTTCTGCGCGACCGCCGACAAGTCGGGATCGTCGCTCCCGATCAGCAGCGCAAGCTCCTGCCGCGCCGAGAGCAATTGAGCATCGGCCCGTAGGCTTTCCGCTCTCGCCTCGGCGAGCAAGGCGTCAGCGCGCAGCTTGGTCAGCGGCGGATCGCGGCCCACGTCCACCAGCGTCTCGGCGATTCGCGCCAGTTCGACCGCTCGTGTCAGGACGTTGCGCGCCAAAACGGCGCGGTCTTCAGCGGCGCGGAGCTCGGCATGCGACACGATGATGTCGTAGGCGAGGTCCGCTTCGGCCCTCCGCAGGGCGATCTGCGCAAACTCGCGTTCGGCGGCCGCAACTTCCTTTCGGGCCCTTCTTTTGCCGCCGAGTTCGAACGGTTGCGACACCGCGACGGTTGTCTCGGTCTGGCGGAAGGTCCGATAGGGGCCGGTTCCGCTGAAATTCTCGACTTCGGCGGACACGGTGGGGTTGGGGCGCACGCCTGCTTGCAGCGCGCGGCCTTCGGCGGCCTTCAGCTCGGCTTTGGCTTTGGCAATTCGAGGGGAGACGTCCTGCCCGCGCGCGAGCGCATCGGACAGGGAGACAGGCTCGGCGAATGCCGGTTGACCTGCCATGGCCAGCATCCCTGCGAACAGCAGGGTGCCAAATGATTTGGACATAAATACTCCTGATCAACGCAAAACGACGCAGGCAAAAGCCTGCGCGAAGCAGTGATCAGGCGGCTGGAGGCTGTGTTGGTGGCGCGATCACGCGCGACGCGAGCGCCGCAGAGGCGCGTGACAAATGGCTGTCGCGCGCGAGCACAGCCGAGGCGGCCAGCGCGGAGTCTTCCACGATCAGGCCGGCCGGGCAGTGATGATGATGGAGCAGCTCGCTGCCGCTGCCGGTCGGGGAATTATCGTCCGGCGCGCCGTCATTCGAGACCTCGACACACGTCTGATGGTGCGCCTCCACCAGCGTCGCCGGCACATTGTCGAAGGCCATGGCAGGCATATCTACGCCCGCCAACAGCGCCGCAATGAGCAACATAAACTGGATGAGGCCATTTCGCATCACCCGCCGGTTAGCAGCCGGGCGAGACACAGGCAAGCTGGAGATCATGGCGCATCCGCCTGCATATATCGCTGCAGATCCTCTGGAACAGGCATGGGAGCGAAGGCACTCACACGCGCACGGCCCGTATTTCCTATGGGCAGGCGACCCATGAGCGCGCCGAAAGGGACGAGGCCGATCCGGAACAACTGCCCGAAGGTCTCACGAATATCTCCACGAGAGATAGCGAATTTCAGCATCTCGACATGCGACGACAGGTGAAACCACATCAGTGGCTGGGAAAGGATATGGGCGCGTTCCAGATGGTGCCAGGCGGCACCGATGTCGCAAGCCTCCCGGGCGCGACGATAAAGTGCCAGTTCCGTCGCAATCGCCTTTCGCACGCCAACGCCTGCGCCAGTGGCGTCTGCTTTTGGCTGCGTTGCTGGACGGCCATCGGACATTGGATCCCTCTCGATAATGTTCGAGTCGGAAGGCTATCTACACTCTGTAGCTACTACAGGGTCAAGAGCGATGACGGGAGAATCTTCGCGGCCACCTGGAGACTCCGCTGCGAGCGCACGCATGGATCTGCGTTCCTATTCGGTAGAGATGTCCCGCGGGTGCCTGTCGGTGCACGATTACGTCGCTACAAAATCGGGGCCCAGCTATATTCACACCACCGATATGCGAAATGGCAAGCTGGGAAAGCTTAGTCGGAAGGCATCACCAGTTCGACGGAAAGTTCAAGGGCCGGCGGTATTAGTACCTCGGGTCGGGCGTCCCTCTCGGGAAAAGATAGTTCTTTTCCCCGATGGCGAGGCTGTCCTGTCGGATTGCGTGATTGCGTTGCAGACCATACCTCCCGGCCGTGAAGACGCACTAATGCAAGCGCTGATTGAGAACTGGGAGTGCTTTAAGCTAGCTTACGGCGGGAGCTGCGCTCCGTACACAACCCTCAAGAGAATTGCGGAAGCTCTGCTGCGCCTTGGGATTCCAAGCTCAGTTCGTGCGGAAGGTGGCCTACCTGGCGCGGATGCAGGCTTAAAGCCCGCGGATATCCCGGCCAAAGCGATCGGAAGCATTCGCTAGATCGCCGGCCGGTTACCGGCATCTCTACGGCGGCTTTCAGCTGGACTTGATCTGGAGCGTAACGTCTGACTCCAGGCGCAATGCAGACAGCAATAAAGCCGGACGAAAATCAAAGAACAAGGTTGCTGCGGCGAAACGATGCGCGGGTCGCTACGCCCCACGTCCTGCAGCGCTTCGAGCTTATCTAGGGCCAACCGTCACAGCGAGCTAGCTTACGCCTACCTTGGCTCGATCTGTGCACGGCTTCAAGCGCCTACGGCGTTGCGCATCGGCGAGTTGCAAAGTGCAGTAGCGCTTTGCAACTCGCCGATACGCCCAATAAATTTTTCGGGCGCAGTTTCGGCAGTTACCGCCATCTCCACCTCAACTCTCGAGACTTCAACGTCAGTTCGCCGAAAACCGATATATGGCATGTGCAATCGCCGGAATCCGCAACATCTAGTGCAGAGGGAGACGATTTTTTTGCTCAGCTGATCGTTTCCGCATAGCAACGCCACGTCATTTCGGATAGCATAAACGACAATGCAAAGGTAGCAGTCCGAACGGACGTTGGTACGGGGGGTGACATGATAAAAGTTTACGATTTGTCTCAAATCGCTGTTGAAATTTCGAAGAAAATGAAGAAAAATCAATGCCTTCGGCAGTGTGTTTACGCAGCGACCGTCCCATATTGCCAGTGATGAATCCCTCTCCCACCGGGAGAGGGAGGGAGGCGCGCAGCGCCGGAAGGGTGAGGGTGACGACCCCCATGCGAACCTATCGCAATCAACCCTCCGGCACCGTCGCGCGCGCCCGCACTCTGCGCAAAGACGCCACCGACGCCGAAAAGCGGATGTGGCGCGCGCTGCGCGAAACCTTCCCTGCTCTTAAATGGCGGCGGCAGGTTCCGATCGGCCCCTATTTCGCCGACTTTTTCAGCTTCGCCGCCAAGCTGGTGATCGAGATCGATGGCGGCCAGCATGCGGAGGCGGCATCCTACGACGCCCGCCGCACCATATTTCTCCGGCAGCAAGGCCTCACCGTCCTCCGCTTCTGGAACGACGACGTCCTAAAGAACACACGGGGCGTCATGGAACAAATCTCCCTTTCCCTCCGGGAGAGGGAAGGAGCGACGCAGTCGCGGAAGGGTGACGGCGACCCATCGCCGTCCGCAGCCAACCGACGAACACCCTCACCTTCCCAAGGCTAACGCCTTGGGCCCCTTCCTCTCCCGGTGGGAGAGGAGTAAAGATACGCCAGTCCGGAGACCGATGAGATGCCCCTTCTAGAAGCCCGCAAAACCTACAAGCCCTTCGAATATCCTTGGGCCTATGATTTCTGGAAGCGCCAGCAGCAGATCCACTGGATGCCCGAGGAAGTGCCGCTGGGCGAGGATTGCCGCGACTGGGCGCAGAAGATCAGCGACCATGAACGCAATCTGCTCACGCAGATCTTCCGCTTCTTCACCCAGGCCGATGTCGAGGTGCAGGATTGCTATCACGACAAATATGGCCGCGTGTTCAAGCCGACCGAGATCAAGATGATGCTGACCGCGTTCAGCAACATGGAAACGGTCCACATCGCCGCCTACAGCCATTTGCTCGACACCATCGGCATGCCCGAAAGCGAATATGGCATGTTCCTCGAATATGACGAGATGCGCGCGAAGCACGACTATCTCGGCACCTTCGGCGTCGACAGCGACGAGGATATCGCGCGCACGCTCGCGATGTTCGGCGGCTTTACCGAGGGCCTCCAGCTTTTCGCGAGCTTCGCGATGCTGATGAACTTCCCGCGCTTCAACAAGATGAAGGGCATGGGCCAGATCGTCAGCTGGTCGGTGCGCGACGAAAGCCTGCACTGCGAGGGCATCACGCGCCTGTTCCACGCTTTCGTCAAGGAACGCGACTGCCTGACCAAGGCGGTGAAGGAAGACATCATCGACTGCTGCCAGAAAACGGTGCGGCTCGAGGATGCGTTCATCGACCTCGCGTTCGAACAGGGCCCCGTCCCCGGCATGACGCCCAAGGAGATCAAGCGCTACATCCGCTACATCGCCGACTGGCGCCTCGGCCAGCTCGGCTTCCAGCCGATCTACATGATCGACGAACACCCGCTGCCATGGCTCGCCCCGCTGCTCAACGGCGTCGAGCACGCCAACTTCTTCGAAACCCGCGCGACCGAATACAGCAAGGCCGCGACGCGCGGCGACTGGAACACCGTGTGGACCAGCTTCGACAGCCGCAAGAAAGCGAAAGCCAACGACGAAGCCGCCCCCGAAGGCGACGACGGCGACGACATGTTCAAACAGGCGGGCATCGCCGCGGAGTAAAACACCTCAAAACCCCTCCCCTTCAGGAGTTTCAGGTCGGTCATGCCCCCGGCATGACCTAAACAGTCCGGGGGACTGTTTACCTGAAACTGGGCAGCGAAGCTTGCCAGCTTGCTGGCTTAGCGAAGCGGGGTGGGGGCTCACGCCCCACAGCGACCAACAAAAAGAAAACCAAAGACCAAAATGACCGAAAAGAAAAAACTGAAGCTCCTTCACCTCAGCCAGCCGCAACGCGCGACGCTGGAGGGCCTCGCCAACCGCCGCCCCCAACTCCCCACCGACCCCATCCGCGACGAACTCGTCACGCTGGGACTGGTGGCGCAGCAGGGCGCCAAATGGACACTGACCCCGCAGGGCAAGAAGGTGCTGGCGGCGAACTCGAACCGGCGGAACGCGGGCGGGTTTTCGGTTTGATGTGATCCAAACTCAGACAATTTCAGCGCGATTAGAATAAGAGCTGATACAGAGCAACGACGGGAAAATAACGTTCCCGCGAATTTAGGGGCGGTTGTAGATGGAAATCCGAGATAGCAGACCGGCGCTGAGTCAGCCTGGCTCACAACTTGTCATCAGTGGCGACGACATTCCTTTTGGCGCCTATCAAGCCATTTACCACAAAATGACCCGAAAAGTCGAGATTAGGCAGAAGGTATATACTGACGCATATGATATAAATTTCGGAGATATTAAAAATCTCCACGAACGACTTTCTCAAATTTTGAGGCAATTTAACGTCAAATCTTCTCGTTGCCAAATAACACATGAACTAAAAGATGATACTTCGGTAGATCATAGTTCATTTGAAAAATTTTGCCTGTTTGACGGTTCAACTAGAAGCTGCACGGCGAGAATTAACTATGAACTTGATTTTCTGATAATTCTTCCGGCCGAAGTAGAAGAGGCAAAAGAAGTAGCCCAGAGATTCAAAGTAAACATACGATTTGATCAAGATTTTCCTGAGGATCCAAATTTAGACTATCCCGCCTTTATGAGAGGCATTTTTTTTGGAAAAAATGTTAATGTTAGCATAGAATACTCTGATTTTTCGGTATCTCACAGCATTCAATCTACCATTGACGGTTGGATCGATTCACTCCCGACAAGAAAACCGAATTCATTCTACAAATTTTTGCAAAAGAACGAGTCGGTAATTCAAAGTTTTATACCTATATCGCTATCTTTTCTTACAATCAGCATAGGCGCGATAGCAGCATCAAGAGTAGAAAATTTACCTGTCGCCATAGCAATCGGGATTTTTTCCTTGGCCTTTGGTAGGCTAATTGAGGCCATGTCTTTTAACCTAATTGTTCTATTTTTTAGAAATGCAGCAAATCTTAAGCCTTTGACGTTTCTTCTTGTGACTACCGGAGACAAGGATCGTCACAACAATAGATCATCTGTACGAAAATCGATGTTCGTAAAGACGGCTCTTGCTGCCGCGGGTGTTTTATCGACGATTGCGATCGGAATTTTTAGTAATACGATATTTGAAAAATTTAAGGCATATTTCCTATCAGCTCTTTGATAAGGCCACGGGACCTGCAGTGACACCTTAGATACGCGGAATTCTACTGCCCCGCCACGCTGCATGGATACCGGATCCAATCCGGCATGACAAAGCGCGGGGAAGCATCCGGTTTGGCTTGGACTCGTCACCCGCGAACGAGGCCCGTGGCTCGTTTGCCTTGATCCGGGGTCCATCGCCGCCCAGGCCTCCACCCCATGCACCGCGACTTCCAGCCATGCACCTATATCATGGCGAGCGCGCGGAACGGGACGCTTTACACCGGCGTCACCTCGCACCTGATCCAGCGGATCGTCCAGCATCGCGAAGGAACATTCGACGGCTTCACCAAACGATATGGCGTCAAGATGCTCGTCTGGTTCGAACTCGCCGGGACGATGGAGCATGCCACCGCGCGCGAAAAGCAGCTCAAGAACCGGCAGCGCAAGTGGAAGGTCGAGCTGATCGCGGCGTCGCACCCCGACTGGCGCGACCTGGCCGAGGAACCGGGGTTGCCGCCGCTGGATGGGTGACGCCCTTGCCCCACTTCGTCGTCCCGCCGCTTCCCCCAATTCGTCATGCCGGACTTGATCCGGCATCCATTCCACCGGCGCCGCATGGGCCCCGGATCAAGCCTGTCCTGAGCCTGCCGAAGGGTCCGGGGTGACGAACGAGGGGGAGTCTGCCGCCCTTCGTGCCTTCGTGTCCTTGGGATCACGGTGACAGTTTACTTGACCCCCGATCCTGCCTCGACGACGCCACCATAGATGCCGGATCAAGTCCGGCATGACGAAGGAGGAGAGCGCCGCCCTCTTTGTGTCTTTGTGTGAGACACCGTTGCACCAGCCCGGAATTTATCATCGTCCTCACGGGAAACGCGGCCCCTTCGCCCGCCCCCGAAACCGCCAACGCGCGCGACGCACACGGGCATGATCCCGCCGCCTATCACGGGGTGCCGGAGCCCGCGGTTGCCCGACGCCTCAGTTCATCACCGATCCCGTCGGGAATCCCCGCACCCCCGACGCCGCGAACAGCACCGCGCCGCGCACCGCCTCGGGCGCGTCGTCGAGCAGGTAGAGCGGGACCAGCGCGCGCGTCACCTCGCTGTCGTCGTCGATGACGAGGCGCAGCGAGGCGATGCCGATGTCGCTCCGCTCGACCACCGCGTCGCGGATCGACGCGAGCGGCCACGACGCGTCGCTGCCGCGATAGAGCCGCGCGCCGTCGTGAAAGACATAGCTGCCGCGCTGGCGCCACATGCGGTGGAAATGGTTGAGGCCCCACGCCGCCGCGACGATGGCGGCGGTGACGACCAGGTTTCCGAACAATATGTTCCCGACGATCGACAGCGCGCTATACCCCTCCGCCTGCCGCGCGATCAGCGCCGCGAGCGCGCCCGCGCACGCGAGTTGCCAGACGATCAGCGGCTTCGCCTTCAGCCGCGCGATCACCATGATGGGACGGTCCCGATGCTTCATCGCCCCCCTTTAGCAGCCGCGGCGCGCGGCGCCACCCGTGCAGCTTTTCGCCGCGCCGCCCGTTGATCGGGTGACAAGCAATGAAAGGACAGATCATGGAATGGGGCATTCTCACTATCGTCGGGCCGATCTTGCTCGCCGCGGTGATCGCCTGGGCGATGCTGCACAACCGCCGCTCGCGCGCCGAAAAGGAACTGACCGAAGAGGCGACGCGCATCCGGCGCGAGCAGGAGCATCGCGCGGCGGAGGAACGCAAGGGCTGACCGCGCAGGGATGACGCGCAGCGGATCGGCGCCGCTTCCGCGCGGTTCGTCGCGGCGTCATTTTGGCCCGCGCGGGCTCTCATGCTATGGTGACCGCGAAAGGAGACAGACCATGCAGGCCGTTACCGAAGGCGACCGCCGCAAGGAGGTTCGCGTCCTCCTCGACCGGATCCAGGCGCATCCCGAGCGCGACTGGACCGCGGCGCGCCGCCGTATTGCGACGCTCAACCGCTTGATTGCCAAGCCAAAACCGCACTGACCGGCGCGGCGGGCACGCCCCGTCGCAACGCAGCGACATTTCGCCGCGTGCAGTGCAACAACAGCGTCTCCTGTCGGTTTCCGACCGGCAAGGCCCCTGGCGGGCCAACCGACAGGAGATAATTATGAAACCCAGCATGACCATGCTCGCCGCGGGCGCGGCGCTGTTCGCTGCCCCGGCCTTGGCCCAGCTCAACGTCGGCGGCGCCGCCGACGCGACCGTGGGCGCAACCACCGGCAACATCGGCAACACAGTGGGCGAGGTGACGAAGCCCGTCGGCGACGTCGTCGACCGCGCCGACACGACGCTGAACGGCACGATCGATGCGACGAAGCTGACCGTTGCCGCGCGCGAAGATGTGCGCGCCGGCGCGACCATCACCGACATGAACGGCAACAGCATCGGCACGTTGCAGAGCGTGCAGGGCGACACCGCGGTGATCGTCGATGGCGGCAAGCTCTATAATGTTCCGCTGTCGGAACTCTATCGCAATGCCTCGGACCGCGCCGGCGCGCTGGTATCGAAGGTTCCGCCCGTAGCGGTGGGCGCGAGCGCCAGCGCCGAGGCCGACGCCGAGGTCGAGCCCCGTTGACCCGGCCAATGCGACGCCGTTCATTTGTGGGTCGCAAATGACGGTCAAAGGACGGAGCCGGGGAGCGATCCCCGGCTCCGTTTCTATGGCGCGGCGGTATCGCTTCCGGGAAAGGCATCGCTCGCGATGACGCGGATCGTTGCGCTGTCGCCCTGGGGGATCACCGAACGGCCGAACCGGACATAGCGCGCCGTCGGCATGGTCAGGTCATTGTCATAGCGCGCCGCCGCTGCATTCGCGTCATATCCCATCCAGCCGAGCGTCGCGGGAAAGATCTGGCTCGCCGACCGCCCGCCGCGCGGGTCTGCGACCGCGTAGCGCGCGGCAAGCGCGTCGGGCAAAAAGGCGATCAGCGGCACGCGAAACTCGTCGGCAACCGGCGCGCGGCTGCAATGCGGCAACGCGCCCTCGCGCAGATTCTGCCCGTGATCGGACGTATAGACAATCGCCACGCGTTCCCGGTCGACGCCATCCAGCAGCCGCGCGAAGAAGTCGCGTTTCGACCAGCGCAGCGCCGTCGCATATTGTTCGGTCAGCGGCGCATCGGCGGGCAGCGCACCCGCCGGATAATGATCGCGATACTGGAAATGTACGCCGCGCAGCACTGCGAGCGTAAAGCTCCGCCCTTCCCCGCGCATCCGATGGTTCAACGCGTCGGCAATCGCGCGATCGGTGTCGATCCCCGCCGCCATCGCGCGATTATCTTCGATCAGCGCCAGCTCGGGCGCGAGCAGCAGATTCTGCGGCGCGCCGCTCGTCTGCCCGTCGATCAACGCGGTGCGATAGCCCGCACCGCGCGCATAGCCCCAGATCGACGGCGTGCGCCGCAGGTCGGTGTCGGCATCGACGCGGCGAACATCGACGCCCGACCGCAGCGCGACCTGCGCGGGTGCGCTGCAATGCCCCATCGCTGCAGCAACACCGAAATCGATGTGGCGAACGTCCTTAAGCTGCGGCGAAATCAGGCGTGCGAATGGTTCGGCCGCGACGCTTTCGTCGACCAGCCAGATAATATGGTCGGGCCGCGGCTGTGCCGCATCGAGCGCAATATCCGGCGCGGCGCGCGCGGGCGGCGGCGGCGCGGTCGCAAGATCCCATGCCAGGCCATAGATGTTCCGCTCGGCCCCCTCGGGCCATAGCGGCGCCGTGCGGTAAATCAGGCTGGGCGCCACGAGCAGCGCGGCGGCGGCAAGGGCGTTCCGCCTCGTCCAGCGCGGCGCGCTCGTCCGCCGCATCGCGATCCTCGCTCCCGCGAACAGCGCGACGGCGAGTGCCGCCTGCATCGCCGACCCCGCGATCTGTGCGCCAAAGGCGCCGAGCGCGGCGCCTGCCTGCCGCGCCTCGGCGAACATCCACGCCAGGATAGCTCCGTCGACGGGCTCGGGCACCAGGTCGCTATAACCGATGTTGACCAGGATGGACGCGCCCGCCAGCGTCAGTACCGCCGCCGCCCATCGCCGCGGCATCAGCCACAGCGCGGCGAACAGCGCGGCCGCCTGCACTGCCAGAAAGAAAAAGGCAGCCGCGGCGCTCCGCCAATCACCGACCGCGAGCCGATAGGCAACGTCGTGCGTCAGCTGATGGCGATTCGCGATTCCATATCCGGCCGCGAACAGCAGCAGCGCCACCATTGTGCGCGCCAGCATCGCGCCTTTTCTGTTCGTCGCCCTGGTCATCGCGCCTGCTTAACGGCGTCGCGTTGAAAAAGGCCGAACGTCTCGACTGCATCGCCGGGGGCACCGCAAAAGAAAATGGCCCGTCCGGGAGCGTCGGGGACGGGCCAGTTTCAGTGCCGGGGCGCCGGATTGCGCCGCGCGGCCCTCTGTTTATCCGGGGGTCAGGGGCCGGTTATTCGGCCTCTTCGAACAGGTCGACGGCGTTCGCCGCATTCGCCGACAGCCGCACCGTGTCGCCTTCGACCGCCGCGACGAGACCGGCGGGCAGATAATGATGCTTGCCGTCGCCGCTGTCGGCCTTGGTCAGCTTGATGCGTTCGCCGTCGAGGTGATCGACGGTGCCGACATGGACGCCGTCGGCGCCGATGACGGTCATATGTTCCTTGATCGCGCTATGGTCGTGCTCGGTCATCTTGTGCCTCCTATTCGTCCCGGCGGTCGGGGACGCACCGGGACTACGCGCGAAGGTCGCTCTGGGGTCCATGGAAGCCGACGAAATGTGGCACATGCGCGCCGGGAACCGCAGCGCGTCAGGGAGCGGCGCGGCGCGCAACGGCATCAGTCAACGCCGCCGGGCCCCAATTCGCCCTCCTCGTCGCCGTCGCTCCGCTCGCCGCGATAGGCATCGGTGTCGATGCGGCCCGAATGCGTCATTTGCCGCATATGATCGACCAGATCCTGTGCATCGTCGGTGGGCTTGTCAACCGGCGTCCTGTCGCTGTCGCCGAGCGGGCGCGCGCGGCGTGCCTCATCGGCGACCGTTTGCGCCTGGCTGTCGGCGTCCTGCTGCTCGCGGTTGACGGCCTCGGGGGCCAAAGGCCTTTGATTTTCGGGTTGCTTGCTCATCCATCGCTCCGTCGTCATGCGGCTCGCCATTTGCGAGCGGGACAATGGCGATGGAACGCATGGCGATTGGCGGCAGTTCCTCAGCGGGCGGCCGCGAGCACCCTATTCTCGATAACGCGGATAAAGACCTCGGGGTCCTGCGCGCCCGGGACCATCATCCGTCCGTCCAGGATGAAGGCCGGGACGCCGGTGACATTCCGGTCGGCCCAATAAGCTTCCTCGACGCGGACCATCTCGGCATAATCGTCGCTGGTCAGGATCGCGGCGGCGCGTGTGCGGTCAAGTCCGACCGACGCCGCGACATCGGCGAGCACCGCATGGTCGCTGACATCGCGATTGTCGGTGAAATGCGCGCGGAACAGCGCCAGTTTCAGCGCGGTCTGGACGCCCGTCGCCTCCACCTGCTCCGCCTCCTCGAGCGCGCCCGCCCAGGTCAGCAGGCGGTGGGCGTCAAAGCTGTTACGCATGCGAAAGCCCGGACTGCGGTTAAAGACGAAACCCAGTTCGGCGGCAATCGCAGCCAAACGGGCGCTGTTTGCCCGGCTTTGTTCCGCACTAATCCCATATTTCCGAACCACATGCTCCCCGGCATCCTCGCCTTCGGGCGGCATATCGGGATTGAGTTCGAACGGATGCCACTGGACCCGGAAATCGATCCGGCCCGAAAAATGCGCCATCACCTGTTCGAATTTCAGCCAGCCGATGATGCACCAAGGGCACATGACATCGGAGACAATATCGATCGAAAGGCGCGGATTGCGTGCATCGGCCACGCTTCATCCTCTCTTCTGAAGGCCGCCGCGACGCCGTGCGCATCAGGGCGAGCGTCGATCCTTCCCCGACCGCCGATCGGCCTTACGACGTTCAGCGTCGCTTTGGTCGGGATCGTCGGTTACACGCCTTTCCTCGGTGCGGCGGTCCTTATTGTTCCGCTTGTCGTCGGCTGCCATAAGCTTCCTCCATGAATACAGGAAACGAAGCGACCTCTTTTTTGTATTAGCTCATATAATCCGGAATAAAACAAGCCTGCTTACTTCACGGATAACAAGGCTTGTCACGCTGCTCCGGCGCCTTCGGTTCCGACCGCGTCGGGCGCGTCCGGCCGCGAGAGCAGCCACCAACTCGCGGTCATCAAGGCCACCGACAGCGCCTCGACAATCATCGCCTGCACGATGCCGCTGTTGATCGCGTCCCCCATCCCTGCCCCCAGCAAGCGCCCGATCAACGCCGTTCCGTAAAGCGCTGCGGGAACAAGCAGCGCCCGCGTCCATCCCGGGATCAATGCGCCGATCGCTGCACTCCCCGCCGAAACCAGAAAAAAGGCCGACAGGTCGGCACGGATCGTATTCGCTGCAAACCCGTCGACAATGATCGAAAAGGTATCGGTGTAGGACGCGGGGCTTAGCACCCCCTGCACGCCGACAATGGCAAAGAACAGCGCCCATAGCAGAACGGCGCCGCGCAAAACCCAATGAACCATGGCATTTCTCCCTCGGCGGAAAGGCTGCGCCAACGCCGGGAAAAAAACAATCTATTCTGCAGAGAAGGTCGCGTCGATCCAACCGCCGCCGAGCACACGCGTTTCATTGTCGGCGGCATAGAATACGGCCGCCTGTCCCGGAGCCACGCCATATTCGGGCGCCGCAAAGAGCAGCCGGTCGCCTTCGACGCGTGCGGGAACGGGCTTGGCCATGCTCCGTACCTTGGCAAGCAGCGGCCGCCCCTCGACACGCGCAAGCCAGTTGGCCTCGACGATTCGCGCGCCCGAAACCGCAAGCGCGCGCCGCGGGCCGACGACGACCTGCTTGGTCGCGGCGTCGAGCCGTACCACATAGAGCGGCTCGGCCTGCCCGCCGACCTCGATGCCGCGGCGCTGGCCAACCGTATAGTGGATCAGCCCCTTGTGCGTGCCCAGCGGCGTTCCGTCGACGTGGACGATTTCGCCCTGATCGTCGGCATCGGGGCGGAGCTTGCGGACGAGCGAAGCATAGTCGCCATCGGGAACGAAGCAGATGTCCTGACTGTCGGGCTTGGCCGCGACGCCTAAACCCAGGTCGCGGGCAATTTCGCGAACCACCGATTTTTCGAGGCCGCCCAAGGGAAAGCGCAGGAAATCGAGTTGTTCCTGCGTGGTCGCGAACAGGAAATAGCTCTGGTCGCGCGCCGGATCGATGGCACGGTGGAGTTCGGCACCCTCTGGCCCCATCACGCGCCGGACATAATGACCGGTCGCGAGGCAATCGGCGCCAAGCTCGCGGGCCAGCTGGAACAGATCGGTGAATTTCACGCCCATGTTGCAACGCACGCAAGGGATCGGCGTGCGTCCGGCGAGATATTCGTCGGCGAACTGGTCGATCACCGTGTCGCGAAACCGGCTTTCGTGATCGTATACATGATGGACGAAGCCCAATCGGTCGGCGACCGCACGCGCATCGCGGATATCCTGCCCGGCGCAGCAGGCCCCGACGCGCTTCGCTTTGGCGCCGTGGTCGTATAACTGCAGCGTCACGCCGATCACTTCCGCGCCCGATCGCGCGGCGAGCGCCGCCACGACGCTCGAATCGACGCCGCCCGACATTGCAACGACGACTCGCCGATCCTTCAAGGGTTCAGCCAGTTGAAAGTCGGCGCCGGCAAGGCCGGCAGGGGAAAGCAATGTCGCCATGGCCCGCGGCATCTAGGGATTGGCGCATCGAAATGCCAGCTTTTCCGCGACTGGTGTCAAAATGTTGACGGCGGTTAAGCAACGCTAACAACGCATGAAACGGGCATTTACGGGACCTTAGGCGCTTTGCCCTAGACCGACGGAATGAACGCGAGTCCCTCGAAATTTCCCCGCCTCGAAGATGGCATCAGCGTGCCGGAGCCGGGCTTCGACATTCTGCTAGCCGTGTCGAACGCGCGGCAGGCGTCTTTGCCGACGGTGCAATTGCTGAAGGTGCAGGCGATGCATACGGCACGTCGAGAACGAACCCGCGCACTAACCCACATATTCTGTCGGCGCACCGATTGCGCAGCTACCGGACGCGGCGCGAAGGACCTTGCTCGGCTCGTCCGCTTTCTCGAACTGCCGGACGAAGAAAAGCGCATTCCCGAAACTATGAACGGCCTGTTTACCAGAGGGTTTCAGGCGATGTTGAGCCCCTTTGGATTACCGACAACGACGTCGGTCACACCGATCCCCCCGACGTCGAAACGATGGAATGAACATGATTGAGAATCAAAAGATCCGGCCCGCCCAGGTCATTGGTCCGCTCGGCGAACCGCTCACGCTGGATTCGCTGCCGCCGCCGAACACGACGCGATGGGTTGTGCGCCGCAAGGCCGAAGTCGTCGCTGCCGTGAATGGCGGGCTGTTGACGGTCGACGAGGCGTGCGAACGCTATGGCCTCACCCTCGAGGAGTTCGCAGGTTGGCAGAGGTCGATCGATCGCAGCGGCATGCCCGGCCTGCGCGTGACGCGAATTCAGCATTATCGCGACCTTTACGAGCGCCAGCAGCGCTTCTGACTGAGTTCGCGAACAATGGGTTCGAGAGAGGGCGCTTCGGCGCCCTCTTTTTTTGAATCTTGGACATGCACAATTAAAAACACGCGCGTTCCAAGCGACATACCACTTTTCTTGCAACCAGCCGCCTCCCCCGGCGTTTAGGTCCGGAGTAAGCAAGGGAGACACTCATAATGCGCAAGTTTGCTATCACTCTCACGGCCGCATCGGCGCTCGCGCTCGGTGCGTGCCAAAGCCCCGAAGCCGACCGTGTCGAAGATCAGGCGGAGGCCCAGGCCGAAGCCATCGACGATCAGGCCGATGCAATGCCCGAAGGCCCGGCCAAGGAAGCGATGGAAGAGAAAGCCGATCGCGTCGAGGAAATGGGCGAAGAAAAGGCCAATGCCATGGACGACAATGGCGAAATCGCCCCGTCCGAAAGCGGCGTTGGCGACACACAATAGGGCTGCCTTCCCTAAAGGGCAGGGTGAAGGGCGCCGGGACATTGTCGCGGCGCCCTTTGTCGTGGGCGCAATGAACGAAATGTCGGTCTGTGACAGCGATCACAGTGCGGTCATGACGTCACCGTTATTCAGGATGGCGAGGACAGGGAGCATTCGGAAACGAACCTTTGGACTCACCTTCCCGCCGCCGTCAGCGACCCACGGCGGCGGGAGGGACCAATCGCTATCGATCGTCACAAGGCCGCGAGTGCCGCAAAGACATCCTCTACCCCGCCCGCGCCAGGATCGCTGCGAAGCGACGCCAGCCCGCTCGCGACATCGAGCCGATATTCGGCGACGCCTGCCGATTCGCTTTTCCATGTCGCGCCGAGCGATTTGACGAGGCGCCGCGCCGCATCATTTTCCGAAAGCATGTGGACGTCGAGCGAAACAAGGTCCTCGGCAAGACATTGGATCAATAGCGCAGCCGTCAGCATCCGGGCGACGCCCTTGCCGTGAAACGCATCGACGACCGCAACCGAAAATTCGCCGTCGCACGCACCATCGGCGTGGCGCACCGCATGGACTGCGCCGATCGCCGGCCAATCGTCGCAATCGACGCAGATTGCGCCCCAGCCGATATGATCGTGCCCGTCGACCGCCGCGAGACGCCGGGTGACCGCACTCGGCAATTCGGGGGTCGGGGTGAAGAAACGAAGGTAGCGCGACTGCGCCGAAAGTTCGGCGATCGCGGCGCGGATGCGCGGTTCGTCGGCGGGCGTGATGCAGCGTAGCTGGACGCGCGTGCCGTCGTTGAGCGCGCTGTCGATCCTGATATCGCACATCCGCGTTGCCGTGGTGCCGGTCATATCATCCCCGTCGGTCGATGGGCGGCCGACGCAACGCTAACGCGCCGCCCGCCCAATGACAATCCGGAGCGCCGGATCAGTCGTCGAGCGCGCTGTTCGCGGGGTCCCAGAAGACCGCGAGCGTAACGCCGGCGATCGTCAGCGTGCGGGCAAGGCCCGGATCGGTGCCTTGCGGGATGAAGAGGCGCGCCTTGCCGTTGAGTTCGACCGCGCCGACCGCGCGGCCGTCCTGCTCGAAGACATAACCGATGGGGCTCGCGACCGCGAGGCCCGACCCCTCGATCTTGTGGACCGAGCGCATCTGAACGATCTCGCCGCCGAGCGCGATCTCGCCGCGCCGCTCTTCGCGGCTCAGCGCCCCGCCGAGGCCGCGATTGACCTCCTGCAGTTCGAAGCGCGCCGGGAAGGGATGGCCGGCGGCAAGGAATTCGCAGCGGAAGGCCATTTTCTTCGGCTTGAACTCGATGATCCCTAGGTCGATCTCGCGCTCGCGCATCCGGCAGCGCGCGTCGATATAGTCGCTGATCTCGGGCCCTTCGATCGTGTAGGCGACATGGCCGTAATTCTTCACAAAGGCGTCGAAAATCGCGAGCCGTTCCTCGGAGCGTTCGAAGCCGCCGCGATAGTCGCCGACGGTGAAGCGCCCGTGGCGGCCGCCGCCGATGCCGTTGATCGTCATCGGCGCCGCGTCGGCCGCAAGCCCCGCGGGCAAGCGCATCTCGGCGGGTTTGATGGACGCGCAGCCTGCGAGCAGCGCGAAGGATGAAAGGAAGAGAGCTTTTCTTATCATTGGTCGTCCCTGGTATGTTTATTGGTGACGACGCGCTCTTCTGCTTTCTCTTCCGAACCGAAGCTGAACGACAATTGCGGTGATTGTTAATCCAGCAATCAGGCGTCGTCGCCCATCCGCAGCGCGGCAATAAAGGCCTCTTGCGGGATGTTGACGTTGCCGTATTCGCGCATTCGTTTCTTGCCTTCCTTCTGCTTTTCCAGAAGCTTTTTCTTGCGCGTCGCGTCGCCGCCGTAGCATTTGGCGGTGACGTCCTTGCGCAGCGCGGCGATGGTTTCGCGCGCGATGACCTTGCCGCCGATCGCCGCCTGGATCGGGATCTTGAACATGTGGCGCGGGATCAGGTCCTTCAGCCGCTCGCACATGCCGCGCCCGCGTGATTCGGCCGAGCCGCGGTGGACGATCATCGACAGCGCATCGACCGGCTCGTTGTTGACGAGGATGCTCATCTTCACAAGGTCGCCCGGACGGTGGCCGATCTGGTGATAGTCGAACGACGCATAGCCACGCGAAATGCTCTTGAGCCGGTCGTAGAAGTCGAACACCACCTCGTTGAGCGGCAGTTCATAGGTGATCTGCGCGCGGCCGCCCACGTAAGTGAGGTTCTTTTGCACCCCGCGCCGGTCCTGGCAGAGCTTCAGAATCGGGCCGAGATAATCGTCGGGGACATAGATCACCGCCTCGATCCACGGCTCCTCGATCTCGTCGATGCGGTTGGGGTCGGGCATGTCGGCGGGGTTGTGGAGCTCGATCTCCTTCGCCGCCTCGTTCTTGGTGTGACCCAGCTTGAGCTTGTACACGACCGACGGCGCGGTGGTGATGAGGTCGAGGTCATATTCGCGGGTCAGCCGCTCCTGGATGATCTCGAGATGCAACAGCCCCAAAAAGCCGCAGCGGAAGCCGAAACCGAGCGCCGCCGAGCTCTCCATCTCGAACGAGAAGCTCGCGTCATTGAGCCGCAGCTTCTGGATGCTCTCGCGCAGTTTCTCGAAGTCGTTCGCGTCGGTCGGAAACAGGCCGCAGAAGACGACGGGCTGGACTTCCTTGAACCCCGCGAGCGGCGCCGCGGCAGGCTTTTTGGCGTCGGTGACGGTGTCGCCGACGCGCGCCTGCGCGACGTCCTTGATCTGCGCGGTGATGAAGCCGATCTCGCCCGGTCCGATTTCGACGAGGTCGGTGCGCTTGGGGGTGAAACAGCCGACGCGGTCGATGAGGTGGGTGGTGCCCGCCTGCATGAACTTGATCTGCTGGCCCTTTTTCAAGGTGCCGTCGATCACGCGGATCAGGATGACGACGCCCAGATAAGGGTCGTACCAGCTGTCGACGAGCATCGCGACGAGCGGCGCGGCGGCGTCGCCCTTGGGCGGCGGGATGCGCGCGACGATGGCTTCCAAGGCCTCCTCGATCCCGATTCCCGACTTGGCGCTCGCGAGCACCGCGTCGTCGGCGGGAAGACCGATGATATCCTCTATCTCTGCCTTCACCTTGTCGACGTCGGCGGCGGGCAGGTCGATCTTGTTGATCACCGGCACGATTTCATGGTCATGCTCGATCGACTGATAGACGTTGGCGAGCGTCTGCGCCTCGACCCCCTGCGCCGCGTCGACGACGAGCAGCGCGCCCTCGCACGCCGCCAGCGACCGCGACACTTCATAGGCGAAGTCGACGTGCCCCGGCGTGTCCATCAGGTTGAGCTGATAGGTTTCGCCGTCCTTCGCGGTATAGTTGAGGCGCACCGTCTGCGCCTTGATGGTGATGCCGCGCTCCTTCTCGATATCCATATTGTCGAGCACCTGCGCCGACATTTCGCGCTCGGTCAGCCCGCCGGTGAACTGGATCAGCCGGTCGGCGAGCGTCGACTTGCCATGGTCGATATGCGCGATGATCGAAAAATTGCGGATGTGCGAAAGGGGAGTCGTCATCGGGCGCCGTTAGCAGGGGTTTGCGGCGCTGTCAGCAGCAGCGCGCAGCAGCCCGCGGACAAGATGCGAAAAGGCGCGGAAAACTGCGTAACTTTACTCGCAATCGCGTTTTTTTCGGTTGCCAGAGGCGGAGCCACGACCCGCCGTCGCGCGGCGCAAGGCGCGAGGCGTGAAATGGCGGAAAACTGCGCAACTTCACTCGCGATTATATTATTTTGCCGTTTGCGGACCTGCGGCGTCGGCCGTGCGAGCAGAGCACGCCGCAGCCGCGATTGCAGCCGCCGCAGACGGGAGAGCGGATGGGGAGCCATGGACCGAGGGTGGCACGGCGGGATAATGTAGGAAAGCGGATTTTCGGGAGGAAGTGCGGAGCGCGCGGAGCATCAGACCTCGCCCCAAGCCAACGACGCGAAGAGGTGGCGCATAATGATGTGCGGCGGCATTAGGTGGCGGGGAGATTTTCTTGAGCCAGCGGCTGATTGACGAGTATCGGGCCGAACTCGACACGAGCGCAGCGCCGATCCAACATCCTCTTGCGCGGCGCTAAAGCAATGGCCCCCGGATCAAGTCCGGGGCGACGAAGAGTTTGGCCCCCTCAATAAGCCAGTGCGCAGCCGTCGGCGCGCATTTCGCTGGCGGCGGCGTAGACGCGGGTGTCGCCGTCCATCCGCTGTTCGACGCATTGATAGCGGCCGAAGCCGCCGTCGGGATCGCCGATCGTCCAGCCCATTTCGGCGAGCGCGGCTTGAGATGCTGTTGCGCAAACTTTGCGCCGTGGGGCGGGGTTGGCAAGCGGGAGATTGGGGGCGGTGCGTTTGAACGGTCGTCATCCCGGACTTGATCCGGGATCTGTCACGCGGCGTCGCCTGGATCCCGGATCAAGTCCGGGATGACGATTGCTGGAATTATGAGCCTTCCCCGCCGAGGGTGACCCACAGCACCAGTCCCGGCGGGGGCGCTTCGGGCGGCGCATCGGCCACCTGCCGCACCGCGTCGGCGCGCGCGCGGTCGAGGATCGCGGCGGGGACGGCGGGGGTGTGGAAGATATGGTCGGCCTCCCCCAACAGGCGTGCGGCGCGCAGGGTGAGCTCGTCGGGGTCGGGGCCGGCGAGGCGGACGGTTTCGAGGCGCGAGGATGCGCCAACTTCGGCGGGGGCGGCGAGCCAGTCGTCGATGCGCTCCGCTGCCCTATCGTCGAGCGGGTCGAGCGCGCCGCCGGGGGCGAGCGCGGCGTCGATCGCGCGGCGGCGGCTCGCGGCGTCGGGCCAGCGCGCCTTCATCGCGGCGCGCGCGGCGTGGAGCGCCTGTGCCAGCGCGCCGAGCCGCGAAGGGAGCAGCGCCTCGATCCGCTGGCGCACCGCCTTCGCAAGCCCCGCCGATGCGCCGCCGGTGCCGACCGCGATGGTCACGGGCGCACGGTCGACGATCGCGGGCGTGGTGAAATCGCACAGCGCGGGCCGGTCGACGACATTGACGAGCAGGCCGTGGGCGCGCAGCCGCTCGGCGGCGGCGCGCGCTTCGGTTTCGTCGTCGAGCGCGACAAAGGCGATGGTTGCGCCTTGTTCCCACGCGGACACGACGCGCCCGCCCGCCCGCTCGATCAG
Source organism: Sphingopyxis sp. P8 (assembly GCF_020622175.1). Classification (NCBI taxonomy): domain Bacteria; kingdom Pseudomonadati; phylum Pseudomonadota; class Alphaproteobacteria; order Sphingomonadales; family Sphingopyxidaceae; genus Sphingopyxis; species Sphingopyxis sp. P8. The sequence continues at coordinate 1,070,781 of NZ_JACNMK010000002.1, read as the reverse complement.
CCGCGCCTTGGCATCCGCCGCTTCCCCCTCCCCGACCAGCACGACGCTGCGGCCGGTCAGGTTCAGGAAGATGGGGAGTTGGTGCATGAATTTGCCCTTTTTATCGTCATGCCGGACTTAATCCGGCATGACGAAGAAAAGATAGCGTCGCCGCCTATTCACGCAACCGCGCTGTATCAATCGAGCCAGTCGGGCACGCGCTCGGCCGCCATGATGGTTTTCGCCGCGATGCGGTCGGCGACGATGGCGTAGCGGTCGCCATCGACGAGTACTTCGGGGACGAGGCTGCGGCTGTTGTAGGTCGACGCCATCGTTGCGCCATAGGCGCCGGCGGTCCGAAACACCGCAAGGTCGCCGGGGGCGACCGTGTCGATCTCGCGGTCGCGGGCAAAGGTGTCGCCCGTTTCGCACACCGGGCCGACGATCGACGCGGTCATCGTGTCGCCGCTGCGCTTGACGGCGTCGAAATCATGGTGCGCGTCATAAAGCGCGGGACGGGTGAGATCGTTCATTGCGGCGTCGACGACGACGAAGGGGTTGGTCGCGCCGGGCTTGACCCACAGCACCTCGGTCAAAAGAACGCCGGTATTGCCCGCGATGACGCGGCCGGGTTCGAACATCAGCGTGACGTCCCAATCCTTTGTCACGCGCGCGACCATCGCGCCATATTCGGCGGGGGTCGGGGGATTGTCCCCTTCGCGGTACCGAACGCCGAGGCCGCCGCCGAGATCGACATGGGTGATGCTGTGTCCGGCGGCGCGCAGGTCGGCGACGAGGCGCCCGACGCGCTCGAACGCCGCCTCGAGCGGGGCGAGGCTGGTGAGCTGGCTGCCGATATGGAGCGCCACGCCGCGAAGCTGCAACCCCGGAAGCCCCGCGAGGCGACCGAAGATTTCTGGCGCGACGTCGATCCCGACGCCGAACTTGTTGTCGGCCTTGCCCGTCGAAATCTTGGCGTGGGTGCCCGCATCGACGTCGGGGTTGACGCGAAGCACGGCGCGCGCGGTCATCTCTTTCTGGACGGCGATTTCCGCAAGCGCGATGCCTTCGGGTTCATGCTCGATATTGAACTGGCCGATGCCGCGATCGAGGCCGAGCGCAAGTTCGGCGCGCGTCTTGCCGACGCCCGAAAAGACGATGTCCTCGGCCGCCATGCCCGCGGCGAGCGCGCGTTCGAGCTCGCCCCCCGACACGACGTCGGCGCCATAGCCCTGCCGCGCCAGCACGCGCAGCACGCCGAGGTTGGGGTTGCACTTGATCGCGAAGGCAAGATGCTTCTTCGGAACGTCCTTGAGCCCGTCGCGGAATGTCTGGGCATGGCGTTCGAGCGTCGCGCGCGAATAGACATAAACGGGAGTGCCGACTTCTTCGGCAATGCGCGGCAACGGGATGTCTTCGACGTGAAGGATGCCGTCACGATATTGGAAATGGTCCACAGTCAGTTCCTGTTATTCTGAACCGTTCGCACGGAGCGAAGTCGAGATGCCCTTCGGGCACATGATTTCAATGGGTGTTTCGACTACGCTCGACACGAACGGACTGATTGAAGCTGGGTGCGATCAGCCCGGAGGGGGCAGATCAAATTCGTCGGGTTCGCGGCGTTCGGAGCGTTTGAGAAGTTCGTCGCTGCGCGCGGGCCGGGCCTGCGCGTCAGGCGTCGTGAGCTCCTCCGTCGTCGGGGCGCGGGTCGCGCCCAGGGGGACTGCCGGGCCGGGTTCACCTGCCGGCGGTTTCAGATCTTCCTTTGCGCCGCATGCGCCGAGCAATGCGGCGGCGGCAAATATCGTGATGATGGAGCGGTGGTTCGCCATCAATCCTGTCCTTCCAGCGCGGCGCGCGCCGCGGCGATCGCTTCCCTTACCCGCTCGGGCGCGGTGCCGCCATAGCTTGTGCGGCTCGCGACCGACGCCTCGACCGTCAGCGCGGCGAGCGCTTCGGGAGTCACCGCCGCATGGATTGCCGCGGCGTCGGATGCGGGCAGCGCCGACAGCTCGACGCCCAGCTCTTCGGCACGCTTGACGCAGGCGCCGACGACATGATGCGCCTCGCGGAACGGCACGCCGGCTTCACGCACCAGCCAGTCGGCAAGATCGGTCGCGGTCGAATAACCCGACGCGGCGAGCGCGCGCATCCGGTCGGTGCGGAAAGCCAGGGTTTCGACCATGCCCGTCATCGCGGCGAGCGACAGCGCGAGCGCATCGAAGGCGCCGAACAGCGTCTCCTTGTCGTCCTGCAAATCCTTCGAATAGGTGAGCGGCAGCCCCTTCACGATCACCGCCAACCGCTGGAATGCGCCGAGGAGCAGTCCCGCACGCCCGCGCACCAGTTCGGCGGCGTCGGGGTTGCGCTTTTGCGGCATGATCGAGCTGCCGGTCGACCAGGCGTCGGGCAGGCTGACGAAACCGAAGGGCTGGCTTGCCCAGATGACGATTTCCTCGGCAATGCGCGACAGGTGGATCGCGGCGATCGACGCGGCGGCGCAAAATTCGAGCGCGAAGTCGCGGTCGGACACGGCGTCGATGCTGTTCGCCATCGGGCGGTCGAAGCCGAGCACGGCGGCGGTCGCGTTGCGGTCGATCGCAAAGCCGGTCCCCGCGAGCGCGGCGGCGCCGAGCGGCGATTCGTTGAGACGGCGGCGCGCATCGGCAAAACGGCCGCGGTCGCGGCGCGCCATTTCGACATAGGCGAGCAGGTGATGGCCGAGCGTCACCGGCTGCGCGACCTGAAGGTGCGTGAAGCCGGGCATGATGCTGTCCGCATGCTCTTCGGCGCGCGCGAGCAGTGCCGCCTGAAGCGCCTTGAGCCCCGCATCGATGCGGTCGCACGCGGTGCGTGTCCACAAACGGAAATCGGTCGCGACCTGATCGTTGCGCGAGCGCGCTGTGTGGAGCCGACCGGCCGGTTCGCCGACCAGTTCCTTGAGCCGCGATTCGACGGTCATGTGGATGTCTTCGAGCGCGAGATCGACGGGAACGCCGTCCTTCGCAAATTCGTCGGCAATCTGCGCGAGTCCGCGGTCGATCTGGACGGCATCCTCGGCACCGATGATCCCGCAGGCGCCGAGCATCGCAGCGTGGGCGCGGCTGGCGGCGATATCCTCTTCCCACAACCGCTTGTCGACGGGAATCGAGGCGTTAATCTCTTGCATGATTGCAGCGGGTCCGCCACCGAAGCGGCCGCCCCACATGCTGTTACTGTCCGGAGAATTGGTCATCCACCGCGTCCCGCGCCCTTGTCTTGTCGTCCTGGCCCTGCTGATGGCCGGATCGATCGCGGGCTGCGATAGGGAAAAGCAGGCCGACGGGCAAGCGGCTGGCGCGCAAGCAAATCTGTCGCACGATAAAGCGATCGGCTCCTTTGAGCATCAGGTCGACCGCACGCATCGCGGCGAGCCCGCCCCAGCGAACTCGTTTCGCGGCCCCGACGATGCGCCGGTGACGCTGGCGCAGTTTCGCGGACGCCCGCTGCTCGTCAATCTGTGGGCGACATGGTGTGCGCCGTGCGTCGCCGAAATGCCTACGCTCGACGCGCTGGCCGCCGCGCGCAAGGATTTGGCCGTAATCGCGGTCGCGCAGGATCTGCAAGGCGCCAAGGTGGTCGATCCCTGGTTCCAGAAGGCGGGGCTCAAGACGCTGCAACCCTATCTCGATCCCGAGAACGGGCTGCTCGACGCCTATAACGCCGCGCTGCCGACGACGGTGCTTTATGATGCGGCGGGCAAGGAAGTGTGGCGCGTCGTCGGCGCACTCGACTGGCAGGGCGACGAGGCGACGGCGCTGCTGGCTGAGGCCCAGCCAGCGCAGAAATGACAATGGCGGGAAGCGCCCGGATTTGCGCTTCCCGCCATGTCGGTTTCGGTCGGGCAGCGCCCTTCCGCAGTTAGAGGCCGTCGACGCTCTTGCTGACGAGGACGTTGACCGCGACGCGGCGGTTCTGCGCCTTGCCTTCGGGCGTGTCGTTGCTCGCCGCCGGATCGGCTTCGGCCATGCCGGTCGGCGTCAGCATGCGATAGGGTTTCCAGCCGCAGGCCTGCTGCAGATGGTTGACCACGCGGCCGGCGCGCTTTTCGCTGAGCACCTGGTTGAATTCCTGGCTGCCCGTCGAATCGGTGTAGCCGACGACCAGCAGCAGCGCATTATCCGTCGCGGCGGCGGCAGAGGCGGTTGCGCACAGATCGGCCTTTGCCTGTTCCGACAGCACGGCCTTGCCGACATCGAAATGGACGTCGGTGGTGCTCTTGACATTATACTGGTCGATGTCGCCGACGCGGGCGCGCAGCGCGTCGGTTGCCGCGGTCTGTTCGGCAAAGCGCTGGTCGGTGCCGACATGGATCATCGACGCGGTGCGGAGATCCTTGCTCTTCAGGTCGACTTCGCTCGCGACGAGGCCACCTTCCCACTGGCGCGTTTCGACGGCAACCGGCAGGCCGTTGAGCAGCGAATTGGCCGCCACCTTGCTGCTGTTCAGGCCCAGGAAGCCGCCCTTTGCCTTGATCTTGGTTTCTTCGCTGATCGCAATCGTCGTGCTGGTGCCGTCGGTCGTCGTGACCTGCATCCGGTTGCCCTGACGCGCCGAAATGATACCGTCGATCTTCGGTCCTTCGGCGAGGCCGGCAAGCGCCGGGACGCGCGCGGCATAGACCGTGGCCATCACGTCATCCTCGGACGCATCCTGCGCCCGCGCGGCAATGCTGCCCGTCAGCGGCACCGCGAGCATCGCGAGCAGCAGTGTCAGTCTTTGATTATTCGAAACGGCACCCATAGCCTACTCCTTCAAACTGCGCAGACAGGCCCACGCGGCCGCGTGTCCCCATCTGGCACATGAATACTCGCGGGACAGGCGATAGTTGCGCGGGGAAGACCGGTCGGCATGGGATGCGCCGGTAAAGCCGTGACCCACAAGCATTATTTTTTGCATTTCCATCGGTGTGGTGGCGCGTTTCGGATGGTTTTCGCGCGTCGATCGGGCTCTCGTCCAGAAAAAATGGGCGGGCCGCAGCGGGCCCGCCCAGTATCAACCGGCGCTATCGAAGGGTCGCGGGCGCCGGTGCCCCTTTCTTGGGGTTAGTCGGCATTGTCCTGTTCCTTGGCGGCGTCCTTCAGCTGACCCTTGGTCATGGCGCTGACGAGGACGTCGCCCGATCCCGCGAAACTTGCGGCAGGAAGCGTCGCGACGCGGTCGCCGACCTCGACGGTCACCGCCTCGACGACACCGCGACCGGTCTGGCGGAGCGACTGGACATGGCCGATCACTTTGCCGCGCGGATCGGTGACGGGCATTCCGGGGGCGATGGCGAACATGCCTTCGCCGCTGGCCGCGCCGCTACCCTGGGCGGCGAGCTGGCCGAGGCTGCCCTGAAAGGCGCCCGCGCCCGAGGCGGCGCCGTTCGCACTGCCCGAGACGTTCGAGGCCGCGCCGCTGGCGGTTCCGACGGCCTGACCCGCGGCGCCGCGCGCCGTTCCGGTCGCCGTGGCTGCCGCGCCTTTGGCGGTGCCGACCGCGCCGCGCGCCGTCTGCCCGACCTGATCGGTGCCGATGAGCTGGGCGTCGAGGCTGCCCTGACCCGAGGCATTGCCCGAGCCCGAAGCACTGCCGCCGAGCGTGCTGCCGAGCAGGTCGCCCGACGCATCGGCCGAACCGCTGCCGCGCGCATCGGCGCCGCCGCTGCCCTGGACACGGCCCGAGCGGCGGTCGACCTTGGCATCGCCGCGACCCGAGCCGGTGACGTCACCCGCGGTCCCGATGGTGCCGCCGATCGGCCCGGTCGGATTGCCGAGCGTCCCGCCGATGGTGCTGCCGAGATTGCCGCCGAGGCCGCCGCTGCCACCAAGCAGCTGCGCCGAAGCGGGCATTGCGAATGCGAGCGCCGACGCCATCAGCGCGGCGGCGGGAATGAGATTACGGTTAGCCATTTTTCGTCTCCTTACTTTTCAGCCCGGAGGGGTGGGCTTGGGAGGAGAACGATGGCGCTCCGGGCTTTCTTCCCCGGACGATGAAATTTTTTCCGGTCGAATTGGTACGGCGTCATTGCGAGCCCGGCGGCAGCCGGGGGAAGCAATCTCCAGCTCTCGCGGGTGCACCAACGATCGCTGGAGATTGCGTCGTCGCTACGCTCCTCGCAATGACGGCGAAAAAGACGGGCAGGTTGTCAGCGCCCGGCGCAATCGGCGCAAATCAGCCCGTGGCCGTAGATTTTGTCGCGTCCCTTTTTGCCGAGATCGCGCGCCTCGGCCATCAGGGCGCGCACCGCACGCTCGATCGCGGGGATCGAGGGGCTGCGATAATGGCGTGCGAGACGCCCCGCGACGAGCGGCGCGGCGAACGACGTTCCGCGCAGGCGGTCGGTCGCGTCGGCAGCGGTCGCAGCAAGCACGCCATCGCCGGGCGCGGCGAAAGCGACATGCGCACCGCGCCCCGCCTCGGGCAGCACCCTGCCCTTGGCATCGACGCCGGTAACGGCGAGCACGCCCTTGTAGGCGGCGGGATAGGCGGGCGGCGCGGCGGGGCCGTCGTTGCCGACCGCCGCGACGATCAGCATCCCGCGCCCCTGCGCGCGCGATACCGCGACGCCGAGCAGCCGGTTGTCGGGGCCGACAAGGCTGATCGTCGTCACCGGGACCTTGTTTTCGGCGAGCCAGCCGAGCGCGCGCGCGATCGCGGTGGCGTTGCCGCCCGCGGGGTCGCGGCCATAGACGTCGGCGGCAAGCAACCGCCCGCCCGAAGCCGCGCCGCGCACGCTGCCGCTGCCGACGAGGAGCGAGGCGACGGCGGTGCCGTGGCGGCTGGCGCTCGGCGCGCCATTTGCGAAGCCGCGCTGCTCGACGCGCCCCGCAACCGAGGGATGCGCGGCAACGCCGCCGTCGATCAGCCCTAGCGCGCCGGAGCCCGCCGTTCCGCTGGCAAGCGCCGTTGCGGGGAGCGCGCCGCCGGGGCCGCTGGTGAAATAGAGATGGTCGGCATCGACCGCGGCGCCCGGAAGCAGCTTTTGCAGCCGTTTCTGCGCGCGCGCGAGGCTTTGGCCATCGGGGACGCGAAAGCGGAGGATTTCCATGTCGAGACCGTCGACGCGCTCGCGGTCGATCATGGCAAAGCCTTCGGCCGCCACGCGCGCCGCCATTGCGGCGTCGACCCCGGTCGCGACAAGGACGCCGCGTACCGCCGGCTGATCGTTGCGGTCGAGCTCGACCCGGTCGGGGTGGGCACGCAGCAGCGCAGTGATCCGGTCGAGCCGCAGCCGGTCGAGCCGCTCGCCCACCGCGATCAGCGGCTCACCCACCACATCGGGCAGCGGCGGCAGGTTGCGCGCGGCGTCGGGGATCTGGACGCTTGGCAGGCCGATCTGCGCCGACGCGCCGAAGCCCGCCGCCGTCATGGCGAGCGCAGCGAGTGCGACAAGGCTTTTCCAACTGGCCATCGACCGTCCTTAACCGTCCGTCCGTTGCACCGCGCTGAACGGCGCGCGCGCAAAAAATTTAGCATGATGCGGAAGAAACGATAGAAGGGCGTCGTTTCATCCACAAACAATCGAAAAGGCGATCATGCGCTTTGAAGAGGAACTGGTCGAATTGCTGCCGCGCCTCCGCCGCTTTGCGCGCGGGCTGACGCGCGATGCCAGCGATGCCGACGACCTCTGCCAGGCGGCGATCGAACGCGCGCTGAAATCGCGCGAACAGTGGCAACAAGGAACGAGACTGGATAGCTGGATGTACCGCATCACCCGAAACCTCTGGATCGACGACCGCCGCGCGGCAGGACGCCGCGGGCAGCACGACCCGATCGACGATGCCGTGACGCAGGTCGCGGGCGACGGCGCCGCCGAGGTCGAGGCGGGTGCGCTCGCGGGCGACGTCGACAGCGCGATGGCGCGCCTGCCCGACGAGCAGCGCGAGGTGGTGATGCTCGTCCTCGTCGAAGGCTATGCCTATCGCGAAGCCGCCGAAATCCTCGACGTGCCGATCGGTACCGTCACCTCGCGTCTCGCGCGGGGGCGCGAGGCATTGATGCATATACTGGGAGAAGCGGCATGACCCACGATCCTGCGACCATCGCCGCCTTTGTCGATGGCGAACTCGACGATCTGACCGCGCGCCGCATCGAACGCGAGGCAGCGAACGACGCGGCGCTCGCGGCGGAGATAAGGCGCCAGCGGGAATTGAAGGACCGGCTGCGGTCGCATTTCGCGCCGGTGCTCGACGAGCCGCTGCCCGACCGGTTGACGCAGCTGCTTCGGGCCGAAGCGGCGGTCGACACGAGCCTCGCCGAGCGCCGCGCGGCGCGACAAGCGCGCTTTGGCGGGCAATGGGGCGCGATGCAGTGGGGCGCGATGGCCGCCGCGCTGGTGCTTGGGCTGACCGTCGGCATGCAGCCGTGGGGACCGGCAAGCCCGGTCGCGGTCGAAAGCGGCGCGCTCGTCGCATCGGGGCCGCTTGCCAACGCGCTCGACACGCAGCTCGCGTCGAACCAGCCGGCAGACGCGGCGACGCGGATCGGCCTCAGCTTCCGCGCGCAGGACGGGCGCTATTGCCGCAGCTTCGAAAGCGCGGCGGTCGACGGCATCGCGTGCCGCGAGGGCGAAGGCTGGACACTCGAACAGACGCTGCGCGGATCGCCGGCGACCGACTATCGCCAGGCGTCGTCGGCGTCGCTCGCTGCCGCATCCGCCGCGATGATGGCGGGGGAACCGCTGGACGCCGAAGGCGAACGTGCGGCGCGTGATGCAGGGTGGAAGCGCGGGCGGGGAGAATAGAGGGCTTCGCCTTCGCTTTTCCAGCATTCCAATGTGTCGGTCTGGCGATCTGACGCGGAATCTCCAGCATATAGTTCGCAGATCAGGGTTTCCTGCAATACGGGCCGCATGATCGGGCTGCGCATATGGTAGGAATCTCTCAATTTCTGGATACGGTTGGCATAAAATGCGACCCGAGTGAAATGACCCTCGCGGGTCGAGGCGTCGCAGGATGCGCTCGCTTTCATCAATTCGAGTTGATGGGCGCCTAGTAGTTCGTTGAGATCCATCGACTCTTTCCTTGGCAATATGGCGAGACGGGACGATCGGCCGGGAGCGTCTGGGTCGACGGACTCCCGGCCGATATTCGATCAGCCCTGCTGCTTTTCAGTCGGCTGGCCCTGTGACTGTTGGAGCTTTACCGCCTGCGCCTTGCCACCGCTGACCTGGCGGGTCTCATATCCAAAGTGCTGGCCGACCTTGGGTTCGGCGGCTTCCTGCTGCAGATCGGCCTTGACGAACGCGAGGTTGTCGCCGCCCTTGTCGGGGGTGATGGTTCCCGCACCCTTGCCGGTGTCGTAGCTCTGAATCTTGCCATAATATGTCATGAAAATGTTCCTTCTTTCGGGCGCGAGCAATCATCATCGACCGCTTATCGCGGGCTAAGAGACGAAAAAGAAAGAAGGGAGGGATGAAAATGGCCCTCGGGACCGTCGATTGCGACTGGTAGCTAGACCGTAGATGGCCACGGCAGAAGCAAGTTACAACCCCCGCGGCAATCGGTTGAACGCGCTCCGTCTGCCTTCGCGGCGGCGCGAACACCCACGAAAAAGGGCGGGCGCATCGCTGCGCCCGCCCTCCCGTGACCCCGGCGAGGCCGGGGATGGGTGCGGCGATCAGCCGACCGTGACGCGGCCGGCGCGATAGCCTTTCTTGCGCATTTCCTTCACATAGTCCTTGTCGGCATCGACGATCTCGTTCGCCCATTCGTCCCACGCGTCCCAGCGGTCCTCGCGGTCGGTCGCGCGGCGCAGGTCGCTCACCAGTTCCTTTTCGGCTTCGAGGATGTCGGCCTGATAGTTGAACCAATATTGGTTCTTGATCCCGGCGATGGGGACCGAGCGGATTTCGGGGCGCTCGAAGCCAGCCGGCATCGCATGATAGGGGACCGCCGCGGCGGCGACGCCCGCGGGAACAGCCAGGATTGCGGCCAAAGTCGTCCATGTTTTCATCGTCATTCTCCTTGTGGACCCTGTGGTCAGGAGAGCAACGAAGGAGGCGGCCGATTTATTCCCGTCCCACCGCCGATTTTTCACGGCTCGCGGTGGAATCGCGTGCCGACGCGCCTATCCGGGGTGCGCTTCGTCGCCGACCGACGAGCGCAGGAGGCCGCGAAACACGTCGAGCGCGCTGCGTTTTCCCTGCGTCACGTCGAACACGTCGCGCGCGATCGGCATGTCGAGGCCGTAGCGGTCGGCGAGCGCCATCACCGTCGGGGCGCTTTTGACGCCCTCTGCCACCATGTGCATGTCGGCGATGATCGCGTCGATGTGCCGCCCCTTGCCGAGTTCGACGCCGACATGGCGGTTGCGCGACAAGGGGCTGGTGCAGGTCGCGATCAGATCGCCCATCCCGGTGAGCCCGGCAAAAGTTTCCGGCCGCCCGCCCATCGCCACGCCGAGCCGCGTGATTTCGGACAGGCCGCGCGTGATGAGCGCGGCGCGTGTATTGTCCCCTGCCCCCAGCCCGTCGCCCATGCCCACCGCGATCGCGACGATATTCTTGAGCACGCCGCCGAGTTCACAGCCCAGAAGGTCGGTGTTGGTGTAAACGCGGAACAGCCCCGAGTGGAACAAGGGCTGGAGCGCGCGGACGACGATTTCGTCCTCCATCGACAGCACGCTCGCCGCCGCCTGCCCGCTCATGATCTCGCGCGCCAGATTGGGTCCGGTGAGAACGCCGACGGGGTGGCCGGGCAGCACCTCTTCGATCAGTTCGGTCATGCGTTTGCCCGACGCGAGTTCGAGCCCCTTGGTCAGGCTGATCACCGGGACCCACGGGCGCAGATGCGCGCGCGCTTCCTCCAGAACGCCGCGAAAGCTGTGCGAGGGCACGCCCATGACGAGCACGTCGGCCCCCGCCACCGCCTGACCAATGTCGCCGGTGGCACGGAGCGCAGGGGGCAATTTGATGCCCGAGAGATATTTGCGGTTCTCATGGTCGCGGTTGATCGCATCGACCGTTTCGGCGTCGCGCGCCCACAGCGTGATCGGCGCGTTGCGCGACACCAGCGCCGCGACGGTCGTTCCCCAGCTTCCCCCGCCGAGCAGGCCCACGTTGAGGCGCATGTCCCTCTCCCTGTTTTGAGGGGAGAGTGGCGCGGGATTGGGGGGTTGGCAAGCGCCACTCACTCGTCATCCCGGCGAAGACCGGGATCTCGCCGGTGCAGCTCTACGCAAGGGCGAGATCCCGGCCTTCGCCGGGATGACGATTTAACGATGAACGGCGTCCCGCTAAGGATGCTCCGCCAGGAACGCGCGCTGGACCTCGGCGGTCGCTTTCGGGGCCTCGATCATCGGGACGTGCGCGACATGGTCGAAGACATGGCTGCGGCTGTTCGCGATGCCGTTTTCGAGCGTCGCGACGCAGCTGACGTCGATGAGCTTGTCGTGGCGGCCCCAGATGATCAGCGTCGGCACCTTCACCTCGCCGAGCCGGTCGTCGAGCGGCTTTGCCTCCATCTCGTCGGCGATCACCCAGAATATCCGGTCGAGCAGATCGCGATATTTGAGCGCGTCGCCATAGACGACGGGCTTGAGGCGCGACGGGACATAGACGGGCTTGTGCACGACAAAGGCGACAAGCCGGTCGGCATCTTCCAGATTCGCGATGACCAGCGGGTTAAAGTCCCGGTCGGCAGAAAGCTTCTGCAGCTCGCTTTCGTTCGCGCCCGTCACGCCGGCATTGTTGAGCAGCGTCAAGGTGCGCAAACGGCCGGGATAGTCGAGCGCGAAACGCAGCGCGATCCAGCCGCCCATGCTGTTGCCGCCAAGGTGCGGGCGGTCGAGCCCGAGCACATCGAGAAAGCCCTTGAGCCGCGCCGCCTGGCTTTCGATGTCATAGGGCAGCGCCGGGTCGCGGTCATTTTCGCCAAAGCCGGGAAGGTCGGGCGCGATCAGCCGATAGTCGCGCGTCAGCCCTGCGGCGTAGAAGGTCCAATTGTCCTTGTCGCCGCCAAAGCCGTGAACCATCACCAGCGCGGGCTTTGACGGGTCGCCGCCCTCCAGATAGGGCCAGTTGCGACCGTCGACGGTGACGCTTTTTTGCACGAGCCGCCCGCGGCGGCGCACCAGCGACCGCATCAGCGCAACGAGCCGTTCGGGGAAGGCGAAATAGAGGATGGCGAGCGCGATCAGCGGCGCGGCGATGAGGATGAGGAGGAGTTTCATAGCGATCCTTTCATCCCCTCCCCTTCAGGGGAGGGGTTGCGAGACTTGCGGGCTGTCGCCCGCCAGTCGCAGCGGGGTGGGCCAATCGGCCTTGCGCTACCCCGCACGACCCCACCCCAAACCCCTCCCCTGAAGGGGAGGGGCCTATTGCACATGCGCGTCGAACCATGCGACCAGTTCGCCGAGCACCGCGGCCTGTTCGGGCTCGTTGAAAATCTCGTGATAAAGGCCGGGGTAGAGTTTGAGCCTCTTGTCCGCCGACGCGACATGGTCGAACAGGAAGCGCGAGCCTTCGGGCGCGGTGAGCCGGTCGTCGGCGCCGTGCTGGAGCAGGATCGGCAGCGCGATCCGCGGCGCGCCCGCCCGGGCCGCAGCCATCGCATCCATGAACTCCTGACCCAAGCGCGCGCCGATCTTGCCCGTATAAACGAGCGGGTCGGCGCGGTAGGCGGCGACGACGGCGGGGTCGCGGCTGACGCCGTTCGCGTCGAGCGCCAGCACGCCGAGGCGCGGAAAGACGCGCGACAGGAAGCGGCTGATCCAGACGGTGAAGCGCGACGGCGGCTCGGCGGGAAGGATGGCGGGGCCGGAGAGCGCGGCGGCGGCGAAGGCGTCCTGCCGCTCGATCAGCAGCAAGGTCGCGATCAATCCGCCCATGCTGTGACCGAGAAGCAGGCGCGGGGTGCCGGGATGATTGACCTCGACGAGCGTCAGAAGCTCGCGCATCCCGTCGAGATAGGCCGAGAAGCGCGGGACGAAACCGGGCGTTCCGTCGGATCGGCCGTGCCCCCAATGATCGACGGCATAGACGGCATAGCCCGCTTCGTTGAGCCGCGCGGCGACATGACCGTAGCGCCCGGCATGTTCGGCATAGCCGTGCGCGAGAAGGACGATGGCCTTGGGCGCCGCCGCGGGAAGCCAGCGGGTAACGTGCAGTCTCGCGCCCGCCCCGGCCGAATCCGCGGGCAGGATGACCGATGCGGCGGTCAACGCACCGCCTTTTTGAGCGCCGCGCTGCGATGGCCGGGGCCGTCGTCGCCGCCCTTGTCGATCTTTGCCAGGATTGCGTCGAGCGCGCGGCTGATCGCGGTCTGCGTACGCACCATCTCGATCTTGGGCCAGGCGGTGCGCTTGCCGGTGTCGATCAGTTCGTCGATGTCGTCCTGTGCAAGGTCCGACAAGATCTTGGTCGGCGACCAATATTTGGCGGGCCGGATGATGTTGATGTCGCCGGTATATTCCTGGTTGATCACCGAGCGCGCGAGATTGGCGAGGCTGTTGAGCGGCGGCACCATTTCGAGCGGCTTCTGGAAAATCACCATATTGGCGTTGAGCCATGCCTTGAAGGTCGCCATCGACGCGTGCTGGATCGCCTCGATCGGCGCCATCTGCTTGCGCGTGTCGGTCGCGAAGGGCAGCGCGAGCGGGTTCGCCTGGCTGACGATATGGTGGTTGACGCCGTACAGGCGCTCGAGCCGCTTGGTCGGAATGTCGTGCGTCACCGACCCGTCGACCCAGCGCCGGTCGGGCTGGTAGGGAATGCGCGCGCCGCTATCGTCGCGCGCCATCAGCATGACCGGCGGAAAGACGCCGGGAACCGCGCAGGATGCGAGCACCGCCTCGCGGATCAGCACATTGGGCGCGGTGATCGCGTTCAACAGGCGGCCGTTCTGATGCTTTTGCGCGGGCGCGACCGAGACGTTGAGGTGCCGTCCGCTCAGCTCATAGGCCTCCTGAAAGGTCAGGTCGGGGATCAGCGCGGCGAGGCGTGCGCGCACCTCTTCGGACGCGAGGCGCCGCTGTTCGGGATCGCGGTCGGGATTGGCGAGGCGGTCGCTGGCGAGGAAAGCGCCGACATCGGCATCCTTGCGCGTGCAGACCATCGCCGCGACGATCGACCCGCCGCTCGATCCGGCGAGGATGTTCGGCAGCACGCCTTCGGACCAGAGCGCATGGACGACGCCGACGTGGAAGAAGAGGTAGCTGCCCGACCCCGACAGCAGCAGCGCCGAACGGCCATAGCAATGCTGGGCGCGGCGGAAGAAGTCGCGCTTCTCGGCGCGCGGGATGGCGCGCGAGGCAGCGATCGCGTCGAGCGCCGACACGACTTCGGCGACATAGGCCTCGATGAGCTTTTTCGTGCCGAAGCGCGCCTTCTGATAAAGGCGTTCGTGCCCCATGCCGTCGACATTGCCGTGGATGCCTTCGTTGAGGACGAAGAGCAGGCCCTTCACATCGTTCGCAGCCGATAGTTTGCGCAATTTCTGGAGGCGGGCGCGGATCGCGCGAAAGTCGAAATGCTTGCTTTCGTCGGCATCGCGCCACGCCTGCATTCCCGATTTCCGGTCGTGCTCGCGCGCGGCTTTCGCCCACGCCGCATAGTCGGTCGCCTTGGCAAGCTCGGCGTCGGCGCTGAGCGTCGGGGCAAATATCATTCGGTAATCCTGCGAGAGCATGGTCTGTTTTTCCGAGTCTTGCGGGTTGCGTTGCCTTTGGCAACTATTTTGACATCGGCCTTCCCCACTGCCGTCATCCCGGACCCTTCGACAGGCTCAGGACAGGCTTGATCCAGGACCCATAACAGCTCCGGCGTCATGGATGCCGGATCAAGTCCGGGATGACGAAGAGGCGGGGTTCTTGCCTCCCTTCGCCGCCGGTTTCGGCTTTGCCTTTGGCTTGGCGCCCGGTTTGGAAACAGTCTTGGACTTCCGCGCCGGTTTGGGCGCTCCTTTCGGTTTTGCCGCAGCGGCTTTTGCCTTTTCGGGTTTCGGCGTCGCTTTCATCAGTTCGGCGAAGCTGTCGTCGATACATTCGCGGAAAAAGGCGATGTCGGGCATGATCTGCCGTTCGCAGATGATCGAAAAGGCGATGCGACCGTTATAGCTGGGGGTCGCGACGAACAGGCCCATATTGTTTGCGAGCGGCGCCATGCCGTGCTGCATCACAAGCTTCGCGCCCGCGAGATAGAGCGGAACCTGCGCGCCGGGGACGTTGGAGATGAAGAGATTGGTGCCGCGCACCGCGAACCGCTCGCTGGTGAGCAGCCGCGCGACCGCGGCCATCGTCGCGCCGGGAATATGCTGCGACAGGTCGGTCATGATCCGCGCGCTGACGCCGGCCTTCGCTTCCTTGGCCTCTACCGTATAGTCGCGGATCGCGGCGAGCCGTTCGAGCGGATCGGCAATGTCGGTGCGCACGGGAACGCTCATCGCCGATACCTGATTGCCGGGGGTCGACGCCTTGCCGCTCTTTCCGCGCAGGTTGATCGGCGCGACCGCGACGAGGCTTTCTTTCGGCAATTCCTTGTGCTTCGCGAGATATTTGCGCAGCGCGCCGCCGACCGTGGTCAGGACCACATCGTTCACCGTTGCGCCGGGCACCTTCTTGCGCACTTCGGCTACATCGGCGAGCGCCACCGAGGTGCCATCGAACATCTTGTGCGGGCCGACCGCGACGTTGAAGCGCGTTTCGGGGACGCCCGCGGTCATGCCGCCATCGGCCATCGACTTACGCGCCGCCGAGACAATTGCAGGCGAAATCTTCATCAGCGCATTCATGAACTTGACCGGCGATTGCAGCGAGGCGCCCCATGCGCGCGTCACAGTCTCGGCGCTCGACGGTGCACGTCCGAGGTCTTCGGGCGGCGGCGGATCGGCGATCACCGGCGTCCCCCTTGGATCGATGTCGCTCATCGCGATGAAAGCATGCGCGCCCGATGCGCCATCGACCGCGGCGTGGTGGACACGGTGGAGCATCGCGAAGCTGCCCTTGGGGATGCCCGGAATGCGGTCGAGCCCTTCGATGACGTAGATGTCCCAAAGCGGCCGGTTCATATCCATCGGTTTCGAAAAATGGCGCGCGACCGCGATGCAGAATTGGCGCCAGTCGCCGGGCTCGGGCAGGCGCGCGTGACTCATATGCGCCTCGATGTCGAAATGCTCGTCCTCGACCCAATAGGGATGGTCGAGGTCGAAGGGCAGCCGGTGAAGCCGCCGTTTGAACAATGGCGAGGTATCGACGCGGCTTTCGACGTGCGCGATGATGTCCTTGAACCGCACGAAGCCGCCGGGCGCCGTCGACGGGTCATAGATATAGACGCCCATGATGTGCGTCAGATTGTTCGCCGTCTGCGTATAGAGGAACTGGGCGTCCTGGGCGCTGAGCTGTTTGAGCATGTCAGGTTCCTCTGAAATCAAATCTGCCGTCATCCCGGCGAAGGCCGGGATCTCGCCGGTGCGTTATATATCGAGGTCGAGATCCCGGCCTTCGCCGGGATGACGATGTAGGGCGGGGCGCGCTCATTGATCGACCCCCGCCACCTTGTCCGCGAGCGCCGCCGTCGTCAGGCGCATCCGTTCCATCATATTTGCAAGCCCGCGCAGTTCGGCGAGCAGCGCGCGGCGCGCCACCAGCCCTTCGGGAGTGGCGGTGTCGGCGAGGCCCATGTGGCGCATCAGCGACAGGCCGTTTTCAAAGAGCAGCTTGCCGATCGCCGCCTCGCTGCTGATCCGGCGGAGCAGATAGGCCTGTCTTCCCTCGACGAGCGCCGCGTCGAGCAACGCCTTCGCATCGACATCCTCCCCCGGCTGGGCGCGGGCGAGCAGCTCGGCGACGACCGAATAGGCCTCGGCAAAGGGAAGCAGCACCGCGTGGCCGACTACGGGCTGACAGCGGCGAATGAGCGCCGCGGCGCCGCTCGCGCCGCTCGCGAGACGGCGGTCCCAGACGGGATCGATCCGTTCAAGCTCGGCCTCGAGTGCGACGCGATGCTCATCGCGCGGGGGATAGAAGAATTCGAATTTGAACAGATCGCGCAGCCGGTCGATGCGGGCCCAGAAGGCGGCGTTGAAATTGCCACCCTCGGCATCGCGCAGTTCGAACAAGGCAAGCTCGATCATCGCGCGGTCGAGGAAATGATGCGCGATGATGTTGCGGTAATAACTCGCCATCGGGTGCTTGTCGGGGTCGATCGAATAGATATTCGCGCTGCCCGCTTCGTAACGCGTGAGCAGTCCGCTGGCGACGAGCGTGTCGACGGTGGCCGAGAGCGCGGCCTGATCGCCCGTCTCGAGCTCGCGGCTGAGACGGATGCCGCGCGCCCGCGCCCAGTCGGTGAGCGTCGCGATGGCGGCGAGCAGCTCGGCCGAGGTCGCCCCGCGCGGCGCAAGGCCGAGCAGGATCAGGCACATGACCGAGGTCACGGTGAGCGGGGTGACGCGGTTCGCCTCGACCGCGACCGCAAAGGCGATCTTTTCGAGCGCGCGCCGGTCGTCGGGCCCGGGCGCCTCGTCGATCACAATGGGTTCGCCGATGTCGAGACGGATGCGCCCCGACGGCTCCTTCAGGCTTTTCATATAGCCCAGGAACCAGCTGAGGCTTTCGGGCTTCTTGTTGCGGCCCGTCTGTTCGGCGGCATATTCCTCGACGTCGCGAATGAGGTCGAAGCTGGTGACAAAAGGCACGAAATGCACGCCGCGCGTCCCCGTCGCATGCGCGGCGTCGAGCACATATTTCATCAGGCCATATTTGGGGGGCATCAGCTTGCCGAGTCGCGAGCGGGTGCCCTCGAACGCCCAGGAGAGCGGGAAGCGCTTGGCAAGGAGCCACGCGATATAGTGGCGCAGCACCAGCTTGTAGACCGGCTGGTCCTGAAAGCTGCGACGGATGAAGATCATCCCAGATCGCCGGAAAAAGCCGCCCATGATCGCGAAATCGAGATTGGCACCGCCGAAGCTGTGGAGCATCGGCAGGTCGTTTTCATAGGCAAGGCGACTCGGCGTCGCGCCGTCGATATAGGTTTTGTGCGTGAAGAGGATCGCCGTCGGATGCTCGCGCAAAACGGCGCGCAACCGCGCAAGTTCGACGGCGTCGATCTCCATCGCGGGCGCATAGCCGCCGAACATCATGCGATCGAGCCGGGCGCGCAGATCGAGGAACAGCGCCGACGGCCGCGCGATCACCTCCTTCATCAACGGCCGCGCCTCGCGGTAGAGGTCGTTCGCCGACCGGCCGATCTCTGCCGACAGATCGGCGAGCGCGGCGCGAAAGGCCGGGCTGGTGCGCAGGCCATAGGCGACGAAGCGCGGCACCTTGTAACGGCTGCCGCGCACCCCGCGTTCGGCGGCGTCGAGCGCGAGCCCCGCCTGCCGCGCAACGAAGCCCGCGAATTCGGGGCTGTCGGCGCCCGCACCCGCACCGCCGCCGGTCTGTCGACAATAGCGTTCGCGCAGCGCTGCGAGCGTCGCCCCCTTGCCCACCAATATCTGCGCGCGGCGCCGGTCGCGCAGCAGGATGAGGCGCGCGCGCAACGCGCCCGGATGGCGCGGATCACCGAAGATCAGGTGGCGGAATTTGAGCGCGCGGTCGCGGTCAAAGCCGGGGATGCGCCACGCGACGCGCAGCGGCACGACCTCGCGCGATGGCGCGCCGTCGAGCCGCGCCTGGAGCATTTCGACCGGCAGCGCATGGTCGCCATCCTCGATGTCGAGGCTGGTCCATGCGGGCTTGCCATCGTCGCAAGTGGCGTGGATCCAGTCGAGCAGGATGCGCCGTTCGACGCCGTTGCGCGCGTCGATGATATAGAGCCGGTCGGCCGCCTGCTCCGCCGTGAAGGGGGTGCGAGGCGCGCCTTCGGCCACGGCTTACACCTTTTCCGTCATCGCGAGGAGCGTAGCAACGCGGCGATCTCCAGCCATCGAACTCGCAAGATTGCTAGCTGGAGATTGCTTCGCTTCGCTCGCAATGACGAGGTAGGTCATGCTTTAAGCCGCCCTTCCCTTTCGCGGGGAGGTCTTTTTAGCGGGCGCCTTTTTCTTGGCGGGGCTTTTGGTCGCCGCCTTCTGGGCATTCGGCTTTTCTGTCCTTTCCTTGGGAGCCGCGGCCTTGGCCGCTGGTTCCTTCGCCACCGATTCCGCCGCGCGCTCTTCGGGCTGGCCCAAGGTGCGGAGGAACATGTTCCGCACGTCGCGGACATGCGCGTTGATCGTCCTTGCGCTCCACCCCGACGTGTCGACCGGCGGCAGCACGGTGACGCGCACCGTCGCGGGGCGCATCACGAACTCGTTCTTCGGCGCAACGTCGGTCGCATTGTGAATGACGATCGGGACGATGGGGACGCCCGCCTGCATCGCGAGGTGAAAGGCGCCTTTTTTGAAGGGTTCGAGCTTCGGCGTCAGGCTGCGCGTCCCTTCGGGGGCGATGCAGATCGACTTGCCTTCCTGCCGAATCGCATCGACGAGCGGCTCCATCGCCTTGATCGCGCTCTTGCCGTCGGCGCGATCGACGAAGACGGTGCCTCCCCATTCCATCAGCTTGCCGAGGATGGGGATATTCTTGATCTCCTTCTTCCCCACCCCGCCCATGTCGCGGCGGATGAGCTTGGCGAGGATCATCACGTCCGCCTTGCTCTGGTGGTTGAAGATGAAGACGCACGGACGCGACGACCAGAGGTGGCGCTCGTCCTCGACCTCCAGCTCGACGCCGGTGATCGCGGTCGCGAAATCGCCGAACAATCCCATCGAGAAGTTGACTGCTTCGCGCTGCGAACGCGTGAGCGCCCAAATTGGCAGGCCCGCCGCAAAGGCGCCCACGAGCGATCCGGTCGCATAGATAGTGCGCGTATAGTCGACCCAGCTTGGCGTGCCGCGGCTCGCGAAACGCTGCACCGGCCAGCCGCGTTCGTCGGCAATGGCCTTCAGTTTCAGATTGGGGTTGAGCGGCCGCGGCTTGCCGACGCGTTCGAGCAGTTCGATGTCGTCGTCGCTGTCCGAATAGAAATAGCTCTGGTCGAGATCGAGCCCATATTCCTCGGCAAGCTCCTCGGCCGCGAGCACCTTGCCCTCACCGAAGCACAAGGGGCGGATGATTTCGCCGGTGAACACGCCATCCTCGATTTCATAGGATGAGCATTTGATGTCGGTGATGCCAAGGTCGCGCGCCGTCGGTTCGATCTGGTAAATCGTCGCCGACGAAATGATCGCAACGCGGTGACCCTTCGCCCGGTGCGCCTCGATAATCGCGCGCGTTTCGGGATAGATCTTGCGGGCGATGTGCTTTTTGTAGAGCTCCTCGCCGAAATCGATGAAGCTCTGTTCGTCGACACCCTTCATGAATTTGGCGGCGGCGGTCATCAGCCCCGAAAAGCCGATCGCTCCCAGGCTATGCTGCGCGATCACCTGCGCGGTTTCGGCGATTTCCTCGACCGACATCTCGCGCCGCTCGAACTTCTCGCGCAGCATCGCGGTTGCCGAATAGCCGGCGATGATCGTCCCGTCGAAATCGAACAGCGCGGCGATATGCGCGCCGGGTTCCGACGCGAGCACTTCCTTCAAATGCGGCTGCGGTCTTGGCACGCACCCTCCCCACCAGCAGCTTCAAATGCCGCTTATCCCTGCACGATGGCAGGTAAGATGGGGTTAATCAATGGCGCCCGATTCGCCGCCCCCCGCGCAGGCGGAGGCCGCTGCCGGTTTACTGGGCGACGGAGGAGAAAGCCGACGCCGGCCCCCGCCTATGCGGGGCGAGGGTCAGGATGCGAGGCCCGCCGCTTCGCGTGCCAGCGCCTCGATCGTTGCCGGGTCGAGCGGCCCCGACGGGACGACCCAGCTGCCGCCGACGCAGAGTACGGCGCCCAGCGCGAGCCATTCGGGAGCTGTCGCGGGGGTAATGCCGCCGGTGGGGCAGAAGCGCGCCTGGCCGAATGGGCCCGCAAGCGCCTTCAGCGCCGGAATGCCGCCGCTGGTCGCTGCGGGGAAGAATTTGAAGCGGTCGAGCCCGAGGTCCATCCCGCGCATGATGTCGCCTGCATTGGCGATGCCGGGAAGGAAGGGAATGCCGCTTGCCACTGCCGCCTTGCCGAGATTGTCGGTGAGGCCGGGCGATACGATGAACTCGGCGCCCGCGTGAATCGCGGCGGCGAGCATCGCAGGATCGAGCACGGTTCCCGCGCCGACGACCGCGCCCTTCACTGCCTTCATCGCGGTCAGCGCGTCGAGCGCCGCCGGGGTGCGCAGCGTGACTTCGAGCACGGGCAGGCCGCCCGCGACGAGCGCCTCGGCCATCGGCACCGCGTCCTCGACCCGGTCGATGACAATCACCGGGATAACGGGCGCGAGGCGCATGATCTGGTCGATACTTTTGTCGGTCATCAATAACTTCTCTTTCTCGTCATCCCGGCGAAGGCCGGGATATCACCCTGTCGTCATTGCGCACCGTCGAGACCCCGGCCTTCGCCGGGATGACGGAAATCAGACCACCGTCTCCATTGCCGCCAAAATCGCCGACCCGCCCTTTTCGGCCTCGTCGGCGTGATGGCGAAAGAGCGCGAAGAGTTCGCGACCGACCCCAAGCGCGGGCGGCGGGGCAGTGGCGGGGGTGCGCGCGACCCATTCGGCCTCGTCGACGAGCGCTACGACTTCGCCCTTGCGCGCGCAGACGCGCACGAGGTCGCCGTCCTGAAGACAGGCGAGCGGACCGCTGGTGCCATCGGGGCCGGGGAGCGCCTCGGGCGAGAGGTGGATTACCGCCGGCACCTTGCCGCTCGCGCCCGACATGCGCCCGTCGGTGAGCAGCGCGACGCGAAAACCCTTGTCCTGCAGCACACCCAAGGCCGGCGTCAGCTTGTGCAGTTCGGGCATCCCGTTGGCGCGCGGCCCCTGGAAACGGACGACGACAACGACGTCGCATTCGAGTTCGCCCGCCTTGAACGCGGCGAGCACCTGGTTCTGGTCGTCGAAAATCCGGCACGGCGCCTCGATCGTCCAGCGATCCTCGTCGACCGCGCTGGTCTTGATGATCGCGCGGCCGAGGTTGCCCGCGAGCAGGCGCATCCCGCCGTCGGGCGAAAAGGGCGCGGCGACGGGGCGCAGCATCGTGTCGTCGCGCGTTTCGGCGGGCGCGGCCTCCCAGTGGAGTTCCTCGTCGACGAGCACGGGTTCGCCCGAATAATCGGCCATCGTCCCGCCAACCGTCAGCACGTCGCCATGGAGCAACCCGGCGTCGAGCAATTCGCGGACGACAAAGCCGATCCCGCCTGCGGCATGGAAATGATTCACGTCGCCTGCGCCGTTGGGATAGACGCGCGCGAGCAGCGGCACCGCGCGGCTCAGCTCGTCGAAATCCTGCCAGTCGATGACGATCCCCGCCGCGCGCGCGATCGCGGGCAGGTGGATGGCATGGTTGGTCGAGCCGCCGGTCGCGAGCAGGCCGATCGCCGCGTTGACGATCGCCTTTTCGTCGATGCAGCGGGCGAGCGGCCGATAATCGTCGCCGTCCCAGCCGATCGCAGCAATCCGGTGCGTCGCGGCGCGCGTCAGTTCCTGCCGCAGCTTGGTGCCGGGGTTGGTGAAGGCGGCGCCGGGGATGTGCAGCCCCATCAGCTCCATCATCATCTGGTTGCTGTTCGCGGTGCCGTAGAAGGTGCAGGTACCCGCGCCGTGATAGCTTGCCGCCTCGGCCTCAAGAAGCTCGTCGCGCGTCGCCTTGCCCTCGGCATAAAGTTGGCGGACGCGCTGCTTTTCCTTGTTCGCGAGCCCCGAGGGCATCGGCCCTGCGGGGACAAGAATCTGCGGCAGATGGCCAAAGCGCAGCGCGCCGATGAGCAGGCCCGGGACAATCTTGTCGCAGATGCCGAGAAGAAGCGCGCCCTCGAACATCGCGTGGCTCAAGGCGATGGCGGTGCCCTGCGCGATATTGTCACGGCTGAACAGCGACAGATCCATCCCCGCCTGCCCCTGCGTCACCCCGTCGCACATCGCGGGAACGCCGCCCGCGACCTGTGCGGTGACGCCGACTTCGCGCGCGAACAGCTTTATCTGTTCAGGATAGCGGCCATAGGGCTGATGCGCAGAGAGCATGTCGTTGTAGGCGGTGACGATGCCGATGTTCATCGTGGCGCCGGTGCGAATGACGGGCTTGTCGTCGCCTGCTGCGGCAAAGCCGTGCGCGAGGTTGCCGCACGACAGGTTGCCGCGGTTGGTTCCCGCGTCGCGCTGGCGCTCCATCAGGTCGAGGTAGGCGGCGCGACGCTTGACGCTGCGCGCGATAATGCGGTCGGTCACCGCGGCGATGGTGGGGTGGAGTGTGGTCATCAGATAATCCAATCCCCCTCTCCCCTTGTGGGAGAGGGATGCACAGACTTGGCAGCTTGCTGCCTAGTCGAAGCTGGGTGAGGGGTTGCGGTCGCAATCCGACCGCGCGAGCCGGAGGCTCGCATACCCCTCATCCAACTGCGCCTAGGCGCTCCGCGCCAAGGCTGCATATCCTTCTCCCACAAGGGGAGAAGGTTTCGGGAGAATTCAATCATGCCAGCTTGCCCCGTCGCGTTCGATCAGTGCGATCGCGCTCGACGGGCCCCAGCTGCCTGCGGTGTAGGTCTGCGGCGGCATGTCGACCGCCGCCCACGCGTCGCGGATCGAATCGATCCACTGCCACTGCGCCTCGACCTCGTCGCGGCGGACGAAGAGCGTCTGGTCGCCCTCGATGAAATCGAGCAGCAGCCGTTCATAGGCGATGCGTCGCCGCTCGCCGGCGAAGCTGTGCGAGAGCGAGACGTCCATCGTCACTTCTTTCAGCTTCACGCCGTCGCGGTCGAGGCCCGGCTGTTTCGCCATCACCTTGACGCGGATATTTTCCTCGGGCTGCAGGTTGATGATCATCATGTTCGCATCGAGCTTACCCGCGCCAACGCGGGCGAAGATGTTGTGCGGCACCGGCTTGAACTGGATCAGCACTTCGGACTTGCGCTGCGGCATCCGCTTTCCGGTGCGCAGGTAAAAGGGCACGCCCTTCCACCGCCAATTGTCGATAAACGCTTTCAGCGCGACGAAGGTTTCGGTGTTCGACGGATCGCCAAGCTCGTCGGCATAGCCCGCGACCGCCGCGCCGTTGACCGCGCCGCTGCTATACTGGCCCTTGACGCTGTGCGCCTTGACATCCTCGGCTGTCATGCGGCGTAGCGAGCGGAGCAGCTTGACCTTTTCGTCGCGGACCGCAGTTGCCGATACGCTCGACGGCGGCTCCATCGCGATGATCGCGAGCAGTTGGAGCATATGGTTCTGCACCATGTCCTTGAGCGCGCCGACCCCGTCATAATAGGACACGCGGCCTTCGAGGCCGACAGTTTCCGCAACGGTGATCTGGACGTGGTCGATCGCCTGCGCGTTCCACAGCGGCTCGAACAACATATTGGCAAAGCGCAGCGCGAGCAGATTCTGCACCGTTTCCTTGCCGAGATAATGGTCGATGCGGAAAATATGGTCTTCGGCAAAGGCACTGCCGACCTGTTCATTGACCTCGCGCGAGGAGGCGAGGTCGTGGCCGATCGGCTTTTCCATCGCGATGCGGCATTCGGCGCAGGCTATGCCTTCGGACGCGAGGCCCTGGGCGATCGGTCCGAACATCGACGGTGGCGTTGACAGATAGACGCCGATCGGACGCTCCATGCGCTCCCCGAGCAGCGCGGCGAGTGCGTCATAGCCGGTCCCCGCCTTTGCATCGATCGCGCAATAATCGAGCCGTGCGAGGAATGCGTCGACCGCGCCCGTTTCGAGCCGGTCACCGGGCAAATGTTCAGCAAGCGCTGCGCGCACCTGGTCGTGGAATTCAACCCGGTCCATCGCGGTGCGGCCCGACCCGATGATCGCCAGCGACTCTTCGAGCAGGCCGTCGACGTGGAGGTTATAGAGCGAGGGAAAGAGCATGCGTTGCGCGAGGTCGCCCGTCGCACCGAACAGCACCAATGTTTCGACTTTCACGCTCACAATTATCCCCTTGGATAGCAATGCCCGAAGTGGAGGATGCGCCCCCTGAATGCAACGCGCATACGTAAACCGAACCCGTGCCCCAATGAAGCGGAGGGTGTTTTCCTTTTATCGCATTCATTCTACTAGCGCGCGATGGCCGATACGCCTCCTCCTTATGATGTCATCGTGATCGGCGGCGGCATCAATGGCGCCGGGATCGCACGCGATGCCGCGGGGCGCGGGGCGCGCGTGCTGCTGCTCGAACAGGGCGATCTTGCACAGGGCACGTCGTCGGCGTCGACCAAGCTGATTCACGGCGGGCTGCGCTATCTGGAGCATTATGAATTCGCCCTCGTGCGCGAGGCATTGAAAGAGCGCGAGACGTTGTGGGGAATCGCGCCGCACATCATCTGGCCGCTGCGCTTCGTCCTGCCCTATCGCGACGGGCTGCGTCCGCGCTGGCTGCTGCGGCTCGGGCTCTTCCTTTATGACCATATCGGCGGACGCAAGAAATTGCCCGCGACGCGTTCGGTCAGGCTCGCGCGCCACCCCGCAGGTGCGCCGCTGCAGCCGGACTATGTCCACGGTTTCGAATATTCGGACGGTTGGGTCGATGACGCGCGGCTCGTCATCCTCAACGCGCGCGACGCTGCCGAACGCGGCGCGCGCATCCGCACGCACATGCGCGCCGAGCTGATGCGCGTCGAAAAAGGCCGGTGGATCGTCGAGGCGACCGACGATCGCGGGCATAATTACCGTTTCTCCGGGCGCAGCCTCGTCAACGCGGCCGGCCCTGCGGTGCTCGACGTGCTGGGGCGCGCATCGGCGCCGCCCGATTATGCGATGCGGCTGGTGCGCGGGTCGCACATCGTGGTGCGCAAGCTGTTCGACCATGATTACGCCTATTTCTTCCAGCTCCCCGACGGGCGGATCTTTTTTGCCATTCCCTATGAGCGCGACTTCACGCTGATCGGAACGACCGACCAGGATCATGACGGCCCGCTTGGCGATGTGCGCGCGAGCGAGGAGGAAATCGCCTATCTGTGCGAGGGGGCGAACCAATATTTCCAAGCCGCCATTCACCCCGGCGACGTGCTGTGGACCTATTCGGGGGTGCGCCCGCTGATCGACGACGGGTCGGGCAAGCCCGAGGCGGCGACGCGCGGCTATCGGCTCGACCTCGACAGCGATGAGGGCGCGCCGCTGATGACCGTCTATGGCGGCAAGATCACCAGCTATCGCCATGTCGCCGAACATGCGGTCGACATGCTCGCAGAGGTCGTACCCGCGCTGACGGGCAAGCATTGGACGGGCAAGGCGCCGCTTCCGGGCGGCGATT
This sequence comes from Sphingopyxis sp. P8, assembly GCF_020622175.1. Lineage (NCBI taxonomy): Bacteria > Pseudomonadati > Pseudomonadota > Alphaproteobacteria > Sphingomonadales > Sphingopyxidaceae > Sphingopyxis > Sphingopyxis sp. P8. Next base: position 1,044,528 of record NZ_JACNMK010000002.1, on the reverse strand, counting down.
TCCGGACGGACGGCGCCGCGACGCTGAAGGCCGCCATCCGCCTCGCCCACCCCTTCCTGCCCGCCGCCACGGTCGACCGGGTCGTCAAGGCCTATGGCACCGATGCGCAAAGCTGGCTGGGCAAGGCCGACGGCTGGGACGATCTGGGCGGCGAGATCGCGCACGGGCTGAGCGCAGCCGAGGTGCGCTGGCTCGTCGCGCAGGAATGGGCGCGCACCGCGGACGATATATTGTGGCGGCGGACGAAGCTGGGACTGCACTTCGCCGCAGACGATGTGGCGCGGCTCGACGCTTTTCTCGAAACGATCCCGGCGAAACCGCCGCTGCCCGCGTAATCCGCCCTGTGCGCAGGGAGGATTAGGGTCAGGACCCTATCGGTTACGCCGCCTCGGCGACCTCCGCGGGCAGGCGGATCATATAGTCGAACGCCGACAGCGCCGCCTTTGACCCCTCGCCCATCGCGATGACGATCTGCTTGTAGGGCACGGTGGTGCAGTCGCCCGCGGCGAATATGCCCGGCTGGCTCGTTTCGCCGCGATGATCGACCTCGATCTCGCCGCGTTGAGACAGCGCGACCGTGCCCGCGAGCCATTCGGTGTTCGGGACGAGGCCGATCTGGACAAAAATGCCTTCGAGTTCGATCTGGTGATCGACGTCCTTGCCCCGGTCCTTGTAGCTGAGCCCTGTAACCTTTTCACCGTCGCCGAGCACTTCGGTGGTCAGCGCCGAGGTGATGACCTTGACGTTGGGCAGGCTGGCAAGCTTGCGCTGGAGCACCGCGTCGGCGCGAAGCTGGCTGTCATATTCGATCAAGGTGACATGCGCGACGAGGCCCGCAAGGTCGATCGCCGCCTCGACGCCGCTGTTGCCGCCGCCGATCACCGCGACGCGCTTGCCCTTGTAGAGCGGGCCGTCGCAGTGCGGGCAGTAAGCCACGCCCTTGTTGCGATATTCCTCTTCACCGGGAACACCCATCTGGCGCCAGCGCGCGCCGGTCGACAGGATGACGGTGCGCGCCTTCAGCGACGCGCCGTTGGCGAGCTGCACCTCGTGCAGGCCGCCCTCAGCCTTGGCGGGCACCAGCTTTTCGGCGCGCTGGAGGTTCATGACGTCGACGTCATAATCCTTCACATGACTCTCGAGCTGGGCGACGAGTTTCGGGCCTTCGGTGTGCTGGACGGAGATGAAATTTTCGATTGCCATCGTGTCGAGCACCTGCCCGCCGAAGCGTTCGGCCGCGATGCCCGTGCGGATGCCCTTGCGCGCGGCATAGATGGCCGCGGCGGCGCCCGCCGGACCGCCGCCGACGACGAGCACGTCGAACCCGTCCTTCGCGGCGATCTTCTCGGCCGCCTTCGCTTCGGCACCAGTATCGAGCTCGGCGAGTATCTGTTCGAGCTCCATCCGGCCCTGGCCGAAATTCTCGCCGTTCAGGAAGATCGTCGGCACCGCCATCACCTTGCGCTGCTCGACCTCGGCCTGGAACAGCCCGCCGTCGATCGCGGTGTGGGTGATGCGCGGATTGATGACGCTCATCAGGTTGAGCGCCTGAACGATGTCGGGGCAATTCTGGCACGAGAGCGAGAAATAGGTTTCAAAATGATAATCGCCGTCGAGCGCCGCGACCTGCTCCAGCACCTCGGGCGCGACCTTCGGCGGGTGGCCGCCGACCTGCAGCAGCGCGAGAACGAGCGAGGTGAATTCATGGCCGAGCGGGATGCCGGCAAAGCGGACCGCGACATCATGGTCGCTCGCGCGGCGGATCAGGAAGCTGGGGCGGCGCACGTCGTCGTCGGTGCGCGCCACGCTGACCATGTCCGACAGCGCGGCGATTTCGTCGAGCAGGGTCGCGAGCTCGGCCGACTTCGGCCCGTCGTCGAGCGACGCGAGCAGTTCGATCGGCTCGCGGATGTTCGCGAGATAGGATGAAAGCTGCTGCTTCAGATTGGCGTCGAGCATGGGGAGAGCTCCTGCGAGAGGGAGGAGAAAAGAGCCGCGTGTCCCCGCGAAGGCGGGGACCCGGAGCTGGATTGCGCTTTATTGCGCTTGGGCGCTCTGGGCTCCCGCCTTCGCGGGAGCACGCTGGCATTTTTCGATGTCTTAAATCTTGCCGACGAGGTCGAGCGAGGGAGCAAGCGTTTCGGCGCCCTCTTCCCACTTCGCGGGGCAGACTTCACCCGGATGGCTGACCCAGTATTGCAGCGCCTTGATCTTGCGGAGCAGTTCGGCAGCGTTGCGGCCCACACCCTCGGGGGTGATTTCCAGGAGCTGGATTTCGCCCTGCGGATCGAGGACGAACGTGCCGCGGTCGGCAAGGCCGACGCCCTGACGGAGCACTTCAAAATTGTTCGAGAGCGTGTGGTTCTGGTCGCCGACCATGAAATAGTCGATCTTGCCGATCGCCGGCGAGGTGTCGTGCCACGCCTTGTGGCAGAAATGCGTGTCGGTCGACACGGCGAACACCTCGACGTCCATCTTCTGGAGCGTCGGATAGATGTCGGCCAGATCCTCAAGCTCGGTCGGGCAGACGAAGGTGAAATCGGCGGGGTAGAAGAAGAACACCGCCCACTTGCCCTTCACATCCTCTTCGGTGATGTCGACGAATTTGCCCTGCTTGTAAGCGGTCGCCTTGAACGGCTGGATGGTCGTGTTGAGAACGGACATGGGAGAGTCTCCTTTATCGTTGAGTTGGGTCCGGAAACGCTCCCCTAGCCAGCAATGTTGCGCCGCGACAATTGAAAAATCCTGCGCGACTAATCGAAAAACTCAATCAAGGGTGCCGACAATCGCGGCGACTTGCTTCGCCGGGTCGAAAGCAGGACAAGGGCATATGGAAACTCGCGAATTTTGCAGCGCCGACACGCACGCCAGCGCAGATGCCCGCCATTTACGGCGCATCGGCCTCGCCGAGCCCGGCGATGCGCTGCTCGCGCGCGAGCTTGCGGTCGAAACGCCGGTTTCGATCGAAGTCGACGGGCTCGGCTATGCGGTGATGATGGCGACACCGGCAGACCTTGAGGATTATGCGATTGGCTTTGCCGCGAGCGAGGGGCTCATCAACCAGCCCGCCGACGTGACGCGAATTGCCGTCCATGCCATCGAGGGCGGCGTCGCGCTGCGGCTGTGGCTTGGGGCCGGTCGGTCACAGCGCGCACTCGACCGGGCGCGCAGGCGGGTGAACGAAAGCAGCTGCGGACTGTGCGGGATCGAGAATATCGAGGAGGTTCTGCGACCGCTGCCAAGCGTCACCGCGTGCATAACGACCGATCGCGCCGCGATTGCTGTCGCGCTGGCGGCGCTCGACAGCCATCAGCCGCTCGGTCGCGCGACGGGCGCCGCGCACGCCGCGGCATTTTGCACGCCCGACGGCGCCATCTGCCTCGTGCGCGAGGATGTCGGGCGTCACAACGCACTCGACAAGCTGGTCGGGGCAATGATGCGCGCGGGCGTCGACGCGGGGCAAGGCTTCATCCTGCTGTCGGCGCGTTGCAGTTACGAGCTGGTCGACAAGACGGTGCGCGCGGGGTGCCCGATGCTCGTCACCATCTCGGCACCGACAAGCCTTGCCGCCGACCGCGCCGCGGCGGCGGGGCTGACGCTCGTTTCGCTGGCGCGGCGCGATTCGGCGCTTGTCGTGTGCGATCCGCAAGGGATGATTGCATGAGAACATTGGGCGCAATCCTCGCGGGGGGCAGTTCGACGCGCTTCGGATCGGACAAGGCCGAGGCGCTGCTGGACGGGCGGCGGCTGATCGACCTGTCGATTGCGGCGCTCGCACCGCACTGCGACGCGATCATAGTCGTCGGCCGCGCGCATCCGGACTTCGGCAGCGTCGCCGACCGCCCGCGCGGCGGGATGGGTCCGCTCGGCGGGATCGCGGGCGCGCTGGCGGCCGCGGCAGAGGGCGGCTTCGGCCAATTGCTGACCGCACCGGTCGATTGCGTGCGGTTGCCGCCCGATTTGCGCGCCGTGCTGGAACCCGCGCCAGCCTATCTGGCGGCGCAGCCGGTGATCGGGCTTTGGCCAGTGGAGGCGCTCGAAGCGCTCGACGCCCTGCTGGCCGAGGGTACGAAGCTGGCGGTGCGTGCGTTCGGCGACCGTGTCGGTGCGCGCGCGGTCGAGACGGGCTTTGCCCCGCCGAACATCAACAGCGCCGCCGATCTTGCGCGGCTCGCGGACGGCAATCTCCCGGCGTCATGACGCTGAAGGCGTGACGATGCGGACGGGAATCGCCTTGGCAGCGGGACACCCGCTCGCCCGGTCGTAATTGCCGAGCGGAAGCAAGGGGTTGAGCTCGGGATAATAGCCTGCGACCGACCCCGGCGACATCGGATAGTCCACCAGCGTCAACGGCCCGACGCGCCGCGCGATGCCGTCGTCGCTGATCGTCTCCAGCGTCACGCGTGTTTCGGCCGCCAGCCCGCGCGCCTCGCGGTCGGCGGCGTTGATGAACAGCACCATGCGGTCGCCGCGAACGCCGCGGTAGCGGTCGTTATAGCTGTAGATTGTCGTGTTGAACTGGTCGTGCGAGCGCACCGTCGCGAGCCGCAGCATCGCCGGATCGTCGATCTGCGGATCGACATCGAGCCCCGGAAGCAGCAGGAAATTCGCCTTGCCGTTCGGCGTCAACCACACGCGGCGGCGCGGCGCGACGTCGAGGTGGAAACCCGCGGGGTCCTGAATACGCGCCGAGAATTCGGAATAGAGCGCGGGATAGACCGCCGCGATGGCGTCGCGGATGCGGTCATAATCGTCGATGTAGGATGCCCAGTCGACGCGGCTTTCGGGGAGGGTCGCCATCGCCATGCGGCACACGATCTCGACCTCGGTAAGGAGGTGCGGACTCGCCGGTTCGAGCACGCCGCGCGACGCCGTGACGTTCGACATCGAATCCTCGATGGTCACAAATTGCTTGCCGCGCGCGGTTTCGATGCGCTCGGAGCGCGCGATCACCGGGAGGATCAGCGCCTCGCGGCCGTGGATCAAATGACCACGGTTGAGCTTTGTCGCGATCCCGACCGTCAGGTCGAGCCCGCGCATCGCGGCATAGGCGCGGTCGGTATCGGGGACCGCGCGAACGAAATTGCCGCCAAGGCCGATGAAGACCTTGGCGGTACCCGCCAGCATCGCCTCGACCGCTTCGACCGTGTGGTGGCCGTGCGCGCGCGGCGGGTCGAAGCCGAACACCGCTGACAGCTGGTCGAGATAGGCAGCGGTCGGCCGCTCGTCGATGCCGACGGTGCGGTCGCCCTGGACGTTCGAATGGCCGCGGATCGGCGAGATGCCGGCGCCGGGCCGTCCGAAATTGCCCTTGAGCAACAGAAGGTTGGCGATCTGCTGGACCAGCTCCGACCCGCGCTCGTGCTGGGTGATTCCCATGCCGTAACAGATGATCGTCGCATCGGACGCCATATAGATGTCGGCGCAGCGACGGATCTGCGCCTCGTCCACCCCCGATTTGGCGACGATATCGCGCCAGTCCTGCGCAAGGATGTCGTCGCGCAGCGCCGCGAAACCCTCGGTATGTTCGGCGATGAACTGATGGTCGAACACGGTCTCGCCCGCCGCCTCGCGCTCGAACATCGCCCGCATCATCCCCTTGAGCAGCGCAAGGTCGCCGCCGATACGGATGTGGACGAACTCGCTGGCAATCGGCGTCGAGCCGAAGGTCGCCATCTGCACCGGGTCCTGCGGTTCGGTGAAGCGGATCAGCGCGCGTTCGGGCATCGGATTGACCGCGACAATCGGCACGCCGCGTTTGCGCGCATCGACCAGCTGCGTCATCATCCGCGGCGCATTGGTGCCGGGGTTTTGCCCGATGACGAAGATTGCGTCGGCATGTTCGAAATCGTCGAGCACCACCGTGCCCTTGCCGACGCCGATCGCGGGCGGCAGGCCGCGGCTCGTCGGTTCGTGGCACATGTTCGAACAATCGGGGAAATTGTTGGTGCCATATTCGCGGACGAAGACCGAATAGAGAAAAGCCGCCTCGTTCGGCGTCCGCCCCGAGGTATAAAATTCGGCCTCGTTCGGATCGGCGAGCGCGCGCAGATGGCGGCCGATGAGCGCGAACGCATCGTCCCATGCGACGGGGACATAATGGTCGCTCGCCGGATCGTAGCGCATCGGCTCGGTCAACCGTCCCTGCATCTCGAGCCAATAGTCCGACTGCTCGCGCAGCGCAGTCACGCTGTGCTGTGCGAAAAATTCGCGCGTCGCGCGGAATTTCGTCGCTTCGTGCGCGAGCGCCTTTGCACCATTTTCGCAGAATTCGAGTTTCCTGGTGCAGGTGGCGTCTGGAAAGGCGCAGCTCGGACATTTGAAGCCGCCCGGCTGGTTCATCGCGAGCAGCGCGCGCGACCCCTTGCTCACAACGCTCTGTTCGAGCAGCACCTTTGCGGTGGCGGCGGCCGAACCCCAGCCCCCGGCCGGACGGGCATAGGGTTTGTACCGGGGCCTGCCGTCGGCCATCGCGCCATCCTCTCAACGAAACGCTACTTCTCGATCGGAGCATAGGCGCAAACGCTGCGCCGGAACAGGTCGCCGAGCGATTGGCGAGCGCGAGCAGGGTTGGCGTCGGCGAGAGGGATCGCAGCGCCGCCGCCCCCCTGAACGGCGGTGAACAATCCACCACGTCACGTGTCCGGATAAACCTGGGATCAGGACGATTTATTCATCGGAAATGCCTTTTCATCACCTTGTTCCCGGCCGGACAATTGGCCTCGACATAGCGAAGGAAAGAGTCGGCCACGACCTCGCGCGCTGCCATATCCATCCCCTTCGTCGCCCGGACAGCGCCGAATGATAGAAGATGAATCTGCTGACCGGCGATTACGAAAATTGTGAAAGGCGCGCCGAACCGGCGCGCAATATCCGCCAGCCGCAAAAACGCCGAAGGCGGGAGCAGCCGAAGCTGCCCCCGCCCCGGGAGCGAATGTCGCCGCGACCTGCGTTCAGGCGGCGCGGAGGCCGTTTCCGGGCATTTCCGCCGCAATTGTTTCGAGTTCGGCGACGACCGGCGAGTTGCGCGCATCGTCGGCCATCACCCGGCCAAGCCGCGCTGCCGCGGCCGTATATGCGGGTTCCGACAGGATCGATTCGATCGCGGCGCGGAAGGCATCGGGCCCTGCGTCGGCAGCGAGCTGGATGCCCGCGCCGCGCGCGGTGACGCGCACCGCATTGTCGTTCTGGTCGCGGCCGTGCGGAACGACGACCATTGGACGCAGGTGCGACAGCGCGCGCGCCACGGTGCCGTGCCCGCCGTGGGTGACGACCAGCGCCGCCTGCTTCATGACGCTGTTGTGCGGTGCGCTGCGCACGAGCTGGCAATTGGCCGCCGGCGTCAGTTCTTCGGGCGCGATCGTGCTGCCGAGCGTGACAAGCAGCCGGACATCAAGCGAGGCCGCACCGTCGATGATGTCCTGAAGCACACCGATATGCCCCTGGAATGTCGTGCTGAACCCGACGAGCACGAGCGGGCGCGCATCGTTGGCGGCCCACGGCGACGTCCAGGGCTTTGCCCATGAGGGATCGTCGAGCTGGGGTCCGACATAGCGAATCCGGTCTGGAAGCTGTTCGGGGGCGAAATCGAACGCGCGGCTGGTGCCGAGCAGGACCGCATGCGCGGCGTCATGCTGGTCGGCGAGCGCAGCGAGCGGGGGAAGGCCATAGCTTGCACGCGCCGAATTGAGCGCGGGGAGCCGGCTGTCGAACATCTGGCCGTTCGCCTGCATAATCTCCGCATGCAGTGCGCGCTCGGCATCGTTCGTCGCGGGCAGCAAACCCGGGCCAAGCGGCGGTACGCCCTCCATCGGAAAGAGGCTGACGTTGCAGGTGAGGAGGACGAAACGCTGGCCGATCGCCTCGCACCCCATCGCGACGCCGAGCAGCATTTCGTTCGAAACGACGAGGTCGGCAGGCTCGGCCTTCAATTGTTCGATCAGGTCCTCGGCATAGGCGTGCGCGGGGCCGACCATGATGCGGTCGAGGACGCGACCGATCTGTTCCTCGGGCGTGTCGACTTCCCAATCGCGAAAAATGTCGCTGTCGCGGGTACGGTCGGTGCGGCTCGGTGCGCGCGTCCATGGAATGAAGCGGGCGCCGACCGCCTCGGCCTCGCTGCGGTTGCAGGCATCGCTCATCACACGCACGCGGTGCCCGCGCTCGGCAAGCTTTCGCGCCACGGTGATGATCGGCATCACCGATCCGCCACCCTCCCAGGTAGCGAAAAGAAAATTCAGGGGGGAAGAGACTTGGGTCACCGGTTTACTCCGATTGGTTCGTGGTTGAAAATTTCTGCGGGATCGGCCCCGATCGCATCGGCGAACATCCGCATCATCAGCTGCCGATAGTCGGCGACGCTGCGCTGCATGTCGCGGCGGACGAGCTTCCAGACATAGAGGTCGCCGGCGACGACGAGCGCGTCGATCCGGCGCTGCCGCGCCTCGGCTCCGAGGCCGTCGAGCCATGGAGCGAACGCCTGCGTAATCCAGGCGCGATGCTGGGCGCGGCCACGATCGGTCATCGCGCGCACCGCCGGATAGCGGTCCTCCTGTGCGAGCAAGCGGAGGATCAGGTCGCCGACCTCTTCATAATCCTCGACGATCGAATTGACCGCGCGCGTCACATCGCCCGGCCGCACTTCGCGGCGAAGTGTAACCTCTATCGCGAGCCGTTCCTGCATCGCGGCGATCAATCCCTCCTTGCCGCCAAAGCGGCGGATCACCGTCTGGACCGTGACCCCGGAATCCTGCGCCACATCTTCAAGGCGAATCTCGTCGAACCAGCTGTCGCGGATGCGCGTGGCAAAGGCATCGAGGATGCGTTCACCGCGCGCCTGCGCGGCCTCTGCGCGCGCCGATTGGCGGTAGGGGCGCGTGGGAGAATCGCTATTCATGTGACGCCAATTAACATCAAAATTGGGGTGCGCAAGTTTTATCTTAATTGCGCTAACATGAAACGCCTCTTTGGCTTGCAGCGGCAGCCGGTGCGCTCGCAGTTGGGGGACATATCGCGCGGGAATTCTACCTGCCGCCCCCTTAATCGAGCGCGCGAACAAGAAATGAGGCGTCGGCTACCGGATGATATTGGTTCTAATGCGTACGCCCTTTGCCGCGCACCAACGCCAAAGCATTGCGGTCGAGCGGGATCGAAAACCACAGACCTCCGCGATCGCCCTTCGACCATCGGATGACGGCCGTTCGCCTCACATCGTCACCGGGAAGCAAGAGTTCGACAATTTGCCCGGCTTCGAGACTATGGGTTGTCCGAAAGCCTGCTCCGTTCGCCGAGATGTCGACGAGATCGATCGGATAAGCCTGGCTTGAAGTTGCAAGGATCGCCTCGGCATCGACCGGCAGGCGCTGCGCGCGATAGCTCTCCGCCTTTTGCTCGTGCATCAGGGCCGCAACAATTTCCTCGGCATCCTGGGTCTCAAGGAATGCGACGCCGTAACGCCCGCGCTCGGACCAGACGATTCTTCCTGCCATCAGCATGTTGGCCGACAGCATGATTTCGACCTTTTCACCCGGTGCCAGCGCCATGTCCGAGTACACCATCATGCCGCCGTCGGAGACATTGCGGACATGCGCCAGTCCGACGTCGCTTCCGCGTTTCAAGCGCGCGATGCGGTAGGCGGCAGGATATCGGTTGGTGTCGCGGCGATCCTCGGCGCCCGCGAAACGATTCGAGCGGGCGAGATCATGTCGATCATCTGCCATTCCCTGCTCCTATCCCAGACGCGGAATCTCACGCTCCGCACGCCTTTTGAAACGGTGTTTCCAAGCTTTCGTTCCAAATTTGGAGCGCCCGCACAGGATCGCGCGCGGCGCCAATCTCTTGCCGCGTGTCACTATTCTGAAGTGCGTCTTGAGCAATATCTCTTATGAAAAGAGATTCTTATTGTAATTAAAGAATATCTTTAACGCAATTTTCAAAACAATATTATCAAGAAACCTACAGCTTTGTAAATAGAGAAACTGCGCAAGCATGTATGTCGTCCGGCACGACCGTCCTTATACGCATTGCGATTGGGTTCGGCCGCCTCGCTTCACGGTGAGCAGACGATCCACGGCCTGATCATTGCTTTCACTATCCTCGTTGGGCCGGATCAAATGCATGGGTTGCCCGCTTCCTGTTTCAAGCAACTCTGGCCGATTGCGGACTGACGGTTCTGAAGAAAGCGGAACGCAAAAAATTGCCGTTCGCTCTGCATATCGGTGCGACCCGAAGCGTCGATTCTCGAACGCTTGCAGCGAGAGCGCCGGGCGAACGCCGTTTTCGTCGCGCGTTTGGCCATCTTCGTCGCTGCGGCGCCAATTGAGCGGCTCATCGACCCGGTTGGCAGAGCAGGAGGTGAACTCGCAGCCGGTCCGCGACACAAGGCCCGTCGATATTCAGCCATAACGACGGAGAATTCGCATGATCAACCTGCGCGCGCCAAGTCGACAGAGTCGGTTCACGCTTTTGTGTGTGAGCACATTTATCGCGGCCGTCGGTTCCATCCCTGCTGCCGCCAACGCGCAGGAAAATTGCCCGGGGGCTTCCGCGCCTAACGGGAAGGTGTTCGGAAAGCGCTTCGGGAAGCTCATGGGAGCGGCCGGCGTGGCGGCCATCACGGGGCGCAAAGCCGCCGCCAGGGCCGCGGCCGACGCGGCAGCGCGCGATACGGCCGACAGCGCGCGCGAAAATGCCGTCGCGGCGGCAGCCGCAAGCGGTTGCCGGGACGATGAAACCCCGCCCCCTGTCGATAGTGACGCGTCGACACCGGCCCAAAACAATGCGCGCGCGCGCAAGAGCGCATCGGCAGCAAGCTATAGCCGCCCCAGCGAGATGCCGATTTCGGCAGAGATCAAGGCGCAGAAATCGGCGTTCGTCGAATTCAGCAAGGTTCGCTGCTCCGATTGCGAAGGCGGCCATGATTATGAGGCGTGGGCCAGTCGCTATTTTTATTCCGAGCTGCTCGGCGATGCGAAGGCGTGGACGGCCAAGCTCGCGAAGATGGAGCCGGGCGAGAAGTTGAACTGGCAAGGGACAGAAAACTACGGCACGATCACCATGCGCGAGCAAGCGAAGGTCGGCGGGTTCGACTGCAAAATCTACGATTGGCTGCTGGAAAAGGGCAAAGCGAGCGCCCGCCGCGAAGGCCTTATCTGTTGGGGCAAAGCAAGTAGCTTCTCCGCAAGCGACAGCTGGGTCGAAGTCTATTGAACTTCGCTACCCCTGAGGACTCAAGATTCGAGCACCGCAGCCTCCCTTACTCCTAGGGGAGGCTGTTTGCGTTTGTGCCATGTTTATGCGGACCGAAGCCGGCGTTCGCGCAGCAGCCAGCGAACGCCAATCTATTTGGCGTTCGACCACCCGGATACGACCACTTCGCGCTCTTCTTCATCCTCATTTTCGAGCATGAGCGTCCACTTGGCCTTGCTGATCGGGTTGCCGACGAAGATCGAGCGGAAGATTTGTTGTGCGCTGGGGGTGCCGGGCGGGTTGGTCCCCTGGACAGCCCCTCCCTCGTCCACCACGGTCGCTCCGACTTTGGGTGGCGCAACATAGGTCAGACCGAAATTGTCCGCGTCGGGAACATCGAACGGAATCTCGATGGTCTGACCCGGTGACAGCTTTACGATCTTCGTGAAATCGAGCTTCGGCGGCTCTGACGACGTCGAATCCTTGGCAGGCGTCCGGGTGGAGGGCGATCCCCCTTTGCTCGCCAATGCCTCCAGTGCGGCGAGTTGCCCCTCGGGCGACTGCTTTCCCGGGCCGAGCGCGACGCGCGACTTCACAAAGGACTTGAACCCCGCCTCATTCGCCATGTCCGTGTGGAGGAGCGATTGTTGCGCGCGGTCCGCGATCGCCCAGAAAGCAGAGGGAACAGTGACCACGCCGTCATTGGGGCTGTACATATAGCAGATTGCCGGCAGCGGATTGCCCGCAAGGATCGAGAACTCGACGCCCTTGCGGTTCGTATGGGCCGCGTTGAATTGCGCGACCACGCTTGGACGCAATTCGCGCAGCGCCTCCATCGAGCGGCCCGCCGCTTCCAGCGGCAAGCTGATGAGGTCGGCGCAGCGGCTGCCCATATTGGGGGTGCCGAGCATGACCAGATGCTGCACCTGCGGCTTGCCGTCGGGATAGGTCGGCATCGCCGCATGGATATAGCGGCGGCTGATCAGGCCGCCCATCGAATGGGCGACAAGGTCGATATGCCAGGCGTTGCGTTCGCGCTGCGCATATTTGATATAGCGTTCGAGCTCCCCGGCATTTTGGGCGATCGTATTGGTCGGCCCCAGATTTCCTACTTCGTCGCCGGTCCGCATACGTCCGAATTGCGCATGCTGGCCTACGGGAAACGCCTTCCAGTTGCTCGAATGCGCGCCCGAGAGAATTCCCTGCCAGCTTTCCCAGGCCTTCCAGTTCGACCAGAGGCCGTGCACGAGCACGAGCGGCTTGGGCGCGACCTTGAGGTTGCGGGTCTCCTCGCCGGCCTTCTTTCCACCGTCGGCAAGTTCGGCGCGGATGCGCTGGGTGATCCGGGGACGGCCATCGTCGTACCAGGCATAGCCCGAACTATCCCATTTGAACGTCACCTCGCGCTCTTCGCCCGGCGGGACATCGACGGTGATCTCGTCGAGCACGGCTTCCGAGGCGCCTCCCGCCTTTTGATCGGCATCCAGATCCTTGAACTTGACTGTCGCGGGCTTCTCCTCGCCGCTGTCATTGGCGACGACCGCAGTGAACCGCACGATGTTCCCATCGGTCGTGCCGGTCTGTTCCTTGATTTCCTGCCAGTCTTCCCAGTTCGGAAAGCGCATGTCCTCAAGCTTGAACTTGACCAGCCGCAGCGCGCCGCCGCAGCGTCGCAGGCTCCAGCTCAGCGTTTCGGTCACGCCGCCATAGCTTTCGGAATAGCTGCCCGACAGTTGGTCGGGCTTGTCCGGCGAAACGCGATCCGCGCCGCCGGTCGAAAATTTGACGCCGTCGAACCGCGTGGGCATCTCGGCCAGACTGTGGTTCACACCCTTTCGGGGCGTGCATTGTCCGCTAAAGCTCGACGATGTCGACCCCGAAGCCGTTCCCGCAACGTCGGGCAACCGCACTCCCACGCGATAAGCGCCATCCGAATCCATTGACACGGTGACGTCCGCATCCAATCCGCTGCCGCCCCCCTTGCTCTGGCTGCGCGACGCGAAACTTCCCGACATGGCGCGCGGAGTGCGCTCGTGCGGGCAAATATGGCGATCGTTGGCGGTTTTGGTTTCGGTCGAGACCGAGCTGACCCCAATGTTGGCCTTCGCAATACTGCTCGTTCGATCCGGCCCCTCGCGAACTGAGACCTGCGCCGTATATTTGAAGGTCGTCGACCAATTGGTCGTTTCCGTACCCTTCCCGGAAATGCGGTCTTCCGTCTTGGAACTGCTGTTCGCGTGCGAGCGTGAATATTGTACCGAACCAGTCCAGGCGCGCGTGCATTGGGCGGCCGCAGCCGCAACCGGAAAGGCAGCACCGGACAATAGCATTCCGATCCCCACAGCGGGCAGGGCGCGTACGATTGTCATTGATTACTCCTGTTCCTTGATGCGCGCCGTTCGGCGAACCTTGGCCGCAGACGGCGCGGCGCTTTGTGATCAACTGGGACCGACGTCGTCTGCCAGAGCCCGTCGCCACTACGCGCCGACGGTCCCGACCGGTGTCAATTCGATGCTTCGAAATTGTCGACTTGCCGGCATCTGTCCGGCCAGGACAGGGCGCGGCGACCAATCTGGATATGGAAGCGACCAAATTGCCGGTTGGGGGCCGCGGTGAAATGTGCATTACATCGGCTAAGTGTTGATTGCTCGTCGGCCCCGCCCTCACCCCGCTACGCGCCAGTGCAGTCAAGGCGCATCTCGATCGACATCCCCGTCGCTCCACGGGCGACGTTCATCGGTTCCAAACCGCATTGGACGATTTCTTTGCAGCTTTAGGCGCAGAGCAATTTCGCCTGCGCGGATACCGCACAAATAGGACATCAATCGCAGCGTCGTTCCGACCGACCCCTGAATCCCGAGCCGAGATGATGCGGCAGGACGGCTGCACAACACGCCTGATTTGGAAGGTCCCGAAATTGAAGTACGCCTTGTTTCGCCTGGCCATGATGGGCGTTTTCGTCGGAGCGCCCACTGCAACCGCGGCGGCTGCCACACCCGATGAGCGCGCCGAGCCCCCGTTTCTTCAGCGCTGGACCAAGGGACAGGCAGACCCTGGTGCAGGACTGCCGGGCTGGTATTCGGAAACTCCGGGACTCCATGTCCACCGCCCGTTGAACGGCACGACGATCCCGCTTGCCGAAGCGGATATTTTGCGCCGGCGCGCGATGGTCGCCTTTGAAGCCTTGATGCAGCAGCCATCGCTGCGCGACGTCCGCGGAACGAGCCTGCAAGCCGATATCAACATTTCAGTCGTGCCGACAGCCGATGGGGTGCGTTTGGTCGGCGCAACGCTGAGTATTCTGGCCAAGAGCGTCGTCGAGGGCGACAAAGCAACGATATCGCGCAACGGGCGCTTTATGACGCCGACCGAGGAAGGAGCGGTGCTTCGCGTGTTCCTCAATCCCTATCAGATGCTCGCGACACGCGACGTCCAAGCCGAAGGAATGGATGGGCGCCTCCTTCGGGTTCGCACGGGATCCGCCTATGGCCTGTTCGTATCCGACGCATCGACCGCCTTTGAGCCGCGAGCCCAAGAACCCTGGCAGGTGGGAAAGCTGGCGGCCGAACTGCAGCGCGACCGGAGCTGGTATCAATTGAACGCAATCGGGAGCCATCCCCTGCTGGTACATGTCTCGAGCTATGCGCAGGAAAACGACGATCTTCGGCGTGGACGGCTCGACCCCGAGCGGCCGGTGGCGCGTCTTGCAGCAGCGATGTTCATGGTGGACTGGGATGCAGTCCATCGCCGCATGACAGCCCTCAAATGAACGGGATTGGAGAACCCCGAATGTCGGGCTCGCCTCCGGGACCGTTTCTCGGACGAGAATGAGGCAATAAGCTGCACCGATTGGTTGCCTCTTGTTCTTTTTGACAGTTAGGCTGAACAGTGCCCGACATGAACATGCCATTAGCGAACAACATCGGGGAGCATAGGGCAACTGCCGAAAGAAGGCCGTTCGTCCAATCGCTTTTCGGCGAAAGGCGCAAGTTTCTCCTACTGACCGGTGCGATTTGGCTCTGCTGGATTTGCCTGTACGCCGCCCCTTATGTACTGATTGTATCCCGCATCTCCCTTTATGGACTGCTCGGCTTTGTTCTCTCCGGGATCAGCGGATTCATTCTTTCGCTCCTGATTCTTGGCGGCGTCATCCGGACATTGGCCACGCAGGGCCGGCATGCAATTCTGATCGTTTCCGCCGGAACCTTGACCCTCGGCGTGATTCAAAGCTTTCTCGACATTGCCATATTCGATTTCGTGAGTGCCTTGGGCAATCTGACGATATGGACGTCATTTCCCTATGCTTCGCGCTGGGCCGACAATTTTGCGGCATTCGCGTTTCAATTTTCCCTGCTTGCCGTGACATTCTGGACGCTTGAGCGAGCGGAGATGCATCGCGCACGGGACCTTGAATTGCAGCGAGCCAAAATCGCGGCGACCGAGGCCAATCACGCGGCCACCGTCGCGCGCCTTGCCGCGCTGCGCTATCAGCTCAATCCCCACTTTCTCTTCAATACGCTCAATTCGATTTCGTCGCTGGTCATCACGGGGCGGAACGATCAGGCAGAAGAAATGCTATCCCGTCTCGCCGATTTCTTGCGGGTGACGCTGGAATCGGAATCCTGCGGCCAGACACTGGAACATGAACTTGAGACAGTCGCCGCCTATCTGGCGATCGAGCAAACCCGCATCGGAGACAGGTTGGCGATCGACATCACATGCCCGCCCGACCTGCGCGATTGCGAGATGCCGAATTTCATCCTGCAGCCGCTTGTTGAAAATGCGATCAAACATGGAGTAGCCGATCAGGGTCGCGTGGTGACGATCCGGATCGAAGCTGCCCGCAATGGCGAGGATATTGTCATTGTAATCGAAGACGACGGCAGTCCTGGCGCGGTCTCGCGCGGCGGGACCGGAATCGGCCTGCGCAACGTTCGCGAACGGCTCAACGCGCTCTATGGCGAACGCGGTCAGCTTGAGGCCGTCCGGCGCGATGCCGGCTTTCTGTCGATCGTACGACTCCCCTACAAACACCATATGGTTTCGTAATGACAATTCGCGTCCTGCTCGTCGACGACGAACAGCTGGCCATTGACCGGCTCAATGACTTGCTACGCAATCTTGAAGATGTCTCGGTAGTGGGGAGTGCTTCGTCTGCGGCGGACGCACATGAGCGAATTGCAGAATTGGCACCGGACCTTGTCTTTCTCGACATTCAGATGCCCGGCGGCAACGGGATGGCGCTGGCTGCAGATTTGCCGCGCGATCGGCGTCCCGAAATTATCTTTGTGACCGCCTTCGAACATTTTGCGCCAGACGCCTTCGAAGTCGATGCGACGGACTATCTCTTGAAGCCGGTACGCTTCGATCGTTTGCGATCGTCAATAGCGCGCGCCAAACGGCGGATCGCACTCTCGCGGCCTCCTGAGGACGGCCAGCCCCAATATGCCGATGCAATTTGGGTGGCCGTGCGCGGCGGACAGATACGCCTGAGCGTCAGTGAAATCGATTGGATCGAGGCGGCAAAAGATTATGTCATGCTCCACACCGGCACCCGAAGTTATCTTCATCGGGCGCAGATGAGTGCATTGGAATTGCAACTCGATCCGTCCGAACTGATGCGCGTGCACCGATCGAGCTTCGTACGGCTTTCGCTCGTGGATGGAGTCGAGCGACCGGGGCGCGGGAGTCTGAGCCTCTTGCTTCGCGACGGCGCGGTGATCCAGGTCGGTCCGAGCTATGTCAAACAGGTTATGGATCGGCTCGGCCTGTCGTAACTCGTCGCCTCAGCAAACGTAGCTGCTTCCGTTCCATCGCGGGAAGCCGCCCGCTCTCATGTGCGAAGCGCCACTTCCCATATGCATCTCGGTCGCTAAATCGCGCCGTGGGACCCCAGAGCGCGCAGCGTTGATTGTATCCGGAAAGTCGGGCGACCCACCGTGGTGGGCCGCCCGTCCAAGCTGGATCAGGGACGATCGAGCTTTGGATCTTGTTCGCGACGCTTGCCGGAAGCACCCGAAACCGTCGGCTGATCAGATGATCCAACGCGACCGCTCTGTCCTTCTTGAGACAGGGTTTCGCCCATCCGGAGCGCGCTTGCAGCGCAAATGCGATAAAGATGGCCGCCGCAGGACGACATCGACCAAAGGCGATTCTGGCGTGACGAAAAGCGGTCGCCGAGTTCGAACTGCTGGCCGAGATGTGCCTTGAACGCGGAACGTGCCGTCAAAGCGGCGCTGTACGTCCAAAACCCCGTCTAAAGTCGGAGCGCGGCGAGGACCTGATCGTGGAATGCGGGACCGACGGGAACCTTGGCACCGTCCGACAGCAAGAGTCGAAGCGCGCCCTTACCTGGCTTTTCGACCGCGACGACCGATTTGAGGCGCACCATATGCGATCGATGTACCCGCATGATCACACGCGGGTCGATTCTGCGTTCGAGATCGCTGATCTTCGCCCGATAGATGTGGGTCTTCGTTGACGTGTTCAGAAGCACATAGTCGCGGGCGGCTTCGATCCAGTCGATGGTGTCGACATCGATCCGAATGGCGCCCTGCCGATAAGGAACCCAAACGCCGCTATCATAGGCATTGTCAGGTGGCGGCTCCGATTTGACGGCGTCCTCGCGCAAGGCCGCGATCACGGTCGACAGTTCGACCGCATGGCTTTCCGCCCGGAGCAACGCGATGCGTCGCCGCGCTCGTTCGATGGCAACTCGAAATCGATCGAAACTGACGGGTTTGAGCAGGTAATCTATCGCTTCGACGTGAAAGGCCTCGATTGCGAAACGGTTGAACGCAGTCACAAAAATGATTTCGGGCCGCCAATCGTTCGCACCGAGTGACTCGGCAAGCTCTATTCCTGACAGGCCCGGCATCTGGATGTCGAGGACGACGACATCCGGGCGGAGGGAGGCAATCAATCTGGCGGCCTCAAGCCCTTCGACAGCACTACCCACAAGTTCGATGTCCGGTGTTTCGGCGAGTGCAGCCTCCAGTCGCGCGAGTGCGAGCGGTTCGTCATCGACAAGCATGACCCGCATCGCCGGCTGAACGCCGTGCTGCGAAAAACTGTTATAGAACAATGGTTGCGCCGGGATATTCATGATCTGCAAGTAACAGAAATCGCGCGGAGCGCCGATCCAGTTGGTCGCATCGGATCTCGTCTTCGTCGATTATCGGGACTGATACAGGCGCGCGGAGCGCAGTACGCAATCTATGACAACGACCGCATTTCGCTCAACGGCGAGCGACAGCACCGTAGGAACGGCCGAACAACAACTAAAAGTCCTTTTGGTCGACGACCCCGCCGGCCTCGACCAACTTTGCGCGATCGCGTCGCCCCTCCCCTACGCGCAAATCGTGGCAGCGGCATCGTCGAAAGCCGATGCCCGCGCCGCGATCGCGCTCGCAAACCCCGATCTGATCATCGTCAATGTGGAGCTGGGTGACGACAGCGGCTTTGATGTTGCGGCAGCCGCGGGAACCGCCGAAGTCGTATTCCTGGCATCGTCAGGCGAATTTGCGGCTGACGCATTCAAATTCAATGCGGTCGACTATCTTGTGAAACCGGTACGGTCGGAATCGCTGCTCCCCGTCATCCTGCGCGCGCGCGAACGAATGCTGGCCAAGCGAGCCCTGGAAGCCGCGCGGAGGCATCCCGCTATCCCGTCGACGATGCACGGCGAAGGATTCTGGGTCAAATATCTAGGGCGCACCTTTTTTGTCCCGATCAGCTCGATAAGCTGGGTCGAAGCGCATGGAGAATATGTCCGGCTTCATGCGGAAGGCCGGGCGCATTTGGCGCGATTGAGGATGAACGATCTGGAAGAACTATTGCAATCGCGTCAGCTGATACGGGTTCACAGGTCCGCCTTTGTGCGGCTCGACAGCGTGAAGGAAGTCAAGCGCGACGGAAATCGTATCGCTGCCGTCCGTTCGAGCTGCGGCCAATGGGTCGCTGTCGGTGCACGATATGAAAAGGCGGTTCGAAATTATCTGAGGGCGTAAAAAAGCAAAGGGGAGCAGCGCGAACGCTACCCCCCTTCCCTTCGGATTCAGGCTATCAGAAGTTCACTTTCGCACCCAACCGGAAGTATCGGCCGACGATATTCGGACCTGCCCACGCCGGGTTGTAGCCATAGATGCCGTAAGCCGCGTTCGGATCGAACGGTGCCTTGGTATCGAACAGGTTCAGGACATTGGCATACAGGGTGAAGTTCTTCGACACCTTCTGCGACGCCGTCAGATCGACGTTCCAGATCGCCTTCGACCGGCACATCACCGGCGTACCGTCCGGATAGGTCGCGGCACCGGCTGCAACCGCGCTTTCGCAATCACCCGGCGTGGCTCCGAAGTCCACCTGCGCGACATGGTAGCCGCTGGTGAAATAGGTCGTCGCCGAAATCGTGGTGTCACCAAAGGCGATCGTGTTCTGCCAGCTTGCGCGCCACTTGGGCGAACCCGAACAGGATGTGGTGTTGCACGGGCTCAGCGTTCCCTCATAGCGCTCGGGCGGCTGAGCTTCGCCGGTGACCGGGTCGACAAGTGTCAGATGGTTCTTGTCGAGATACGATGCTTCGAACGACGTCGTGAACCGGACATCGTCGCTGACGTCGAACCGGCCATTGACGCCAAAATCGACGCCCTGGACAAGCTGCCTGTTGGCGTTGGCAAAGGAAGCCTGGATCGATCCGATATGTGGCAGGGCATTGGGATTGGCCTGATCGGGGATACCGGGCGTCACGACGAAGCCGGGAATGTTCACGACCCCGTTGTTCTTGTAATAAGCCGCGAGCACGGGACCGATATTGCTGACGCCGACAATCTGGTCGCGAATTTTGATCCGCCACAGGTCGATCGTGAAGCTGACGTTCGGAATCGGTTCGAAAATCGCCCCCAGCGTATAATTCTGGGACCGCTCCGGCGAGAGTTCGGGGTTGCCGACGTTGGTCAGCCCGACCGAGAAGGGGCTGGATGCATACGCGTTGTTGCCATGCGCGGCGCAGAAGGCTGCATAGGTGGTGCAAAAGGTTCCGCCGCCCTGCGTCACGAACCCGGTCGTGGGCAATCCGAATGCTTCGTTGAAGCTCGGAATGCGGAAGCCCTTCGACCATGTGCCGCGAAGCGCGAGTTGCCGCACCGGCGTCACTTTCACGCCGACCTTTGGCGAGAAGTTCTTTTGCCCGGTGGAATAGCTGTCGTACCGGCCGGACAGGTTGACTTCGAGCTCGTCCAAAATGGGCGCGCTCAGTTCTCCGAACGACGAGAAGACGTTGCGGCTGCCCGAGGTGCCGACCGCGTTGATCACATAATAGCGATCATAGGGATGGGCATCATTCTGCGGGTTGGCGCTCGGCGCGTCGATCGATTCCTGGCGGTAGGCCACGCCGAGGGCCGCTTCCAGCGTTCCGCCGGGAAGTTCGGCCAGCGAACGGGTGACGTTTGCGGTTGCCTGCCACAGGTTGGAGTTCGACCGCGTGACATTGGTCGGCATGACATAGTCCCAGACCGACTGGGGCGTCGCATCGGGGTTGGCAAAGTTGAACGTGCCGCGAGCGACCACGTCCATGATACGCTGCGGGATGGCATAGCCGCGCTGCACCCTGGTGAGCTGCACATTCGACGCCGTGAAATCCGCCGAATAACGCCAGCTGTCGCCGAAGGAACCCGTCAGGCCGATTGCGCCGCGAAGCGACCGCGATGAGGTTTCATCGGTGGTCGGACGGTCGGGCATGAAGAATAGCTGAGCCGTCTGATCCGAACTCGCGTAGGGATTGTACGGGTTGAGGACGCCATTCGTGGCGTCGCAACCGGTACCGACACCGTTGAGCGTTCCTTTGCCGGCAGCACATACGTAAACCGGCGCGATCACATTGTAGACCACGGCGCCGCTGCGCGGTGCGGTCGGACGGTCGTGCCAGCGACGAGGTGCCGACGAGGAGAATGTCTGGGTCTTGTAGAAGTTGCCCTGCGCATAGAGTTGGTGATTGTCGCCAAGATTGGCTGTGAACCGCGCCGAGACGCCAAATCGTTCGATCTCGGGCTGCAGCATCGAATATTCGCCGACCGCATTATAGGTACAGACGCGGCCGTCGGCAGGCGCCGTGGCCGACCCGCCTTGCGCGGGATCGATTTGCGCGGCGGTGAGCTGTATGGTGTCCCAGCGTCCGCACCCTAAGGCCGGGTTCAGGAAAGCATAGCGGCCGCTGCCGATTGCACCGCCGGCATCGGTCACGGGGCGAACCATCGTAACACCGGGAACGGGCGCGAACCCGTTAAAATACCCGTCGGGGCTCACGCCATTGGGGTTGAGATTGTGCATGCAGGAGTTGGCGGCATTGCAAATACGGCTCCAGTCCGCCGTGTTGAACGGATAGCCGCGATCGCGTGCCCATAGGGCGTCCTGCTTCTGATATTCGCCGCTCACATAGAAGTTGAAGCCCTGATCGGCGAGGTCGCCATACCCGTAGGTCAGATCGGCCCGGCGTTCACCGGTGTCGCCACGCTGTGAGATGCCGACCGAAGCGTTGGCAAACAGACCTTCGACCTGCTTCTTCGTGATGACGTTGATCACGCCGGCGACGGCGTCGGCCCCATAGGTCGATGAGGCGCCATCGCGAAGAATTTCGATGCGTTCGATGATTGCGCTGGGGATCGTGTTGAGATCGACGAAATTGCGCTGGCCGTCGTCCGCGAGCGGATAGGGCGCCATGCGCAGGCCGTCAAAAATGCTCAGCGTCGACTGCACCGTCAAACCGCGCAACGACACGGCGTTCGCTCCGGACGCAAAATTGTGGCCTGCGTTCCAACCCTGCGAAATGGTTCCGGCATTGCCGGCGGAGACGCGCTGCAGCGCTTCGGCCGCAGTATTAAGGCCGCGCTCTTCGAGGGTGGCCGCCGACAGAACGGTGACTGGCGAAGGCGTTTCCACATTGGTGCGCCGGAAAAGCGAGCCAGTCACGACGATCTCTGCCTGAACGCCTTCCGTAGTTGCGGCGTCGTCATCGGCCGAGGCGGTCGGCGCATTCTGGGCGCTGGCCGGCATTTGCGCCATCAGACCGAGCGCAGCCGATCCGCACAAAAGCTTGGCAAAAAGCTTCGTTCTATTCGTCATTGACTATCCCTTTTTTCATATTTCTGGTTGGCAACGCGCCGTCACGGGCACGACTCTCCCGCAGCAAAGGCCCGCACGGCCCGCGCAGCATCGCGGTCGGCCTTCAGACGCGGTTTGCCGACGGCCTTCTGGGGAAAATCGGGTCGATCGAAGACAGAGAAGTCGCCAACTGTCCGATCTTTGCTTTAAAGCGGCGAAATCGGAGTTACGGCCGACGAATGCGGCGCGGCACAAATGGCTGGCCCATGCCCGCTCGAAGGCGACGTTCGCCCCAGGCCGATCGTCAGGGCAAGCGGCTAGTCCGGGCAGTGCCCGTCGATGTTGACAGCGATATGACAAGCGCCGGCGCCGCGCACTGCCTGGTCTGCCGCGCTAACACGCGCCCAATCACCGGACCGCCGCGCATCTTGACCATTTGCGTGCCCGACCGACCGGGCCTCTGCCATCGCATCGCAGATGCTTGCGTGTGCGGATCGATTGTATGCCACACCACACCCGATATCTCGTTCGAACCTCTCGACTGCCTCCAAATCGACCGTCACATCGCCTTCGATCCAGATCGATGCATGCGCAAGCATTGCGACCATGGATCGGCGGCGACGGACGAGCGACGCAGTTCCGCCGATCTTGCGACCGGCGACAGTCAGGTTGAAGCGCCCGTCGCAATGGCTGAAGGGCACCCATCCCACGTCCGCATCGACACCCGCCGATCGCAGCACAGCGACAAGCCGACCGCAAAATCGCTCGAACGCCGTGGTCACATCGCGGCTGTCGTCGATCCACGCGTCGAACGCGCTGACGTTGAGCATGCCCGGGCGATGGACGACCGTCGTTCCGCCGCTCGTTCGCACATGGACCGGCCAGCCGCGCGCCGCGCTCTCCGCGGCGGCGCGCGCAAAGGTGGGTAACGCCGCAAAGCGACGGGTTGTGACGAGGCATTTGGTGTTGGTCCACAGCCGCAGCCCGCGTGCGGCCGCATCGCCATTCAGCAAAGCCGCCAACCGCTCGGCATCCGCATCTATGGCTTCGCGGCCCCGCCCGGCTTCGATTGCCGCTCCGGACGAAAAACCTGCAGCAAGCGTTTCGACGGTAGGTATCGGGCGCACGCGTCAGCCGATGCGTGCGGCCACTTGCCCAGGGCGCACCGCTTCTTCGGCCGGAACCAAGATCGTCAAGCTACCTGCAGCCGGAGCGACAAGCTCAAAGCTCGATTTTTCCACCATGATCTCGGCAACAATGGCGCCCTGGGCAACGATATCGCCGTCCGAATAGAGCCAGGCCGAGATTGCGGCTTCGTCGCCATCGTTCCAGAGGCCGGTCGGAATGGTCACGTCAGTCATTGGCGGAAGGCTCCATCATATGCTGTGCGGCCGCGACGATCTTGTCGGCGTTGGGCAGCACGAAATGCTCCATCACGGGGGTGAAGGGCACGGGGATGTCGGGAAAGGCGATCCGCTGCGGCGCCGAGCGCAGCGTGATGCCAGCCTCGCAGACGCTCGCGATGATTTCGGCGCCGACGCCATAGCTCAGATAATCGTCGTCGACGGCGAGCAGGCGCCCGGTCTTGCGCACCGACGCGCGCACCGTTTCGCGGTCGAGCGGCGCGATGCTGACGAGATCGATGACTTCGGCGGAGACACCGTCGCCGGCGAGCTTTTCCGCGGCATCGAGCGCCTGGTGGACCGACAGGCCCAGCCCGACCAAGGTGAGGTCGCTCCCTTCGCGCACGATCTTTGCCTTGTCGAGCGGGACGACATAGTCGGTGCCGGGCACTTCGGTGATCGACCGCTGCACCGTGCCGAGCCAGCCCATCCCCTGCAGCGCCTTGTGATACATGAAAACGACCGGATTGGGGTCGCGGATCGCCGCGAGCATCAGGCCCTTGGCATCATGCGCGTTCGACGGGATGACGACCCTGAGCCCCGGCAGGTGGCCGAAGGTCGCATAGAGCGTCTGGCTGTGCTGCCCGGCATCGCCATATCCGCCGCCGACGCTCGTCATCAGCACCATTGGGCAGGTCACCTGCCCGCCCGAGAAATAGCATTGCTTCGCCGCGAGATTGTAGATGGCGTCCATGCAGACGCCGAAGAAGTCGACGAACATCAGCTCGACGATCGGGCGCATCCCGGCCGCGGCAAGCCCGGTCGCGGCACCGATGAAGGCGGTCTCCGAAATCGGCGTGTCGCGCACGCGCTCGGGTCCGAACTTGTCGAGCAACCCGGTGGTCGTGCCGAACACGCCGCCCAGCTTGGCAATGTCTTCGCCCATCACGAGGACATTTGCATCGCGCTCCATCTCCTGGCCGATCGCTTCGGAAATCGCACGCGCGATGGTCAAGCGGCGCGCGGGAGCGGTGGTGGTCGGGGCGTCAGGCGAAGACATGGGCAAAAGCCTCCTCGGGCTGCGGATAGGCGGCGGCGCGCGCGGCGGCGAATGCCGCGTCGACCGCGGCGCGCGCTTCGAATTCGGCCTTGTCGAGCTCGGCGCCCTCGAAGCCCTCGGACAAGAGGCGGGCGCGATAGGCGGGGATCGGGTCTTCCGCCTTCAACCGATCGACCTCGCCTTCGGGGCGATAGCCCTCGGCATCACCCATGAAATGCCCTTCGAGTCGGCAGGTTTCGATCTCGATCAGCGACGGCCCCTCGCCGCGCCGCGCGCGCGCGATGGCTTCGCCCGCCACGCGGTGCACCGCATCGGCATCATTGCCCGGCACGAAATGGCCGGGCATCGCATAGGCGGCGGCGCGGTCCGAATTGCGTTCGACCGCGGTGCAATCGCGCTTCGCGACCGAAATGCCATAGCTATTGTCCTCGATGACGAAGATCGCCGGGACTTTCCACACCGATGCAAGGTTGAGCGCCTCGTGGAACGCCCCCTGATTGGCGGCGCCCTCGCCCAGAAAGGCGACGGCGACATGGTCCTCGCCGCGCAGCTTGCTCGCCAATGCCGCGCCGACGGCGGGGCCAAGGCCTTGCGCGATAATGCCCGAACAGGCGAAATTCACCCGCGCGTCGAACAGGTGCATATGTCCGCCGCGCCCGCCCGACAGGCCCGAGGCCTTGCCGAATATCTCTGCCGCCATGGCGTCGAGGTCGACACCCTTGGCGATTGCGACATGGTGCGGGCGGTGCGTCGCGGTGACCGTGTCGCCGGGACGCAAATGCGCGCACACGCCGACCGCGCAGGGCTCCTGCCCGTCAGACAGGTGCATCTCGCCCGGCAGCGGCCCCTTCGCCATGTTGAACACCGGCGTTTTCCCTTCGAAATAGGCGGGCTTGATCAGCGCCTCGAAATGCCGGCTCTTGACCATCGTGGCGTACATCCACAGCCGGTCGCTGCGATTGCTCGGTGTACCGCTCATCGAGCGACCCACCCGCCGTCGATCACCAGCTCGATTCCGGTAACGAACCGCGCCTCGTCGCTGGCCAGATAGACCGCCCCCATGGCGATATCCTCCGGCGCACCGACCGCATTGAGCGGACAGAGCGCTGCGACCGCGCCCCAGGGATCATCCTCGGGGATCGAGCCTTCGCGCACCCAGCCTTCGACGGCGAGTTCGAGCATCGGGGTGCGGATGCAGCCGGGATGGATCGAGTTGCACCGGATCGGCAGCGCGTGCGCCGCCCATTCAATCGCAAGGCTCTTGGTCATGTGCCGGACCGCGCCTTTCGACGTGTTGTATGCAAGCTGGTCGGGATATCCGACGAGCCCCGCGATCGACGAGATGTTGACGACGCTTGCCGGCGCCCCCGCCGTGCCGCCGCTCGCCAGCAAGGGTTGCAGCGTGCGGCAACCGAGAAACAGGCCGTCGACATTGACCGCCATCACCGACCGCCAGTCGGACAGGCTGTGGTCGGTCATCGGCTTGACGAGCTCGACGCCGGCATTGTTGACGAGGATCGACAGCGCAGACCCGATGCGGTCGGCGGCAGCTTTCCAGGCTTCTTCGCGCGTCACGTCGAGCGCAAGCGGCTCGGCGCCGATTTCGGCGGCCAGCGCTTCGACGCCGGCGACGTTGATATCGGCGGCGAATATCGTTGCGCCCTCGGCCGCCATGGCGCGGGCAATGCCTGCCCCAATTCCCTGCGCCGCGCCGGTCACCAGCGCAATCTTGCCTTTCAGCCTGTCGGCCATCGTCCATCTCCCACGGTCTTTCGATCGGACCTAGGGGAGCGGAGCCGCGGTGACTTGCGTCAGAATGGCGGCTTATTTGGGTTGGAGGGAACTCGCCGCCGAACGCGCCGCCTCGGTGCGCCAGGCGCGCGGCGACATGCCGAACGCGCCGCGAAAGGCGTGGCTGAAATGTGAAGCATCGGCAAAGCCATGCCGCATCGCGATTTCGGTGATGTTCAAATGCGCCGAGGCATGATCGGCAAGGTCGGCGCGCGCCGATTGCAGACGGCGCTCGCGGATCCAGGTGCCCACAGTCACCCCGAACTCCTCGAACAGTCGATGGAGATAACGCGGACTGAAGCGAAAGGCCTGCGCGATGGTCGCGGCCGAAAGCGACGGATCGCCCAGATGCGCAACGATATGATCCTGCACCCGGTTAAGCAGCGCGCGGCGAAAGCTGGTTCCGGCAAGCCGTTCGGGCGCGGGCCGAAAAGCGGCCGCGACCAGTTCGACCGTCGCGCGCAGCACCGCCGCGCGGTCCTGCGGCGCGACCGTATCGACCGTCCGGTGGATCTGGCGCAGGTGCGACAGGAGGATCGCGCCGAGGCCCGCGCTGCCGTCGACGGTCAGGCCGCACATGTCCTCGATGCCCGGAACGATGGTTTTGGCCATGCGGTGCGGGATCATGATCGACAGTTGGTGCAACTGGTCGCTGTTCTGGAACATCGCCGGACGCGTGCTGTCCCACACGGCTATCGTATCGCGGCGAACGACCGATTCATTGCGTCCCTGACGGAGCAGGCAATTGCCCTCGTCGAAATAGAGCAGGCAGAAATAATCGTCGGCGCCGCGCCGGACATCGTCGTGGGTGCGGTATCCCGTCACCGGATCGCAGACGATGTCGGTAAAGACGAAATCGTCGATCGCGCGGCGGCGCAGCTCGGCATGATAGGCGTCCGAGCCGGCGCGGCTCAGTCCCCAGTGAAAATGGGTCCGGTCGAACACTTCCTGAAACCCCGGCAATTGGCGCGGCGGCGGCAGGGAAGCGGACGTCCAGCGTTCTTCGCTTAGCAGCATGGCACTGCCCCTCTCTCCGACTCCGCAGGCTAGGGCGTTCGGGCCGCCGATGCAATCGGCGCGCCGCAAGGGTTCGCGCCCATACAAAAACCTGTGCGCCCCCATACAATTTTCGCCGGAAAACCAGTCGGTTTGGCGTGACAAGGCGCCCGACGCCCGGTTCGCCCTCAGTCAAATTTTGCGCCGCTCCGACACATGCAGTTGCCGCCGCCGCGCCTAGAAGGAGGGAGAAGAGGCCGATCCAACGCAGGTGGGCCGAGACCATGGAGGGGAATATATGTCGAACCAGTTCCGGATCGGGCTGTATATGGCGGCGGCTACCACGGCCCTTGCCGTCAGCGCGCCCGCCTTTGCCCAAGAGACAACCGCGCCCGAGCAGGGCGGCGTCGGCGATATCGTCGTGACGGCGCAGAAACGCGCCCAGAATCTGCAGGACGTGCCGATTTCGGTCACAGCCTTCGACGACACGGCGATCAAGGAAGCGGGCTTCACCAACAGCCTGTCGATCGGCGATCAGGTCCCCAATCTGGAGATCAAGACGTTCGGCGGCGTCCCCAACATCTTCATCCGCGGCGTCGGCAACAACGACTTCAACGCCTCGTCGATCGGCCCGATCAGCATCTATCGCGACGATGTGGTCGTCGCATCGACCGGCAGCCAGATCTTCTCGCTGTTCGACCTCGAGCGGATCGAGGTCGTGCGCGGTCCGCAAGGCACGTTGTTCGGCAAGAACACGACCGGCGGCGCGATCCAGTTCTTCTCCAAGCTCCCCGACGATATCTTCGAGGGCAACGCCCGCGTCGGCTATGGCCGGTTCGACCTGTTCGAGGCCGAGGCGACGGCCAGCCTGCCGCTCGCCGAGGGCCTGTCGGTGCGCGTCGCCGGGATCGTCCGTCGGCGCGACGGCGAAAAGACCAATCTTTTTAACGGAGAAGACGTCATCAACGTCGATGAGGCCGCGGCGCGCGCCATCATTCGCTGGCAGCCGTCGAGCGACACCGACATTCGCTTGTCGGTCGGCGGCGGACGCGACCGCAGCGACTATCTGGAAAACAAGCCCGTCGGGACGATCAACGGCGCCGACCTGTTCGGCTATACCGATCCCTTCCCCGACAAGGCGAACCTGCTCAACTTCAACGGGCCGTCGCGCAACTACAGCGACAATGTCTTCGTCAATCTCAGCGTCGCGCAGGATTTCGGCGACTTTTCCTTCCGGTCGCTGACCGGGTACGACAAGAGCGAGGTCGACAACCGCGTCGACGTCGACGGCGGGCCGCTGCGCATCGACGAGATCGTGTTCCTGACCGACGCCGAACAGGTCACGCAGGAGTTCCAGCTGTCCTATGATCGCGGCCCGCTCAATGCGATCGTCGGCCTCTATTATTTTCAGGAGGATCTCGACGCCGACAGCGACGCCGACCTGCTCGGCGAGCTCACCTTTGCACAGGGCGCGCTGCCGCTGATCACGCGCGCGACGCGCAAGAACAAGGCCTATGCCATCTATGGCCAGGCAAGCTATGCGGTCATCCCCACGCTGCGGCTGACGCTCGGCGGACGCTACACGATCGACAAGGTACGCGCGACGCACCGCGCCGACCTGATCGAAGGCTATTTCGACGCCGACATCCCCAACGGCACGCCGGTGCCGCTCGTCCCGTTCGCATCGCTGAAGGACACGTTCAAATCCTTCTCGTGGCGCGTGTCGGCCGATCTCGACGTCACCGACGATATCCTCGCCTATGCGAGCATCGACCGCGGCTTCAAGGCGGGCGGGTTCAACATCGGGATCATCACCAGCGTCGCCGAACGCACGCAGGTCGATCCCGAATATCTGACCTCCTATGAGATTGGGCTGAAGACCACCCTCTTCGACCGCCGCCTGCGGCTGAACCTGTCGGCCTTTTATTATGACTATACCGATCTGCAGGTGCTGTCGGTCAACCGCCAGGCGGGAAGCGCGGTGCCGACGCTCGGGCTCGACAATGCGGCCGACGCGACGATCAAGGGGATCGAGGTCGAAGCGACCGCGGTGCCGACCGACTGGCTCGACCTCGGGCTCAATATGGGCATCCTCGACGCCACATATAAAAACTACCTCTCGGGCGCGATCGACCCGGTGACCGGCGATCCGCGCGACTTTTCGGGCAACCGCATGCCGGGCGCGCCGAAATTCACCGCCTCGACCTTTGCACAGGTGACGATCCCCGTCGGCGATTTCGAAACGCGCTGGCGGGTCGAATATAACTATACGGGCAAGAAATATTACAACAATGCCGAGGACGAGCTGATCAGCTCGGGCGAAGGCTATGGGCTGCTCAACCTGCGGTTTGCCTTCGCCAACCCCGACCAGGGGTGGGAACTTGCCGCCTGGGCAAAGAATGTCACCGGCAAGGCCTATATCGTCGACGCCACCGACACGAGCGGTTTCGGGTTCGTGCCCCGCTATTATGGCGAACGCGCGACCTATGGCGCCGAACTTTCCTTCCGTTTCTGAGCAAGGACGCACGAACGATGTTGGATGAACGCCTGACGACCGCCGAGATGATGAAATGGGCGCCGCTTGCCGAGGGGATCGAATTCACCCTGCTCTATTCGAGCGCCGAGACCGGCCGCTGGACCGTGTTGTTCCGTGCGCAGCCGGGCAGCTTCTTCGGCCCGCATCTCCACCTCGGCGCGGGCGAATATTATGTGCTGAAGGGGCGGATGACCTATCGCATGGGCGAAGCGCCGGCGGGGGCCTATGGCTATGAACCGCTCGACGTCATCCACGAGCACACGGCCTTTCCCGAATATACGGAATTGCTTTTCACCAATTACGGACCGGTTGCCTTTCTCGACGAAAAGGGCGAGATTTCATCGATCCTGGACCATAAATTGCTCGAGGAGCTGATGGCGGCGGCGTGATCCGATGAGTGCAAGCTATGACGAAGTCCGTGCCGCCAGCCTTGCCGACCCCGACGCCTTCTGGCTGGGCGCGGCAGCGGCAATCGACTGGGACACCCCGCCCGATAGGGGATGGGTCGAAGGCGAAGGATGGTTCGCCGGTGCGCGGCTCAACACATGCCGCAATGCCGTCGATCGCCATGTCGAGGCGGGGCGCGGCGGCGACACCGCCGTCATTTACGAAAGCCCCGTAACCGGGACGCGCCGCCTGATCAGCTTTGCCGAACTGCGCGATGCGGTCGCGCGCACGGCAGGAATGCTGGCCGCGCTCGGCGTCACCAAGGGCGACCGTGTCGTCATCTATATGCCGATGATCCCCGAAACACTGTTCGCCATGCTCGCGTGCGCGCGGCTCGGGGCGGTTCATTCGGTGGTGTTCGGTGGCTTCGCGCCGCCCGAACTTGCCAAGCGCGTCGACGATGCGACGCCGAAAATCCTCCTCACGGCGTCGTGCGGAATCGAAGGCAGCCGCATTGTCCCCTACAAACCGCTCGTCGACGAAGCGCTCGAACTCGCGCGGCACCCGATCGACCATGTCGTCCTGCTCCAGCGCGACGCCTGCGAGGCGTCGATGACCGCAGCACGCGACCTCGATTGGGCCGAAGCCTTTGCGGGCGCCGCGCCCGCGCCGTGCGTGCCGGTTGCGGCGACCGATCCGCTCTACATCCTCTACACCTCGGGCACCACGGGGACGCCCAAGGGCGTGGTCCGCCAGAATGGCGGCCATGCCGTCGCACTCGCGTGGAGCATGGCCAATATTTATGGCGTGCACCCCGGCGACACCTTCTGGGCGGCGTCGGATGTCGGCTGGGTCGTCGGCCACAGCTATATCGTCTATGGTCCGCTGCTCGCCGGGTGCACGACGCTGCTTTTCGAGGGAAAGCCGGTCGGGACGCCCGACGCCGGAACCTTCTGGCGCACCATTGTCGACCATGACGTCGACGTGTTTTTCACAGCGCCCACCGCGATCCGCGCGATCCGCAAGGAAGACCCCGACGGCGGCTTCATCGATGCGACCGGAACCGGACGTCTTAAGGCGATGTTCCTTGCGGGCGAGCGCGCCGACCCGAGCACGATCGAATGGGCGGAACGGCATTTGAAACTGCCGGTGATCGACCATTGGTGGCAAACCGAACTCGGATGGCCCGCGATTGCCACCTGTTTCGGGCTTGGCGACACGCGCCGCCGCGCCGGAAGTGCGGGCTTTCCCGTACCCGGCTTTCGCTTTGCGCTGTTCGACGAAGCGGGACGCGGCGCAGACAATGCCAATGACGGGCGTCTCGCCATCAAGGCGCCGCTACCCCCGGGATGCTTTTCGACCCTGTGGAACAACGAAGCCGGATACGCGCGATCCTTTGAAAGCTTCCCTGGCTTTTATGAAACGGGCGATGCGGGCCATATCGACGGCGACGGCTTCCTGCACATCATGGGGCGCACCGACGACATCATCAACGTCGCGGGGCACCGGCTGTCCACAGGACAGATCGAGGAAATCATCGCCGGCCATCCCGCCATCGCCGAATGCGCCGTCGTCGGCGCCGACGACAGAATCAAGGGCATGGTGCCGTGCGCATTTGCGGTGGTAAAATCGGGCGCTTCCCGAAACGATCAACTCGCGAGCGAGATTATTGCGCGCGTCCGCGGCGAACTCGGGCCCGTTGCGGCGTTGAAGCGCGTGTGCATCGTCGACGTGCTTCCGAAAACCCGATCGGGCAAGATCTTGCGTGCGGTGATACGCCGTCTGGTCAACGGCGAGGATGTGGACGCGCCGCCCACGATCGAAAATCCGGATGCCTTGATAGCGATCAGAGCCAGCTTGAGGGGAACATCATAGCCCAGGTGCAACGCAATTTGGCTGATGGGGACTATCCGCCTTTAGGATCAACGCATCTTCAACATCGACGCCAAAGTGCCGCACAGCATTTTCAATCTTGGTGTGACCAATCAGAATCGGCGCGGCACGCAAATTCCCGGTCGCCTTGCAGATGCGCGATGCCTTCGTTCGGCGTAACGAATGGGCGTAATCTTCGCTTCGTATACCAACCGACGAGACGCGCATGATGACGCGTGCTCAACTGCGCCGGCAAGAGCGCCAGATCCGCTTGCAGGGGACCCGCGGAACTACGCCACAATGCGCTATCCGGCGATAGTTTACTGAAATATCTGAATTGTTTGCATGTGCATGGTGCGCCCGGCAGGATTCGAACCTGCGACCACCCGCTTAGAAGGCGGGTGCTCTATCCAGCTGAGCTACGGGCGCCCCGGGGTGGCGAATAGCGTGGTTTGCGTCCGGCGCAAAGCGCGTTAAGCAGCGCGGCATGGAAACGCCCCCCTCCCCTGCGGCCGAAGCTGCGCCCGCGCGCGTCGCCGCCGCGAGCGTGCGGCATTTCCGCTATTACGACCTGGTGATGGCGGCGTTCGTCGCGATCCTGCTGCTCTCGAACATCATCGGCGCGTCGAAGCCGAGCTTCGTCGCACTGCCCGACGGCAGCCAATGGGCATTCGGCGCCGGGGTGCTCTTCTTCCCGATCAGCTACATCATCGGCGACATATTGACCGAGGTCTACGGCTATGCGCGCGCGCGGCGGGTGATCTGGACGGGTTTCGCCGCACTTGCCTTCATGGCGCTGATGGCGTGGGTCGTCGTCGCGTTGCCGCCCGCCGACGGCTGGCCGGGGCAGGACGCCTATGAGTTCGTGTTCGGCAACAGCTGGCGCATCGTGCTCGCGTCGATGGCCGCCTTTTGGGTCGGCGAATTCGCCAACTCCTATGTTCTCGCGCGCATGAAGATATGGACCGGCGGACGCTTCCTCTGGGCGCGCACGATCGGCTCGACTGTCGTCGGCCAGGGTCTCGACAGCCTGATATTCTACCCGCTCGCCTTTTACGGGCTTGCCGGATGGCCGCCCGAGCAGCTTTATCAGGTCGTGCTGTCGCAATGGCTGATCAAGACGGCATGGGAAGCCGCGCTGACGCCGGTAACCTATTGGGCGGTCGGTGCGTTGAAGCGGCGCGAGGGTGTCGACGTCTTTGACGAGGGCACCGATTTCACGCCTTTTGGAGCCAAGGTTTGACACGATGACGCTGGTGCAACTGGCCGCCCTGTTTCAGGAACAAAAGCTGTGGATCGTATCCGCGAGCGACCTCAGCAAGGATGCGCTCCACATCTATTTCGGGCTGGGTCTGTTTCTGGCGGTCCGCCTGCTGTGGCGCTGGCGCGGTGGCTGGATTGCGGCATGGATCGCGACCTTTGCGATGGCCTGCGCCGGCGAATGGCTCGACATCGTCGCGGAAATCACGCGATCGACGCTACAGCCCGACACGGCGCACTTGCACGACATCTGGAATACGATGTTCTGGCCGACGGTGCTTTTGCTCGTCGGCCGATGGCTGCAACCGCAGCTCTCCCGCGCGACTGCGACGCCGTCAGGCGAGGACGCCGAGCGCCGCCTCAAACAGGCGTAGCCCGTCGGTGCCGCCGTGCGCGCGGTCGATCGCGCGCTCGGGGTGCGGCATCATGCCGAGCACGTTGCCCGCGTCGCCCAGAACGCCCGCGATGTCGCGCGCCGATCCGTTGACCCCGTCGAGATAACGGAACGCCACGCGCCCCTCGCCCTCGATCCGGTCGAGCGTCGCCGCATCTGCGAAATAATTGCCGTCATGATGCGCAACCGGAATGTCGATCGTCTCGCCCGCCTGATAGGCGGCGGTGAACAGCGACTGGCTGTTCTCGACCGTCAGCGACACGGTGCGGCATACGAAGTTCAGCCCCGCGTTGCGCATCAGCGCGCCGGGAAGCAGCCCCGCCTCGGTCAGAACCTGAAAACCGTTGCACACGCCGAGAACGGGCACGCCGCGCGCCGCCGCGTCGGCGACCGCGCGGAGGATCGGCGAACGCGCCGCCATCGCGCCCGAGCGGAGATAATCGCCATAGGAGAAGCCGCCGGGCAACGCGATGAAGTCGGTGCCATCGGGAAGCGCCGTCTCGCGGTGCCACACCATCGCGGGCGCGCGGCCGGTGACGGTTTCGAGCGCGACCGCCATGTCGCGGTCGCAATTGGAGCCGGGAAAGACGATGACGGCGGTCTTCATGGCGCGGGTTCCTTCGTACCGGTCAGGGACGTTCGATGCGGTAGTTTTCGATCACTGTGTTCGCGAGCAGCTTCGCGCACATCGCGTCGAGATCGGCGTCGGTTACGTCGTCGGCAACCTCCAGTTCGATGAAGCGCCCCGCGCGCACATCGCTGACGCCGGCAAATCCCAGTCCTTCGAGCGCATGATGGATCGCCTTGCCCTGCGGGTCGAGGACCCCGGTCTTGAGCGTCACATAGACATTCACTTTCATCGGGGCAGACCTTTGTTCGAGCGGGCGGGAATCTGGCCGCGCCTATGCCCGCGAATCACCCGAACGGCAAGGGGCGTGCGAGGGTAAAACGCGCCTCTTCGGATTGCGAACCAGTCGCAACTTTCTTGTTGCGAATCGGTCGCACTAGCCGTAAAGAGGAGTTGCTGAGAAGGATTCGCACATGGTCGTCTGTGTCTGCAACGCAATAAAGGAAAGCCAGCTGCGCGATGTCGCGCGGAGCGGCCAGTTGCGCTGCGCGAAGGCGGCCTACGCGCAAATGGGTCGCAAACCCAAATGCGGACAGTGCCTGAATTTCGCTCGCAATATCATCAGCGACGTCGCCGCGACCGCCTGATTTTTCTAGGAAAACCGTCACTTTCACCCTTGGCCTGACGGGTCCGGGAGGGGTATAATGCGCCTATTATCCCATCCCCGGACACAGAACAGGACAAGACAATGAAGGGCGACGAAAAGGTCATCGATTTCCTCAACGAGGCGCTCAAGAACGAATTGACCGCGATCAACCAATATTGGCTGCATTACCGCATGCTCGACAATTGGGGCATCGCGCGGCTCGCGCATTTCGAGCGCGAGGAATCGATCGACGAGATGAAGCATGCCGACAAGCTGGCGGATCGCATCCTCTTCCTCGGCGGCCTCCCCAATTTCCAGTTGCTCGGGCGACTGCGCGTCGGAGAGACGGTTGAGGAGATTCTGAAGGCCGACCTCGCGCTCGAGGAAGAGGCAATCCCGCTGCTCAAGGATGCGATCGCGCATTGCGAGGGCGTGCGCGACTATGTGAGCCGCGACCTGTTCACCGACATCCTCGAGAGCGAGGAGCATCATGTCGACGAACTCGAAAAGCAGTTCGACCTTATCGAACGCATGGGCATCGAAAATTATATCCAGCTCCAGTCGAAACCGGTGAGCGACGACTGAGAATTAGAACGTCGCCCCCGCGAAAGCGGGGGCCGTCATCAGCCTTTTCGGGGATCGCTACCCTGCATCGTGACGCAAACCGAGAGCGGCCCCCACTTTCGCGGGGCGACGAAAGCGTGCAAAACCCAGGCTTTCCAAGGGCGCCTTCGGGCGCCATTCTTTTCCCTTGTATTTGCGATTAATTCTCATTAGCACAGTCGAGCAGTCCCCTCCTGCCGGCCGCTGCCACTTTCAGCTGCACCCATGCGGCCGGCATCTTTTTCGGCCTGGAAGCCGAGTGACGGGCTGCGACGGGAGACACCAGCCGCATGCCAATCCGCGATACCTTGCGCCGCCTGACCGAACAGCCGCTGCTACGCGCGCTTCCCGTCGATGCCGCGCAGGTGGTGCTTGCGCTGCGCTATTGCATCCTCTGTCGTCGCGGTGGGCGAGATCCGATGCCCGAGCTTGAGCGCCGCTGGGGCAAAATCCTCGCCGCGCGGCGCTTCCGCCTCGTCGTCGAGGCGATCGGCCATGTCTGGCCTGACCCCTTTGCCGTCGCGCCGCCCTGCTGTCCGCACCTGAGCTTCGACGAAGCGCTGCTCGCTTCGGTAACGGTCGCGGCGGCGCACCAGGATCGCGCGCATTTCGACTGGCTGACAAACGAAATGCTGGGATGCGGTGCGCGCGAAATGTTGTTCGTCGCGCTCGGCAATTTCGTGCGGGCAAAAGCGCCGGGGCGGGTTTATCACCGGCGGGGCGCCTTCAGAACCCACTTGTCGTCGGTGGCAAGCGTGAAGCCGAGCTTTCCGGCGTAGAAGGCGATGGCCTCGTCATAATCGCGCACGACGAGCGCGACATGCGCAAGCGACGGTCGCGTCATTCGCGCAGCCCCCGCAGCGCAGCGCCCGCTGCAAAGGGGCCGATGACCGTCAACAGCAGACTCGCCGCGCCGAGCAGCTTCACCGCGCCGCGCCCCGACGGGTCGAGCATTCCTGCACCAAAGATCAGCAGCGGCACCGCGAGCGGCAACACGAGCAATCCGCCGATCGCGCTCCCCCCCTTGAGGTTTGCCGTGAGCGCCGCGCTCAAAACGGCAAGCGATGCGAGCGCGGGGATGGCGATTGCAAGACCGGTCGCCAGCATTTCGACGCGCGCAGCGTCCTGCGCGAGCAATGCCGCCGCCGGAAGCAGCGCTACGAGCAGCGGCAAGCCAAACCCGAACGCGTGTGCGGCGATCTTGACCGCCGCGACCACTTCGTCGGCGAAGCCGCGCACGGCAAGCTGGTCGAGCACGCCCGTTTCCTTGTCGGGTCGCACCAGCCGGTCGATCGGCAGCAGCGCCGCAAGCAGCGCCGCGACCCAGACCATCCCGCCGCCCGTCCGCGACAGCAGCGGCGCGTCGGGGCCGACCGCAAAGGGAAAGGCGGTGGCGACGAGCAGGAAGAAGACAATGGGCAGCCATAGCGCCCCGCTGCCCCACGCGCGGCGCAGGTCGCGCCAGAAAAGCGCGATAAGCGCCGTCACGCCAGCGCCCCCATATCGAGTTCGGCCAACTCCGCTATGTCCAGCGCAAAATGAGAGGCCAGCAGCACCGCACCGCCGTTGCCGCGATGCTTGGCAATCGCCGCGACCAGCCGCTCCTTCGCCGCTTCGTCCATACCATTTGCAGGCTCGTCGAGCAGCCAGATCGGCGCGCCGCTCGCGATGACACGCGCCATCGCGGCGCGCTTGCGCTGGCCCGTCGAGAGCATCGCCACCGGAACCTCGGCGAGCGGTGCCAGTCCCATCGCGCCCATCGCTTCTGTGACGCGGGGGCCATCGATCGTGTCGATGCGCGCCCAGAAATCGAGCGCACGGCGCAGCGGCAGTTCGGGGTCGAGCGCCGCACCCTCGTCGATCAAGGCGATGCGCTCGCGGCGTTCGACCGTCCCTGCCGCCGCGCGCAGCAATCCCGCCGCGAGCCGGATCAGGCTCGACTTGCCCGCGCCATTGGGGCCGCGCAGCCACAGCGCGCCGCCGCGCGCCAGCGCGAGCGAGACCCCCTCGAACACCAGCCGGTCGCCGCGCACGCACGCCACGCGATCGAGCCGCAGCAACAGGTCGGCTTCGCTCACGCCATATCCTCTAGCGCGTGCATATCGTCGTCGGAAAAGCCGAAATGGTGGCCGATCTCGTGGATCAGTACGTGGCGCACCAGCCAGTCGAGCCGCTCGCCGCCCTCGATCCATTCGACGAGTATCGGGATGCGATAGAGCGTCACGCGGTCGGGCATGCCGCCGCTCGCGTCGATGCTGCGTTCGGTGAGCGGGCGACCTTCATAAAGACCGGTGAGGTCATAGGGATGTTCGATCCCAAGCGAGGCAAGTATCTCGTCGTCGGCGAATTCCTCGACCGAAATCACGAGCCCGCGAATGTGCGGCGCAAAGACGTCGGGGAGCGTCGCGAGCGCCGCCTCGGCCATCGCGAACAGCGCGTCGGCGTCGGGCGCTGCGCCGGTCCAGCCGGCAGGAAGGGCAGACTTGTCGCTCATCGCGCCCTTCCTTATGGCGGGCGTAACGGCTTGACCAGCGGGAGAAACGAAGATGGTCCAGAAACTCGACGATGCGGCGCGCGCCGCGCTGCTCAACCGCTTTCCCGACTGGACGCACGAGCCCGAGCGCGACGCGATCGTGCGCCGCTTCCAGTTCGCCGATTTCGCGCAAGCGTTCGGCTTCATGGCGAGCGTCGCGATCATTGCCGAAAAGATGGACCATCATCCCGAATGGTCGAACGTCTATAGCCGCGTCGACGTCCTTCTGACGACGCACGACGCGAATGGCCTGTCCGAACGCGACGCCCGGCTGGCCGAGGCGATCGAAGGGCTGCTCTGACGCACTTCTCCGCGCAGGATCTAGCGCGCGAACAGCCTTTTCAGCCAAGCATCGACGGCTCCCGTCGGCGCATAGCCGGGGTCGCCAAGGCTGCGGTTGATCTCGGCATGGCCTTTCAACCCCTCGCCGGGGAAGCTGCCATGCTCGACGCGCGAACCGCCCTTTTCGAGCGCAGCCCCCAATGCCTTCGCCTGCCGCACCCCGTCGGGCCGCTGGACATACAGGAGCAGGAATGCGGGCGCATTTGGCGCGACTGCCTGCGCGGTCGGCGACAGCGCCTTTTGCCGCGCCGGATCGGTCCCGAACGCCTGCGCATATGTCTTCTGCATGATCGGCGGCCCATCGCTCATCTGCGCGGGCACGTCATAG
Source organism: Sphingopyxis sp. P8 (assembly GCF_020622175.1). Taxonomy (NCBI): domain Bacteria; kingdom Pseudomonadati; phylum Pseudomonadota; class Alphaproteobacteria; order Sphingomonadales; family Sphingopyxidaceae; genus Sphingopyxis; species Sphingopyxis sp. P8. Next base: position 1,005,588 of record NZ_JACNMK010000002.1, on the reverse strand, counting down.
GCGGCGCCGTCGATCGGGATCACCCCCGCGATGTCGGCGAAGGACAGTCCCGCGCCTTTCAGATAGCGTTCGTCGGTGCCGACCAGCGCGACGAGATGCGCGCCCGCGCTGTGCCCCATCAGCACGATGCGCCGCCGGTCGATGCCGAGCGCCGCCGCCCGGTCGACGAGCGCGCGCACCGCGCCGGCGACGTCGGCGGCCTGCTGCTCGACTTTCGCCGCAGGGACGAGGCGATAGTTGATCGACGCAAAGGCATAGCCCTGCCCGGGATAATGCACCGCCTTGAACCGGCCCGTCGCATTGTCCTTGTCGCCGCGCTTCCAGCCGCCGCCGTGAACAAAGACGATCAGCGGCGCCGGTCCCTTTGCGCCCTTGGCGCGCCAGATATCGAGCGCCTGCAGCGGGTCGGCGCCATAGGATATCGTCTCGCTTCCCGGAACCTTGGGCGCGTTGTCGGCCCCCATACGCTCCATGATCCGGTCGCGCAGCCGCTCGCGGCCGTCGGCAAAGGGAGCCGGCACGGCGATGCTCGCCACGGCAAAGGCCGTGACGGCGACAAATCCGACGAACGGGCGCGGGCAGCGCATGGGCATTCCTTTCCAGGACGAAAGCGTCGCCCCGACGGGGACGCGAGAAAAACAATCCTCCCGAAGAGAATATCTGCGCGGCAAATGTCGCATTTTCATGCCAGCCGCGCTTGCCTCTGCGGCCAAATCCGCTAAGGCCGCGCGGGCTCTTGCGGGCCGCACACAGCAGGACAGCATCATGGCAAATGTCACCGTCATCGGGTCGCAATGGGGCGATGAGGGCAAGGGAAAGATCGTCGACTGGCTCGCAAGCCGCGCCGACGCGGTCGTCCGTTTCCAGGGCGGGCACAACGCCGGTCACACGCTCGTCGTCGGCAACCAGACCTACAAGCTGTCGCTGCTCCCCTCGGGTATCGTCACCGGCACCTTGTCGATCATCGGCAATGGCGTCGTGCTCGACCCGTGGGCGCTGCGCGACGAGATCGCCAAACTGCGCGGCCAGGGTGTGACGATCAACGCCGAGAATTTCGCCATCGCCGACAATTGCGCGCTGATCCTGCCCTTTCACCGCGACCTCGACGCGCTGCGCGAGACGGCTGCCGGCGCGGGCAAGATCGGCACTACGGGCCGCGGCATCGGTCCTGCCTATGAGGACAAGGTCGGCCGCCGCGCGATCCGCGTCTGCGACCTTGCGCACCTCGACCATCTCGAACCGCAGCTCGACCGCCTGACCGCGCATCACGACGCGCTGCGCGCGGGTTTCGGCGAGCCGCCGATCGACCGCGACGCGCTCGTCGCCGAGCTGCGCGAGATCGCCGACTTCGTGCTCGAATATGCGCAGCCGGTGTGGAAGCGGCTCAAGAAGGTCCGCAAGGCGGGCGCGCGCATCCTGTTCGAAGGCGCGCAGGGCGTGCTTCTCGACATCGACCACGGCACCTATCCCTTCGTCACCAGCTCGAACACCGTCAGCGGGACCGCCGCGTCGGGCTCGGGCCTTGGACCCGGCGCCGTCGGGTTCGTGCTGGGTATCGCCAAGGCCTATACGACGCGCGTTGGCAGCGGCCCCTTCCCCACCGAGCTTGAGGACGAGACCGGCCAGCGCCTCGGCGAGCGCGGGCATGAATTCGGAACCGTCACGGGCCGCAAGCGCCGCTGTGGCTGGTTCGACGCGGTTCTCGTGCGCCAGAGCTGCGCCGTTTCGGGCGTCACCGGTATCGCGCTCACCAAGCTCGACGTCCTCGACGGTTTCGAGAAGGTCCGCATCTGCACGGGCTATCGCCTGCGCGGCAAGATCCTCGACTATTTCCCCGCCCATGCCGCCGATCAGGCGGCGGTCGAACCGATTTACGAGGAAATGGACGGGTGGAGCGAATCGACCGCAGGCGCGCGCAGCTATGCCGATCTGCCCGCGCAGGCGATCAAATATATCCAGCGCGTCCAGGAACTGATCGAAACGCCGATCGCGCTCGTGTCGACCAGCCCCGAGCGTGACGACACGATCCTGATCCGCGACCCGTTCAGCGACTAGGGCGCGGGTGGCCCTTCCGTTTTGGCGCCCCCCGTGGCACCAACACGGCATGACCCGCCACATCCTCGTCTTCTACGGAAGCTACCGCCGCGACCGACAGGGCATCGCGCTTGCCCGCTGGCTCGTCGACGCCATCGCCGCGCGCGGCGACAGCGCCGAGTTGATCGATGCCAAGACCGTCGATCTTCCGATGCTCGACCGCATGTACAAGGAATATCCGAAGGGCGAGGCGCCCGTCGCGATGGAAGAGCTGGCGGGCAAGATCCGCGCCGCCGACGGTTTCCTGTTCGTCACCGGCGAATATAATTGGGGGCCGCAGCCGGGGCTCAAGAACCTGACCGACCATTTCCTCGAGGAGTGGTTCTGGCGTCCCGCGGCGATCGCCTGTTACTCGGCGGGTCCGCAAGCCGGCGTACGCGCAATGATGGGCTGGCGCGACATATTGGGCGAGATGGGGATGGCGGTGATCTCCTCGATCCTCCCCGTCGCGCGTATCGGCCATGCCTTCGATGCCGACGGACAGCCAACGGGTGACGACGGCGCGCGGTTGCAGAAGTCCTTTCCCCGTTTTGCCGACGACCTCAACTGGTGGATCGACGCGGCGAAGGCGCAGCGGGCCAGGCAAGCGCCGCCCTACTAGCCTTCGTCATCGCGAGGAGCCGGAGGCGACGCGGCGATCTCCAGCTATCAGCTTTGCGCAAGTCCGGTGGCTGGAGATTGCTTCGCTTCGCTCGCGATGACGACAAACGCTTAACCCGATTTGAGCTCGGCCTTGAGCCGCAGGCTTGCGCGCCAGAAGAAGAAGGCGGGAATCAGCCCCAGCCACGCTGCGCCATATAGCACCCAGCGTACGCTCTCTTCGCCCGCGACGGGCGCGAAGAGGTCGGAGAGGGCGCCGAAAAGGAAGGGTCCGAGGCCGAGGCCAATCAAATTCTGGCCGAACAGCATGATCGACGCCGCGACGGCGCGCGCGCGCGGCTGAACCAACCCCTGCACGCAGCCATAGGCAGGACCATAATAGGCGGCGTTGAAGATTGTCGGCACGACGAGCAAAGCCACTGCGATCCGCCAATCCTCCATATAATACCCCAGGAACAGCAATGGCGCCGCCACCGCCATCCCGTAAGCGGGGAACGTCAGGATATGGCGCTTGTCGCGCTTGCCGAGGACATCGGCCGCCTTCCCGCCGAGCCAGGTCCCCACCGCGCCCGCAAGCCCCAGCACGACTGCCATCGACAGCCCCGCCTCGGTCGTCGACAGGCCGTGGCTGCGGATAAAGAAGCTGATCGTCCACAGCGCCTTGCCATAGCCCAGAAAGGCCGTGACCGACGCTGCGATGAGAATATAGACGAAGGCGCGCGAGCCGAAAATTTCCGCGAGCGCCTTTTTCGTCGACAAGGGGGCGGGCTTGGTCGCTTCCGCGGCATCGAGCGGGCGGTGGTGGCGCGGCTCGCGCATGAAAAAGAGCACCGCGAGCGCGAGCAGCAGCCCCGGCGCGCCAACGAGCATCAGCGCGATCCGCCAGCCATACAGATCGTTTACGACGCCCCCGATGATAAGCCCGAGCAGCGATCCCACCGGTACGCCCAACCCGTAAAAGGCGATCGCCGACGAACGCTTCTCCGCCGGTACGCTGTCGGTGATCAGCGAATGGGCGGCGGGCGTGCAGCCCGCTTCCCCAACCCCCACGCCGATGCGTGCCAGCAGGAGCTGGACGAAATTCTGCGCAAGACCGCACACTGCCGTCATCGCCGACCAGACAGCGACGGCCAAGGCGATGAGCCGAACGCGGTTGGTGCCCTCCTTGTCGGCATAGCGCGCGATGGGAATGCCGAGCAGCGCATAGAAAACTGCAAAGGCCGGGCCCGCGAGCAATCCCAGTTGCGTATCGCTGAGCCCGAGCTCGCCCTTTATCGGCTCGGCGAGGATGTTGACGATCTGCCGGTCGAGGAAATTGAATATATAGACGATCAGCAGGATCCACAGCGTCGTGCGGACATTGGCGGACGCGGCATCGCCGCTCGGCGCCGCAGCGCCCGGCGCAAGGGCGGCTTTTTCGGTCATCGCATTCTCCCGCGACGATGGGTGCAGACGGCAAGGGCGCGAGTCAACGCCGCATCGACGGTCCGAAAATGGCGACTTGCAATTGCCGCTACGGCTGGCAGCTTGTGGGCCATGCAAAAATTTTCGCTACTCGCCGCCTCCGCGCTCTTCCTCGTCGCTCCGGCGATGGCGTTACCGCCGCCGCTGCCCGAAGTCGCAGGCAAGGACGCCGCAACCTTGCAGGCGGAGATGAGCGAGGGGCGGATCAATAGCGACGTTGCGACCGCCGCCTATCTCGAGCGTATCCGCAGGGTCGACGATGCGGGTCCGACGCTCAACGCGGTCATCGCGACATTTCCCGACGCGACGGTCGAGGCACACCGGCTCGACCGCGAGCGCGCCGCGGGCGCGATCCGCGGCCCGCTTCACGGCATTCCCATCCTGCTCAAGGACAATATCGAAGCAAAGGGTCCGGTCCCGACGACCGCGGGCTCGCTCGCGCTCAAGGACAATGTCACGGGCCGCGACGCCCCGCTCGTCGCGCGGTTGCGCGAGGCGGGGGCGGTCATCCTCGGCAAGACCAACCTCAGCGAATGGGCGAATATCCGCTCGAACGATTCGACGAGCGGGTGGAGCGCGGTCGGCGGGCTCACGCGGAACCCCCACGCGCTCGACCGCAACGCTTGCGGTTCGTCCTCGGGAAGCGGCGCCGCGGTGGCCGCGGGCCTCGCGCCCGTCGCGATCGGCACCGAAACCGACGGATCGATCACCTGCCCCGCCGGCGTCAACGGCATCGTCGGCTTCAAGCCGACGGTCGGCCTCGTCAGCCGCACCCATATCGTACCGATCAGCCACAGCCAGGACACTGCCGGCCCGATGGCGCTCACGGTGCGCGACGCCGCCGCGGTTTTGACGGCCATCGCGGGCAGCGACCCCGCCGACCCCGCGACCGCCGAGGCCGATGCGCGCAAGACCGACTATGTCGCCGCGCTCGCCGACCGCGCGCTATCGGGCAAGCGCATCGGCGTGCTGCGCGACCGGATCGGCGGCCGCGCCGACATTGCCACGCTGTTCGACGCAGCGCTGCGCGACATGGAGGCGGCGGGGGCGACGATCGTTGAAATCGCCGACAGCAAGTCGGGGCTTGAGGAACTGGGCGATGCCGAGTTCGAGATATTGATGACCGAGCTCAAGGCCGACATGGCCGCCTATCTCGCCTCGCTCCCCAATCCCGAGGGACCGAAGACGCTCGCCGACCTGATCGCCTTCAACAAGGCGCATCCGGAGGAATTGCGCTGGTTCGACCAGTCGCTGTTCGAACTTGCCGAGAGCAAGGGCAGCCTCGACAGCGCGGCCTATAGGGAGGCGAAGGCGAAGGCGGCGCGGCTGGCCGGGCCGGACGGCATCGACCGCCTGCTCGCGGCGCACCGCGTCGACCTGCTCGTCGGCGTGACCAATGGTCCAGCATGGACCACCGACCTCGTCAACGGCGACCATTATACGGGGCCGAGCGCGAGCCAGTTGCCCGCCGTCGCGGGCTATCCGCATCTGACGGTGCCGATGGGTGCGATCGAGGGGCTTCCCGTCGGCGTTTCCTTCATCGGCGGCAAGTGGAAAGATGCCGAGGTTCTGGCGGCGGGCTTTGCCTATGAGCAGGTGAGCCGCAAGCGTGTCGCGCCGACCTATCGCGCGGCGATTACGCCCTGATCGACGCTGCGCTCAGCGCCGGTCGCGTCGCCGCCGCCAGCCCATTTCCTCGAGTTCGAGCAACTCCATCGGTACATGGATGGTGCGGATCGCCATGCGGACCTCGACAAGGAACAGGGTCAGCGAGACGAGCAGCAGCAGCATGGCGGCCGCAAAGGCCCACGAGGCCGCGAGCCCCAGGTTGAACCCGGCAATCGCCTGCGCGAACAAGAGCGCGACGAGCAGGCAGACGACGATACCGCACAGAACCGCGGCCAGTATCGAATTGTTGATGATATCCATTCGCCGGTCGGCGGCACGCAGTTCGTCGACGACGCGGTCATGCTCGGCCCCCTCGGTCTCCGCCCACCGCTCCATCAGGGTCCGCGAGCGGTCAACGACGCGCGCGAGCCGCCCGGTAAGGACGTTGAGCAACGCGCCCGTCGCGACGAGCAGGAATACCGGCGTCACCGACAGCTGGATCGTCTCGGCGACCAGCGCCGAGCTGCCCGCGCTCACCCGCCGCCGCCTGCCGCCACGGTCGGGGTGTTCACGCCGTGCATCTGAAGGAATTTTCGAACGTTGCGCGCGGCTTGCCGGATGCGCTGTTCATTCTCGACCATCGCGATGCGGACATAGCCCTCACCGTCCTCGCCATAGCCGACGCCCGGCGCGACCGCGACCTTGGCGTGGGTGAGCAGTTGCTTCGAGAATTCGAGGCTGCCCATTTCCTTGAGCGCGGGCGGCAGCGGCGCCCAGGCGAACATCGACGCCTTGGGGCTCGGGACGTCCCAGCCGGCGCGTGCAAAGCTTTCGACCATCACGTCGCGGCGCTTCTGATAGAGCTCGCGATTCTTCTCGACAATGTCCTGCGGGCCGTTGAGCGCCGCGCATGCGGCCGCCTGGATCGGCGTGAAGGCGCCGTAGTCGAGATAGGATTTGACGCGCGTCATCGCCGCGATCAGCCTTTTGTTGCCGACCGCAAAGCCCATGCGCCAACCCGCCATCGAATAGGTTTTCGACATCGAGGTAAACTCGATCGCGACATCCTTCGCGCCCGGCACCTGCAGGATCGAGGGCGTCGGATTGCCGTCGTAATACAGCTCCGAATAGGCAAGGTCTGAAAGCACCCATACCTTGTTTTCCTTCGCCCAGGCGACGAGCCGCTCGTAAAAGGCAAGGTCGACCGTGTCCGCCGTCGGGTTCGACGGGAAGTTGACGACGAGGATCGACGGACGCGGAACGGTGAACGCCATCGCGCGGTCGAGCGCGCGCCAATAATTCTCGTCGGGAGTCGTCGGCACGCTGCGGATCGCGGCGCCGGCGATGATGAAGCCAAAGGTGTGGATCGGATAGCTGGGGTTCGGCGCGAGCACGACGTCGCCGGGGCCGGTGATCGCGGTCGCAAGGCTTGCGAGCCCTTCCTTCGACCCCATCGTCACGACGATCTCGCTTTCGGGGTCGAGTTCCACGTTGAAGCGGCGCGCGTAATAATTGGCCTGCGCGCGGCGAAGCCCCGGAATCCCTTTCGACTGCGAATAGCCGTGGGCGTCGGGCTTTTGCGCTACCTCGCACAGCTTGTCGATCACATGCTGCGGCGGCGGCAGGTCGGGGTTGCCCATCCCCAGGTCGATGATGTCCTCCCCCGCGGCTCGCGCGGCCGCTCGCATCGCATTGACTTCGGCGATGACATAGGGCGGCAGGCGCTTGATGCGGTAGAATTCATCGTCGGACATGGGAAACTAGAACAACTCCTTTTCGTTTCGGACATTCTCCATCGGCCCGAACGGCGCCTCGCCAGCCGTGCCGCGGCTTGTTATAGGCATGGCAGCAGAGGCTGACCAGCGGGAACCATAATGAGCGAAACCGGCGACGACGATAGCGGCACGGCACCCAATCCCTTCCTGCCCTCCCCCGACGATCTCCAGCATTGGGCGAGCGTCATGACGCGCGCGCAGCAGATGATGCTCGAATATGCGCTCGGTCAGGCCCAGGACGATGCCGATGCCCGGCCGCTCTTCGATCCGGCAAAATGGCTGGACACGCCGGCGACCGAAATCTGGGCCGCCCAGACCTCGAAGATGTGGGAGCAAGGCGTCGCCTTCTGGTCGTCGCTCGCCACGCTCCAGCCCCCCTTCGCACCGTCGCCTGCCGAGGATGCGCCAAAAGACCGGCGCTTCAGCGATCCCGAATGGACGGCCAACCCGGCGTTCGCGCTGATCCGACAGACCTATGGCCTCTTGTCCGAGCAATTGCTGGCGACGACGCGGCAGGTTGCCGGGCTCGACGATGCCGCGCGCGCCAAGCTCGAATTCGCCGCAAAGAATATGGCCGAGGCGCTGTCGCCCACCAATCTTGCGCTCACCAATCCCGAGGTCATCAAACGGGCGGTGGAAACGCGCGGCGAAAGCCTGCTCAAGGGGCTGAGGCATATGCTGTCCGACCTGTCGCGCGGGCAGCTCAGCCACGTCGATCCCGACGCGTTCGAGGTCGGGGTCAATATCGCGACCACGCCGGGCAAGGTCATCCACGAAACCGACCTTTATCAGCTCATCCACTATGCGCCGACGACGAAGGAGGTCTTCACGGTCCCGCTCGTCATCTTCCCGCCGTGGATCAACCGTTTCTATATCCTCGACCTCAACCCCGCCAAAAGCTTTGTCAAATGGGCGACCGAGCAGGGCCTTTCGGTGTTCATGGTGTCGTGGAAATCGGCCGACGAAACGATGAAGGACGTCGTGTGGGACGATTATGTCGCGGCGCAGGTCGATGCGATCGACACGATCCGCGACCTGCTCGACGTACCGCATGTCCATGCGATCGGCTATTGCGTGGCGGGGACGACGCTCGCCGCGACGCTGGCGATGCTCGCGGCGAAGGGCGAAGCCGACAAGGTCAAGTCAGCGACCTTTTTCACCGCGCAGGTCGATTTCGAGTTCGCGGGCGAGCTCAAGCTGTTCGTCGACGACAATTATCTCGCGCTGCTCCAGCAGCTATCGGCGCCGGGCTATCTCGACGGACGCTATATGGCGGCGACGTTCAACAGCCTGCGCGGACGCGACCTCATCTGGAATTATGTCGTCAGCAATTATCTGCTCGGCAACGACTATCCGCCGTTCGACCTGCTCTATTGGAACGGCGACACGACGAACCTGCCGGCGAAGTGGCACCGCCAATATCTGGTCGACCTGTATCGCGACAACCGGCTGGTCATCCCGAACAGCCTGTCGGTCTGCGGCACGCCGATCGACCTGCGCAAGATCAAGACCCCGACCTATATCCAGGCGGGGCGCGAAGATCATATAGCGCCGCTCGCGAGCGTTTGGCGGCTGATGGATCATCTGTCGGGACCAAAGACATTTCTGCTCGCGGGCTCGGGGCATATCGCCGGGGTCGTCAACCCGCCGGCTGCGGGAAAATATCAATATTGGACGGGCGACAATAGCGCCCCGACGCTCGCCGAGTTCGAGGCCAGCGCGACCGAGACAAAGGGCAGCTGGTGGCCGCACTGGATTGGCTGGATCGCCGAACAGGACGCCAGGAAAATTCCCGCCAAAGGCGCGCGTATCCCCGGAAAGGGCAAGAAAAAGGCCATCGAAGACGCCCCCGGCCGCTATGTCAAGCAGCGGTAATATCGCGTAAATATACTCGGCCCCGGGCCGGCATTCGAAGATTCATTGTGCGCTGCACAAAAAATCCTTGAAATCGCCGTTCCACTCCTATATTGTGCAGTGCAACAAAAAGGAGTTGTCCCGATGGCTACCAAGATGGATAGTGCCGAAAAGGCTTTCGAAGCCGCGACGCTGGAAACTGCCGCCAAGCCGGTGGCCGCTCCGGCCGCTCCGGCAGCTGCCGCCACCCCGGCGGCTGCAAAGCCCGTTGCGGCTCCCGTGAAAACCAAGACGGTGAAGGCAAAAGCCAAGCCGACTGCGAAAAAGGCTGCTGCCCCCAAAGCCGCAGCCAAGAAGGTCGCCCCCAAGAAGGCGACCGTGAAGAAAATTGCCCCCAAGGCCGCGCCGAAGCCCGTCGCTGCCACCAGCAAAGGATTCAAGACCATGAACGATACCGTCAAGAAGTTCGCCGACGAAGCCAAGACCCGCGTCGAAGCCCTGACCGCCGATTTCAACGATCGCGCCAAGGAAGCGATGTCGAAGTCGAGCAAGCTCGCCGAAGAAGCCGTCGAATTCAACAAGGCCAATGTCGAAGCGCTCGTCGAATCGGGCAAGATCGCTGCCAAGGGCATGGAAACGCTCGGCCAGGAAGGCGTCGCCTTCGCTCGCAAGAGCTTTGAAGACACGACCGCCGCGCTGAAGGGCTACACCGCCGTCAAGTCGCCGACCGAATTCTTCAAACTCTATGCCGAAAACAGCAAGAAGGCGTTCGACGCCGCTGTCGCGCAGACCTCGAAGACCAGCGAACTCGTCGTCAAGCTGACGAACGACAGCTTCGCGCCGATCTCGAACCGCGTGTCGGTCATCACTTCGAAGATGAAGGCCGCCTAAGCGACTTCACCTTCGCGTCGGCGCGGGCACTTCCCCCTCCCCCCGCCTGCGCTGACCATAGAAAGGCCGCCCGCTTCCCTGTGAAGCGGGCGGTTCTTTTTTGCGCATCGGGTCCCGTGCAAGAACAAAAGGCGGTTAACATCGCCCCCGCCCCCTTGCGAATCCGTCCGCGCGTGCGATATTCCGTCGATGATGTTTCCCGATCCCGAATTTCTGCCGGTCCACGCGATGGCGGACAAGGACGACGACGCTGGCGGCGCGCCCGGTGTCGGCATTGCGACGCGCACGCGCGCAAAGCCCAAAAAGCCATCGATGTACAAGGTGCTGCTGCTCAACGACGACTATACCCCGATGGAATTCGTCGTGATGGTCCTTCAGCGATTCTTCAACATGGATATCGAACAGGCGACGCAGGTCATGCTCCACGTCCATCAACAGGGCGTCGGTGTGTGCGGCGTGTTCAGCTACGAGGTCGCCGAAACCAAGGTGAACCAGGTGATGGACGCCGCGCGGCAGAACCAGCACCCGCTGCAATGCACGCTGGAAAAGGCGTAATAGCAGGTACCCGTGCACGCGGGAGGGTATCAGGACCCGGCCTGCGCAATCCCTGCCCGCGCCGGAGCGGCGGCATTCTCTTTTGGTGCAGCAAGCAACCGGTTACGGCCAATTGCCGACGTTCATATATCGTCATCCCGGCGCAGGCCGGGATGACGTAGGTCTGGGATCGACCCAAAGCCGACGTCCCGCCGAAATCCAGACCCCGTCAGCTGAAATCGAGCTGGACGATCTGCGTCGGCGTCGCCCGGCAATAGATCTCCATCGTCCGCGCACCCTCGGGATAGGTTGCGGTCATCGCGGCGCGAATGCGCCAGCCGCCATTGCCCTGCTCGAGGTGGATCAGCCGGTCGTAGGACAGGCGCGTCCCGCCCGTGACGCCAATCTGGCGCGCGGCGTCGTTCATGCAGTTCTGGACCGATGGCCGCGCCGCGGCAGGCAACTGGCCGAGATCGGCGCTGAGCGCCGCGGGACCGCTGCCAGGCTGGGACACGACCTCTTCGGGCGCCACATCCTCGTTCGATCCCGCTTTCTTCTTGCCGCTGGCCAGCAGCGCGAGCAGCCCGCCTGCGACGACAATTCCGCCGATGATCAATCCGGTGCTTGGCCCTTTCTTCTTTTCGGGCTCGGGTCCGGGCAGCGGCACAAGATTATTGTAGCCATAGCGGAAATCGGCACGGCAGCCGTTGTTCACCCAGATATAATTGGCAGTATATCCCCACTGGCGACCGGCATTGCATGTTCCGCCGAGGCGCCGGGCCAGTTCGACGCGACCGTGCGTCGTAACGCTACACTGCTGATAGCGTCCACTGCGCGACTCGCATCGAACCGTACCGGCGAAATCATTGCCGGGCTGGACGGGAACCGCCCCCGCATAGCCATAATGAAATTCGGCACGGCAATTGCCCGACACCCAGATCTGGCGTGCCGAATAACCCCATGTCCGATTCGCCGTGCAGCGTCCGCCGAGCACCCGCTTGATCGCAACGCGATTGTCGGTGCGCACATTGCACCGCTGCATCTGGTTGTTGCGCGATTCGCAGCGGATCGAGCCCTTGTAGCCATCCGACGGACGGGGCGGCTGGATCTGCGGTCCACCGGGATTGGCGGGAACAGGTAAAGTCGTCTGTGCAAAGGCGGGAACGCCTGCGGGACCTATCGCCAGTGAAGTTGACACAATCGCGGATACAATATGATTTCTCATAACCCCTCCCCTCGATGCATGATGTCGTCGTTCGATATTTCCTGTTACTGCCCGTGAACGCGCATCATGCTTCCACATCTTTCGCCAGATTGCCATCATATTGTGACGACAGGATGAATCCGCGCCGACAGCCCCGCGCGCCGCTCGACGGAAGACGAGACCCCGGCGCGCGAAGACGGCCCGCAGCTTGCGCCCCGACGTGCATCCGCTAAGGACGGCGGATGGATCAGATCGTCATTCGCGGCGGCCAGCGACTCAAGGGCCGTATTCCCATTTCCGGTGCCAAGAATGCCGCGCTCACGCTGCTTCCCTGCGCGCTGCTCACCGACGAGCCGCTGACCTTGCGCAACCTGCCGCGGCTCGCCGACGTCGACGGCTTCGGCCACCTGCTCAACCAGCTCGGCTGTTCGACGACGATCGAAGGTTCGCGGCCCGAAGATTTCGGCCGCGTGATGACCGCGCGCACGACGACCCTCACCTCGACCGTCGCGCCCTATGACATCGTCCGCAAGATGCGCGCGTCGATCCTCGTGCTCGGGCCGCTGCTCGCGCGCGCGGGCGAGGCGACGGTGTCGTTGCCCGGCGGCTGCGCGATCGGCAACCGCCCGATCGACCTGCACCTCAAAGCGCTCGAAGCCTTTGGCGCCGAAATCGAACTCGCCTCGGGCTATGTGAAGGCCGTCGCGCCCGGCGGACGCCTCGCGGGCGGCAAATTCACCTTTCCCGTCGTGTCGGTCGGCGCGACCGAAAACGCCGTCATGGCGGCGGTGCTGGCCAAAGGCACCTGCGTGCTCGAAAATGCGGCGCGCGAGCCCGAGATTGTCGACCTCTGCAACTGCCTCGTCGCGATGGGCGCACATATCGAGGGGATCGGGACCGAGACGCTGACGATCGAAGGCGTCGACCGGCTCCACGGCGCGACCTATCGCGTCATGGCCGACCGCATCGAGGCGGGCAGCTATGCCTGCGCCGCGGTGATTACCGAAGGCGATGTCGAACTCGTCGGCGCGAAGGCCGGCGAGATGGAAGCGACGCTGGCCGCGCTGCGCGAAGCAGGGGCGACCGTGGAAGGCACGAAATCGGGCATCCGCGTCGCCATGTCGGGCCGCGCACAGCCGGTCACGCTGTCGACCGCGCCCTACCCCGGCTTCGCAACCGACATGCAGGCGCAGTTCATGGCGATGGCCACGCTCGGCACCGGCGCGTCGCTGTTTACCGAGACGATCTTCGAGAACCGCTACATGCACGTTCCTGAACTGGCGCGCATGGGCTGCGACATTCAGGTCAAGGGCCGCACCGCGGTGGTGCGCGGCGTCGATCACCTTGTCGGCGCACCGGTGATGGCGACCGACCTTCGCGCGTCGATGAGCCTGATCATCGCGGGCCTGGCGGCGCAGGGGCAGACCGAGGTCAACCGCGTCTATCACCTCGACCGCGGATACGAGCGGCTCGAGGAGAAACTCCAGGCCGTCGGCGCCGACATCGAACGGATCAGCGCGGGCTGATTTTCCGCCTTTTCCCGTTCGCATCGAGCGAAACGGAACTAGGGTCAGGACCCTTAGGTCAGGACCCTAGGTATTTGGGTCGTTTTCCACCGGCACCGCGACCATGTTGCCGCTGACCGTCGGACGCTCGGGGCGCTTGGCGACGGCGATTACCAACCCGACGAGCGCGACCGCGCCGCCCGCGATCGACAGCGGCGCCCAGCGATAGCCCTCGAACAGTGTCGACATGCCCATCGCGACGATCGGGATCAGCACGCTCGACCAGGCCGCCTGCCCCGGCCCGACGGCGCGGATGATGTTGAAATAGAGCGGAAAGGTCACCGCACTGGCGATCACGCCCAGATAGACGATGCCGCCCAGATAGACGAAGCTCTGTTCGATACGCGGCGCGCCGGTCGTCGCAAAGGCGAACAGGCCGTTGGCGCACGCGCCGATCAGCATCGCCCACGCGAGCATCACGATCATCGATTGCGAACGGGCAAAGCCGGTGCCCTGCATGATGTTGGCGCTCGACGCGCTGAGCACGCCGGCAAGCGTGAAGAGCGTGCCGATAACGACCGCTTCGGGTCCGATCGCGGCGGCGCGATATTCGTGCAGGATCATCATCGCGACCCCGACGATGGCAATCCCCGCGCCGACCAGAAAGCGCCGCTCGAGCGGGGTGCGCAGGAACAGGCGGCCAAGCAGCGTGTTGGGCACGATCAGCAGCGCGAACAGCACCGCGACAAGGCCCGAGGCGATATATTCCTCGGCGCGATAGACGAAGTTGAAATTGAAGACGAACTGCGAAGCGCCGAGCAAGGCGGCGAACCCGAGGCCGCGACCGTCAAGGAACAGCCGCTCGCGGCGCAGCGCCGCAAAGGCGAACATTGCGCCGCCTGCGACGAAAAAACGATAGCTGACGGACCAGCTCGGCGGAACGACGCCAAGCTGTCCCTTGATGACGATCCACGTCGATCCCCAGATCAGCGTGACGAGCAGGAAAGGGACAAGGACGCGCGGGGTCAGCAGCGTCGGCTGCGCCTCGCTCATAGCGCGGCGATCGCCGCTGCGAGCGGCGCCACGGTCGCCGCATCCTGGTCCCAGCTCACAACGAGCCGCGCTGCGCCCTCGCCCCAATCGTAAAAGTCGAAACCGGCGGCGCGCAATTGCGCCGCCTCGGCAGCGGTCAGCCGGACGAACAGCTCATTCGCCTCGACCGGGTGCATCAGCCGGTCGCCGCACGCTTCGGCAAGCGCCGCGGCGCCGGCGTTGGCCGCGCGCGCATTGGCCAGCCAGAGGTCGTCCTTCAGCATCGCGCAAATCTGCGCCGCGACAAAGCGGCCCTTGCTCAGCAGGTGCCCGCCGCGCTTCTTCAATTCGCGCACGCCCGCGCCGCCGCTGCCGCCGAAAAAGACGATCGCCTCGGCCATCATCGCGCCATTCTTGGTGAAGCCGAACGACAGTGCATCGACCCCCGCGCGCCACGTGACGTCGGCGGGCGAACAGCCGCGATAGGCGACGGCATTGGCAAAGCGCGCGCCGTCCATGTGCAGCTTCAGCCCCTCGGCCTTCGCTACCTCGCCGATCGCCCCGACTTCGCCCGGCTCCCATGACAGGCCATATTCGGTCGCGTTGGTGATGCTGATCGCTGCGGGCTGGACCTGGTGCACATCCTTGCGGATGCCGGCAAGCCGCGTCTTGAGCGCTTCGATGTCGATCTTCGCGCCGCGCCCCGGCAGCGGCATCAGCTTGGCGCCGCCCGAGTAAAAGGTCGGCGCGCCGCATTCGTCGACCTCGATATGCGCTTCCTCGTGACAGAGAATGCCCTGCCACGGCCGCACGAAATGCGCGAGGATGATGCTGTTCGCCGCGGTCCCCGTCGACACCCAGACGACTTCGCACGACGTCTCGAACAAGTCCGAAAAGGTGCGGTCGAGCGACTGGCTGAGCGCGTCGCCGTCATAGGCGGTGTCGACATGGTTGGCGGCCGCCAAGGCCTCCATCACCGCGGGATGCACCGTCGCGGCGTTGTCGGAGAAGAAGCGCATGGCTGTCATGCCGCCGCCCTTAGCGCAGCGCAGCGCGGCTGCTAAGCCCTCATTTCGACTGGCGCGCGAGCAGCTTCAAACGCAGCGCGTTGAGCTTGATGAAACCCGCCGCATCCTTCTGGTCATAGGCGCCGGCATCGTCCTCGAACGTCACATGACGCTCGCTGTACAGGCTGTGCGGCGATTTGCGGCCGACGACGCTCGCATTGCCCTTGTAGAGCTTGAGCCGCACCGTGCCGGTCACCTTCTGCTGGCTGTGGTCGATCGCCGCCTGCAGCATCTCGCGCTCGGGCGCGAACCAGAAGCCGTTATAGATGAGCTCGGCATATTTCGGCATCAGTTCGTCTTTCAGATGCGCCGCGCCGCGGTCGAGCGTGATGCTTTCGATGCCGCGATGCGCGCGGGCATAAATCTCGCCGCCGGGCGTTTCGTACATGCCGCGCGACTTCATCCCGACGAAGCGGTTCTCGACAAGGTCGAGGCGGCCGATGCCATGCTTGCGGCCAAGGTCGTTCAATGCCGCGAGCAGCGTCGCGGGCGACATCGCCTGCCCGTTGAGCGCGACGCCATCGCCGTGCTCGAAATCGATCGTGATATATTCGGGCGCGTCGGGCGCGTCTTCGGGATTGACCGTGCGCGAATAGACATAGTCGGGCGTTTCCTCCCACGGATCTTCGAGCACCTTGCCTTCGGACGAAGTGTGGAGGAGGTTCGCGTCGGTCGAGAAGGGACTTTCGCCGCGCTTGTCCTTGGGAACCGGAATCTGATGCTTTTCGGCCCAGGCGATCAATGCGGTGCGACTGGTGAGGTCCCAGTCGCGCCACGGCGCGATCACCTTGATGTCGGGGTTGAGCGCATAGGCGCTCAGTTCGAAACGCACCTGGTCATTGCCCTTGCCCGTCGCACCGTGCGCCACCGCGTCGGCGCCGGTTTCCTTCGCAATCTCGACCAGCCGTTTCGAGATCAGCGGGCGCGCGATCGAGGTGCCGAGCAGGTAATCGCCCTCGTAGCGCGCATTGGCGCGCATCATCGGGAAGACGAAGTCGCGGACGAACTCCTCTTTCAGGTCGTCGATATAGATATGCTCGGGCTTGATCCCCATCAGCTCGGCCTTGGCGCGCGCGGGTTCCAGCTCTTCGCCCTGCCCCAGATCGGCGGTGAAGGTCACGACCTCGCAGCCATAGGTAACCTGCAGCCATTTCAGGATGACGCTCGTGTCGAGGCCGCCCGAATAGGCGAGGACAACGCGCTTGATGGAATCGGTCATGGCTGTACCTTTGGCTGGAAAGACGCGGGCGCGGCTAGCAGGCTGCCGGTTGCGGCGCAAGCGGCGGGGAGGCCTTATGGGCAAGGCGGAAATCAAGACCAAGGCCACCGACGTCGCGGTCGATGACTTTATCGCAGCGGTTCCGCACGAAAGGCGGCGCGAGGAAGCGCGCATCGTCGACGCCATCCACCGCCGCGTCACCGGCTTCGAGCCCAAAATGTGGGGGCCGTCGATTATCGGCTATGGCAGCTATGACTATGTCTATGACAGCGGCCATTCGGGAACGATGTGCCGCGCGGGATTCAGCCCGCGCAAGGCGGCGATGACCGTCTATCTGATGGGCAATTACTGCGACCGGCAGGCCGAGGCCGACGCGCTGTTCGCGCGGCTCGGCAAGCACAAGACCGGAAAATCCTGTCTTTACATCAACAAGCTCGCCGACGTCGACCTCGACGCGCTCGAAGGGCTGGTGGCGCTGAGCTGGGACGTCATGAACCGGCTTTATCCCGCCTGACCTCGTCATCCCGGCTTTCACCGGGATGACGATTACGTTGCAACGCGCGTGTAGCCCGCCTCCGCCGCCGCCATATAGTCGCGCGTCAGCGGCAGCGCGTGGCGGCTGCGCGCGAACTGGATCTGGTAATTGCCCATTCCGCCGCTTTCGAACGCCGCGGTCGCACCCGCGAGGTAAAAGGTCCACATGCGATAGAAGCGCTCGTCCTTGAGTCCGACGATCTCGTCCTTGTGCGCGAGCGTGTTGGCATACCAATGGCGTAGCGTCTTGGCATAATGGAGCCGCAGCGTTTCGACGTCGGTGACGATCAACCGGCTCTTTTCACTGGCCGCAAGCGTCTCGCTGAGCGCGGGGATATAGCCGCCGGGGAAGATATATTTGCGCGTGAAGGCGTCGGTCGAGCCGGGCTTTCCGAACCGCCCGATCGTGTGGAGCAGCATCACCCCGTCGGCGGTCATCAGGTTGGCGCAGGCGCGGAAGAAAATATCGAAATTGCGCGCGCCGACATGTTCGAACATGCCCACCGAGACGATGCGGTCGAAGCGCCCCGCCTCGCGCGCGGCAAGGTCGCGATAGTCGATCAGCTCGAACCGCACGCGGTCGGCCACGCCCGCCGCTGCCGCGCGCTCCTGCGCAAGCGCGAGCTGTTCGTGCGAAAGGGTGATGCCAAGCACCTCGACGTCGGCGAGCTTCGCGAGCGTGATCGCCATCCCGCCCCAGCCGCAACCGATGTCGAGCACCCGCTGCCCCGGCGCAAGCGCAAGCTTTGCCGCGATATGCACCTTCTTCGCTTCCTGCGCTTCGTCGAGCGTCATATCGTCGCGCGGCCAGTAGGCGCAGCTATATTGCATGTCGGCATCGAGGAAGATGCGATAAAGCTCGTTGCCGATGTCGTAATGATGCGCGACGTTCGACCGTGAACGGCTGCGGCGATTGATCGAATCGATGCGCGTCTTGACCCAATCGACCGCTTCGCCGACCGGCCCCTTGTCCTTGAGTTTGGCGCCGCGATCCCACGGCGTGTTCATGCGCAGCAGCGCGACCAGCTCCATGATGTCGCCCTGCTCGATCAGCATCTCGCCGTCCATGAAGGCTTCGGCGGCGCCGAGCCGCGGGTCGAGGATGATGCGGCGCATCCCCTTGCGGCTGGTGAAACGGATCGCGACCTCGGGAAAACCCGGCGTGGGCGTGCCATAGATTTCGACCGCCCCGTCGGGACCGGTGACGGTCAGGCGCCCCTTGTGGATGACGCGCGAGAGAAAGGGGGAGAGTATCGACATGGCGGTCACTCGTCTGCGACTTCGAATCGCTTTTCCTTCAATCAGATACCGGCATACCATTCATAATCGACGCGGTCTTCCCAATAGCCGCCCTTGCCCCGGCCGATGCCGTCGAGGCTGGCGACCGCCTCGATGCCGGTCAGATATTTGGCGTGCTTATACCCCAATTGCCGCTCGAGCCGCAGGCGCAGCGGCGCGCCATTGGCGATCGGCAGCACCGCGCCGTTGAGCGCCCAGGCAAGGATCGTCTGCGGGTGGCGTGCGTCGATCATGTCGCAGCTTTCATAATAGAGCGCGTCGCCGAGCCGGTCGGCGCAGCGGAAGACGATATAGCGCGCGGCATCGCGCACCCCCGCCGCCTTCAGGATCGTCGCAAGCTGCGGCCCCGTCCATTCGCCGATCGCGCTCCACCCCTCGACGCAATCGTGGCGCGTGATCTGCGAGCGCTGGGGCATCGCGCGAATGTCGGCCATCGACAGCGACAGCGGCCGCGCGACAAGTCCTGTCACCGCGACGCGCCAGTCGGCAAAACCCCGCGCCGCGTGCGCGGCATAGTCTGCACCCGGCGGCAGGCGGGTTCCGTTCGCGCGAAAGACGGGCGACAGGTCGGCGCGGGAAAATTCGCGCGCCAGCGCATTGCGGTCCATCAGCGCGCGCTGGCTCGCGCGGTTCATCTCCTCGCCCATCGACAATATCTTGCGGACCGCGGGCGCATCGTTGATCGCGTCGCACCCGGCGAGCAGCGGTAGCGCCCCGGCGGTCGCAACAAGGCCGCCCGCGCGCGTGAGCAGGCGGCGGCGCAGGATGACGACGCCGCTCATGCGCCCATGTCCTTCACATCCTTCGGCTCGGGCAGCCGGAACCAGCCCGTCACCATCGACCGGATCTCGTTCACCGGACCGGCGAGCAGCACCATCGCGATGTGGACGAGAAAGAAAGCAACGAGCGCCCATGCCGCGATGAAGTGGATCGACCGCGCGCTCTGCCGTCCCCCGAACAGGTCGAGCATCCACGGCGCCGCTGCATTCATTCCGGGCGACATCGTCAACCCCGTCGCGATCATCAGCGGCAACAGCACGAAAATTACCCCGATATAGCTCAGCTTCTGGAGGATATTGTAACGCGCCGCCGCCTCGCCGGTCGGGAAGCGCAGCCGCGCATGCTCCTTGATGTCGTGCCAGATATGGCGCGGCGACCATTCGGCGCGGCGGACATGCAAATCCTTGCGCAAATGACCTCCGAACACCGTCCACAGCATGTAAAGCGTCAGGCTGATCGCGAGCACCCAGGCGAAAAAGAGGTGCCAGCGCCGCCCGTCGGCAAGGCTGTAGCGCGTCGGGATCGTCGCCCAGCCCGGAAACGCCCAGGTCTTTTCGACGCCCGCGCTGTCGGTCCAGCGCCCGAGCACGCCCGTCGTCTCGACGCGCAGCGATCCGACGCGCAGAAAACCGCTGTCCTCGGTCGCGCCGATCACCAGCCACGCCGGATCGTGGTTCGCGCCATATTGCCCCCAATAGAGACGCGGGTGCGCGTTGAAGATCATCAGCCCGCTCATCAGCAGGACGAGCAGGGTCACGGCATTGGTCCAGTGCCAGATGCGCGCTGGAAGCCGGTGACGATAAACGCGCTTCGGCGGCGGTGCGGCGGGAGCGGCAGGAGCGGCAGGAGGCGTAGCGTCGGCCATGTCTCCTGTTCGCTCCCTCCGCTTCGCCGGTTACGCGGCGACTTCGGCCTTATATTCCTCGCGGAACCGGTTGCGCAAACTGACCTTGTCGATCTTTTCGCTGCCCAGCTTGGGCAGCGCGTCGTCCGACATCCAGATCTTGCACGGAACCTTGTAGGACGCGAGCCGCTGGCCGAGGAAGGAGCACATGGCGTCGGCATCGACGCTGCTTCCCGGCTTCATCCAGATCACCGCGCCCACGACTTCGCCGAGCCGTTCGTCGGGCAGTCCGAACACCGCGCACTCGTTCGCCTCGGGGTGCGCGTAAATCGCCGCCTCGACCTCCTGGCAGCTGATGTTCTCGCCGCCGCGGATGATGATGTCCTTCTTGCGGTCGACGATGAACAAATAGCCATCCTCGTCGAGATAGCCGAGGTCGCCGGTGCGGAAATATCCATTGGGGAAAAAGGCCGCCTTGGTCGCCGCCTCATTGTTCCAATAGCCGTCGAAATTGCACACCGAACGGATGCACACTTCGCCGACCCCGCCCTGCGGGAGGCGTTCGCCATCGTCGTCGAGGATCGCAAGGTCGACGAGCGGCTTCGACGCCGGCCCGGTCGACAGCGGCTTGGCGAGGTAATTCTCGTTGATGATGCCGCATCCGACCGCGTTGGTTTCGGTGAGGCCATAGCCGAGCAAAGGCTTGCCCTCGCCCATCTCGGTCGCGAGCCGTTTGACATGCTCGGGCGGACGCGGCGCGCCGCCGCCCGCATAGCTCTTGCACGTCGACAAGTCGTAATTCTTGCGGTTGGGGTGAACGAGTATTTCATAGCTCATCAGCGGAACCCCGACGAAATAGTTGCACTGTTCGTCCTGGATCAGCCGCATCGCCTCCTCGGCATTCCATTTGGGCATCAGCACGAGCTTGCGCCCGAGCGCAAAGCTTTGCAGGAACACCGGAATTTCGGCCGTGACGTGGAACAGCGGCGTGCATACCAGCGTCGCGGGCTGAAGCTCCGACATCTGCCCGTCCTCGGTCAGCAGATGGACGATGCTCGCCGTCTGCGTGACATAGTTGAAGACCGCCTGACAGATCGCCTCGTGCCGCGAATAGGCGCCCTTCGACTGGCCGGTCGATCCCGATGTGAAAAGGATCGTGGCAAGATCGTCGCCTCCCAGCTTGGGCAGTTCGGTTTCAGTACCGCCGCCCGCCCCGGTGATCGGCGCGAGCGCCTTGTCGAGGGGCTGCGCGATGTCGAGCGTGATGACCTTTGCGCCGTGCGACACGCCGGGTTCGGCAAGCCGCGCCGCGCGCTGGACGTCGGCGATCACCAGCTTTGCCTCGGCATCGTCGATCCCGGCCGCGAGTTCGCCGCCCTGCCACCAACCGTTGAGCAAGGTCGCGCAGCCGCCGGCGAGCAGGATGCCGACATAGGTCACGCACCAGGCGTTGGCGTTGCGCATCGCAAGTCCCACTCGGTCGCCGCGCTTCACCCCATGCGCCTCGACGAGCGCGGCCGAGACCCTGCGCGCCGCGCCATAAAATTC
This sequence comes from Sphingopyxis sp. P8, assembly GCF_020622175.1. Lineage (NCBI taxonomy): Bacteria > Pseudomonadati > Pseudomonadota > Alphaproteobacteria > Sphingomonadales > Sphingopyxidaceae > Sphingopyxis > Sphingopyxis sp. P8. The sequence continues at coordinate 983,736 of NZ_JACNMK010000002.1, read as the reverse complement.
GCGAAAGCTCAGCCGCGCCTCGCCTTCGACCAGAAAGGTCGCATCGCCATGCTGCGCACAAAAAAACGCAACATAATCGGCCAGATTCGTCGGCGCATTGGTGATGAAGGGCATCTCGCGCCCGTGGCGTTCGACGGTCCCGACCTGGATCGGACCGCCGGGGCCTGTGATCAGATTATAGGCGGCTTCCAGGCGCAAATCGAGCGCGGATGGCATCGGGTACTCTCCTCTTGGTCTCGTCGCACTTACCCCTTATGGGGAAGCCTCTTCTGGGGAAGGTCCGAGATATTTATGTTTCTTTTTGCAACCCTAGCGGACGCAACGCAATATGTGAACTTCCAAGAGATGATGGGGGCGAACAGCGAGATTGCGTTCAGCGTCTTCGGCCTGCCGATCCGCTGGTATGCGCTTGCATATCTTGCCGGAATCTTCCTCGGCTATTGGTATCTGCTCAAGCTGATTGCACAGCCCGGCGCCCCGATGGCGCGGCGCCACGCCGACGACATGATCTTCTATGCCATGCTCGGGATCATCCTCGGCGGACGGCTCGGTTATGTCCTTTTCTATAATCTCGAAGCCTATATCGCCGACCCGGTGGCGATCCTCCGGCTGTGGGACGGCGGCATGTCGCTCCACGGCGGCGTCCTCGGCGTGCTGGCCGCCATCTGGTATGTGACGCGCAAGGAAAAGCTGAGCTTCCTGCGCTTTTGCGACTATATTGCCTGCGTCGTCCCCTTCGGCCTGTTCCTCGGGCGCGTCGCCAATTTCGTCAACGGCGAACTGTGGGGCCGCGTAACGACGGTGCCATGGGCGATCGTCTTCCCGGGCGGGGCAGGCGATCTGCCGCGCCACCCGAGCCAGCTTTACGAAGCGGGGCTCGAGGGGCTGGTGATGATGGCGGTGCTCGCCTGGTTCTTCTGGCGCACCGACGCGCGTTACAAGCCCGGCTTTCTCGTCGGCATGGCGTCGATCATCTATGGCATCAGCCGCTTTGCGGTCGAGTTCGTACGCGAGCCCGATGTCCAGCGGCTATGGGTGGTCGAGGCGACGGGCCTGTCGATGGGCCAGTGGCTGACGGTCCCGATGATTGCGATTGGCCTATGGCTCGTCGCGACTGCCAAAGGCCGCCGCCAGCGCGTCGAACCGGTCGCGGGAACCGACAGCATTGCCTGACCGCCCGCCCTCACCGGCGCAGCTTTTGACCGAAATCGCGGCGGCGCGGGGGGTGAGCGTCGCCGATTATATGGCGGCCGCCAATGCGCACTATTATGCGACGCGCGACCCGCTCGGCGCCTCGGGCGATTTCACCACCGCGCCCGAGATCAGCCAGATGTTCGGCGAAATGGTCGGCATCTGGATCGCCGACCTGTGGACGCGCGCGGGGCGCCCCGCCTTTCGCTATGTCGAGCTCGGCCCCGGCCGCGGCACGCTCGCCGCCGATGCGCTGCGGGTGATGACGCGTTTCGGCTGCACGCCCGCCGGCGTCGAGCTTGTCGAGACGAGCGCGGCGCTGCGCTCTGCCCAACTGTCACGCATCGCGCAGGCCGAGCATCATGACGAGGTCGCGGCGCTGCCCTCCGACACGCCGCTCGTCATCGTCGCGAACGAATTTTTCGACGCGCTGCCGGTCCACCAATATGTCCGCACCGGCGACGGATGGCGCGAACGCATGGTCGTGCGCCGCGACGGGCGGCTGCACGCGGTTCCCGGCGATGTGCCCGCCGACGATGCCGTCCCCGCCGCGCTGCGCGATGCCGACGAGGGCGCGATCGTCGAGACCGCCCCCGCCTCCGCCGCCGTCATGCAGGCCTGCGCCTTTCGCCTCGCACGGCAGGGCGGCGCGATGCTCGCGATCGACTATGGCCATGTCGGCCCGGCAGCGGGCGACACGCTTCAGGCGGTTAAGGCGCACAAATATGCCGACCCCTTCGCCGACCCCGGCGAGGTCGACCTGACCGCGCACGTCGATTTTGCCCCGCTGGCAGAGGTCGCGCGGCGCGCGGGGGCAATCGTCCACGGCCCCGTGACGCAGGGCGCCTTGCTGCGCGCGATGGGCATCGACGCGCGGCTCGCAGGCCTGTCCGCCGCCGCGCCCGACCGCGCGGAGGAGCTGACCGGCCAGCGCGACCGGCTCGTCGACACCGGGGCGATGGGCGACTTGTTCAAGGCGATGGCGGTGACCGCGTCCGGCTGGCCGCGCCCCGAAGGCTTCGGGATGGCGGCATGACCCAGATCGAACTCGCGACCGCGCGCGACGCCGAAGCGCTGTCGGCCTTTGCCGAGGCGTCTTTCGCCGCCACTTTCGGCCATATTTACGATCCCGCCGACCTTGCCGCCTTCCTTTCCGGCTGGAACCCGCCCGAACGGCTGCGCGCGCAGATCGCCGATCCCGACTGGGCGATCGCGCTCGTGCGAAATGGGGACGGCACCATCGCCGGCTTCGCCAAGCTCGGCCCGGTCGATTTCGACCTCCCCGCCGGACAGCCTGCCGACAATGCGGTCGAGCTGCACCAGCTTTATGTCGCAGAGGAAGCCAAAGGCCGCGGCATCGCCGCCGCGCTGATGGACTGGGGCATCGTCTGGGCGCGGGCACGCGCTGCGATCCTCTATCTGTCGGTCTTCACCGAAAATCCGCGCGCGCAGGCTTTTTATCGCCGCTATGGTTTCGTCGATGTCGGTCGCAACGCCTTTCGCGTCGGCAATCATGTCGACGAGGACCGCATCTGGAGGCTCGACCTTTGACCCCGCCCTTCGCCACCGCCGCTCCGCTGGCCGGAGTCCCGCACGGATTTTTCGGGCGTCAGGGCGGCGTGTCGACGGGCGAGCTCGCCTCGCTCAACTGCGGGCTCGGGTCGGGCGACGATCCCGCGCTGATCGCCGAGAACCGCCGCCGCGCCGCCGACGCGGTGCTGCCGGGCGCGGCGCTTACCGGGCTTTATCAGGTCCATGGCGCACGCTGCGTCATCGTCGATGCGGCCAGCGACCTTGCCGCACGGCCCGAGGCCGATTCGCTCGCGACGCGCACACCGGGCATCCTGCTCGCCATCCTCACCGCCGACTGCGTGCCCGTGCTGTTCGCCGATGCCGAAGCGGGCGTCGTCGGCGCGGCGCATGCGGGGTGGAAGGGCGCGCTCGCGGGTGTCACCGACAGGACGCTCGCCGCAATGGAAAGCCTCGGCGCGCGGCGCGACCATATTGCCGCCGCCATTGGCCCGTGCATTGGCCGCGGCTCCTATGAGGTCGACATGGTCTTCGTCGATCGCTTCTGCGCCGTCGACGCAGCCAACGAACATTTCTTCGCCGCCGGTCGCCCCGGTCACGCGATGTTCGACATCGCCGCCTATGTCGCCGCGCGCCTCGCCGCAGCGGGTGTGGGCAGGGTCGACATCGGCGGGCAGGATACTTGCGCCGAAGAGGCCGACTATTTCAGCTATCGCCGCGCGTGCCTGCGCGGCGAAGGCGGCTATGGCCGGCAGATATCGATAATCGGGATCGCCAATCAGGCGGCCCAAGACCATTGATCGTCATTCCGGCGAAAGCCGGAATCTCGCCGATGCGGCCCAACGCTTCGAAGAGATCCCGGCCTCCGCCGGGATGACGGGAAAAGAAAAGGGAGAGGCAATGACGCGGACGCAATTTTTGGGGCTGATCGGCGGCCTCGGCCTGTTCGCCGCGATGCTGCTGATGCCCGCGCCCGAAGGGATGGAACCGACCGCGCAGCGCGTCGCTGCCTTGACCCTCTTGATGGCGGTCTGGTGGATGACGCAGGCGCTGCCGCTCACCGTCACCGCGCTCCTCCCCTTCCTTATCGTTCCCTTCGCGGGCGTCATGTCGGCGCGCGAGATCGCCAACGAATATTATGATCCCATCCTCTTCCTGATCCTTGGCGGCGCCTTTCTCGCGCTTGCGATCGAGCGCGTCGGGCTCCACCGCCGCCTCGCGCTCGCGCTGCTCAAGCTCGCGCCGCCGACTTCGACCGGTCTGCTTTTCGCCTTCATGGCGGCGACCGCGATGCTGTCGATGCTGATTTCGAACACGTCGACGACGCTCATCATGGTGCCGATCGCGCTCGCGGTCTTGCGCGCGGGCGGGATCGAAGCCGCCGAGACGCGCGGCTTTGCCGGAGCGGTAATGATGGGCATCGCCTTTTCGGCGTCGATCGGCGGGCTGGGAACGCTCGTCGGCAGCCCGACCAACGCCATCGCCGCGGGGCTGATCGAGCGCGCGCTCGGCCTCCAGATCGGCTTCGCCACCTGGGCGATGTACGGGATTCCCGTGGTCGCGCTCGCTGTCCCCGCCGCGATGCTCATCCTCCAGCGCGTCCAGCGACTGAAGGACCATCCCTTCGACGGCGCCGCCGCGTCGGGCGCGCTCGGGCATCAGGCGATCTGGTCGACCGCCGAGCGCCGCGTCGTCCCCGTCGTGGCGCTCGTCGTCGGGCTGTGGATGCTCCAGCCGCTGCTCGAGCCCTTCGTTCCTGCAGGCTCGCTCACCGACGGCACGATTGCGGTCGCTGGCAGCCTGCTGCTTTTCCTCCTTCCCGACGGCACCGGTCGCCCGCTCCTGATATGGAAAGAGGCCGACCGCGCGCCCTGGGGCGTCATCATGCTGTTCGGCGGCGGGCTCGCGCTCGCGGCGTCGATCACCGCGAGCGGACTCGCGGCCTGGCTCGGCAGCGTGCTCGCGCCGCTGGGTTCGATCCCGACCATCGCGCTCGCGGCGATCATCGTCGCGCTCACCATCCTCGTCACCGAATTTGCAAGCAATGTCGCGACCGCAAGCGGGATCATGCCCGTGCTCGCCGCGCTCATCGCCGCGACCGGCGCCGATCCGATCCTGCTCGCGCTGCCCGTCGCAATGGCCGCGAGCTGGGGCTTCATGCTCCCCTCGGGCACCGGTCCCAATGCGATCGCCTGGGCGACCGAGCATATCGCGCTGCCGCGCATGCTGACGGCGGGGCTCGCGCTCGATATCATCGGCGTGCCGCTGCTGATCGGCGTCATCTGGGCGATTGCGATGCTGGGGTGACGTGCGGCGCATTTCGCGCTAGTTGCGAATGAAACTATCTTTTCCACAGGAGTCCTTCGCATGCCCCCCATCGACAACAACGACCTGACCGGCACGACCTCGCAGCGCCGCGCGCCGAAGCAGGACGTGACCGAGATTGGCGGTCATGCGCTGTCGCCCTCGACGCTGATGATGGGCTATGGCTATGACCCGATGCTGTCGGAAGGCTCGCTGAAGCCGCCGGTCTTCCTCACCTCGACCTTCGCCTTCGAAAGCGCCGCCGCGGGCAAGCGCCACTTCGAGGGGATTACCGGCAAGCGCCCCGGCGGCGCCGACGGCCTCGTCTATTCGCGCTTCAACGGCCCCAACCAGGAAATCCTCGAAGCGCGGCTCGGCGTGTGGGAAAAGGCCGAAGACGCGCTCGTCTTTTCGTCGGGTATGTCGGCGATTGCGACATTGCTCCTCGCGCACGTCAACATGAACGACGTCATCGTCCATTCCGGCCCGCTCTATGCCGCGACCGAGACGCTGATCGCGCGCATCCTCTCGCGCTTCGGCGCCACCTATGTCGATTTCCCGGCCGAAGCCTCGCGGGGCGAAATGGACGCCATCCTCGCCCGCGCAAAGGAAATGGCGGAAAAGCAGGGCGGCAAGGTCGCGATGGTCTATCTCGAAAGCCCCGCGAACCCGACCAACGCGCTCGTCGACGTGCAGGCGATGCGCGCTGCGGTCGAAGCGGCGTTCGGCGAGGACGCCCGCCCGCCGATCGCGATCGACAACACTTTCCTCGGCCCGCTCTGGTCGGCGCCGCTCCAGCACGGCGCCGACATCGTGCTCTACAGCCTCACCAAATATGCGGGCGGCCACAGCGACCTCGTCGCGGGCGGCGTACTCGGCTCGAAGCAGTGGCTCGGCCCGATCCGCATGATGCGCAACACCATCGGCACCATCTGCGACCCCAACACCGCCTGGATGCTGCTCCGCAGCCTCGAAACGATCGAACTGCGCATGAGCCGCGCGGGCGAGAATGCCGAAAAGGTGTGCGCCTTCCTGAAAGATCATCCGAAGGTCGAGGGACTCGGCTATCTCGGCTTCCTCAAGGACGGACCGCAGAAGGACGTGTTCGACCGCCACTGCACCGGCGCGGGATCGACCTTTTCGCTGTTCATCAAGGGCGGCGAAGCGGAGAGCTTCCGCTTCCTCGACGCGCTCAAGATCGCGAAGCTCGCGGTCAGCCTCGGCGGCACCGAAACGCTCGCCAGCCACCCCGCCGCGATGACGCACCTTTCGGTCCCCGACGAACGCAAGAAAGCGCTGGGCATCACCGACAATCTGGTGCGCATCTCGATCGGCATCGAGGATGCGAACGACCTGATCGCCGATTTCGAACAGGCGCTGGCCGCAGTGTAAGTCGCTTCGGCCGCGAGCAATGGCCGGGGATGACCGATTGCGGATCACTATTTCATCGTCATCCCGGCGAAGGCCGGGATGACGGAAAAGTTGGTATCCCTTCCCACTCCGAAACCGCCATTCGGTCGCACCCAAAAATGGGGCGCGCGATCGTCGTCCTATTTCCGCGCCCGCCAGTCGACCACCTGCCACCCCATCTTGGGCGCAAGGAGCCGCAGCGCGCGCGACGGCGTCGTCGCGACAGATTCGTCGGCGAAATGCAGCATCGGATGGTCGGACACATGGTCCGAATAGGCGCGGATGTGCGCGGCGTCGCGCGTGATCGCATTGTCGGCCATCCAGTCCTGGATACGCGCGAACTTGTCGAGTCCATAGCAATTGGGGCCCGACAGCCGCGCGTGGATATGGTCGGCGCCATCGGGTTCGTCGAGCCTTGTCGCGAGCACGTCGTCGATGCCGAGCCGCTTGGCAATCGCATCGACATAGAGGTGGAACGAGGCGGTCGCGAGCAGCACGCGGTATCCTGCCGCACGGTCGGCGGCGATCTGTTCGAGCGCGGCGGCGTGCAGCCCGCGCGCAATGACACGGTCGGCATAGCTCTCGGCGAGCGGCGCGATTTCTTGGCGGTTGAAGCGTTTGCCGACGAGCAGGCGCAGGTTGATCGCTTTCAGCGTCGACCGGTCGATCAGCCGCACCAGATAGGCTAGCCCCGCAACCGCCACGAGCGGGAGCAGCAGCAACCTCCATTGCTGGCGCCGCTGCGCTACATGGATCAGGAAACCGCTGTAGGTTCCCGCGCGCGTGATCGTGCGGTCCATGTCGTACATCGCGATGCGATGCGAAGGGTCGGTCGTCGGCAGGTCCATTACGGCCACTTACCGCTCGCACGCCGCCGCGCCAAGACCCGCACGGGACAGAGGGATTTGCTTGCCGTCATTCGGCAAATAATACAATGTCGTCGGCGATGGCGGCATGGGCGGACTTCGAACACAGCGATGGGGCTGACGGAGCAGAGGTGCGCTTCTCCGGCCGCCTGACGCTCGCGCGGCTCGGCGACCTGCCCGCGCGGCTCGAAGAGGTAGGGCCGATTTCGACGCTCGACCTGTCGCAGATCCAGCGCATCGACACGGTCGGCGCGTGGATTGTAACGCGAGCCGCCGCGCAGCATCCCGGCGCCCGGATCGTCGGCGCAAGCGACGAGGCGCAGCGGCTGCTCGATGCGCTCGCGAGCGACAAGAGCGAATATCGCGTCCACGCCGACCGCCGCCCCGTCTGGGTCCGCATGCTCGAGCAGCTGGGCACGTCGAGCGTCGCGATCTGGGACGAGTTGATCGGCATCATCGGCTTTTTCGGCGCGATGCTCGTCGCCGTCTTCACCCAGATTCGCGCGCGCCGCCGCCTGCGCTGGAACGCGATCGTCACGCGCTTCCAGACCGTCGGCGTCGACGCGCTGCCGATCATCGGATTGATGAGTTTCCTCATCGGTATTGTCATCGCGCAGCAGGGCGCGGTTCAGCTCGAGCAATTCGGGCTGGAAGTGTTCACGATCAACCTCGTCGGCCGCGCCTCGATCCGCGAGCTGGGACTTCTGATGACCGCGATCATGGTCGCGGGCCGCTCGGGGTCGGCTTTTGCCGCGCAGATCGGCACGATGAAACTGACCGAAGAGGTCGACGCGATGCGCACGATCGGCGTGTCGCCGATGGAGGCGATCGTGCTGCCGCGCGTCGCCGCCTCGACGCTGCTGATGCCGCTGCTCGGCTTTTACGCCAGCATCTGCGCGATTATCGGCGGCGGTGTGTTTGCGTGGGTCGGGCTCGAAATCCCCCCGCTCACCTATATCCAGCGGCTGCGCGAGATCATCCCGATGACCGATTTCTGGGCGATGCTGATCAAGGCGCCGGTCTTTGGCGTCCTGATCGGCGTCACCGGCTGCTATTCGGGGATGCAGGTTCGCCAGAATGCCGAAGAGGTCGGTCGGCGCACGACCGCCGCAGTCGTCGCTGCCATCTTCCTCGTCATCGTCCTCGACGCCTTTTTCGCTGTCTTCTTCTCGTCGATCGGGTGGAATTGATGGCGGAGTTCATCCAGCCCGAAAATTTCGACGTCGCGATCCGCGTCAACGGGCTCGTCAACCGGTTCGGCGATGCTGTCGTCCACGACAATCTCGACCTTGAAGTGCATTCGGGCGAGATACTGGGCGTCGTCGGCGGTTCCGGAACCGGCAAGTCGGTCCTGATGCGTTCGATCATCGGGTTGCAGACGCCCACGGCAGGCGAGGTCGAGGTCTATGGCAAGACGCTCGACACCATCGCCGACGAAGAGGAATCGCGCGACCTGCGCCGCCGCTGGGGCGTGATGTTCCAGGGCGGCGCGCTTTTCTCGACGCTGACGGTGGCCGAGAATATCCAGGTCCCGCTTCGCGAATATTACCCGCGCCTCGACCAGAAGCTGCTCGATGAAATCGCCGCGTACAAGGTCGCGATGGTCGGCCTCCCCCCCGATGCCGGACCCAAATATCCCGCCGAGCTGTCGGGCGGCATGGTCAAGCGCGCCGGCCTTGCGCGCGCGCTCGCGCTCGATCCCGCGCTGCTGTTCCTCGACGAACCGACCGCGGGGCTCGACCCGATCGGCGCGGCCAAGTTCGACGAATTGATCCGCGAGCTTGCCGACACGATGGGGCTGACCGTCTTCCTGATCACGCACGATCTCGACACGCTCTATGCGACCTGCGACCGCGTCGCGGTGCTTGCCGAAAAGCGGGTGATCGCGGTGGGGACGATCCCCGAACTGCTTGCCACCGAGCATCCGTGGATACAGGATTATTTCAACGGGCCGCGCGGCCGCTCCGCCGCGGATTGCCACGAGGCGCACGGCGCCGCGCCGGAACGATAGGAAAAGGGTGATGGAAACGCGTTCGAACAATGTGCTGGTGGGGGCGTTCGTGCTCCTCTTCACCCTCGCGCTCGCCTTTTTCGTCGTGTGGATGGCGAACGACAGCGGCGGCGACCGGCGCGAATATGACATCTTTTTCAAACAATCGGTCGACGGTCTGAACAAGGGCGCACAGGTGCAATTTTCGGGCGTCCCGGTCGGACAGGTGCGGCAGATCGAGCTGTGGCGCGACGACCCGCAATTCGTCCGCGTGCGCATCGAGGTCGACGAGACGGTGCCCATCCTGCAAGGCACAACCGCCGCGCTCGAAGGCGTCGGCTTTACCGGCGTCTCGCAGATCGCACTCGACGGTGCGGTCAAGGGCGCGCCGCCGATCACCGACAAGGGGCCTGCGGGCCGGCCCGTCATCCCCAACCGCATCGGCGGGCTCGGCGAAATTCTCAACACCGCGCCGCAGCTCCTCCAACGCCTCTCGACGCTCACCGAACGCCTCGCCGAACTCGCAGACGACGAAAATCAGGCTAGTTTCAGCGCGATCCTCAAAAATGTCGAACAATCGACCGCGATCCTCGCGCGCAACGGCCCCGCGATCGAGGCCGCACTCGCCGATACGCGCATCGCGATCCAGCAGACGGGTACCGCCGCCGAACAGATCGGCAATCTGGCCGCCTCGGCGCAGGGCACGATCGACCGCAACGTCGACCCCGCCATGGCGAACCTGCGCGATACGCTGAAATCGGCCAACGCGTCGATGAAGACGCTGGAGAGCGCGATCGCCGATGCGCGCCCCGGCCTGCAAACCTTCAGCGAAACGACGATCCCCGAAGCCAATGCGCTGATCCGCGACCTGCGCCGCACCTCCGCCTCGCTATCGAGCCTGACCGACAAGCTCGACCAGCAGGGCGCGGGTGCAGTCATCAGCGGCAGCAAGCTGCCCGATTACAAGCCATGAGGAAAAACTCGATGCCCCATCGTTTCCGTTCGCTCCGTACGTCGGCGCTGGCTGCCATCGGCGCGCTTGCGCTGTCGGGCTGTTTCAGCCTCGGCGCCAAACCGCCGCCCTTCCTGCTGACGCTCGACCCCGACGCGGCACCTGCAGCGGGCACTGCACGCACCGCCGCCGACGCCGCAACGCTGACCATCCTGATCCCCACCGCCCCGCAAAAGCTGCGCACGACGCGCATCCCGGTGCAGCAGGACGGAGCGAGCGTCGCCTATGTCAAGGACGCGCAATGGGTCGAGGCGCCATCGCGCCTGTTCCAGCGCCTTTTGTCCGAAACGGTCGCCGCGCGCACGAACCGCGTCGTGCTCGACGAGGGGCAATATCTGACCGCCCCCGGCGAACAGCTTGCGGGACAGTTGATGGAATTTGGCGTCGATGCGCGCACCAACGAGGCCGTCGTCGTCTATCAGGCGATGCTCGTAAACAGCGGCGGCAAGACGGTAACGCAGCGCCGCTTCGAGGCGCGCGAACCGATCGGCAGCGCAGTCGAGGCCAAGCCGGCTGGCGAGGCGCTGACACGCGCCGCCAACCGCATCGCGGGCGAAGTCGCGGACTGGCTCGGCGGCGCCTGACGGGGCTCACCGGGCACGCTGCGCGGGCCCGGTGGCTTTTGGCAATCAGGCCGCAACCGCCTGCGGCGGTGCAATCTCTCCGCCCCCGGCCAGCCATCCGGCACATTCAGCACCCAGTTCGGCAAGCGCTCGCGCTTCATAGGCGGCCACATCGGCGTCGGTGAGCAATTCCTGCCAGCGACCGTTGCTGCCCTTGTTGATGAAGGTCGCTGCGCCGCCCTGGAAAATGGTGCCGCCAAGCGGTGCCGCCTTTTCGGCATTGGCCTTCATCCAGTCGAAGCTCGAATGAAGCACCGCCCGTTCAAAGGCTTCGTCGCTGAGCTCGACCTCCAGGAACGCCGCGACCTTGCGGATCGTGCCGGGCAGGTCGCGCTTCATGTCGGCGAAGTGGAGCATCAGCATGTTCGGCAGATGGCGGCCTTCCCACCAGGTGCGGACATTTTCCCACAGCGACCAGAAGGGCGCGCCGTCCTGATCGAGCCAGCGCCGGAAAAAGGCGACGACATCGGCCTCGGGGTGTTCGAGCGGCGGGCCCACACGCCCGGGCACCGAATTCAATATGTCATAGAATTCGGGAACGAAGTTGCTCGCATGGTTGAACATGCTCCACGCAATGTCGCGGCCGTCGCGCGCGATATAGATATGCTTGATCTCGGGCCGATAGACAAAGGCGTCGAGCGGGAGGTGCGTCTTGATGAAGCGGCGATGCGTCTGGGCATCGAGCAGCGCGAATTTTTCCTCCTCGGTCGGCAGCCGCAGGTCGAGCCACGGCGAAATGTCGGCGACGCGGACGTCGGGATCGCCCTGGAACAAAATCTGCCCGACGATCTGCTGCGTCCAGGTGGTCCCCGACTTGGCATAGGTGCTGACGATGACGTCGTCGGGACGGAACGCAAAACGATTCCAGATTGTCGAATCCATGTGGTGATTGTGAAACTCGCGCGTCTTGCGCGGATATTGCGGCGTATCGAACATTTTCCCTCCAAAAGGCAGGGTCGCGGCCCCGCATGCGCGATACGGTGCCGTGACGTCCGCCAGACATTCGCTTCGAGCCCCGGCCGATAGCGGATTGACGTTTTTGCTGGTGGTGCACCCTGCCCCGGCCTCCGCATCAATATGCGAAAGCTTGCACCTATTGCGCCCCTAACGGGACGGCTGCGCGCGGCCAATCGAAATGCTTGCATCGGGCGATGCAAAAGTGAATAGGCGACAGGTGAACTATCGTTGGGATGATGTTGCCGTTTTCCTGGCGCTTCTCCGCGAAAGGACGACGGGCCGCGCGGCAGCATGTCTGGGCTGCAGCCAGCCCACTGTCGTCCGCCGCATCGCCGCCCTGGAAGCGGCGAGCGGCCTGACGCTCTTCGACCGCAGTGCCGCGGGATTCATCCCGACCGAGGCCGCAATGCAACTGGCCGCGGTCGCTGAACGCATGGAGCGCGCGGCGCAGGACCTTGACGGGGAAATCAGCGACCTTCGCGGCGATACGGCACAGGCGGTGCGGCTGACCTTGCTCGATCATTTCGAACGGCTGTTCGTCCCTATCCTGTGCGCCTATCGTGATCACTGGCCCGACGTCCGCGTCGACATGTTCGCGAGCGACCGTATCTACGACCTCGCGCGGGGCGAAGCCGATATTGCCGTTCGCGGTCGCCTCAATGCCGAGGACGATGCGCTGGTGTCGCGGCGGCTGCCCGACTGCGCATGGACGCTCTATGCGCCCGCCGACATGCCGGACGACCGGCGGCCTTCGGGCTGGCACGATCTCGATAGCCACATCGTTGCCCTGCCCGACCAGATATTATCCCGACTGCCAATCTTCTTGCGGCTCGCCGAGGCGACGGCACGGAGCGGGCGCACGATGCGATGCAACAATTATAATTCGCTGCGTTCGACCGTGATAACCGCGCGCGCGATCACGGCGCTGCCGCTGACCGTCGGCGACCATGACCCCCTGCTGGTGCGCTGCTTCGCGCCGCCGCCCGAATTCGACGTTCCGATCTACCTGATCGGCCGGAGGGCATCGTTGCGGCGCCCTTTCGTTCGCGACCTGTTCGAGCGCATCGACGCATATTTCGCCGAGCATCCCGAATTTCTGACCGGCCATCGCCGGACCGGCCCGTCGGCTTCGTCGACGGCCGGACCGGCAGCCGCCACTCAGAGAGCGTCGGTCGACACGTCGAACCCCGACTGCTCGGCATAGCGCGCCCTGTCCTGCGCGCGCGCGACCGCGCGGTCGATCTGACGGACGCTTTCGGCAAATGTCTTGCGGATACATGTCGACGGGCGGGCATAGGGTCGTTTCGCTGCCTTGGCCTGCATCCTGCATACCGCGCGCGCCGCCTTTTTCGTCCGCTGGACGAGTGCCGCGACGCCGGCCGGCCGGGTGAGGTCCAGGTCGTCGTAACCCACGAACCTGGTGGGCTGCGCCGCCACTGACGCGGCTTGACGCATCGCCGATGCGGGCACCGCGACCAGGACCGTCGCCGCGAACAAAGCCATGACCGCCCCGATCGCGGTCACAAACCGCACGATGCGCCGCGATCTGTGCCGCCGGTCCCCGGCGCGGGAGCGTTGCAAAAGCCCAGAGGGAGATTCCAGATACATATATCGATCCTTCTTGCTGTTGTCGTGGCACGCGATGTGCGCGCCGACACGCTCACAGCAGATCGGACCGAAATCGCTCCAGTGCAGAAACTGAACCTCGCCGATACACAAACTGAACCTGTAGGCCCGCCTGCATATCCGGCCTCAGCCCAGCCCCTTTCGCCGTCCGCGCTCCTTCATCGCCATGACAAACGCGCGCACCGACGGCAGCGACGCGCGCGACGGCTCGAACAACAGGTTCACCGGCAGCGGCGGCGGCTGGTCGTCGGGCAACAGCGAAATCAGGCGGCCCGCCCCCACCGCTTCGGCCACCTGGTAACTCAGCAGGTTCGCGATCCCCATTCCCGCCTCTGCCGCCGCAAGCGCGCCATCGACCGTATTGACCGTCAACCGCCGCTGCGCATCGACACGCAGGCGTCCCGCGACAAAATGCCAATCACCGCTGGCGCGCGGCCCCATTGATCCGATCAGATTATGACCGTTCAGGTCGGCGACGCCCTCGGGCGCGCCATGCCGCGCGAGATAGCCGGGGCTCGCAACCAGCATCTGACGCACCGTACCGATCCTCACCGCCTTCAGCGCCGAATCGACGAGCGCGCCGATACGCACCGCGACATCGATGCCCTCCTCGACGATGCGTACATTGCGGTCGATCAGCATCATCCTCACCGATAGCGCGGCATGCTGTGCGAGCAGTTCGCCGACGACGGGCAGCACGTGCAGGCGGCCGAACATCACCGGCGCGGTCAGGTAAAGCTGGCCGCCCGGTTCGGCCTCCGCGCCGCGCAGTTCGCGCTCGGCGCCGGCAAGGTCAGCAAGGATGCGCTGCGCCTTCTCAAGGAAAATCTCGCCCGCATCGGTGAGCGCGACCGCGCGCGTCGATCGGTGGAACAGCACTGTCCCGAGCCGCGCCTCGAGCGCGGCGATCCCGCGCGTCACCGCAGGCGGCGAACTTCCGAGCTTGCGTGCCGCGGCCGCGAACCCGCCCTCGGCGGCGACCGCGACGAACATTTCGAGCGTGAGCAGGCGATCCATATTATTCCATTTATCGGAATAGACTTGTCAATTTTTTACAGATTATCTCGATCAGCGCAATTCACTATCTCGATTCTGCGAGCGGAGGGCCTCCCTCCACACTCCCGAACCTCCGCTCGCTCCACCTTCGAGGATTACCGACGATGGCGCGAAACTATCTCCACACCATCTTCACCGACGCCGCCCGCGCGCGGCAGGAGGCGCACGGTTCGCGCGCCTCCTATGCGCGGATGGAGGCCGGCGCGGACGGCACGCCCGACGCGCTGACCGACAAGGAAATATCCTTCGTCGAGGCGCGCGACAGCTTCTACATCGCCAGCGTCACGCCGCACGGCTGGCCCTATATGCAGCATCGCGGCGGCCCTCCCGGCTTTCTTCGCCATCTCGAGGCGAACCGCATCGGCTTCGCCGATTTTTCGGGCAATCGCCAATATATCAGCACGACGAACCTCGCCGAGAATCCGCGCGTGTCGCTGTTCCTGATGGATTATGCGAACCGGCGACGGCTCAAGCTGCTCGGCCATGCCGTGATCGTCGAGCAGGCCGACGATCCCGCCACTGTCGCGGCGTTGATGCCGCAGGAATATCGCGCGGCGCCCGAACGCGCCTTCCTGATCGACGTGATCGGCTGGGAATGGAATTGCCCCCAGCACATCACGCCGCGCTTCACCGAGGGCGAAATTTCCGCCGCGATCAAGCCGATGGCGGCCGAGCTCAACCAGCTACGCGCCGAGGTCGAAGCCCTGCGCGCCACTCAAAAGGGAGAATGACGATGATCCGCCTCTTTGGTTCACCAATGTCGGGCAATGTCCACAAGGTCCGCATGGCGCTCGCCTTCCTCGGGATCGCATGGGAGGAGGTGACGGTCGACGCCGCGGCGCGGCAGGACGAGGCCTTTCGCGCACTCAACCCGATGGCGCAGATTCCCGTATATGTCGAAGGCGATTTCGTGCTGCGCGACAGCCAGGCGATCGCCGCCTATCTCGCCGCGCGCCACCGCCCCGGCGAATGGGACGGACGCACCCCCGAAGAGCGCGGCGCGATCGCCGTCTGGTTGTCGCATGCGGCGAACGAGATTTTCAACGGACCCGCGCTGCTGCGCGCCGAAAAGCTGTTCGACTGGTCGATCGACCGCGAGCGCGCCCGCGCCGTCGCCGCGCGCATCCTGCCCGTCGTCGACGCGCATCTTGCATCGCGTCAATGGCTCGTCGGCGAGCGTCTGACGATCGCCGACATCGCCGCGAGTCCCTATCTCGCGCTCGCCCCCGACGGCGGCATCGACCTCGAAGAATGGCCGCATATCCGCGACTGGACGCGCCGCATCGCCGCGCTGCCGGGCTTCCCCGCGATGCCGGGTTGGCCCTCAGCCGAGAGCTGATACGAAGGAGGCGCCCGAAACAGGAGTCCCTCCGCGATGACCACCAACCCTGCCCCCGCCTTTGCCGCGATCATGTTCCTGACCGGCGTCGGCATCCCGATCCTCGCCGCGCTCAACGGCGGGCTCGGCGCGCGGCTGGGGAGCCCGCTTGCAGCATCGGTCATCCTCTTCGGCCTCGCGCTCGCCATCGCGCTCGCGGGCGCAGCGCTCACCGGCTCGCTCGGCGCGATCCGCGTCGGCGGCGACATTCCGTTCGCCTTCCATTTCGGCGGGCTGTTCGTCGCCTTCTATGTCATCGCGGTCACCTTCATCGCGCCCCGCTTCGGCGTCGGCAATGCGATCTTCTTCGTCCTCGTCGGCCAGCTCGCAAGCGCGGCGGTGATCGACCATTTCGGCCTGTTCGGATCGCTCCGCTACCCGATCGACGCGCGCCGCATTGCGGGCATCGCGCTGATGGTCGCCGGCGTCTGGCTCGCCCGCCGCGTCGGATGACCCCTTCCCCTTTGCGCGCGCCTCGCCTATGGTCGCGACCATCCCCGGGGAGCCTGTGTGCAGCAACAGGTTGAGAGCGGAACAGCCCGCGACCCGTCGAACCTGATCCCGGTAATACGGGCGGAGGGAGGGTTGGCTTTCACCGCGTGAAATCCATTCTCGCTCCGACATCTTTGGAGCGAACAGACATGGCCGACATCGACAGCCGCCTCGACAAGACGCAAGCCGAACCGATCGGAATCACCACCGGCCCGATCCGCGGCAGCCGCAAGGTCCACGTCGCCAGTCCCACCGGCAGCGGCATCCGCGTCGCGATGCGCGAGATCATGCTCGAACCGTCGAGCGGCGAGCCGCCGGTGCGCGTCTATGACACGTCGGGGCCCTACACCGACCCCGATGCGCGCATCGACATCCACGCCGGCCTCCCCGAACTGCGCGCCCCCTGGATCCGCGCGCGCGGCGATGTCGAGGAGGTTGCGCAGCGCGAGGTCCGGCCCGAGGACAACGGCCAGCTCGGCCCCGACCGCTCGGGCGGCGTCCCCGCCTTCCCCAACGTCCGCAAGACCGTGCTGCGCGCGAAGCCGGGCGCGAACGTCAGCCAGATGCACTATGCCCGCCGCGGCATCATCACGCCCGAGATGGAATATGTCGCCACCCGCGAAAATCTCGGCCGCGAACGCCTCGCCGAATATGTCCGCGACGGGCAGGACTGGGGCGCGAGCATCCCCGACTATGTCACCCCCGAATTCGTCCGCGAAGAGGTCGCGCGCGGCCGCGCGATCATCCCCAGCAACATCAACCACCCCGAAAGCGAGCCGATGGCGATCGGCCGCAACTTCCTCGTCAAGATCAACGCCAATATCGGCAACAGCGCGGTCGCCAGCGACGTCGCCTCCGAAGTCGACAAGATGGTCTGGTCGATCCGCTGGGGCGCCGACACCGTCATGGACCTGTCGACGGGGCGCAACATCCACGACACGCGCGAATGGATCATCCGCAATTCGCCCGTCCCGATCGGCACCGTCCCCATCTATCAGGCGCTGGAGAAGGTCGGCGGCGTCGCCGAGGAACTGACGTGGGAAATCTTCCGCGACACGCTCATCGAACAGGCCGAGCAGGGCGTCGACTATTTCACGATCCATGCGGGCGTCCGCCTGCCTTACGTCCCGCTCGCCGCCAAGCGCGTCACCGGCATCGTCAGCCGCGGCGGCAGCATCATGGCGAAATGGTGCCTCGCGCATCACAAGGAATCGTTCCTCTACGAGCGCTTCGACGAGATTACCGAGATCATGAAGGCCTATGACATCGCCTACAGCCTCGGCGACGGCCTGCGCCCCGGCAGCATCGCCGACGCGAACGACGAGGCGCAGTTCGCCGAGCTCTACACGCTGGGCGAGCTCACCAAGCGCGCGTGGGAACAGGATGTGCAGGTGATGATCGAGGGGCCGGGCCACGTCCCGATGCACAAGATCAAGGAGAATATGGACAAGCAATTGGAAGCGTGCGGCGAGGCGCCCTTCTACACGCTTGGCCCCCTCACCACCGACATCGCGCCGGGATACGACCATATCACCAGCGGCATCGGCGCCGCGATGATCGGCTGGTACGGCACCGCGATGCTTTGCTACGTCACGCCCAAGGAGCATCTGGGCCTGCCCGACCGCGACGATGTGAAGGTCGGCGTCGTCACCTACAAGCTCGCCGCCCACGCCGCCGACCTCGCCAAGGGCCACCCCGCCGCGCAGGTCCGCGACGACGCGCTATCGAAAGCGCGCTTCGAATTCCGCTGGCGCGACCAGTTCAACCTGTCGCTCGACCCCGACACCGCCGAGCAGTACCACGACCAGACCCTCCCCGCCGAGGGCGCCAAGTCGGCGCATTTCTGCAGCATGTGCGGGCCTAAGTTCTGTTCGATGAAGATCAGCCAGGAGGTGCGGGAATTTGCCGCAAAGCAGAACCAGCCCGCCGAAAATTTCATCGCGGCGGAAGAAGCCAAGAAGCTTGTGCCGAGCGAAGTCGAGGCAGGCATGGCCGAGATGAGCGAGCTGTTCAAGGAGACGGGGAGCGAGCTTTATATGGGTGCGGGTGGCAGGGAGCATGATTGAAGCCCGAAAGCTTTGACAAGACTATATGTTCACCTTATGTTCTCATGTTCAGATTAACGGGATCGCAATTGGCGGGCCACTAGGTTAAGAAGGGGCCTCGCGGAAGGACAAGGCAATGTTACTTTACAGGCGAACAAGCTTGCTTGATTCCCCGGCGCAGACCTTGGTCAACACGGTCAACTGTGTCGGAGTAATGGGCAAGGGATTGGCCCGCGAGTTCAAAGGCCGGGAACCATCAATGTTCACCCGGTACAAGGAAATCTGTGATCGAAGCCAGCTTCAGCCAGGGAAACTATGGCTGTGGCGAGGCGTGAGCAATTGGGTTCTAAATTTCCCTACAAAAGTTCATTGGAGAAACCCTTCGAGAATTGAATGGATTGAAGAAGGCCTTCAGAAGTTTGTTGACACATATGAGGATCTCAAAATTCGAGAAATCTCATTCCCGAGACTTGGATGTGGAAATGGAAATTTAGACTGGGAAGATGTAAAACCTTTAATGGAGCACTTTTTGAAAAGAGTGCGCATTCCAGTATATATCCATGACTTCCAGAAGGATATTGGGATACCTGAACATCTGGAAATGATCTCCGATAGAGCAGCGGAGGGCATTCCCTTGGGTGTGGAGTTTGAAACATTCGTCAATGGGCTGCGCGTTATCTCAACCTTAGGCGGGGACAGCCTTGTCGATTTAAATTCAAATCAGGCATTCAAGGCCAGAGTAAATGATTGCCAATCTCTACAGATTGAATCGAACACTGGAACGTGGGAGTTCGACGCTGAAGACCTTCACGGAGTTTGGGTCTCACTTCTACGGGGATTGGTGACCAAAGAGCGAGCTGAATGGTCAAAAGGCGAGGGCGGCAATTTTATAATAACGCTGCTTAGCATGCTACCCAACACTCGCCCGGTCGAAATTCAGCGTGGGAATGAACCTGAAATCGCTGTTGAATTGCAGCCTTGGGCACGACGGATCGGCACCACTTCACCCGCGCATGAACAGCTCAGGCTCGAAT
Source organism: Sphingopyxis sp. P8 (assembly GCF_020622175.1). Taxonomy (NCBI): domain Bacteria; kingdom Pseudomonadati; phylum Pseudomonadota; class Alphaproteobacteria; order Sphingomonadales; family Sphingopyxidaceae; genus Sphingopyxis; species Sphingopyxis sp. P8. The sequence continues at coordinate 964,222 of NZ_JACNMK010000002.1, read as the reverse complement.
GGCACTAAGCGCAGAAGAGGCGGATGCACACATCTTAGAATGGGAGCGAAAACTCGATCTCCCATACTTCTCGCATAGGTCAAAATGGCCATCTAGGCTGTTCCATCATGCACCGTTGGAAAACGCGGTTCAGATACTGAGCGAGGGAGTTCTACGATCCCGCGCTGACCCCGATATAAATCTCCGTCGGAATGTTGCGGGGGACGGCGTTATCGATGCCAGAGTAGACGCTCACGAATTTGTCCGATTGTATTTTCGACCCAGGACGCCGACCCAGTTTCACATCGAGGGAATTCGAAAGCGACTAGAATGCGAGTTCGGCCATCAGGCCCCAATACTCATAATGTTTGTTCTAAAAGCGCGTCCGATTTTAACTAGACTGGGAACTCGCTTTTCGAATGAAAATATGCAGCGAAATTCTGCATTAGTAGGAGATGACGCCGCGTTCTTTGCGGGAATTCCTTGGGAGAAAGTATACCATGAAGGCGGTTTAAATGGCGACCATTCTATTATTGGCCACCGATGCGCAGAGGTCTTAGCGACATCACCATTAGATCTTAATGAAAGCCTTGATTGGATTTATTGCCGATCCGAAGCAGAACGCGATACCTTATTGTATTTTCTGGGCGATAGAGCTGATGATTGGCGCCCAAAAATCAGAGTTTCTGACGATATTCGTGTCTTCAATCGTTTGCTTGCTTATGTTGAACACGTCCATTTAAGTGGCGAGGGCGCGATCTTTGAAATTCACCCGCGCAATGATAGCAGAAACATTGACTTCCGAATTAATATTATAGATTCAGAAGGCGTGGTTGTAGCTGAATTTGTTAATGACAACTTTCGCCCCATTCCACCCAATGCTAAGAGATGGCGAGTGCCGTCTGTTTTGATTCCGGGAACCTACCTCGTTAAAATTTGGATCGAAGACGAAATCGCGTTTGAAGCTCCGCTAATGCTTGGCGACGACCTCGTCTAACATCGACGGGCAGCCGATCGTGCGGTTCGATCAATGACGGTTTACTAAACCTCCAAATCCCGGCCCCCACGGAGTGGCCGTCAATCGGCCCCACCCCCACATCATGCTACACCCCCACCCATGCGCGCCCGAAACCCCCTCTACGTCATGGCCAAGCCGCCGCCAGAGAGGTGCAGGCGCAGATCGCCGCGCTGCCCCGCAACGCCCCCGGACGCGGCCCCCACCTCCTCCATGTCACGCTCATCTCGCTCTACGAACTGCACCATGCGCGCCGCCCGAGTGGCTGCCCGCGACCATCGCCGCGCTGGACGGCTTCGTCGCACCGCCCTTCCCGCTCCGCTTCGACCGGATCGAGAACCGCAAGGCGGTGACGCTGCGCACGCGCGACCCGCTGGCTGGGGCGCGGGCAGCCAGCCGGGGCGCGTCGCGGCCGTTCCGGCAGCCGCGACCTTTGCGCGTTCCTGCGCTATGCTGCGCGGCGCAGGGGCGAGTCGCATCGGGGACGAGGGGGCACCGCACAAAATTCGGGACTGTGACCGGCGGCACTGCCGTGCGCAGGTCGCCCTCGCACAGAGCCGCCGTGCACCGCAACGGGTGCGCGTATCAGAATCGAGGTTTCGCATGACCCGCTCCGTCTCCTGGCGTCGGGACATGATGATCCCGAAGCGAAAGGACCTGCATGACGACCACCCCCCGCTTGATCCGCCCCGCGACGCGCCCCGTGCGCTCGCGTTTCTTCGACAGCGCCTTGTGGGACGATTTCCCGATGCGCGGCGACGACATCGTGATTTCGACCTATCCCAAATGCGGCACCACCTGGACACAGCGCATCGTCGGCATGCTCGTCTTCGGCAGCGCGGCGCCCTTTGCGGTGCACGACAGCTCGCCCTGGCCCGATTTCCGCTTCATCCCGCCCGAGGCGACGCGCGCGCTTGCCGCGTCGCAGACGCACCGCCGCTTCCTGAAGTCGCACCTGCCCTTCGATGCGCTGCCCGTGCACGAGGGCGTGAAGTTCATCCACGTCGCGCGCGACGGCCGCGACGCCGCGATGTCCTTCTTCAACCACAAGAGCAAATATACCCCCGGCATCGTCGAGGAGTTCGCGCGCGTCAGCATGGCGGACCCGAAGTTCGGCGATACAATGGAGTTCGTGCCGACCGACCCGGCGCAGCATTTCCACGACTGGCTCGTCGGCGACGAGGATGCGCTCGGTGACCCCGGAGCGTCATATTTCGCGATGGAAACCAGCTTTTGGGAAGCGCGGAGCGACCCCAATGTCCTGCTCGTCCACTATAACGACCTCAAGGCCGATCGCGGCGGCGAGATGCGGCGGATTGCCGAATTCCTCGACATCGCGATCGACGAAGCGCTGTGGCCTTCGCTGATCGAGGCGGCGGGCTTCGACGCGATGAAAGCGGCGTCGGACCAGTTGATGCCGACCGCCGCCGACATCTGGGAAGGCGGCGGCAAGACCTTCCTGCACAAGGGCACCAACGGCCGCTGGCGCGACATTTTCCGCGCCGACGACCTCGCGCTCTATGATGCAAAGGTCGCCGCCGAATTCAGCCCCGAACTCGCCGCATGGTGCGAGCACGGGCGGCTCGGCGCCAAGGCGCTCGCGGCCTGACGCGCGGCGCGGCGGTACGGGGTGGCGCCTAGGCGGGCGCCACCTCGGCCGTCGCCGCACGCTCGATCGCGCGGCGCCAGCCGGGCTCGACGTCGATCAGGAAGATGTCGGCCAGCGCGCGTTCGATCGCATCGGCGTCGAGGTATCGCTGCTCGACCGCGCCGTCGGCGTGGCGGATCGTCAGCCGATTGTCGCGCAGCCCGTGCCGCGCCGCATCGGTCGTCCGCGCGGCGACGAGCATGTGGCGGAAATGCGACGCGGGATGCGTCGAGGTGTACCAATTGCCGACCTCCAGGTCGATCGCCGGCGCGGGGCTGTCCTCCACGTCGTAAAGCACGCGCCACTCGCCCATGACCTCGGCCTCGACGCGGTATGAACGCCGTCCGCGGCGCACGCGATAGCGCTCGTGCCGCGTCGGCTGCGGCCGCGAATGGTCCATCGCGAGCGGCTGCGGCGGCACCGTCGCGCCGAACCCCACGTCGACGAGCCACGCGCGCCCGTCCAGCATCACGCGCAGCACCAGGTGCGTGCGTGCTGTCGGCGGCGCGTCGCCCGGCATCATCCACCGCACGCGGCCGAGCAAGGGTTCGGCGACAAAGCCCGCCGCCCGCAGCACACGCAGGAACAGCCCATTTTGTTCGAAACAATATCCGCCGCGCCGCCGCGGCCCGAGCAGCTTGGCATCGACGGCCTCCGCGCCGGTATCGACCGCCTGGCCCATCAGGGGGTCGAAGGATTCGAACGGGATCGCGGCCAGATGCGCCGCCTGCAACGCGCGCAAAACCTCCATCGTCGGCGCGGGCGGCGGCCCCGCATAGCCCGTGCGCTCCGCGTGGCGCGTCAACAGCGATGGCGCCGCATCGATAGTCGATAAATCGGGAGAAAACGGGCGGTAGAGCATCGGCAAATCATCCTTTCGCGAATCATTTGCCTCCGTCTCTGCAAGCTCAACCGCGCTTTAGGTCAAGCGCCCGTTCGGATGGCGCGGCGGCGCGGTCTAATAGACATTGCGCTCGCGGCGCAGTTCGGCGCGGCCGTCCTTCCAGTTCACCTCCGCCGCGGGCTCGTCGGGCTTGCCCGGTGCGAACAGCTCGAAAACCACCGTCCCGTCATTCTGGGTGCTTTCGATCACGCGTTCGGGGGTGAAACTGTCGGGCGCCGCCCCGGCCGCCGCGATCACCTCGGCCGGCGCCGCGGTCCACTCGATGTCGCGCTGGACCTCGACCACGCGGTACTGGCCGCCCTCCTCCAATATATCGAGTTCGATCTCGCTGCCGTCGGCGCGCGTGCCTTCGACGTCATAGAAGACCATGCCGTCGCGCTCCTTGCGCTCGGCCTCGACGATCGTCATGTCGGGAATCCGGGTGAGCACCGCCGCGCGCACCGCGTCGGGCAGGTCGGCGGCCGCGATCTTGTCGATACGCGCTGCGGGGCCGGCGGGAAGCACCGCATTTGCACCTGCATCGCCCCTGGCGTCCGCCGCCGGATCCTCGCTGCACCCTGCAAGCACGCCCAGCGCCGCCGCCGCTACGACCATCCTGCGAACCATCGTCACTCTCCCTCGGCCGGAACGCTGGAAACGATGCCCACCCTAAACCCACACAACAACCGAGTCGAGCCTGCTGCTGTCGGGCGTTGCCGCGCGCCGACGAAAGCCGGCACGCATTCGGCGACCCCCTTCCACGCTCCGCGCGGGACCGACAGCGATTGCGCCTATATGGGCGGCTCGGTGAAAGTGAACGGCGGCGGCGTGACCTATCCGATCATTCTCGGCGCGTGCATCACGACCGCCGCCGAAAAGATCGTTGCCGTCTATACCTACGATGTCCCTGGGAAAGACGGCGACATCGCGGGCAAGATGCGGAGCGCGCGCTCGGTCGCCATGTCGATCCGTCCGGCGTCATAGCGCAGCGCGAGGTTCATTGAGCTCGGCCAGGTCAGCCGTCCGACCGGCACCGATCGCGGGACGGCGTAAACACTGGCGCCTCCGCTCGAAGATCGAGCAGGTGCCTGTGGAAAAGCTGGCCATCGACCACAACCTCTCCGGCGCGTTCGGCGCCGAAACGGGAGAGCAAGAACGCGTTGCGCCGCGATGGCGGCAACAGGAAGCTAACCTCGGCAATTGATTCATGCTGCTTGGCAAATTCGATCGCCTTTCGCGCGATGGCGGCGCCATATCCGAAAGCCCGGGGATGCAGGACGAGACCGAAATCCCAATCATCTCCTTCCAACTGGAATCCGCCCCAGCCTGCGTAACGCCCGTCGATCATTATCGCCCAATGGCCGAGTCCGTCGCGTCGCCAGCACTCTTCTTTCGCAGCCACGAAAGCCCGGACCGTCTCGATATCCCACGGCGCGCGCATCAAGGGCAAATGGCGCGCAATCCGCTCGTCGGCCATGTGGTCCAATATTTGCGCCGCCGGTATCTCTGACAGCCGCAAAAACGTTATCTCGGGACGATCGTTGCTACGCCATCTTGCCAAGCCTACTCGTGCCATTTCCGGAATACGCGCACAACGCCGCGACCGTTACAGCCGCCGTCAATTCTCTCTCAACGGCAGTCGCTCAGCCGAGCAAGCTTTTGCTCGCCTGTTCGGTTACGTCGCGTGACAGCCCCGGTTGCGCCAAAATCCGGTCGAGCTCAGCCTTCATCATCGCGGCACGTGCCTCGTCGAAGCGCTTCCAACGTCCCAGTGGCGGGATCATCCGTGCGGCGGTCTGCGGATTTTTGGGATCGAGCGCGATGACGAGGTCGGCGATGGTGCGGTATCCCGCACCGTCGGCCTGATGGAAGGCCGCCTGATTGCCCGTCAGCGCACCGTACAGCGCGCGCACGCGGTTGGGATTGGTCAGCGTGAAATCGGGATGCTGCGCAAGCGCGCGCACCGCATCGACCGTATCGGGGCGCATCGACCACGCCTGCACCTGGAACCATTTGTCGAGCACGAGCGGATTGTCGCGATAGCGCTGGTAGAAAATGTCGAGCGCGTGCGCGCGCTCGTCGCTGTCGCCATGCGCCAGTGTAGCGAGCGCCGCCTGCCGCTCGGTCATCCCGTCGACTTCCGAGAAAATTGTGAATGCCAGCGACGGCACATCGGCGCGGTCGGTGGCCGCCAGATAGGCGAGCGCGACACCGCGGAGGCGCCGCGCGCCCTTTGCCTTGCGCGACAGGACCGACGCCGGCGGCGCGTCCTCGGCAAGAATGGAGCGCCACTCGCTTTCGAGCGCCGCGCCGATCGCATCCTGCAGCGCGAGCCGCTCGCGGCGGATCGCGTCGGGGTCGACCGTCAACATCTGGTCGCCGATGAACGCCTCACTCGGCAACAACACCGCTTCGGCGACAAAGGCCGGGTCCGCCTCACGGCCGCGCAGCGTTTCCGCCACCGCATCGATCACCGCCTGGCGGTGACCCGACTTGCCCGAAACCGCTGCGACGAGCGTGTCGAGCATCAGCTGCTGGAGCGCCTCGTAACGCGCGAAGGGATCATCGTCATGCGCGGCGAGCCAGCCGAGTTCGTCGGCTCCGCGCTCGAAATCAATAATGATCGGCGCCGAAAAGCCGCGGTTCAGCGACAGCAGCGGCGGCGCTGCGAACTGCCCGAGCGGAACGACTGTTTCGGTATCGTGCAGCACGACCAGTTGCTCGCCGGCATGCGTCGCAGTCGCGCTTCGGTCAAAGGCCTTGATCCGTAGCGGAATCGGCATCGGCACCTTGACCGGCTGACCGGGCGTCGGCGGAACATTCTGTGTCAGATGAAGCTGCGCCGCACCCGATGCCGCGTCATGTTCGACGCGCGCCGTAACGCGCGGCGTTCCCGCCTGGCTGTACCAGAGGCGAAACTGCTTGAGATCGAGCCCCGCGCCATCCTCGATCGCCCGTACAAAATCCTCGCACGTTGCAGCCTCGCCGTCGTGGCGGTCGAAATAGAGGTCGGTGCCTTTGCGGAAGCGCTCGGGGCCCGCCATCGTCGCCATCATGCGAATGATCTCGGCGCCCTTGTTATAGACGGTCGCGGTGTAGAAATTGCTTATTTCCTGATAGCTATCGGGCCGGATCGGATGCGCGAGCGGTCCCGCATCCTCCGGGAATTGCGCCGCGCGAAGCAGGCGGACGTCCTCGATTCGCTTGACCGCGGGCGATCCCATGTCGGCCGAGAAACTCTGGTCGCGATAGACGGTGAAGCCTTCCTTCAGGCTCAGCTGGAACCAGTCGCGGCAGGTGATCCGATTGCCCGACCAATTGTGAAAATATTCGTGCGCGACGACGCCCTCGACCCCGTCATAATCGGCGTCGGTCGCGGTGTCGGGGTCAGCAAGGATATAGCGCGTGTTGAAGATATTGAGCCCCTTGTTCTCCATCGCCCCCATGTTGAAATCGCTCACCGCAACGATGTTGAAGAGGTCGAGGTCATATTCGCGGCCATAGACCCGCTCATCCCACGCCATGCTGTTCTTCAGCGCTTGCATCGCATGGCCGGTGCGGCTCTCGTCGCCCGCGCGCACCCAGATGCCCAGCTCGACCTTGCGTCCCGACATGGTGACGAATTCGTCGCGGTTGACGACGAGGTCGCCCGCAACGAGCGCGAAGAGATAGGAGGGCTTGGGCCACGGATCTTCCCACAGCGCCCAATGCTTGCCGCTTTCGCCTGCCCCCTTGTCGATGCAATTGCCGTTCGACAGCAGGATCGGGAAGCGCGTCTTGTCGGCTTCCATCCGCACCTTGTAGCGACTGAGCACATCGGGGCGGTCGGGGTGGAAGGTGATGCGGCGAAAGCCTTCGGCCTCGCACTGGGTGCAGAGCATGTTGTTCGAGGCATAGAGCCCCATGAGCTGCGTATTCGCGCTCGGGTCGATCCGCGTGTCGACCTCGACCGTGGCCGCCGTCCGGTCGCCAAGGTCGACGATCAGATCGGACCCGTCCATCCGCCAGTCGTTCCAAACCTCGCCATCGACGCGTACGGCCTCCGGCGTCAAACCGTCGCCGCGCAAGACCAGCGGTGATGGCGTTTCGATATCGCGTTCGACAGCCAACGCAGCAGTCACGGACGTCTCCGCCAGGTCGAGCCGAAAATCGAGCGCAATATCGGGAACGCGCCACTCGGGCGGGCGGTAATCGCCGCGATGAATGGTAACGGGGACGGGCGGGGAGGAAGAGACGTCGGTCATCGCTTCGGTCTAGGCTTGCGCCGCGCGGCGCGCAATAAGGGCGGCAATGGGACAGATGCTGATTTTCGGAATGGGCTATGCCGCGCGTCACCTCGCCGCGCGACTGGAAGCGCGCGGGTGGGACGTCGTGGGGACGACGCGCGACGGACGCGACGCGACGTTACGCTTCGACGACGAGACGGCGGTGTTAGCGGCCCTGCGCGGCGCGACGCACATCCTGTCGTCGGTGCCGCCGGGCGAGCGGGGCGATCCGGTACTCGCCCGCTATGGCGAAGCGGTTGCGGTCGCCCCGGCGGGGTGGGTCGGTTATCTTTCCTCGACCGGCGTCTATGGCGATACCGGCGGCGCGTGGGTCGACGAAAGCGCATCCATCCAGGGTCGCCGCGCCCCGCGCAACGCTGCCGATGCAGCATGGGCCGAACTGCGAAGCGACGCACGCGTCTTTCGCCTGCCCGGCATCTATGGCCCCGGCCGTTCGATCCTCGACCGCCTGCGCACGGGTCGCGCCCATCGCATCGACCTGCCCGATCAGGTGTTCAGTCGCGTCCATGTCGACGACATAGCGGGCGGCGTGATCGCCTCCTTCACGGGGCCGCCCGGCGTCTATAATCTGGCGGACGACGAGCCGTGCCACCAGAACCGCCTCGTCGAATGGGGCTGCGCGATGCTCGGTCTCCCTGTCCCGCCGCTGCAAAGGATCGATGAAGCAGGCCTGTCACCCGCCGCCCGCGCCTTTTATGCCGAGAACCGCCGTGTCGCGAACGGGAAAGCAAAACGCCTCATCGGTTGGGCACCGCGCTATCCCAGTTTTCGCGAAGGGCTGGCGCGCCTGTTGTAGGCCGTCGTCAAATCAACACATCGACCGTGTGAATCGCGACCCCAACCAGTCCGCCGACCAGCGTGCCGTTGATGCGGATATATTGCAGGTCATCGCCCACCGCATTTTCCAGCCGGTCGGTAATCGTCTTGGCGTCCCAGCCGCGGATCGTGTCGGACACGAGCTTGAGCGCGGTCTCCCCATAGCTGTCGACCATGCCCACCACCGCGCGGCGCGCATAGCGGTTGAGCGTGCGCTTGATATGAACGTCTTCGCCCAGCATCGTACCGAATTGGGTGACGAGCTCGCCGATCCGCCCGGCGAGCATCGTTTCGGGATCGCGTGCCGCCTTGAGCAGCGCGCCGCGGCCCTGTTCCCACAATCCGTCGAGCCAGCGCTTGACCGCCTTGTTTTCGAGCAATTCGTCGCGGACGCGCGCGACCTTTTCCTTGACCTCGGGGTCATGCTGCAGGTCGAGCGCCATTTTGGCGAGCCCTTCTTCGACGCGGATACGCAGCGGATGATCGGGCTCGACCGCCATTTCGCTGAGCAGCTTGCCGAGCCCCGCGACGATGCGGTTCGAAATACTCTCGTCAAGGCCGGTGAAGCGCACGATCGCGTTGCTGTTGTCGTGAACCATCTGGTGGATCAGGTGCGCGTTGAGATCGAGCGTCTTCGACCCCCACTTTACCATCGCGTCGAGCAAGGGCTGGTGCCGCCCCTCGGCGAGCGCGGCCTGCAAGGCCTGCCCCAGCAGCGGCGCGACATCAAGTTCGCGCAACCGGTCGGCGATCGCCGACTTGACCATCCCGCCGAGCCGTTGCTGGTCGAGCGCGCCGAGCCCGTCGGCGATTATCCGCGACGCGCCGAGCCGCAGACGCCCGCCGCCCTCGGCAGGATGTGCGAGGAACTTGCCGACCGCCCCCGCGACGTCGACCGTCAGCATTTTTCGTGCGATCAGGCGCGGCAGCAGGAAGTTATTGAGCAGGAAGCGCGCAAGCGTATCGCCGATGCGATTCTTGTTCCGCGGGACGATCGCGGTGTGCGGAATCGGCAGCCCCATAGGATGGCGGAAGAGTGCGGTCACGGCGAACCAGTCGGCGAGCCCGCCGACCATCGCGGCCTCGGCAAAGGCCCGGACAAAGCCGATCGCCGGATGCACGTCCTGATAATATTTGGCGCTGACGAACACGACCGCCATCACGACCAGCATACCCGTCGCCACAACGCGGATATTGAGCCCGCCGGTCGGCACGGCGACGCCGCGGCGCATGAAATCCGCGCCGCCTGCGTCGGACCGGGCTGAAACGCTATCCGTCATGCCAACCCAATGGCGAAGCCCGCCAAAGGTTGCAACCGGCGCGGCGGCTGGGGCCGCGCCCGGTCACTCCGCAGGTTGCGGCGCCGGTTCGCCATGTGGCCGCGTGTCGTCGCCCTTGCGATAGGTGAGCAGGTTCGACGAGAAGAAGCGGCCGAGGCGCTTTTCGATGCTGTCGGCAAGGCTGAAGCCCGCCGGAACGATCAGCAACGTCAGCACGGTCGAAAGGATCAGGCCGCCGATCACGACGACACCCATCGGCGCACGCCATGCCCCGTCGCCCGACAGTGACAGCGCGGTCGGGACCATGCCCGCGACCATCGCGACCGTCGTCATGACGATCGGCTGCGCACGCTTGCGGCCTGCATCGCGCAAGGCTTCGACCTTGCCGATCCCCTTGTCCATTTCCTCGATCGCGAAATCGACGAGCAGGATCGAGTTCTTGGCCACAATACCGAGCAGCATCAGCAGGCCGATATAGACCGGCATCGAAATTTCCATCCCCGTGACAAGCAGCCCGAGCAGGCCGCCGAGGGGCGCGAGGAGCAGCGACGACATGTTGACCAGCGGCGACAGGAAACGGCGATAGAGCAGCACGAGCGTCGAGAAGACGAGCATCAACCCCGAAATCACCGCGATGATGAAGTTGTTGATCAGCTCCGCCTGCCATTTCTGATCGCCCTGGATCACCTTGCGGATACCCTGCGGCATATTCTTGACCGACGGCAGCGCGTCGATCTTCTTTTGCCCGTCGCCGGTAACGAGTCCCGGCGCCAGATCGGCACCGATGACGATGCGCCGCGTCTGGTTATAACGGCGCAGTTCGGTCGGTCCCGCGCCGAAGCCGATCTGCGCGACCGACTTGAGCGGGACCGTAGTGCCGCGCGATGTCGGGACGGGAAGATTCTCGATCGTCGACAAGGCGCGCCGCGAGTCTTCGGAGAGCAGCACGCGGATCGGGATCTGGCGATCGGACAGCGAGAATTTGGCAGCATTCTGGTCGATGTCGCCGATCGTCGCGATGCGGATCGTCTGGCTGAGCGCCGCCGTCGTGACGCCCAGCTCGGCTGCAAGGTCGAGGCGCGGCGTGACGATAATCTCGGGCCGCGGAATGTCGCCCTCGATGCGCGCGCCGCGCAACTCCTTGACGCCTTCCATCTCCTTGACGATCTGGCGCGCATGGCGTTCGAGCGCGACGGGATCGTCGCCGCCGATGATGAAAGTGATGTCGCGGCCCGAGAAGCCGCCCGACTGGCTCGCGAAATTCACGCGGGCATCGGGAATCGCCGACATGCGCGGCTGGAGCCCGCGCTCCCACTCGACGCTGCTGAGCTCGCGGTCCTTCTTGAGCGTGATATAGACCGACCCTTCGCCGACGCGCACGTCATAGAAGGCATTTTCGACCACATCGTTATTCGAAAGAATCTCGTTGATCTGGTTCGAGATATGCTCGCTCTGGGCGAGCGTCGATCCGGGCGGCAGCTCATAGCGGACCTGGCTATAGTCGCTGTTGATTGTCGGCTGGAACTGCTGCGGGAGCGTCGCAAACAGGACGATGCTGAGCGCAAAGGCGCCGAAGCCGATGCCGACGATCCAGACGCGATGGTCGTGCAGCCGCGCATAGGCGCGTTGGAGCATGAATTTGCTCCAGTTGGTCACGCCGTAACCACGCATGCCCAGAACCCAAGCAAGTGCGCCCAGAATGATGAGCAACAGGCTGGCGGCGAGGAATACGAAGATCGCGGTGAACGGAATCTGCAGGAGGAAGTACATCGCCGGGTTCGGGCCATCCTGTCCCAGCGGGACCGGCTGGAAATAGGAATAGATGGCGTAAAGCACATAGAGGCCGGCGAACGCGAACGGCACGCCGAGATAGGCGAGCTTGGTCGGCCATGCCTCGTAACGCGCGCGCACCGCCTTCTGCTTGCTGTTGTCGAGCGTGAAGGTCAGCAGCCGTTCGTAGCGGTCGATCCACGGTCCGTTGGCATGATCCTGCTCACCCTGCGCGGCGAGGAAATAGGCGGCGATCATCGGCGTGATCATGCGCGCGACGGCCAAGCTCATCAGCACGGCAAACACGACGGTCATGCCGAACTGGATGAAGAATTGCCCCGAAATGCCCGGCATCAGTGCGACGGGAAGGAAGACTGCGACGATCGACATCGTCGTCGCGACGACCGCAAGACCGATTTCGTCAGCGGCGTCGATCGACGCCTGATAGGCGGTCTTGCCCATGCGCATGTGCCGGACGATATTCTCGATCTCGACAATCGCATCGTCGACGAGCACGCCGGCGACAAGGCTGAGCGCTAGCAGCGAAAGGCCGTTGAGCGAAAAGCCCATCATGTCCATGAACCAGAAGGTCGGGATGGCCGACAACGGGATCGCAAGCGCCGAAATCATCGTCGCGCGCCAGTCGCGCAGGAACAGGAATACGACAACGACGGCGAGCACTGCGCCCTCGATCATCGCCGCCATCGAGCTGCGATATTGTTCCTTCGTATATTCGGTGCGTGTGAAGAGGATCTTGAAGTCGACCTTGGGATTGTTCTTCTTGATCTGCTCCAGCTTCTTCATCGTCTCGTCATGGACGGTGACGTCGGACGCGCCCTTCGCCTTTTCGATCGAGAAAGAGAGCACCTGACGGCCGCGGATCTTCGCGATGTTGCGCTGTTCGGCATAGCCGTCGGTGACGGCCGCAACGTCGGCAAGACGGATCGTACGGCCGCCGCCGATCGAGATGTGCGTTTCGCCGAGCTGGAAGGCGCTGTCCGCGTTACCGAGCACGCGCACCGCCTGTTCGGAACCTGCAATTTCGGTGCGTCCGCCCGCGGCGTTTAGGTTCACCTGGCGAAGCTGCTGGTTCACCTGGCTCGCGGTCAATCCATAGCTTTGCATGCGCGCGGGATCGAGGATGACGCGGATCTCGCGATCGACGCCACCCGAACGGCGAACCTGGCTCATCCCCGGGATCGAGAGCAATTCCTTGGCGACGGTGTTGTCGACGAACCACGACAGCTGCTCGAGCGTCATGTCCGACGTTTCGACGGCGAAATAGGTGATCGGCCCGCCCGCGATGTCGACGCGAATAACCCGCGGCTCGAGGATGCCGTCGGGCAAGTCGCTGCGGATCTGCGAGATCGCCTGGTTCACATCGTTATAGGCGCGGTCGATCGGTGTCCCGATCGCGAACTGCACCATCGTCCGGCTGTTGCCCTCGCTGACATAGGAGGACATTTCGTCGACGCCGCTCACGCTGCGCACCGCAGCTTCGACGCGTTGCGTCACCTGCGTCTCAAGCTCCGACGGTGCCGCACCCGGTTGCACGACGATGACCTGGACGGCAGGAAATTCGATGTCCGGATTGTCGTTGACGTCCATCCGGTTGAAGCTGACGACGCCGGCCAGCAGCAACAGCACGAACATGACGATCGGCGGCACCGGATTGCGAATGCACCAGGCGGAGATGTTACGAAAGCTCATGATTCAAACGCCTTATGTGCCGCGCCGGGCAATTATCGCGAAGATTTCTGGACGACGGGTTTGACCTTCTCGCCCGGGTTCAGGAACGCACCCGCGAGTGCGACGACCTTTTCGGTGCCGGTCAGCCCGGACGCGATCGAAACCCCGCGATCGCTGACCGCGCCGATCTTGACCGGACGGCGAGCGATCGTGTCATTCTGATCGACGATCAGGACATAATTGCCCTCGGGACCGCTCAGCACGGCGCTTTCGGGAAGCAACGGCAATTCGGCCGTTCCCGACACCAACCGCGCGTCGGCGAAGCCGCCGGGGCGCAGCGCGTCGCTATAGGGAACCGCGATGCGCACCATGCCCTGGCGCGATTCGGCGTTCACTATCGGAGACACCTGCCAGACCTGCCCCGATATTTTCAGGTCGGTGCCGACGGGAGTCACGGTCGCGCGCGTACCGACCTTCACCTTCTGCAGGTCGGCCTCGGCCATTTGCGCGAGCATTTCCATTTCGCCGCCGCGCGCCATGCGGAAAAGCACACCGCTGCCCGCACCAACGACCTGTCCGGGTTCGACCTGACGCGTGAGTACCAGCCCCGCAGCCGGGGCAACAATGTTGAGCCGACCGTTGCGTGCCGTCGCTTCGGCATATTGCGCCTGCGCGACGCGGACGCGCGCGTTGGCGGCGTCGCGGGTGGCGCGCTTGCGGTCCATGTCGGCCTTTGAAATGAAGCCGCGCGAAACGAGCGCTTCGGCGCGCTCCAACTCTGCCTGCGCCAGGCTCGCGTCCGCCTGCGCGACGCGGATCGAGGCCGCGAGGCTCGCCGCCTGCTGCGCCTGAACCGACCGGTCGATCACCGCGAGCGTCTGGCCGGCGCCGACCCACTGGCCGGGTTCGACGAGCACGCGTTGCACTTGGCCGCCCTCGCCCGCAACGCCGACGGGCATTTCGCGCCGCGCGGCTATGGTTCCGGTCGCGGCAATGGCAGCCTCGACCGAAACGCGCCCGGGGATGACGACGGTGACGCTCGGCGTGCTAGCAGCCTCGCCGGCCCCACCGGCCCCCGCTGCGGCGCCGTCCTTGCCGTGCGTGAAGGCGTACCAGGCGGCGACGAGCGCCAACCCGATCAGCACCAGCGCGATAATCAGTCTCGTCCGCTTCCGACGGCTGTCGGTTTCCTCGTAAAAGCTTTGCGTCCCCGCCAGGCTGTCCATCGAATCCACTTTCCGCTCGTAGTTCACGTCGAATCCTCTTCTGCCGACGGCAGCAGCCGGGACGTTGTCGCTGCGCGACATCCCATTCCGGCCCACACGACGGAAGCGATCCCGTCGAAGGTGTATTACCCCATTATATCACTAGTGGCAAGAGGGCGAAACACCGCCGCTCCCCCGGTCCGTCCAGCGAGGCGGCATAGGCAAGTTCCGATATAATTTCCATAGGCTAGCCAACGAAAAGGGCGGCGCACCCTGCGGTGGCCGCCCCGTTCGCGCGAACCGGTCTTGCCGGCCTCTGGCGCCCGCCGTCAGCGAACGCGACCGCGCCGTATCAGATTGACGATCGCAAGCAGCACCACCGCCCCCAGAAACGCCGTGAGCAGCGTCATCGGATCAAAGGCATCGCCACGCAGATGTCCACCACCCAGAAAGCTTCCGAACAGGAAACGCCCCAGAATGGATCCGATACCACCGACGATGATATTCAGGAAAATTCCCTGCTGGGCATCGGTTTTCATGACGATGCTCGCCAGCCAACCGATAATCCCGCCCATGATGATTGCGATAATCCAAGTAAGCATGTGATGACCCCCTACGATCATTGCGGATGCCCGACTTTGCAGGCGAATGAATGCTAACCCAAAAGATCACGCGCGACCAGCGCGCCGGGCAACCGTCACCGAACGCGACCGCGGCGCACCATGTTGACGATCGCGAGAAGCACGAGCGCACCGATAAAGGCCCACAGCAGCCCGATCGGATTGAACGAGCTCAATGTCGCGCCCATGCCGAACATGCCGCCCAGGATATTGCCCAGGAAAGCGCCGACGACACCGACGACGATGTTCAGCAATATTCCTTGCTGCGCATCAGTGCGCATGACGATGCTCGCCAGCCAGCCGATAATCCCGCCGACAATCAAGGTGATGATAATACCCATTAGATTTCCTTTCCGAACCCGCAACGGCGCGACCGGCCGCCGGTTTGCTGGACGCATCGTCGCGCCCCGACATCGTTCGAACGATGGAAATATAATCGAGCGGATGGGAAAAGGTTCCCGGTCAACGTCACTTGCCGCTGACCGGGAAGAGGAGGATCGGTTCCGGTCGGGGAACGTCTCCGGGTCGCAAGAAGGGTTTTAGGGCACACAATGCGACGCCGTTGTGACGGCTGTCACTCGTTCGGCATTTTTTTCGTAAAGTATGGATTCAGGCGATACCAGCGCTTCGCACAGCGACCTCCATCGCGGGAAGCGCATACGAAATGGGGGCCGGCATCGCTGCCAACCCCCACTATCCGGTGTCGTTCCACGCATCCCCGTGCCGCTTCATCCCGGTCCGCCTCTCTTGCGATCGGCAGCCCGCCAAATGATGCGCCCCGGCGCGCGCCGGAACAATCCGGCGACGGTTTGGTCGGCCCCCTTTCGGGGGCCGGCCGCACCTGGAAAGCCCTTCATCATCTCGTCATTGCGTCTGCCGAAACAGTCGCTTTTCAAGCGATGGACTGCTTTCCTGTCCGATCGGGTTCGCCTCAACTCGTGGGAATCGCTGCGTTCCGTGATCGGGTCACCGGATGACTTCCTCGTCGATCTGGCCCGTTCTCTTCCGGCTAGTCTTGCAACTACCCTTCGTTTCCCGGCGATCCGACGTCTCTGTCGTCCGATGATTTGAAGCTGACATGAAGGGCCCGGTCCACCAACAAAAATCGGCGCATTTTTTCACTCGGCCGATGCTTAATTGTGGATAAGTCCGGCAGTTGCAACAAGCAGATTCCCTGCAGCATTTTTGTAACAAGGGTGCAGCATTTTTTGACTCGGATTCGAGAATTGTGGCGCCCCCTCTTGTGCCCGCGCCGCGTTCACACGGCCGGAAGAATGCTGCACCGCGACTCGAGTCGCACGAAGGTGGGCCGTTCAAGCGCGATCTCCGCTAGTGCAAGAAGCCGATCGACCAGCGCTAAAAGCATCGCACGACGTTCCGCGTTCGCCGCCGCAGGCAACATGCTCTCGACAATGCCGATGAACTTTGCCGCCGCCACGTCGCTTGAGGCCACGGATCGCAATGCCGAGCCAAACCCTCGTTCGAGATAATGGTTGAATCCGTCGGCAACAGGTTTGACCCTGGTCCTGTCATAATCGTCCTGCTCGGGGCCGCGGTCGAGACTGCGTCTTGAAAGTTCGGCAGTGGCAGCCCCGAGCCAGTCGAGCGCGGCAATCGCGGTAAAAGGATCATTTATGCCTGGCGACAGGGCACGCAGCGCAATCTCGACCAATTCGTCGATCATATAATCGATGTCCTGATGCGGAGAGCGGCTGGAGCCTATCGCAAAGCATCCGCGCAGCTTTTCTTCGGTCTCGTCATCAAGATCGGGACCACGCCAGTGCAACAGGGTCACTGCACCGTGCACGAAGTCGCCCGTGCGCAGCGGCAGGCCGACCACTGCACCATGCTTTTCGGCGATGGCGTCGAGCGTCGCAAAATCGATCAGCGTAATATAGCCATGATCGGCCGCGATGACCGGCGTTCCGTTGAGCGGTTCCTGCACATGCTCGGCGTCGCCCGACTTGGGGAAGCGGCCTTTTATCGAGGCGATGAGGCGGCAACCGATCTGTTCAATGACCTTGTTTATGCGGATGCTCGAGGGAATATGATGGAGCAAGTAAACCAGCACCACGACCGAAATCATCGTGAGGCCAAAGGCCACGAGGATCGAAAGCTGGGGCACGAATCCCGGTGTCGACGTCCCGACAGCGCCGCCCAGTGATATCGCTTCCTCATCCTCGCCGCGGACGACACGCAGCACGAGCAGGGCGTGCACAAAGGTCGCAATAAAGACGGCAAGCGAAAGCTGGTTGCCACGATCCTCCATGAAATTGGTGAGCAAACGCGGCCCATAGGTGCCCGACGCATAGGCGACTGCCGCGATGGTGATGGAAAACACCGTCGCTGCGACACCGATCATCGATGCGGCAATCAACGAAAGGAGCGCCCGCGCGCCCTGGGGGCGCGATGGCGTCAGCCAGTCGACGCGTGACAATATTTCCGCTGCACCGTTGCGGTCAAACCAGATCGTCGTGGACGATACCAGGACCGCACCCAGGGCAAACAGCGCGGGGTAAAACCAATAGCTGGCGTTGATTGCTTCCCATAGGGCACGGAGACGGACGATCACCTCGCCCCTCCCGCGAACCTGTCGTTACCGTCAGGCCGGCGCGCGCGCACCCAGATCGCCCTTGCCGATCGTCCCCGATGCCATTTCGAGCATCCGGTCGAGGCTTTTCTTGGCGCCGAGCCGTAGCTCCTCGTCAAGCTCGATGCGCGGCTCGAGGTCGCGAAGCGCAAAATAGAGCTTCTCCATCGTATTGAGCGCCATATAGGGGCAGATGTTGCAGTTGCAGTTCCCGTCCGCCCCCGGCGCACCGATGAACTTCTTTTCGGGCAGCGCCTTTTCCATCTGGTGGATGATGTGCGGCTCGGTCGCGACGATCAGCGTGTCGCCGGGGAAACTTTTCGCAAATTGCAGGATGCCGCTCGTCGACCCGACATAGTCGGCGTGGTCGATTATGTGCGGCGGACATTCGGGGTGCGCCGCAACCGGCGCGTCCGGATGCTGCGCCTTCAGCTTCAACAGTTCGGTTTCGCTGAACGCTTCGTGGACGATGCACACGCCCGGCCAGAGCAGCATGTCGCGCCCGAACTTGCGATTGAGATAGCCGCCGAGGTGCCGGTCGGGGCCAAAGATGATCTTCTGGCTTTCGGGGATCTGGCTGATGATCGTCTCGGCGCTCGACGATGTGACGATAATGTCGGAGAGCGCCTTCACCGCGGCCGAGCAGTTGATATAGGTCAGCGCGATATGATCGGGATGCTGCTCGCGAAACCGCTTGAACTGCTCGGGCGGGCAGCTGTCCTCGAGGCTGCATCCCGCGTCCATGTCAGGCAGCACGACAATCTTTTCCGGCGACAAAATCTTCGCCGTTTCGGCCATGAACTTGACGCCGCAAAACGCGATGACGTCGGCGTCGGTCTCAGCCGCCTTGCGCGAGAGCTCCAGGCTGTCGCCAACGAAGTCCGCCAGGTCCTGGATCTCGGGCTTCTGGTAATAATGCGCAAGGATGACCGCGTTGCGATCCTTACGCAGCCGGTCGATTTCGGCGCGCAAATCGACGCCGGACAGATTTTCGCGGACGGGAGCAGTCATGGTCTTTCCTTATCGGGGCCGTTGCCCGGCACGTCCCTACACGGCGCCGCGCCAGAGGGCAATTCGGGACGGAATCACCCCCCCGAAAGCCCCGCAGCCAGCGCTTGAACCGGCGGCAACATCGGCACCATATAGATGGTGAGCCGGACCAGGATGACAAGCAGCGCGACGATCTTGGTCGCACTATGCACGTGTCCGAACGTTCGCCGGTCATGCAGCGCGATCAGCCCCACCGCCGCAAGCTGGATGATCGCGATAGGCAGATCCCACCACCCGATCATCAGCGGCATCGGCAGCAGACGCCCGAGCGCAGGTTCGAGCAGCATTATCGCCGATCCGATCATGAAGCGCCGGTGCCAGTCGGTCCTGCTCCGGTGGGCGACGGCCGCCCATACCAGCCCCCCAAAAGCGAGCAGCTCCACCGAGACGAGGACAAGGAAATAGTGAGGGGTGAAAAAGGGCGGGAGCCGCCCCGCCGCGATCACCGATATACCCACATAAAAGCCCAGCCCCACGACAAGCATCGAAAGGGCAACGCCAAGCCGTCCGAGCCGGCGGTGCATCGCCATATCGCCCTGCCGCACCAGGCGCGGCTGCACGACGAGCAACGCGAGCCATGCGAGCATCGCCAAACCGTGGAAGTGGGTCGACAGCGGCACGCCGAACGGATCGACAAAGCCACGCAGTGCAAACTGCGCGAAACCGAACAGGATAAGCAGCGCGAGGCCAAGCGCCATGCGCTCCCAAAAGCTTTCCGTAATCGCTGCGTCGCTTGTCGTCGTCGCCATAATCACCCCCTCATTTGGCGGCGGTATAGCGCATCGGGACGGTCGGAGAAAGGCGCTCAGCGCTCGCTAAAGCGTGCAGTCACCGTCGCGTCGATGCCGGCGGCCTTCAGCGGCATCGCGAAGCTCTGCTCAATGGCCGAGCGCGCGGCCGCTTCGGCGAGGCGCATCGGGGTTGCGCTCTTCGCCTGCTTGATCAGTTCGGCCTGCCCCGCCTTGCGATTGGCGGCGTCGAGCGACGCTTCGGCGTCGGTGATCGCAAGCAGGATTTCGCCATCGCGAAACTCGCTGATCGCATCGATGTCGATTTCGGGACCAGCGAGACGCAGCGGCGGGAGCGTCACCGTCAGCCGGCGAGCCGTCTCGTCCCAGTCGAGGTCAGAGGACTGCAGCTTCGCCAGATCGAGTTCGTAGCGTACCGTCCCCGGCATAATCAGCGTCTTCTTTGCGCTGAGGCCAAGACGGCTCTGGCTCGACGTCACCACCGCGACATAGCGTGCGGTGAAGGGAACGAGCACATTCTGCTCGCGCAACCCTTCGAGGCTCGCGGCGACAACGGTCTCGGGCTCATAGCCCTTTTGCCAGCCGCTCCACGCCCGCCAGCCGAGAAAGATCGCGAGCAGGAGAAGCGCGACGACAGTTATGCGAAAAAGGTCGCGCCTCATGCGACGAGCCGCCAGCGGTTATCGGCACGTGCGACGCGACCGCGCGCTTCGAGGTCGAGAAGGTGCGCGAGCACCGATCGGCCGGCGGCGCCGGTCAAGCGCGGGTCGAGCCCCTTGTACATATGCTTTACCATGTCGGGAATCACGTCCGTCCCGCGTTCGAGTTCCCGCAAAATCTGTCGCTCGCGCTGTTTGCGATGGCCGAGCATCCCCCGCACGAGCTGGCGCGGCTTGGCCACGGCAGGGCCGTGCGCCGGATAATAGATGCGGTCGTCGCGGTCATAGAGCTTCTTGAGGCTCGCCATATAGGCCGCCATGTCACCATCGGGCGGGCTCACGACGCTCGTCGACCATGCCATCACATGATCGCCCGTAAACAGGGCCTTGCTCTCGATGAGCGAAAAACACAGATGGTTTGACGTATGCCCCGGCGTCGCCACCGCCTCGAGCGTCCAGCCGTCGCCAGTGACACGCTCGCCATCGGCAAGAACCCGGTCGGGCGCATAATCGGGATCGAAGGCAGAGTCGGCGCGCGGACCGTCGTCGGCAAGCGCCAACGGGGCGCAGCCGACGATCGGCGCACCCGTCGCGGCCTTCAGGGGCGCCGCGGCGGGCGAATGGTCGCGATGCGTGTGCGTGCAAAGGATCGCTGCGACGCGCTGCCCCTTGACCGCGCGGAGGATCGCGTCGACATGCCCTGCCCCATGGGCGTCGGGCGGGTCTCCGATACTCATCCCGCTGCCGGTCGGGCCAGGGTCGATGATCGCAACGTCGCTGCCCGCGCCGACGATCCATGTCTGCGTTCCCGTGAAGGTGTAGGGCGACGGATTGGGCGCGAGCACGCGCCTGACCAGCGGCTCATGCTCTTCGCAATCGCCGGCACGGATCGTATCGGGCCAAGGCTTTTCGTCGCTCATATATGCCATGTGGCATCACAAAGCCGGAAGGAAAAGGGCCGCGCATGTGAAAAAGGGAGCGGCATCGCCACTCCCTTTCCCCGCCCCTGCCGCTGACCCCACCGGGGACGGGGGTCAGCGTCGAAGCTGAAACCTCAGTCGCCGGACTCTTCGATCTCGGCGATCGCGCGGTCCATGTCGGCGAGTACCTTGGCACGGATTTCGTCGCTCAACTTGCCGGAACTCTCGCCACTGGCAAAACGTTCGCGGGCCTTTTTAAGCGCCGAAACCTGCGCCGTCCGGTCGCCTTCCGGGCCGCAATGGGTCATCACGACGCGGCTCTTCTTGCCGCCTTGCTGTTCCTCGAACTCGATGACGGGCATCGCCTTCGCATCCTTGCCGCACTTGGCGAAGGCAAAACCCTTGCCGTCGGCCGACGACCATGCAGCGGGGGGCATAGGCGGGATGGGCGGCATCGGGGGCATGGGGGCGAGCGCAATGCTGCGCTTCCCTTTCGCCTCGAGCCGGTCGGCAATAGCATTTGCCTTCTTGCCCGTTACGCCCTGCTCCTTCAGCGCCGACAGAATTTCATCACGCGTAGGCGCGCCGGGAAGCGCGAATTCGAAGCGCTTGACCTTTCCGCTCGCCCCCGCTTCGGGAGCCCAGTGGAGGCCGTGCTCGCCGCCGCCCTTGCGCTCGCCGTCCCGGATCACGACGCGGTGGATCTCGCGCTTCTTGCCGCCATCTGCCCCCTTGGCGTCGTCGTCGGTCGTGACGATCATCACGCGGTGGACGCCGGGTGCCGCGGGCGCTTCCGGTGCAGCAGGCGGTGCAGGCGGCTGCGGCACGTCGGTGGGCGCTGCGGGCGGGGCCGGGGGCGCCGGGGGTTCCGGCGCATCGGCGTATTGCGCATTCGCACTGGCAATCCCCGACGGCACCAGCGTCGCGGTCGTCGCGAGAACCGCCACCGCCGCTCCGCCGACAAGCAAGCGCCCCATGGCGCCGCGCTTGATCGAAACATCCTCCCGCATCAACATCGTCAGTCTCTCCTGCAAATTATCGTGGACCGCCATCGGCGCGGCGAGCGACAGGCGCGAACCGACCGCAGCCTTGGCGATGGCATGGGCGTAGCGGACGGTGCGCACTGCACGCGGACTGCTGTCAGCCATCGTCAGCACACGCGCATCGCACGCGGCTTCCTGATCGAAGCGGAAGGCCCTGATGGCGCGCCAGGCAAAGGGATTGAACCATTGGGTCGCGAGCAGCACGAGCGCCGCCGCATTCGCCCACAAGTCGCCGTGGCGATGGTGCGCAAGTTCGTGATCAACCGCCAGCGCGCGCTCATCGGCGGCATAGCGTGCAAAGAAATCCTGCGGCACTGCGACAAACCGACGCCACAAACCAAAGGCGATAGGGCCATCGACCGCGTCCGACATGACGAGGCGGATCGACCCGATCGGCTCGAGCTCGACCGATGCGCCCAGTACCGCGCGCCGGAAACGGTCGTGCGCGAGCATGGCTGCGACGATAACCGCGACCATGCCAACCGCCCATGCTGCGAAAAGCCACGGCAGCAATTCGGCCAATGACCAGAGCGGAGCGGCCGCCGACGCCGCAGCCGCACCATCGAGCGCGCCGAGCTGGGCCGCGTCAGGCCAGACAATCTCGGTCACGGGCATCGCTACGGGTGCCGCAGGCACGACGGGATCGGCGAAGGGAAGTGGCGGCAAGACCAGGCGCAGCGCCGGGATCAGCCACAGCGTGTAGGTCAGCTTCGGTCCGAAAAAGCGCGCAAAAGGCTTACGGATCAGCAAGATCGCTAGCACGAGCAGCGCAGTTGTAACGAGCGTGTCGATCCACACGTCGAACAGCATCGCGGCGCTCATGACTTCAGCCTCCGCAGCAGCGCCTCAATCTCGGCGATGTCGCGATCCGACAATGCCTCGCGCTCGGCGAGATGAGCGATCAAAGGGCTAACCCGGCCGCCGAACAGGCGGTCAACGAAGCGCTGCGACTCCTCGCCCACCGCATCGGCGCGCTCGATGGCCGGCGAATAGAGATAGCGCCGCCCGTCGGCTTCGGCCGTCACCGCGCCCTTTTGCACGAGCCGCGCGAGCAGCGTTTTGACGGTCGCCTGCGTCCAGCCGTTGCGCTTGCCGACGCGTTCGGTCAGGTCGGCGGCCGTCTGCGGGGCCCTGTCCCACAGCGCTGCCAATACCTGCATTTCCGACTCGCTTGCTCGTTCCGCCATGCCGGACCCCTCCTCTAGGCGTTCACCGATAGAACACGACTACAATTGTAGTCAAACGGCTGAACGCTTCCTGAACGAAAAATTACGCACGAGTGTCGGAATTCTTGACAAACGGCGGGGGCGGTAAGGATTCGCTAACCAGCGTCTCGCGTCATAATCCGCGATCGCCGCGATTTGGCACGGCGTTTGAATAGTATGTCCACGTTCCCGAGTGTTCCGCTCAAATGGAGCGGTGGGGGGCATCGGTCTGGTCCCTGATGCCCCCTGCCCCCACCGGGACATCCCCCACTTACCCCAAGCGAACGGGGGCGGAGCGGCCAATCGGCCCCGCCCCCGGAAGCCGTCGGTTTAATCGGCTGTTATCCATTCTGGTGCACAGCGTGCGGTATGGGACACGCTCGCGCCGCGCCTCGCAAACTGGCTGCCCTCGACCTGCTCCGCTTCGCCTGTGCGATGCTGGTGCTCGCGGCGCATTATTTCGCCTCGTTCGCGCGCGCGCCAAGCGCGGCCGCGCGCGAGGCTCTTTCGGGACAGGATCTCGCAGCGCCCTTCGCGTCCTTCACCTGGTTCGGATGGATTGGCGTCGAACTATTTTTCGTCATCTCGGGCTTCGTCATTGCATTGTCAGCGCGCGGCAGCGGGGCCGGCCAGTTCGTGCGACGGCGCATCCTTCGCCTCGCCCCGGCAGCATGGCTTTGTGCAACGATCACCGCGCTTGCCCTCATCTGGGCGGGCATCTTCACGCCCGCCGAAGTCGCACGGCGCTGGACAGCATCGACTCTTTTCCTCGCCGCCGCACCACAAATCGACGCCTCCTACTGGACGCTCGGCGTCGAGGTGAATTTCTATCTGCTCGTCGGCCTTGGCCTGTGGCGCGCAGGTGATGCCGTCCTTGACGTGCTGCCCAAAATCCTCGCTTTCGTCGGAGCGCTGTTCTGGACGTCGTACCTGCTCGCAGGTCCAGGCCCGGGTCAGCCACCGTCGCTCGGGCTATGCTTGTTGCTGGCGCCGCACGCCAGCTTCTTCGCCGTCGGCATGATGCTCGAACGCCGGGCACGGACCGGCGCCCTGTCTTCGCCGTCTTTTTTTGTACTCGCTCTGGCAGCCTGCACGGTCGAAATCGCCAATGTCACGGCCGCTCGCATGACGGCGATGGATGTGACCCAGGGGTTTGCGCTTCCCTTCCTATTCTTTGTAGCGGGACTACTCGTCATCGCGAGCGCCGATCGCATCGCAATCGGAACGCAATGGCTCCCGATGGCTACGCAGCTCGGCCTTGCCACTTACCCACTTTACCTCATTCATCAGGATGCGGGGGCGGTCGCCGCGGCTGCGTTGCTTCGTACGGGGATGTCATTCACCGAAGCGTTGCTATTGACGACAGCAATCGTCGTCGGCTTTGCATTGGCCTGCACACGATGGCTTGAGCCGGTAGTCCGGGCGCGGCTTGCACACGCCATCGACGCCCTCGCACGTCGCCGTGCCGCGGCTCATTCCGGGGCACTACCCGGCGCCTGAACTAGTCGGCTGCGTCGACCAACTTTCCCGAACCGCCGATTTCGGCAGGAAAATCGACAAACTTCGGCAGATCGTCCGAAACCGCAAAAACGGCCTCGGCGTAGCTCAGATGCGCCTTTGGTTCGAAATCGACGGTCGGCAGGATTGCCGCGCGAACATCGACGACGCCGAGCTTGGGATGGTCGATGAACATATGACCGCCGCACTGCGTGCAATATTTGCGATCGCTCGTCCCGACCTTGTTATAGCCGCCAATCAGTTCGGCGCCCTTGGTCACGGCAACATTGTCGGACGGCCAGATGGTGAAGGCAACGAACGGCGCCCCCGAATAGCTCCGGCACGACTGGCAGTGGCAATATCCCATATCGACCGGATCGCCCGACACTGCGATCTCGACCGCGCCGCAAAAGCAGCTTCCCTTGTGCGTCATAACATCTCCACCATAATCTGTTTGTCACGCTGCGGCACACGCCGCAGCAATCAGTCCGCCTTGGTCGGGATGCCGTCCATCACCTGATGAAGTTCGCCCGCCTCCCACATCTCCATCATGATGTCGGAGCCACCGACGAATTCGCCCTTCACATAAAGCTGGGGAATCGTCGGCCAGTCGGAAAATTCCTTGATGCCTTGCCGGATTTCCATGTCCTGCAGGACGTCGACGGTATCATATTCGATGCCAAGCCGGTCGAGCATCGCAATGGCGCGCGAAGAAAACCCACACTGCGGGAACAAGGGGGTGCCCTTCATGAACAGCAGCACGGGATGATCGGCGACCAGCTTGGCAATGCGGTCGTGAGTGGCGGGGTCGGTCATGTCAGGTCTCCGGTGGCGCACGCGGTGCGCAATATTTTGCTCTGCCCCTTATGAGGGGATGGCGGTGGTCAATTGCAAGGCGTGAAGTTCGCCGCCCATCCGGCCGCCGAGCGCCGCATAGACCGCCTTGTGCTGCGCGACACGCGACATGCCCGCGAATGAGGCGCTGACAATGTGTGCCGAATAATGGTCATTGTCGCCCACAAGGTCGGTGATCGTGACGTCGGCATCGGGAAATGCCGCCTCGATCAGGCTCCTCAATTCGGATTCGCGCATCCCCATCGCCGATCGCCCTCAGTTCCGGCTTTCGATGAACTGGCGGCGAGCCTCGGTCGCCTTCTCGTTGAGTGCGGCCCGGATTTCGGCATCGCTGATCTCGACCTTTGCGGCGGTCAGGTCGCCCGCCAGCTTGCGGATGACATCCTCGTCGCCCGCTTCCTCGAAATCGGCCTGGACGACGGCCTTGGCATAGGCGTCGGTCTCCTCGGGCGTCAGCCCCATTCGCTCGGCCGCCCATTCGCCGAGTAGGCGGTTGCGGCGCGCGGTGATGCGGAACTGCATCTCCTGGTCGCGGGCAAACTTCGCCTCGAAAGCCCGTTCACGATCGTCGAATGCGTTCATCTTGTCCTCACCGGGTTGAAACAGTCGGTACCAGATAGGTGCCCGACTGCGGCGGCGCAAGCCGCCTGTGCCCCAGATCACTTCCCTTTTGAAAGCGAAGGGTTTAGGGTCCGTCGGCAGGGAATGGGTCGTACCACAGCAGCGAAGATGGCACCCTGACGCACGGGCGACAGGGCGCTTCGGTTATGTGTTTTGGGGGAATGTACGATGGCCGCTCGACTTAAGGTTTGTTTGTCGGCGCTCGGTGCCGCTTCGATAGCGGCAACGCCACCGGCAGCGGCACAAGGCCAAGGTGTCGACCCAACGCTGCGCGACAGTTTTTCGATTGGCGAGCAAGGCGGATCGCTGTGCGCGGTTCAGGCGACCGTGCGCGATTCGGTCATCCGCGGAATGTTCGATCGCGCGTGGGTCATCGTCTGCCGCGATGCGAGCCAGCCGGTCGGCTATGTCCGCATGCTGCGCGCGGATCGCGCCGAGGCGGCGGCACGCATCGACGCCGGACGGACGGAAACGATAGATTGTAGTGCCGCCGGCACCTGCACGGTGCGCGGCAGCGACATCGCTTGGCAGACGCGGATCGAACAACAGGGCGAAACGGCCTATGCCGTCGAAGGCTTTGCCGCCTATGGCGATGCGCTCGACATCGCGCTCGAATCGGTTCGCCAGCGCCGCGTCGTCCCAGGCGTCATCAGGGTCGCCACGACCTCGGTCGGCGGCAACGACGGCTTTGCCCGGACACTCGCGGGGACCATCGATGTCGACAAGGCGCTTGCCGAAGGATACCGGCGCAACCACAGCGGCGATTATGCCGAAGCCGCCGAATTTTTCGAGGCGCTGTCGCGGCGCGCGCTTGACGAGCAGGATGCGGTCGACATCGACCCGACCGAATTCACCCTCAACCGCGCGCTGCAGCGCTCGAACCTCGGCGAATTTTCCGAGGCGGAACGGCTGTTCGGCGAGGTCGAAGCCATCCCGACGAGCGATCCCGTGCAGCTCCGCCTGCGCCGCAATTTCCGCGCGATCCACGCGCTCAACCAGCGCGATCTCGATGGCGCCGCGTCGATCCTTCAGGCCCCCGTCCCGCCGCTGCGCGATGCGGTGACGGTCTTGGGCGGCGCGGTGACGCTGACGCCCGAAATCGTCGCCGGCGTCAACAGCGGCACGAACAGCGCGATCCGGCAGGATGGTGGTCGCGAAAAACTGACCCCCGCCGAGCGGGCGAAGATTATCGACGCGCAGGCCGACCATCTGTTCGGGACGGCCGAGCGGCTGCGCGGCAACGCCAGCGCGGCAAAGGCCGCGCAGATCAAGGGTCTCGGCGATGCGATTGCGGTACGCGAAGGGCGCGTGACTTCCATTATCCGCCTGCGTTCGCAAATGCTCGGCGAACTGGCGCTGGCCGAAGAAGCGCTCGGCAACATCGGTGCGGCAGACGCGCGCTTTATCGAATCGGTGAATGCGCTCGCGGTCGAATATCCCGAAACCAATGCGCTCGCCTCGGCCCGTGCGCGCTACGCCGCCTTCCTGACGCGGCACGGCCAGGACGACAAGGCGATCGGCATCTATCGCGAGGTCGTGAGTGCACTCGCCTCGTCGCAGCGGTCGACGACCGGCATGGCGAACATGATGGCGCCCTATTATCGCCTGCTCACCGAGCGGGTCGGCTCCGACGCTGCAGCGATCAACGACTTCTTCGTCGCCAGCCAGCTTCAGATCCGCCCCGGCGTAGCCGATACGCAGGCGGTGCTCGCACGCGAACTGTCGAGCGGCAGCGACGAAGGCGCACGGCTGTTCCGGCAGGCGACGACGATCGCCCGCGATATCGAGCGGGCGCGGATCGAGGACGCGCGCCTCGCGCAGCTTCCGGCGACGGCAGAGGTCAATGCGCTGCGCGCCGACCTCAAGACCCAGCTCGACAATCTTGCCTTTCAGCAGACCGAAACCATCGGCGCGCTTTCGGCCTTCCCGCAATATCGCGTGGTCGCATCGGGCAAGCTCGAGCTGACGGAGTTGCAGCAGGTGCTGCGCCCCGACGAAGCCTATCTCAAGATGCTCGTCGTCGGCGATGCGGTTTACGGGATGCTGATCGAACCCGGAGCGGCGCAGCTTTGGCGTTCGGACATCGGTGCAGGCGCGCTCGAAGGCGCGGTCGACCAGCTTCGGTCGACCATCTCGGTGGTCGAGAGCGGCCGCCGCGTGACCTATCCTTTCGACGCCGCAACGGCGCGGTCGCTTTATTCGCGGCTTTTCGGCCCCGTCGCCGAGCGCCTGCCCACTGTGAGCCACCTGATTTTCGAACCCGACGGCGCGATGCTCAAGCTGCCGATCAACCTGCTCGTCACCGCCGACACCGGGCTGGCCGCCTATGAGGAACGGCTGCTCGACGTCGACGCCGATCCGTTCGACATGCGCCAGATTGCTTGGCTCGGGCGCGCGACGCGGCCGTCAACCGCGGTATCGGCGCTCGGATTTCGCAATGCGCGTCAGGCAGCGCCGTCGAATGCCCGCAACCAATATTTCGGACTCGGCGAAAACGTGCCGGTCACCGGGCTCCTCCCGTCGCTCGGGACGCGCGGCGCGGTCGGCGTCGGCGTCGATGACGACTGCCAATGGGATTTGGCGCAGTGGAGCCGCCCGATTTCTTCGGCCGAACTCGTTACCGCGAGCAACGCCATCGGCCGCGACACCGCAACGCTTCTCACCGGCGGAGACTTTACCGACACGGCCGTCAAGACGCGCAGCGACCTGTCCGACTATCGCATCATCCATTTCGCAACCCACGGTCTTGTCACCGCACCGCGCCGGTCGTGCCCGGCGCGTCCGGCGCTGGTCACCTCGTTCGGCGACGGTCAATCCGACGGGCTGCTGACCTTCCAGGAAATTTTCGAGCTCAAGATCGATGCCGATCTCGTCATTCTTTCGGCCTGCGACACTGCGGGCGCGGCCTCGGTCGCGGCGACGCGCGAGGCCGGCATTTCGAGCGGCGGCGGCAACGCGCTCGACGGACTGGTGCGCAGCTTCATCGGCGCCGGCGGACGGTCGGTAATCGCAAGCCACTGGCCCGCGCCCGACGATTTCGACGCAACGCGGCGGCTGATCGGCGGGCTGTTCACCGCGCGTCAGGGCGATAGCGTCGCCGACGCGCTGTGGGCGACGCAGCAGCAGTTGATGGACGACCAACAGACGTCGCACCCCTATTATTGGGCCGGTTTCGCCATTATCGGCGACGGCGGCCAACCGTTGCTGCACGCAATTGACACCGCATCGACGGCGCAGCGGGGGGAGACGGCAGGCCGCTCGGCACGCTGACAGCATGACGGAAACGGCAACGATCGAACCCACCGCGGCGTCCGACGGACAGCCCGCCGCCGTGCCGCTGCGCAAGCGCATCCGGCGGCTGGTCACTCAACTCGGCCCGTCGCGCATGGTCGCGACGATCCTGTTCCTGATCGTCGCAGTGCTCATCGCGCGTTTCGGGTGGGAACTGCCGCTCGCGCGCGACGCCGAGCGGACCCTCTATGATGCGCGCGCAACGCTGATGGCGCCGCAGACCCGGCAGGACAAGCGCATCGTCCTTGTCACCTATAATGACGAGACGCTGTTCAACACAGGCATCCGCTCGCCGCTCGACCGTACTCTGCTCGCCAACGCGCTCGCCAATCTCGACAAGATGGGGGCAAAGGCCATCGGCATCGATATCGTGTTCGACTCGCCGCGCCCCGACGACGAGTTGCTCAAGGAGCAGCTTCGGTCGATGCAAACGCCGACGTGGCTCGCCTATGCCGAGCAGGCAAGCAACCCGAACACCATTTTTTATGAGCAGCAGAAGTTTCTCGAGGCATTCCAGGCCGACGTCGTCGGGCCGCGCACCAAGCCGACGAGCGTGCTGTTCCGAACCGACGACGACAGCGTCATCCGCAACTGGCCCGACCGCCCTGCCCATCTGCCGCCATTGATGGCCAATGCGCTCGCGCCGGTCGATTCCGCCCATGCCAATTTTCAGGGCAATATCCGCTTCCTGCTCCCGGCACGCGCCGCCAGGGGACAGGAGGAACCGGTGTTTGCCAACCTCCCCATCGACATTTTCGGCGCGCCACTCGACGATGCAATGCTCGCCGGAATGTCGGACCTGGTGCAGGGGCGCTATGTCCTGATCGGCGGCGACATCATCGACAACGACCAGTTCAACACGCCGCTCAGCCGCTTTCCCGATCCGATATCCGGCGAGCATGAAACGATGATCGGGCTCGAAATACATGCGCATATGCTCGCGCAGCAGCTCGACGGCGCCTGGACGAACCCGCTTCCGCGCGTTTCGCTCTGGCTTCTCGCGATCCTCGTGGTCGTCGCCGGGGGATTGACCAGCATCGTCGATCTTCGCGCGCGCTGGGTCGCACTCATTTTTCTCGGGCAGTCGGCTTTCTTCCTCACCTTTCCCTTCTGGGTGCACGCGCGGGGCGTCGATACCACGACATTGCCCGCTTTCGGCTGGGCGATTGGCTGGCTGTTCGGCTATGCCGCCGTCGGCACCGCTGCGCGGACGGTGGGCGCCCGCCAGCGCGCCTTTGCGCAGTCGGCGCTCGGCAAATATCTGCCCGCCGATGTCGCAGCGCAGATCATGCGCGATCCCGACCAGCTTTCACTGCATGGCGAGCGCCGCAACATCTTTTGCGTATTCACCGATCTCGAAGGATTCACCCAGCTAAGCCATGCAGTTACGCCGGAAACGGTCGCGCGTTTGCTCAACGAATATCTCGACAGGCTGAGCGATATCGTCCTCGACCACGGCGGAACCATCGACAAATTTGTCGGCGATGCGATTGTCGCCTTCTGGGGAGCGCCGCTTTCGCGTCCCGACGATGGCGAACGGGCAGCGGCAGCAGCGGTCGCGATGTACGAAGCGGGCGAAAAATTTCGCGTCGACCTTGCCGAGGGCGTCCCGCCGATCGGCATGACGCGCGTCGGGCTGCACGTCGGCGATGCGATTGTCGGCAATTTCGGTGGCGAGGACCGCATTCAATATACGGCGCTCGGTGACAGCATGAACACCGCATCGCGGCTTGAATCGGCGAACAAGAGCTTGAAATCCGGCATTTTGATCTCCGCCGAGGCGGCCGCCCATGCCAAGCGCGACGACCTTGTTCCGATGGGCCGGGTGACGTTGCGCGGGCGTGCGCAACCGGTCGATGTCTTCACCCCGCGTCCCGACCTTACCCCCGACCAGCGCCGCGCGATTGCCGCCATGGTCGAGGCGCATGCCGCGGGCGACAAAAACGCCTTTGTGACCCACGCCACAGCGCTGGCCACGGAATATAGTCAGGATGCAGCCATCAACTTTCTGATAGAACGTCTGAACGCGACCGAAAAAGGAGAAAGCTATGCCCTTTCCTGAACACTCGATACGCCGCCTCGGCCTGACCGCCGTCGCCGCGGTCATGGCGGTTGCCGTTGTCGGCACCGCCGCCGCCCAGTCGATGGTCGTCCGCTCGACCGGACCTTCGGCGAGCAAATATCCTACCGGCACCAAGCTCAAATCGAACGACCGCGTCACGCTTGTTGCGGGCGACAGGGTCGTGCTGATGCAGGGCGGCAAGACCCGGACGCTGTCGGGACCCGGCACGTTCAACGCGACCGGCACCGTCCAGGCGAGCCAGTCGATGGGGTCCACCGTCACCCGCATGCTCGCCAAGGGGCCGTCGGTTCGCTCGCGCGGCGGATTTTCGCGCGGCCCCGGCGATCCGGAACCGGTCGACGTGCGCGCGCCGAACCTGTGGCTGCTCGACTATCGCGAAGGCGGCACCTTCTGCGTCGTCGACCCGGCATCCTTGCTGCTCTGGCGCCCCGATATGGGCAGCGACCAGCTGCTGCGCATCGAACGCGGCGAACGCACTGAAACCGTCGCCTTTGTGTCGGGCGCCAATTTCCGCAAGTGGCCGACCGAAACGATGCCCGTCCAATATGGGGTCGATTACCGGCTCTCGGGTGCGGGATTGGCCGCGCCGGTGACGGTCCGCTTTGCGGCGCTCGAAGCGCTGCCCGAAACACCGGAGGCGTCGGTCGAGACACTGATGGCGAATAGCTGCTCGCCACAGCTCGAGCGGTTAGTCGATGCGATGGCGGAATCGGAAATGACCGGGGGATGAGGCCGGAAGGGGCGCGGCCATTGTTCGCGCCTCATCCGTCTGATAACAATAGGGCGAATGGTCACCGCACGAAGCGGTCTGCCCTTTCCTTGGGTCGAAAATGCGTTCCGTCGTCGCAAGACGGAGCGAATGGATCTGGCGCCGCGATGCTTTTTCGCGCGTCGGCGCGCGAGGAATGGGGACGGTTATGGGGGTAGTGCGACATTGCAAGCGGCAGCGACCGGCGGGTGATCCTGCCCGCATCCTGCTGACCGGGTCGGCGGCTCTCGCGCTGGCGGGGCTGCCGCTGACCGCGCAGGCGCAGGTCGCGCCGCAAATCCCGACACGCGAGGAAATCCAACCGGTTGCGCCGCCACCGACGCAGCCGCCGCGCGAGCAGATCGTCGCCGTCGATGACGAGATCGAGCGGTCGCCCTGCCCGCTCGCCAGTCCCGAATATGCGAATATCCGCATCGCGGTCCGCCGCGTCGAGTTCGCATCGGTCGAAGGGATCGACCCGGCGATGCTGGCGCCGAGCTGGACCGACCGCACGGGCGACGACCTGCCGATTTCGGTGGTCTGCGACATTCGCGACCGTGCGGCGACGATGCTGCGCGCGAAGGGCTTTCTCGCCGCGATCCGCGTACCGCCGCAGACGATCAGCGACGGGGTGGTGCGGCTCGACATCCTCGCCGCGCGCATGGCGCGGGTCGAGGTGCGCGGCGACGCGGGCGCCAACGAAGCCCTGCTCGCGCGCTATCTGTCGCGGCTCGACGACCAGCCGGTATTCAGCATCGCCGAGGCCGAGCGCTATCTGCTGCTCGCGGGCGACATTCCGGGGCTCGACGCGCGGCTGACGCTGCGGCCGGGGGCGGTGCCGGGCGAGGTTGTCGGCGAGGTTCTGGTGACGCGCACCCCCATCCTCATCGACGGCAGCACGCAGAATTTCGGATCGCGCGACGTCGGCCGCTGGGGCAGCGTCCACCGCGCGCGCTTTGCCGGGCTGACCGGAATGGGCGACCTTACGACGGTCAGCTTCTATTCGACCCCCGATTTCGAAGAGCAAAAGGTGCTGCAACTCGCGCACGAGTTTCGCGTCGGCGGCGAAGGTTTGCGGCTGGGTGCAAGCTATACCTACGCCTGGACGCGTCCCGACGTGCCCGCCTTTCCGATCAGGTCGAACACCCAGATCGCCAGCCTTTTTGCGAGCTATCCGGTGGTGCTGACGCAGGCGCGGCGGCTGACCGTCGGCGGCGGCCTCGACTTCATCGACCAGGACATCAAGTTCGGCGGCGTCCCCCTCAATCGCGACCGGCTACGCATCTTCAGCCTGCGCGGCGACGCAAGCTGGATCGATCCGGCGTCGGTCGCCGGGCGCAGCGGCTTCAGCCCCGCCGAGCCGCGCTGGTCGCTCGCGACCTCGCTCGAGGCACGGCAGGGCGTCAATTTCCTCGGCGCCAGCGACGATTGCGGACCCGGCGGCGCGGCGTGCTTTGCGCCGGGCGCCATCCCGCTGACGCGCGTCGAAGGCAAACCCGACGCATTTCTCGTCCGCGCGCAGGCTCATGCCGAGTTCCGCCCGCACAAGCTGTTCACACTTTCGGCGGCACCGCGCGCGCAATGGGCGAGCGATCCACTGCTCGCCTATGAGGAGTTTTCGGGCGGCAACTTCACCGTCGGTCGCGGGTTCGACCCCGGCACGGTCATCGGCGACAGCGGCGTCGCGGTGGCGCTTGAAGCGCGCTACGGCTCTTTCGTTCCCGCCAACGTCAAAAGCTTTGCCTTCCAGCCCTTTGTCTTTTTCGATGCGGCGTGGGTTTGGAACAAGGACAGCGTGTTCAACGGCCTGAACCCGCAAAAGCTCTATTCGGCGGGGGGCGGCGTGCGCGTTGCCTATGGCGACCGCGCGCGCCTCGATGCGACGATTGCGGTACCACTCAACCGCGGCGGCTTCCTCGCGCAGCGACCCGACCCGCGCTTCCTGCTCTCTTTTACGACCCAGTTCGGCATCAAGGCGCGCTGAGCCATGCGATTTGCATCAAGGACCATTGCCATGTCTGCCAGTTCCAACCCCTCGTCAGCCCGTCACGGCAAACACCGCCTGATGACCAGTTGCGCGGTCGCCGCAGGGATGATGGCGTTGGCGTGCGGTGGCCCGGCATTGGCGCAGGTTGCCGGCACAGGAACGTTCGTCAGCGGAGGAGGCGCGGGCAGTTCGATCGTCGACAGTGGCGCGACCAATACGACGACCGTCACGCTGGGATCGAACCAGAGCATCATCAACTGGGTGCCGACCGATACCGCACCGACGGGCGGGGCCATCGACTTCCTGCCCGATGGCGAGAATCTGAACTTCATCGGCACCGGCGGCTATACCGTCCTCAACCGCTTCGTCGACGGCGGCGGCGGCAGTCTGAGCCGCCAGATTGCGCTCAACGGCACGGTCAACAGCTATATCGGATCCACCACCGGGCCGCGCGGCGGCAATATCTGGTTCTATAATGCCGGCGGCATCTTGATCGGCGCGAGCGGCGTCATCAACGTCGGCAGCCTTGTGCTCACGAGCAACGACATCGACACGACGGGCGGCCTGCTCGATCCGACCGATGGCTCGATCCGTTTCCGCGGTGCGTCGGGCGGCCTGTCGTCGATCACGGTCAACGGCAGCATCACCGCCGGAAACACCCTCGATCCGGGCAGCAGCTATGTTGCGATGGTCGCCCCGCGCATCGTGCAGGCGGGCTCGGTCAGCGTCGACGGCTCGGCGGCCTTCGTGGCGGCAGAACAGGCCGACATCCGTATCAACGGCGGATTGTTCGATATCAATGTACTCGTCGGCGCCGAAGGCGGCACGGTCATCACGCACAGCGGAACGACGACGGGCCCTGCGCATCAGCAGGGCGATACCGACCAGAGCCGCATCTATATGGTCGCGATCCCGAAAAATGTCGCGGTCGGCATGCTCGTGTCGGGCAATGTCGGCTATCAGGATGCAATGTCGCCGCAGATCGAACCCGACGGCGCGGTTCGGCTGTCGGCGGGATATAATATCGTCGGCGGCGAACTCGACACGACGCCGGTCAACGGCGTCGCAGCCAATATAACCGTCACCGACACGATCTTCGACAGCAGCGTCGTCGCGCAGGCGAGCGGCGCCTTTGTAGGCGGGCCGCTGCTGCCGCTGGCGGGAATGGGGCCGCCGATCAACAATCCGGGGCCGACTGCCGACGGGCGGCTTGTCGTTCTTGGCGATGCGACCTTCATCGGCGATGCCAGCGCAACCCTGACCGTCGGCGCGACGCAACAGGTCGGTGCGACGGGCAATATGGTCGTGCAATCGGGCGGCGCCAACGGTGCGGCCGGCACGGCATCGGTCAATGTCGCGGAGGGCGGCTCCCTCGTTACGCTTGGCGACCTGTCGGTTCTTGCGAACGGGGTAGCCGACAGCCTGACCGGCGACAGCGAGGGCGGAACCGCGTCGATGAATGTCGCGGGCAACCTGACATCGAACCTCGTGACGGTTGCATCGCAAGGGTCGGGCGCGGGCAATGCGGCCGTGGGCGGAACCGGAACCGGCGGCAACGCGAGCTTTACGCAAACGGCGGGTTCGACGTCGGTCGGATCACTGGTCGTCGCAGCCGACGGCAGCGGCGGCATGGGTGACGGCACGCCGGGATCGGGCGTCGGTGGGTCGGCTTCGATCACGCTGACCGGCGGCACGATCGGCGCCGGCGATATTTCCGCAACGGCAAATGGCCTCGGCGCCACCGGTACGACCGGCAGCGACGAGGATATGGCGAATATCATTCCCGGCGGCGCAGGCGGAACGGGTCGGGGCGGCGACGTCACCATCACGATCGATGGCACCGCAGTGGTCAGCACGACGTCGGTCACGGCGTCGGCCAGCGGTCGGGGCGGGGACGGCGGCGATTTCGTCAATGTTTTCAGCTTCAGCGGAAACCCCGGCCCGACGGGAGACGGCGGCGACGGCATCGGCGGCACCGCGACGGTCAACAACTTCGGCGGCACCACCATTGCCGAGGATATGGTAGCCGACACGTCGGGATTCGGCGGGGACGGCGGCAGTTCCTTCTTTTCGAGCAGCAGCGGCGGCGCGACCGGCGTCGGCGTCGGCGGAACCGGCGGATCGGGGCAAGGCGGGGTTTCGACAATCAACCTCACTGCTGCGGTCGACCCCGGCGTGGCACTGTCCGCCTTTGCGCAAGGCACGGGCGGCGATGGCGGTCAGCATAATGTCGGCGGGACGGGCGGATCGGGGCTCGGCGGTCTCGCGCAAGCGATCGTCGACGATTTCGACGCCGGTGACCTTGGCGTAACGCTCGACTCGCGTGCCGTGGGCGGCGCGGGATCGGACGGCCGCGATGGCGCGGGGGGCAATGGCGGCGATGCCGTCGGCGGCGTGTCGCTCGTGCTTGCCGACGGTCCGAACGCCAATGTTTCGGTGACACAGGGCAATTTCCTGACCTTCGGCTCGGGGGGCAATGGCGGCAACGGGGCGCTTGGCTTTGGCGCGAGCCCTGCAGTTTCGCCGTCGGGTGGCAATGGCGGAAGCGGAACAGGCGGGCAGCTCGCGCTGATCGCGACCGACGGCGGCACGGTGAACCTGCCTGCCCCGACGAGCGGCAACATCCTGCTCGAAAGCGCGGGTTTTGGCGGCAATGGCGGCGATGGTGCCGACGGAGGCTTCATCGACGGCTCGGGCGGCGGCAATGGCGGCAATGGCGGCGCCGGAATCGGCGGCGAAGTGCTGTTGTTCGGCGACGGCGGCACCGTGACGTCCAACGGTAACGCCATCGACATCGCCGCCTATGGCGTATCGGGAACGGCGGGGGCCGGGGGCGCCGGAACGGGAACGGGCGTCGACGGCGCCGACGGCATTGTGACCGAAGACGAAGGCGGGCACGTGACGCTCGACGCTGTCGGCTCGCCAACCGGATCGCCGGGTTTCGTCGGCCTTGGCGACACGACGATCGCGACAAATGGTACGCGTGCTGGGCGCGTCGTCCTGCGCACCGGCGCGGGCGGCACGATCGAACTGTCGAGCCTCGACGTCCAGGCGCTCGGCTTTGCCGATCCAACCAACAACGATCTCGACGAAGCCACATCGGGCATTTTCCTCGGCACCGCGGGCGGCAGCATCACTTCCTTCGGGTCGGTGTCGCTGACCACCGACGGCTCGGTCGGGGTCTATGCAACGTCGGACGGTTATGTCGACGCCGGTGACGATCTGGTCATCCAGGCGGGCGACCAGATCGACATTCGCCACGACGCACGCGAAGGGACCGTTCCGACAATCCACGCCGCGGGCATATTCGCGGCGACGGCGGGAACAAGCATCGCTGGCGCGCCCGGCAGCATCCTTTCCGCCGACGGGACGATGACGCTCGACGCCAATGGCCCGACGGGCACGATCGTGGTCGACACGCTCAACGGCGGCAGCGACATCGTGATGAGCAGCACGAGCGATGCGAGCGTCGAACATGCGGAGGCGGTCAACGACTTCACTGCCACGGTGGGCAGCTTCACCACCGGCCTCAACTCGATCATCACCGGCGGCGACATCACCGTGACCTCGCCAGGCGCGGTCGACCTGGGCAATTCGACCGCAGGCGGCTTTGTCTTTGTCGATGGCCAATCGATCGCCTTCAATGCCATCGACGCGGGCGATTTCGTCAGCCTGAACGCGACCGGCACTGCCCCCGGCGCCGAAGGTATCGCCGGCGGCTCTATCACTGCTCTCGGTAGCATCGACCTGTTCGGTAACAGCGTCAGCGTCGCCAGCATAACGGGCGACAACTCGATGTCCGCCATCGGTACGGGCGGAAGCGTCGCCATCGACCAGGCCGATGTCGCGGGACTGATTACCGTGTCGGCGGTCGGCGACGTGACGGGCAGCTATTCGGCCGGCGGCGACATATTCCTCGGCTCCGGCGCCAATATCACGGCCAGCGTCAACGCAGCCGGGGGCTTTCCCGATCCGCAGAATGGCGATGCGCCGCTGGCAGGCAACGGCTTTGTCGACGCGGCGGGCGATGTCGCCCTGACCGACAGCAGCACCGCGGGGATGATGGGGGTCAACGGCGACGGATCGGTAACGCTGACCAATGCGACCGCGGGCGAAGACATATTGGTAATCGCCGGAACGACCGCCAACCTGACCGACGTGACCGCGGGAGACGACATCGGCGTGCGCGCCAACGGCGACATCACCATCGCCAACGCGACCGCCGATGCGAGCGGGATCGACGGATTCGAACTGTTCTTCGCGCGCGGATCAGGCTTCACGATCGGCATGGGCGGAGGCAGCAGCTCGCTCGACGGGTCGGACATCGTCCTCGCCTCTGCGACAGGTGCCGTCGATGCCGCGGGATTGTCGGCGGGCGACGACATATTGATAAGCGCAGCGACGACCATCGCGGTCGACGGCGCGACGACGCTGGGCACCGGCCTCAACGGCGGCGACAGCAGCATCCGCACGACCGGCGCAGCGACGACGCTCGCCAATATCGACGCGTTCAGCGACGTCGCCGTCGATTCGACCGACAGCGTCGATATGACCGGTCCGGTCGGCGCCGGGCGCAATATTGCGATCACCGCCGCCGGTCCGATCACCGGCGGCTCGGTCGCGGCAACGGGCGACGTCTTGCTCGCGAGCAGCGACGGGGCGATCGCCATCGACGGGCTTTCGGCGGGCGGGACCGTCGACGCGAGCGGCCTTTCGGCCGCAATCGCCGGTTCGGGCGCACTGACGTTCAGCAATCTCGTCACCGATGTCGGCGACGCGACGGTGCAGGCGGGCAGCCTGACAATATTCTCTGCCGATGTGGCAGGGAACGCGCAATTCGCGGCAACCAGCGGGCAAATGGCGCTGACCTCGATCACCGTCGGCGACACGCTTGGCGCCTCGGCACTGACGACGATGTTCGTCGACGGAGCGATTGCCGCGCGCTCGATCGCGCTGGCGTCGGCCGACATCGACATCGGCCCGTCGGCGCAGGTGGGCAGCGCCGGTCTGACCGATAACCTGTCGCTTACGAACAACAGCAGCGACGTGCAGACCTTCATCGGCGGCACCGGAACGCGCGCGGGTTACCACCTCGACGCCGACGAAATGATGCGCATTTTCGGCACCGCGATAGAGATTGTCGCGCCCGATGTGCAGGATGTCGGCAGCGGATCGGTCGGGTCGGCCGCACCGCCCGACGTCATCGTCGACAGTTTCACCGTAGCCGGCGGAACGCCGGGTTCGAACATCGGCGCGAGCGGCGCGCTGACGATCCGCACACCGGGCAAGATGCGCGTCATCGGCAATGTCCAGATGACAGGGCTTACGGCCAACAACAGCCTCAACCTCTTCGCCGACGACGCGCTCGAGGTGATATTGGGCCAGGGCAGCGTCAGGCTCGACAATGGCGGCGTCCCGACCGGGATGCTCAACATGGCGTCGGACGACATCATCGTCGCGACTGCGGCCGCCATCGCCGACGTTGCCGCGGCGAACTCGACCGACGCGATCGGGGCGCGGCTTGCGGAGAATGACGGCATAGTGCTCAGCGACGGCGCGCTGTTTACGGGCGGCATCAACGCGGCTGTCAGCGGCGGATTTTACGTACAGAACAGCGGCACCAGCAGCGACTTTGACGCGCGCCGCGGGTTCACATTCGGGACGCAGGGGCTCAATGTCGATACGCTCGGTTCGAATGTGCGCGTCGTCATCAACGGCGTGCGACTGGAGGCCAACGGGCAGATCACCGGACTCGACGTGCTCCCGTTGCTAAGCTTCAACGGCTCGGCCCCGACCGCGGGCACCTACGACCCGCGCTCGACGCTCAACGGCTGCCTGATTGCCAACCCCGGCGTTTGCGGCATTTTCCCGCCGTCATCGCCCGAGTCCGAAAGCGACTTTCCGGTTCAGGACGTCATCGAAGAAACGAGCGAGAGCGACGAGGATGGCGAAGGCAATGTCCTGTCGGCGCCGCTCATCACGATGCGCGACCTCGACCCGCTGACCGGCGAGCCGTTGCTCGACGACCCCGTGACGGGCGCGGGCAACGACGATCTGTGGACACCGACGACCGAATAGCGCCGCAACCCGCGCGCTGGCTTTCGGTTGACGGGAAACCCCGGCGCGGGGCATGGGCCAAGCCATGACCGATGCCCCTGCCCCGCCGCTCAAGCTGTTCAACAGCCTCACGCGCCGTCTCGAAATCTTCGAGCCCGTCCACCCCGGCGTTCCTGGCGATCCGGCGAACCCGCCGGAGGCGCGCGTCTACAGCTGCGGGCCGACGGTCTATAATTACCCGCATATCGGCAATATGCGCGCCTACGTCTTTGCCGACACGCTCGGGCGCACGCTGTCGTTCAAGGGTTACAAGCTCACGCATGTCATCAACATCACCGACGTCGGCCATTTGACCGACGACGCCGATGCGGGCGAGGACAAGCTCGAGAAAGCGGCCGCCGAAAAGGCGCAATCGATCTGGGATATCGCGCGGCACTATACCGAGGCTTATTGGGCCGATGTGAAGGCGCTCAATATCCGCCAGCCGGCGCACTGGTCGATCGCGACCGATTATGTCCCGCAGATGATCGAGTTCGCGAAGGCGATCGCCGACAAGCATTGCTACGAGCTCGACAGCGGCCTCTATTTCGACACGTCGACCGTCGCCGACTACGGCCGCCTCGCGCGCCATGCCACCGATGAAGGCGAAAGCCGCATCGATCCCGTCGACGGCAAGCGCCACCCCGCCGACTTCGCGATCTGGCGCAAGACCCCGCCGGGCGAGAAGCGCCAAATGGAATGGGATTCGCCCTGGGGCAAGGGCGCACCGGGCTGGCACCTCGAATGCTCGGTGATGTCGGAGGCCCTGCTCGGCTTCCCCTTCGACATCCACACCGGCGGCATCGACCATCGCGAGATCCATCATCCGAACGAAATCGCGCAGAACCAGGCGCACAGCTGCTCTGCCGACAGCGGCGCGCGCATCTGGATGCACAATAATTTCCTCGTCGAACGCTCGGGCAAGATGTCGAAATCGAGCGGCGAGTTCCTGCGCGTGCAACTGCTCATCGACAAGGGCTACCACCCCCTCGCCTATCGCCTGATGTGCCTCCAGGCACACTATCGCAGCGAGCTGGAGTTTTCTTGGGAGGGGCTCGGTGCGGCGCTGACGCGGTTGAAGCGGCTGGTGATGGCTGTCGAAAAACTTGATCCTCCCCGGAACGGGGAGGTGGCATCGCACAGCGATGACGGAGGGGGGCGGCGTCCTTCCGCCGATGCAGTGCAAGACCGCCAACCCCCTCCACCGGCTTCGCCGGTCCCCCTCCCCGTTCCGGGGTGGGTCGCAGACCTACTGGCAAAGTTTGACGCCGCCATGTCGGACGATCTCAACACGCCCGTCGCGCTGACCCTGCTCGAGGAAGCCGCAGCGATGAAAAAGGTCGACGCGAGCCAGAAGCGCGCGGCGTTCGCCGCGATGGACGCGGTGCTCGGCCTCGATCTGCTGACCATCGAGCGCGCCGACCTGCGTGTCCGGCCGAAGACCGCGACAATCGCCCAAGAAGAAATCGAAACCACGCTCGCCAAACGCAAGGAAGCCCGCGCCGCCAAGGATTTCGCCACCTCCGACAAACTCCGCGACGAACTGATCGCCGCGGGCGTCGAGGTGATGGACGGCGACCCGCTCGGCTGGGACTGGCGGCTGGAAGCGTAAGCGGCCCCTCCGTCAGCGCTTTGCGCTGCCACCTCCCCATTGCAAGTCAATGGCGAGGATCGTTAAGAGCCAATCCTCCCCATCGACTTGCGATGGGGAGGGGGACCGCCCGCGCAGCGGGTGGTGGAGGGGCAACGACGGTGCGTCCAGACAAACCCGCTTGGACCATCCGCCGCGCCAAACGGCTCCGCCGCCAACTCACCCTGCCCGAAACCCTGCTCTGGCAAATCCTGCGCACCGCGCCCGGCGGCCACAGGTTCCGCAAGCAACATCCCGCCGGCCCCTTTATCCTCGATTTCTTCTGCGCCCGCGCCAATCTCGCGATCGAAATCGACGGCATCGCGCACGATATGGGCGACAACCCCGCACACGACGAACGGCGCGACGCCTGGTTGCGCGCCAATCGGATCGATACGATCCGCATTTCCGCCCGCGCGGTGCTGGACAGCGCCGAGACCGTCGCCCAATCTGTTGTCGATATGGTCGAAGACCGCCTGAACAGATTCGGAAAAGCCCCTCCGTCATCGCTTCGCGATGCCACCTCCCCATCGCAAGTCGATGGGGAGGATCAAAAGGATCGTTTATGACCAAAACCGTCACCGTCCTGTCGGGCCTTATCCGCCCGCTCGTCGAAAACCGCCTGCCCGACTGGGTCGAGCCGCGTTTCTTCCTGTCGAAGGACGAAGCCATGGCGCTCGCTCCCGAGGCGGAAATCGGCTGGTTCGACATGTACGACAAGAAGGACATGGCCGCGGTCATCACCGCTGCGACAAACCTCAAATGGCTGAACTCGATCTACGCCGGGGTCGACGGCATGCCGCTCGATCTGCTCGCCAGGCGCGGGACGGTCGTCACCAACGGCGCCGGCATCAACGCGATCACCATCGCCGAATATGTCGTGATGGGGATGCTCACCATCGCCAAGGGCTATCGTGAGGTGGTGCGCGCGCAGGACCGGCGCGAATGGCTCACCGACTCGCCGGGCAAGATCGAGCTGTTCGGGTCGAAGGCGCTGCTGCTCGGCTATGGCGCGATCGGCAAGCTGGTCGAGGAACGGCTGCGGGCCTTTGCTGTCGACGTGACGATCGTGCGCCGCTCGCCGGGGAAAGACACGCTGACCCCCGATCAGTGGCGGGAACGGCTCGGCGAGTTCGACTGGGTGATCCTCGCGGTTCCCGCGACCCCCGAAACCGACGGAATGATCGGCGCGGCCGAACTCGCGGCGATGAAGCCGACCGCGACGCTCGTCAACATCGCGCGCGGCAGCGTCGTCGATCAGGATGCGCTCGTGGCCGCGCTCGACCAGAAACGCCTCGGCGCCGCCTTCCTCGACGTCACGACACCCGAGCCGCTGCCCGAGGACGATCCGCTGTGGAGCCTCGATAACGCGCATATCACCATGCACCTGTCGGGCCGCGCGCAGGACAAGATGTTCGTGCGCTCGGCGGAGCGCTTCCTCGAAAATCTCGACCGCTGGAAAACCGGCGAGGACGTTACGCCGCAAGTGAATCTGACATTGGGATATTGAGGCCTCTGCGGTAACCAATCTCGCGGTGCCAGCGAAATCGGGGCACGAAGATTTTCCCGGGATTAATATGCCAACCCAGACTTGTGTTGATCGCCGTCGCGTGCTGACCGGGACGACCGCCGCCCTTGCCTTTGCCGCAGCACCTTCCCTGCGCGCCCAGCCACTCGGCATTCGCGCCGTCGCCTTTGACGCATTTCCGATCTTTGACCCGCGCAGCATCGCCGCGCGCGCGCAGGACATTTACGGCGAGAAGGGCAAGGCGTTGGCGGCGCAATGGTCGGCAAAGCTATTCGGCTATAGCTGGCTCGAAACCGCTGCCGGACGTTATCGCGATTTTCGCACGATTGCCGACGCCGCGCTGCGCTTTACGGCCCGCTCGATGCAGATTCCGCTCGACGATTCAGCGCGGACCGCGCTCGTCGGCGCGTATGACGAACTCGCCATCTGGCCCGATGTACCTCCCGCGCTTGAACGCCTGCGTGCAGAGGGCATAAGATTGGCATTCCTGTCGAACCTTGGCGGCGCAACACTCGAAGCCAACATACGGCGCAACGACATCGCAGAATTTTTCGAGACGCCGCTGAGTACCGACCGAGTGCAGTCTTTCAAACCGTCGCCGAAAGCCTATGCCATGGCGCTCGATGCGTTCGGCATGCCGCGCGAGAATATCGGATTTGCCGCCTTTGGAGGCTGGGATGCCGTTGGCGCGACTTGGTTCGGCTATCGCACCGTGTGGGTCAACCGCTTCGGCGTCGCACCCGAACAATTCGATGCCGCCCCGGCGGTAACGAGCCGCGGGATCGACGGCGTGCTTGCGATGGCCGGTTTGTCCTA
Organism: Sphingopyxis sp. P8; assembly: GCF_020622175.1. NCBI lineage: Bacteria > Pseudomonadati > Pseudomonadota > Alphaproteobacteria > Sphingomonadales > Sphingopyxidaceae > Sphingopyxis > Sphingopyxis sp. P8. Next base: position 919,663 of record NZ_JACNMK010000002.1, on the reverse strand, counting down.
AGCGGGACGTTCCGACTTCAATTCCCTGACCAGCGGTTGCAATCGCTCGTCATATTTGGCGAGCATCGTGTGCGCGCCGGCATGGTCGTAAAAGCTGACGAGTTCGCGCCCGTTCCAGCGGTGCAGCGCATAGGCGGGGTCTTCGGCGACGATCATCGGGCGGTCGTCGGGGTGGTCCGCATCGATCGGGCGCAGGTCGAGCGACACCTGCGGCGCGGTCGACGAGCAGATCGCGACGGTTCGCCCCTCCCACGCCACGGTGACGCTGCGATGCAGATGCCCACAGATCAGCCCGCGCACCTGAGGATGACGCCGCACGACATCGGTAAAGGTCGCGACCCAAGGCTCGTCAGGGTCGGTGTTCATCCATTCGATCCCGCTTTCGACGGGCGGATGGTGCATCACGATATAGGTCGGCTTGTCGGGCGCCTTCGCCAGTTTGGCGTCGAGCCACGCCGCGCGCACGTCGCAAAAGGCGCCGCCGTGGCGTCCTTCCTCGAGCGTGTCGATCGTCACGAGGCGCAGTTCGGGAAGCTCGATCACATATTGGACAAAGCCGTTGCCGTCGTCGAGCCCGGGAAAGCGCGCGTGGAAATTGTCGCGCAGGTCGTGGTTGCCGACGCTCGGCCACACCGGAAAGGGACAGCGCGAAAAGGCGGTTTCGAGGCGGCGGTAGCTGTCGGCATCACCGCGGTCGGCGATGTCGCCCGTCGCCAGCAGCAGGTCGGGGCGGTTCGGCCCCTCGATGAGCAGGTCGAGCACGTCGTCGAGGCGCTTGCGGTTATATTCGGCCGGATTGTCCGGATCGAATCCGATATGGATATCGGTGATCTGCGCGATCAGCATATCCGTCCCCTGCTCCGGCCGGCTGGTCCGACCCCCAAAAACTCACCCGCCCTGCCTTGCCCCCTGCAAGGAAGGTGTGCGCCACGACACATCGTATAAGCCCCGCTCCCGCTTGCCTGTGATCAGGCTCACACCATAGATAGCTCGTGATGGTTGATGCGTTATTGACGACAATTGCCGCTTGCGCTCGCGCTTCGGTTGCCAGGGCTTGCCGCCGTCCGAGTGATATTCGTGGCACATCGCGCAGGGCGATTCGGTCGCGGTCTCGACCTTGACGATCCGCGCGCCGCCTTCGCCGACATGGCAATCGCGGCACTGGCGCAGCGCGGGAACGAGCAGATCGGTCGAGGCCTTCGATCCCGTCGCGGTGACATGGCAATCGGCGCACGCCGTCTCGCGGTGCGCGTCATGGTCGAACCAGCCCTTCGTCAGGAAGCGCCGCGTCTGGTTGACCGCCATCACGCGCCAATTATTTCCTGCAGCCGGCGGAAAGATCGTGTGGCAGTCGTAACAGGCGCCGCCTTCGGAAAAGACCGCGCGCACGGCGTCGGCGGCGCGCGACGGACGCGCCGCGACCTCGCGGAAATAGATGTTATAGACCTGCCCCTCGGCATATTGGCCGGGGCGCCGCCGCGCCATTCCGCCAAGTTGCAGCGGCCGCGCCGGGGGCGTCGAGCGATAATAGGCCGTCAGGTCGGCGACAACCTGATCGGGCTCGCCGTGGCGCAAGGTGCGCGTCACGCCGCCGACCGTTTCGAAGGCGAGGCTGTGACACATCGCGCAGTCGCGCTCCATCTCCACCGGCTTGATCCGCACGCCGTCGGCGTCGGGGCGGTGGCAGTTTTCGCATTCAAGCTTCTTGCCGAAATCATGGCGCCCGCGAAAACTCGCCGCCATGCGCGCGACGCCGCCGGTCGCCTGCAGATGCAGGTCATGCGGGAATTTCAGGCCGTTATAGTCGCGCCACGGCTTGCCCGGCATCGCGCGCACCGGTTTTGCCCCCGCCGCAGGGCGGACGAGGGGGCGAAGTTCGGGATGGCTCGTCCCGAAATCGGCTGCATCGGCGAGCATCGTCGGATGCCCCGCCGATTTCAGCCGTCCCGCCATACCGTCGTGGCAATCGGCGCAGAATTTCTGGGGCGTCGCCGCCATCGGACCCGCGCCCTCATGCTCGGTGTGGCAATCGACACAGCGCCCCGCGGGCTTGTTGAACGCCTCGGCAAAGCCCGCGAGCACCTTCTCGCCCAGCCCCGGCGGGTGGCGCGCGGCGAGCAGCATTGCGGTCGGAGCGCCCGCATGCGCCATGCTCATCGCCTTGTGCTCGCCCGTGTGGCAGTTGACGCAGGCGTTGTCGGTCACCGCAACGAAGGCGTCGACATGACACGACTGGCAGTCGTTCTTCAGGTTCGCGTGCGCGCTCGACAGCGGCCCCGAAAGCCACGCGCTGTCGGCATGAAAGCCGTCCGGCCGCTCGTCGACGCCGCGATAGCTGTGCCACGCCCAGATCGGCCCGATCAGGAAGGCGAGCAGCATCAGCGCCGCAAAGGTCCATGCACCGACGCGCTTGCCGAAAAGCACGCTCTGGAGCGAGAATGCCTTGACCTCGTCGACGTCCTTCGACGCCTGCGATAGCTCGTCGATGCGTTCGACGAGCAGGATGATCTTGTCGTCCTCGCGGGCGATCGTCAGCCGGTGACCGCCGAAACGCAGTTCGGCGCCCGCGGCGCTGTCGATGTCGGCCACCGTTTCGGTCCGGCCGTTGAGGTCGAAACCCAACCCCTCCTGCGCGGTCACCCGCACCGTGCGCCCGTCGCCGCTGCCGATCGTCGCATGATGCGGGTTCACCGCCAGATCGGCGACATGGATCGTGTTCGCGCTGTCGCGGCCGAGCGTGATCGTATCGCCGGGCAGCGGCTGGTCGCGGATGATCTGCTTGCCCGTCTTCGTCGTCGCGATCCGGCGCAGGATGAAGCTCATCGTCCCCCTCCCCGCCTTACCAATAGAAAAAGACGCTGATGATATGCGCCGACAGCGCCGCAATCAGCGCAAAGGTCAGCGGCACATGCACATAGAGCCAGATTTCGAGCAGCGCGCGAATACGCAGATGCGCGCGCAGCCGCGCGAGCGCCGCCTGCTTTTGCCGGAGCAGCCCAACCACCTTCTCGCGCGCTTCGGGGGCGCTGCCGTGCGACGCCGCCAGCGCGCTGAGCGCGGCCGCCGTCGCGCAGCGCGGATAGCGGCCGCTCAACCGCGCGCCGATACCGCCCGCAAACGGATTCTCGTCGAGCGAGGCGAGCACCGGCGCGGTGTCGGCGGGCGACAGCGGCTGCGCGGCAGAGTGGAGCTGGCGGTCGAACGCGCGGATTGCCTCCAGCATCTGCATCTGCGTCATCTGGTCCCGGTTGTTCGACAACGCCTGCGGGAGCGTCGCATAGACGACAACGCCATAAAGCCCCGACAAAATGACGAGCATCATCAACGCCCAGGCGAGCGTGTGGACATTCCAGCCGAGCTGGAAGCCGGTGTGCCAGGTTCCGATGACGATCAGGCTCAATCCCAGATAGACATGCGCCGAGGTCCACGCCTTCAGCGACCAGTAATCGCTCGTCATCTTGCGCTTGCGATAGCCGAGCGCGGTGAGCCACAGGATCAGCAGTGCGCCGATCGTGCCGAGCGTATAGCCGTACCAGCTGCCGCCATTGTGACGCGGCGTCACGTCGATCAGCGCGTAGCTGACGATCACGATCAGGCCGAGCGCGCCCGAAATCTTCGCCCAGCGAAATCCCGCATAGCGCAGAAACCCCTCGTGCTGGCGTTCGCGCACCCGCTCGGTCTGCGTCGCCCGGTTGCGGCGGCGGCGAAAGATCGACGCCATCAGTCGGTCGCCTCGTCGAGCCGCGCGATCGACAGAAATTCTTCGGGCGACACGCGGATAGCGGCGCCGGTAGGGCAGGCGCGCACGCAGGCCGGTCCGCCCGCCAGCCCCTTGCACATGTCGCATTTGACGGCAATTTTCTTGGGCTTTTCGTCGCCGAGCTGCTTCTTGGTCCATTTGGGCGAAGGTTCGCCCGGCCCCGGCCCCTTGCCGAGCAGCAGCCAGCTCAAGAGCCCGGGCTTGGGCGGGGGCGCTGCCTCCATGCGGATCACGCCATAGGGACAGTTGCGCATGCAATTGCCGCAGCCGATGCACCCCGGTTCCATGAACACCTCGCCATCGGGGCCGCGGTGGATGACGTTGGGCGGGCAGTCGGCCATGCAGTGCGGATGCTCGCAGTGGCGGCAGCTGGTAGGGACGTGCAGGTGGGCGAAGGTCTTCCCCGCCTCGCGGTCGAGCCGCGACAGGCCTTCATGGCTGTCGGCGCACGCCTTTTCGCAATTGTCGCAGCCGACGCACAGATTTTCGTCGATCAGCAGCGCATCGGTCGCCTCGCCCAGCCCCTCTTTCATGATGAAGCTGGCGGTGTCCGAATAGAGATCGACCGCGCTCGAATAGCTCGCCTTGCGCGATTCGATGAAGCTGTTCATCTGCGCGCGTTCGGCGACCGCCGCTTCGGTCGCGGCGCGCACCTGCGGCCGCGCCGCGAGCATCGCCTTGAAGCCCGCGCCGGTGAGCTTGATCACTTCGCTACCGACGGCGGCCTTCACCGTTGCATTGCGCGGCTCGTCATTGAGCACCGCCATCTCGCCGAAATAGCTGCCCGCGGGCAAATAGCGGAGGAAGATCGGTTTGCCGCCGATATCCTTTTCGACCACCATCGACCCTGACCGGATGACATAGACATCGTCGCCCGCGTCGCCTTCCTGAAGGACGACCTTGCCCGCAGGCACGCGGATCACCTCGGCCTCGTCGACGACGGGGGCCAGATCCTCCACCGTCAGCCCGCCCTTGAAAATCTGGAGCAGCTGGCGTTCGAGCGAAATGCGATTGATCACGCGCTTGGCGCCGGGGACCGCAGCCATCAGCTTGAGCGCGGCGGTGCGCGACACCTCGACAAATATCGCGTCGGCGCCCGCGCGGATCGTCGCGCCGCGCTTGCGCCCCGAAATCAGCCCGACCTCGCCGAATATCGATCCCTGCTCGATCGGCACGGTGATGTCCGGTCCGACCTCTACCTCGGCATGGCCATCGGCGATGGCGAACAATGACGACCCCGGCTCGCCCTTTTCGAACACCACCTCGCCCTTGCGGTAAAAGGCAACCTTCGAATCGAGCATGAACTCGCGCATCTGAAGCGGCGACACATCGGCAAAAATCCGCACCCGTTCGCGCAGATAGTCGAGCCACTCGCTCACCGATTTCTGCTGCGGCAGGCCCGCAAAGATCGCCGCCAGATCCTTTTCGTCCGCCGGGGTCAGGCTGGTATTGCCATTGATGAACTCGACGACGTCATAGCCCTGGTTCATGCAATGCTTGATCAGCGGATAGCCCGCGAGCGCGCCGATCACGAAAATGCCGGGGACGGTCGATTCAAAGGTCGGCGACAGTTTCGGAAAGGCCTCGCGGTCGGGACCGGTAAATTCGATCCCCATCGATTCGACGAAGCCGCGCGGTGCAACCGAACCCAGCCGCGCAACAATCACGTCGCACGGAATCTTCTCTTCGCCGTCGGGCGTTTCGAGCATCAGCCAGCCCGGTTCGACCTTCTTGGGCTGCGTCTCGGTTCGGATGCTCAGCAGGCCATTCTCGCCCGCGTCCATCATATCGGAGACATTCTTGGCCTTGGCGCGCGCAAAATCCTTTGAGCGGTTGAGGATGGTGACGGTATTTTCGAGCGCTTCCTCGGCGACGCCCAACGCATTTTCGATCCCCGCGTCGCCCGATCCGACGACGGTGATATGCTTGTCCTTGAAATCTTCGGGATCATCGACCTGATAGATAATATGCGGCAGGTCGAACCCTTCGCAGCGCAACCGGTTCGGATTGCCCTGCGTCCCGATCGCGAGCACGATATTCTCGGCCCGGTACACATCGCCCTTCGCGGTCTTGATCGCGAAATCGCCCTTTTGTCCCGTCACCTCGACGACATCGGCGTGATAGGCCACATTGACCTTGTTGTTCGCCGCATCCTCGTCCCAATTGCCAAGGATAAATTCGCGCGCGCCCTCTGCAAAACGACAGTCGGAGCGCAGGTCCAGCCGCTCGGGCGTCGCGAGCACGCGCTTGCCCTTCTGATATTTGAAAATCGTGTCGGACAGATGGTCGGTCTTTTCGAGCAGCACATGGCTCATCCCGAGCTGCCCCGCACGCGAGGCGGCGCTGAGCCCCGCGGGGCCCGATCCGATGATCGCGACCTTGACAGCTTCGCTCATCGGCGCACGACCGCTTGACGCCAGGTAACCGGCGTCCGACTGGTCCTGAAGCTGACGAATGCGCGAACGGGCATCCCAATCCCCCCATCGCCAGCCCCTCCGGCGAGTCCAATACGGATGCGACCCGAACTTATGTCCTGGCGATAGCGCTATGCCCTTGAAAGCGGAGGAACGTCAACCGGCGTGGGCGAATTTCTGGCGCCGTTCAGGCGAGTTCGAACAGCTTGGCAAGCTTGTCCGACGCGACCGGCTCAAACCGCGACCAGCCATCGGGTCCGAGCCGTTCGAGCGGGCGAAAGCGCGCCTTGTAGGCCATGCGCGTCGACCCGTCGATCCAATAGCCCAGATAGACATAGGGAAGCCCTGCATTGGCGGCGCGCAGGATATGGTCGGTGATGATATAGGTCCCCAGCCCTTCGCGCAGCGGATGATGTGCGTCGAAAAAGCTGTAGATCATCGACAGGCCGTCGCCCTGGCGGTCGGTCAGGCAGCAGCCGACCAGTCGCCCTCGGCTGCCGTCGTCGGTGGGCTCGCGATATTCGATCATGAAACTGTCGACCGGAGTCTGCTCGACCATGTCGGCGAAATCCTGCTCGTCCATGTCGGCCATTCCGCCGTCGGGGTGACGCGAGGCCAGGTAGGAACGCAGCAGCGCATATTGTTCATCGGTTGCCCAGGGCTTGCAGGCGCTGACCTTCAGATCGCGATTGCGGCGGATCGTGCGCTTTTGCGAGCTGCTGGGCTTGAACTCGGTTGCGCACACGCGCACCGACACGCACGCCGAACAATCGGCGCAGCTCGGACGATAGGCAACCGACTGGCTGCGCCGGAATCCGATGCGGCCAAGCGCGTCGTTCAGCTCGCTTGCATTATTGCCGTTCAGCTCGGTGAACACCTTCCGCTCGGTCTTGCCCGCGATGTAAGGGCACGGCGCGGGGCTCGTTACGAAGAAACGCGGGAAGCGGAATGGTGCGGACACGCGAAATGGACCTCCGGGCTTGCAAAGCTGATCCCCCAACGCGGGAGCGACCGGCTAATTGCACCGAATATGCCGTGCAGCGTCAATGGTGCAAAGTCCGTTTACCATTTTTACACGTCCCGGACTGAATCAGTTCGAAAATTTTCTGAATCGCCCGGTAACTTTTGTGCCGTTTTGAATCGTTCAGGCGTAACCCTTGAGCTCGTCGCCGGTCAGCGTGGCGACGTGAAGCACGTTCGTCGACCCCGGCGTGCCGAACGGAACGCCGGCCATCATCACCAGTTTCGACCCCGCTTTTCCGATCCGGTGGCGCAGCGCCATGCGCTTGCCCTTGGCGATCATCTCCTCAAAGCTGTCGATGTCGCGCGTCGAAACGGCGTGCGCGCCCCACAGCAGCCCCATGCGCCGCGCCGCCTCCTTGCGCGGCGTCAGCACGAGCAGCGGCGCGCCCGGCCGCTCGCGCGCAACGCGGCGTGCGGTCGACCCCGATGCGGTGAAACAGATGATCGCGTCGGCGCCGATCGTCCCGATGATGCTCCCCGCCGCTTCCGCGAGCGCATCGGCGGTCGTCGCGTCGGGTGCGGTTTCGGTGAAATGCAGGCGCCGGAAATAGTCGGGGTCGCTCTCGACCGAGCGCGCGATCGAATCCATCATCGTCACCGCTTCGACCGGCCAAGCGCCCGCGGCGGTTTCGGCCGACAGCATGATCGCGTCGGCGCCGTCATAGACCGCGGTCGCGACGTCGGACACCTCGGCGCGCGTCGGCGAGGGCGAGACGATCATCGATTCGAGCATCTGCGTCGCGACGACGACGGGCTTGCCCATGCGGCGCGCGGTCGCGACGATCCGTTTTTGCAGCGGCGGCACCGCCTCTGGCGGCAGTTCGACGCCAAGGTCGCCGCGCGCGACCATCGCCGCATCGGCGATCTCGAGGATTTCCTCCAGCCGCTGCACCCCCGAAGGCTTTTCGAACTTGACCAGCAACGCCGCCTTGCCGCCGATCAGGCGGCGCGCCTCGGCAACGTCCTCGGGGCGCTGTACAAAGGACAGCGCAACCCAGTCGACATTCTGTTCGAGCGCGAAGGCGAGGTCCTTGCGATCCTTTTCGGTGAGCGCGGCGAGCGGCACGACGACGTCGGGAACGTTTACGCCCTTGCGATCCGAAATCTTGCCGCCAACCTCGACCGTCGTTTCGATGCGGTCGGCGCTGACGCTTTGAACGCGCAGCACCAGCTTGCCGTCGTCGATCAGCAGCCGGGTATCGGGTTCGAGCGCTGCAAACAGTTCGGGGTGGGGCAAGTGAACGCGCGTCGCATCACCTGCCGCCTTGTCGGCGTCCAGGACGAACGGCGCGCCTTTGGCCAGCTCGACGGGTCCATCCTTGAACGCTCCGACTCGCAGCTTCGGCCCTTGCAGGTCGACGAGGATCGTCGTCGGGCGCCCCGTCTCCTTTTCGAGCGCGCGGATCGCCGCGATGACCCTGGCATGGCCCGCATGGTCGCCGTGGCTCATATTGACGCGGAAGGCATCGGCGCCCGCGCGGTGCAGCGCCGCGATCATTTCGGGGTTCGCGCTGGCGGGGCCAAGCGTCGCCAGAATACGTACCTTGCGCTGGCGGGGGGTAAAGCTCTGGACCACGATTGCTCCGCTATGTCATCTTTGGTTATGGCGACCGCATGGCGCGCCGCGCGCGCCAGTGCAACCGCCGTATAGCTATTCATCAACGAACGGAGAAACCCCATGTCATGCAGCGACGACCCTTTGGCGACCGGCGATGCGCTCGACAGCCTCGACGATGCGGTCGCGGCGGCTGCCTTCCGCCGGCTCGTCCGCCTGCTCCGGCACCGCCACGATGCAGCCAACATCGACCTGATGGGACTCGCGGGATTTTGCCGCAACTGCCTCGGCGACTGGATCGCCGAAGCGGGAGACATGGACAAGGAGAGCGGCCGCGCAATCGTCCACGGCATGCCGACCTCCGAATGGAAGGCGCGCCATCACACCCCCGCCACCCCCGAACAGCTTGCCCGGATGGAAGAAAGCATGGCGAAGAATCCTTGAGGCCGCTAGGTGAGCGGCCAAGGCGATTCTCTTCGCCATCCCAATCCAATCCAGCGGAGTGAAAAATGAGCGAAGCCACCGTGTCCGACGAACAATTGCGCCTGTTCATCGAGCGTATCGAGCGTCTGGAGGAAGAGAAAAAGGGCATCGCCGACGATATCCGCGACGTGTATCTGGAGGCCAAGTCGCAGGGTTATGACCCCAAGATCATGCGCCAGATCGTGCGCCTGCGCAAAATGCCGCCGCACGACCGCAAGGAAATGGAAGCGATCCTCGACGTGTATAAATCGGCGCTCGGAATCGCCTGACACCGCCGCCGATATCCAGCAGGGAGAATGACGATGATCAGCACCACGACCAATGCGATCGAAGGCCATCCGGTCCGCGAATATCTGGGCATCGTCACCGGCGAAGTAATCGTCGGCGCCAATCTGTTCCGCGATCTGTTCGCCAGCATCACCGACATCGTCGGCGGCCGCTCGGGCAAATATGAGGACGTCCTCGCCCGCGCGCGCAAACAGGCGATTGCCGAAATGGAGGGCGAAGCGGTGCGGCTCGGCGGCAATGCCGTGATCGGCGTCGACCTCGACTATGAAGTCCTCGGCCAGAACGGCTCGATGCTGATGGTCAGCGCGTCGGGAACCGCCGTGGTTGTCTGAAACGGCTCGCCGCGCTAGGGGCGACGCCAGATTATCCCGTTGATGGAGGTAGGCCGTGGCCGGCCATAGTAAATTCAAGAACATCATGCACCGCAAGGGTGCACAGGACAAAAAGCGCAGCAGCCTCTTTTCGAAGCTGAGCCGCGAAATCACCGTGGCGGCCAAGATGGGTTTGCCCGATCCCGACGCCAACGCGCGCCTGCGCGCCGCGGTCAACGCCGCCAAGGCGCAGTCGATGCCAAAGGACAATATCCAGCGCGCGATCGACAAGGCGAGCGGCGGCGACGGCGAGAATTACGAGGAAATCCGCTACGAAGGCTATGGCCCCGGCGGCGTGTCGCTGATCGTCGAGGCGCTGACCGACAACCGCAACCGCACCGCGACCAACGTCCGCACCGCCTTCAGCAAGAATGGCGGCAATCTCGGCACATCGGGCAGCGTCAGCCACGGTTTCGACCGCCTTGGCATGATCAGCTATGCGGCAAGCGCGGGCGACGCCGACACGGTGTTCGAAGCCGCGCTCGACGCGGGCGCCGACGACGTCGAATCGTCCGATGACGGCCACGAAATCTGGACCAGCGTCGATAGCCTGCACGAAGTCGCGAAAGCCCTTGAGGCCAAGCTTGGCGAAGCCGAGGGCGTCAAGCTCGCGTGGCGCCCTACGCTGAAAAGCGAAGTCGCCGACGAGGCGACCGCGCAGACATTGTTCAAGCTGATCGACACGCTCGACGACGACGACGACGTCCAGACCGTCTGGGGCAATTACGACATCCCCGACGCGGTGATGGAGAAACTGGGTTGAACCCAATCCTCCCCACTTGTGGGGAGGTGGCAGCGCGAAGCGCTGACGGAGGGGGGGTGCGGCCTTTAGCGCCGCTCGAAACCGCGTGCCCCCTCCACCGCTTCGCGGTCCCCCTCCCCGTTCCCGGGAGGATTTTTCGATGATCATCCTCGGCCTCGATCCGTCGCTCAGTTGCACCGGCTGGGGCGTCATTCGCGTCGAGAGCAGCCGAATCAGCCATATCGCCAACGGTCAGGTCAAGACCGACGCCAAGGCCCTGCTGCCCGACCGCCTTGCGCATCTCGACACGGTGCTCGCCGCCGTGATCGCCGACCATGTGCCGACCCACGCCGCGGTCGAGGAAGTCTTCGTCAACGACAATCCGCAATCGACGCTGAAGCTCGCCCACGCACGCGGCGTCGCGCTGCTCGCCTGCGCGCGCGGCGGCCTGCCGGTAGCCGAATATGCTCCGCGCCTCGTCAAGAAAGCGGTTGTCGGCACCGGCGGCGCGGCGAAAGAGCAGGTACAGGCAATGCTGCGCATACTCCTCCCCGGCGCCAAGGTCGCGGGAGCCGACGCCGCCGATGCGCTGGCGGTGGCGATCTGCCACGCCAACCATCGGCCGCGCGCCTGACCGGCATCGGTTCGATCAGGAAGCTGCTTTTGCCGGCGGCAGGTCGGGGGCGTCGTCGGGGATCGGATTGGCTTCGATATCGGCGATCAGCCTCTTCATCTCGTCGATCTCGCGCACCTGCGCCTTGATGATCTCGTCGGCGAGTTCGCGCACGCGCGGGTCGCGGATGTGCGCCCGGCTGCTCGTCAGGATGGCGATCGAATGGTGCGGGATCATCGCTTTCATATAGGAAATATCGCCGACCGTCGCCTGGCTGCGCACGAACCACAGCGACCCGGCGCCGACAATCAGCGCGCCCGCGACGATCGCGACCTTGGTGCGCTGCCCGTCGTACATGCTCCACATGAAGCCCAGCATGATCACCGCCATCGTCGCCCCCATCAGCAGCGCCATCCAGGTGCGCGTCTGGCTGTAAAATTGATGGTCGAGCGCATAGCTGTTGAGGTACATGAGGATGAACATGACCAGCGTCGAAGTCGCGATCATCGCGGCGAAGCGTCGATAGCTCATGGGGCTTCCTTTCCTGTTTGTCCCTGTTCGAACCCGCGAGGGGCGCGAAAGGTTCGCCCGAGGGCACCGCCAAATCTGTTCCCTTTTCATTCCCACCGCGCTACGCACGGGGGCATGATCGCGAAACTCACCGGACGGCTCGACAGCAGCGGCGCAGGCCATGCGGTGATCGACGTCGGCGGCGTCGGCTATCTGGTCGAGGCGTCGGCGCGCACGCTCGACGCGCTCGGCGCGGTGGGCAGCGACGTCACCATTCACACCGAAATGCTCGTCGGCGAGGATTTCCTGCGTCTTCTGGGCTTTGCGCGCGCCGAGGAACGCGACTGGTTCCGCCTGCTCACCAGCGTCCAGGGCGTCGGCGCCAAGGTCGCGCTCGCGATCCTCTCCGCGCTCGAGGTCGCCGACCTTCAGCGCGCGCTCGCGAGCGGCGACAGCGCGATGATCGCGCGCGCCAATGGTGTCGGCCCGAAACTCGCGCAGCGCATCGCGCACGAACTGAAGGACAAGGCGGGCGCGCTCGGCGGGATCGCGGGCGGCAGCGTCACCAGCCTGCCGGTCGGCGGCCCGCTCGGCGACGCCATCTCGGCGCTCACCGGTCTCGGCTTCAAGCCCGGCGAAGCGAGCGCCGCGGTTGCCGCAGCGAGCGAGGAGTTGGGCGCAGGCGCGAATTTGGATGCGCTGGTGCGCGTGGCGCTGAAAAAGGCGGCGAAATGAGCCATTCGATCATCTGGCAATTTACCGTCGCGCCCGACAATTGCGAAGCTTTCGAGGCAGGCTATCGCCCCGACGGCCCCTGGGCGGCATTGTTTGCTCAAGCCGAAGGATTTATCGAAACCCAACTGCTCAAGGATGCCGAGCAGCCCGGTGTCTATCTGACGATTGACCGTTGGGCATCGCCGCAGGCCTTCGATCGTTTCAAAAGCGAACATGCCATTCCCTATGCGGCACTCGATGCCAGCTTCGACGGGCTTGCGGCGACGGAAAGGCGCATCGGCGCCTACCACCATGTCTGAGCCCGTCGACCTCACCACCCCAATCCGCACCGCCGAGGATGCCGATGCGGCACTGCGGCCCAAGTCGCTCGCAGAATTTGTCGGGCAGGCAGCGGCGCGCGAGAATTTGCGGGTTTTCATCGAGGCGGCGAAGGCGCGCGGCGATGCGCTCGACCATGTGCTCTTTTTCGGCCCGCCGGGGCTCGGCAAGACGACGCTCGCGCAGATCGTCGCCAAGGAGCTGGGCGTCGGCTTTCGCTCGACCTCGGGACCGATTATCGCCAAGGCGGGCGACCTCGCCGCGCTGCTCACCAATCTGGAGGACGGCGACGTCCTGTTCATCGACGAAATCCACCGCCTGTCGCCCGCGGTCGAAGAAATCCTCTATCCGGCGATGGAGGACCGCGCGCTCGACATCATGATCGGCGAGGGACCGTCGGCGCGCAGCGTACGCATCGACCTTCCCAAATTCACCCTCGTCGGCGCGACGACGCGGCAGGGGTTGCTGACGACGCCGCTGCGCGACCGTTTCGGTATCCCCGTGCGGCTCAATTTCTACACCCATGCCGAGCTTGAGCAGGTGATCGGGCGCGCCGCGAGGCTGCTCGGCCTCGGTATTGCGCCCGACGGGGCGCTCGAGATTGCGCGGCGCGCGCGCGGGACGCCGCGCATCGCGGGACGCCTGCTGCGCCGCGTGCGCGATTTCGCGACCGTGGCGGGGCATGACGTCGTCGATGCAAAGACCGCCGACGCCGCGCTCAACCGGCTGGAGGTCGACGCGCTCGGCCTCGACGCGATGGACCGGCGCTACCTTACGATGATCGCCGACATCTATCGTGGCGGCCCGGTCGGGGTCGAAACGCTCGCGGCGGGATTGTCGGAACCACGCGACACGATCGAGGATGTGATCGAACCCTATCTCCTGCAGATCGGGCTGATCGCGCGCACCGCACGCGGCCGCACGCTCAACGCCAGCGCATGGAAGCATCTGGGACTCAACCCGCCCGCGGGGTCGCAGGACGGGCTGTTCGACAAATGATCCCGTCGCCCCCGCGAAGGCGGGGGCGACGAGTTTATGCCCTCCACCAAGCGGCCCTCATCTGCGACGAGCCGTCTATGAGGGCTTTGCGACGAGTCGAAGCGCGGCTATCGCTCTCCACGATGGTAAACGCCCCGCCCCCCTTCGTGCCCGGCGCCTTCGTCGGGGCCGAACATCGGTACCGCGTGCGCATCTATTTCGAGGATACCGACCTCAGCGGCATCGTCTATCACGCCAATTATCTGCGCTATATGGAACGCGCGCGGTCGGACATGCTGCGGCTTGCCGGGATCGACCAGCGCGCGGCGATGGAGGCGGGCGATGGCGCCTGGGCGGTCACCGACCTCGCGATCAAATATCGCCGCCCGGCCAGGCTCGACGACGACCTGCTCGTCGTGAGCGAGGTCGAGGCAGTGCGCGGTGCAAGCGTTGTCATCGCGCAGCGCATCCTTCGCGGTCATGATACGTTAAGCTGCGAAACGCTTACCGAGGGCCGCGTCACCGCCGCATTTCTGTCCCCCGAAGGCCGGCCGCGTCGCCAGCCCGCGGGATGGGCCGAAAGATTCACCGCGATCATGAATGGAGAGACCTCCCCTTGCTAGACAATATCTCGCTGGCCGCCGACGCGGCGACCCTGTCCCCCATCGCCCTGTTCCTGCAGGCCGACTGGATCGTGAAGGCGGTGATGATCGGGCTGCTGCTCGCCAGCATCTATGTCTGGGCCGTCATCTTCACCCACGGCACCGGCGTCGGCCGCCTGATCGGCGCGTCGGAGCGGTTCGAGCGCGATTTCTGGCGCGCGGGCAATATCGACAAATTCTATGACGAGAATGGCCGCGAGGAACTGCCGAGTGCCAAGGTGCTCGCGGCGGGAATTTCGGAATGGCGCCGTTCGACCGCCGGCAAGGCAGTCGACCGCGACGGTACGCGCGAACGGCTTGGCATCGCGATGAACAGCGCGGTTGCGGCCGAGGTTGACCGACTCGCCGAAAAGATCGGCGCGCTCGCCACCATCGGGTCGGTTGCACCCTTCGTCGGGCTGTTCGGTACCGTGTGGGGGATCATGCGCAGCTTCACTGCGATCGCGGCGTCGAACAACAGCAGCCTGGCGGTCGTCGCGCCCGGCATTGCCGAGGCGCTGTTCGCGACCGCGATCGGCCTGTTCGCCGCGATCCCTGCGGTCATCGCCTATAACGCCTTCTCGCAGCGGCTGAACCGGCTCGAATCGCGGCTCGGGCGCTTTGCCGACGGGCTTCACGCCACCTTCAGCCGCGAGCTGGAGGTCGACGCCTGATGGCGATGACCGGCCCCTCAGGCGGCATCGGCGGACGCCGCGGGCGCGGCGGACGGCGCGCGCCGATGTCCGAAATCAACGTCACGCCGCTCGTCGACGTGATGCTCGTGCTGCTCATCATCTTCATGATCACCGCGCCCTTGCTCGCCTCGGCCGTTCCCATCGACCTTCCCGAAAGCCGCGCCAAGCCGGTCGAGACCGAAGAACAGGAGCCGGTCCAACTATCGATCGGAGCCGACGACACCGTCTATATCGGCGAGGACATCGTGCCGGAGGCCGAGCTTCCCGCGCGTCTCGACGCGATCGCGCGCGAACAGCGCGACGGCGAGCGGCCGCGCCAGATCATGCTGCGCGCCGACAAGGGCCTTGAATATGGCCGGGTGATGCGGATCATGGGCGAGCTCAACCGCGCCGGGCTGACGCGCATTGCGCTGGTGACAACGGGCGCCAATGCCGAAGCCGCGCCAACCGCGAGCGCCGAAACGGTCACCGACGGTTCAGGCAGCGCGGAATAGGCTGGCACCATGGTTGCAGACGCACCACGACAGGGGAGTGAACGAACGGGCATCGCCATCGCGGTGGCGCTGCATGTCGTCCTCGTTGGCCTGTTGTCGGTGCAATGGACCGCAGGCGAGCGCCGCTTCGACAATCCGCCGATGGAGGTCGACCTGATCGCCGAAACGGCGGTGCAGTCAACGGCGCCGGTGCTCAGCGACAATCCGCCCGCCGCGCGGCTCGGCGACGAACTCGCCGACGATATTGCAGCGCCCGAACCGACGCCCGCGCCGCCGGTCCCCGACCCCATCGTCCGCCCCGACCCGGCGCCGTCGCCCAAACAGGTGTCGCGGCCCGCACCGCCACGAAAGCAGCCGCCCGCCGCCGAAAAGGCCCCGCCCAAGGCGTCACCCAAGAGCACGCCCGCCAAGGATCGTCCGACGCGACCGACCGGGCGCCTCGACGGCATCGCGGAAGGCTTGTCGAAAACGCCGCCGAAAAGCGCATCGAGCAAGGGCGCGCCCGCTGCGGCCACCGCCGCAGAGGTTCGCCGCTCGATCGACGTCAGCATCAAGGCGGCGGTCGGCCCGCGCTGGAACAGCTGCCGTGTGTCGGGAGTCGACGTCGATCAACTCAAGACCGTTGTGAGATTCCGCCTGAGCGAGTCGGGCGCGCTCGCCGGCTTTACCAGCGTCGAGACGAGCGGCGAGAACGACAGCAACCGTTTCCAGATTCAGCGCCACCAGGAATGCGCCAAGCGCGCGATCGAACTGGCGGCGCCCTTCGACCTGCCCGAGGACAATTACAGCTTCTGGCAGAATTACACGCTCGACTTCATCAAAAGGTAGGTTCCATGCTGCGTCCCACCCTCTTCTCGCTCACCCTGATGCTAACCACCGCGTCGGCGCTCGCGCAGACGCCACCCCCCGCCGATCCCGCGCCTGCCACGCCGCGCGAGACGATCGAGGGCGAGTTGTCGCAAGACCGCACCGTCATCGCGATCCCTGCGCTCGCAACGCCGCAGGTTGCGACGGTTGCGGGGCTGCGCACCGACAGCCTGGGCCGCCAGATTGCCGAAGTGATCGCCGCCGACCTCGAACGCAGTGGCCTTTATGCGCCGCTGGGTCCGGGCAGCGTCCGTGCGATTACCATGGGCGAGGTGCGGGCGCCGCGTTTCGCAGATTGGCAGGCGCGCAACGCCGAAAATGTCGTTCACGGCTTTGTGCAGGCAAGCGGTACGGGCGGCTTTGTCGTCGGATGCTATCTTTATGACACGCAGCTCGGCAGCGAGCTGGTGCGGCAGGGGTTCGAGATCCAGCCCGCCGACTGGCGCCGCGCCGCGCACAAATGCGCCGACGCCATCTATTCGCGCCTGTCGGGCGAGGCACCCTTCTTCGACAGCCGCGTCGCCTATATCGCCGAGAGCGGCCCCAAGGGGAACCGCATCAAGCGGCTCGCGATCATGGACTCCGATGGCGGCAATCACCGTTTCATCACCAACGGTCAGGCGCTGGCGATCAGCCCGCGTTTCTCGCCCGATTACAAGAAGATCGTTTACGTCAGCTATTTGAACGACCGCGTGCGTGTTTTCATCTATGACATAGCCAGCGGCTCGCAGAAGCTGGTGACCGAAAGCGGCAATGCGACTTTTGCGCCGCGCTGGTCGCCCGACGGGCGCCAGATCCTCTTTTCGATGGCGGTCGGCGGCAACACCGACATCTATCGCGTGTCGGCCGACGGCGGCACGCCGGTGCGACTGACCAACGCGCCGGGAATCGACGTCGGCGGCAGCTTCTCTCCCGACGGGCGCAAGATCGTGTTTGAAAGCGACCGCTCGGGAAGCCAGCAAATCTATACGATGAATATCGACGGATCGGACCAGCGGCGGATCAGCTTTGGCGGCGGGCGCTATGCGACCCCCGAATGGTCGCCGCGCGGCGACCTGATCGCCTTCACGCGCATCGGCGGCGGCGAGTTTCGCGTCGGCGTCATGACGCCGAGCGGCGGCGGGGTGCGCTTGCTCACCAACAGTTGGCAGGACGAAGCGCCGACCTGGTCGCCGAACGGGCGCGTCATCCAGTTCTTCCGAACCTCGCCGGGGCGCGACGGCAAGTCGAGCCTGTGGCAGGTCGACCTGACCGGCGTAAACCTGCGCCGCCTGCCGACACCGCAGGACGGATCGGACCCGAGTTGGGGGCCGGTGCTGCCCTGATCCGCTGCATATCAGGCGGAACCAAAGGATTTCCGTGGGGTTCAGATGAGGCGTTCATATTGGATTCATCGGCGAGAGCCACGGAACAGATGAAGACAACAAGAAGAGGACAAACGTCATGACGATACGCAAAACCACCGCAATGATTGCTGCGATCACGATGCTTTCGGTTGGCGCGTGCGCCAAGAAAGCTCCCGACACGCTTCCCCCCGCGCCCGAGGGCACGGGCACCGACACGGGCACCGGCACCGATACCGGGGTCGTTCCCGGATCGCAGGCCGACTTCATCGCCAATATCTCGTCGGACCGCATTTTCTTCGATTACGACCAGTATAATGTCGATGCCGAAGATCAGGCGACGCTGCGCAGCCAGGCGCAATGGCTGCAGCGCAACCCCGCGGTCCGCGTCACGCTCGAAGGCCATGCCGACGAACGCGGCACGCGCGATTACAACATCGCACTCGGCGAACGCCGCGCCAACGCCGCGAAGAATTATCTCGCGTCGCTGGGCGTCGACCCGAACCGCATCCAGGTCATCAGCTATGGCAAGGAACGTCCCGCAGCGATCGGATCGAACGAGGAAGCCTGGGCGCAGAACCGCCGCGCGGTGACGGTCGTTATCGGACGCTGATCAGCAGCCACAGCGGCACCGCGGTCCACGCCGCGGCGCACGCGAAAACACCGAAGGGGACCCGTCGCTCGCGGAGCGGCTGGTCCCCTTTTCCTTGAGCGATGAGCGCCCACGCGATCCCGCCCAAGCTGGCGAGAAGCAGGACCAGCGGCAGCGCCTGCCAGCCGGTCCATGCGCCGATTGCCGCGACAAGCTTTGGGTCACCGCCGCCCATCCCCGTCGCCCCGCGACGCTTGCGATAGAGCCATGCGACCAGCGCGAGCACGCCCCCACCAACGAGAGCGGCGATCCAGCGGTCGAGCAGGCCGGTGTCCAACAGCGGGCCGGCGAGCAGGATTCCCGCTATCGCCAGCAGCAGGTTGAGCCGATCGGGCAGCCAGAAATGGCGCGCGTCGAGCAAGGCGAGCGGCAACAGCAGCCAGCCGAACACGGCCCAGATCCAACCCTGCACGCCCGGCAGCAACGCCAAGGCGCCCGCGCCGATCAGCGCCGCCGCCAGCTCGACGCTGCCGTGAAAGCGATCGATAGCCGCGCCGCAGTGGCGGCAGCCGCCGCGCAATATCAAAGCCGACACGAGCGGAACGAGATCGCGCGCGCCAACGGGCCTGGCGCACGCATCGCAGCGTGACCGCCCGGCGAGCGATTGCCCCTCTGGCCAGCGCAGCACAAGCGTCGCGATAAAGCTGCCGAGGACCGCACCCAACAGTCCGGCGAGCGCGACGCCTGCGCCCCATGGCAAGGCGTCGATGGCGGTCATGGTCAGAAGCGGCCCGAAGTCGCCAGCATGAAGCCGCCCGAACCGGCCTTGAAGCCCATCGCGGCAAGCGCCGACGCCATCGCCGGATCGCCGCCTGCATCGATGGCAAGCTGCGCGCGATAGGCGCCGTCTGCACCAAAGGAAATCGTCAGCCGTTCCATTCCCGACTGGCTGCTCAGCGCCGCCTGTGCGCGCCCGCCCGCACAGGAGAGCGGTCCCGCCAGGCCGCGCGACAGGTCGAGTCCGGCAATCGGCGCGGCGACCGACAACGCGATGCGGCCGCTCGCCGCGACGCATTTGCCCGCGCGATCGAAGCGCACCGCCGCACCTTCGAAGCCGACCGTATCGACCGGGATTGCTCCAAGGCCGCCGGCAAAGAGAGCCGTGCCGTTGACATCGGACAGGCCGCGCTCGCCGCCGCCGTGCAAACGCCCCGACAATGCCCCGAGCCTTTCGTCGGCGCGCGCGAATGCAAGTTCGGTACGTCCGCCAAGCAGGGCGAGCGGCGACAGGCTCGCCTCGACCGTCCCGAGCGGCAGCGCGCCGAGCCGCGCCTCGACCAGTTCGCCCGCCCAGATCGAGCCGCGCACCGTGCGCGCGCTGATGCCCGCGTCATCTGCGCCCGACAATGCGAGCGCGAGGCGCATCGGAAAGGTCGCGATTCCGAGCAATAGTGCCAATGCTGCCGCAGCAGCGATCCAGCGGCGCCGCGCGCTCATCGTCCGCCCCTCCTGAGTTCGGCGGTCATGCCCACCGTCCCGTCGGCGGCGGGCGTGATGGTGAGCTGGTCGACGACGAACCCCTGCCCCTCTAGCGCCGCGAGCCAATCGGTCAGGACTGGCGCCTTTGCCGTGGCGATCGCTATCGTCGCCTGATCGGCACCGCGCGCCTCGTTGCGGTCGAGCGTCAGCCCGATTTCGCCCGCCGATTGTGACAGATATTGATCGATGGCGACCGCGCTCGCCGTGAGTGCGGCCGCGCCCGTCGAAGGCTCTGCGAGGAGTTTGACCTTTGCTGCGACGCGCCCTTCGCGCTCGAGTGCGGCGCGGTGCCGGCTATCCAGATCGGCAAATGCCGCGACGGCGGGGCGTCCGAGCGCCCAAGCGATCACGGCAACGGCCAGCGCCCCCGCTATCGCGACGAGCCATTGTTCGCGTCGAGACAGGCTCGACCACCAGTTTTTGACCGTTTCGATCATGGCACCGCCCGCACCGTAATATTGGCCATCTGCTGGCCGTCGGTTCCCGCCATCGGCTGCGCCGTGACGCGGTAGCCGCGCGCCTGCACGGCAATGAGCACCGCATTGATGTCCTCGACGCGCGGCGCGGCGAGCGTCGTCGTCAATGTGCCGTCGGTGCGGTGCGACAGCGTCTTGAGCGACACGCCGGGCGCGTCCGCCATCGCGTCGTAAAGCGCCGAGGCCGGGACAGAGAAGGCGAGTGGCCCGCCGCCCGCCGCCGCGAGCCGGCGATCGAGTTCAGCTTCGGCGGCCTCGGCGTCGGGGGCGTCGATCCCCGCCTCGGCCGCTGTCGCAACCGCAGCATCGTCGGCGCGCCTTGTGTCCGTCATCAGGCGAACCGCGTGAACCAGCGGAACGGCCAGGCTGACGACGAGCAACGCGATAAGCAACCGCTTGCCGAGCCGCAGCAATGCGGGATCGATTGCGAGGCGCCTTTTCGGCTTCCACGCCCCGGCCAGCAGGTCGAGCGGCGGGGCGGTTACCGACAGGAGAAGCGCCTCGCGGACCAGATCGGCATCGAGGGGGACAATCGCGCGGTCGCCGCCGATCAGCGCATCGATTTCGGGGTCCGAGCGAAAGGCACGGTCGACGCTCCGGATGATCGTTTCGCCGCCAAGCTCGGCCGCCCACAGGCTGTCCGGTTCGGGGGGCGGAACGATCGCCGCCGCCGGAATGATGGCCGCCGCGGAAAGTCCCTGCGACGCCAGCCAGTCGGTCCATGTTCGCATCGCCGCGTGCGTCGTCGCGGCGACGGGAAGCGCCTGCCCCGCTTCGGCGGGTTCGCCCGCCGCAATATGGAGCGTGGCGGGATCGCCGAGACTGGACTTCAGCGCATCGATACGCGCCGCGGCCGCAGCCTGCGCGGGCGCCGCGTCGGGATAGGCGAGCCAGCGAACGGGGACGTCGGCGGCGGGGGCTATCGCGACGAGACGCTCGTCCTCCGCGTCCTCGTCGGGGCGTTCCCACGCGTCGGCCCAGCCATCGTCCTGGCCCGAATCGACGATGACCCCGTCATCGACGCGCAGCCAGGCGGGGCGCGCAGCCCCGCCATCGCGGCCGCCGTCGCCGAGCGCCGCCAGCGGGGGCAGCCACAGAATCAGCGTCCGTGTCACCTCAGTCGCTCTCGCCCCAACTGCGACGCACGATAACCGGCGGCGCGGACCCGGCGACGGGTGCTCCGCCATTGGCGTCGATCAGCGAATGCGTCGTCAAAAACCCGTCCCCCAGAACCACATTCGTCCTCAATGCCAGCCAGCGGCTGGTCACGGCGGCCTGCTCGGCGACATCGTCGGGCGGGTCGAACCGCTCGAGCGCGCGCGTCTGCCAGAATCGCACGCTGCTGCCATAGCCGCCCGCGGGCCGCTGGGCCAGCGCTGCACGAGCATCGGCAGTGCCGATTTCGCCCGGCATCAGCATCGCGACGAGCGGCGCCTGTTCGGGCGCGAGCGTATTGACGTTGAGCCGCACCGGCTCGGCAAACGGGAGTACGCAGACCCACGGGCGCAAGCGGTCATAGATTTTCGGCGTGACGCCGCGCACCGCGCGCAGTTCGCTGACATCGGCCATCTTGCGATTGGCGGGAAGATAAGCGGGCGACGTCGTGCGATAGGCGCTGTCCTCGGCGCCGAGCGGCCCTTCGACCGAATCGCTGTCGATCCAGTCGGCGCTTGCCCCGGCAATCGCCATCGCCTGGCCGCGGTCGATGCCGAGCAGTGTCATCAACTCGGTGAATTGGCGGATTGCGCCAACCCGTTGGCTGAGCCGCCCCGGCGCGGTTTCGGCGGCCAGACTGTTGAGATTGAAGCAATTGCTGGCATCGGTCAGCCGGGCGCGTCCTTCGCCGCCGGGCAGCGGCAGCACGAATTCGCGTCCCAGCCAGCCGCCCGCGAGCGTCAGCCGCGTGCGGTCGCGCCCGACGAGGTCGGCGACGCGACGCAGCGCAATCTCTTCGGCGGCGAAGGCAAAGGCGCGCCCCTGATCGACCGTCGACGCGCTTCCGGCGATGCGCGTCGCGAGCGTCAACCGGTCGAGCGCGGTTGCGGCAATCACCGCCATCACCGCGACCAGCAACAATACGCTGAGCAGCGCCGCGCCGCGCTCGTCGCCGTGCGTCAGGCGGGTCATGGTGCCTCCTCCACCGTCGCAGGCGGCGGGGGCGGAGTCGGCGCGGTGAGGAACAGCATCGTCAAGGGCGCACGTCCCGGCCGCGTCAACTGCACCTCCAACGCAAGCGGCAGCCGGTCGCCCGGTTCGGAGGTCCAGCCATCGCCCCAATTACCAAGCGCATCGCGATAGCGGACCCGCACCGATGCAACGTCGCGCAGCAACGGGTCGCCCGCGCCGAGCATCGCACCGTCGAGCATCGGCTGCGCCGCGCGCCGCCATTCGCTGCCGCTGAGCGCATAGCCGACACGCTCGACGCCGGGACGCGATATACCGTCGAAATTGGCAGCGCCCGAATGCACAAAGGCGAAGCCCGTCGACGACCCGATGAAGGCCGGCACGGGCTCGCCCGACGCCCCGCGCGTCGAGCGCTGCACCGCCTGTGCAAGGTCATTCGCCATTACCGCTCGCAGCCGGTTGACGCCGCTCATCGCCTTCAGGCGCTCCTGCACCGCGTCCTGCGTGTCGACGCTGCTGCGAAGCAGACCGACCCCCATCGCCGCAATCGCTGCAAACAGTGACAGCGCGACGAGCATTTCGACCAGCGTGAGGCCGCGCTGGCCGTCCGGCCAGTGCGCCCCGGCGGAAGCCGGGGCCCCGCGACGCCATGGGAAACATCGCCTCATCGGCCCGGCCGGATGATCGTCAGCGCCGCCTGCCCGCGCCCCTCTGCCGGACGGACGAGCAGGTCGATGCGAAGCAGGCTGTCGTCGGCGGTGCGCGCGACGCGCTGATCGATGCGCCACTGCCTTCCGCCATTGGTGACCGACGATGCACTTGCGCCGATCGTCGGCGGTGCCGGGTCGGTCCAGAGCTCGACCGCGCGGTTCTGCGCGACGACGCCCGCGATCGTGCTTTCGTCGAGATCGCCGGCGGTGCGCACCGCATAGGCATCGAGCCGCACGAGCGTCAGCGCGGCGATGCTGATGATGCTGAGCGCAACGAGCATTTCGAGCAGGGTGAACCCCGCAGCGCCCGAGGACATAGGATGTTCGACCTTAGCGGCCACGGCTGACCTCGCCCGTCGCCGAAATTCGCACCGTCTCGCGCGCGCCTCCGCCCGACAGGACCAGCGCTTGCGGCGTCGGGCTGGTGCCGACGCGGTCGAAGATCAGCCGCGCGACCGGCTGCCCGTCGCCGCCGGCGAAGGCGACGTCGGATGGCCAGTTGCGCTGGGCAAAGGAGCGCCCGGGAAGCGGCTGCCAACTTCCCTCTATGCGGCGCTCGAATCCATAGCCCGAGGGCGCGAAGCGCACCGCGACGCTCCGTCCTTCGACGACCGCAATGTCGCGCGCGGCGGCAAGCCGCGCGGCGAGCCGGTCGGCCTCGCTGCGCACCGTCTGCTGCTCGTCGGGAATGGTAAGCACGACCGCCGTCGCAGCGAGTGCGAGGATCATCAGCACGACCATCAGTTCGACGAGCGTGAACCCGCCGGTGCGCGAGCGGCGGCGACCCCCGTCCCGCTCAGCTGTCTCCGCGAATATCGGCATTGTCGTCGGTCCCGCCGGGCGCGCCGTCGGCGCCGAACGACCAGACGTCGAACGGCTGCCCGTTCAGCCCCGGCGCCTGGTAATTATAGGGACGCCCCCACGGATCGTCGGGCAGCTTCTTGATATAGCCGCCGCGGCGGTAGCGTTGGGGCTGCGCGAGCGCTGGCGGCGCGGTGACGAGCGCATTGAGGCCGTCGGTCGTCGCCGGATAGGTCAGATTGTCGAGTCGATATTGTTCGAGCGCGGTTTCGAGGGTCGCGATGTCGGCCTTCGCCTTGGTCACCATCGCGCGATCCTGGCTCGGCAGCACATTGATCATGACGACCGTCGCGAGCAGGCCGATGATGAAAATGACGACCATCAACTCGGTGAGCGTAAAGCCGCGCTCGCCGCGACGGCGGCGGCGCGTGACCGGCGGACGCCGGGGGTCGAACATCAGGCGGATGAAAAGCTGCATCAGCGACATTTATTATAGTCCTGCGAGGTTCTGCAACTGGAGGATCGGCAGAAGGATGGCGAGGATGATGAGGGCGACGAACGACCCCATAACGACGATTATGACAGGTTCGAGAAGCGCCATCGACGCGGCGGTGAAACGATCGAACTCGCGCTCCAGATACTCGGCCGCACGTTCGAGCATTACCTCGAGCCGCCCGGCGCTCTCGCCGCTGGCGGTCATATAGACGAGCAGCGGCGGAAAGACCCCGGCATCGCGCAGCGCCGCCGACAGGCTGCCGCCCGCACGCACCTGGTCGATGAGCCCCGCGGTCGCGGCGGCGAGCGCGGCGTTGCGGATCGTCGGCACGGTGAGCCGCAGCCCCTCGACGAGCGGCAGGCGGCTCGAAACCATCGTCGACAGCGTGCGCGCGAAGCGCGCGGCATAGAGGTCGCGAAGCAGGCGGCCAAGCAAAGGCAGGCGGAGCAGCCGCGCGTCGACGCGCGCCTTGAAGGCGGGCCGGCGCATCGCGCTGACCCAGCCGGCGCCCGCTCCTGCGAGCAGCAACAGGACAAGCCACCACCAGTTCGCGGCAAAGCTGGAAATCGCGATCACCGCGCGCGTCAGGAAGGGCAATTGCTGGCCAACGTCGGTGAACTGCTCGACGACGCGCGGAACGACGAAGATCATCAACGCGGCCACGACGCCGATCGCAACGACCGCGAGCACCACCGGATAGGCGAGCGCGGCGATCAGCTTGCCACGCACTTCCGCTTGCCGTTCGAGCAGGTCGGCGAGCCGCGCGAGAATGACGGTGAGGCTGCCCGTCGTCTCGCCCGCCGCGACCATCGCGCGATAGAGCGGCGGAAAGCTGGGCGATTGCCGCGCCATCGCGTCGGCGAGGCGGCGGCCCTCCAGCAGCCCCGCATGGACGTCGCCGATCACGAGCCGCGCGCTTTCGGCCTCGCTCTGCCGCGTCAGTGTCCGCAGCGCCTCTTCGAGCGGCGCGACTTCGGCGAGCGTCGCGAGCTGGCGCGTGAACAGCGCGAGTTCCTTGCTGCTGAGCCGCGTGCGGCGAAATGCGAAGAGCGACCGTCCCGCCGCGCGCGGCAGCGCGGGCTCGACCGCGACGACATGGAAATGGCGGCGCACGAGGTCGGCGCGCGCGGCATCGTCGTTCGCCGCGGTCAATCGCCCCGTGCGTTCGCGCCCCTTGGGGTCGATCGCCACATAGCGATAATCAGGCATCGACATCCTCGCGCCGCGCGACGCGGATTGCTTCCTCGGCAGTGGTCAGCCCCTTCGCCACCATCGCACGCGCCGACGAGGCGAGCGTCGGTGCCTTCAGAAATGCGTGCCTCGCGATCATCGCTTCGTCGCCGCCGGCATAGATATAGCGGCGCACCGTCTCGTCGACCTTGATCGCCTCGAACACGCCGATGCGGCCCTTGTAACCCGTCTGCCCGCACTGCTCGCAGCCCTTGGGACGCCAGATCACGGTGCCGATGTCGAGGCCGAGCATCGCGGCGATGCTGTTATCGGCCTGCACCGGTTCGCGGCAATGATCGCACAGCTTGCGCACGAGCCGCTGCGCGATCACCGCACGCAGGGTCGAGGCGAGCAGGAAGGGTTCGACCTTCAGGTCTTTGAGGCGCGTGATCGCGCCGACCGCGTCGTTGGTGTGAACGGTCGAGAGGACGAGGTGACCCGTGAGCGAGGCCTGCACCGCAATATCGGCGGTCTCGCGGTCGCGGATTTCGCCGACCATCACGACGTCGGGGTCCTGGCGCAAAATCGCGCGCAGCCCCGCCGCAAAATCGAGCCCGACCTTCGCATTCACCTGCGTCTGGCCGACGCCGTCGACAGCATATTCGACCGGGTCCTCGACGGTCAGGATATTGCGCTGCCCATCGTTCAATTGCTTGAGCGCAGCATAGAGCGTCGTCGTCTTGCCCGAGCCGGTCGGGCCGGTGACGAGGATGATGCCGTTCGGTTCGGCGAGCGCCTCGCGCAGGATGCGATCGGCCTCGCCCGACAGGCCGAGCACGTCGAAATCGATCCCCGCCGTATCCTTGTCGAGGATACGCAGCACCACCCGCTCGCCCGCGCGGCTCGGCAGGGTCGAAACGCGCACGTCGATCGCCTTGCCCGCGAGCGTCAGCGCGATGCGTCCGTCCTGCGGCACGCGGCGCTCGGCGATGTCGAGCCGCGCCATCACCTTGATGCGGCTGACGACGACCGGCGCGACATGCGGCGGCATCCGCAGATGTTCGCGCAGCACGCCGTCGGCACGCATCCGCACGACGAGTCCGCTTTCATAAGGTTCGATATGGATGTCACTGACCCCCTGCCGCACCGCTTCGGCGATGATCGCGTTGATCAGCCGGATCGCGGGCGCATCGTCGGCACTGTCGAGCAAATCCTCGGCGCTCGGGAGGCTCAAGTCGATGTCGCTGCCGTCGAGCGATCCCGCGAGCCCCGCCGCCGACGAATCGACGGCATAATGGTCGGAGAGCAGCCTGTCGAAATCGGCGACGCTCGCGGTCGCGACGCGCAGCGGGCTCGCGAGGTAGCGCTTGACCTCGATCAGCACCGCGGGATCGCTGCCCTCGCGCAAGGTTGCGAGCCAGCTTCCGTCATCGCCCGGCGCTATTACAACGCCATGCGTTCGCGCAAAGCCATAAGGAATATCGACCGGCGCCGGGGGAGGCGTTTCGGCCGGGATGCCGTCGGTCACGGCTGATCTCCCTCCATGGGCGGGGGCGCATGGGCTTCCGAAGGCGGCACCTCTGTGGGGGTGACCTGACCGTCGGGACCGCGCATCGCAGGCAGATTGACCGGCCCCACCGTCACGTCGGCAGCAGTCGCCGCGCTGGGGACGGGCGGCACCGTGCCCAGATAATCGCGCACCAGCGTGTCGATCGCCGGCTCCTCGCCCGGATTGCGCTGGAGCTGGAAGTTGCGGACATAGCCATAACGTCGCGCCGTCAGCGCGGCATTGTCAGCACGGTTGCGCAGGATTGTCGGGCGGATGAAGACCATCAGGTTCGTTTTGGACCGCGAGCGGCTGCGCGACTTGAACAACTCGCCGAGCAGCGGAATGTCGCTGAGCAGCGGAATACGCTCAATCGTCCGCCGCTCGTCGTCGTTGAGCAGTCCGCCGATCGCCAGAATTTCGCCGTCATCGACCGTCAGCACCGTCTCGAACGAACGCTTGTTGAGGATGAGGTCGCTGTTGCGCGACGAAACCGGCCCCGCGACGCTCGACACTTCCTGGCGCAGGAACAGTTTGACCTCGCCCGCGCCATTGACCTGCGGCGTGACCTCCAGCTTGATGCCGACTTCCTCGCGCTGGACGGTACGGAAGGCGTTGTCGAAATTGTCGGACAGCGCCTCGCCGGTGGTGATCGGCACTTCCTGTCCGACCAGGAACTTCGCCGCCTGATTGTCGAGCGTGACGATGTGCGGCGTCGCGAGCAGGTTCGACGTCGTGTCCGACTTCACCGCATTGATGATGGCGCCAAAGATCGTGTCCTTGCCGATGTCGCCAGCGAATCCTGCGAAACCGCCGGTCGCCGAGAGGAGCGACGCCGCTGCCGCTTCCTGCAGACTGTTCCCGAGCGCGCTCGACGTCTGCGTAACAACCGTCGTGCCATCGACGGTGGTCTTGTCCTCGGTGAGCTTGGTCGCGGCATAGGCACCGCCCAGCGTGAAGATATTGGGCTGAGCATTGCTGTAATTGGTCGCAACGAAGGGAATGTTCTTGCCGCCGAGCAGGAACTGCACGCCGAGCCGCTTTGCCGCATCGTCGCCGATTTCGACGACGATCGCTTCGACGAGAACCTGCTCGCGGCGGCTGTCGAGCTGGCGGATCAACTCGCCGAGCATCCGCTGGACCTCGCTGTTCGCGGCGACGATGATCGCATTGGCGCCCTCATAGCGCGTGACGATGGCCGGGCCGCGCGTCGCGATACTGCCGCCTGCGCCGCCGACGGTCGCCGAGGCGCCGGAGCTTGCTGCGACCGGCGCTGCTCCGCCGCCATCGCCCGACGAGCCGCCGGCGGGCGGAAGCCCGGCCTTCTGCGCCGGGTCGCTGCCGCCGCCGACGAGCTGTTGCAGGGTCGGCAGCAAGGTTTCGGCGTTGGCGTGCTGGAGCCAATAGACGCGCAACTCGGTGCCGCCCGCCGCTTTCTGATCGAGATCGCGCGCCATCGACACGAAGCGCGCGACGAGCGCCTGGTCGCCGCGCAGCGCGATCGCGTTGCTGCTGTCGATCGGCACGATTGCAACGGGGGCTTGTGCGCCCTCGCCCGCCGCAGGAACCAGCGCCTGTAAGGCTGCGGCGATCTCGCGCGCGCCCGCATTTTTGAGCGTGACGATCTGGCTCGTCGAACTGTCGCGATCGATACTCGACGCCAGCGCGCGGATGCGGCGGATATTGTCGGCAAAATCGGCAACGACCAGGCTGTTGGCGTTGCGGTTGGCGGTCAGCGAACCCTGCGGGCTGACGAGCGGGCGGAGCGTCTCGACGGCTGCCACCGCGTCGATATGGCGCAGGCGGATAATCTCGGTCACAAACTGGTTTTGCGCCGCACGGTCGCTGCCGATCCGTCCGGGCTGCGCCGCGGCGCCGTCGATCGGCTGGATGCGGTAGGCGCCATTGGGGCCGGGAACCGCGACAAGGCCGTTCGAGCGCAAGGTCGCGAGGAAAATCTCGAAATATTCGCTGCGCGACAACGGGCGGTCGGTGACCACCGACACCTTGCCGTTGACGCGTCCGTCGATGACGAAAGTGCGCCCGGTGACGCGCGCGGCATCCTGGATGAAGGCGCGGATGTCGGCATCGCGGACGTTCAGCGTATATTGCGCGAACGCCGGAACGGGCGCGGCCGAAACCAGCGCGGCGGCGAGCATCAGGGAAAGTCTGAAACGCATAGGACCTATTGCTTCGAGAGAAAGATGGCGACGGGCACGACGCTGGCGCCGCGTTCGATTTCAAGCGAGATGCGCGCGCCCGGGGCGAACTGGCTCGCAAGCGAGGCGGCGTCGCCCGCCGAGCCGATCGGCCGGCCGTTGACCGAGCGGATAACGTCGCCGGGACGCAGCCCCGCCGCGCGGAAAGCCGCGCCATCGCCCTGCGGCTGGACGACGAGGCCCGTTACGCGTCCCTCTTCGGTCCGGGGCGCAAAACCGACGCCGCTCCGCAGCGCGGCCGGCGACATTTCGCCGCCCGCTGCTGCCCCGGTTGCAGGCGCAGATCTAAGCTCGGGCGTCGGGGCAGGCAAAGGGGAGGCCGGGGTGACGATGGGCGCGTCGCCGCTCTGGTCGAGGAACAGGCTTTCGCGCGCTCCGCCGCGGTCGAGCAGCACATGATCGAACGCAATGCCGACAAGCCGGACCCCCGGTGCAATCTCTTCGCCAACCGCATAGCTCGCCTGTTCGCCGTCCTCGCCGCCAATAATCGCCGAACCGCCGCCCGTGGCCGCGTTGAGATTGACGCCGTAAAGCGTCAGGCCGAGCGCGGTCACCGTTGCACTTGCCGGACCCTGTTGCCCGCTGCGAAAAAAAGGATCGAGGCTGGTGAAGATGGCGCGGCGCTCAGCGGGCGAGGCGATGACAGCTGTCTGGGGCTCCCACGCTCCCAGCGGCGACAAGGGGACGACGAGGGCCCAAAGCAAGCGGACAGCCTGCCAAACGAGAAGCGCTCCCAAAAGCGCAACGACCAGCTGCGGGCCAATAGCACGCGGCGATGCCCTGCGCAGGCGAAGCCACGATGGCAGCGCGCGCGGCAGCCGTACGGCCGATCCGGACATCAGCGTCGCCATGAATTCGTCCCTGTCCCCCAGCTGAAAAACGTCATGCGAATCGCCTAGGGGCGAAGCGTGACAATCAGTTGACGGGAAGATTACAGTTTTTTGTCAGGGGCGCGAGTCCGCGACCGCACCGAACTGGTCGAGGCCCCTCCCGCACGGGAGGGGCCTCTACGCCGGTCAGAATTTGAGCGACGCGCTGAGCGAGAAAGTCCGGCCCAGCTTGTAGCGGTTGAGGAAGATGCGGTTGTCGCCGGCTTCCTGAACCTCTTTATAGGTGCGCCCCGTCAGGTTGCGCGCCTCGAACTTCAGTTCGATTTCCTTCTTGAGCAGGTTGATCCCCTGCCGCGCGACGAAATCGAGCGAGATGCCCGGCTTTTCGCGGATGTCGGGCTGACCCGACGGACCGCGGCTGGTCACGCGCGGGCTGGCATAGGTGAGCAGAAGCGTCTGCTGCGACAGCCGGTCCTGATCCTCGAGACCGAACTGGAAATTGACCAGATGATCCGACTGGCCGGTCATCGGCGAACCGTCGAAGAAAAAGTTCGCCGCATCCTGCACCACGCCGTTGATGACCGTCGTGTCGTTTGCCCCGACTTTGATCTCCGACTGGGTATAGGTGTAGTTGCCGATCAGGACGAGGCGGCGGCTTTGCCAGAAGGGCGCGTCCGACATGGTATCGAGCGGGAAATATTTCTGCACTTCCAGCTCGGCGCCATAGAGCGTCGCCTTGGGCGCGTTGGCAAAGCTCGAATTGACCGCCGAGTCCGACACCGAGGTATAGGTCTCGATCGGATTTTCGATCGACTTGTAGAAGCCCGCCGCCGTCAGGCGCTGGTCGCGCCCGAAATACCATTCATAGCGCAGTTCGGCGTTCCACAGTTCGCTGTCGGTAAGCGACGGGTTGCCGCGGAACAGGCGGTTCGAATCGGTGTCCTGATAGATTTGCGCAATCAGTTCGCGGAACTGCGGGCGCGCGATCGTCTTTGACCCGTTCACGCGGATCTGCATGTCGGGCGCGATTTCCCACGTGACCGTCAGCGCGGGCAGCCAATAGTCGTTATTGAGGTCGGTTTCGACGATCGCGCTGCCGCCGGTGTTGAACAGGTCGATCGGCACGACCGTCTGCTTGCCTTCCTCGTAGCGTACGCCTGCATTGACGTTGACGCCGGGGACGATTTCGGCCTGCAGCTGCGCATAGCCGGCGTGCGTCGTCAGCTTTGCGTCGAAGGCCGCCGTGCCGTCCTGCGCCGAGGTTTCCTGCAGCGCGATGTCGTAAAGCTGGATCGTGGCGTCCGACAACAGATAGTCGGGGCGCAGCTGCGTCACCGAAATCGGCAGGTTCGAGCCGCGAAACTGGAAGGCGCGGCGGACCGAGACGCGGTGCGTATCGGTATAGGCATAGCCGACCGTCGCGGTGATACGCGGGGCGAGCTCGTACGACAGATCGACGCCGCCCGACCACAAATCTTCGTTCAGATCCGAAAAGGCGATCGTCGCATCGCCGCGATTGCCACCCAGGTCGTTGACGAACTTGTCGCCGGTCGGATCCTGGTCGGTCGGCAGGTTGGTGCGGACATAGGTGAAGCCGCGCTCATAGGGCGCTTCGCGCTGTGAATTGGCATAGGCGCCGCGCAGGTCGACCTGCAACCGGTCGAACTCCAGCTCGGTCACGATCTGCGTGTTGATCAGCTGCCGTTCGAACCAGGCCGTATCCTGCTTCAAAATATCGCGTTCGGACTGGTTGCGATCGGTACCGAGGCCAAGCCGCGCCTGCTTCAGCGTGTCGCGGATATAAAGATTGGTCCAGCGGAACTTGTGATCGCCGAGCTCGAGCCCGAAGCCGAGCAGGCCGTTCACGACGATGCGGTTGTCGGTGATGACGCGGTTATAGCTCGTCTGCGGATCGCCCGACAGATCCTGGTTCAGCGACGTTTGCTGGAGCGTGTCGCGCGTGCGCCACTTGTTGCTGATCCCTGCGGTGGCGATGATGCCAAGCTCGCCATTGGGCAAGGTAACGGTCGTGCCGCCGGTGACCCCGGCCGACCAATTGACCGGAATATGGTTGTTCTGCTGGAGCAGGCTCGTCTCGGCGTTGACCAGCTCCATCTGGATCGCTTCGAGGTCGTCCTGGGTGAAATCGGCCCCTTCGAGGATCGGCTTGCCGCTGTTCAGCGCCGCCTTGAGCAGCGGCGGAATGTCGCGCGTGCCGTCGTCGAAACCGGTCCAGTCGGTGTCGCTGCCATAATAGGTATAGCCGAGCTGGTTGGTCGTCTCGCTATCCCAGCCGATACCGCCCGAAAAGGTCAGGAAGGGTTCGCGCGGCGTCGCCTTGGTCGTCAGGTTGATGACGCCGCCGCCAAATTCGCCGGGGAAGTTCGCCGAATAGCTTTTCTGGACGAGCGTCGAATCGATCACGTTGGACGGAAAGATGTCGAGCGGAACGACGCGCTTCAACGGCTCGGGGCTCGGCAGCGGCGAGCCGTTGAGCAGTGCGAGCGAATAGCGGTCGCCGAGGCCGCGGACATAGACAAAGCCCCCGCCAACGACCGAAAGGCCGGTCACGCGCTGGAGCGAACCTGAAATGTCACCCTCGCCCGTGCGCGCAATGTCGGCCGACGACAGGACCGAGACCACTTCAGGCGTCGCACGCACGACATTGGGCGTGTAGCGGCCGGTGACGACGATTTCGCTATTGGCGCCGCCCGGGATCGAAACGTCGAAATCCTCGTCCTGCGCCGCGGCATCGTCGGTCGCCTGGTCGGCGGTCGGTTCGTCGGTCGCGGGTTCGCTTGCCGCGTCCTGCGCAAATGCGGACGGCGCGACGAGGGCGGTGCTGAGGAGGAGCAGGCTGGCGAAGATCGGCCGCTTTGTCATGTGGATTGTCCCCAAGAAAATGTAGGAAGGGAGCGGGCCAGCCCCTCAAGGCTCGCCCGCTCCCCGCATTGGATCGCGAGCGATCAGGTCGTCGGGATGGCGGTGCAGCTGCCGCTCGTTGAACCGAAGCCCGCCGTCGCCGAGTTGCAAGTCCAGCCCTGGTACCAGGTGTCGTTGGCGTCGCGGACGGCGCCGACGTAGGCGGTGGTGTCAAAGAAGGCGTTGATCGTCTTCGCGTCGAACGGCGTGAAGCCCGTTTCGGTCGCGCCGTTGACGAACAGGTTCGTCAGCGTCGGCGTGTAGGTCGTGCGGTTGTTGGTGCCCGCTTCGAAGATCGCCTGAACCTGCGCGTCGGTCACCGCCGGGCTGCCGCCGCCGCGGAACGGCGTCGCGTTGCACTGCATCGACATCGAGAAGAACTTCGGCGGTCCCGCTTCGTCGAGCGCCGGGTCGGCAGGCTGCGTCGTCGACGTGCTGTCGATGCGCAGGCAGCGGATACCGGGAGCGACAATCAAGCCGTTGGCAAAGGTGTAATCGGCGCCGCCGCGAATACGGATTGCGGCGCCGTTCCCCGCGGCATTGTTGCGATGGATGAAGGTGAAGTTCGAGATGGTGACATTCTGGCGCGGCGTCGTGTTTTCATTGCCGTCCGAGTCGATTTCCATCATCGAGTCGCCGACCGCGCCGCCGGCACGGTGGATCGCGATCGCATATTGGATGTTGCCCTTGTAGCCGACGTCGGTGTCGAAGCTGTCATCTTCGGCTCCGGTAACGATCATGTGCTTGAAGTTCGGGCGGCCACCGAAAACTTCCATGCCGTCGTCCGAGCTGTTGTGGATCTGGATGTGGTCGAACTGGGTGCCCGAACCGACGCCCGACGGCGTCAGGCCCTGCAATTCCTTGTCGGCGCTGAGCACGAAGCCCGAATAGCGGATCTGCACATAGGACATGCGGCCCGAATTGTCGGCGGGCTGCGCACCGCCATAGAGCGCGTTCGACGTGCCTTCGGTGTCGCGTTCGCACGCCGCGGTGCCCGGCGTCGCGCCCGGAGCAAGACAGTCGGTGATCGGCGCGCGGCCGAGCAGGACGACACCGCCCCAAAGCTGCGACGTCTGGTCGTTCGCCGAACCGACGACGTTGCCGCGACCGGTGAAGACGATCGGCTGCGTCGGCGTGCCCACAGCGTCGATCTTGTTGCCGCGGTTGACGACAAGGAACGAAACGCCCGTCGCGCCAAAGATGGTGACGCCCGGGTCGATCGTCAGCGTGACGTCGGTGTTGGTGCTGGCCGCCCCCTGGTCGGTGCCGACATCGACACGGCCGGGAAGCGAATAGATGACGCCGGCAACCTTGGGGATCGCGGTGGTCGAATTGAAGCGGGCGGGGAAACCACAGTTGCGCCACGTGCCTTCATTGCCCGTGATCGTGCCGAGATCCGACAACTGGTCGCCACCGGCGATGGTCGGGCAATTGGCAGCCGGCGTAACAGTCGCGGGCGGCGTCGGGGTGGGGGTCGGTGTCGGCGTCGGAGTCGGAGTCGGCGTGGGCGTCGGAACGACGATGACCCCCTCGCCCGGCGATGCAACGCCATCGGCGCCGCAGGCGGCCAGAATTGAACAGGCCACGCCGCTGAGCATGACCATACGAATGCGTGCAAAAGCCGCCATGAAAATCTCCGTACCCGGTGCGCGCCCTGATGGACGCTGTGAACGACAACCGGCAGGTGAAAGTGTTGCCCGTCACCCCCGATGGCGCCGCCACTAGGGTGATTCGATGACGGTCTGACGCCAGAGCAATGACAGTTGAATGACTCTTTGGAGTCGATTGTGTGACACGCGCCCGCTGGGCGGCCTTGCATCTTCGCCTATGCAAAAAATAAATGCTGCGAAGCTCGCTTGCATACCCCGCAAAGCTTTGCTAGGCGCCCGCTCCTACCTGGTGCCGGACCCGTTCGGCCCATCATGATGTGCGGTCGTGGCGGAACTGGTAGACGCGCAACGTTGAGGTCGTTGTGGCCGAAAGGCCGTGGAAGTTCGAGTCTTCTCGACCGCACCAAACAGTCTCTCCTGAAATCGAATTTTCGCCCTAGGGCGCCCTGCGCTCGGAAAGCGGCGCAGTTCTGCGGGATTTCGGTGGTGGTTGAAGGCAGACGTGTGCCTGAGCACTCAAAAAGAGCCGGATTATCCGACCCATTACCTCTGCTATCTCTGTCCGGAAAAAACTAACCGCAAGTGGGGTCGCGCTGTGTCAGGCAGCCAACCCCAGCAACCGCTCCTGCGCCTGCCAGCATGTCGGCAGGTCTGCCGTGAGCAGTGTCCTTCGATCAAGGCGCGCGGGCTGGCGACCGTCGATGATCGCTTCGACGATGCGAGGGCTCAGCCACGACAATCGGAACAGCTTGGCAAGCTGGGTTCGGCAGCGACCCTCACGCTTGCCAAGCTGGTTGAGGCTGAGCTCCGGCGATGCCAGAACCAGCTCCCGCACCTCCATCGCCTCGGTGATCAGACTGGCCAGCTTGCGATCGGTCCAGTCAGCGCCCGCACCATTCTCGATCCGCAGCTTAACCTCTCGGAACGGCTTGCGTTCCGGGAGCGGCAGGTAGAGCGGCTTTTCGCCTTGCGCTCCTAGCGCCCCAAGGTTGACGTTGATCCGCATGCTGCTCCCGCCGATAGCAATGCCTGCGATCAGCGATCGGACAGTATCGTCGCGGGTCCTAGGATGCTCCAGTTCCAACCTGCGCAGCCGTGCCGCATCGAACAATGCTGTCAGCTGACTCGCTTCCTCCATAATGGTCAGTCGCCGTAGCGCATGCTCATCGTCAAGTAGGGCGGTCAGATGGCTGACGATATGCCGTTCGATGCTCGACTGAGCGATGCGCGTGGGCGCAGGCACCCCGTTCTTCGCCGCGAGGTCCTTGCGGGTCTCGTAGTAGGCGTAGCGCTGCGTTCTCTTCTTTGTGTAGGTCGGAACCATCGGCCTGCAGTCGGGGTCGGTGAGCAGCCCGCGCAGCATGGCCTCCTGCGGATCGTTGCTCATTCGCTTGCGCGGCGGCGCCTTCTGCTGCAGCCGCGCCTGCACCGCGGTCCACAGCTCCTCGTCGATGATGGGCTTGTGCTCGCCGTCGTAGACCTTGCCCTTGTGCACGATCTTGCCGCGATAGATCGGGTTGGCGAGCAGGTGGAACAGGCTGCCCCGCTTGAACGGGATCCCGCCCTTGTGCGGTCCGCTGGAGCGGTACTGGATCTTGGTTCTGATCCCTTCTGCCTCCAGTTGGGCGATCAGTTGGTTTGCTGAGGTTGAGGTGATGTAGCGCCGCATGATGGTGCGCACCCGTTCGGCCTCCTCAGGGACTGGCACCAGCTTGCGCTCGACCACTTGGTAGCCGAGCGGAACGGGTCCACCCATCCACAGCCCCTTCTTCTTGGAGGCGGCGATCTTGTCGCGGATCCGCTCGCCGGTGACCTCGCGCTCGAACTGCGCGAAGCTGAGCAGGACGTTGAGCGTAAGTCGTCCCATGCTGGTCGTGGTGTTGAACGCCTGCGTCACGCTGACGAAGCTGGCCTGCTTAGCATCGAGCCGCTCAACGATCTTGGCAAAGTCAGCAAGGCTGCGGGTGAGCCGGTCGACCTTGTAGACGACGATCACGTCGACCAGCCCAACATCGATATCGGCGAGCAGCGCTTTCAGACCGGGCCGTTCCATATTACCACCGGAGAACCCGCCGTCGTCATAATGGTTTGGAACCAGCGACCAGCCCTCGTGACGTTGGCTCAGGATGTAGGCTTCGCAGGCCTCGCGCTGGGCATCGAGACTGTTGAACTCCTGCTCCAGACCATCCTCGGTCGACTTGCGGGTGTAGACGGCGCAACGCAGCGGCTTCATGCGGCATCTCCGGTGAGGCCGAAGAACCTCGGGCCGTTGCGGTGAGTGCCGGTGATGGCCTTGGCGATGGCAGTCAGCGATCGCCAAGAGCGGCCATCGTACTCGAATCCGTCGACCAGTACGGTGACCGTGTGGCCGGTGCCGTGCCAGTCGCGCACCAGCCGCGTGCCGGGCGAGAGGCGGCGCGGTGGTGGTGCCGTTGCATTGTCCCGCTGGGTTATCGCACTCGCCTGACGTAGCAGCCGCTTGCTTTCGCGGCTCAGTCCGCGCTGCTGCTTCTCCTGCAGCCTGTAGGCGATGCCAAGCCGCAACAGGTCCGGCGTGACGGACGGCGCGGGCGCGCCATGACAGCGCGCCCACTCCTCCTTCAGTTCAGCCGGACCAAGCCCCCCAAGCCGGTCGAGGGTCATCAGCGCCCGCCGGCCCATCAGTTGCCCTCCGCCTCGGTCTGGTCGGTGGCGGGCGATGGTGCAGGCGAACGGTCCGGTGCGATCAGGTAGATCGACTTGCCATCCTTATCGCTGGCGCGGATCACCTCCCTGCCCTTCTTCCGTAGGCCGGTGAGGAAAGCACGGCAGGTATGCGCTCGCCAGCCGGTCGCATCACTTAGTGCGGCGAGGTTGGCGCCGCCCTCGCGTGCGAGCAGCGCCTCGACCAACGAGGCTTTGGTCTGGCGCGGCTTTTGAGTTGCCGAGCCGCCGGCGGCTTCGCTAGCAGGCACGCTCGGGTAGGGCTTGCTAGTCTTCTCCGGCGAAGCAGTCGCGACCAACTTCTTGTCCCGCTTCCTATGGGCCTCTGATGAGGCTCTCAGACGCTCCTTAGAAGCTTCTGCGGTGCGCGCCGCTTTGCCCCTGTGGTTGGCAAATGCCGAAGTGTCGGCCATTGTAACGGTACTGGTCATGGGTGGGTCTCCTGATCAGAGCAGCGACCACCGCTGCTCCCACCACCCGATGCCCCGCTGCGCCTCTGGCGTCGGGGATGCGGCTGCTCAGGTGCCGCGATTCACTGACAACACCAATGCTTGCGGTGCCAAGGAAGTCGAGGGGAATGTTGACTGGAGGCGATGTCGCCTTTCCACGACCATCGCATCCTTCGCTTTCGCCGCCATGGATGAGAGCTGTCCGGGATCATGCCCGGTACTCACTTGGGTGCTTGGCGCATTCCTTATAGTACCATCGATTCGTGGGCTTGGCGTCAGAAAGGACCTGGAAAGAGAGCGAAGGTCTGTGCCGTCTGCGTCGACCTGTCGTTTCGGCGCGGACGGCTAGGCGATCGTGGTGTGCTGTGGTGGGTAGATGATCGCGAACTACTCGCAGCACCGAGCGTTGAACTCGGGTGCAGGTCTGGCTCTAACTACGTGAACACCAGTTCCAGATTGGCCTTACGTCGCGCATGATCGGGCATCAGTTTTCCCATCAATCTAGCGAACTCCGGTCCGTGATTTGGGTAAGGGAGATGGCAAAGCTCATGGGTGATCACATAGTCGATCAGTGGCACCGGCACCTGCACCAGAACATGGTTGAGCACCAGGCTATGCGACGTAGGAACATAGCTCCCCCAACGGCGCTCCATTTCGGCGATCTTTAACTTGGGGCGTTCGAAGTCTGAGCTGAATAGCTGAATGCACGCCGACAATCTTTCAGAAAAGATACGATAACCCTGAACCTCATACCACCGCATCAAGCGATTTCGGATCCTGCTCGGTTCATCTGAAGGCACGCCGCCCACAATTATCCAGTCGTCCTCGCGGCGGGTGCCCCGTGCCTCGGGATCAACCCGCAAGCGGTACTGCCGACCTAGGAAATAATGTGTTTCGCCCGGAATGTATCTGCGCGGGGGCAAGGGCGGAGTTCGCAACACCGCCTCATCGACCTTGTCGAGAATCCATGAGGCTCGCTTGCGCAGAATGGCCTCAATCTGGCATACTTTGGCAGCCTCAGGGGCAGTGACAACGACGCTGCCGTCCGGCTTTACGGAAATTCCGAGGGTCTTTCGCGCAGATCTGCGAAGCGTGTAGTCGAACGCTTCCGTGCCGATTTCCAACCGCCCGGCTACCTCGGTCATTGGGCCGCTAGCCTTCTGGCGCGGGCAATGGCCTGATCGAGCATCTCATCGATCAGATCGAATTCGAGGCCGTACTGACCATGCTTGTTCTTGATTTCATCGATCAGGAAATCGTCCATGTCCTGCCGCATCAGCTTTTCGATGTCTGCATCGTTGGTCCAGCCCACGCGGGCGTGTCGTCCAATGATGTTCGCGAACTCGAGAGCGATGAGCGACGCGATGTCTTCGGTCTGGGCGCCTGATACTTCACGCATGGACTCCGCTGCCTGCCGGTACAGCGCGCTGGTTAGCGGCGCGCCGCGCACAGCTTCGGGCAGGTCACCGCCGCCCTGCCCCTGAGCCTCGCGCACGACAGTGGCACGGACTTCCTGCGCCTGGTTCAGATATTCGGCTTCGCTCAGGCGCCCCTCACGGAAGGCATCGATGATTTCCTGAACCATCCGCGAGAACCGCGCATAAAGGGCGGGATCTTCCTCCATTCGCTCATTGATCGTGCGGGTTGCCGCCGAAAGAATGGTGTCGGCGACAGAGGCAGGGCTTCCGCTCTGTCCTTCGACCACTTGCCGGAAGCTCTGATCGTCGAAGATGTCGACGGGGGAAACCACGGACATCAGCTCGCTCGCATCAATATGCTTGTCGAGCAGCGCGCGGATGGCCGCCTGATAGCGACGATAGTCGTAATCCTCGTCAGCATCGCCGTACCGAAGGCGGACCGCCCGGCGCAGCTCCTCGAAGCGCTTCAGGTCTGCCTTGTAGTTGGCAATGACCCGCTCTTCGGTCTCCTCGATCCATTGCTGACACGAGAACGCAGTCTGCAGCGTGCGGGCGAACGCGCTCAGCCTTTCATAGAAGCGTCTGCGGGTCAGTTCCTCGCGCAGGTGGAGCTGGTACGCTTCCATGTCGAACGCATTGCCGATGCCCTTGAACATGTCGAGCAGCGCGGCATGCCGGTCTGGCAGGAGCTGCGCCTCATCATGGAGCGAAAGCATGGCCTCAGCGACGTCACTTTCGTCATAGCCTGCGAACTCGCGATAGCTGGTCAGCGCCTGATCGAGATTTCCGAGGCTCCCGACGTAATCGACGATCCGGCCATGTTCCTTCTCGTGAAGCGGGCGGCCCAATTCGTCCTCCTCGCTTGATGAGAACAGCCGGTTCACCCGCGCAATCGCCTGCAGCAGCTTATGCTCGCGCAGTTCCTTGGCGAGATAGAGCGTCTGGTTACGCGGCGCGTCGAAGCCGGTGAGCAGCTTGTCGACCACGATCAGCACATCAACGCCCGTGCCGGCGATGAACGCCCGGATTGTGTCCTTCTCAAAGGTCTTCAGCGGCTGCAACGCCGTAACCTGTTTCAGGTAAGCCTTGACGACATCATCCTCGTCCTCGGCACCCACGGCTTCGTGGCCCTGCCGATCGTCCTCTTCGGAGATGATGACTGCGCTGGTCACGAGCCCGGTTTCGTCCATCAGCTTCTTGAGCAGCACCGCTTCCCGCTTGAACGGTGCAACCAGCTGCGCCTTGTATGGCGTGCCGCGCAGGTTGCGGTCGAAATCGTTGGCGATGTCCCAGGCCACTTCCTGAAGCCAGGGTTTTACCCCCTGCACGACCTGCGCCCGGGCCATACGCTTCTTGAGATCGGCGCATTGGTCGGCCGAAAGCTCGCGCGTCACGCGGTCGAACCATTTGTCGAGCGGGGCCTGCTGAACTGTCATGTCGACATGGCGGCCTTCGTAAAGCAGCCGGACCACTGCCTTGTCCTCAACGGCGCGATCAATCTTGTAGTCGTGGATCAGCCCGCCGAAGCGGTCGAAAGTGCTCTTCTCCGACTTGAGCAGGGGCGTGCCGGTAAAGCCTATATAGGCGGCGCGGGGCAGCACCTTGCGCATCTGGGCATGCAGGCTGTCGATATCGGTGACGGCTTGGCTGCGATGGCTTTCGTCGACCAGCACGAAGATGTCCTGATCGTCGTCAACAAACTGACCGGCAGCGGCCAGGGCCGAGCGGAACTTGTGGATCAGCGTCGTGACCACGGCGCGCTTTTCGCGGAGCAGACGGATCAGTTCCTTGCCGGTCGCGGCCTGTTCGGGCGACTTGCCGGTGTCGCGGAAGGTGCCGGTCAGCTGATCGTCGAGATCGACGCGATCGGTCACCAGGATCAGCCGCGCGCGCGGATAGGCCCGCTCGATCGCACCCGCCAGCATCACCATGGTGAGCGACTTGCCGGACCCCTGCGTGTGCCAGATAACACCGCCTGCGCGTTTGCCCGCCGTATCGACCTGCGCCACGCGCTCCAGCGTGCGCTCCACGCCGAAGAACTGCTGGTAGCGGGCGACCTTCTTCACGCCATTGTCGAACAGGGTGAAGCCGCGCACGATCTTGAGCAGGCGTTCCGGCGTGCAGAGGCCGATTAGCGTGCGGTCGAGTTCGGTGGGCAGGCGTCCGCCGCTGCCTGCATCCATGAGGCGGTCATGGGCGCGGCGGAACGGGCTGAAATCGGTCCAGATCCGCGCCGCCTCTTCCGGGTCGAGCCCGCGGTTGACGCGCGTGTGCAGTTCGCCCTCGCCAAAGCCTTCCTCGCGCCAGTGTGCCCAGAAGGGGGCGGGGGTGCCGGTGGTGGCATAGCGCGGGGCGCTGTCGTTGGCGGCGATCAGCAACTGCGCGGGCACGAACAGCCGGGGGATTTCTCCATCCGGGTTCTGGTTGCGGATCATCTGGCTGACGCCCTCGGCGGTGGTGACGGCGCTCTTCTTCACCTCAACCACCACCAGCGGCACACCGTTGACGAACAGCACGATGTCGGGCCGCCGGGTATCGTCCCGTCGTTCACGCCGCACGGCGAATTCGCAGGTCATGTGGAACCGGTTGTTGGCGGGCGTGTCCCAATCGATGAAGCGCAGCTGCCGGCCCTTGGTCTCCCCCTCGATCGTCATGTCGATCGAAGTGCCGAGCCGCAGCATGTCGCTCGCCCTGCCATTGGCGGTGAGCAAGCCTTCGGAGAGGTTGGCTGCAAGACCCTTCAGGCGGTCCACCGCCTCGCGCGCGGCAGATTCGGTCACGGGATGGTTGCGCCCGCGCTGCCGCACTGTGTTGAGCGCCAGAATGCGTTCGGCCAGCACATCTTCCAGCACGATCCCATCAAGCCGTCCACGCCGCTCGGCATCCACCTCGGCGCGGGGCATGTAGCGCCAGCCATTGCGCGCGAGCGTCATCACGGCGGCGAGCTGCACACCGCCCATTTCGGAGGTCGCGAAGCGGGGGCCGGTCAAAGGGCCCATTCCGGATGCTGAGCCGCCCGGTAAAAGGCTACGCAGGGTACAGCGGGCGACTGCCCGATCTTCTCGCGATGCGGCTCAAGAATGTCGATCAGCCCTTGGTAATAGGCCTGTTCGCCAGCGTAGGCTTCCGCCTGCGATTTCAGTTCGAGGTGCCGACGATATACGTAGCTGATCGCGTCAGCTACCTGTACGAGTGAAGAGTGATCTGACTTGATGGCGAACGCAGTGTTGATGATGTGATCGAAGCGGTCCTTTTTCGTCCTCGGTAGCCAGACGCTCTTTCCACGCACCCTGCCCCGGCATTGGTAGAGACCGTCATACCAGTCGCTACAATCGTATAGACCGTCTGAAAGCCTTGCCATCTCGGCCTTGTTGTCATCCATGATGAGAACAGTCAGGCCTTTGCTGTTGGCCACGCCTTGCATCTTCTTTTGCACCAGCGCGCTGGTGAACATGCTGGCGGCAATCCAATAGTTGTTGCCGAAGGGATGGCCATGGTCAGCGCCTACCGCCGCGTCAAAGGCGTTGAACGACAGTCCGATGCCATAGATCTTGCCTCCGTTTGCCACGGCAAGACGGCATACGTCGGTCAAGAAATCCTTGCGCTCCTGAGCGGCAATCTGGTTCCAGGCCCCCCTGCCGTTGATGAAACGGCTCGTCTTGAGATCGCCTCGGTTGCCGGGGTGTGTGGCGAACAGCGCTTCTAGTTTCGCATCGAAATCGGCCGTTTTCTTCCTAAGCTTGTAAGCGTCGACCATCAGGCCGCACATGACAAAGACGTCACCTTGGTCGCGGCCTCCGCTTTCGTCGGCATAGATGAATTTCATGCTGCCACCTCGATATTGCTGGGGAGCAGGGCCTCAATGCTTTTGGGAACGGGCAACTTACCAGTGAGGAGCCCCTGCATGAGGCCGCGCTTCTGGTTACGGAGGAGAGTAGCCAAGGCTTCGAGTTGGTAGACCTCATCCGAAGCACTTGTCAGGGTCTGCCCGATCCGCATCCTTTGGTCTTTTGGGATTTTAGGGATCTTGATGGTCTTGAGATCCGACGCCGAAATGGCTGGGTAACCCGATCCCGTCACGCGACCATGAACCTGCCGTTCGACGGTTGCGGAGGTCATCAGGTGGAAGATGAAGGCGCTATCGCCACGTTCCTTGGGACTGAGAATGGTGTAGCCCGTTGAGAACACCGCGCTTGGGTGCTCGGTGACAACGAAGAGCCGACGAAGGAGAGGCCGCACCGTGGAATATGCAACATCACCGGGCCTCGCAAGCCGACGGGCACGAGATGGGCTTTCGGCATATGTCATCCACCCCCCGGCCTCGTCGTCATCGCCAATGGGGAAATACTCAAACCTGAAATCAGCTGCTGTGGCGTTTGGCAACGACGCGGCGTTAACGCGCACCAGAGTGCCAAGCTCTACGCCATCAGACCAGAGTTCCATTTGTTTATCTGCTACGGAGCTCAACAGCTTCTTCTTCGATCTCGCGAGCTTTTCAGACGCTGCGATCGCTTCATCCCATGCGTCCAGCACCGCCGTGATCCGCCGCTGTTCGGGCGGCTCCGGCACTGCAATCGGCCACCTAAGCCAACCTTGCAGATCAAAGACGAGCTTTTCTACGTGTACGCCGATGCTCGAATGAAAGCACGTTTGCTGAAAGTAGATCGAGGCGGTGAGGTGTTTGAGAAAACCCGGATCGAGCGCGGCGGTAGGACGCAGAGTGGCATACTCGTTCGAGACAATCGAACCTGCCAATTCGGCCGGCACGATCCCGCATGCGCCGTGTGCAATCTGGCGACGCGAGATTAGAAAATCGCCCTCGGCAATCTCAAACTGGGATGGCGTGGCGATATCTTTGCCAAGCAAAGTTTCGCGCCGAACGATCCCACCGCGACTGCGCCGCGCAGTTACCAGTCGATACTCCTTGGTCTTTTCCAACCTGACCGGTCGCTGCACCACCTTGAGCAACGCGCCGATCTTCGGGGTTGGCCACCCTGCCGGATTGTCGATCTTCGGGATGCCCGGTTGAATGCTTTTGGGATATGCTGAACCCCCTTGTCCGCCACCGGT
The DNA here is from genome assembly GCF_020622175.1 of Sphingopyxis sp. P8. Lineage (NCBI taxonomy): Bacteria > Pseudomonadati > Pseudomonadota > Alphaproteobacteria > Sphingomonadales > Sphingopyxidaceae > Sphingopyxis > Sphingopyxis sp. P8. Next base: position 875,158 of record NZ_JACNMK010000002.1, on the reverse strand, counting down.
GCTCACGACTTAGCCCCTTTGCCCTTCGGCTTCTTCTTCTCAGCCGCAATCCGCTTGGCCGCCTGTGTCGCCTCCTGAAAATGCTGCTCGACCGCGCTGGGGGCATTGATGCGGCGCTGGTTCCAGATGGGGTATTCCGCCTCCACCTTGGCCATGGCGGCGGCATGGCTGATCCGCCCTGCGCCGGTAAGGATGTCGCGATCCGCCAGCTTCAGGAACTCGTCCAGCTTGGCGATCCAGTCCGCCATATGCATCGGGCGCCGCCCCTGTGCCTGCAATTCGGCAAATTCGAGATAGGCCGTGGTGACGCGGTTGAGCGGCTCCATCTGCTCTTCGCTCAGATAGTTCTTGGCAATCATCGCGTCAGCCTTGCGTGGGGCCTTGCCGTCGCGCGCCTGAAGGCGAATGACGGTGACGCCATCCTCGGTCTGGTACTGGATCAGATCGCTCGCCATCAGAGCGATACCCCCAGTTCCTTCAGGAAGCCGTCCATGCGCTTGCGCGTATCGGCCAGCTGCTTTTCCAGCGCCACGATCTCGGCCTGAACAGCGGCAATGTCGATTTCGGCCTCTGCCTCGAAGGTGTCGACGTAGCGGGGAATGTTGAGGTTGTAGCCGTTCTCCCGGATCTGGGCCCGCTCGATGAGGGAGGCATAACGCTCCACGTCCTCGCGCGCCTGATAGGTGGCCACGATCTTGGCAATGTGGCCTTCCCCCAATTCGTTCTGCTTCTTGCCGGGGGTGAAGTCGCGGCTCGCGTCGATGAACATCACATCGTCCACGCCAGCGCGCGCGCCGCCCTTTTCCCGCGAACGGTCGAAGATCACGATGCACACCGGGATGCCGGTAGAGGGGAACAACTGCGCGGGCAGACCGATGACCGCATCGAGCAAGTTCTCCTCGATCAGCTTCTGCCGGATCACGCCTTCAGCCGCGCCCCGGAACAGCACCCCATGCGGCGCGATCAGCGCAACCTTGCCCTCACGCGGGCGGGCGCTTTCAATCATGTGGCTGACGAAGGCATAGTCTCCGCGCGACTGCGGCGGCAGACCACGGTGATAGCGGTGGAAGCGATCGTTCTTCGCCGTCTCGCTGCCCCACTTCTTAAGGCTGAAGGGCGGATTGGCGATCACGCGGTCGAACCGCATCAGTGCATCTTCGGTCAGGAACTTGGGGTTGGTCAGCGTGTCGCCCCATTCGATGCGCGCGCTATCCAGCCCATGAAGGAACATGTTCATCCGGGCGAGCGCCGAGGTCTGGTTCGTCGCCTCCTGCCCGAACAGTGCGACATTGGCTTCGCTGGCGTGCTGCTTGCCTTCCTTTTCCGCCACATACTCGGCAGCGCGGATCAGCAGCGTGGAAGAACCACAGGCCGGATCGCAGATGCGGTTGCCGGGCTGCGGATCGGCAAGCTTGACCAGCAGCTCGGACACCTTGCGCGGGGTGAAGAACTCGCCAGCCTTCTTGCCTGCATCGCTGGCGAAGCGGGAGATCAGGTAGATGTAGGTTTCGCCGATAACGTCTTCGGCGGTGTCCTTGCCCGAAAAGCGCGAAGGCGAGAAATCGAGCGCGGGCTTGTGGAAGGTGTCGAAAAGGTCCTTCACCCGCCGGTTGCGGTCAGCCGTTTCACCAAGGTTGTTGCGACTGTTGAAGTCGACTGCGGTCAGCACGTTCTCCAGCTTCGCAAGGTTTGCATCCTCGATCGCTTCAAGGGCGATGTTGACCAGTTCGCCTACATTCTCGGCGTTGCGCTGGGGGTACAGGTCATGGAAGCTGGTGCCATAGGGGAGCTGGAAGCGGAAACGCGAGAGGCGGCGGGCGATCCGCGTTTCGTCACCGTCATACTGCTCGGCAGCCTGCTTGCGCTCGTCGGCCCAGATGTCGCTCAGGTACTTCCAGAACAGGAAGACAAGGATGTAGTCCTTATAGTTGGCCGCATCGATGGTGCCACGGAACGTGTCGCAGGCATCCCATGCGGCCTTGTTGACGTCGGACTGTTTGACGGGGGTCATAGGGTGGCTTCCTTCATAGGCAGGGCAGCAGCCTCAGCCAGACAATGATTGATGAGGGTGGAGCGAAGGCGGACAAGGTGATCGGCCAGTCGCCGTTCCTCTGCTGCCTCGCGTGCAAGAGAAACAATTGCCAACTGGCGCTGCCAGTCGGGAACCGGGAGCTGAAGGCTCTTCAACGGCCCTAGCGGCAGGCGCTTAGCGGCCGACCCTTCCCGGCCTTCCGCAAGAACTGCCTGCGTTGTCGGCAGATTGAGGTAGGTGGCGATGTAGTGGGGGCTGACGTTTTCAGGATCGGCGAGCCTGATGACGGCAAGATCGAGGGTGGCGAACAGTGGCGGGCCATCAAGATCGCTAGCGTCAATGACAGCGGCGTTGTTGGCATTGCCGCGCAACGAGATCACAACGTCGCCCGCGCGCAATGTCCCCGAGCGCGCCGAAGGTGGCGCACCCACCTTGCTGAGCATGCGCGGGAGGACGCCACTACCGTCCAGGTCGCCCACCATGACTGCGAGCGAATCGCTTGAGCCCCGCACGACTGCAGTGCCGCTGAAAATGCTAGCGCATGCTACGAGGTTGATTGTTGCCATGGATCCGGTTTCTAGCGCAGAATCTCAAACTGTCAATGGAATTAGGTTCCATAGCGAAATATTCGAAGGCGGCATCAACTTCTTCCGCTGACGCCCGACTTCATGGCACTCAGCGTCCTTCGTAACCGGAAGAAGTACAGACCGACGGTTCCTTGGTGCGATGTATGAGACCGACTTTGCGGGCCGCGTGGTCGCTGGCACGCTCGGAATGCTCTGGCCGGACGTGACGGATAAATCTGCGGGCAACATTGTTGCCGGCTTGTTCGGCGGCTAAGTGAGCCGCAAAATCCAAGCCCAGAAAGCGATGATGATGAGTCTTCTTTTTGCTCTGCTCCTGATGACCACCGCATGCCCCGACACGAACGATCCTCAGTGCACGATGGAGCAGCTCAAGACCGAACTGACCGAAATTCGGCAAAGCGGCGAGAAGCAGAAGCGTAACAAGCCATGGCCGGTAGAGCTGCGCGAGCGGGCAGAAGCAGGCCGCGACAAGGTCACCACAGAGTGGCTGCGCTGCACTCGCAAGAAAGCCATGGAATACCTGGCACTCTCCGAAACAGCTGAAGCCGTTGCCGACGCGTCACTCTCAGTGTGCAGCGAATGGTCATTCGCTTACAAGGTCTGGAACTCCACCGTGTTCCAAGCCGCAGGAAGCTCAGTCATCAACGCCAATGAAACCTACGCCATCGTGCAGAAGCGCGCCAAAGAAGACCTGATCGCGTTCGTCATGGATATGCGCGTTCGCCGCAGCCGCCAAGGAGCGCCGGCTGCGAGCGGCCAGAACTGACGGTCGCAGCGCTAACCGCGCCCGGTGTCAGCGATCCTTTGGAGCGTCCAAGATGGGCGCTCCACCTCACGAAGATCGAACTGAGTTCAGAGCATCGATTTTTCCATCGGAGCGTAAGTCACCGCGATGGGTACGCGCTCATTTTGACATCTCCATCACGCTGATGTTCATGAGCTGCCCCATCCGGCCGATGGGATCGTTGTGATCGTAGACCTGCTTGCCCAGCGCAAGGCTGGTGCGGCGCTTCTCCAACTCATCGGCGATGGTCCGCGCGTCCGGCAGGGACCGGGCAAGGCGATCCAGCTTCGGCACGACCAGAGTTTCGCCGGCACGCACGACAGCCAGCGCTTGGGAGAGGCCGGCGCGATCACGGTTGCGACAGGTTACACCTCTCAGTCGCAGGCCTAGAGGCTATTCTCAATAATCCTGATAGGGCACAGGTCGAAAGAGTACCGTACCGAGCCAGTCCGGATCAGGAGTGCCCAGCAGGCCAGGGGCCTCCTCCAGCCATCGAATGCGCGCTGCGGCTGCGGTCTCGGCAAGTCTCAGAATTCTCTCCGCAGCTTCTGCCTGCCCTGTCAGCATCTGCTTCTGCCTTTCGTCTACGACATCCGTCCGACTCCAAGCGCGATCGACGTTTATCTGTAGGACACGGAGCAGATCCTCCTGCTCACGTGCCAGCCCACCCAGTCGGCGCGTTGTTGCCAATTGAAGGGCCTGACGCTGTTCTCGCCACAATGCTATCGCTCGCGTAGTGTGGGCATCGCGTAGCTGGCCAACCGCCTCATCGACCAGGCCGACATCGAGCCTGAAGGGGTTGCCATATGCTTTCGGGAACCGCGCCTCTTTCCGGTCGGCATCTGCCTGGAGGAGGTCCTTGAGAGCAGCGGCCGGCATCACCTTCCAGGTTGTGTCATCAAGGAAAAAGGCAGCCACCTCAAAAATTGGCTCCAGCTGAAGACCCAGCCAGCGGCAGTCGGCATTCCACCACTCCGCTGCTAGATCCAGAAGGGATTGCAGCCGCGCCTTCTGGCGCTCGCCCGGTGCACTTCTGATGATCTGCAGCGCTTCCTGCTCGAAGGCATCAAAGGTTGAGGAGGGTAGTGCAATGACAGTCGGGTCCGCCAGTGCCGCAGATGCAAGAACCGGCTTGCTCCTGAAGCGGGCCGCGGTCGCATTTTCCGGATCGAATCTGATTGTCTCACCGATTGCAGGATCACCCGCAGAGGCAGCGCGGGCAAACTGGATTGTCTTTCCAATCAGATCATCGTGGACGGAGTCGCCGTGGCTCAGAAAACGTAATGGCCGACCTTCAGGCTCCCCATCGTCCGTATGTACCTTCATTAGGGGGGGCCTATGGAGATCTCGCAATCTGCAGACGAACGGAACATGGTCAGATATCCAGTTGCCGCCCTCGACCTCGTCGAGCCGGATTGCCGGGGACACCTTCCTGACGGGGTCTGTGTACCACAGTGTCGAGAATTGGACATCAGGGTCGACCTTGTCCTTCCTGCCCCCGATGCCGAGGAGCTGTGATCTCTTCAGGAACTCCAGCCATCCAAGCAGTGCGCGTTCGCTTCTTTGCGTGAAGGTATCCGTAGCGTTGGAGGATATTACAGGGTCAGGCAAATCAGCGGACTGCAAAGCCTCGTATTGCTGTTTTGCGAGGTCAGCCAGCGCCGGCGCATACTGTTCGAGCTTCGAGATCTGAGCCGTTTCGTGAACTGACCCGTTGATCTCTTCCAGGCGCACGAGAGCCTTGCTCACACCTTGTCCGGAAGCGAGCGCCTCAAGGCACTCGCGTATCTCGACTTCTATTTGCGGAGGAACGGGAGGGATTGGTTCAAGAAAAACACCAAGCTTCTCAAGGCCGGCGAGTATCCGGCTCTCAGGACTATCCGGCTGTACGATGGCCCAGATCGAAATCTCCTCGAACTTTCTGCCATTTTCGCCTTTGAAAAGCCCATTTGGTCTCAGTCTGTCCAGTCGACCGATGAGCTGATCGACCGCGTTCTGGTCCCAAGGCAGATTGTAGAAGACAATGCTCTTCGCAAAATAATGCAGGTTCAGACCTGCCTGAATCCAGTCGCCGACAAACAGGATCCGATCCTCTCCCTCCGAGAAGCGCGCCATTGCCTGCTGCATCTCATTTATGTCTTCCAGCTCGGTCTTGGCACTACCGGCCTGCCGACGGATGGTCGAAATCCCGATGCGTTCGCCCGTAGGGTCAAAATATCTCCGGATATTTCGCGTTACAAAGTCGATAGTTGGATTATCGCCTGCAACAATCACGACCTGCTCGTCGGGATTCCGAGCCCAGATTAATCGAAGCAGATCGAGCAGGGTATCGAGGCGAGAGTCACCAGGGCCGGTATCGCATTGCTCGAGCGCGCGACGACCCGCCTCTGAATTCGAAAGATCGTACCCGGCCAAAAATGGCCTGACTGATCTTGATCCTCGGTGAAGGCGCTGTGCTGCTGACCAGTGATCACGATCAGCCTTGTCGGTCTCCAGCCATTCAAGGCCATATTGCAGTCGTTTGACGTCAGCATCGTTCGGCTCGGTAACGAGGGCTTCGAATTTTCTCTTGGGGAAGAACATTGGCCACTGTTTTCGGGTTGAACGGACAATGCGGCGGCTCCTCGCAAGGCGTTCAAATGCTTCTGCTCCATCGAGCCGGGCATCGGCGATCTGCTTGCAGGCATCCTCTTCAAGGGCCTCAATGTAGGCATCAACACCGAGATCTTCTGCTTCTGCAAGGCTCGTCTTCTCCGGCTCAAGGATAGACAGGATCCTCGTTCGGGCGTCCTTTTCTCCTAAACGCGGACTTGCAGAGAGAAGCAGAACCTGCCGGAAAGAACGGGCCTCCCTCTGCACCACGTCCATGACCGCGACTGGCATCAGTTGAGGCTCATCGACTATCAGAAGATCAAAAAAGTCAGGATCAAGGGAGAACGTTTCGAAGCCGTCGTCACTCCCGTCGCCTCGAGCAAGAATTGTCTGGGGATTGATAATCCGGACCAGCCCGTCCTGAAGGCTCCCTGTTCCGTCAAAAACTGTGGCGTTCACATGGGCCCTGGTCCAGCATTCCTTGTGCCATTGATCCATCAGGCGCGGCGGGGTCAGGATGACGGTGCGGTGCGAAGGTTTCTGCCGGCGCAGCGCATTCAGGATCATCAACGCCTGCACGGTCTTGCCCATGCCGACCTCGTCGGCGATGAGATGCCGTATTCTGATGTCGGAAAGAATGAGCTTCGTTGTTGCGATCTGATGTGGATAGGGCTCAGCCGCGACACCAAGGGCGCCGCCCATCCCCACTCCAATGCCCTCGCACAGGCGACGCATTGCCTGAACACCAGCAGCGAATGCCAGAAACCGGTCTTCAGCCATGCCTGGCGTCCATCGAGCGAGCTGCACGGTAGCGTAGCGCAGCATAACGAACCGCGCGGGCGGTTTGCCGATCCTGCAGAAACCGTGCGAGTGATGTCAGCCACTCCTCACTCCTCAGAACTTCCGAGGGCTCAGTCCAGAGGTGCAGGCAATCCTGGATGTTGGGGGCAGTAATCCATTGTTTCTGGCCTCGTGGGGATCGATCCGTATGGATATCTGCGAGAAGGGAAACAAGTTGCGCCTCGGGCAGGCTGAAATCCCAGGTCTGCAGTTGATCTCCCCGTTCCGCCGGCAGGATCATTCGCGAAAGCAAGCTGCCACTCATGCGATCAACCGCTGATCTTAATGCGGACTGCCATTGTGATGGTTCCGAGTAGGGGTCTACGTCTCTGAAAGCTTCCGCTTCCTCACCTTCCAGATGGTCGGCCAGAACCCCGTAGGTGTTGGCAACGGCGCCATCCATCTCTTCAGCGAATTTATCGAAATCAATATCCAGCAGATCGGCCGACAGTTGTGGCCAGGCAGACTGCATCTCATCCGCGAGGCTACGTGCGAGAAGCTTCTGCAAAGAAGTCGGGACGGGTGGCAGCTCCCCTCCGGCAGCGAGTTCTGTCTCGATGGCCCGGGCAGCGACAACATCGAAGAGACTGCCAGCAGAAATCTGCGACCGGCGCTCTGCCTCAAGCCAAGCGGATCCGCACAACTGCTCCACAATCAACTCCTCAATACGGCCAGCAACTGCACGCGATGCGAGTGAAGCAATCGGATGGACCGGCCTCGCTACCGACCAGAGGAGATACCCGTTTACGGCCTCCGGAAAGCTGACGATATCTTCGCCGCTTTCCAGTGTCCGCGCGATCTTTCCAGGAAGCTGGGGATCAATGTCACCAGGCCTCAGTGCCTCAGGGCCATCGCAGATCGCACCGAGATAGACCGGTGTTCCGTCAGCGGTTGGAATCAGCACCCTGTATGTGCTGCTCTGACTGTCAGGATCGTCATATGCGGCCCTCGAAAGAGGCGCCGCCGCTTCAGAGCGGGAAATCTCAAGCTCACTATCATCCGAAAGGGCGTGCCAGACACCATCATTGTTGAGCCAGTTGACCTCGACTGGATCCCAGTCGAGACGCCAACGCCGCTTCCAGATCTTGTGGAGCGACACTTCCAGGTTGAGGTGCCCTACCCTGTCAGGCGCTGCCCGGACGAGCGCCTTGGCCAGTTCGCGGATCAGTTCAGAGCCGGATCCAATCGTTGCCGGTATGGTGTCAATCTTCGTCGAAGCGGATGCGAGCCTGACCCCGGAAGATTCAACGGTGATTGATACGAAAACATGCTTAAGGTCCATTGGCGAACTGATCTGAAGCCGAAGCTGGCCTCGCTGAATATCTTCGACGGAAGGAGACGAAGGTTCTAGCTGTACGGATAAGGGTCTTGCCGTCTCGTCAACCGAGGTGAAACTGACTATCGTTGTTGCGTTGGCCTCGCCGGTCTCGATCTGGATCTCCTGATGATCCGGAGCGTCATCCAGAGTAGCGGCGACATGGTTCGCACCTAACCTCAGCTGACCGACTGCATTAGATCTCACGATCCATTCGCCCGAACCGCCGACTCCGGTGCGCCGTAGAAGGACAGGCATACCACGTGCGTAGACTGGCCCAGCGATTCCTTCGGCGATCGCTATCCCCCCCATGATTTCATAGGGCTGTTCGTGCTCCATGGCGGCCCCGGCTCTGTTGAGATGAAGCAGTCCCTTTGCAGAGGAGAGCTGAATTTCGAGGAAGTGTACTCCTTCGCTTTCTGCAAGACACACAAGTCCTTCAGGCTCAGCAATTATCCTGGAAGTCGCCAGGAGCACGCGTCTGCCACGCGGGATTTTTCTCTTGCTGTTCCAGTCGCCAAAATGGCCCGGCACCATTTCCTCGACAAGGACCATCGGATCGCTCACGGACGGCATTAGCTTCCGAAGTCGATCAACGAGCTCCTCTGATTCATTGACTCCGCTCAGCAGATCTTTGCTGCCTGAAAGAAGGGAGTGAAGCGACGAAATCTGTACTTCGAGTTCGGAACCCGGCGAAAGCTGCGAGGAAACAAGCTCACAACCTCCATCAGCCAGCGAGATGCGCCCCCCGAACTTTGCCAGCTCACGCTCGATTGCCTCCCGCTCTGGCCCTTCCATAATCGGGACCTGCAACGTCACTCTCGGAAAGCTGCCAACATCAGGAACAACCCGAAAGCGGAATGGCTGAACTGCCGGCTTGCGATTTGCAGTCTTCAGTTTCTCCGAAGCTGACGCGACCGACCGCCTTGCAATCGGATCAGCTTCGAGATCTGCAACAATCCGGTCAAGGGACACGGTCTCAACGGCATTTTCCTCGACAGGCAGGTCGAGCAGTCTCGAAACAAGAGCTGACACCACGTCCGTATGCTGGAGCCATTCAATAAGGCGCGTGTTCTGCTGGCTTCTCGCCTCGATCTTGAGTCTCTCGACAAGTTCGAGAATTGAGGCGCCGCCCAACGCAAACGTCATCGAACGGCGAAGCGCGAGGGCGAGTGGGCGATGAATTTCCCTTGATGCAACTGCATTCGTGATTGGCCACGCAATGTGTCGGAAATTTCGGGTCCAAGGTGTTTCGGGAGGAGCCTTCAGGCCGAACGTTTTGTGGGCGTAAAGGAAGGCTCGCGTATGGGCCTGTCTTCCAGATTCGGTGATTTCTGCTGCAATCTCAGCCTCAAGCTTCGGCCAGAAATCGGTACCGGTTCCACGATAATCGTAGCCGACCTCGGATGAGCAGGCGACGACAGAGAGGGGGAATGCCTGAAAGATGCTTTCGACGGCCCGTGACCTGACCATACGGCCCAATGCGTTCTGCGCCTCCTGAACCCTTTCCGCATCAAGGCCGTGCTCAAGGCCAAAGACAGGAAGCCCCCGCCTTTGCTCCCGATGAAAATCAAAGGCCGTCCTGATATCTGCTTCGATCTCCGCGAGACTCATGTCCAGAAATCTCTCCACCTGCGCGAGAACCCGATCAAGCCGCCAATCCAATTTGCATGTTTGACGAGATTTAAACTGGCATAATACATACTGCACTGTATTACTTGAAATTCTCTTGAGAGGAAGGCGCTTGCGTTCTTTTGCCCCCGTGGAGTCCGAACATCTTGCGGGATCCATCGGTCTTCCCAGCGATGAAGCGGGGTTGCCCGCCAGGTCTCATGTCGCGGACGCGATCAGGAGATATGTTAGCGCTCGCCGTTCGGCGGATTTCAGTGAGGTGGCTGCCTGGATCAATGCCTTGGCGTCATCTGCCGGTTATTCAACTGGAGCGGTCGACGCCAGATTCCGAAGCATCTGCAAGCAGCTGTCTGCTGTCGGCGATCTCTCGCTGATCGAGAACGGCGGCAAGAAGTACCTTTTGGCCGTTGAGCCAATGACAGTGACGTTGGGGCTTGGGCCTGATGTGCTGCTCGGCGACCTGGAAGATGCGGGTCCCTTGCTCGATGCAAACTCCGTCGTCAGAAAAACAGTGGCACAGGATCAATCTGTCGACCTTTTTCAACACATACCTCCTCCTCCTTGGCCCTCCATCACAGATCGTCTCGGCCTTGCCGAGGGATTGCGCCCTGCCAGCATTCTGGACAGCCTTCGTGAGGCCTCGTCGCATTCATCACTTCAGATCAACGCCGGATCCGAACCTCAAACGCTAGTCGAGCTTGGCAGTTTGCAAGTGAGGCTTTGCAATGTTCCGGAGGGAGAAGGGCGAGTACCCGCAGTCTGTTTCCGGGATGGGGCCGCCAATAACGTCTGCCTGAGGCTGGACGATCCTGATGATCTTGCATGGCTGTATCTCAGCCACGCCGGCCCGGCCGGTGTGAAGGATTGGCCCGAGCAGCTCGGAATGCCCGAGAGGCTTCTTGCGATCCTGACGCTCCTCAGCACTCCTGAGGATGACAGTCTGAACAGATGGAGCTTTGGTGAAGCATCTGCGGAGACATTTTCGGAATGGCTCGGTATTCCGACGCCCCATGGAATGCCCGTACCCGAGGACCGGGCGCAGGCGGAAGTAATTGAAGCCCCGATCGATGCGCGCCTGCTGATTGCCGCCGCACCAGGGTCCGGCAAGACCTGGACGGCCTGTAGCAGGATTGCGAAACTTATCGGAGGCGGCGCTGTTCCTGCTCGCATTCTGGTCGTCAGCTTCACGAGAGCGGCCGTTGCGGAAATTCGTAACCGGATTGCTGGGTTTCTTGAGCACCCCGATGATGCCTTTGCGATCAATATTCAGACGCTGGATTCGCTGGCGTGGGCACTGAATTCGGGCGCGGGGACCGCCAGCGACCTAACCTCAGCGGACTTTGAGGCCGGGATCAGGGGAGCGCTCAAGCTGCTTGAAGCTGATGAGGACTGGCTGCTGGATGAGCTTGAGCGGTATCAGCATGTAGTGATCGATGAAGCGCAGGATCTCACCGGAGATCGCAGGTCAATGGTGCTGGCTCTTCTGAAATGCTTGCGGAAAGATTGTGGAATCTCTGTGTTCCATGACCCGGCGCAGTCCATCTATCATTTTGTGGAAGGCGAAAAAGCAGGGATCGAAAGCGGCCTGAACGCAATTGAACCTGCTTTCAGAACTGTCGAGCTGTTCAGAAACTATCGGTGCAAGTCGCAGAAGCTTCTGGACCTGTTTGCTGAAGGAAGGCGCCTTCTGGATTCTGACGAAATGCAGCCGATTGAGATCTTCGAGCGCATCCGCAACGAGATCGAGACGGCTGCAGAGCCTGCTACCAGCCAACATGGGCGGACTGTCGGAGGCGACGCATTCCATCTCTTCCGGTGGCGTGGACAGCTGACTTCAGCGATCAACCAGTCCCTCCGCGCAGGACAGCCTGTAAGGACCCGGCTGCCTCATCACCGCACGCTGATTCAGCCCTGGATTTCCGCTGCGCTGCAATCCGCGATTGGTGAGTCCATCTCCGAAAAGGAATTCCTTGAAGCATACACCAGCCTCCAACCGTTTCCCGGAAGGCCTTCTCAACAGGCATGGGCGACGCTCCGGCGGGTCAGTGGCGATGAAAGGGGCGGGGTTGACCTCGTCAGGCTTGCGGAAATGATGAGGAGCAGCGCGCCGGTCGCAGAGCTTGCCATAGCGGATATCGGCCCCCGATCTGCTCCGCTCCTTTCTACCATCCATGCTGCAAAAGGCAGGGAGGCCGAGGTTGTCGTGCTGAGCCTCGCTGGCACAACGCGAGCCGAAGAAGCGGAGAAGATTCTGGAAGAAGCACGTGTGCTATATGTTGGCGCCACCCGTGCATCAAAGGAGCTTAGAATTGGCGCATACCCCAAGGGGATGAAAACCTTGCGCGGTGTTCGCAAGCGCAACTGGAGGGCCTTAACTGCCACCGCGAATCCGGCTGCCTATGTTGAGATTGGGCTTCCGGATGACGTCGAAGCGCAAGCGTCGGACAAAGGTGCGCAAGATCTTGCTGACATAAATTTCCACCTGTGGCGGCGATCCGAGAAAATCGGCAGGGCGGTGCTCACACTGAGGAGCGGCAGGTATAGAATCAGTCTGGATCAGGATTCCGGAAAAATCCCTGTCGGTTGGCTATCAGCTGCATTTACATCAGACCTGCGGATGATCGGAAAAGAGCTGACCGGCAAGGATGTAAGTCCGTCGATCAGGATCGAGGGCGTATTTGTCATTGGCTCCAGCTCTGTCGTGTCCCAGGATGCCTCAAAGTCGCCAAGATTTTCGCTGGCACCGATCCTTGCGGGGACCCCACTGGTTTTTTTCCATTAGAGCCGGGTTCGCGCCATTGCTGACCTACTCGAGCCACGCGAGAACATCCTGATCTCCAGCCACAACCAGATGGCTGGACGCCCTCGACAGACCGACATAGGCGTACTCGCTTGTTCCCCGGTCCTGTGCGCGGAAAGCGATCAGGACAACTGGCCTTTCCAGCCCCTTGAACCGCCTGACAGTGTCAATGACCACGGCGTCATCAGACATCTCATCAGCGTCAGTGACTTCCATATTGGTCCTGCCGACAAGCGCCCTGCATTCCTCCACCAACTCCAAGTTGGGTAGCAGGAGCGCCGTTCCACCGGGTGACCATTCCTGCTTGTTCACAAGCTCTTTGAGCTTCTGGATCAGGATTCGGGGAAGCTGCTGGTCGTCTTCGACCTTCAGCCATTCCACTGAAGTTCCGTCCGGTCCGATGGCAGTGATAGGAAATCCGGTGTAATGTTCCGCCGCGGCAGCGTGGATGTTGCGTGTGTTTCTCAGGTTCTGGCTCAGCCGGATTGGAATTAGTTCAAGATCAGCAGGTGGCGCTTCCAGTTCTCCGTAGACCTGCTGGTTGGAGTCAGCGAAGACCCTAAGCCTGCGCTCATCCGAAAGCGCGCTTTCCAGAATGATCCACCACAGTTGACGGAAGTCCTGTCCCTCATCGACAACAATTTCGTCCCAACGGAGCGATGTGTCGCTCTCCAGTGCCAGCATAGCGGCTTCAGGCAATCGCTTTCCGAAATAATCTGAACTGCCGTCCTCACGCGGAAGCTGATGCCCTGCAAGTTTGACAACATGTCTGCAGAACGAGTGAAAGCTGAGAATTTCGAGATTGGCCACTTCCCCGACCATACGCTGCATTGATCGGGCCAATGAACGATTATAGCAGGTCAGGAGAGTTCTTTTGCCAGCGGCAGCGGATCTTCGCGCTTCCTCCATCGCAATGACTGTCTTGCCAGTTCCAGCACCACCTTCGACAAGCGCCTTGGGAATGCCGGATATCATGTCAATGATGTGGAACTGACTTGGAGTGAGCGCGACCAATTGCCTATTCGTGTCCTCAATCTGGGCGCCGAGGGAAAATTTCAGCAGGACCGGTTTGGCGAGAATGTCCTCCAGAGCCCTGATGCCGTCTGCACCCAGAGGTTCGTCACCTGTTTGCTCACGCCCTTCGCCCAGCCGCTGCCCAACCCAGCTCCTGAGGTTGTGGTTGAGATCCTTGGCGCAGCAGAAAATCCTTCGCGGTTTGTCCGCGCCGAGGTCTGATGGCGGTGACTCTGCATTGGGGAAGATCACACCATGTGCGATATGGATATGCCGGGTTTGCCATTGCCGGTGGTCCTGCAGTCTTCGAAGCATTTCGTGCTTGGCGCTGACCGCCTGTCCGACCGGATCCTTGATGCGGTGTCTTATTCCGCCACGGTCAGTACTGACCCACTGTGAACTGGCAGGGTCATAGGAAATACCTCCCCCCTTTACCTCAATAGCCAGGATGCCGAAGCGCGGGTGTGCGATGAGAAAATCACACTCTCCATCGCGTTCATTGCCGAACCGATCTTCGCCCAGCCAAGGCCTCGAATAGAATACGACAAAGTCGTCTTCCAGGACGCTTTCAAGAGCATCGAACACAGCGATCTCCGCCTTGCGGAAGGGAGTGTTACGAACCTCTTGGGGAAGCCTTTCAGGCCACATCCTTGCCATCAGTACTTCTCCAGCAGAGTGGAACAGAACCCTAGTTCCGGCTGATCCGGAGTGCCCACGATGAGGGCGCGGTCGAGGAAATGATTGAACTCCTCGCATGCGGTTTCCGGCGCAAGAACGCAGGCATGGCAAGCCGAGCGTGAGAAGCTTGCAGATGCACCCATAAGGTCCTCAATGCAGAGTGGGTCAGACGAGCACCACTCTGCCCCCCGGACTGCGTTGAAAAACATTTCGCCAAATCGGTCCGATCTGCCCTGACGCTGCAGGCCGCCGAGCGTTCCGTCCGCGTCAGAGGTCGCTGTATAGATAAGAAAGCCCGCCATCTCGCCACCTTCTTCGTCAGCGTAAAGCCGCTCCTGAATGGCAGACGATGAATAGCCGCACTCGAGCGTCAGCTGCTTCATCACGATGTGAGAAAGCGTGTGACACAGAAGGAAACGGGCGGAGATCTTTTTCGGAGTCGATTCCTCGCCATGACGCTCATGCCATGACCTTGCGTGGTCATCGTTCAGGCGCCGGACCCGATCAAGGACGGCTGATCGCTGTTCCCAGATTTCGACCTGCTCTTCATCAAGCGCAACGAATATGCCTTCACCCCTGACTTCGATTGCGGGAAGCCAAGGCAGTTTATGCTCACTCAGGAGCGCAATGTTTCCCTCTTCCAGCTCTCCGGGAGGGTTGATCCTTGTAAAGCCCCTGATTGCCTGCACCTGGCGAAGCCTCACAGCCCGGACCACATCTGACACCAGGCCTTCAAGGGCCGTGGGGACTGGCTCATGGCGAATTTCAAATTCGGATTCCTTGTCACTCACTTCGGTCTTCGAATTCAGGAACTGCTTGTATTCGGCGAGACGGAGGTGATCGATATCGATCTCCGCATCCTGGTTGAGTTCGGTCTCAATAAGAGCAGCCAGCTCCGCAGGACTTTTCCCGAGGCTGTCCAGCACATGACGAAACGAGGGGTCCTCGCAGTATCTCTCGATCTGCTTTGCCCGGTCCTCTGGAAATGTAAGTGAAAGTGGGCCCCAGAAACCACCAAGCTTCTCACGAAGGTTTGGCATCCACGGGGGAATGCTGAGCGCACTCTCGACGACCGGGAAATAGAGATTGGAGGCACCTCGCTGAACACAGACCGGTTTGAGGTCGCAGTTCTCGTCAGCCTCAGCCAGCCACGGGCGTTTCCCGGCGCAGTTTGCGCTGTTTGCCCACATCTTCTTCGAGAACACGCCCTCCATCGATCGCCTGGCGCCGCATTCCCGGCATTTGACGACAAGGCCCGCAAGCCCGGCGCTCTCCGATCGGAAGTCGAGGAAACCCTGGCGGCCTGCGTTCCGGCACCCCTCCTTGTGACGCACCCAGAAATGCCATGGGAAGTCGTCCAGATGGCCGTTCTCGCAGGCCATAACGAAGCGTACGGGTATGACGTGTATCTTCCGACCCGTTTCGCTCGTCCTGCTGCACTCGCCACAATAGGGTGTAGGGTTGCCGGCGATGTTCGCCCAGTCGCTGGACCTGCCGATCCTGTCGCAGTGCGGGCATTGAAGCCAGATCGGGAATCTGGTGGCGACAAGGCGGCGGGAATCCTCCTTGTCGTCTTTCGAAGTTCGCGTCTCTAGGACGGGAGGGAGCCTGAATCCGCTGACCTGCAACTTCTTTTGCAGGCGCCGCTCCGTTACAGTCTGGCGGTTTGCGAGACCGGCAGGCGGGAACTTCTCGTCCCATGTTTCGAGTCCAGCCACGACACCTGAGACAGCACCTCCCGAGGCCCGGAAGTCGACGACAGCTCCTGGGCCAAATGTCGAGACAAGCGAGGCCCGTCTGATTTCTCCAAGGTCATTCTTGGCCATGATCTTCCGCTACCTCCCCTTGCGCAGCCGTTCGGCCATCCGGAAAGCCGAGCCGACTTCGACGCTGCGCATGGTGTTCATTGTGGCCCATGCTTCGCCGGGCTCACGACCAAGAGCCCTCTTCTGGGCAGCCTTTTCTGCACTTTGCAAAAGGGATGCGGATGGTCGAAATTCGTCCCAATACTTCTGGGGCGATCTTGCCTGCCAGTCGTCCAGCAGCTTTTCGAGCTCCGCCCTGACTTCGGTCTCCTCACTGTCAATGCGTCCGGCACGCAGCACCATCTTGTGAACCAGCTCTTCGGCAAGCTCGCGCCTTTCTTCCGACAACCTGACGTCAGACTGGCCGGTCATACCCGGAACCAGATGACGTACAGCAGCTACGAGGGCGGCATGGAGAGCGCGGTCTCTGGCCCTGGAGGCAAAGGGCGTAACGCTGGTCGCTTCGACGTCCCGATAGAGCGCCTGGTGCCAGCCCGCAAATGTCTCGAAGTGGGATCTGTCCCGTGCCTTTGCATTGTTGAGTATCGTGACAACAAGTCCCGCTGTATCACTTCGACCTACCCGGCTGGTTGACTGGATATACTCCGACGTTGTCTTCGGTTGCCCGTTGACGACCATCAGCCCAAGGCGCGCTATGTCGACGCCCACACTGACCATGTTTGTGGCCAGAACCACATCAACCGAGCCTTCCTCGTTACATGGGGTTTCGAGCTGATCGAGCATCCTTAGGATTTCGTCCTGCGTCCGTCGTGAGGTAAGTTCCTCGACGTTGGACACCTCGCGCTCATCTTCTGATCTGGCAGCGGCAAAAAGCTTCACCGAATCCGACACGTCGTCCTGCATGAGTACGAGCGCACCACCTAGCTCGCGCAGAGAATTGAAATAGCCGAGCAACGTCCAGTAGTCGTCTCTTCCTGCCCCGGCCGGCAATCGTGACGCCGACTGGAGCAATGACCCCGCGATCGCCTGAAGCGCAAATTTGGCTGACCGGCCCGCTGTCGAAATGCCGATGTACCGTCTTCCCTCGGCTTTCTCTTTTACAGGTTTTGTGACCGCGAAGCCTGAGTCCTGGTGATCAATTCCCGGTGGAGGGAACTGGCAAGTCCTCCTGTCAAAAAGCGCCCTTACCTGCTCCTCAGCCTTTCTGATGGTGGCGGTCGAGCCAATGATCTTGGGCAGGCTTCCAGATGCCGAAAAGATCAGGTCTATTGCGCTTTCATAGAGCCCGGACACTGTGCCCAGTGGCCCCGAAATCAGATGCAATTCATCCTGGATTATGAGGTCGGGAGTGTTACCGTCGTGAGCGCCAAAGAGCACAACAGTGCGGTCGTTCCTTACTATCTGTGCAAATTTGTCGACTGTTCCAATAAGCAGGGCAGGTCGCTGCTCGTAGATGTCATCATCGACAGTAAAGACCGGAAGCTCACCATGCAGCAGACATTTGCTGTTCACGCATTGGACGCATACGGGTGAAGTCGCTGCTTGCTGTGTCCATTTGACATCTTGGTGGCAGCAGGGGCATTTCGCAAGCTGTTCCGGCGAGGAGACCTCTTTCGCTCCATGCAAGGCAGCATAGGCAGCTGATCTCCTGTTTGGAGTGGCCGCGTCCCCCACCCAAAGCCCGATTGAGATCGGATGCGCACCTTTCAGCTCGAAATCGAAACTGGTTCTGATGAGGCCAGTCCGGATAGCTTCGCAGGCGGCAATCATCGCGACGGCCCGGGAAAACTGCTGGGTGGTGAGAAGCCGGAGGGTGTAACGCATGACCGCCACCACTCCGGGGCCGCTTTCGGCCAGACCGCCAAGCCGACGATGAAAGATCAGCATGGCAATGAGACCGAGGTAAGCTTCCGTCTTGCCGCCACCGGTTGGAAACCAGAGAAGGTCCATTACGTCCCGGTCAACGTGTTCCCGGTCAATCGTGGATTCCGAGGCGAGAAGAAGGAAGGCCAGCTGAAACGGCCGCCAGACGAGTGGTCTGCTCGCGCCCTCCTGCGCCCAGTTGAACTGCGTGCTCATGGCAAGGTTGGCCAGCTGAAACGCCTGCCGCATTGCACTATCGCGCCCCATTCTGCTGCAGGCAGCAGACATGCGTTCCATGACTGTCCGGCATCGCTCGAGGTTCGTCTCCGCGGCCTTCCGTTCCCAGTCGCCAAGTTCGCTTATCCTCGAAGCCTGGATAGAGATCCAGCTTTCGTACGCTGCGCAGAACCCCTCGAGCCCAAGCAGAAGATCATCGGTGCTTGCCGAGGCCAGAAAGTCCGCGCCAAGTGGTCCTGCCCCCCCGGCGGCCGCGAGCTCCTCGAATACGGCATGGCCTGCAGACGAAACGTCCGGAACAACCCCGCTCGGCATCCAGGTGCTTTTTACAAAAGCGACCTCGTTTCCGTTCGCCCCGACAAACGGATCAGACCATTCTGCGGAGCATGTATGGCCTGCTGCGAACTCCTCAACATTGCGATAGAGCAGGGCGTTGGAAATGGCTTCTTCGTCGCCAGTCGATCCCTGAAATCCCCTGCCAGACGGCCGCGGAACGAGAGCAGAATCTTCGCCTGCGGTTATCGTCAGACCGGTCTGGAAGAACGTAGAGCTCTCGGCGTCGTCCCTTCCAGCTGTCGAGAGGTTGGAATTGATGAGGGTTACCGTGACCAGCCGGCAGTCTGGTCCGTCGACTGCCCTGACATGGAGTTCTGCACCACTTGCCGTCTTGTTCATTTCGGCAAGGCCAATTCTGGCAGAGTTGCCGTCACAGCTGATGCCCTCAACCAGAAGGTTAACCGAGGTCCTTTCCCAAACTTCCAGGCCGTCGTCCTCGATTACCTTGTCGTACCGGGCGAAGCTAACCTCAACATTGATCTTGTAATTACTGGCGGAGCGAAGCGAAAAGGATACGCCGGCGGTAGAAGGGCGCATCACGGATTTCGCCGGGATTTCCTCTGGCGCTCCGTCCGACGCCTCTTCGTTTCTGCCTGTACTACCGACCTCGAGCTTGTCGTCTTCCTCTCCAGGAGTTGCAGATCGCATCGGCCAAAGGATGCCGGACAGATAAACATCCGAAGGACGGGACTGTAATTTCTCGTTCTCCTGTCGGGGCCCAATCAGATCCTCAAACAGTCGAGCAACCATACTCGATCGTATGCTGGAAGGGTCATGTATTACCGTCATGCTGATCGATCCTCTTGCCCTTCTGGCTCAGAGTTGGAATATCTGCCTCCCGCCCTAGTCCTGAAGTCCTAACGGACTGTTTCAGTTTTGGAAAACCCTCAATGTCGGAAATTGCACATTGTCGATAGACAGGTCGTGCGCAACCCACGGCGCCTCCAGACGGTCTTGTCCTATGCCAGCTGCGGCAGGGCTTATGGAGCTTCTTGTCACTGACTAATAGTGCCGAACATGCTGCACATTCGCTGGTGGCCAAACTGTGCTTCACAGCTGTGGACGCACCCGAGACAAAACGCGAACAAATCCTTGCCTTCCGGGAGTCCTCCTGCCACCATGTCCACAAGTGACCCAGTTTTTGTTGGGCGCCTCCAGAAGGACAGCATATGAACAGGAACCGCCGCTTCATCGAGGACCATGCAAGGGCGGGAATTCCGGTCGAAGTGCTGGCAGACGAATTCGGAACCTCAGTGCGCCAGGTGCGTCGCTACATCGCCGGTCAGAGCAATGTCCCGAAACTGGTTGCCGCGAAGATGTGCGAGCTGGCCGCGGCACGGCGCTCGGCCTTCTCGTTCGGCAGCGAGCCCGCCTTCCGCTTCATTGACCTGTTTGCCGGCATCGGCGGCATGCGGATCGGCTTCGAAGCGATCGGCGGCAAATGCGTATTTACCAGCGAATGGGATCGCTACTCGCAGAAAACCTATCGCCAGAACTTTCCCGACAGCGATGATCATGTCTTTGCCGGCGACATCCGGCCCTATGGCGAGGATCCCTCGAAGATCCCGCCGTTTGATGTGCTGCTGGCGGGGTTCCCGTGCCAGCCCTTCTCGCTGGCCGGTGTGTCGAAGAAGAACTCGTTGGGCCGTGCCCATGGGTTTGCCTGTGAGGAACAGGGCAATCTGTTCTTCGAGATCGCGCGGATCCTCGATCATCACCGCCCCTCGGCCTTTCTGCTCGAGAACGTCAAAAACCTGAAGAGCCATGACAAGGGCCGCACCTTCGAGGTGATCCGGCGCACACTTGAGGAGGATCTGGGCTACCGGATCGAGACCCGGATCATCAGCTCGGCGCCGTTCGTTCCGCAGAAGCGGCAGCGGATCTTCATCGTCGGCTTCCGTGAGGATGCAGGGTTCCGGTTCGAGGATTTCGACCGGTGCGTACCACCAGAGGAGGAATGGCCGAAGCTGGGTGCCATCCTGCACTCGCATAACGAAATCGATCCTAAATACACCCTCACCCCCAACCTCTGGCAGTATCTGCAGGATTACCGCAAAAAGCACGAGAAGGCCGGTAACGGGTTCGGGTTCACGGCGCATGGGCCGGACGACGTCGCGCGCACCCTTTCGGCACGCTACCACAAGGATGGCTCGGAGATCCTGATCCAGCAGAAGGGCACCCGCCCGCGTCGGCTCACCCCGACCGAGTGCGCGCGGCTCATGGGGTTCGAGCGGGACGGGCGCAATTGGCAAATCCCGGTTTCTGACACACAGGCCTATCGCCAGTTCGGCAATGCTGTGGTGGTGCCGGTGGTCGAGGCGATTGCCCGCGCCATGCAGCCTGCGCTGATGCGCGCGCTGGGCAGGGATGCTCCGGCCGGTTCGAATGAGACGGCGCTCACTTCGCCCGGCGATTACGTACCCCGCGAGCTGGTGCCGCTTTGACCGACATCGTGGATCCCGCCACCCGCAGCCGGATGATGGCCGGGATCAGGGGTCGCGATACGAAGCCTGAACTGCTGATCCGGTCGGGGCTCCACCGCATGGGGTTTCGGTTCCGTCTTCATGGCAAGGGCCTGCCCGGGAAGCCGGACATGGTGTTCACCTCGCGCAGCGCGGTGATCGAGGTTCGAGGCTGCTTCTGGCACGGGCATGACTGCCCGCTGTTCCGCTGGCCGGCCACGCGGCCGGAGTTCTGGAGGGAGAAAATTGCCGCGAACATTGCACGCGATGCGCGCAACCGAAAGGCGCTGCTGAAGCAGGGCTGGCGTATGGCGGAAGTGTGGGAGTGTCAGATTAAGGGGCCTCGTAGAACGCCGGTTGATGGAGTCCTTGCTGAGCTGGTCGATTTCCTGAACTCGCCGACCCCATTCCTTTCGGTGGGAGGATCCAGGACGATCACAGTTCACCAGACGCCATAATGAGATGGCCTCACTGACCCCCGAAGTACTGTAGCTAGCAAAGCCGTCGTCGCTCAGGCGCCAAGCGCGGCAGCCGCTACTGAGTGCCCTTTTTTTGAACAGGCTGGCGTCCTGCGCGGCGAGTGAGACAACGGCCAGTTCAAGCTGACCGGCAATCACCCAAGAGGAAATCAGCAAGCCTCAGCGAGACTCAGTTTTTCACAACTGAGAAACTTTATCTCTCATATAATCATATACTTGAACTCCACCATCAGTCTTTCGCCGGGTTTTCGCCCAGCTGATGGGGGTTGTGCAGCTGATCTGCCACCCTACATTCTGTCCTCAAAGTAAGCTCGAGAGGACATTATGGCGTTTGAACATTGTCCCCCCACAGTCGCCGATTTGATTGCCGTTCTTGGTGCGCACGGCGTCACCGAAGCTCTCATCAAGCCGCTGACCCGCAACCACAACGACAAGAACCAGATCTACTCCGGCAGGGACTTCACGCCGCTCTACCCTACCTTCGACGTGACATTCGCTGACAGGGGCGCCTCGACGAGTGGCAAGAAGGGAGGTCAGGCGGCGGGCGCATTGATTCCCGAGGCGGTATTTCGCGACTTCTTCTGGGTCGATGATACAGGCCGAGAGGTTCGCGCCCGCGATGTGCGAATGATCATCTACGCACAGTATCCCGAAACCCGGCTCAGCGGGTTCAGCACGATCGAGAACACCATGCCGGTTTCGCTGTCGGTCGATTACACTAAAGCTCAGCCGAATGCGGTGCGATACCTCGTCCTTGGTCGCCGTGGCAGCGGCCAGGCCGTTGCGATGATGGTAGCCAATCCGCCGCAGCAGTTCATCGACGACGTTGCCGGTCTTCCCAGCGCCACCGGCTCGCGGGTCTGGAGGCACCTGCGTCTTCGGACCACAGCGCCGCAGCGGCTCATCGCCTTGCTCGCTGCGGCTTCAGGTCGCAAGCTGCCCGGGCGTCGGCTGAATGCAGCCGGTGCAACGCTTCCGTTCAACGGAACGCAGGTGTGCGGCTACACGCTCGAGCACGAGCTGGGGATCATCCCGAACAGCGGCAAGGATGGCGACTTCGAGGGTATCGAGCTCAAGACCCACACACAGAAGAAGGTCACCCTGTTCACACCGGAACCGGACATGGGGCTCTATGCGGCAGACTTCTCCAGCTTCATGACCACCTACGGCTATCCGGACGAGAACGGACACCTTCGCGTGACCGGGATTCATCGTGTAGGCATCCGCTGCGAGAAGAGTGGGTTGACGCTGCGGGTCATGAACCACGCCCGTGGTACACCCATTTCTGGTAGCGTCGACGACGACGTGCATCTCGGACTGTTCGACGACGCTGGCAACCTCGCCGCCGGATGGTCATTGAGCCGAATGCTGAACAGCTGGTCATCAAAGCATAATGAGGCCGTCTACATCCCGGCGGTGAAGATGAAGTGTGACGACGCTGAACTCGGCGCGGCCGGGTACCGCCATTACGTGGAGTTCGGTGACCGGGTATTGTGGTGCCGCGAAACGTCAGCGGAGCAGTTGTTCGAGGCGCTCTACAACGGAACGCTCTTTCTGGACCCCGCACCGAAGTACTGCGCCGGAAACGCAGCGCTCACGAAGCGCCGGTCGCAATGGCGCGTCAACGACATCGCGAAGGCGGCCCGGGACCTCTACAATGACGTGCGGACGATCTCGCTGTCCGATGAGATGAATGGAACTTGATGGGGCCTGCGGGCGCGTGCGGATTTGCTTTGTTGATTTGGTGAGGAATTGCGCGGAACCGACGCCGTGGCCGCTGGCAGAAAGACTGAAATGTTCGAACATCGAAGAGTCGAGGGTGGCCAATAAGGCGCGGCCAGCAGTCGTTGGCGGCACCGGGCTCGAACCCCGTTTTACATAAGATCACTTCGCATTCGGTCTTGCACCGCTAGTGGGGCCAAAACCTTCGTTTCACCCCCCGGACCATTCGATGGTCCAGGGCTTCAAGGCTGAAGCGATGGCCTTCTCATGAAATGGGAGAAGGAATGGGTCCGCACGTGGACCGCCGACGAAGTCCCTTGGAACTGCCGCCCTATCAACAATCCTGCTGGCAGGAATGTGTGCAAAGGTCATGATTCCCATTGATTTATGCCACACCATTTTTTTCACATCATCTGGCTCGAGCCGCAAGGCAAGCACCACTCCTTGCGCATGCTCGGCCTTCGCTTCATCTGCGACACGGCGAATATCTCCCAAACCGTCAAGCTGTTCGGATAGCCAATGGAGATCGATAAACTTCGGTCGAAGACTTTCGAGTTGATCAGGATGCATGACGCCCTTGTACCTCTCGTAGATTCTCGCCTTGGACGCATAATGCTCTTCACGCAGAGCTTTGTCCGTCAAGAAGACCTCAAGATCATCGATTGTCTTTCGAATTCGACTTAATTTCTCACCGCCAGCAAAATCTTCTGAAGCGTAGCCAGCTGCACGCTGGCTTGTTTCGGCCAAAAATATTGGGCTTCTGCCGTGGACAAGGTCAAATCCTTGGGAAAATGATATGAGTGGCACGGCACTGGATGAAATCCAGTCGATCTCCTCAATGATGGCGAGGACGCGACTTACCATCTCCTTTGTAGCAAGACTCGAGTGTGGAAGGAGCCCGCGTTCGTCTACAGCGGCGGCAGCTGAAACCGATGTGCCGTGGAAGAGTGTCCAGTCATCGCTTTCGATTTCGTCCGGAAATAACGAAGCAGGCGCGTCGTCTCGCATTCATATTTCCTCTGACGTGACCCCCAGCTTTGCCGCCAGCCGGGGCTAAATCCGGGCGATGGCTCGGCCCTTTCGATATCGTGTCTCAAGCTAGCCGCATCATCTATAGCCTCGGACGTTCGGCTTCGCGAGCTTGCGCTCACTGTAATGCGGGTTCGAGCCTCACTAAACAGACGATTGCTACACAACATCGTGTCCAAGCGGCATGAAGCAACGCTAGGCTAGGTGGCCCAAGGTTGGTAATGGCGAATAGGAGGAGGTGACCGCTTGGCAACTACAGTAAAAGTAGGGACTTGGAACGTCGCCTGGAGACAGCCAACCAGCCTCGCTGGCAAGACGATGCGAGACCGTTTGCTCGCGAGCGACCCCGAGGTCCTTTGCATTACCGAGGCAGATGCCGACTTCATGCGTGGCAGCGGACACGTCATTTGCGCCGACGCCGACTATGGCTACCCCTTGATCAGAAACCGCCGCAAGGTCCTTCTTTGGAGCAGGCAACCGTGGCAAGCCGTCGACCGAGTCGGCGACGAAATACTCCCTCCGGGACGTTTCATTAGCGGCTGTACCGAGACGAGCGCAGGACTTCTAAGGTTTGTCGGAGTTTGCATCCCTTGGGCGGCAGCTCACGTCAGCACCGGCCGACGCGACAGGAAGCGCTGGGATGAGCACCTCGCCTATATTTCTGGTCTTGGTTGCCACTTGGACCGCCTTGAAGAGCCCTTCGTCGTCATGGGCGACTTCAACCAGGCAATACCAAAGCGAACTGCCCCCGCCCGTGTTTACGAAGCTCTGTGCCGTTCGGTATTGGAGCAGGCCAATGTCTTCACGACCGGCAAAATCGAAGGCTGCGGCTTCGCGATCGATCACATCGCGGGATCTCAGGGAATATCCTGCAAGAAGGTGGGCGGACTGTCAGCCGCTAGCCCAAACGGTACCAAGCTTAGCGATCATTTCGGCATGTGGGCCGAATTATCAATCGCTAACTCGGAAGAGCTCAAACTTCATTGGACATAAGCTCAGTCGACGCATGCGAAGGTTTGTTGAATGAAGTCGTATTGATTTGAAATAGCTTTTTCTGAAAGGAAGAGCATGGAACCCGACCAACCTATGAGCAACAAACCCAACCGGCGCATCGCATTGCTTATCGACGCAGACAATGTTTCGCATACCAAAGTCGCAGCAATTGTGGCCGAGTTGTCAAAGTACGGAACGGCCAACATCCGCCGTGCGTACGGTGACTGGGCAAGTGCCGGGTTGAAGGGCTGGAAAAGCAAACTTCATGATTCTGCAATTCGACCTATCCAACAGTTCAGCTATTCAGCCGGCAAAAATGCGACCGATATCGCCCTAGTCATCGACGCGATGGAATTGCTTTACACCCAGGATCTGGACGCGTTTTGCATAGCTTCAAGCGATGCAGATTTCACGCCGCTCATCATGCAACTCAAAGCCAATGGACACGAAGTTTATGGCTTTGGTGAGCGCAAGACCCCGCAACCTTTCGTCAACGCGTGTACGACGTTCCTTTATCTCGACAGCCTTGACGATGAAGGCGCTTTTGAGCCGGAGGACACGGCCAGTTTGAAGCCCACGAATGCTCCAAAAGCTAAAGGTAAGGCCGCCACAAAGACCGTCTCGAAATCCGAAGCCAATCCGCCGAAGCCGACGGCAAAGGTGCTTGCTCAAGATGCAGCACTCATCCGCGTCTTGCGTGGCGCGGTTGAAGCATCTGCTCACGACGATGGCTGGGCAGCCATGTCGGCAGCGGGCAGTGCGGCGAAGCGGCAAGCGCCAATCGATCCTCGTAATTACGGCGTGAAGAACTTTCCGAAGCTTTTCGAGGCGACCGGCCTCTTCGAAATTTTCAAGGCCGAAAGCGGCCAAAGCTATGTTGCAGATATGCGCAATTCTGACCGCACTCCGCGTCCTGATCGATAGAAAGTCACAGGAGTGATTTGCCGAAAGACTTTGTCAGATCATGCTGCTGCAGTCATAGCTAAGACCGATGTATCCATCAGAGGCGGAAAGCCAGAAATTCGGTGCATCCTCCACCGGGTGTTGGGATCAAAAGTCCAGAGGCTCGAAGCATGAGAGCAGCCCTACGGGACGGAACTCATCGGCAGTCACGCTTCCTCAGCGATCAGAGCAATCAAGCCATAGCGCTCTTGCATCCACCTCGCCCATTCTGAACAGGATGGATTAGACGCTTCGGTTGCTGCAACAATTGCCGCAGGGGCTAAGGACTCGAAACCCGCTCTGGGGGCAATAAGCCGCGCTGCATCCAGCGCATCAGCCAAGCCGGCGATCGGATATTTGAGTATATGCGCGATATGGTTGCCCGCGTGCACACAGACAGCCACTTCTGCCCATTCTGCACCCGCTTCCACCATCAATGCTCTTGCCAGGACGGCATTGCGCATGAGTTGATAGACCCCGTCGCGGAAGGGGCAGCCCTCGGCATCTGGAACATGGCTTAGGTCAAACCAATCAGTGTCGTTCAACCAGTCCCAGTAACGCCGCCCGTGCCGGGTCACCATCCAGCAAACTGTCTGCGGCGAGCGATGAACTTGGCCAAAAGCTTCGCACCTCCTCGGGTCAGGATTGCCGGAGCCATTTTCACCCGCGACTCTAGCGCCGCGGCAGGTGCCAAAACCGGTTTCGGCAAGTTTAACCTCGACTAAGGCAAACCCGACCTGAGCGCCGCTGCGTGAGACGATGAAGCAGGCGTCAACCTGAGTGGTCTGTCCTGCTTCCCCCAGCCATTTTCCTGTTTCTTCAGGTGCAAATTCCAAGGCGACCTCGACCGATATTCCTGCCTCAATCCGGTGCGGGAATAAGCTTTCAAAAACCTGCTTGGCTAGCTCAGGATCGTCAACCAAAGGCCCGAACAGGTTGACGGCGAAACACTGGCTGGAAGTCAGAGAACGGGCCCAGCGGTGCTCCTTGCCGCTGATCAATTCCCACCAATCCGGATCGTACAGATTCTGGCTGCGGCGCTCGTGCAAAAGGACATGGTCGCGGCTGCCACCATTCTCGGTGGCGGCCGGATGCAGTCCATTGGCAGCTGCCCAGCGCACCTGATGCTGCTTCATTTGCTTCACAAAATTGACTCGCTTCATGTCAGCACCTTTGACGCTAATTACAGTAAAAGAGCGGTTTTCTGACTACCAGGGCCAGACAATTCTATCCATTTGTCAGAGACGCGGATTCTGGCATC
The DNA here is from genome assembly GCF_020622175.1 of Sphingopyxis sp. P8. NCBI lineage: Bacteria > Pseudomonadati > Pseudomonadota > Alphaproteobacteria > Sphingomonadales > Sphingopyxidaceae > Sphingopyxis > Sphingopyxis sp. P8. Next base: position 847,794 of record NZ_JACNMK010000002.1, on the reverse strand, counting down.
TTGAAAATGAGAGCGGGCTCTTCAAGATGCTCCCCAAGGGTCTTCATCATATTCGTCGGACTCAATGTCGAAAAGATCGTCATCGCCGTAAGTCTCGATAATGCCGTCATCGTTCATTATGAACAATGTGCCGCCAACAGATGGCGAAGGCTGATACATCCAGCGGCTGCGGACATAGTCGAGCAGCTGTGCCAGCGCGTCGACCTGGTCGTCATTCCGCGAACTTGGGAACGCCAGCAGTTCGCGGCGGAATTCATCAAGCCAGCTTGCTTTGTCGGGCAGCAAGACCTTGCCGGATTCAACGATGCTGCTGATGCCAGCAGCGCGAGAATACTTGTCCTGCTCCGGAATACGCCCGAGCGGCGTTGGAACCTCAGGATTACTGCCGGCTCGCAAGGCCTGAAGCAATTGCTGGCCCGATGCCTTATCCTCGATGATGATGGTGCTCGCTCTGTGCTGTAGCGCCAGATTGATAGCCTTGCGCTCGAGATCCGGAAATTCAAGCTTGCCGCGCCACACATCGATGATGTGGACGTTTTTTCCTCGCATCACTGCGGTGATGCAGACCGAGAAGTCGTTGTTCGATCCGATCTTGATCGCGGTATCCCAGGACTGGATAATCTCGCCATAGGGTGGCTCAGCACGATCCTGCTCGAAATAGGTCAGCCATTCAGCCTTGAAGAGATTGCCCTCGGCGGGCAGCGGCTGCTGCTGATACTGAGCTTCGAAGGCGGGCGATCCCATCGACGCCTTCAGCCCCATCAGAATCTCGAGTGGTTCGCGCTCAGGGTGCAGCACGTCGCCTTCTCGCCGGCGATAGACACCGCCGCGCGCCAGCATGATTGATTGTTCTTCGGTGGCGATGGCGGGCAGCGAAAGGTGATCCCAGCCCCCCTGCTCCAGGAGCATCCCTGACAGATCGTGCTCATGGAGGCGCTGCATCACGCATACCATCACGCCCTTTTGCTTATCGTCCAAGCGCGATGCGAGCGTTGATTTGAACCATTCGTTGACGCTGTTGCGGGTGGTTTCGGAGTTTGCATCCTCAGGCTTGATCACATCGTCGAGGATGATGATGTCGCCGCCACGCCCCGTCAGCGAGCCACCAACAGATGTGGCGAGGCGTCCGCCACCGCGCGTCGTTTCGAAATCATGTGACGCGGACCGTGCGCGCGAGATGATCGTTCCGGGAAAGATCTCGCGGTACCAAGCCGACTCCATGACCGCCCGGCAGTCACGGGCAAACTTGCCGGAGAGCTCGTTCGAATAGCTCACGCAGACGAAGTTCAGAGTGGGGTCACAGCCAAGCATCCATGCCACCCAGATCACTGACACAGTCTTCGACTTGCCATTGCGCGGCGGCAGATTGATCAAGGAGCGCTTCAGATCCCCGGCGTTGATGCGCTCAAGGTGCTCAGCGATAGCGTCAAGATGCCAGTTCCAGGCTAGCATGTCGCCGCCGGTGATCCACGGCCAGGCTCTGCGTAAAAAGGCCGTGAAATCATGCCGGCATAGCTGTGTTAGCAGGGCCTGTGGGTTGTCCAATGACGCTTTAGTCATCACCAGCCTCCTGCGCAGCAACCGAATTCGCGTCGCTTTCTGATGACGTTGTGCCATCAGACGCTGCCTCCGTTCGGCGGCCGAGCAGTTCATCCAGTATCTGCTGGTCCTGGGCAGAAAGCCGCTTTGTATCCCCACCCCGATCTTCGGGGCCGAACACCTGCATCACCAGATCAACCAGCGCCTTGATCGCCCTGACGTCACCCGCTGCCGCGCGGGCTGTGAGCGTCTTTAGCATGAGTTGTTGCTTGGTCCCGCTGATCCGCTTGCCGTTCATCTGGATTTCCATGCGCGAGATCAGTTCGGCATGAAGATCGGCCTTGAGGCCGCGCGACGCCTTGGGGCGGCCGCGCGGATTGCCAGACTGGCCCTTCGTCCATCGGTTCTGCGCAGGAGGCTTGCCGTAGCCCACCTCATAGTCGTTTTGATCGGTCATGGATCAGGCCCTCTCGATCTTGCGCGCTGCGGCGACGTCATCGAAGGAGCGGCCGTCACCGGCCAGGATTGGCGTGATACCGGCCATTGCAGCCAGACGCTGGACTGCCGTGTCGGCATAGCCTGGATCAAGTTCGATCCCGGCACCCCGCCGTCCGGTCCGGTGGGCAGCGATCAGTGTGGTGCCGGAGCCCAGGCACGGATCGACGACAAGATCGCCGCGGTTCGAGCAGTCGATCAGAAAGTCGGCAACCAGCGCGGTCGGCTTGACCGTGCTGTGAGCGGCGAGATCGGCATCACGGCCCTTACGGAAGGTATTAGCGCCCGCATACTCGACCACATTGGTGCGGTAACGACCCGTCTCACCGAGCCCAAAATTATTGATGTGCTTGGCCTTGCCCGACTTGAACACGAAGACAAGTTCATGCTGGCTGCGGTAGAAAGCGCCCTGGCCGCCGTTGTCCTTCTTCCAGACAATGAGTTGCTTGTGCTCCGAATACACACCGTCAGCGGCATCGAGCAGTTCGCGCGTATGACGCCAGTCCATGCACTGGTAGTGGATCGAACCGCTGGTGGAGAACCGGACGCAATTGCGGAAAATCGCGCGCAGGAATGCCGTGAATTCCGGCGGGTTCATTTCGCCAGCACCCATCACAAACTCGCGATGCCGGTTCCGGCCGTTGCCAGAAACGAACCCATCGATTTTTACGTTATAGGGACAGTCAGCAAACACGATTGCGGCGCGGTCGTCGCCTAATAATGTCTCCCAGCTTTTGGCATCGCGGGCGTCACCGCAGAAGACCCGGTGCGGGCCGATCAGCCAATGGTCGCCAGGCCTCGATACTGGCTCGCCTTCCGGGTCGGGTAGTTCGACATCTTCGGCCTCGGCCTGGTCAGCTTCGGGTAGCGCGAAATCAAGGTCAGCGATGCTGAAGCCGGTGATTTCGAGCTCGTAACCATCGTCAAACAGGAATGTCAGCTCCTCGGCTAGAAGGGCCTCATCCCAGCCAGAAAGATCAGCGATGCGATTTTCTGCCAAGGCAAAAGCACGCCGATCGGCGTCGGTAACGAATTGCGCACGGATCACAGGTACATCGCGCAGCTTCATCTTCTTCGCGGCGAGCCAACGTCCGTGACCCGCCGCGATCATATTCGCCTCATCAATGATGATGGGCACAAGCCAGCCGAAGCGTTCGATGCTTGTAGCGATCTGTCCAATTTGTTTTTCGGTGTGGGTGCGCGCGTTGCGCGAGTTTGGCGAGATCGCCGAAATGGCGATCATCTCGACCGCGGGATGAGTGCTATTTTTCAACGGGATGCTCCTCAGATTAAGAACGGAGCCATCCAGTTAGAGCATCCCGGGATCCCGATGACTCACGAAAACGAGGTCTATTTAATTTTCCTGGAGATGATGTTTCGAATGGTGGCCTCTGAGGGAGGATAATATCCCAGCCGCTCGTCCATCACTTCACGGACCAGCCACAGGGCGCGCTCGCTGCGACTGGATATGTTCAACGGGATTAGCAGCCGCCCCAAAATCGGATGCTCGACGAAATCGCCATCGGGCCTCAGGTCCCTGAACTGCGCATAGAGAAACCGGATCATATTATCGCGCTGCAGCTTGTTCAGTTGCTTCCCGGCCCTTCTTGCGCGGGTGGCTTCTGTCAGGCCTTTCGGCTTGCTCAGCCGAAAGGCTAACAGTTCAATATATGCCGCTGGAATGTCCTTCCGGCTGCATTGGAGGATCTTCTGAGCCAACATGTCTCCCGAAGGCATTGAACCCGGTCGTCGGCCGCTCGTTCGCCTGAGAATATGGGCAATTGTACGGCTATCCTGCGGCCCAAGCAGGGGAGGGTCAATTTGCTGAAAGGCATCCAGCAACATCTCATCGGTCGCGCGCAAGCCCTTCGCACAATATCGCACGACCGTTAGCGGGGTGGTCAAAGAATAGTGGGCATACCGCGCACTCATGTGCTCAGGCGGCAAGATAAATCCCATTCTGCCTAGCTGTTATCTCAGTCACCTCGTGACTCCGTGGGGGATCATGGCGAGACGAGGCGCGCCAGCCGTTCTCTCGGCTGGCGCGCATCATCTGACGAGGACCTTCCGGCCCCCGGGTGGGCCTCATGCGGGTTCGCCGCCATCCCCACCGCCGCGCTCGATCCGCCCCACAGTGCGGCGTCTCCTGCGGTCCCCGCGCTTATCGGGTCCGGGTCCCCATCATGCTGCTTTTCGCAAGTCAGCAATCTTCTGGAATTCGTTCAGAAGCTCAGGATGATGCTTGGCTAGGTGGCGGACGACGCTGGCATTCTCGAGCAGGTTTGCGAGATAAGCGGAGGCCAGCACAAGATCGAGATGATCCACTCCGTAGCTGTGCTCGATGGCCTTGAATTCACGATCCAGCCGAACGGATTCCTCGGTCATAAGATCGGCCTGTGCCGCCGACAGGCCTGGAACCGCTTGCGACTTTCCCTCAACCAACTGATCAGCTGGCGTCGCTGCCACAATCGATTTGGCATAGCTGATGGAATACTGATTCATCGCCACCATCATCTCTGCAGCCGCAATTTGACGCATGGCCTTGAGTTTCCGGAGCTGGACAAAAGTGTTCACAGGCACATGCTTGTCGCGCAGCAGTTCGGCAACTTCGTCGCAGATCCCGACAAGCAAATTTCGCTTCTGCCGGATGCTCGCAATGTTCACGTTCAACGTGCGAGCGAGCCTTTCCTCGGAGACACCCTGCTTCACGGCCTTCATGATCATCCGGTGCTCCTGGATGATTGCAATGCGACTAACGCGCTTGTTGTAGGTGAACGCCTCGTCCTCCGTCGCGACAAGGCACACGACTTCTGTCTCGCCTCGGGCAAGCAGGATATCGAGCCGCAAGTGGCCATCCAGCAACCTGAAACGGCCAGTGGCCTTGGGATCACGCGCGACGACTGGAGGTTCGATAATGCCGACCTCCTGGATCGATGATGCTATCTGGCAATACTTGACCGACTTGCGAACCTCAGGACGAATCTCGCGCAAAGGGACGATGTCAGCGATCCCAATGCGAAGAGTTGTGTCCTCGAATGCCGTTCCGGGATCCTGGCATGGCTTCCGGGTCATCAGGCGGGCTCTAAAGTTGGCGACAATCGCTCAGCAAGATTTTGCGGCAGCGTTGCCAGATCTTCATCTTCCAGCAGTGTGATAAATGTCTGATCTACAGAAAGCCGGCGAAGGGCCTCGACAATGAAGAGCAATCGATCCCTTGTTGCCTGAGCTCGGTGGATCAGCGAACGCTTGCGCGCTGCATCTTCCTGATATGCCTTGACCAACGCCTCAGCAGAAACCGGGGTACGCTTGCGAGTGTCACCCGTCCTGACGCCCTTGCCGCGCCGGCGCCGCATTTCGACGACCTTTCGCGCGGTCAGCAGTTTACGTCCCTTGAGGAGACCGCGCTCATATGCGCTCGATAGGGCGGCCTGAACATCGTGATCCTCCGCCTCAGCGATTTCAACAGCCACGCTGAGCGGAATGTGCCCGCTTTCGACAGATCGAAGCAGTCGTCGTTCGCCCTTTTCTAGGAGGCGCGAAACACCGTGAACATATTCGTAGGTAAGACCCGTTTTTCTGGCGATTTCCGTCTGCGAGTAGCCACGCTGCTCCATCCCGCGGATGTCCTGCAGCAGATCGAGCGAATGGTGTTGGCGACGAGCGCAGTTCTCAACAAGGCTGGCAATGAGGCAATCTTCCCGATCGGCGCTGACGACCAGAGCAGGGACTTCAAGCTGTCCCAGCGCCATATACGCCTCCAGCCGACCCTGCCCACAAACCAGGTCGTAAAAGGGTCCGCCAGCCTCGGCACGGCGTGTCACAGTGATCGGCTTTTTCAGGCCGACCTTGGCAATATTGTCGACAATCTCTTTGAAGTTTCGTTGATTACGCTCGCGCGGATTGAGGACCGTGATCCGGTCGATCGGGATCAATTCAACGCGCTGGGCTGGCAATGATGACATCACGCCGCCCTCCGAAACTGCGCGCGAGCAGCCATCTGATAGAATGCATCAAGCGTGTCGAAACGATAGGCGTCAAAAGATAGGCCGTTGAATTCAGCGAGCCTGAAAATCGCATCCCGCATGTCGAGCCGAGGCAGGAGATAATAGTCGAGAGGGTGCTCGTTGTTGCTGTCCATGCGTACAGCAACGGTGATGTTAGGCTTCAATTTCGTGTCGAGCCGCACTTTCCAGCGCAGCGAGCCAGCCGAGGTCTGGAAACACCGGACGATGACAAGTGAGGCGGTGAATTCGTTGTTGATCGTCATCAGGTCGGTGATGGGATCGCGAACGACTGAGCCGCCTGCACCCTCAATGCCGGCCATGACCGCTTCCATGATGCCCGGATGCATCGACCGCAGTTTTCGATTGGTTTCGAGGTATCGGTAGTCATGATCTGGTGTGAAGCCCACCAGTGTGTAGGCGCGCAGGAGGCTCCCAAAGCGGGTGCGGAATGAGCTACTCGATGGGCTGTCCTCTGTTTCGTCGATTATCAGACCGGAAAGGCAGCCATTGCGCGCCAGGATCTGTGACAGCGCGCCGAGCATCTCCTCATCAGTCAGACGTGCGCTTCGCTGCCGAATTATTGCTTGGGCGGCCTTAAACTGTTCCGCCTCAACGATGCCCGCAAAAGCGCCGTCGGCCCGCACCCACTCTGCCGGATCATTGCGCACGTGGTTGGCTTTTAGCTTACAGGAAGTGCGCGCCCAAACGTTGTTGCCGATGTATTTTTCATTGATCAGCAATTGGTGAACCGCGCCGCGGGACCAAGGCCTGCCAAGGTCTGTCACGACGTCTCGTGCATTTAGGTCATTTGCGATTTCCCACTCGCTGCGCCCACCTTCAACGAACTGCCGGTAGACTTCCCGGACAATGTCGACTTCGTGCGTGGGACCGGGCACGAGGATAACGCGATCTGTGGTTATGCTTTTGTGCTCGCCATGGCCCAGCAGGCCTTTTTCCCGGCCCTCCTGATCGACCAGCATACGGCGTAGACCAAATCCGGCAGGGCCGCCTTGACGATAGCCGAGCCGGATCAGGTTGGCTTGGCCAGCGAATACCTTGACCGAAAGTTCGCGGCTGTATTCACCCGCCATCGCCCTTTTGACAGTCTTGATTATCGACGAACCGATGCTGCCATCATTTTCAAACTGCTCGGCACAATAATGAACCTGCACGCCTGCGCGCCGACAGCGCAGCTCGTATGAGGCAGCCTCGTCGGGATCCTGAAAGCGACCCCAGCGGCTGACGTCGTAAACGAGCAGGGCATGAAAATCGGCGCGGCCTGCCTCAACATCGCTCAGCAAATTCTGCAGGCCGAGACGGCCGCCAATGTTGAGCCCACTCTTGCCCTCATCGGCATAAGTACGAACAATTTTGTATCCGCGCTGCTCGGCATATTTCCGAATTGCTGATGCCTGGTTATCGGTTGAATACTTCTGGTGTTCGGTCGACATGCGGACGTACTCCGCAGCCCGGACTGTGGGCCGATCGACCGACGGCGTCGATCCTTGCGTATCCAGCCAGTTTATCACCATCGCTGCCTCACGGGCGCCTGTTGCAGAGACTATGTCTTACAACAGGAGGAGCCGAAGCATGGTTCGTAAAACCGTAACTCAACTTCGGGATTCACGATTTGTCTTGTTGGACTCAGACCTCGCACGGCAAATCGGCAACGCCTTGAGGGAGGAAATTGGTGCGACTCGGCAGTCATCCAAAACGATCATGCGCTGGACCGGGGTGAGCGATACCACTGCACGTTCCTGGCTTTGCGGACGAGTCAGCCCGAGCGGTGCGCATCTCGTTACACTGGCAGCGAATTCGCCATCGGTCATGTACGTGATCCAGACCCTCACAGGTAATGGCAGCATCGAAGTCGGTCTTGAGCTTCGCAGGATCGAAGCAAGCTTGGAACAGGCACTGGTTGCGGTACGCGCAGCCATGCAGGACCCGCGCGATATTGGAGAAAAACCACAGCAATAACGCGCTCAAGCGTCAGTCCTTGATCCGCCAGTTATCGCTGACTTTGTTCATTGATTGTGCGAGAAGTTTCCCTGTTTTGCGAACTAGGGAATTTCAGCTTGAACCCCGCGGATTTCTGCGGATCTCAGCCGCTGCCGTTCACAGAATAAGGCCGAAAACTAGAGATTTCCCTGCAGATTCCCTGCGTTTCAGGGAATCCGCACAAGAGCGCCATTCGCTACAGACTGCGTCGCGCACCATATAGTCCTGCGGGACGTCCAATTCGGGAACATCTCCAAATGTCCGCCGCGCGGATCTGCCCGGTCGGGGCGGCCGGACCGATCAGGGCGTTCGGCGCTCCGCCCAATAATCAAACACCGCCTGTTGCTGCTCCCTGATGAAGCGCGCCGCCGCCGCGCCTTCCCACGGGCCGTCGTAGCCGAGCAGCAGCGCAGCCCCGCCGACCCACCAGCCCTGCCCCGGCAGCCGGTCGCTTTCGCGCACGACGAGCACGGCAAGGTCGGGCTCGCCGTCAAGCGCGCAGTGGCGATCGACTTCGGCGAGCGTCTTGCAGACCGCGCGCATTTTGGGCCGCGTGAAGCGGAAGCCCAAATCGCCGAGCAGTTCGGAATAGCTGACGCTGCGCCCCTCGCGCGCCGCGGCGGTCAGGATCGCGCGGATGCGCGGCGCATCGCCGAGCGCGCTGACATCGGCGGCGACGGGCGCATCGCCTAGGCCTTCGTCTTTGGCGGCCATGGAATGAAGCCCGAAGTGCGCGCGACATAGTCGGCATAGGCGGGGCGCGACTTGTGCAGCCCCTTTTCAAGCAGCGCCTTGCCCGACCAGCGCGTCAGGGTGAAAGTCAGGAAGAGCGGCCCGATGACGCTCGCGAGCGCGGTCTCCGGCCCGAGGTCGGCGACGACCAGCCACAATCCCCACCAGGTCAGCGCATCGCCGAAATAATTGGGGTGCCGCGTATAGCGCCACAGGCCGGTGTCGAGCACGCGGCCCTTGTTCGCCGGATCGGCGCGAAAGGCGCGGAGTTGCGCGTCGCCGATGCTCTCGAACGCGATGCCCGCCAGCGCTGCGACCACACCCGCCCAACCGAGCGCCCCGACCGGCTGCGGCGCGGCGGCGCTCGCCCAGATGCCGATCTGTGCGGGAAGACTCGTCACGAAAAGCAGTGGCGCCTGCATCAGGAACACCATAACGAGCGCCGCCACCGGCCAGCTCCAGCCCTTCTTCTCGATCACGCCGCCCAATATGCGGCGATAGCGCGGATCCTCCCCCTCGGCGCGCCAGCGCGCGAACAGGTGGATCGACAGCCGCAACCCCCACAGGGTCGTCAACCCGAAGAGCAATTGACCGTGCAGCCCTGCCAAGCCGACCTGCGCCGCGCTGCACCACGCCAGCAGCACCATGCCGAACGCCCAGAAGGCGTCGATGAACGATACGTCGCGGATCGCGATGGCCACCCCCCACAGCAGCAGGATCACCGCGATCAGCCCCGCGAAGTTCATCCCCAACAGTGCCAGCATCCCGGTCATATCGCCGCTCCCGCTTCCGTATCGTCGCCCAATATATCGTTGATCGACCGGACCGCGCGGTCGGGATGCCGGGGGACGCAATTCTTATAGACTTCGAAAACTTTCTGCATATCGGCGCGAAAATCGCCCGATGGCCAGATCATCGGGCCAAGTCCGCCCGTCTTTGTACCATAATCCATCAGTCCGACGACAAGCGGCACCTTCGCCGCGAGTGCGATCTGGTAAAATCCGGTGCGCCATTTCCTCGCCCGCCCGCGCGTTCCTTCGGGCGCGACGGTCAGGATGAACTCGGCGCGGCGCGCAAACTGGTCGACCATCTGCTGCACCGCATTGCTCGCCTTTGTGCGATCGACCGGAATACCGCCCATCTGGCGAATGAAGCCACCGAGCGGCCATTTGAACAGCGACAGCTTCGCCATGAAATGCGGGCGGATGCCGACGTCGGCGGTGAGGCCCAGGAAGTTGACGAAATCCCAATTGCTGGTGTGCGGTGCGGCGATGATGATGAAACGGCGCGGCTCGGGCACCGTTCCTACCGCCCGCCAGCCGCGGACCCGATAGAGCAGCAACAACAGCCGCCGTACGGCACGCGCCAGCAGGCCCGGCGGATGGTCTTCGGTCCGCGTCAATCGCTCTCCCCTTCTCTCCTCCCGATTGCGCGAAAGCGCCGCGCCGCGCAAGCGGCTTGCAGGCTCCGGCGCTTTCTGCTCCCATCGTGCGAACGGGAGATAGACTTATGCCGAAACTGACTGCGCTGCTGACGTCCGCCTTGCTGGTCGGCGCGCCCGCCATTGCGCAGGAGGCACAGCCGCGCGCCGACCAGATCGCCTTTCGCGAACTCTACAGGGAACTGGTCGAAACGAACACCACGCTGTCGTCGGGCAGTTGCACGCTCGCCGCCGAACGCATGGCGGCGCGGATGAAAGCTGCGGGCTTCACCGACGACCAACTCACGCTCTTTGCGACGCCCGAGCATCCGAAGGAGGGCGGACTCGTCGCCGTTTATCCGGGCACGTCGCAGGCCGCGAAGCCGATCCTGCTCGTCGCGCACATCGATGTCGTCGAAGCAAAGCGCGAGGATTGGGAACGCGATCCGTTCAAAATGGTCGAAGAAGACGGCTATTTCTATGGCCGCGGCACGCTCGACGACAAGGCGCAGGCGGCGATCTGGACCGACACGCTGATCCGCTTTCGGCAGGAGGGATATAAGCCCAAACGCACCGTCAAACTGGCGCTGACCTGCGGCGAGGAAACCAACGGCGCGTTCAACGGCGTCGAATGGCTCACCGCGAACAGGCGCGACCTGATCGACGCCGAATTCGCACTCAACGAGGGCGGCGGCGGCGACAGCGACGGCAAGGGCAATGTGATCGGCCAATCGGTGCAGGTCGGCGAAAAGACCTTTGCCAATTTCCGGCTCGAGACGCGCAATCCGGGCGGCCACAGCTCGGTCCCGGTGCGCGACAATGCCATCTATCAACTCGCGCGCGCGCTGACCGCGATCGACGAATATGCGTTTCCGGTCGAAATGACCGATACCACGCGCCGCTTCTTCGCCGAATCCGGTGCGCTGCGTGGCGACGAGGTCGGCAAGGCGATGGTCGCGCTCGCGGCGAACCCCGCGGACAAGGCAGCCGAGGCGATCGTCAACACCGACCGCTTCCTCCACGGCAACATCCGCACCACCTGCGTCGCGACTTTGCTCGACGGCGGCCACGCCGCGAACGCGCTGCCGCAGCGCGCCGGCGCCAATATCAACTGCCGCATTTTTCCCGGCCATCCGATCGAGGAGATCAAGAGCGAGCTCGAACGTATCATTGGCGACGCCGGAGTCACGGTGACGCAATTGCCACCCAAGCGCCCCGCCCCGCCGGCACCGCCGCTCGACCCGAAGATCATCGAACCGATGCAAAGGCTTGTCGACAAATATTGGCCGGGGTTGAAGGTCATCCCGTCGATGGCGAACGGCTATACCGATGCGACCTTCCTCGGCGCGGTCGGCATCCCGACCTATGGCATTCCCGGCATCTGGGGCGACCCCGACGGCAACGGCGTCCATGGGCTGAACGAACGGATTTCGGTAAAGTCGGTCTATATGGGGCGCGACTATATGTTCGATCTGGTCAAGGCTTACGCCGACAAGCCGTAGCTCCCATCCCAAGCCCTTTGCCATGCTGCCCTAGCCTTGCTATCGGCGCCCGATAATGGCGAGCATCACCGACGACCTTCCTCCATCCGAACCACCCCCTCCTTCAGGCAACATCGACACCCCGTTCGATAGCGCGCTGTCGGAGCGTTATCTCGTTTATGCGTTGTCGACGATCACCGCGCGCTCGCTGCCCGACTTGCGCGACGGGTTGAAGCCCGTCCATCGTCGCCTGTTGTGGGCGATGCGCGCGATGCGGCTCGACCCGTCACAGGGCTACAAGAAGTCGGCGCGCGTCGTCGGCGACGTGATCGGCAAATTCCACCCGCACGGCGACACGGCGGTCTACGACGCGATGGTTCGCCTCGCGCAGGATTTCTCGCTCCGTTATCCGCTCGTCGATGGCCAGGGCAACTTCGGCAATATCGACGGCGATAATGCCGCCGCCTATCGCTATACCGAGGCGCGGCTGACCCGCGTCGCCATCGACCTTATGCAGGGGCTCGACGAGGGCACGGTCGATTTCAAGCCGACCTATAATGGCGAGGATGAAGAGCCCGAGATCATGCCGGGGCTTTTCCCGAACCTGCTCGCCAATGGCGCGAGCGGGATCGCGGTCGGCATGGCGACGAACATTCCGCCGCACAATGCCGCCGAGGTGATCGACGCGGCGCTGCTGCTGATCGAAAATCCGCATGCCGAGCTTGCGCAACTGCTCGAACATGTGAAGGGCCCCGATTTTCCGACCGGCGGGTTGATCGTCGACGGCGCCGATACGATCGCGCAGGCCTATGCCACCGGGCGCGGCAGTTTCCGCGTGCGCGCGCGATTTTCGACCGGCAGGAATGATGCGGGCGAATGGGAAGCCGACGGGCTCGAAAAGCTGCCCGGCGGCACCTGGCAGCTCGTCATCAGCGAAATCCCCTATGGCGTCGCCAAGGGCAAGCTGATCGAGCAGATCGCACAGCTGATCGCCGACAAGAAACTGCCGATCCTCGACGATGTGCGCGACGAGAGCGCCGAGGATTTACGCGTCGTGCTCGTGCCCAAGAGCCGCAATGTCGATCCCGACATCTTGAAGGAAAGCCTTTTCCGGCTGACCGAACTCGAAACGCGCTTCGCGCTCAACCTCAACGTGCTCGACGCGACGCGCACGCCCAAGGTGATGGGGCTGCATCAGTTGCTCACCGAATGGCTCCAGCACCAGATCATCGTGCTGGTCCGCCGGTCGAAGCATCGCATCGCCAAGATCGACGACCGGCTCGAATTGGTTGCAGGCTATCTGATTGCCTTCCTGAACCTCGACCGGGTGATCGAGATCATCCGCACCGAGGACGAGCCCAAGACGGTGATGATGGCCGAGTTCCACCTGACCGACCGCCAGGCCGAGGCAATTTTGAACATGCGGCTGCGCAGCTTGCGCAAGCTCGAGGAAATGGAGCTCAAGCGCGAGCAGGAGGCCCTCGCCGCCGAGCGCGAGGAGCTGGTCAAGCTCGTCGAAAGCCCGGCGCGGCAGCGCACGCGGCTGAAGCGCGACCTCACCGCTTTGCGCACGGTTTACGGTCCCGACACCGCGCTCGGCGCGCGGCGTACCACCATCGCCGAAGCCGCTCCCACGCGCGACATCCCGCTCGACGCGATGATCGAGAAGGAGCCGGTGACGGTCATCCTGTCGAAGCGCGGTTGGATTCGCGCGCAGCGCGGCCATGTCACGCCCGACCAGTGGGGCGAGTTCAAGTTCAAGGAAGGCGACGAGCTGGCCTTTGCCGCGCATGCACAGACCACCGACAAACTGCTCGTCGCCGCAAGCGACGGGCGCTTTTATACTGTCGGCGCCGACAAACTCCCCGGCGGGCGCGGGTTCGGCGAGCCGCTGCGGCTGATGGTCGACATCGACCCCGACGCGCGGATCGTCGCACTCGTTCCGGCGCAAGCCGAAGGGCGCCTGCTCCTCGCTTCGTCGAGCGGACACGGTTTCGTTGCCAATATGGCCGAAGTCGTCGCCGAGACGCGCAAGGGCCGCAACGTCGTCAACCTGAAGCCCAAGGCGCAGCTTGCGGTCGTGCGTCCCATCGCGGCGGACGATGACAGCGTCGCGGTGGTGGGTGAGAACCGCAAACTCGTCGTCTTCCCGCTCGCCGAAATCCCCGTAATGACCCGCGGTCAGGGCGTGATGCTTCAACGCTATCGTGACGGCGGCCTATCCGACGCAATCGCCTTCCCTTTTGCCGAGGGGCTGAGTTGGGCGATGGGCGGCGACACGGGACGCACGCGCACCGAAACCGACCTCGCGCCGTGGCGCGTCGCGCGCGGCGCCGCCGGGCGCATGCCGCCGACGGGCTTTCCGCGAAATAATCGTTTCACCTGAACGCGAAATCGCGTCGCCGTAAATAGCTTCTTTACTCCCCTTGCCCTAGGCAACGGCCAATGGGGAAAGGTCGCACGAAACCCTTTGTTATGCCTATCAATAGAACCGGCGAAGACCGGCCCATCCTGTTTGTCGGCTGGATCGACGCGCTGCCGGTGCCTGCGGCGCTCATCCGGCCTATGGAGCGCGGGCGTTTTCGCCTCCACGCAAGCAATGCTGCGTTTGATCGGCTGGGACTGTCCACCGTCGGCACGGACATTCCAACCGAGCTGTTGCAGGCGATCGAACGCGCCACACTGAATCCGGCCGATACCGACGAATTCGCCTGCCAACTTGGCGAGGGCGTGGCGGCGCGCGACCTGCGCGGATCGATCGGTCCGCTATCGTCCGAATGCGGCGACGATTCGCTGTTTCTGCTCACCCTCATCGACCGCACGCAGGAAATGATGACCGAGCGCAACCTGCGCCGCGAACTTGTTTCCGACAGCTTGACCGGGCTTCCCAATCGCGCCGGTTTCGAGGAACTGGTCGAGGAGCGGGCGGCAACCGATGCCGAGAAACCGGGCGACCACGCAGTTCTCCTCCTCGACCTGTCGCGTTTCAGCCGGATCAACGAACATATCGGTTCGCTTGCGGGCGACGAGCTCATCATCACCGTTGCCCGACGCCTGAAATCAAGTCTTCGCAGCGGCGACATACTGGCGCGCACCGGCGGCGACGAATTTGCGGTCTCGACCCGCATCGGCAAAGGCAAGGCCGACATCCGCGAACTGGCCGGGCGCATCCGGGGCTGTTTTGACCACCCCTTTCGCATCGCGGACCTCAAAGTCAGCGTCGGATGTGCAATCGGATGTGCCATTCAATCCGCACCCGGCACGGACGTCGCCGATCAGTTCCGCCATGCGCAAATCGCCCTGAAACGCGCCAAGCGCACCGACCGCATCGAAATATACGAGCCCGAAGCCGCCCGGCTCGTCGATAACCGGTTCGGCCTCGAAACCGAGCTTCGCCACGCCATAGAGGACGATCGGCTGCGTCTCGATTTCCAGCCCCTCGTCGAATTTGCGACCGGCGCGGTTGCCGGCTTCGAGGCGCTGGCCCGCTGGACCAACGGGGACGGACAGCTCGTGTCGCCGTCCGAATTCATCCCGGTGGCCGAGGATTCGGGGCTGATCGTTCCGCTCGGCCAATGGGCGATAGGGAAGGCAGCCGAAGTCCTTGCCGATTGGGACCGCCAGAATGGCGGCGAGCGCGTCGATTGCTATTTTTCGGTCAATGTCTCGGCGATCCAGCTTGTGCGCGACGACATCGCGCAGGCGGTCCGTAGCGCGCTCGAAACGCACAAGATCGGCGGCGAGCGGCTGATGATCGAGCTCACCGAAAGCGCCATCATCGCCGACCCCGATCTTGCAATGTCGGTGCTGAGCAAGATCAAGGCACTCCACGCCCGCATCGCGATGGACGATTTCGGCACCGGCTATTCGAATCTCGCCTATCTGCAGCGGCTGCCGCTCGACGTGCTCAAGATCGACCGCAGCTTCGTCGAGCATATGGTCGACGATCGCGAAAAAGTGGCAATCGTCCGTACCATCCAGAGCCTTGCCGAAACGCTCGGGATGCGGACGACGGCCGAGGGCGTCGAAACCGCCGACCAGGCGCGACTACTTTCCGCACTCGGCTGCGACTTCGGCCAAGGCTTTCTTTTCGCCCGGCCGATGGACAGCATCTCCGCGCTCGAATTCTGGCGTCAGTCGCGCACCAAGCCGATTTTCTGATCGGCGAGCGCCGCAACGCGGGCCGCGTCGGGAAAGTCCTCTTCCACCCACGCGCTTTCGATCTCCTTGAGCAGGCGGGCAACCTCCGGCCCCGCGGTGACGCCGCGCGCGATGATGTCGCCGCCCTTCAGCGGTAGCTGCGGCACGTCCCATCCCGCGAGCGCGCCTTTCGCCGCCGCCGCCGCCGCCGCCTCGTCACTCGCCAGCAAATAGATGTCGCGCGCCGCGTCGATGCCGACCGCATAGGCAAGCTGGCGCGCGGGCGGCAGAACGGCGCCCCGGTGCCGCGCGAGTGCAGCCAGATATTTGCGCTGGCGGGTCGACAGCCGCAACCGGCTTGCCACCTGTTCGGCAATCGTCGCGTCCGCCGGAAGCAAGGCCGCAAAACGACGGAGCGGGGCCGCCGGCGCAGCGACCGCATCCTCATTGGCGTGCAGCCGGTTGAGCGCGCTGCCGAATTCCAGATCGAGTTCGGGCAGCACGACCGAAAAAATGCCGTCGTCGGCCATCTGCAATAGGATGGCCCGCGGGTCGGGAAGCGCCATGATCTTGAGCAGTTCGTCGGCAACCCGCTCGCGCGACAGGCTCTTCAGCGACTGACGCGCGTCGATGGCGGCGGCATGGCTGACGGGCTCAAGCTCGCCCCGCCCGAAACGCGCCGCAAAGCGGTAGAAACGAAGGATGCGCAAATGATCCTCTGCGATCCGGGCGGGTGCGTCGCCGATGAAGCGAACGCAGCCCGCGGCAAGATCGGCGAGCCCCTCGAACCAGTCGTCAATCTCCCCGGTGTCGGGGTCGGCATAAAGCGCATTGATCGTGAAGTCGCGACGCGCCGCATCCTCGCGCCAATCGCCGGCAAAGGCGATGGTCGCACGGCGGCCGTCGGTTTCGACATCGCGGCGCAACGTCGTGATCTCGTGATGGTCGCCGCTCGCGATGGCGGTGACGGTGCCATGCGCGATCCCTGTAGGGATGACCTTCACATGCGCATCTGCCAGCCGCCGCGTCACTTCCTGCGGAAGGAGCGGGGTCGCCAGATCGACGTCGGTCACCGGGAGTCCGAGCAAGGTATCGCGCACCGCGCCGCCAACGATCTTCACCGCGTCGGCGCCGAGCGCGCCGACGATTCGGCGCAGCCCGGGCCGCGCGCGCCAATCGGCGTCGGGAAGAGTCCCGGTCATATTAGCGATGCCATCCTGTGGGTAGGCGCCGCGACAGGTTGATGATGATGTCCGCCGTCACGCCCCAGATCCGTCGTCCTTGCCAATCCATGTCATAATAGCGGCGGCGCTGCCCCTGCCAATTCGCCTCGTGCCGCTGGTAATTGGCGGAATCGAACAAGATGTCGAGCGGCACTTCGAACCATTCCTCGACCTCGTCGGGATTGGGGTCGAGCGGCAGGTCGGGCGGAATCACGCCGAGTACCGGGGTAATGTGATAGCCGCTGCCCGAACGATAGGGGTCGGTGACGCCCGCAATCGCGACGTCGCGCCGGTCGAGCCCGATCTCTTCCTCCGCCTCGCGCAGCGCCGCGTCGATGACGTCGCGGTCGGTCGGGTCGACCTTCCCGCCCGGAAAGGCGACCTGCCCGGCATGAGCGCGCAGCCATTGCGGGCGCTGCGTCAGGATCACGCCGGGGTCGGGCCGGTCGGTGAAGGCGATCAGCACCGCGGCGTCGCGCAGCGTCGTGCCCTGAAGCAGATAGCCCTCATCGTCGCCGGGATCGGGGAGCAGGCTGTCGAGCGCGGCGCGCAGCTTGGCCGACAGCATCAGCGGCCCACCAGCGGAAAACGGACGCCGCCCGACCAGATCGCAGGGGGGTCGCCCCCCTCGGCAAGCGCCATTTCGACCAGCTCGTAATAAAGCGCACGGTCGATCCGCGCCTCGAGCCCGTTACCGACCAAGCCGCGGACGTGGACACGCGGGTCGGGATTGTCGGGATCGTCGCCAAAGCTAAGCGGGTTATCGGCGCCCGCGATGACGAGGTCGTCCGTGTCGAGCCGGAAGATGAGCCTGCGGTCCGCGCCCTCCCCCTCGCTCTTCATCTCGACCGCGCGAAAGGGGGTATCCTCGACCGCGATCGCCAGCTTCTCGGCGGGCGTGACGAGCACATGGCTGCCGTCGGGCTCGCGCCGCAAGATGGTCGAGAAAAGCCGGACCATCGCAGGGCGGTTGATCCGTCCGCCCTCATGATACCAGCTGCCGTCGGCGCGGATTTCCATCGCGCTGTCACCGCTGCGCTCGGGTTGCCATTGCTCGACCGGCGGCAGCTTGCGCGCCGCGAGCAGCTCTGCCGCTTCGGCTAGCGTAAGCTGCGCAAAATCCTTGGGGAGCGATGGTGCGGGGCTGACCATAGGACCGACATAGGAAAGTGGGTGGGCAAGTAAAGGGAACAGTCGCAAGCAACGCGAGTTGCGGGTGCAAGAAGCCGCGGAAATCTGCGCAACTTCACACGCACAACGATGCCGGAAACTGCCTCATCCCCAACGCCGCCGACAGGTCGGCGAGCGCCTGTTCGCCGCTCGTCACCTTGATCGCGTGCATGCCGAGCGCTGCTGCCGGTTTGCAGTTGATCCCGAGGTCGTCGAGATAGACGCACGCCGAAGGCTCGACCCCCAGCGCGTCGCACATCATGCGGTAAATGCGCGGGTCGGGTTTGCGCACACCGACCTTGCTCGATTCGATCACATGGTCGAAGCGCGCCATGATCGCGGCGATCTGCTCGGCATCGGCGGCGGTGCGCGCCATGCCTGCGCCTTGCAGACCGGTCTGATGCGTCGGGACATTGTTGGTGATGCAGCCGACCGTAAAACCCTTCGCCTTCAACGTGTCGAGCGCGGCGACCATCGCGGGGCGCACCGCGCCCGCAAGCACGGCGAGCACCGCCGCACCCTCGAGCTCGTGCCCCATTGCGCGCGCCTCTTCGGCAAACATGCGGTCGAACGCCGCTCCGTCGATCTCGGCGCGCTCGAACAAGGCCCAGGCGTTGCTGTCGGGGTTCGCAGCGTTGACGCGGCGGACGAAGTCGCGCGGCAGCCCGCGTTCCTCCTCGAGCCGGTTGAACGCCTCGAACGGCGAGGACGTAATGACGCCGCCGAAATCGAAGATGACGGTCGAAAAGCTCATGGCTCGATGACGATCCCGGCCTTGGGGTTCGGCGTGCCCGCAAGCATCTCGCGATAGGCTGCAAGTGCGGCGTCGCCGCCGCGGCGCTTGTCGATGGCGGCGAACCGCGGGGCGACCGCCATGAAGGCAAGCCACGCTTCGGCGATCCTTTTGCCGAACTCGGCGCCGCCCCAGTCGGCGATGCGCTTCTGGCTGCGCCCCGGCGCGAAAAAGCCCTGTCGTTGCGGACCGGGGAGGCCATTGTCGTCGGCGCGCGCGTCCCAGTGCGACTTGCCGACGACGATCGACGCTTTGAGATTGTTCCCGAAATGGCTGTGTACCGAGCGGGTTACCGCGCCATTGCCTGCCATATCGACGAGCGCGGCAGGTGCGCCGGCGTTGAGCGCGAAAATCTGGTCATAGCTGATCACGCGGTCGTAAATCGCCTGCGCGGCGAGCGCCTCGACATTCGCTGCGCTCGTGAGCCCGACCGTCTCGGGCCGGTTCGCACGCCGCGCGAGTGAAAAGCCAAGGCCAATCGCCGTCTTGCTCGACGCGCTGGCGATCAGGATCTGCGCTGCGCCATAATCGCCCTCATCCTCGAACTGGTCGGCGATCAGCCAGCCGGTGAGGAAGAGCGGGCGAAAGACGGGCCAATGGTCGTGATGCGCGGCGCGATAATCGACGAGCGCGTCGATCCGCTGATATTGGTTATAGATGGGGGGCAGCGTCTTGCGCCGCTGCGTGACGTCGGTGAAGCCCGCGGGTCCAGCCTTGCCGACGTCGAGCACCGCGTGGCTCGCCATCGGGTAATAGCCATAGAAACGGTCGCCCACCGCGACGCCATCGGCAGCGCTTTCGGTGACGGTTGCAAAGCCCCAGACAGGCAGGCGCCCGGGCGCATCGCGCTCGGCAAAGAAATCCCAATAGCCCTGGTCGTTGCCGAACAGCCCTGAAGGCTTGCCGAAGACCGCATAGGTGATGTTGTTCGCGGTCATCGCATAGCTGTCGATGTGCACGCGCACCTGCCCAGGTTGGAGCGGCGGCGGCGGATCGGCGACGAGACTGGCCTGGGTGATATCATCGCGATCGATGTCGATCGCCCAACCGCTGTCATTCATGAACGCGCCCCTCCGTTTGTTCTGCAAGGAAACCAACCTTGCAGATGCGGGGAGCGGATTCAACCGCGCGGGGCCGTCAATGGGCGAGCGCCAGACCCGGCCGTGCCCAGCGTGTCGTCACCAACCGCCCGCTGCCCGACAGGGTGATATAGGCATCGCGCATGTCGGCGCCGCCGAAGGCGATGTTGGTCGTGAAGATGTCGTCGGTTGCGACGAACTCGACCAGTTCGCCCGCAGGCGACACGACGCTGATCCCGCACTCGCCGATGGTCGCGACGCAGATATTGCCCGACGCCTCCATCGCGAGGCTGTCGAAGAATTTATAGCCCGCGGGGCGATAGAGCGGGATGCCGGGTCCGCCCGGCCCCGCGGCATCGTCGACCTTGCCGGGGGCGACGATATTGAATTGCGTCAGGCGGCAGGTGTAGGTTTCGGCGGCATAAAGCTTCGTTCCGTCAGGCGACAGGCCGATGCCATTGGGGTTGTAGCTCGGGAAGATCACTTCCTCGATGAAACTGCCGTCCGCCTTCGCATAGAAAATGCCGACGATGTCGTGGCAACGCTTGTCATAGTCGACTTTGCCATGGTCGGTGAGCCAGAAGCCCCCGTGCGCGTCGAACATCAGGTCGTTGGGGCCGCGCAGGCTGACGCCCTGATCGCCGCTCCGGTAGAGCGTCTCAACCGCGCCGGTGCCGATGTCGATCCGCTCTATCCGCCCGCCTGAATAATCCTTTGCGATGCCGTGCGGCGCGAGAAAGCCGTTCGCCTCGACATATTCGAACCCGCCGTTGTTGCAACAATAGAGCTTGCCGTCGGGGCCGATCGCCAGCCCGTTCGGGCCGCCGCCGGGCGACGCGATCACTTCCTTGCGTCCGCCCGGCCAGCAGCGCGTGATGCGGCCCGCCGCAATCTCGGTGACGATGACGCTGCCGTCGTCCATCACCACCGGCGCTTCGGGGAAGCGCAGTCCATCGGCGATCAATTCGAAAGCGGCCATAGTCTCTCCCTCCTCTTGTCATCTCCACCTCGTCACCCCGGCCTTGATCCGGGGTCCATTCTGCGCAGCGAGTGACGAATGGATGCCGGATCAAGTCCGGCATGACGAAATGGGGTGTCTCCCTTGCTCTTGCTCCGTGGCTGTGCTTTGCGGCCATCATGCCCGTTCGCACGCTCTTCGCCACCCCTTTCTTCGAAGCCGACATCGGATCGGACGCGCTTCTGGACGAACTCGAACATAGCTGCCACCTGCTCGCCGAAGAGGACGCCGCCGGGCGCCGCTGGAGCCGCGAGCATGGCTATAAGGGCTACACCAGTTACGCGAGCCTCGCCGACCTGCCCGAACGCGATCCCGCCTTCGCCGACCTCAAGCGGCTGCTCGACAAGCAGGTGCGCGCTTTTGCAAAGGCGTGCCATTTCGATTTGGCGAAGCCGCTCAGGCTCGACAGCCTGTGGGTCAATATCCTCAAACCCGGCGGCACGCACAGCGGGCATATCCACCCGCACAGCATCGTGTCGGGCACCTTCTATGTCGCGGTGCCGCCCGGGTCGGGCGCGCTCAAGCTGGAGGACCCGCGGCTCGCTATGCTGATGGCGGCGCCCGGGCGCACCGACGACGCGCCCGAACATCTGCTCCCCTTCGTCTATGCCGAACCCGCGGCGGGGCGCGTCTTTCTGTGGGAAAGCTGGCTGCGGCACGAAGTGATGCCGCACTCCGGCAAGGGCGAGCGAATTAGTATCAGCTTTAACTATCGCTGATCGCGCCTATATCGCTCGCACTGACCAATCTCCCCACGGATCAGACAGGAAATGCCCATGACCGACACCGCCACCTATGACGCCGACCTCCAGCTTTTCATCGCGGGCGAGTGGCGCGGGGGCGAGGGGCGCGAGGCGCGGCCGGTGTTCAACCCCGCAACCGCCGACACCATCGCCGAACTACCGGTGGCAACCGCCGCCGACCTCGACGAGGCGCTTGCCGCGGCCGAGCGCGGCTGGCCGCTGTGGCGCGCGAAGAGCTTCGACGAGCGCGCCGCGCTGATGCACAAGGCCGCGGGACTGATCCGCGAGCGTGCCGACCATATCGCGACGCTGCTCACGCTCGAACAGGGCAAGCCGCTTGCAGAGGCGCGCGGCGAGGTGTTGTCGGCGGCGGGGCTGTTCGACTATTTCGCCGAACAGGGCAAGCGCATCGAAGGCCGCGTCCTCCAGCGGCCCGCAGGGCAGCGCGCGATGGTGCTCAAGCAGCCCGTCGGCCCGGTCGCGGCGTTCAGCCCGTGGAACTTCCCGGTCAATCTGATGGTAAAGAAAATTGCCCCCGCGCTCGCCGCGGGCTGCGTCGTGATCGCGAAGGCGCCCGAGGAAACGCCCGGCTGCACCAGCGCGATCATGCGCTGCATCGCCGATGCAGGCATCCCCGGCGACGCCGCCCAGCTCGTCTATGGCAATCCCGACATGATCAGCCGCCACCTGCTCGGCAGCCCGGTGATCCGCAAGATCAGCTTCACCGGATCGACCGGGGTCGGCAAGCATCTGATGAAACTCGCGGCCGACAATGTGCAGCGTATCACGATGGAACTCGGCGGCCATGCGCCGGTGCTGATCTTTGACGATTGCGACCTCGATGCGACGCTCGACCGCGTCGTCGCGCAGAAGTTCCGCAACGCGGGCCAGGTCTGCGTGTCGCCGACGCGCTTCTATGTGCAGGAAGGAAACTACGACGCCTTCGTCAAGGGCTTTGCCGAGCGCACCGCCAAGGTGCGCGTCGGTAGCGGGCTCGATGCCAACACGCAGATGGGGCCGCTCGCAAACGAGCGCCGCATCCCCGCGCTCGAGGCGATGATCGCCGACGCGACCGCCAAGGGCGCGCGCGTCGTCGCGGGCGGCGGTCGCGGCGAGGGCGGCTATTTCTTCCAGCCGACCGCGCTCGCCGACGTGCCGCTCGACGCCGATGCGATGAACCACGAACCCTTCGGCCCGATGGCGCTGATACGCCCCTTCGCGACCGAAGAGGATGCGCTCGAACAGGCGAACCGGCTGCCCTATGGCCTCGCCGCTTTTGCCTTCACCGAGAACGGCCGCCGCATCAACCGCATCGCCGACGGGATCGAAAGCGGGATGGTGGGGATCAACAGCTTCGTCATTTCAAGCCACGACATGCCCTTTGGCGGGATCAAACAGTCGGGCTTCGGCAGCGAAAGCGGCCCCGAAGGTCTCGACGGCTATCTCGTCACCAAGGCGGTGCATATTTATTGAGCGCCGCACGGCACCGAGGTGAATAGCGGCTTGGGGGTGGGGAGCTGCAGCTAAATCCTCCCTGTCGCGCAGCGATGGGGAGGTGGCAGCGCGCAGCGCTGACGGAGGGGCTTTTTCGCGGACGTTGCGGCCCCTCCACCACCGCCTGCGGCGGCGGTCCCCCTCCCCATGGCTTCGCCACAGGGAGGATCAAAACGACCGCAATCGGCCCTAAACAGCCCTCATTGCCAGCGACGTTCAACCCCGCTCCAGCGCCACGAAATCGCGCCCCAGCGGCGCCAGATGCGCGCCGCCGTCGACAAAGATCGTCTGCCCCGTCACCGACTCGGCGCGCGCGAGATACACGACCGCATCCGCGACCTGACCGGGGCGCGGCAGGGCCTTTAATGGCATCCGTCCAGCGAGCCGCTCGACCTGCGCCGCGCTGTAATCGTCGGTCGCGAGCGTCAGCCCCGGCGCGACGGCGTTGACGCGTGCGCGGTCGCCGAAGGCGACGGCAAGCGTCGCGGTCGCCTGCCACAGCGCCGATTTCGACAGGCTATAGGCAAGCTGGTCGGGCACCGGATTGGCGACGCGCTGATCGAGGATGTTGACGATTGCGGGCCGCGCATCGGGGGTGCTGGCGGCGACGAGCGCTTTTGCAAGCATTACCGGCGCGTGATGATTGACCTGCATCATTTCGGCGAGCGCGGCGTGCGACAGATCGCCCCACTCGCCCTCGGCGAACAGCGCGGCATTGTTGACGAGCAGGTCGGGTGCGCGGCCAAAGGCTTCGACGACCGCGGGGACCAGCCCCTCCACCGCCGCCGGGTCCGCCAGATCGGCGGCAAAGCGCCGGCACTCGGCGCCCGTATCGGCGAGCGCGTCGGCAAGCACCGCGTCGGCCTCGCCCGGGCTGCGCTTGTGGATCGCGAGCGCATAGCCTTCGCGCGCCAGCCGCGCGGCGATCGCCGCGCCGACGCGGTGCAGACCGCCGGTGACAAGCGCCAGCCGCTGCATCACGGACGCCACTGCGCGCGGCTCCGCCGCATCGTGATGCCGATCTGCTCGCCCTCCTCGGCAATCGCGAGCTTGACGATCTTCACCTCGACCTCCTCGACCTTGTCGTCCTGCAGGAAGAGCGTGTCGATGATGTGGTCGGCGACGCTTTCGATCAGCACGAAATGCACATCCTTGGGGATGCCCTCGGTCGCCGCGAATTTCAGGTTCATGTAATTTTTCGACCGGCTGAGCGGCGTCGTCGGCTCATAATGATCGGCCATCGCCAGCCGCGCGCGGACGGAGATGCGCAATGGCTGCGGCAGGTGCGTCTCTTCGGAATAGATTCCGGTGAGCACCTGGACGGTCAAGCCGTCGACTTCGAGCCACAATTGATCGGTCACAAGAAAATCCTGTCTGGAGGACGCGACATTCGGCTTTGCATCGCCGCCGCGCGCCCCTAAAGCGCCGCCGCATTAGCGAAAGGGCGCGCGTTGGTCGAGTTACTTCCATTGGCGGAGATTGCACCGCAGGCGGTCGAGGATTTGCTCGACGCGGCATTCGGCGCCGACCGCTTCGCCCGCACCGCCTATCGGCTTCGCGAGGGCGCCAGCGCCATCCCTGCGCTCAGCTTTGCGCTGGTGTCCGAAGGCGCGCTCGTCGCGACGATCCAATGCTGGCCGGTCGCGCACCGCGCCCCCAATGGCACCGTCACCCCGCTCGTGATGGTCGGCCCGGTCGCCGTGCGCCCCGACGCGCAGCGCGGCGGGCACGGCCGCCGGCTGATGGACCATATGCTCGCAGCCGCCGAAAGCGCCGGCGACGGCGCGCTGATGATGATTGGCGACCCCGAATATTACGGCCGCTTCTTCGGCTTCACCGCCGAAGCAACGGGCAAATGGGACTTGCCCGGTCCCTATGAAAAGCGCCGCCTGCTTGCGCGCGACGTCAACGGGCATGACATTCCGGCAGGCGAGGGGTTGGTCGGGCCGCGTTAGGTTGAGCACTTGGTCGGCGGGACGTCGGCTTGAGGGTGGAAAGAATGCCCGGAAATCGGTCGCACCCTGCCCTCATCATGCGCCTGCCGCCGCGAGGTTCAGTTTCGCCGCGCGGTCGAATATCTGCGTGAGCACGGGTTCGGTGTCGGCGACGCGCATTGCGACGTGGAACTCGACGGGCGCGAGGGCGGGCATGGCGGCGATTTCGACGAGCGCGCCGCTTTCGACTTCGCCGCGCACCATCGGTCGCGGGAAGATACCGATGCCGCCCCCGGCGCGCGCGATGTCGATCATCGTGCGCGCATTGTTGCAGAGATTGAGCGACTTTTGCGCAATGCGCGACGCCGCGATCGCCTCGCGCATCCGGCCGTGGATCGGCGAGTGGCTGGCGAGCGACCAGACCGGCAGCATGGCCGCGCCGCCCGCAAAGGCCGCAGCGACTGCGGGGCTTGCGAGCCAGACCAGTTCGACCTCGCCGATCGGGCTGGTCTTGAGCGCGGGGTGCGCGATCGGTCCTGCGGCAAACGCGAGGTCGGTGCGCCCGGTGAGCAATTGCTGGATGAGATTGGCGGTAAGATCGATCTCGATCTCCAGCCCGACACCCGGCATATCGGCCTTGAGTTCGGCGACGAAGGGCGGGAGACAGCTCGCCGCCGCAATCTCGCCCGCGCCGATGCGTACCACCCCGCTCGCCTCGCCGAAGCCGCCGCTGCCGAGCAGCGCCTGCTCCATCTCGCGAAGCAGCGGCGCGCAGTCGCGCACCAGCTTGCGCCCCGCCGGAGTGAGCGCCATGCCGCGCCCGTCGCGCCGGAACAGCGTCGCGCCGACGCGCTGCTCAAGTTCGCGCATCCGTGCCGACACCGCGGGCTGCGTGGTGTTGAGCCGCTCGGCCGCCGCCGAGAAGGTCCCGAGCCGCTCGATCCACAGCAGGGTTTCGAGATGGTAGATCGAAATTCGATTAATAGACATCAGTTATGAATAATCGAAAATTAGAACAATTAGAATTGATGAATTATTTGCGCCAATGTCGCACGCGACACGAGAGGAGGCCGACCTATGGCGAATAAGCGATATCCCGACGCGGCGGCGGCGCTCAACGGGCTTTTGTTCGATGGCATGCATATTTGCGCGGGCGGTTTCGGCCTGTGCGGCATCCCCGAGCGGCTGATCGACGCGATCCGCGACGCGGGCGTCAAGGACCTCACCATCGCGAGCAACAATGCCGGCATCGACGGTGAAGGGCTGGGCAAGCTGCTACGCACGCGGCAGGTCAAGAAAATGATCTCCTCCTATGTCGGCGAGAACAAGGAGTTCGAGCGGCAATATCTGGCAGGCGAGCTCGAAGTCGAATTCTGCCCGCAGGGGACGCTCGCCGAACGCTGCCGCGCGGGCGGCGCGGGCATCCCCGGCTTTTATACCAAGACCGGCGTCGGCACGCTCGTCGCCGAGGGCAAGGAAGTGAAGAGCTTCGACGGCGAGGATTATATCCTCGAACGCGGCATCTTTGCCGACCTCGCGATCATCAAGGGATGGAAAGCCGACGAGAGCGGGAACCTGATTTTCCGCAAGACCGCGCGCAACTTCAACCAGCCGATGGCAACCGCGGCAAAAATCTGCGTCGCCGAGGTCGAGGAGATCGTCCCCGTTGGCAGCCTCGACCCCGACGCGATCCACCTGCCCGGAATTTATGTGAAGCGCATGATCGTCGGCGCGCCCTATGACAAGAAGATCGAATTTCGAACCGTCCGCGAGCGGGAGGATGCACAATGAGCTGGACCCGTGACGACATGGCGGCGCGCGCCGCGAAAGAGCTGCAGGACGGCTATTATGTGAACTTGGGGATAGGCATCCCGACGCTGGTCGCGAACCATATCCCCGCGGGGATGGAGGTCACGCTGCAGTCGGAAAACGGCATGCTCGGCATCGGCCCCTTTCCCTATGCGGGCGACGAAGATCCCGACCTGATCAATGCGGGCAAGCAGACGATCAGCGAACTGCCGCAGTCGGTCTATTTCAGCTCGTCGGACAGTTTCGCGATGATCCGCGGCGGGCATATCGACCTGACCGTTCTCGGTGCGATGGAAATCGCCGAAAATGGCGACATCGCCAACTGGATGATCCCGGGCAAGATGATCAAGGGCATGGGCGGCGCGATGGATCTTGTCGCCGGGGTCAAGAAGATCATCGTCGTGATGGAGCATGTGTCGAAGAACGGCGACCCCAAGTTCATACCGGCGTGCACGCTGCCGCTGACGGGCAAGAATGTGGTCGATATGATCATCACCGACCTTGCCGTGTTCAAACGCGACGACCATGACAGCCCGTTCCGGCTGATCGAGCTGGCACCGGGTGTGACCGCGGACGAGGTCGCGGCAAAGACGACGGCGCATTACATCGCCTGACGCCTTCCCACAGCGGACGGGGTGACGACGGGGTAAGGGGCGGCTAAGAGACCGCCCCATGCACCGCATCGTCATCGTTCTGATCGCCCTCGCCACACTGGGATTGTCGGGCTGGGTCGGCTATCGCGCGATGGGCGGCGGCGATCCCGTCGCCAGCGTCGCCATTCCGCGCAGCGCCCCCGAAAACCTGCCCGACACGCCCGCCGAATGGCGCGGGCGCATCGATTATCGCGCCTTCGACCGGCAGTTGACCGCGCTGGCGCAGCGGCCCCAGATGGCGGGACTCGCGGTCGCGGTCGTCGAGGAAGGCGAACTGCGCTTTGTCCGCACCTATGGGGTCGCCGACGCATCGACCGGCGCGCCGGTCACGCCGCACACGCTGTTTCGCTGGGCGTCGGTGTCGAAGACGGTGGCGGGCACTCTCGCCGCAGCGCTCGCCGATCGCGGCGCGCTCGACCTTCGCACGCGGCTGGCCGACCGGCGCACGACGCTGCGCCTTCCCGGCGGCGGCGAGACGCGCATCACGATCGAGGACCTGCTCGCCCAGCGTACCGGCCTTACGAAAAACGCCTATGACGACAAGCTTGAGGACGGACAGGACCCGACGGCGCTACGCGTCAGCCTGGCCGGCGCGCCGCTGCAATGCGATCCCGGCACCTGTCACACCTACCAGAATATCGCTTTCGACGCCGCGAGCGAGCTTTTGTCGGGCGCGGCGAACGAGCCTTTTTCGGATGCCGTGATGAACCGGCTGTTCGCTCCGCTCGGCATGGCGAGCGCCAGCTATGGAATGGAGCCGCTGATCGCAGCAGCCGATTGGGCGAAGCCGCATCGCGAGCAGCGCGTGCTGCCGGTCAAGGAGGCCTATTGGCGCGTTCCAGCGGCGGCGGGTGTCCAGAGCGACATCGTCGATTTCGCAAAATGGATGCAGGCGATGATGGGGGGGCGCTCCGACGTGCTTTCCGCCGCGGTGCTGGAGCTTGCCCATCGCCCCCGCGTCGGCACCGGACGGCTCTACGGCGGCGCGCTGCGGCAAGCGAACAGCGACGCCGCCTACGGCCTCGGCTGGCGAAGCTTTACCTTTGGCGGCAGCCGTCTCGCGGGCCATTCGGGTGCGGTGTCGGGCTATCGCGCGACGATGATTTTCGAACCTGCGACGCGGACGGGCGTCGTCGCAATGTGGAACAGCGACTGGGGCTTTCCCTTCCGCATCCCATTCGCCGCCATCGACAGTTATCACCGGCGCACCGACACCGACTGGCTCGACCTCAGCGAGCTGCCGCAGCGCGAAAACC
This sequence comes from Sphingopyxis sp. P8, assembly GCF_020622175.1. Taxonomy (NCBI): domain Bacteria; kingdom Pseudomonadati; phylum Pseudomonadota; class Alphaproteobacteria; order Sphingomonadales; family Sphingopyxidaceae; genus Sphingopyxis; species Sphingopyxis sp. P8. The sequence continues at coordinate 818,813 of NZ_JACNMK010000002.1, read as the reverse complement.
CGGCCGCACCCCCGCCGATCGTCGCGCCGCGCGACGCAGGTCAGGTTGCGCCCGACTGACAAGGCTTGCTCGCGACCTCGCGCTTCGTTATCGGGCGCGCGTCCTTGGCCGTAGGAGACATTCGATGCGCGTCCTGTTGACCGGTTCGTCGGGCTGGCTGGGACGCTATCTCGCGCCGTTGCTGATCGAGACGGGACATGAGGTTGTGGGGCTCGACGTCGTGCCCGGCGCGCATACGCAATTGCTCGGCACCGTCGCCGACCGCGCTTTCGTCCACCGGGCGATGGGCGACAATGGCATCGAGGCAGTGATCCACGCGGGCGCGCTGCACAAGCCCGACATCGTCCGTTATCCGCGCCAGGCCTTCATCGACGTCAACACGAGCGGAACTCTCAACCTGATCGAAGCCGCCGTCGCGGCGGGCAACGACCGGTTTCTCTTCACCTCGACGACGTCGCTGATGGTCCGCGACGATGTGCGCGCAGGGGCGAGCGATGCTGGCGCCTGGTGGATGGACGAAGATTTCGGCCCGCTCGCGCCGCGCAACATCTATGGCATCACCAAACTCGCCGCCGAACAGGCGTGCCGGCTCGTCCACCGCGAGCATGGCATATCGATCGCGATCCTGCGCGCGGGGCGCTTCTTTCCCGAGGATGACGATACGCACGCCGTCCCGAGCGGGGAGAATCTCAAGGCCAATGAACTGCTTAACCGCCGCCTGACGGTCGAGGACGCCGCGGCGGCGCATCTCGCCGCGCTCGAGCGCACGCCCGAGATCGGCTGCGACACGTTCGTCCTGTCGGCACCGCCGCCCTTTGCGCGCGAGGAGGCTGCCGAGCTGGCGTGCAATGCGCGTGCGGTGATCGCACGGCACTTCCCCGACGCCGCCGATCTCTATGCTGCGCGCGGATGGGTGCTGCCCGAGGCTATCGACCGCGTCTATGATCCATCGCGCGCCGAGCGCCGTCTCGGCTGGCGCGCGCGAACCGACTTTGCCGCGGTACTCGCGGCGCTCCGCGACGGCAGCGAGCTGCCCTTTGCGCATGATCCCGACTACACCTCCCCCATCGTCGCACAGGAGCGCGAGTCATGTATGTGCTGATCACTGCCAACCGCAATTATTCGAGCTGGTCTCTGCGCCCGTGGATGCTGATGAAGGGCCTGGGAATAAGGTTCGACGATCGCATCGAACCCTTCACCAAACCGACCAATTATGACGAGTTTCGCAGCTTCTCCCCTACCGGGCAGGTTCCGGTGCTTCTGCACGAGGGGCGGGCGATTTACGATTCGCTCGGTATCGCGCTCTACCTTGCCGACCGGCACGATGGCGTGTGGGCGACAGACGCCGATGCGCGCGCCTGGGCACAATGCGCGGCGTGCGAGATGCACAGCGGCTTTGCGGCGCTGCGCAGCGACTGCACGATGAATGTGGGGGTGCGCGTCACGCCCAAGCCGATGTCCGATGCGCTGAAGGCCAATGTCGCGCGCCTCCGCGAATTGTTCGAAGAGGGACTGGCGCGCTTTGGCGGCCCCTGGCTGGCGGGTGACACCTTTGGCGCAGTCGATGCCTTTTTCGCGCCGGTCGCTTTCCGTATTCGTACCTATGGACTCGATGTCGGTGCGGGACAGGCGTGGGTCGATCATATTCTCGCCCACCCGGCGATGCGCGAGTGGGAAGCCGCGGCGCTCGCCGAGGACTGGCGCGAGGCGAGCCATGAAGAGGAACTCGCGGCGGCGGGTGCGATAATCGCCGACTATCGCGCCGCCTGACACCCGGTCTCAATAGGCAGGTGGGTCGCTGGCCGGAAAGGATTCGTCGCTCGCCTCGTCGACCGCTCCCCACGGCCGCGTCGCCGGATCGCGCATCGCGTCCGGCCCGGCCGAGCGCGTCTGGTCGATATTTTCAGGATCGGTCTCATCGTCACGATAGGCAGCCGCATGACCGTCGGCCTTTTTCTGGCCACCCGACCCCTTCATTGCGCGGCCGGCGAGCCATACCAGCCCGACGCCGCCCAACATTTTCAGAACGCCGCCAACGCGTCCGGTAGAAACCCTGCCTGACATTGCGAACTCCTTTCGGGAAGTGCAACCAAGCGCGTGCCCGATGGTTGCGGAGGGCCCCGAACGATTATTCGGCGAGCGCCTCGCGCACGACCGCGATGCCCGCTTCGCGCTGCGCCCTGAGTTCAGCCTTGAGCTTCGACGGGTCGCGCGCGAGGACGAAGCCGAAGCTGACCCCGCCCTCCTTGCCGAGCGTCGCGTGATGGAGCTTGTGCGCCTGAACCAGCCGCTTCGCATAGCCGCGCCGCGGTACCCAGCGGAACCAGCGCTGGTGGACGAGCCCGTCGTGGACGAGCGTGTAGATGATGCCATAGATGAGGACGCCGAGCCCGATCCACGTCCCCGGCTCCCACGCCCCCGCGCCCATGATCATCGGACTGCCGAGCGCGAACATCGAGATGCTGAGTGCGGCGCCGACAAGTGCGAACAGGTCGTTCTTTTCCAGCGCCTTGTCATGGGGCTCATGATGGTCGCGATGCCACGCCCAGCCGAAACCGTGCATGATATATTTGTGACTTGCCCAGGCGACAAATTCCATCCCCGCGACGGTGGCGAGGACAAGGAGGAGGATGGCGGGCAGCGACATGCTGACAATATAGGCCCGATCCATATCCAAATCACTATCTGGATTCGTCATCCCGGACTTGACCCGGGATCCATTCGCGCGACTTTGGATGATTGGATCCCGGATCAAGTCCGGGACGGCAACAATAGATCGGGCATGATCGGCGACCGATAATTGCGTTTTCATCAGCCACCGGCTTGCATTGTTGTTCGACTGGCTTAAGTGGACCGCATGAACCGCCCCCGCACCCTGTACGAGAAAATCTGGGACGCGCATGTCGTCGAGCGTCGCCCCGACGGCACCTGCCTGATCTTCATCGACCGCCACCTAGTCCACGAAGTCACCAGCCCGCAGGCGTTCGCGGGGCTTCGCGCGAGCGGTCGCACGGTGCGCCGCCCCGACCTGACGCTCGCGGTACCCGATCACAATGTGCCGACGACCCCGCGCAAGGATGCAAACGGCAACCGCCTGCCCATCGTCGATCCCGAGAGCGCGGCGCAGCTCGCCGCGCTCGAAAAGAACGCGCCCGAATATGGCATCCGTTATATCGACGCGGTCGCAGCCGAGCAGGGCATCGTCCATGTCGTCGGGCCCGAACAGGGATTTTCGCTGCCCGGCACCACCATCGTGTGCGGCGACAGCCATACCGCATGCCACGGCGGCATCGGCGCGCTCGCCTTCGGCATCGGGACGAGCGAGGTCGAGCATGTGCTCGCGACGCAGACGCTGCTGCTCCAGCCAGCAAAGACAATGGAAGTGCGCGTCGAGGGTGAAGTCGGCCCCGGCGTCAGCGCAAAGGACATCATCCTCCATATCACCGGTACCATCGGCGCTGCGGGCGGCACCGGCCATGTCATCGAGTATACCGGGAGCGCCATCCGTGCGCTGTCGATCGAGGGACGACTGACGGTCAGCAACATGGCGATCGAGGGCGGTGCGCGCGCCGGGCTGATCGCGCCCGACGATGTGACCTTTGCCTACCTCAAGGGCCGTCCCTATGCGCCCAAGGGCGCCGATTGGGACGCGGCAGTCGACTATTGGCGGAGCCTCGCCACCGATCCGGGTGCGACCTATGACAAGAGCGTTGTTATCAACGCCGCCGACATCGCACCGAGCGTAACCTGGGGAACGAGCCCCGAAGACGTCGTTCCGATCACCGGCGTCGTGCCCGATCCCGCGAGCTTCGCCGATCCGTCGAAACAGGCGGCGGCTGCCAAGAGTCTCGCCTATATGGGGCTGGAGCCGGGCACGCGGATGCAGGACGTCGCGGTCGAGAATATTTTTATCGGCAGCTGCACCAACAGCCGCATCGAAGACATGCGCGCCGCCGCCGCGGTCATCAAGGGCCGCCACAAGGCCGACACGGTCAAATGGGCGATCGTCGTCCCCGGCTCGGGCCTCGTGAAGCGCCAGGCCGAGGCCGAAGGGCTCGACCGCATCTTCATCGAGGCGGGGCTGGAATGGCGCGAGCCCGGCTGCTCGGCGTGCCTTGCGATGAACCCCGACAAGGTTCCGCCGGGCGAACGCTGCGCCTCGACGAGTAACCGCAATTTCGTGGGCCGCCAGGGACCCGGCAGCCGCACTCACCTCGTCAGCCCCGCGATGGCGGCGGCGGCGGCGGTGACCGGCAGGCTGACCGACGTGCGCGAGTTGATGCGCTGACTTTTTCACCTGCCACCCCCCCGAAAATTCGTAGGAGGAAGAAGATGGTCCGGAAACAACTTGCTGCCCTTGCCGCCAGTGTCGCCGCGCTGCTGCTTCCCCTCTCGGGAACAGCGCAGGATAAAGCCGCACCGGCGCTCACCCTGACGCGGCTCGACTGCGGCACCGTCCGCGTCAACCAGCTCAATGCCTTTTCCGACACGCTCGCCTATACAGGGCAGAGCCGCGACCTGTCGGTCGGCTGTTACCTGATCCGCCACGGCGAGACGTTGATGCTGTGGGATTTCGGCCTGCCTGTGAGCCTGAAAAATGCCGAGTTGAGCCGCGAGGGGGCGATGTCAGCCTCAATGACGCGCACCATCGTCGAACAGCTCGGCGAACTCGGTATCGACGCCGCCGACATCGGCTATGTCGCGGTCAGCCATTTTCATTTCGACCATATCGGACAGCTCGCCGATTTCCCGAAGGCCAAGCTGCTCATCGGCAAGGGCGACTGGGATGTCCTGACGAGCCCGGACAAGCCTGCATCGGTCAATGCTAGTCCCTTTGCCGCATGGATCGACGGCGGCGCGCCGGTCGAGCCGGTCAGCGGCGACAAGGATGTTTTCGGCGACGGCCGCGTCGTGATGCTCAACATGCCCGGTCACACGCCCGGCCATCACGCGCTGCTGGTCCGCCTGTCCGAAACCGGGACCGTGCTCCTCAGCGGCGATCAGGCACATTTCCAGGAGAATTACGACAGGAACGGAGTGCCCACCTTTAACACCGATCGCGCCGACACGCTTGCTTCCTTCGACCGGTTCAAGGGCCTCGCCGACAATCTGGGTGCCACCGTCATCATCCAGCACGAGCCGCGCGATGTCGCCAAACTACCACCCTTTCCGAAAGCCGCCGAATGAACCCGCTCGATAAAGTCGAAGGCCGCGCCATCCCGCTGGGGCTGAAAAATGTCGATACCGACGTCATCATCCCTGCCCATTGGCTGAAAACGGTGAGCCGCGAGGGCATGGGGCGCGGCGCCTTTGAAAGCCTGCGCGCCGATCCCGACAATTTGTTCGACCGCCCCGAATATCAAGGCGCGCCGATCCTGATCGCAGGCGACAATTTCGGGTGCGGGTCGAGCCGCGAACATGCGGCATGGGCACTCGGCGACCTTGGTATCCGCGCCGTCATCGCGCCGAGCTATTCGGATATTTTTTCAGGCAATGCGGTGAAGAACGGTATTCTTCCAGTCGTGCTGCCGCAGGCGTCGATCGATCGGTTGATCGAAGTGGCAAAGACCGATCCGATCTATGTCGACCTTGAACATCAAACGGTCACGACGCAGTTTCAGGACCGCTTTACCTTCGAGATCGATCCCTTTCGCAAGATGTGCCTGTTGGAGGGTCTCGACGAAATTTCGCTGACCGAAAAGAGCGACGCAGCCATTGCAGCCTATGAGCAGAAGCTCGACGCCGAACGGCCTTGGATGCGGCCGGCGGCGGCATAACGAACAGAGGAGAAGATGATGAAGGCTCTCTTGTCGACCGCAACCGGCGGCCCCGAAACGCTGACGCTCGGCGAATTGCCGCGCCCCACCGCCGGCAAGGGACAGATCGTCATCGACGTAAAGGCATGTGCGGTCAATTTTCCCGACACGCTGATCATCGAGGATAAATATCAGTTCAGGCCCGAGCGCCCCTTCGCTCCCGGCGGCGAGGTCGCGGGGGTGGTTGCCGAAGTTGGCGAAGGTGTCACGCAGTTCAAGGTTGGCGACCGGGTCATCGCGGGCTGCGGCAATGGCGGAATGGCCGAGGCGGTCGCGGTTGGCGTCCACAATGTTTACCACCTTCCGGAGAGCCACAGCTTCGCCGAAGGTGCCTCCTTGCTCATGACCTATGGCACGAGCATCCACGCGCTCGTCGATCGCGGACGCATCCAGGAGGGCGACACGCTGCTCGTCCTCGGCGCATCGGGCGGCGTCGGCATCGCCGCGGTCGAACTCGGCAAGGCGCTGGGCGCGCGCGTCGTTGCGGGCGTGTCGAGCGAGGAAAAGGCGCAGATCGCACGCGAGGCAGGCGCCGACGAAGTTGTCGTCTATGGCTATCAACCGTTCGACAAGGATGCCTCCAAGGCGCTTGCAAACCAGTTCAAGGAGGCCGTGGGCCCCGACGGCGCCAACATCGTCTATGACGCGGTCGGCGGCGATTATTGCGAGCCTGCGCTGCGCTCGATCGCGTGGGAGGGGCGTTACCTGGTCGTCGGTTTTCCCGCGGGCATCCCGCGGCTGCCGCTCAACCTGACCTTGCTCAAGAGCTGCGACGTCGCTGGCGTCTTCTGGGGCGCGTTCGTGATGCGCGAACCCGAACGCAACCGCGCCCATATCGCGCGGCTGTTCCGGCTGTGGGACCGGGGCAAGATCAGCCCGCGCGTCACCGGCACCTACGCACTCGAAGACGGGGGCAAGGCGATTGCCAAGCTGGGCGACCGGAGCGCGGTCGGCAAGCTGGTCGTCACGCTCTGAAGTACCGGCCCGATCCGGCGCTGACCGCCGAGCTGGCGGCACGCGCCGCCGGTGGACGGCTCGAAATCCGTGTCGTCCCCGGCGCCGGCCGCGATACGATCAAGATTTCGGACAATGTCGTGCAGGTTCGGGTCAGCGCGCCGCCCGCCGACGGCGCGGCGAACGAAGCCGTGCTGCGGCTGCTGGCCAAGGCACTCGACCGGCCGCGGAGCGATCTCTCACTGCTCCGCGGCACCTCTGCCCGCACAAAATTGATCGGTGTTTCGGGGTTGCCCCCCGCCCCGCAGCCGGAAGGTTAACCCTTTATCAGGGCCTCCAACCTATAGTGGCTGTAAATGTGACCAGATCACAAGGTGTGGGCATGGCGACTCGCCGGACAAATCAGGACGTGACGCAAGCCGCGAGTCTCGCGAATATTTCGCGTACCCGCCGCGCGCAGCTCGTTGCCGAGTTCGAGGGCGAATTGGGCATCGACCACAAGGCGCGCGCGCGCGCGGCCTATGAAGCGAAACGCTGGATCATCATCAAGACGGCAATCATCTGGACGATCGCGCTGATGTTCTTCGCGATCGCCTGTTACAAGCTGTATCTGATGGGCCAGCAGGTCGACCAACCCTTTTCGGACCTCGACCCGTTAAGAAGCCTGTTCGACTGATCGCACCCGCGCCGCTCCGCAGCGCGGGGCGCCCTCATCACCTCAATACACCCGCGCCTTCGGCTTGATATAGTCGACGTCGTCGGACAGCGTATATTCGTGGACCGGGCGATAGTCGATCTTGACCCCGCCGCCCTTGCCGCCCCAGCCGTCGAACCAGGCAACCGTGTGCTTCATCCAGTTCGCATCGTCGCGGTTCGGGAAATCCTCGTGCGCGTGGGCGCCGCGGCTTTCCTTGCGGTTGTGCGCCGAATGCATCGTCACCGCCGCCTGCGCGATCAGATTGTCGAGCTCGAGCGTTTCGACGAGGTCGGTGTTCCAGATGAGGCTGCGGTCGGTGACATGGATGTCCTGCATCCGCGCATAGGTCTTCGCGAGCTTGTCCTTGCCCTCCGCCATCAGGTCGTCGGTGCGGAACACCGCCGCGTGCGCCGACATCGCGCGCTGCATTTCGGTGCGCACCTCGGCGGTCGGCGACCCGCCGTTCGCATTGCGGAAATGGTCGAGACGCGACAGCGCGAAATCGGCGCTGTCCTTTGCCAGCGCGGGCTGCGCCGCATTGGGCGTGAGCAGCTCCTTGAGCCGGTGTCCGGTCGCGCGGCCGAAGACGACAAGGTCGATAAGGCTGTTCGAACCGAGGCGGTTGGCGCCGTGGACCGACACGCAGGCCGCTTCGCCGACCGCGAACAGGCCGGGGACGACGGTGTCGGGGCCGTCCTTGCCGAGCGTGACGACTTCGCCATGATAGTTACAGGGGATGCCGCCCATATTGTAATGGACCGTCGGCACGACGGGGAGCGGTTGGCGCGTCAGGTCGACGCCCGCGAAAATCTTTCCGCTCTCGGTAATCCCCGGAAGGCGCTCGGCGAGCACCTTTGGGTCGATATGGTCGAGGTGGAGATAGATATGATCCGAATGCGGGCCGACGCCGCGCCCCTCGCGGATTTCGAGCGCCATCGAGCGCGACACGACGTCGCGCGACGCGAGATCCTTTGCCGACGGGGCGTAGCGTTCCATGAAGCGCTCGCCTTCGGAGTTGGTGAGATAGCCGCCCTCGCCGCGCGCGCCTTCGGTGATGAGCACGCCCGCGCCGTAAATGCCGGTCGGGTGGAACTGGACGAATTCCATGTCCTGCAGCGGAAGCCCTGCGCGCAGCACCATGCCGCCACCGTCGCCGGTGCAGGTATGCGCCGAGGTCGCGGTGAAATAGGCGCGGCCGTAGCCGCCGGTTGCGAGGACGACGGCCTGGCTGCGGAAGCGGTGGATGCTGCCATCCTCCATGCACAGCGCGATGACGCCGCGGCACACGCCGTCTTCCATGATCAGGTCGAGCGCGAAATATTCGATGAAGAAGTCGGCGTCATATTTCAGCGACTGCTGATAGAGCGCGTGGAGCATCGCGTGCCCCGTACGGTCGGCGGCGGCGGCGGTGCGCTGCACCGGCGGGCCTTCGCCCATATTCTGCATATGGCCGCCGAACGGGCGCTGATAGATGGTGCCGTCGGCGTTTCGGCTGAACGGCACGCCTGCATGCTCGAGTTCATAGACCGCCTGCGGCGCCTCGCGCACCATATATTCGATCGCGTCCTGGTCGCCGAGCCAGTCGGAGCCCTTGACCGTGTCGTACATGTGCCACGTCCAATGGTCGGGCGAATTGTTGCCGAGGCTGGCGGCGATGCCGCCCTGCGCCGCGACGGTGTGGCTGCGCGTCGGGAACACCTTGGTGATGCAGGCGGTCTTCAGCCCCGCCTCTGCGCTGCCCATCGTGGCGCGCAGGCCCGAGCCGCCGGCGCCGACGACGACGGTGTCATAGACATGATCGATAATCTTGTAGGCGTCGCTCATGCCGCCGTTCCCCCGCCAAGCGCGATGCGGACGATGGCAAAGATGCCGTATGCGGCGCCGCCGATCGCATAGAAATTCAGGACGACGAGCGCGAGCAGCCGCGTCGCTTCGCCGTGGACATAATCCTCGATCAGCACCTGAAGCCCGAGGCGCAGGTGCCAGAAGACGCTGACGACGAGCAGGATCAGCGCGAGCGCAACCGTCGGGTTCGACGCCCAGCGCAGCACGGCGCCATGATCGCCGAGCGGCAGGCGGAGCAGCGAAACGACGAACCAGCTGACGAGCAGGACGTTGCCGAGCGCGGTCAGCCGCTGTTGCAGCCAGTGGTGCGAGCCATGCTGCGCCGACCCGAGGCCGCGGACCTTGCCGAGATGCGTGCCGTTACCCATTGACTGCCTCCGCAAGGATGTAGAGCCACACCGCGGCCGTCGCGACCACGGCGGCAATCATGACCAGCGCCGACCAGAGCTTGTTGGTCTTGAGTTCATAGCCCGCGCCGGTGTCGAGGACGAGGTGGCGCAGTCCCGAGAAGAGATGCTGGAAAAAGGCCCAGGTCAGCCCGACGAGGACGATTTTGCCGAGGATATTGGTGATTTTATGGACGGTTCCGGCGTCGGGATCGTGCCACACGCAGGCGACGAAGGCCGCATAGGCATCGGGACCGGCGGCGATCGCGCCGAGCCAGGCGAGGAACATCAGCGCGCCGACGATGGCGAGCCCGTCACCGCTTACCCGGTGAAAGATCGAGACCGCCATGTGCGGCCCCCATTTATACACCTGCAGGTGCGGTGAAAGCGGTCGCCCGCCCGGTTGCTTGCCAGCCATATCAGCCCCGTTCCGTGACTCTGTCGGTCGATGGGCGCGGTTTAACGCGGTCGGCGCGATATGCAATTGATTAGGCTCAGGACCCATTAATTATGCGTTCGAGGTTTGAAGCGATTTTGTTCAGTGCGAGGAGGCAAGGCGACGGAATATGTCGATATTTCGAGGCTTGCCGACGAAGCAGTGGACAAAATCGGTCAAATCCCGGAGGGACGCCGAAATGGCTTCGATCTCGGGCCCGTGCGGCCTTGCGGGTAGCGATGCTACCCGCTGCACCCGCCCGGACCCGATATCTTCGCCATTTCGACGCCTCGAACGCGTAATTAATGGGTCCTGAGCCTAAGGCTGTCGCGGCGGAAAGTTTGTTGATGCGACCGCCGACAATTGACAGCGCTTTGACGCAGCCTTTGGATTTCGCGTGCGTTATCGGCATCATGACAACCGACACGCTCGACCGCACCGCCGCCCCCGACCTTTCATCCCGTTTTCGGAAATTTATCGGCGCCCCCGATTTTCCCTGCGTCGGAGCCAAATCCGCCCTCGCCAACGACATGCTCCGCATATTCGAGGCGCGCGACCTGACCAGCGGCTGGAACGACCTGCAGATCCATCGCGAACTCGTCGAATGGGCGCGTGCCTATAAGGATGATCCGACCGGATTTCGGAGCTTTTCGGTGATTTTCGCAGGCCCCGACGATCTGGACGAGGCGGCGTTCGAGGAGGCGTTATGGACGCGGATCCAGTCGCTCGCCGACAAGGATGCGTGGAAGGGCCTGCGCCATGACGCCCGCGTGTCGCCCGACCCCGACAATCCGCATTTCGGACTGAGCTTCGGCGGCGAGGCCTATTTCGTCGTCGGCCTGCATCCGCGCGCCTCGCGCCCCGCGCGGCGGTTCGAGCGTCCGGCACTGATTTTCAACCTGCACGACCAGTTCGAGCGCCTGCGCGCCGAGGGACGCTATGAGCGCATGCGCGAGCGCATATTGGCGCGCGACGCCGAACTGGCGGGAAGCATCAACCCGATGATAGCACGCCACGGCGAGGCGAGCGCGGCGGCGCAATATAGCGGCCGGCGCGTCGGCGACGACTGGCAATGCCCGTTCCGCGATCCACGGAACGCCGCATGATTGCCGAAATCCCCCCGCGATCGGGAACGGCATTTCGTTTGGCGGCCGGGCAGCATCTGCGCGTGATCGATCCTGAAGGCGGGCAGGTGAGCGACATGCTGGCCTTTGCCGCCGACGACCCGCGCGAGGCGCTGTCGAACGGACGCACCTTTGATTATGAAGAGACGATCCGCCTCGGCGAAGGCAACCGCTTGTGGTCGAACCGTTCGCGCCCGCTGCTGGAGATCGTCGAGGATGGCGCCGGGCTGCACGACTTTCTGCTGACGCCGTGCAGCGAGGCGACGTTCCGCCATTTTTACCCCGGAAAACCCGTTCACCGGGGCTGTTTCGGCAATCTGGCCGAAGCGCTGGCGCCTTTCGGCATCGAACCCGACGCGATCCCGGTGGCGTTCAACATCTTCATGAATGTGCCGGTCGGGCGTGACGGGCGGATCAAGGTCGACCCGCCGACGACGAAGCCCGGCGACTTCATCCGGTTCCGCGCGCTCGCGGACCTGATTATCGGCCTCACGGCCTGTTCGGCCTATGACAGTTGCGGCGGCACGTTCAAACCGATCCATTATGCCATAGAGGCGGGTTGAGGCAGCGCGCCGCCTATTTCAGCTTGTCGCGGTTCGCATAGAGTAGCGCCGCGAGAACCGCGGCCGAGCCGATGCCGATGCCTGCGGCCGTTTTCCAGCCGATACCCCGGCGCGCCGGTGCATCGGCGCCGGCCTCGCTGGCGTCGGCAGCCTCCTTTTGCGCCTTCAGCTCGCGCATCGCGCGCAGCACCTCATTTTCTTCGGTTTCTTCGTGCGGGGGCTGCGCGCTTTCGTCGGTCATCGTGTGGTCTCGGTCCTTTTCGTCAGGCAAGTGCCTGCTCGACAGGCACATAGTCGGTTCCGATCGCTTCGGCTACTGCCTCGAACGTCACCTTTCCATTCCAAACGTTCAACCCCTGCGAAAGATGCACGTCGCGGCGAAGCGCTTCCTTCCACCCCAGATCGGCGATGCGCAGCGCGTGCGGCAAGGTGACGTTGTTGAGCGCATAGGTGCTGGTGCGCGCGACGGCGCCGGGCATGTTCGCGACGGCATAATGGACGATGCCGTCGACGATATAGGTCGGGTCGGCGTGCGTCGTCGGGTGGCTCGTCTCGAAACAGCCGCCCTGGTCGATCGCGACGTCGACGAGGACCGAACCCTGGCGCATCGTGCCGAGCATCTCGCGATTGACGAGCTTGGGCGCTTCGGCGCCGGGGATGAGCACCGCGCCGATGACAAGGTCGGCCTCGGCAACGCATTCGGCGAGGTTCGCACGGTTCGAAAAGCGCGTCTTGGCGCGCGATTCAAAGAAGGTGCCGACGCGTTCGAGCACTTCGGGGTCGCGGTCGAGGATTGTCACGTCGGCGCCAAGCCCCGCCGCCATCTGCGCCGCGTTGAAGCCGACGACGCCGCCGCCGATCACGCACACCTTGCCCGGCGCAACGCCGGGAACGCCGCCGAGGAGCACGCCGCGGCCGCCGTGCGCCTTTTCGAGCGCCGTCGCGCCCGCCTGGATCGACATGCGCCCGGCAACCTGGCTCATCGGCTTGAGCAGCGGAAGCCCGCCATAGGGGCTGGTGACGGTTTCGTAGGCGATGCACACCGCGCCCGACTTCATCAGGTCGCGCGTCTGATCGGGATCGGGCGCGAGGTGGAGGTAGGTGTAGAGAATCTGTCCTTCGCGGAGCATCGCACGCTCGTTCGCCTGCGGCTCCTTGACCTTCACGACCATGTCGGAAGTCGCGAAGATTTCCTCTGCGGAACCGACGATTTCGGCACCCGCCTCGACATAATGGCTGTCGTGCGCGCCGATGCCCTCGCCGGCGCCCGACTGAACGAGGACGCGGTGGCCATGTGCCGCGAGTTCGCGTGCGCTTTCGGGCGTCAGGCCGACGCGATATTCGTGATTCTTGATTTCCTTCGGGGTGCCGATGATCATCTGTCGCTCTCCACCTTGTTGTCGGCGTGGCGCAATCCGGCACGCTCGAGTCTGGCGGCGCTTATAGCAGCCCGCAAGCGCGATTTGCTTGCAATTCATCGTGGAGAAGAAGAGAAACACGCCAAATTTTCGCGTCAACACCGGGATTCGCGCAACATGATTGATCGAACAGACGCCAAGCTGCTCACCATATTGCAGCGCGAGGGGCCGCGACCGGTCGCCGAACTCGGCGAGCGCGTCGGGCTGTCGCCATCGGCATGCCATCGCCGCGTCCGCGCGCTGGAAGCGGCGGGTGTCATCGAAGGCTATGCGGCGCGATTGTCGCCCGCGTCCATCGGCCTTGGCCTCGATGTGTTCGTCGACATCAGCCTTACCTCGCAAAGCGAAGAGGCGCTGACCGCGTTCGAAAGCGCCGTCAAAAGTCACGACGAAATATTGGAGTGCCAGCTTTTGTCAGGCGCGTCCGATTACCGCCTGCGCGTCGCGGCGCGCAACGTCGCCGATTTCGACCGGCTGCACCGCCAATGCCTGTCGCGCTTGCCCGGCGTCGCCGCAATGCATAGCGCCTTCGCCTTGCGGACGATCAAGGCGTTTGAGGGCTATCCGGTCAGACCTGCCGAGCGCCGCTGAATTGTTGCGAACCCGCCTGGCTGGTTAACGACGATTTTACCAATTCCTCCGCATACCCCGGTGACAAAATTCGGGGACGAATGCGGACACCAAAGTTCGCGCGTCCGAGGTTTGGCGAGGGAAGAGGTTTATGGCGAAGGAAAGTCCCATTCATAAGCAGCAGATCGACCCCATATTGATGGCGGACCGCTTTCCCTTTTACGACCTCGACGGACGGCTCGCCGCCGACGCCGCCGAAATTCACGAAATTGTTGCAGGCCGCGAGACGGAAATCGCGCTGGCCTATTGGGACGTGTTCAACAAGCTTCCCAACGTCCCGAAGATCGAAGGGGCATTGTTCGACAAGCTGATGAAGGGCAGCGTTCACCAGGCGCGCATCAAATATGAGGATGTCGCAGGGCAGGAAACGGCAACGATCGCGTGCCAGAACACGCATGTCGCGCTGCGCACCGGCATCCCCATCGCCTCGATTCTCGCCTGCATCGCGCATAGCCAGGAGGTGACGATCAAATATATTGTCGAAGCCTGTGCCGACGATGCCGAACGGACGACGCGGCTGACGAGTGCGGTAAACCGGCTGGCGATGCTGGAAGCCGACATCATGCAGGCCTATGCCCAAAAGCTGAACAGCGCGGCGGTATCGAGCGAGCGTCAGACGATTGCGGGCGATTTCGACCGCTCGATTGCGTCGCTGGTCCAGGAAACCGACGCGGCGCGCCAACAGCTCGCCCGGCAGGCCGAATCGGCGGACCATGCCGCCAAGGGGATGATCGCGAAGACAAGCGAAGTCGCCGCCGCGTCCGAACAGTCGGCGATGGCGATGCGCGAAGCCGCGTCGACCGCCGCCGGCCTGATCCGCGCGATCGAGGATGCGCGCAGCGAGGTCGAGGCATCGGCCAGCGTCGCGACGCGCGCGTCCGAACAGGCGGGCGAAGCGGTCGTCATGTCGGAAGCGCTGTCGCACCATGCCCAGTCGATCGAATCGATCCTCGGGCTGATCCGCGAGATCGCCGGACAGACCAACCTGCTCGCGCTCAATGCGACGATCGAGGCGGCGCGCGCGGGCGAATCTGGCCGCGGCTTCGCCGTGGTGGCGCAGGAGGTCAAGAGCCTGGCCAACGAAACGGCGCGCGCGACCGACGATATTGCCGCCAAGATTACCGCGATTCAGCAGGCGACACGCGGGTCGGTGTCGGCGAACCAGTCGATCCAGCAGACGATCGTCGAAGTGCAGGAGTCGGCGCAGCGCATCCGCGAAGCGATGGACGCGCAGGCGCAGACGGTGACGTCGATCACCGCCGCGGTAGACGAAACCGCGCTCGCCGCCGATTCGATGTCGTCGACGATCGCGAGCATCCGCAACGATTCGGGAATGGTCGCGGGCGAGATCAGCACGCTGAGCGAGGAGTTCGCACGGATGGGCGCGCGGCTGCAGTCGCTGGAAAAGGCCGCGAGCGAGTTCAGCCGCCGGGTGGCGTGACGCCGACTACGCCCTGACTCCTCCGGTCCCTATTGTCATCCCGGCGGAGGCCGGGGGGACGAAATGAGGCGGACGCACGAGTTGGCAACGTCACCTCCCCTCCTCTATGGCGGGATCATGACCACGCATATCCTGATCACCGGCGCGAGCCGCGGCATCGGCGCGGCAATCGCCGACGCGCTCGCGCACCAGAACCACCGGATCGTCGCGTTGTCGAGCGCCGACGGCGACCTCGCCGACCCCGATGTTCCGCCGCGCCTGTGGGCGGACAGCCTCGACACGCTCGACGGGCGTATCGACGTGCTGATCAACAATGCCGGCATTTTCGACGCGAACCCGATCACTGCCGCCGGCGACGAGTGGCTCGAGAAATGGAACCGCACGCTGCAGGTCAACCTGACCGCGGCGGCGTCGCTGTGCCGTCTGGCGGTGCTTCACTGGCAGCAGACGGGCCTTGGCGGGCGGATCGTCAATATTGCGAGCCGCGCCGCCCATCGCGGCGACAGCCCCGCGCACTGGCATTATGCGGCGTCGAAGGCCGGGATGGTCGCGATGACCAAGACGATCGCGCGCGCGCACGCGAAGGAAGGGATTCTCGCCTTTGCCATCTGCCCCGGCTTCACGATGACCGGGATGGCCGACGATTATCTGGAAAGCCGCGGCGGCGAAAAATTGCTTGCGGACATCCCGCTCGGCCGCGTCGCGATGCCGCAGGAGGTCGCCGAAATGGCGCGCTGGTGCGCGCTCGACGCGCCGCCGTCGATGACCGGGGCGGTGCTCGACGTGAATGGCGCTTCCTATGTGCGCTGACGCATGAGCTGGGTCGTTTCGCTCCCCTGCACGCGCGACGAGGCCGAGGCATTGTCGGGCGAAATCCCTGCACTCGACGCGCTTTCCGAAGCGCCTGTGGTCGTCACGCGCGAGATCGACGAGGATGCCGGATTGTGGCAGCTCGACGCCTATGTCGACGACCGGCCGAGCGCCGCGCTGCTCAAGCTGCTCCCGGCATTGGTTCCGAGCGCGGCGGGCAAGACGCCGGCCGTCGAGAAATTGCCCGAGGAAGATTGGGTGACGCTGTCGCAGCAGGGACTCGAACCCGTGCACGCCGGGCGCTTTTTCGTCCATACGAGCAGCTATGCCGACCGGGTTCCGCAGGGCAGCACCAGCTTCCTGATCGACGCGAGCCAGGCGTTCGGGACGGGCGGGCACGATACGACGGCGGGGTGCCTTGCGATGCTCGACCGGCTCGCGCGCGCGGGCGCGGCGCCGCGCAACATTGCCGACATCGGCACGGGCACGGGGCTGCTCGCCTTTGCGGCGATGGCGCTGTGGCCGCGCGCACGGACGATCGCGTCCGACATCGACCCCGCGAGCATCGCGGTGACGCGCGACAATGCGGCGGTCAATGACATCGCGATGGGGCGTGGTGGGGGGCGGCTGACGCTCGCGGTCGCGCCGGGGACCGACCATCCCGCGATCCGTCACCGCGCTCCCTATGACCTTGTCATCGCCAATATCCTTGCGGGGCCGCTGATCACCCTGTCGCCCGACATAGCGGCGGCGACCGCGCCGGGCGGGCACGCGATTCTGGCGGGGCTGATCACGCGGCAGATGGACGATGTGCTCGCCGCCTATCGCGCGCACGGCTTTCGCCTGGCGGCGCGCGGCGGAAGCCGCGAATGGCCGTGCCTGCTGCTCGTCAAGCGGCGGCGATTCGGATACCGGCGCAAGGAACGCGCGCTCCACCGCGCCAATCCCGCCGATGCGAGTTTCGGGAGCTGGTGACTCCTCCCCTCCCGCGTGCGGGAGGGGCTAGCTAGCTTTTCGCGAGGGCATACTCCTGCGTACCGCGCGTGATCACCTGATCGCCGGGCAGGATGTCGGCAATCGGGATCGGCGGCAGCGCGGCGTTGGCGGCATAGATCGGCGCGAAATCGGTGTTCACCGTGACGTCGAGCAATTGGTCGAGGCTGTCGATCACGAAATAATTCTGCTGGAAATCGTCGATCCGGTAATCGGTGCGCATCACGCGCGCGAGGTCGAAACCGATGCGGTTCGGGCTGTCCGAGTCGAGCGCAAACACGCTTTCGGCATAGCTCGACACGATCCCGGCGCCATAGATGCGCAACGAGCCGTCCTCGCGGATCAGCCCGAATTCGACCGTGTACCAATAAAGCCGCGCGAGCTGTTTCAATGCGTCGAATTGCAGGCTGCGCAGTCCGCCCTCGCCATAGGCGACCATATAGTCGGCGAAGACCGGGTCGGCGAGCATCGGGACATGGCCGAACACGTCGTGGAAGACGTCGGGTTCCTGCAGATAATCGAGCTGTTCGGGGGTCCGGATGAAATTGCCCGCCGGAAAGCGCCGGTTGGCAAGATGGTCGAAAAACACATCGTCGGGGACGAGCCCCGGCACCGCGACGACCTGCCACCCCGTCGCGTCCGTCAGCCGCGCGTTGAGTTCGCGATAATCGGGGATGCCGGGCTTTTCGAGGCGCAGCACGTCGATCCCGCGCAAGAAGGCCTGCGACGCGCGGCCGGGAAGCATCTCCGACTGGCGCGCGAAGAGCCGGTCCCACATCGCATGTTCGTCGGCGGTGAATGCGTCCCAATCCTGCGGAATCGTCCAGTCGGGCGCGGCGCCCGGCGGCGGAGTGTCGTGGACATGGGTGGCGGGATTCTTCATGCCCGAAATCCTATCACATTATTGGTTTCAAGTGAAACCTTAGCCGCCGATCGGGACGATCTCTGTCGCCAGCCGCTCGACCTCGGCGCGGTCGTGGCTGACATAGAGGATCGGCACGCGCAGTTCGTCGCGGATACGCTCGATCACCGCCATGATCTCGCCGCGCCGCGCGGCGTCGAGCGAGGCGAGCGGTTCGTCGAGCAGCAGCAGTTCGGGGGCCGCGAGCAGCGCGCGCCCGATCGCGACGCGCTGCGCCTCGCCGCCCGACAGGCTTTGCGGCCAGCGATCGAGCAAATGGCCGATGCCGAGGAAGGCCAGCGCCTCGTCGAACCCCATCCAGCGGTTCGCGGGCGGCGCGAGGTCGTAGCCATAGAGCAGGTTCGCGCGCACGCGCCTGTGCGGAAAGAGGCGCCCGTCCTGGAAGACATAGCCGACACGCCGCGCCTCCGGCGCCAGATCGATGCCGGGGCCGAACAGGGTGCGTTCGCCGATGCGGATGTGGCCGCGGTCGGGGCGGAGCAGCCCCGCGACCATGTTGAGGATGCTCGTCTTGCCCGCGCCCGAGGGGCCGAACAGTGCGGTGAGCCCCGGCCCGGCGGTAAAGCGCGCAGCGATATTGCGCTCGCCGAGCCGCCTTTCGACGTCGATATCAATCGCCACGCCGCGCCCTTTCGCCGTGCGAGCGGCGCACGAGCCATTCGGAGAGGACGAGCGCGGCGAGCGAGAGCACGACCGACAGCAGCGCGAGCCGCGTCACCATCGCCTCGCCCCCCGGTACCTGCAGCGCCGAATAGATGGCGAGCGGAAGCGTCTGCGTTTCGCCGGGAATGTTCGAGACGAAGGTGATCGTCGCGCCGAACTCGCCGATCGAGCGCGCAAAGCCGAGGACGAGCGCGGCGAAAATGCCGGGGAGCGCGAGCGGCAGGCTGACGGTGCGGAAGGCGTGCCACCGCCCTGCCCCCAGCGTTCGCGCGGCGCCCTCGAGCCGGGGATCGATCGCCTCGATCGACAGCCGCATCGCGCGCACCATCAACGGCAGCGCCATGATCGCGGCGGCGAGCGCGGCGCCCGTCCAGCGGAAGATGAGGACGACGCCGAACCACTCCTCCAGCCAGCGCCCCACGGGGCCGGCAGGACCGAAAGCGACGAGCAGCAGCCAGCCGGTGACGACGGGCGGCAACACGAGCGGCAGGTGGACGAGCGCATCGAGCAGCACGCGCCCCGGAAAGCGCCAGCGCGCGAGTATCCACGCGAGCGCGAAGGCAAGCGGCAGGGTCAAGGCGACCGCGAGCGCACCGACGCGCAGCGACAGCGCGACGATCCCCCACAGTTCGGCGGACATCATGCGCGGCCTAGGGCGCTGCAAAGCCATGGCGCGCGAGGATCGCGCGGCCGTGGAGCGAGAGGAGGAAGGCGCGAAAGGCAGCGGCGTCGCGGTGGCGCGAGGCCTTCAATATCGCGACGGGATAGCGGATCGGCGGGTGGCTCGACGCGGGGAAGAGCGCGACCTGCCGCACGCGGCGCGAGGCGCGCGCGTCGGTCGCATAGACGATGCCGAGCGGCGCGGCGCGGCGTTCGACGAGCGCGAGCGCGGCGCGGACATTTTCGGCCGGGGCGAGCTTGGGCGCGACGCTGTCCCACACACCATAATGGGCGAGCGCCGTCTTGGCGTAGCGCCCCGCGGGGACTGCGGCAGGGTCGGCGATCGCGAGCCGTCCGCTGCCGAGCGCGGCAGCGAGGGCGAAGCGCCGCTGGATCGCAATTTCGACCTTGCTCCCCGCAGGCGCGATGAGGACGAGGCGGTTGGCGGCGAGCGTCGCACGCGTTCCGCCGCGCAGCCGCCCGGCGCGCGCGAGCGCGTCCATCCACGCTTCGTCGGCCGAGACGAACAGGTCGGCGGGCGCCCCCGCCATCGCCTGCCGCGCGAGCGCCGACGATGCCGCGAAGGACAATAAGGGCCGCGCGTGCCCCCGCGCCGTCCAGGCGTCGGCCGCCTCGCCCAGCGCCCCTTGCAGACTCGACGCCGCGAGCACGACCGGGCCGCGGTCGGCGGCGTGCGCCATCGCGCCTGCGAACAGTGCGGCAAGCATCAAGGCAAGGCGGGCGAAGCAGCGCATTTGTCCCGCCATAACGCGGTGCGGCTCAACCCGCCAGTCGGACCCCCAGCCACCTTGCCGCGCGCGGCAGGCGCTGGAGGAGCAAATTGTCGACGATCCAAAGCAGGATCAGCGATGCGGCGAGCAGCGGGAGCAGCGCGGCGAGGAGCAGGACGATCGCCGCGACGCCCCTTGGCCGCGCCGGATCGCGCGGCGCGGGCGGCGCGCCGAGCGCATCGCCGGGCCTGCGCCGCCACCACATCAGGAAGCCGGTGACGCTGAGCAGTACGAGTGCGAGCGCGGTCGCGACGCCGACCAACTGGTTCGCGAGGCCGAAGAGCTGCCCCTCGTGCCAGGCGATGCCGACGCCGACGATGCGGTCGACGACATGCTTGTCGGCGAAGCCGCTG
This sequence comes from Sphingopyxis sp. P8, assembly GCF_020622175.1. Classification (NCBI taxonomy): domain Bacteria; kingdom Pseudomonadati; phylum Pseudomonadota; class Alphaproteobacteria; order Sphingomonadales; family Sphingopyxidaceae; genus Sphingopyxis; species Sphingopyxis sp. P8. The sequence continues at coordinate 798,311 of NZ_JACNMK010000002.1, read as the reverse complement.
CGCGACACTTCGATGCTGGTAACGGGGTCATAGCTGACCTTGCGGACCCGCGGCCGGTTCTGCGTCAGGGTGGTCAGCGTCCAGACATTGCCGTTGGGCGGCCCGAACAGGTTGGGCGCGCCGGGCGGCTGGATGATCGCCGGGGCGGGCATCGCCTCGCTCCGCGCGCGCATGACGATATAGGCGAGCGGCGCACGCGGCACGGGACCGGCGGGGGCGGCTTGTGCCATCGCGGCATGGTCGTGAGCGGCGTGCGGATCGCCCCCGCCGCTTTTCCAGTCCTGCGTCCCCGCAACCCAGCCCATTTCAGCGCGCAGCGCGCGAAAGCCGCTCGCCCAGACGTCGGTCCACGGCAAGGCGGTGAGCAGCAGGACGAGCGCAAGCCCCGACACCCAGAATCCGGTCACGGCGTGCAGGTCGCGGAGCGCCGTGCGCGTGCCGAGCGCGAGGCGCGGCCAGGCGACGCCGGCGAGCCCCCGCCCGCGCGGCCACCAGAGGTAAAGGCCGGTGAGGATCATCGCGATCGCCCAGCTCGCCGCAAGCTCGACGAGCAGGCCGCCCGCGCGGCCGATCAGCAGGCTGCCGTGGACGCGCGACAGCCAGGCCGAAATCCGCGCATCGGGATCGGCCGCCCCGATCACCTCCCCCCGCGGCGACACGGCGACGTCGCGCATGCCGCCCGACGGCAGGCCGAGATGGACCACCGCGGCGTCGCCGGGCGCTTCGGCGATGCGGTAATAGTGAAAGCTTGCGCCGGGAAAGGCCGCGAGCGCCGCCGCGACCTGCGCGTCGGCGTCGACCGACCGCCCGGCGGGCAGCCCGCGCCATTCGCGTTCCTGCCAGCGATCGAGCTGCGGCTTGAAGAGATAGGCCGCGCCGGTGAGCGACAGCAGCAGGATGAAGGGGATGACGAACAGCCCGGCATAGAAATGCCAGCGCCAGATCGTGCGGTAGAGCGGTATCGGGCGGGCGTCGGTCATCGCCTTCGCTCCCCCTAGAAGCGCGCGCGCACGCCCGCCGAGACGGCGCGGCGCTCGACGGGGTAATAGATGGCCGATGCGTCGGTCACCGTGATCGCGGCGCCGATGTCGCCGATTGCCTTTTTGGCCGTGACGTTGCGAACATCGACGAAGGCATCGACGCCCCCAGCAATTGTCGCGCCGCCGGTCACGCCGATGAGGGCATAGCCCGGCGTCGCGACGCGATTGCGATAGTCGGCGTAAGGGCCATCGGGCACCCATTCGAGGTTGGGCGCGACGTGCAGCGCGGGGGCGAGCGCCAACAGCGGCGCCCGGCGGGTCATATAGTCTTTCATTGAATGATCCTTCGCGGGAGAGCGAGTGCAGGCCGCATCGAGCAGCCGTCGTCTCGTCATCCCGGCGAAGGCCGGAATCTCGACCTAGCCTTGACATGCACCGGCGAGATCCCGGCCTTCGCCGGAATGACGCTCTACGCGAAGCTGGGTGGGCCGGTACTCGGCGGGAGCGGCGAAGCGATGCCCGGCGCGAAGCCGAGCGATGCCGGGGTGGCAGGAACCGCCGCGAAGCCCACCGGCGCGGCGGGAAGAACAGCCCCTTCGGGAAGCGGCGGGGCCGCCGCGAGCGCGCCCCACGGGCAATGCTGCTGCGCCTCACCCGCGTCATGGCCGCCGACGCGCTCGATCGGGATGTCGATGGTGCCGCCGGGATTGGCAGGGTCCGAACAGATGCGGACGGTTATCGACCCGCTCGCATCGCTTTCGAGCATCCAGCCCGGCGCAGCGAGCATCCGCGCCGCGAGTGCGAACAGCACCGGCAGCAGAAGCAGGATGCCGGGACGGCGCAAGGCGGCGAGTAGGCTCACGGCGCGCGCTTTATGGCGGACACGCACCGCTGGCAAGTCGTGGCCTTCCTTCCGTCGAAACCCCAAGGGCTTTGGTCGAGCGATGTTGGCTCCCACCGGTTGAACCGCTGACGCTAATTGACTTCACTCGATGAAAAGAGGAATTTATCCGCCATGTTCAGACCCCGTGTCGCGGTCGCCCTCGCGATCCTGATATCGCCCGTTCCGCTTCACGCCGCCCAATCGGACTGCCCCGACGTGCTCGACTATGCTGAATGGCAGGAATCGCGCGCGCAGCAATGGAATTTTCAATCCTCCGCGCTTTCCATCGTCGGAGCACGCCATTCGCGCGATCCGGCCGACGGCCAGTTTGCGGAGATTGATGCCGCGATCGAAGATTTTCGTCCAACTTTGGTTTTTTACGAGGGACCGGATCGCGGCATGGCCGCGACCGTGAGCGAAACGATCGCCGATTTCGGCGAGTCGGGCTTTTTGCGATATCTGGCGCGCGAACGCGGCGTCCCTGCCCGTTCGCTGGAGCCTTCCCCCGCGGATCAGATGAAGGAACTTCAAAGCCGGTTCCCCGTCCACGAGATTCTGTTGTTTTTCACTCTGCGCGAAGCGGTTCGCCTGCGGGACCGCGAAGGCCTGTCCGGAGCCAAGCTCGACGCGCGAATCGGTGCGCTTCTGGAAAGTATGAGGTCACTGGCCGCAGCCATGGGTCTAGATCAGTCCATCGGCAGCGTCGCCGACCTCCAGCAGCAATCCGAGCGGCTATGGCCGGGACGCCGGTGGCAGGACGCCGAGGCACGATGGTTCTCGCCAACCGCCGATGACGAGGAAACCGGCGGCGTTGTAATGGGAGCGATCAATCGCGCCGACAGCAGCATTCGCGACCGCCACTTTGTGCGACTGTTGGCCGAAGCGATGCGGGCGGGCGAGAGGCCGTTTGTCGTCGTCGGGCGTAACCATGTGCCGATGATCGCGCCGGCGCTAACCTGTGCGGTCGGCATGACAGCGGGCGAACGATAGGCACCGGCATCGCTCGCCTGCCTAACCCGCCGCCTCCACAATCGCCGCCCATGCGGCCTCGTCGATCACCGGAATGCCCAGCGCCGCGGCTTGCTTGAGTTTCGATCCCGCGCCCGGTCCCGCGACGACAAGGTCGGTCTTGGCGCTGACGCTGCCCGCGGCCTTGGCCCCCAGCTTCTCCGCCTGCGCCTTGGCTTCGTCGCGGCTCATCGTTTCGAGCTTGCCGGTGAAGACGACGGTCTTGCCCGACACCTCGCTGTCGCGCGTCTCGACGACATAGGGCGGCGGCGAGACTTGCGAGAGAAGGTCGTCCCACAGGTCACGGTTGTGCGGTTCGTGGAAGAAGTCGGCGAGCGCCTCGCCGACCGCGGCGCCGATGCCGTCGGCGCGAACCTCGAGGATCGCTTTGATCGCCTCCACCTTGCGCGCCATATATTTGCCGTCGGATTCGCCTTCGTCCTGTGGATGCTCGGCCAGATAGGCGTGAATTTCCTGCGCCTTGGCGGGGAGCCGGGCAATGTCGCCCAGACCCTTCATCAGGTCGCGCGCGGTCACCGCGCCGACATGGCGGATACCGAGCCCGAAGAGCAGTCGCGCCGCATCGGGCTGGCGCTTTGCCTCGATCGCGGCGAGGAGGTTTTCGACCGACTTTTCCTTCCATCCTTCGCGCACCAGCAGTTCGTCGCGATGATTTTTGAGGCGGAAGATGTCGGCGGGTCCCTTGTCGAGCCAGCCGAGCGCCAGAAACTCCTCGATGCTCTTTTCGCCCAGCCCCTCGATATCGAGCGCGCCGCGGCTGACGAAATGGCGCAGGCGTTCGAATTTCTGCGCTGCGCAGATCAGCCCGCCGGTGCAGCGGACATCGACCTCGCCCTCTTCGGCGACCGCCTCGCTGCCGCACACCGGGCAGTGGTCGGGAAAGACGAAGGGCACGCGCTCCTCGTCGCGGGTCAGGTTTTCGACGACCTGCGGGATGACGTCGCCCGCGCGCTGGACGACGATGCGGTCGCCCGGCCGCACGCCGAGCCGTTCGATCTCGTCGCGGTTGTGCAGGGTGACGTTCGAGACGACGACGCCGCCAACGGTGACGGGAGTGAGGCGCCCCACGGGGGTCAGCTTGCCGGTGCGCCCGACCTGGATGTCGATCGCCTCGAGCGTCGTCTGCGCGCGTTCGGCGGGGAATTTGTGCGCGATCGCCCAGCGCGGCGCCTTTGCCACGAAGCCGAGCCTCGTCTGCCAGTCGAGCCGGTCGACCTTGTAGACGACGCCGTCGATGTCATAGGGCAGCTCGGCGCGGCGGCGCTCGATGTCGGCATAATGGGCGAGCACCGCCTCGACGCTGTCGAAGCGCGCGAGCAACGGCGACACCGGGACGCCCCAGCCTTCGATGCGCTTCATCATCGCAAATTGCGTGTCTTCGGGCAGGTCGCTGACCTCGCCCCAACCGTGCGCGAGAAAGCGCAAGGGGCGTGCCGCAGTGACGCTCGCATCCTTCTGGCGCAGCGAGCCTGCCGCGGCGTTGCGCGGGTTGGCGAACTGGCGCGCCTTGTCGGGATCGTCGGCCTCGGCGAGCAGGCGCGCGTTGAGCGCGGCGAAATCGGCCTTGGCCATATAGACTTCGCCGCGGATTTCGAAAACGTCGGGAATGTCCGTCGCGGGGGCGACGAGTGATTGGGGAATGTCGGCAATCGTCGCGACATTCGCGGTGACATCCTCGCCGACGCTGCCGTCACCGCGCGTCGCCGCCTGAACGAGCTCGCCTTTTTCGTAACGCAGCGAACAGGACAGGCCGTCGATCTTGTCCTCGGCCGTAAGCGCGACCGGCTCGTCCTCGCCGAGGTTGAGGAAGCGGCGGACGCGCGCCGCGAATTCGGCGACATCCTCGGCCGCAAAGGCGTTGTCGAGGCTCATCATCCGCTGCGCATGCGTGACCTTGGCGAGCGGCGACGCCTCGACCGCGGCACCGACGAGCTTGTTCGGACTGTCGGCGCGGATCAGGTGCGGGAAGGCCGCCTCGATCGCATTGTTGCGGCGGACGAGCGCGTCATAATCGGCGTCCGAAATCTCCGGGCTGTCCTCGGCATGATAGAGCCGGTTGTGGTGCGCGATTGCCTTGGCGAGCCGCATCAGCTCGTTCGCGGCGTCAGCCTCGGTCAGCGATTCGATGTCCTTCATCGGCCCGTCTTTGCCACCGGCGCACAGCGCTTGCGAGGGGCAATTCTCAATCGGTGCTCCGCGCCACCACCAGCGGATGAATTTGCCGCCGGTGCCGAAAGCCCAGCGATTCGTAGAGCGCAATCGCGCCCGCATTGTCGGCATAGCTGTGGAGGAAGGGCGTCTCACCGCGTGCGACCATTGCGCGCATGACATGGCCGATCAGCGCGCGCGCAAGGCCGCGACCGCGGCAATCGGCCCAGGTCGCGACGCCGCTGACTTCGGCCATGCCGGGCATCAGCATCCGCTGCCCCGCCATCGCAAGCAGGCGGCCATTCTCGCGGACACCGAAAAAGGGGCCGTAAAGATGCGTCTTCGGACCCCACGGCCCCGGCTGCGCATGTTCGGCGAGCGCGCGCATCTCGGCAGCGTCGGCCTCGCCGAGCGCGACGATGACGGGCTCGTCGGCGCGCGGCGGGGGCGGCGGGCCTTCGGCGACCATCTGCGCGAGCACCGCGCGCTTGACCTCGCGCGTAGCGGGCGGGAGCGGCGGCGGCGCGCCTTCGACGATCCACAGCTCGCCATCGGCAGGAACGAGCGCCGCGAGCGCCGCCTGCGCCTCCGCCGCCTCGTCCGCCGCCGCGCCGAACGGCCCGTACCCGCGATCAATCCGCACCGCGCGCGCATCGCCCTCGGCCAGATGCGCCTGCCGCCCGGTGAGCATCGACCAGATCGGGCGGTCGAGCGGGTGCGCGATCACGCCGCCACCTCCAGCAACCGCTCCGCCTGCGCCCGTGCCTCTTCCGTCACTTCGGCGCCCGACAGCATGCGCGCGATTTCCTCGCGGCGGCCGGCTTCGTCGAGCGCGTGGACGCTCGTGCGCGTGACCGTTCCTTCGCTCGATTTGGCGATGACGAAATGCGCCGCGCCCTTGGCCGCAACCTGCGGACTGTGCGTCACCGCGAGCAATTGCTTGCCCGCGCCCGCGAGCCGCGCGAGCCGCTCGCCGATCGCGCTCGCAACCGCGCCGCCGACGCCGCGGTCGATTTCGTCGAAGATGATCGTGTCGGCGCCGCCCTCTTCGGCAAGCGCGACCTTGAGCGCGAGGATGAAGCGCGACAATTCGCCGCCGCTCGCGATCTTGGCGAGCGGGGCGAAAGGCGCGCCCGGGTTCGTCGCGATGAGGAATTCGACGCGGTCGATGCCGTCGGCGCCCCAGCGTTCGGCGGGCAGCCGCTCGACGAGCGTCCGGAAGCGCGCGGCGTCGAGTTTCAATGGCGCAAGCTCGCCCGCGACCGCGGCGTCGAGCCGTGCCGCTGCCTTGGCGCGCTGGTCCGACAGCGCGGTCGCGGCGTGGGTGTAGGCGGCGGCGCTTTCGGCGACCGCGGCTTCGAGCTTTGCGAGGCCGGCGCTGCCGCCCTCGATCGCGTCGAGCCGCGCCGCGAGGTCGTCGGTGAGCGCCGCAAGTTCGTCGGGCTGGACGCCATGTTTGCGCGCCATCGCGCGCAGTTCGAACAACCGCGTCTCGGCGGCTTCGAGGCGGTCGGGGTCATATTCCATCGCACGCGCCGCCTCGTGCAATTTCGTCTCGGCCTCGTCGGCGTCGATGATCGCGCGGTCGAGGCTCGCGAGCGCTTCGGCAAGCAGCGGGTGATCGCCCGCGAGCCGGTCGAGCCGCCGCGCCGCGCCGCGCAGCAGCGCCGGGCCGCCCGCGCTGCCGTCGAACGCCTCCATGATCGCGCCAAGGTCGCCCGCGATCCGCTCGCCCTTCTGCATTGCGGCGCGCGCCTCGGCGAGTTCGGCCTCTTCACCCGGCTGCGGCGCGAGCGCGCGAAGCTCGGCGACGCAATGCTCGAGCCATTCGCGGTCGCGCGTCGCCTCGGCAATCGCGGCGCGTGCCGCGGCGAGCCTTTCCTCGGCGGCGCGCCACGCGGCATGCGCGGCGGCGACCGCGCCCGTATCGGCGCGCGCATAGGCATCGAGCAGCGCGCGATGCCCCGCCGGTGCGAGCAGCCCGCGGTCGTCGTGCTGGCCGTGGATTTCGACGAGGTGGCCGCCGACCTCGCGCAGCAGCGCCGCCGAGCAGGGCTGGTCGTTGACGAACGCGCGGCTGCCGCCATCGGCCTTGAGCGTGCGGCGGATCAGCAGCGGTTCGCCGGGGTCGAGCGCAATGTCGTTGTCGGCGAGCAGCGCGGCGAGCGCGGTACCGGACGCAGGCGGCGCGAAGCTCGCGGTCACCTGCGCGCGGTCGGCGCCCTGACGAACGAGTGCGGTGTCGGCGCGCATCCCGAGCGCCAGCCCGAGCGCGTCGAGCAGGATCGACTTGCCCGCCCCTGTCTCACCCGTGAGCACGCCCAGCCCCGCCTCGAATTCGAGGTCGAGCCGCTCGATCAGCACGATGTTGGCGATGGACAAAGCGGTCAGCACGGCACGTCCTTACCGCAGAACAAAGGCAGAATCTATTCGGTAGTAACATGTCGCCCCCGCGCAGGCGGGGGCCGCAGGAAAGGTTACGCAAGAACGACAGCGGCCCCCGCCTGCGCGGGGGCGACGTTCGGGCATCAGGCGGCCGGTGCGTGCTTCTGCATCAGGTCGTAGGCCCGGTCGTACCATTCGCTGCCCGGGTAGTTCGCCCCGAGCACCGCGGCCGACTTCTTGGCTTCGGACGGGATGCCGAGCGCGAGATAGCATTCGGTGAGGCGATAAAGCGCCTCGGGCGCGTGGCTCGTCGTCTGATATTTGTCGGTCACCTCGCGAAAGCGGATCGACGCGGCGAGCCAGTTCGAGCTGCGCTGATAAAAGCGGCCGATCTCCATCTCCTTGCCCGCGAGGTGATCCTGCACCAGGTCGACCTTCAGGCGCGCGTCAGCGGCATAACGGCTGTCGGGATAGCGACGGATGACTTCCCCGAGCGCATTTTTCGCCTGCTCGGTGATCTTCTGGTCGCGGGTGACGTCGCTGATCTGCTCATAATAGCTGAGCCCGATCAGATAATAGGCGTAGGGCGCGTCCTTGTTGCCGGGGTGGATCGACAGGAAGCGCTGCGCCGCCTCGATCGCCGGGGTATATTCGCGGTCCATATAATAGGAAAACGCGCTCATCAGCTGCGCGCGGCGCGCCCAGGGCGAATAGGGATGCTGGCGCTCTACCTCGTCGAACAGCGCGGCGGCGAGGCCATATTGCTGGCGATCGAGCCGCTCCTGCGCCGCCCGATAGAGCGTGCTGACATCGCGCGCGACATAGCGCGTGTCCTTTTTGACCCCGCCGCCACCGGCGCAGGCCGCCAGCAAGGGCGTGATAACAAGAGCGGCGGCGAGCAGGCGCGTCGAGGCGCGCAGGGAGGAACGCTGAGTCATGCGCGCGGTATAGCCACAGCGCCGATGAACGCAAAATAAATGATGGGGGTCCGCCGCGCCTTTATGGCGCCTTGACGACGCAGCCCTGCGGCGCGTCGGCGGGTGCGGGAACGCGGCGTGCGCTCCTGATCGCGACCTGCGGGTCGAGCATCTGGCCGAGCATTACGCCTTCGCCCAGCGTCTCCGAAATCGGCGCGGCGTAGATTTTCTCGGCGACGTCGGCGCCCGCGACCAGTTCGCCGAACACGGCAAAGCCCGCGCCGTCGCCGCCCTGCGCGTCGGCGTCGAAGCCCTTGATGTCGGACAGCAGCACAAAGAAATCGCTCGTCGCATCGCCGGGGTTGAGCCGCGCCATCGACAATGCGCCCTTGCAGTTGGTCAGACCCGTCTGCGTCGTCGGCTCGTGCGCGATGGGCGGGAAGTTGAGCCGCGCGTCGCCGCGATTGCCCGCCTGGACGAGCATGTTCGCCGGCCCCCAGCTGCGCGTCGAGCGATAGAATTTGAAGCCGTCGAGCCGCTTTGCGTCGACGTAGCGGAGGAAATTCCTGGCCGTCACCGGTGCACGCCGATCCTCGATCCGGACGATCATCGTGCCGAGATCGGTGACGAGCGCCACATGCGGACGCGTGTCGGGTTCCACCGCCGGGGCAGCGGGTTCGGGCGCGGGAGGCGTATCGGCGGGCTGGGCGGCAAGCGCGAGCGCCGCGAGGAGAGTCTGCAACATGCCCGTCATTATGCGGTCATCGCGGCAGCGGCGAAAGCCCCAATCGCCCCTCCCGACAATATTCAACCTTATGGTTGACAATACTCGGGCGAAGCAGCATATTTAACCACATGGTTGAACATGATTCGCAGACACTCGACACAGTCTTTCAGGCGCTCGGCGATGCGACGCGGCGCGCGATGCTCGCGCAGCTCGCCGAGGGCGAGAGCACGGTGAGCGCGCTCGCCGAGCCGCATGCCATGTCGCTCGCCGCGGCGTCGAAGCATATCAAGGTGCTCGAACGCGCCGGCATGGTCCGCCGCGAGGTGCGCGGCCGCACGCATATTTGCAGCCTCGAGCCCGCGCCGCTGATGAGCGCCGACCGGTGGATCGGCATGTACCGCCGCTATTGGACCGGCCGCCTCGACGCCCTCGAAGCGCTGCTGCGCGCCGATCCCGCGAAAAATCCCCTCCCCCCGAAAAAAGGAGAATGACGATGACCGCAATGCTTGCCGACGACGCCTATGGCGTCGTGACCGAACCCGCGACGCTGACGCTGCAACGCCTGCTTCCCGGCCCCATCGACCGCGTCTGGTCCTACCTGACCGATGGCGAGCTTCGCCGCCAATGGCTCGCCGCGGGCGCGATGGAAGAAAAGGTCGGCGCGGCGGTCGATTTCGTGTGGCGCAACGACGAGCTGACCGATCCGCCGGGCACGCGCCCCGACGGCTTTGATGCCGAGCATCGCATGACGTGCGAAGTCACCGCGATCGACGCGCCCCACAGCCTGTCGATCACATGGGGCAGCACCGGCGGCGTGACCTTCACGCTGGAGGAGAAAGGCGACGAGGTGCTGCTGATCATCGTCCATCGCCGCATCGAGGACCCGTCGGTCCTGCTCAACGTCAGCGCCGGCTGGCACGCGCATGTCGACGTGCTCGAAGCGCGGCTGCGCGGGACCCGGGCCGCGCCGCACTGGGACAATTGGTCGCAGCTTCGCGCGGTCTATGCCGAGCGGCTGTTCGACTGATTTTGCCCTTGGTCGAAGTCGAGATGTCCATCGGGATAGGCGGTGTATCGATGGGTGTCTCGACTTCACTCTACACGAACGGACACAGGAATGTTGGAAAGCGACCGATTGCGGACATCAGATCCTCCCTGTGCCCCAGGCATGGGGAGGTGGCAGCCCGCAGGGCTGACGGAGGGGCTGATGGCGCAGCGTCGCGGCCCCTCCACCCCTCGCTACGCGAGCGGTCCCCCTCCCCATGGCTTCGCCACAGGGAGGATTTAGCAGCAGCTCCCCACCCCGAAGCCGATATAAAAAAGGGGCCGCTGAACAGCGGCCCCTTTCGTCAATCCGTAACCGGAAAGATCAGTCCTTCAGGAAGTCGGGCACATGGCCCTGATCCTCGGGGACATTGTCGCTGCGTTCGCGGCGCGGACCGCGATCACCGCCATCACGGCGCGGGCCACGGTCGCGGCCGCCACGGCCACGATCACCACGATCGCCGCGGTCGCCGCCGTCACGGCGGGGGCCGCGGTCACCGCGCGGTTCGCGCGCCGGGCGGGTGTCTTCGAGTTCCTCGCCGGTTTCCTGGTCGACGACGCGCATCGACAGGCGGACCTTGCCGCGCGGGTCGATCTCGAGCACCTTGACCTTGACTTCCTGGCCTTCGCTCAGGACGTCGGCGACCTTTTCGACGCGCTCGTTGCGGATTTCGCTGACGTGGACGAGACCGTCCTTGCCGCCCATGAAATTCACGAACGCGCCGAAATCGACGAGGTTGACGACCTTGCCGTCATAGATCTTGCCGACTTCGGCTTCCTCGACGATGCCCGCGATCCACTTGCGCGCGGCCTCGATCTGGTCGAGGTCGCTCGACGAAATCTTGATCAGGCCTTCGTCGTCGATGTCGACCTTGGCGCCGGTGGTCGCGACGATCTCGCGGATCACCTTGCCGCCCGTGCCGATGACATCGCGGATCTTCGCCTTGTCGATCTGCATCGTTTCGATGCGCGGCGCGTGCGCCGACAGCTCGGTGCGGGCTTCGCCCAGCGCCTTTGCCATCTCGCCAAGGATGTGCGCGCGGCCTTCCTTCGCCTGATTGAGCGCGGCCTCGAAGATCTCGCGCGTGATGCCCGCAATCTTGATGTCCATCTGCATCGTGGTGATGCCTTCGGACGTGCCCGCGACCTTGAAGTCCATGTCGCCGAGATGGTCTTCATCGCCCAGGATGTCCGACAGGATCGCATAATCCTTGCCTTCGAGGATCAGGCCCATCGCGATGCCCGACACGGGGCGCTTGATCGGCACGCCGGCGTCCATCATCGACAGCGAACCGCCGCACACCGACGCCATCGACGACGAACCGTTCGATTCGGTGATGTCGCTGGTCAGGCGGATCGTATAGGGGAACTCGTCCTTCGTCGGCAGCACGGGGTGCAGCGCGCGCCACGCGAGCTTGCCGTGACCGACTTCGCGGCGCCCCGGCGCGCCGAAGCGGCCGACTTCACCGACCGAATAGGGCGGGAAGTTATAGTGCAGCATGAAGTGCTGGTACGACAGGCCGTTGAGGCCGTCGATCATCTGCTCCGCATCCTTGGTGCCGAGCGTGCAGGTCGCGATCGTCTGCGTCTCGCCGCGGGTGAACAGCGCCGAGCCGTGGGCGCGGGGCAGGAAGTGCGTTTCGGCGACGATCGGACGAATCTGCGTCGTCGTGCGGCCGTCGATGCGCTTGCCTTCCTTGAGGATGGCGGTGCGGACGATTTCGGCTTCGAGCTTCTTGGTGAGCTTGATGCCCGCCATCACCTGCTGCGGCTCGAGGCCGTCGGCGGTGAACTGTTCCTTCGCCTTCGCGCGCGCTTCGTTGAGCGCGTTCGAGCGCGCCGACTTGTCGGTCAGCTTGTAGGCGGCGGCAATGTCCTTGCCGATCAGCTTCTTGAGCTTGTCCTTGAGCGCGGCATTGTCGTCCGACGATGCGATTTCCCACGGATCCTTGGCGGCCTGTTCGGCAAGGCTGATGATCGCCTTCACGACTTCGCGGCACGCGTCGTGCGCGAACATCACGGCGCCGAGCATGATCTCTTCCGACAGCTCATTGGCTTCGGATTCGACCATCATCACCGCATCGTGCGTCGCGGCAACGACGAGGTCGAGGTCGCCTTCGGCAACCTGCTCGTCGGTCGGGTTGAGGATATATTCGCCGTCGACATAACCGACGCGCGCGGCGCCGATCGGGCCCATGAAGGGCACGCCCGAAATGGTGAGCGCGGCCGACGCCGCGACCATCGCGAGGATGTCGGGCTCATTGTGGCCGTCATAGCTCAGAACCTGGGCGATGGCGTTGATTTCGTTATAGAAACCTTCGGGGAACAGCGGGCGGATCGGACGGTCGATCAGGCGGCTGACCAGCGTTTCCTTTTCGGTCGCGCCGCGTTCGCGCTTGAAGAAGCCGCCCGGGATGCGCCCGGCGGCCGAATATTTTTCCTGATAATGGACGGTGAGCGGGAAGAAATCCTGCCCGTCCTTCACCGACTTCGCGGCGGTCACGGCGCACAGGACGACCGTTTCGCCCAGCGTCGCCATCACGGCGCCGTCGGCCTGGCGGGCAACCTTGCCCGTTTCGAGCGTCAGCGTTTCACCGCCCCACTCGATCGATACTTTTTTCACGTCAAACATGTGGTTTCCTTCGCCCGCCTGGCCCTATGCCGGGCGGGGCCTCTGTTCCGGGCAGTCCGGCCCGGGCGGTGCGGGGCGTCTGTCTGCCCCAAATGGCGAACCCGCCGGATGCGGGCAGCCCCTTGAACAACCCAACGCCGCTCTTCCCGAGAAGCCATTGAGCCTGTCGAATGGCGTCTCGAAGGATCGCAAGGCCCTTCGAGACGGGCCTTCGCCTTCGCTCAGTCCCTCCTCGGGGCGAACGGAGACTTGGTAAGCAAACGGCCCCGGAGCGGGGCCGTCCACCGTCATTATTTGCGAAGACCCAGCTTCGCGATCAGGTCGGCGTAGCGGCCTTCGTCCTTCTTTTTCAGATAGTCGAGGAGGCTGCGACGCTTGTTGACCATCATCAGCAGCCCGCGGCGGCTGTGATTGTCCTTGTGATGCGCCTTGAAATGTTCGGTCAGCGTGTTGATGCGATCGGTGAGGATCGCGACCTGAACTTCGGGCGAACCCGTGTCACCCTTTTCGCGGGCGTGTTCCTTGATGAGTTCGGCCTTGCGTTCGGCAGTAATCGACATGTCATTCTTCCTTCGACATCGATGCTTAGAGATTGAAGCCCCGCACGACCTTCAGCGTTCCCGCCAAAGCCTCCACCAGTGCGACGGGCCGCTTTTGGCTGTCCCGTCCCCAATAGAGCCCGTCCTGCGTGCTTTCCCCGGTCCAGACGCGACCCTGACGGATCGCCCCTGCCGCTTCCGGGGAGAGGTCCAGAGCCGGGATGTCGACCAGCCCTGCCTCCAGCGGCAGAAATATCTCTGATTGCGCGGCCCCTTGGCCGAATGCGTTCAATTTGTCCAGCGAAATCGCCTGATCGAGCGTGAACGGTCCCGCTTTGGTGCGTCGAAGCATAGTGACATGGCCGACAGTTCCGACCGCGCGGGCGATGTCGCGCGCGAGGGAGCGGATATAGGTGCCTTTCGAGACGTGTGCGGTGAGGGTCAGGGATTCGATGCCCCCTCCCCCACCCTCGTCACCCCGGACTTGATCCGGGGTCCATTCGGCGCCCGCGGCAATGGATGCCGGATCAAGTCCGGCATGACGAAGGGAATAAACCGTCACCCCCCGCGCCTTCATCTCGACGGCTTCGCCCTTGCGCGCAAGATCATAGGCGCGCTCGCCATCGATCTTGATCGCCGAATAGGCCGGCGGCACCTGTTCGATCGGCCCGGTGAACTGCGGGAGAACCGCCTCAATCGCCGCCAACGTCGGCCGCACATCGCTTGTCGCCACAACGTCGCCCTCGGCATCCAGGCCCGCGGTCTCGGTCCCGAACTGCACGGTAAAGTCATAAATCTTGCTCGCGTCGAGCATCCGGCCGCAAAGCTTGGTCGCCTCGCCAAGCGCGATCGGGAGAACCCCCGACGCCAGCGGGTCGAGCGTGCCGCCATGGCCGACCTTGACCTTGCCGAGCCCCGCCTCGCGGCACACGCGCTTGACCGCGCCAACCGCCTGCGTCGAGCCGAGGCCCACGGGTTTGTCGAGGATGATCCAGCCGTTCACCTGCGCGCCGCTACGGTGCGCGCGGGCCGCTTGTCAATTTGCCACTGCGTCCTCGGCCGCATCGGCGGTCTTCTTGTCTTCCTTCGACGCACCCTCCTTCGATGGTGGCGGTGCCGAGGTCACGAAGGAGACAAGCGGGCAGCGCTCGCCGCGCACGAGGATGGTGGCGAAGCGGTCAAGTCGATTGACGCCGCGCGAGTCGACCGCAATCTGCGGTGCAAAGTCGATGTCGCGGCAAATTCCGGCGAAGGTTCCATAGAACCAGTCGCCCCGGCGATCCTGCACCCAGATGCCGCGGTCGCGATCGGCGCGCCAGTTGCGGATCGTCGAGTCGCTCGGAAAGACGATGCTGGCTTCTTCGCCGAGCGCGCGCGGCGCCTCGGCGGGCTCGTTGGCCGCCGCTGCCGAAAGGGGTAGCAGCGAAGCGGCCAGGGAGAGTGCGAGTATCTTGTTCATGGCAGCACCTCTATCATGCAGAAGCTGAACCGCCACTGACGGAAATTACGACCGGCCGCGCAGACCGCCCGTCCATTCGTCGGCGAGGATCGACCAGAGCGCGGTGTCGCGGCGGTGCCCCGTCCAGATGATACGCTCGGCGCGCAGCGTCCCTTCCTTGGTACCGCCGAGCTTGGCGACCGCCGCCTGACTGCGCGTGTTGCGTTCATCGATGCGGAATTCGACGCGGCGAAGGCCGACGGAAAAGCCGTGGTCGAGCATCAAGCGCTTGATGCGGCGGTTGATCCCGCTGCCCCGCACATCGGGAACGATATAGCTGTTGCCGACCTCCGCCGTCTGCGCCGACCAGTCGGGACGCAGCCACGCGGTCATGCCGATCAGCCGGTCGCCGTCGAAAATAGCATAGGGCATACGCATGTCATTGCCGATCAGCGCGCTAAAGCTGGCGTCGAAATGATCGGGATCGAAACTCGTTGCGTAGATGGGCCAGATGTCGGCATCGAGCGCGCACGCCGCGCGCAACTCGTCGCGGTGCGCCTCGACCAGCCGGACGAGGCGCAGCGTTCCATCGGCCAGGTCGACATAAAGCCGGTCACGCATCAAAGTTCCTCTGTGCCGCTTCGCGCCGCTTTTGCATGAAATGGCGGCGGCACATCGCGACATAGCGGTCGTTGCCGCCGATCTCGGTCTGCGCGCCCTCGACCACCGCGCGGCCCCGTTCATCGACGCGCAGGTTCATCGTCGCCTTGCGCCCGCATTCGCACACCGCCTTGAGCTCTACGAGCGCGTCGGCGAGACCGAGGAGCGCCGCCGATCCGGGAAAGAGGTTTGCAGCAAAATCGGTGCGCAGACCATAACAGAGCACGGGGATGTTGGCCTCGTCGGCAAGCCGCGCGAGTTGCAGAACTTGCGCGCGCGACAGGAATTGCGCCTCGTCGACGAGCACACAGGCGAGCGGACGGTTGCGATGCTCGGCGGTCACGCCTTCCCAAAGGTCGCTTTCGGGATCGAATTTATGCGCCTCCGCCAGCAGGCCGATCCGGCTGGTGATCTGTCCCGCGCCGTACCGGTCGTCGAGCGCCGCGGTCCACAGCATCGTTTCCATCCCGCGCTCGCGATAGTTGAAATCCGCCTGCAACAGCGTCGTCGACTTGCCGGCATTCATGCTGGCATAATAGAAATAGAGCTTGGCCATTGCGGTGCCGATACTGCGCCGCCCCCGTTTCGCCAATCCTTCTTGTGCGCGGTCGCTCCTCCGCGGCTTTGCTTGACTCGCCACCGGCCCCTGTCATGCTGTGCGCGACAGCAACGCAGCATTTGGACGGGGGAGAGCTGCCGATGCGTCTGATGCCGGTCACCGACGCGATGTTCCTGTGGGGCGAGAGCCGCGAGACGCCGATGCACATCGGCGGCATCAATCTCTATACCTTGCCCGAAGGCGCCGACGAAACCGAATGGCTCCGCGATCAACTGGCCCTGCTGCGCCAGTCGGAAGGATTGCGGCGTCCGTTCAGCGAGGTGCTGAAGCTCACTGCGCTCGGCCAGTACGGTCCGATCCGGCTGGAGCCCGACCGCGACATCGACATGCACTATCATGTCCGCGCCGCAGCGCTGCCCAAACCGGGGCGCTATCGCGAAATGTTCGAGCTGGCATCGCGGCTCCATTCGAGCCTGCTCGACCGCACACGGCCCCTGTGGGAAATCACGCTGATCTCGGGGCTTCCCAACCGCCAGATCGCGACGTTCAAAAAGGTGCACCACGCGCTGATGGACGGCGCGGCGAGCATCCATTTCTATAATTCGATGCTGTCGGCAGACCCCGACGAACGGCGGAGCGCCTCGCCGCTCTCGGTCGAGGCCTATGAAGCCTATAAGCGCCTGTTCCCGCCGCCCAAGAAGCCGCCGCGCCCGAACCTGATGGACATCAAGGCGATCGGCGATTTCCTGAAGGAGCAATGGGGAAACAGCGTCGGGGTGACCAAGGCGCTGAACCAATATCTTGCGGCGATGTTCGGGATCGGCGGCGACGGGCTTGTGACACCTTTTGCGGGCGTGCCGCGCACCAGCTTCAACCGCAATATCACCGGCGCGCGGCGCTTCGTCGCGCAAAGCTGGTCGCTCGATCGCGTGCGCGCGATGGGCAAGGCCTATGACGGCACGATCAACGACGCCGTTCTCGGCATGTGCGCGGGCGCGATGCGGAAATATCTGCAATCGCTGAACGAGCTTCCCGACAAGCCGCTCAAAGCGATGGCGCCGGTGTCGATCCGCCCCGCCGACGACGTCGATTCGGGCAATTCGGTCGCATCGGTGACCGCCAATCTGGCGACGCATATCGACGATCCGGCCACACGAATGGCGATGATCCAGGAATCGATGAACTCGGCAAAAGCGCAGCTCCGCGCGATGACCGCGCAGCAGATCCAGCTTTACACCGCGATCACCAGCTTCCCGATGATGCTCACCGCATTGACGCGCACCGCCGACAAATTTCCGGCCTATTCGGTGACCATCTCCAACGTCCCCGGCCCGCGCGAGCAAATGTACTGGAACGGCGCGCGGCTCGACGGCATGTATCCCGCGAGCATCCCCGTCGACGGCATGGCGATGAACATCACGCAGGTGTCGAACTTCAAGAATATCGATTTCGGCATCACCGCGTGCCGCCGCAGCGTCCCGCACGCGCAGCGGATGATCGATTATCTGGAGGAAGCGCTGGTCGAGCTGGAAGCGGCGGCGGGGATCAAGAAGGGGAAGTAGTCAATCGTCAGGAGACCCAGCTCGGCTGGACGGCTATGACGCGCCATTTTCCACTGACTTTTCGCAGCGCGTAATTTTCCCCGCGTCCGCATAAGTCGCCGCAGATCAGCCCAACCTCCATGAAGGCGATATCGTCGGTGACCCATGGCGCCGAATAAATGCGAAGATGGCGTTCTGGAGTATCCCCGCGCAACATGATCCGACTGCGAGCCTCGTTGGCGTCGAGCCCGGAGGGCGCGATAAAATCGACTTTCGGTCGCGATGCGGCAATTTGTAGTCGCGCCAGCTTTTCAGCGCTTGGAGATTGCAGACGTCGAATGTCGATGATTTTGGGAAGCGGATTATCTGCATTGATCCCCTGATGGCTTTCCAAGTTTACGCCCGCGTCGTGCCACGACGCCACCAGTAAACGTCCGGCATTCTCACCCAAGTTCACGTCAAGTATCACGCAATCTTCGGTCGCCTCGACCGCGCCGCACGCCTTGGTCTCGATGAACTTGATATGGTCGGACTTTGCGGATTCGGGCAGCAGCGGCACCGATTGGCCACCAGCCTCGGCATTGCTTATCAACAGATTATAGTCGGCGGCAGCTTCTAGGATGTCGAGCGCATCTTTGTGCGACGGTCGCACGAACTCCGGCGACAGAAAAGCAGGCGATAATGCCGCACCGATCGCCACCAGTGTGGCAACGACGAGCGGCGCCACCTGCCTCATTCGCCCTCGCCGCGCTCCAAGTCCCGTGCGACCTTCGGGTCGCGCAGCAGGGCGTCGATGTGCGTCGCCTCGTCGAAGCTTTCGTCGGGCAGGAATTTCAACTTCGCGGCATATTTCATGCGGATGCGGTGCGCGACCTCGCGCTGGAGGTAGGCGGTGTTGGTGCGTAGCGCCTTGATCACCGCTTCCTCGTCCTTGCCGAGCAGCGGCTTCACGAACACCGTCGCATGGCGGAGGTCGGGCGACATGCGCACTTCGGTCACGCTGACCGGATGCCTGGTGAGCAGATCGTCGTGGACGTCGCCGCGCGCGAGGATTTCGGACAGGATATGCCGCACCTGTTCGCCCACGCGCAAAACCCGGACCGAGGGGCCGTCCGATTTTTCGTTATGACGCATTCCACCCTCCAAGTGCCCCCGCGAAGGCGGGGGTCCAGAGCGTCACGGCGTCAGCGTCGGGTATAAATCGTTCCACAGCGGATTCATCTCTTCAATCGCGCGCAGTTTCCAGGCGCGTTTCCATTTCTTCATACGCAGTTCGTAAACGCGCGCATCCTGAATATCATCAAAGGCCGCAAACCAGACAAGCGATTTGCAGCCATAATCGCGGGCAAAACCTGCGACGACGCCTTCACGATGCTCCCACGCTCGCTTCGCAAGGTTGCTTGTGACGCCGATATAGATGGTGCCGTTTCGGGCGCTGGCCATGATATAAACATAGCCCGGCCTCGACCCCATCTATCGTGGCTCCATGCCGCTCTGGGCCCCCGCCTTCGCGGGGGCACAAAGAGGTTACAGCGTCCGTTCGCGCAATTCGACCTCGAACACTTCCAGATTGTCGCCCGCCTTGATGTCGTTGGTATCCGACAGCACGACACCGCACTCGAGACCCGCGCGCACTTCGGCAACGTCGTCCTTGAAGCGGCGGAGCGAGGCGATCGTCGTTGCCGAAACGATGACGTCGTCGCGCGTGAGACGCGCGTGGAGCCCCTTGCGGATCGAGCCTTCGAGCACGAGCAGGCCTGCGGCCTTGTCGCGCTTGCCCGCCGGGAAGACTTCCTTGACCTCGGCGCGGCCGACGACGGTTTCGACGCGTTCGGGGCCGAGCTCGCCCGCCATCTCCTTCGCGACCTCCTCGGTCAGGTGATAGATGACGTCATAGTACATGAAGCGCACTTTTTCGCGGTTCGCGATCTCGCGCGCCTTCGCGTTCGGACGAACGTTGAAGCCGATGATCGGCGCGTTGGTCGCGGCCGCGAGCGTGACATCGCTTTCGGTGATCGCGCCGGCGCCCGAATGCAGCACACGGACGCGGATTTCGTCGGTCGACAGCTTGTTGAGCGCGTTGACGATCGCCTCGACGCTGCCCTGCACATCGCCCTTGATGACCACCGGATATTCGATGACATTGGCCTTGTCGGCGAGCGCCGAGAACATGCCCTCGAGGCTGACCGGCGCCTGCGCCGTCCGCTTCTTGAGCGCCTGTTCCTGGCGATAGGCCGCAACTTCGCGCGCGCGCGCCTCGTTGTCGACGACGACGAGCGTGTCGCCCGCCATCGGCACGCCGCCGAGGCCGAGCACCTCGACCGGCATCGACGGGCCGGCTTCCTTGACCTGCTGACCCTGATCGTTGACGAGCGCACGGACGCGGCCGCTTTCTGCGCCGCAGACAAAGATGTCGCCGACGCGCAGCGTGCCGCGGCGAACGAGGATCGTCGCGACCGGGCCGCGGCCCTTGTCGAGCTTTGCCTCGACCACCGTGCCTTCGGCGTTGCGGTCGGGGTTCGCCTTCAGTTCCATGATCTCGGCCTGCAGCGCGATCGCGTCGAGCAGCTTGTCGAGATTGGTCTTCTTGAGCGCCGACACCTCGACATCCTGCACTTCGCCGCCCATCGCCTCGACGATGATCTCGTGCTCGAGCAGGCGTTCGCGCACGCGCTGCGGGTTCGCGCCTTCCTTGTCGATCTTGTTGATCGCAACGATGATCGGCACGCCCGCCGCCTTGGCATGATTGATCGACTCGATCGACTGCGGTTTCAGCCCGTCGTCGGCCGCGACCACGAGAATCGCGACGTCGGTGACATTCGCACCGCGCGCGCGCATCTCGGTGAACGCTTCGTGGCCCGGCGTATCGAGAAAGGTGACGATCGAGCCGTCAGGAGTCTTCACCTGATAGGCGCCGATATGCTGCGTAATGCCGCCCGCCTCACCGGCCTGCACATTCGCGCCGCGCAGCGCGTCGAGCAGGCTGGTCTTGCCGTGGTCGACGTGGCCCATGATCGTGACCACCGGCGCACGCGGTTGCAGCTTTGCCGGATCGTCGACGTCCATATCGTGACGGATGTCGATGTCGGCTTCGCTCACGCGTTTGATTTCATGCCCGAATTCGGTGACGAGCAGTTCGGCGGTATCCTGGTCGATCGTCTGGTTGACGGTCACCGGCATGCCCATCTTGAACAACGCCTTCACCAGGTCGGCGCCCTTTTCGGCCATGCGGTTCGCGAGTTCCTGCACGGTGATCGTGTCGGGCACCACAACCTCACGCACCTGCTTCTCGCGCGGCCCGCTCGACACCTGGTGCGAACGCTTTTCCTTTTCGCGCGCACGCTTGAGCGCGGCGAGGCTGCGCGCACGCGCGCCTTCATCCTCGTTGAGCGCGCGGGTGACGGTGAGCTTGCCCGACTGGCGGCGGTGGTCACCGCGATGTTCTTTCTTTTGCTCGGGACGCTTCGGTTCGGAACGTTTCGGCGCCTCGACCGGCGTGAAGCGGCGCGGCGCAGGCGCGGTGCTTGCCGGGCGCGCGGCGGCGACTTCTTCGCTCTTGTCCGCGGCAGGCGCTTCGTCGGCTGGCGTCGCGGGCGCCTCGGGAGCCGGCGCGGGTTCGACCTTGGCTTCCTTCGCCTTTTCCTCGCGCGCTTCGGCGGCGCGAGCCTTTTCCACTTCGATCGCTTTCGCACGCTCGGCCTCTTCGCGGCGGCGCGCTTCCTCGAGCGCGGCGAGGCGCGCCTCTTCGGCCTCGCGCAGCAACTGCGCCTGGCGTTCCTGACGCGTCATCAGGCTGTCGGCCTTGGGCGCGGCAGGCTTCGGCGCAGGCGCCGGGGCGGGTGCAGGAGCAGGGGCGGGCGTAGCCTGTGCCTCTTCGGCCTCTGTGGCCGGCGGCGTTTCGCCCGGGCGGCCAAGCACACGGCGGCGCTTCACCTCGACGACCACCGTATTGCGGCGCCCGTGGCTGAATTGCTGCTGCACCTGTCCGGCCTCGACCGTCCGCTTCAGCCCGAGGGGCTTGCGGCTGAGGGTCGGCTTGTCCTGTTCGTCACTCATCGAAACTCATCATTCCTTCAAATATCGCCCGAAATCGGCCGTAGTTCGGCAGAATCCGCGGACGCCGCCCCATTTCCCGCTGCACGGGATATCATGTCGGAAGCGCGGCTCGCCGCGTCCCTACTCCATCCGGTGAAAAACTGCCAGCGGCTCAAATGCGCCAGCACCCGGTCGGCGGCGCGGGCGTCGGTCACACCCAAATGCACCGCGTTCTCGCGCCCCAATGCCATAGATAGGGTGCCGCGGTCCACCGGCAAGGTCAGCCCCTCGCGGCCCGACCCTTCGTCGTCCTCGCCAACCCGCCATGCCTGCGCCAGTTTCTTGCGTCCGTCCTCGCCCGCGTCGGCCGCGTGGAGGAGCAAGCGGACCTGGCCGCGCCGCGCCGCCTGCTCGATTTTCTCGTTACCCGAAATCAGGGTGCCCGAACGCGATTCGAGCCCGAGCCGGTCGAGCGTCGCGCGTGCGAGCTGTGCCTCGATGCGCGCACCGAGGTCGTCGGGAATCGAAAAATCGCCGGTGTGCAAGGCGCGCGCGAGCCCTCCCTTGAGCTTGCCCTTTGCCTGCGCCGCCTCGAGCGCGGCACGATCGACGCCGATCCACGCGCCGCGCCCCGGCGCCTTGGCATGGACGTCGGGCGCGATGGTGCCGTCGGGGCCGAGCGCGAGGCGCACGAGCCGGTGCGCCGGCGCAACCTCGCCGGTCACCACACAGCGCCTTTCGGGCACGTGCTTCCCGCGCTTCCCCGCGCGGCCGGTTTCGCTCAGCTGATCATTGCGCGGGGTCCGCATCGGCGGCCTCCCCGGTTTGCGGTTCTGCCGAAGCTTCGGCTTCTGCCGGCGCGGCTTCGGGTTCGTCGTCGAACCAGTGCGCGCGCGCCGCCATGATGATCTCGTTACCCTGCTCTTCGCTCAGGCCATATTCGCCGAGCACGCCGCCCTTGTCCTCGGCGCGCTCGCTGCGCGGCGGGCCGCGGCGGTTGTCGCTGCGCTTCTTGGCGATGAGTTCGTCGGTCGCGAGGTCGGCAAGATCGTCGAGCGTCTTGATCCCCGCCTTGCCGAGCACGACCAGCATCGCTTCGGTGAGGTGCGGGATTTCGGCGAGTGCATCCTCGACGCCGAGTTCGCGGCGTTCGGTGCGCGCAGCCTCTTCGCGGCGCTCGAGCGCTTCGCCGGCGCGGCTCTGCAGCTCTTCGGCGAGTTCTTCGTCAAAGCCTTCGATGCCCGCCAGTTCCTCGAGCGGAACATAGGCAACTTCCTCGAGTTCGCCGAAGCCCTCTGCGACGAGGAGCTGCGCGAGCGTTTCGTCGACGTCGAGTTCTTCCTGGAACATCGTCGAGCGTTCGACGAATTCGCGCTGGCGCTTCTCGCTCGCGTCGGCCTCGGTCATGATGTCGATCTGCTTGCCGGTCAGCTGGCTCGCGAGGCGGACGTTCTGGCCGCGGCGACCGATGGCGAGGCTGAGCTGGTCGTCGGGAACGACGACTTCGATGCGCCCGTCATCCTCGTCGATGACGACGCGCTGCACCGTCGCGGGCTGAAGCGCGTTGACGACGAAGGTCGCGGTGTCTTCGGACCAGGGGATGATGTCGATCTTTTCGCCCTGCATTTCCTGGACGACCGCCTGCACGCGGCTGCCCTTCATGCCGACGCACGCGCCGACGGGGTCGATCGAGCCGTCATAGCTGATGACGCCGATCTTCGCGCGGCTGCCCGGATCGCGCGCCGCGGCCTTGATCTCGATGATGCCGTCGTAGATTTCGGGGACTTCCTGCGCGAACAGCTTTTTCATGAAATCGGGGTGCGCGCGCGACAGGAAAATCTGCGGGCCGCGGTTTTCGCGGCGCACCGACAGGATGATCGCGCGGACGCGGTCGCCGACGCGCATCAGTTCGCGCGGGATCTGCTGGTCGCGGCGGATCACGCCCTCGGCGCGGCCGAGGTTGACGACGATGTGGCCGAATTCGACCGACTTGACGACGCCGGTGATGATTTCGCCGCCGCGGTCCTTGAACTCTTCGAACTGGCGTTCGCGGTCGGCTTCGCGGACCTTCTGGAAAATCACCTGCTTCGCCGACTGCGCGTCGATGCGGCCAAGGTCGACCGCAGGGAGCGGGTCGACGATGAAGTCGCCGATCTTCGCATCCTTCTGCAGCTTCTGGCCCTGCGCGAGATCGACCTGCTTGAAATAATCCTCGACCTGCTCGACGACCTCGACGACGCGCCACAGACGCAGGTCGCCGGTTTGCGGGTCAAGCTTGGCGCGAATGTCGTTCTCGGCGCCATAGCGGGCGCGCGCGGCGCGCTGGATCGCTTCCTCGATCGCCTCGATGACGATGCCCTTGTCGATCATCTTCTCGCTGGCGACGCTGTTCGCGATCGCAAGCAGCTCGGCCTTGTTGGCGGAAATGGCAGTGGCCATCAGTCCTGTCCTTCTTCTTCCATTTCGTCGGCGCCTTCGGTCGAAAGCGGGACGGTTGCAGCTATTAATTTGTCGGTGAGGACGAGCTTTGCCGTGTCGATCGCGTCGAACGGCAGCTTGTGTTCGACCTCTTCCTTGTCGATCACCGTGACGAGGTCGCCATCGATACCGACGAGCGTACCGTTGAACCGCTGGCGCCCGTCCAGCTTTTCCTTGAGCGAAATCTTTGCCTCATGCCCCGCCCAGTCGGCGAAGTCGGCGGGGCGCGTCAGCGGCCGGTCGATGCCGGGCGACGAAACCTCGAGCCGATAGGCGCCTTCGATCGGGTCCTTCCCCGCTTCCTCGAGCGCATCGAGCCTTTCGGAGATACGGCGCGACAGGCCGGCGCAATCGTCGATCGTCAGCTGGCGCGTCTCGGGCCGCTCGGCCATCACCTGCAACGTCGGATCGCTCTCTCCCCCAAAGAAGGCAACGCGCACGAGCGCGAGGCCCATCGCCTCGGCTTCGGGCGCGATAATCGCATCAAGGGCTTCAAAATCGACCAAATCCATGTCCCAATCGGCAGACCGGGAACCATGCGCTTTTGGCCGCCGCGGCCCGCGGCCCCGACGTCCTAACTGGTTCACCATGTCTAGGAGTGAGCGTGCATATAGGCGCAACGCGGCGGGTCGGCAAGCGGGAATCGGCGGCACATCTGCGATGCGCGCAATCGGGACGTCGCAACGCTTTGTTCGCGACTCATCGGCTAGGCTGTTGCGGCAATGGCTGCGCGAATCGCTCGCGGCGGCCCGAACTGGATATTCGACGCACGCATGAAGCCCGAACTCGCCCTTTCCGCTCCCTCGGCGTGGCTCGACCCCGCGGCGGCGCCCGCAACGCCGGGGCGGAGCTTTTGGGCTGCGTTCGCTGCGGTCGTAACAGTCGCGAGCCTCGTGCTCGTGCTTTCGACCGGGCAGTTCCGGCCGCGCGGCCTTGGCCCCTACAGCGTTTCCGTACCGGTCGATTTCGCGCCCTATGACCCGGCGCGCTGGGCGATCATGAATGCGGGAGACTATGAAGCGGCGCTCAAAATCGACCCGACATTGCCCGACCCGCGCAGCATCGACTGGAGCGACGCCGCCCCTGAACCACCTGCCGACCCGCTGCTCCTCCGCGACGAGGCGCTCGCCGGCCCTCCGGCGAAAAGCTATGCGTTCCAAGGCGTTACTGCGCTCGACCGCGAACGCGCGCATTATTGCCTGACTGCCGCCATCTATTACGAAGCCGCATCGGAAAGCGACGACGGGATGCGCGGCGTCGCGCAAACGGTGCTCAATCGCGTGCGTCATCCGAGCTTTCCTTCGACCGTGTGCGGCGTCGTGTTCCAGGGGTCACAGCGCGCGGGCGTGTGCCAGTTCACATTCAGCTGCGACGGCGCGATGGCGCGGACGCCCGAGCGCCGCAACTGGCTGCGCGCGAGCCGCGTCGCCTCGGCGGCGCTCGGCGGCACCGTGTTTCCGAAAGTAGGGCTCGCGACGCACTATCATACCACCGCAATCTGGCCGCGTTGGGGCAAGAGCCTCGTCATGACCAATATCGTCGGCGCCCATATCTTTCACCGCTGGCGCGGCCGTTGGGGGATGCCCGATGCGTTCCGCGTACCCTATTCGGGGCGCGAGCCGGTGCCCGGACCCTATCTGCCGGTCGCGCAGCAGGTCGCGATCCTGAAGGGACAGGGACTTGCTCCCGGCGCGGGACCGGTTGCTGCCGCAACCGCGGCCCCGCTTCCCGACACGGCAGCAGCGCCTTTGCCGGGCGCGATGTCGCCGCCCGCTTCGGTTGCATCGCCGCAGCCCGCCGTGGCCCCACCGCCAACCTATACCGACGCACGGCTCAATCAGTCGGGCGACGTGCGCGAGGAATATCGCAAGAGCGGAGAGTGGATTCGCTGAACCTTCGCGCCTAGTCTCCCTCTTCGCGGTAGCAGGAGACTGGCATGGGACATGTTAAAGGCATAGGCGGGCTGTTCTTTCGGGCGCAGGACCCCGACGCGCTCAACCGCTGGTATCGCGAGCGGCTGGGGGTCGGGGCGGGTTGCAGCGCAGAGGCCGACGGCCCGGTCGACGAATGGAGCTGGAGCGTCGCCGCCGGCCCGCTCGTCTTCGCGCCGTTCAAGGCCGACACCGACTATTTCGCGCCCGACCGGCAATATATGGTCAATTTGCGGGTCGACGATCTCGATGCCGTGCTCGCGCCATTTCGGGCAGCGGGCGAGGAAATCATCACCAAGGACGAATGGAACGACCCCGCCATCGGGCGCTTCGCACGCGTCCACGACCCCGAGGGCAATCCGATCGAGCTTTGGGAGCCGCCGAAAGGGTAGCTTCGCTGCGCTCGCAATGACGGGAATTGACGCGGGGCTTTACCGCCCCTGGCTGCGCCAGCGTTTGACGACGCGCTCGAGGATTTCCGCCTCGCCGCCCGTTTCGCGCCACAGTTTCGAGAAGAGCGGGTCGCTCGATGCCGGGCGTTTGTCCTCTTCGAGCGTGTCGAGATAGACGCGGATCGGGATCGCGACACCTTCGCCGCAGACGATGCACTCGCGGTTGCGCAGCGCCGGGATCGAGTCGATGAAGCCGCGCGCGCCTTCGGGCATCGCCGCCTTCACATATTGCTGGTCGCGATCGTTGTTGAGGCGCATCGAAATGATCGTGCCGCACTGCGACAGCACGCCTTCGGCAAGGTCCGACGGGCGCTGGGTGATGAGGCCCAGCGACACGCCATACTTACGGCCTTCCTTGGCAATCCGCTCGAGGATCTTGCGAACCGACTGACCCTGGCCGATGTCCTTTGAGGGGATGTAACGGTGCGCCTCTTCGCAAACGAGCAGGATCGGGCGTTGCGGCTCGCCGCGCGACCAGATCGCATAGTCGAAGGTCAGGCGTGACAGGACGGCGACCACCACCGACGTGATGTCGGAGGGGACGCCCGACACGTCGATGATCGAGATCGGCCGGCCGTCCGAAGGCAGGCGGAAAATCTTGCCGATGAAATTGGCCATCGTGTCGGCGACGAGCATGCCGGAGAACATGAAATTATAGCGCGGGTCGGCACGCATTTCCTCGATCTTGCCCTTGATGCGCATGAAGGGGGCCGAGGAGGTCGCCTTGTCGAGCTTGCCCATTTCGTTCTGAAGAATATTGAGCAGGTCGGAGAGCAGATAGGGGATCGGCGAGTCGACCGTGATCTTCGTCATCCCTTCGGCGAGCCGGTTCTTTTGCCGCGCCTGCAGCAGGCAGCGCGCAAGCACGTCGCAGTCGGTCTGGCGATCGCGTCCCTGCGCGGTGACGAACACCTCGCAATGTTCTTCGAAATTCATCAGCCAATAGGGCATGGCAAGGTTGTCGACGTCGAACAGCGCGCCGGTCCCCTTGAACGCCGCCGAATATTCGCCGTGCGGGTCGATCATGACAATATGGCCCTGCGGGGCGAGTTCGCAGATCTTGTGCAGGATCAATGCGGCGCTGGTCGATTTGCCGGTGCCGGTCGAACCAAGGAGAGCGAAATGCTTGCCGAGCATGGCGTCGACATAGAGCGATCCGCGAATATCCTTGGTCGGATACACCGTCCCGATTTCGACGTGCGCGCGTTCGTCCGCGGCGTAGATTTGTTTGAGGTCGTGGCTGGTCGCGGCATAGACTTGGCTGCCGGGGATCGGATAGCGCGTCACACCGCGGCGGAAGTTGTGGATGCGGCCGGTGATCTTTTCTTCTTCGCCTTCACCGAGGAAATCGATGGTCGCGACGATCAGGCCTTCGCCCTGTTGATGCAATTGCTGATCGCGGATGCTGGCGATAAGCCAGATGTTGCCAACACGGATCTTGACCTGCGCGCCGACCTGACCGGCCATTGCGACGGCGGGGTCGGTCGAACTGGTCAATTGGCCGATGGTCTTTGAATCGAGCAGGATTCGCGAATCCGACCCTGAAATATCAATGACTTCGCCGATAAGCAGCTCGTCGCGGTGATGATTGGCGATTGGCGCAACGGGCGTTACCGTGCCGCCGCCGGCGAGCCGCACATGCTGCGCCGCCGTTGAATCCCCCGCCGCGAAACCGCTGCCATGCATATCCATATCGTGCCCCGCCTGAATTTGATCCCGAGGCAGGTATCGCAGACGAGGGTAAATAGGCCGTGAACTTTGGCTCAACGCCGCCGGAAAATGGCCGAGGCAACATAGCCGAGCAACAGCGACAGCGTTACCGCCGCCAAGCCATAGAGAAAGCCGTGATGCTCGGCCGCCAAGGCGACGAAGCGTTCGAACCCCGCCTTGCGGATCTGGACATCGCGCGCTGCAACCGCGAGCACGCGGCCGCGACTGATCAGATAGGTCTCGGCGCGATAGGTGCCGACTGGAACGCGCGCCGGCACGGGGATGCGAGCGCGATAAAGCACGCCCTCGGTAATCTCGACCGCCCCGGGGTTTTGGACGAACAGTCCCTGGCGCTGATACAGGTCGATCAGCCCTGCCTCGAACCGCTCCAGCTTTTGCGCCTCCGAAAAGCCGGTGGGCGACATCGACAGATTGTCGAGTCCGAGTTCGAATATCGCCGCAGTCCGCTCATCGACCAGCTTGTCGATCGGGCGCGACGACCCGATGGCATAAAAGCCGGGCGTCGTGCGCAGCCGGATACTGCTCGCGTTGACCCAGATGCCGGCAACGCGACGTTTCTCGCGGAGGATGATCGGACGCACCGGCCCTTTCAGGACGACGACGATATCGGCCCGGTCGTCGGGAAGCCTTTGCCCCGGATAGAGAATGGCGCCGAACAGCAGCAATTCCTCGCCCGTGAAGCTGTACTGGATGTCGATCGCACGGCTCGACACATCGGGGACGAGCCGCGGGTCGGCGGCGCGCGAAGTTCCTGTCGCCAAAAGCAGCGCCAATCCCACGATCAGGGCGCGCAGGACGGTCATTGGACCGTGTAGATTTCGTCGGGACGGATGAACAGGTCGACCGCCATCCGAAGTGCCACGACGAGCACGATCGCCGCGAGCGCCATGCGGAGATATTCGGGCTTGAGCCGCTGCGCGAAGCGCGCGCCGACCTGCGCGCCGATGACGCTGCCGATAAGCAACAGGCCGGCGAGCACGATGTCGACCGCGCCGGTCGTCATCGCATGGACCATCGTCGTCGCAATCGTCACGAACAAGATCTGGAACAGCGACGTGCCGACGACGACCTGCGTCCCCATGCCGAGCAGATAAAGCATCGCCGGGACCATGATGAAGCCGCCGCCGACGCCAAGCAGCATCGTCAATATGCCGACCAATATCCCGAGCAGCAGCGGCGCGAGCGGCGAAATATAGAGGCCCGATCGATAGAAGCGCCAGCGCATCGGCAGGTTGGCCACCATCGGGTGATGCCGCCGTTTGCGCGCCGGTGCGGGCAGTCCCGCGCGCATTTGTTGCAGCGCCCCCCACGCCTCACGCGCCATCATCGAACCGACCGATCCGAGCAAGGCGACATAGAGGATGTTGATTGCGGTATCGATCTGGCCCCACGCGGTGAGCAGTTCGAACAGCACCGCGCCGACGAGCGATCCGATCAAACCGCCGGCCACGAGCACCGTGCCCATCCGCAGGTCGACCCCGTCGCGCTCGAGATGCGCGAGTGCGCCCGACACGCTGGCGCCGGTCACCTGCGTTGCCGCCGACGCCGCCGCGACCGTCGGCGGGATGCCGTAAAAGATCAGCAAGGGGGTGGTCAGAAATCCGCCGCCGACGCCGAACATCCCCGACAGAAACCCGACCCCGCCGCCGAGAAGGACGATGACGAGCGCATTGACCGAGAGATTGGCGACAGGAAGGTAGAGATCCATGGGCCCCGAACATCATTCCACGGCGTCGCTGCGTCGCCGATTCCTGAAACCCTAGAGCATTTTCCCGCACCGTGGAATCGGCTGATACGTCAATTTTTCCGGCAGCATCAAAAGTGCGACGCGATCGTCAACGCGGCGCCGCTGCCCGGCCGCGCATCGCCCGCGACGCGAAAGCGCCAATCGAGCGCGACGCGGCTGCCGCGGCCGACCGTCGGCAGGTCGATCGTCAAGCGAGGCCCCACATCGAAGCGGCTCACCCCCGGCTGGACGGCACCGGCAACGATCGCTCCGGCGCGGATACTCGATTTGCGGACCGACGCGACCGGGCGATCGACAACAACGGCACCGTCGGCGAAACCGTCGCGCCGCCGCGCGCCGACAATGCCGCCTTGTCCATAACTCTCCAGCCGAAGGCGCGCCGGAAGCCGCATGTCGTTCACGCCGCCCGCCACCACGACCGCAAAAGCATCGCGCCCTTCGCTCCCTAACGCGATCCGGCGCTCGACTGCCACCGCGACCGGGATGCCGGCGACGGGCGCGTGCGAAACGCCGACCGCCAGTTCGCGCTGCCGCGGCCGCGCGACTGCGATCGTTGCGCGCGTGTAGGCACGCAAGCGTCCTTCCTTTTCCAAGGCATAGCTCGCCCGGACACCCACCTGACTGCCCCCCAGTTGGCCGCCCGCTACCAGATTATCGCTCGCGTTGACCGAATCGGGCCGCAGGAACGCCCATCCGTCGACCGCCCACCGCCTGCGCCGTTCTTCGGCCACCGGCGGCGCCAGGCCGCCACCGCCGCGATCGAATTCGGTCAGGGGCGGCAGCGGTGGGGCGGGAGCGATGACAGGGGTGCTCACGTCGGACGCTGATGGCGGGTACGAACCCGGATCAGCACTTGAGAAATTCGGCCGCGTTTGAATGCGATCGCGACGCGCCCTCCCTTCAGGCGGAAGTGCGATTTTCGCGTCATCGCTGAGGTGCTCGGGCACGATCGGTCGGGGCGCGACCGGCACCGCACCCGGAAACAGCCCCGATTGGTTCGTCGATGATTCCGCAACGGCAGGGGGAGAAACCGGCATCCACGCGATCAGGAGCCGCAGCAATATCCAGCCGCCGATGAAGATGAAAAGGAAACGCATCGCTCCCGCCTCGCGGCGGCGCGGCGAAATCGGAATATGTCGCACCGCGCCGCTCATCCCGGCCGGCGTCGCTGGACGTACATTGCTTCGACCATCGACTCCGTCTCGCGGTGGTCGGTTTTGTCCCAAACGACGCGCCCCGAGCGCAGCATGTGCCAGTAGATGACGAGCGCCCGACGCGCCGCGAGGATCGCGACCAAATTCGACACGAAGGCGCGCGGCACGGCCAGCACACCTTGCCGCCAGCCATACCAGCGCGCCGAAAAATGGATGCGCATGCCGAGGCGCCATAACAACAGGATAGCTCCCATGAAGACGAGGAGACGCAGCGATTCTCCGATGGCAGGCGCGCGCCAACCAAGAATTGCCTGTCCCGCCAGTCCAGCGAGCGTAACGACCGACCCCAGATAGGCAGCGAGCAGGACCAGCGCGGCAAGCGGTGGCCGGCGATCGCGCCAAAGCATCCACCTTGCAATCCACCCGCCCCCGCGGGAGCCATTCGGAATCCGGGACCCCGGCCACCCGATATGGTCCCAGCCGTCGAATGCGATTCCGGCAATCCAGCGCGCTTTCTGACGCACTGCCGAATCGATACGTCCCGGAAAACTGCCGCGTGACGCAATCAGGCTTCCGTCGCTTCCAACGCTGTCGACGAACGCGGTCGGCAAACCATAAGCGCCGAAGATCATGCCAAGTTCGTAATCCTCGGTCAGGCTGTCGGTCCGAAAAGGCTCGCCGCCCCGGTCGATCGCCACCAGTGACAGCGCCCGTCGCGTCATCGCGCATCCCACCCCGGCCGATGGTATCGGCACGCCGAGGCGCGTGCGTACCGTCAGTTCTTTTGCATGAGCCTCGGCAAATTCGTCGGCATAATGGCCGCCAACCCATTGCGCCCCTGCCGAAACGAACGGCACGACCGGGATCTGTACCATGGAGCAGCGCGAAAGATGTGCACGGTAAAGGCTAAGTTCCTCAGGATGCACATGATCTTCGGCGTCGTGAAGAACGATTGCGGAAAAGCGCATACCTTCGGCGCGCTCATCCTCTCCGAGCGCATTCCACAGATGATTGAGATTGGCTCCCTTGGTCGTCGGTCCATCGTCGGAGCCGATTACGAGCCGCAATCGCCGATCGCGCGCCACGAGGTCCGATATCGCCAGGATGGTCGAAGGATCGTTCGGATAGCAGCCGACATAGATTCGGAAGTCCTCGCCATCCCATGCCGCGAGGGTTCTCCGCAACATTGCGGGCAAAGCACATGCCTCGTCCCACGCCGGCACGAAAACGGCGATTACTCCCGGCAATACCCCGGCCAAAGCATCGGCTGCCTTCCGCTTCGAAGGCGACATCAGCCAGATCAGATCGAAGAGCAAATCGTCGAGGCCGAACAGCAGGATTCCGACCGACGCAAAGAACATCAGTTCGGCGCCGACGATCCCAACCCAAAGTTCCAACCCCGAGGTCGACAGGTCCACCGTGCGCCCCGCCCTTTTTCTTGATGGCATGTAACATCGACCAAGCCTGCGTAATCAGGACTTAATTTTTGTAAAGGGTGACGAATCCGGGAGCAGCGGCTAGGAGATTTTTCTCCCTATCGTCAAAAATCAGGTTATCGGCCCTTTATGACCAGCATTTCTGCGCCTCGTTCGGCTCTCCGCGACTTTCTCGAAAGCGAAAGCGCCGGTGGCATGCTGCTGATTTTCGCAGCCATTTTGGCGATGATCGTCGCCAATTCGGCATTGGGCGAGACATATGAGCATGCCATCCATGCCGTGACCGGGCCGGTGCTGACCGACAAGCTCGGTCCGATGACCGTCCATCTGTGGATCAACGACGGCCTGATGGCGATTTTCTTCCTGCTCGTCGGTCTCGAAATCAAGCGCGAGTTCGTCGATGGGCGGCTCGCGAGTTGGGACCGTCGACGCCTGCCGATGATTGCAGCCGCCGCGGGGATGGCTGTACCTGCGGCGCTCTATATGCTCTTCGCCGGCGGCACTCCGGGCCTCGCGCAAGGCTGGGCGATCCCGGCAGCGACCGACATCGCCTTTGCGATGGGGGTACTGGCGTTGCTCGGCAAACGGGCGCCGACCTCGCTCAAACTGTTTCTCGTCACCGTCGCAATCGTCGACGACATGGGCGCGGTCGCGATCATCGCGCTTTTTTACACCGCCGAGATCAATCTGGCCGCGCTCGGCGCCGCGGCTGCGATCCTTGCGGTGATGTTCGTGCTGAACCGGCGCGGGGTCAAAAGCCTGATCGTCTATATGCTGATGTTCGCGCTCCTCTGGTATGCGACGCTTCTGTCGGGCGTCCACGCGACGATCGCGGGTGTGCTCGCCGCCATGGCGATTCCGTTCGAGCGGACGCCAGGCGCCCCGGACAGCGAGACATCGCCGCTGCACCGGCTCGAACACGCGCTGCATCCGTGGGTCGCCTTTGCGATCGTCCCGCTGTTCGGCTTTGCCAACGCCGGGGTCGATCTTGGCGGACTGACCACCGAACAGATTTTCGCACCGCTGCCGCTCGGCATCGCGGCGGGGCTGTTCTTCGGCAAACAGATCGGTATCTTCGGAAGCGTGTGGCTCAGCGTCAAACTCGGCATCGCGGGCAAGCTGCGCGGCGCGACCTGGTTGCAGATCTATGGCGTCGCGACGCTCTGCGGCATCGGCTTTACGATGAGCCTGTTCATCGGCGGCCTCGCCTTCCCCGGCAATGCGCTGCTGATCGAAGAAGCAAAGATCGGCATTTTGATGGGATCGCTCGTCGCGGCGCTCGCGGGCTTTGCAGTGCTGCGCCTTGCCCCGCCGCATCCGCAATATGCGGCGGTCGAAGCCGAAGCCGACGCAGAGATATCGGCCGACGGCGACGTCCTTACGAACACCGAGGCGCGCGCATCCGGCGAAGAGGGCAAA
The DNA here is from genome assembly GCF_020622175.1 of Sphingopyxis sp. P8. Lineage (NCBI taxonomy): Bacteria > Pseudomonadati > Pseudomonadota > Alphaproteobacteria > Sphingomonadales > Sphingopyxidaceae > Sphingopyxis > Sphingopyxis sp. P8. Next base: position 764,446 of record NZ_JACNMK010000002.1, on the reverse strand, counting down.
GAGACTGCCTGATGATCGGCCGCGCCTCCCCCGACCGGCGCGACATGACGCCGTGGCGCGGCCAGGCGGGCTCGCCGCGGCGCCCGCCGGCTGGTGTGGCACCGCGCGGATAGACGAACCGGTGCGCCCCGGCGCGCCCTTTCGCCTGTTTGCGCCACACCAGCAAGGGACGTTGCCCATGCTTCAGAAATCCGACCTCCACCGCCGCATCGAGACGCCCGACATGAAGGATTATGGCGTCTATCTGGCGGTCGACCGCCTGCTCGACTGCCAGAAACCGCTCGCCGAACTTTGCACCCCCGACGAGCTCCAGTTCCAGATCGTCCACCAGGTCGAAGAGCTGTGGATGAAGCTCATCGCCTTCACGCTCGGCGAGATCGACGGTCATATGGAAACGCGCGAGACGATGCGCGTCCTCACCCTGTTCGACCGCGTCCACCGCCTCATGCGGCTGATGACCGATCAGCTTTCGCTGCTGGAGACGATGAGCCCGTTCGATTATCAGTCGATCCGGCTCCAGCTCGGCAACGGATCAGGACAGGAGAGCCCCGGTTTCCAGCTGCTCCTCACGCTGCCGCAGCCGCTGTGGGCGCGTTACAAGGCCGTCTATCTGGAAGCCGAAGGGCGCAGCGTCGCCGATGTCTATGACACGGGCTACAAGCATGACGAGGCCTATATGGTCGCCGAGGCGCTGATCGAGTTCGACGAGCTGTTCCAGATTTTCCGCGCGCTCCACATCTACCTGATCCACCGGTCGATCGGCATGGGGTCGAAGTCGCTCAAAGGCCGCCCGGTCGAACTGCTCAATGCGGGGGCGCGGCATCGCTTCTTTCCCGAGCTGTGGGACATTCGCGCCGACATGACCGACCGCTGGGGCGCTGAATATGGCGTGAAGCGCGACAGCATCAGCGGCGGCGCGCCGGGCCACGGCAGCGGGCTGTGACCGGGACGCTGCTCCCTGAAAGCGTCGCGGAGCGCTTTCACCTGCCGGACGGCGCCACCTATCTGAAAAGTCACAGCGTCGGCTGCCAGCCGCGCCGGGCGGAGGCGCTGCTGCGCGAGCGCTATCTGGCGCCCTGGGCCGGGACGGGCGAAGCCTGGCCGCACTGGCTGGATGCTGTCGATGCGTGGCGGGCGGCGCTGGGAGCGTTGGTTGGCGTCGAGCCGCGCGACCTCTGCCCTGCGACCAATGTCAGCGCCGGGCTGTCGCGCTATCTGTCGGCGCTGGGGCAAGCAACGACGCGGCGGACGATCCTGTTCGCGCCGGGCGCCTTTCCGACGATCGGCTATGTCGCGGGCGGGCTCGCCGCCGAAGGCTGGCAGACACGCATGCTGCCAGCCGGTGCCGATGTGCGGGATCCCGCCAGCTGGACCGCGGCAATGGACGCAGATGTCGCGCTCGCGATCCCGATGCACGTCAGCTCGAACAGCGGCGCGCGCGCCGATATTGCCGGTATCGCCGCGGCGGTGCGCGCGGCGGGTGGGCGCTGCATCGTCGATTGCGCGCAGTCGGTCGGGGTCGTGCCCGTCACCCCCGCTGCGTGGGGCGTCGATGCAGCGCTCGGGACGAGCGTCAAATGGCTGTGCGGCGGTCCGGGCGCAGCGTGGCTGTGGGTCGCACCGCACGACCGCACGGCGCTCGATCCGACCGAGCGCGGCTGGTGGAGCCACGCCGACCCGTTCGAGATGGACATCACCGATTTCCGCTATGCCCCCGACGCACGGCGCTGGTGGGGCGGAACGCCCGACGTTGCGCCGTTCATATTGTCGACCGCGGGCATCGCCGAGATTGCGGCGATCGGGGTCGATGCGGTCCGCGGCCATAATCTGGCCTTGCAGGCGATGGTCCGCGACGCGGTGGAGCCGAAAACGCCGCAGTGGCGCTGGCCGACGGGCGACATCGGCGGGACGCTGTGCATCGACACCGGCGCCGACCAGCCGCGCGTCGCTGCTGCGCTTGATGGACACAGCATCCGGGCCGACTTTCGCAGAACCGTCGTGCGGTTGTCCTTCCATGCCTATAACGGTTTGCGGGATGTGGAACGGTTGGCCGAAGCGCTGCGCCAGGCTTGACTGTCATCCCGGCGCAGGCCGGGGTGACGATGGAAAATCACGAAGCGGCGGCGATCACTCCGCCGCCATCGCCAGTTCGACGCGCTGCGGGCCGCGGATGACACCGCCGGGGGTCGGGCCCTGCATTTCGCCGTCGCGGAAGGTGACCCGCCCCGACTTGACTGTCGCGACATAGCCGTCGGCCTTTTGCAGCAGTCGTTTGCCGCCCGCGGGAAGGTCGAAGGCGAGCCACGGCTTGCCGAGCTTCAGCGCTCCCAAATCGATGACGTTAAGGTCGGCGAGATAGCCCGGCGCGATCAGCCCGCGGTCGTCGAGGCCATAGAGCAATGCGGTGTCGCGGCACTGGCGCTTCACCGCATGTTCGAGCGCGATACGCCCGCGCGCACGGTCGCGCACCCAGTGCTGGAGCATGAAGGTCGGCGACGCCGCGTCGCAGATCGTGCCGCAATGCGCGCCGCCGTCGGACAGGCTGTTCACCGTATCGTCCGCCGCCTGCAGCTCCTCGAGAAAATCGAGATTGCCGTCGCGATAGTTGAGGATCGGGAAATAGATGAAACCGCGTCCTTCGTCTTTCATCAGCAGGTCATAGGCATATTCGGACGGGCCGACCCCGGCGGCGGCGGCGCGCGCCATGATGCTCTCGTCCATCTTGGGCTCATAGTTGAAATCGGGATCCATCTCGAACTGCAGCGGCCAGCCGAGCGCGACCATCTTCAGAAAGTCGATGATGTCGCTCTCGGGCCAGACATTTTCTTCGGCGATCATCCGCGCCTTGAACGCCGGGTCCTTGAGCTTGGCGAGCTGCTCGGCCCACGGCAGGTCGGTGATCTCGTTCCACGCGGGCTTGAAGCGGAACGGGTGTACCGTCCCCTGCCACGCCATGATGACCCCATTGCCGCGCAGCGCGATCTGCGCGACGATGTTCGCGCCGGCGGCATTCTGGCGCCGCATTTCGTCGATCTGTTCCTCGAGCGGCAATTCCTTGGCGATAGATTGCAACGCGGCGAAGGTCACCGGCAGCCCGGTTTCGCGGCTCAAATCGCCCATCCACTGAAACTCGTTCCATTCGCGCTTCAAATCGCTCGCCATTTCGAACACGCCATAGCCGACGCGGCCCATCGCGCGGCCGATCGCGATCAGCTCTTCGGCGGTCGCGGTGGTGCCGGGCACAAGTTCGCCGTCGACCGATTTGTGCAGAACGGTGCGGCTCGTCGAAAAGCCGAGTGCGCCCGCACGCACGCCTTCCTCGACGATGCGCGACATTTCGGCGACGTCCTCGTCGGTTGGAATCGCGCCGGGCTTTTCGCGGTCGCCGAGCACATAGGCGCGCACCGCGCCGTGCGGGACATGGCAGGCGACGTCGACGGTGCGCGGCAGTTTTTCGAGCGCGTCCATATATTCGGGGAAGGTTTCCCAATCCCAGCTCATTCCTTCGGCGAGCGCGGTGCCGGGAATATCCTCGACCCCCTCCATCAGCGAGATCAGCCAGTCGTGGCGGTCGGGTTTGGCGGGAGCGAAGCCGACGCCGCAATTGCCCATGATGACGGTGGTGACGCCGTGCCAGCTCGACGGCGCCATTTCGGCGTCCCACGTCGCCTGCCCGTCATAATGGGTGTGGACGTCGACAAAACCGGGGGTGACGATCTTGCCCGCTGCGTCGATTTCCTCGCGTGCGGGGCCGAGGTTGTCGCCCACCGCGACGATCCGGTCGCCGTCGATCGCGACATCGCCTGTAAAGGGCGCGCTGCCCGTCCCGTCGACGATGGTTCCGCCGCGTATGACCAGATCGTGCATCTTCGCTCTCCCGATTATCTTCGCCCGATTATCTTCGCGCAATTTTTCGTTTCACGACGAAACCTATCATGGATTCGCGATATGCCAAGGCCCTTGGCGGCGCCCTAAAGCGACAAGGGATACGGGCAGGGCAATCGAAACTGTCTCCCTGTCGCTTTGAACCCGGCCTATCCGTCGACGGGCAGCCGTCATGGCACCAGGCAATTTTGCAGGAAAGGGTGGGGCCGTGCGATGCTATGACGGCACCGGGATAGAGGGAGTCGAAACGATGATCCGTCCGATACTTGCTGCCGCGAGCGCGCTGTCGCTGCTCACCGCCTGCACCGCAACCGGCCCCGCCGATGGCGCAGCCAGCGCCGCATCCGCCATGCCGCCGCCGATGGCGATCAACTATGCGGCGATCCTGGCCGATCCCACGCGCCCCGACGCCGACCGCGAGCGCGACGCGGCGCGGATGCCCGCACGGCTGATGGATTTTGCCCAGATTGCGCGTGGCGAGCGCGTTGGCGATTATGTGATGGGGGGCGGCTATCTGACGCGCATCCTGTCGGGCGTCGTCGGAGCCGAGGGCCGCGTCTATGCCTTTCAGCCGCAGGAATTCATCGCATTCCGCGCGCAATATGGCGAGGACCAGAAAAGGGTCGTCGATGCTTATGCCAATATCGACGCCGTAAACGGCGCCTTCGCGGCGCCGCCCTTTCCCGAACCGCTCGACACGATCATTACCGTGCAGAATTTCCATGACCTGTATCTGAAGCCTTTCCCGGCAGGGACGGGCGACAGAGCGAGTGCGGCGCTGTTCGCGGCGCTGAAACCCGGCGGGACGCTGGTGGTCGTCGATCACAGCGCCGCCGACGGCAGCGGTACGACGCTGGCGGATAGCCTGCACCGTATCGACAAGGCCGCGGTGATCGCGGCGCTGACGCAGGCGGGCTTTATCCTCGAGGCCGAAAGCGACCTATACGCCCGCCCCGACGATCCGCGCTCCGCCAATGTTTTCGACGCGGCGATCCGCGGCAAGACCGACCAGTTCGCGCTGCGGTTCAGGAAGCCGGGTTAGGGTCGGACTCCGTTACATGTGGAAACGAACGCGGCTTCGATAATAGGAAGCCATCGGGCGACCGTCCTTGTCGAGCGCGGGTTCGAACTTGGCGCGGCGCATCAGTGCCTCGCACACAATGTCGTTGAATCCCTCGGGATTGGTCGATTGCTGGATATGGCATGCGGTCGCCTTGCCCTCGGCATCGATCATCAGGCGAAATTCGACCAGCCCCGGCTGGCGCTTGCGAAGCATGTCCGGCGGATAGTCGAACGATGTTATCCATTTCTCGGGAGTGCCCACGGGTGCCGGAAGGCGCTGCGCGGTGCGATGGCTTTCGATGTTGACACCCCAGGTGGAAACCAGCTGTTCGGTGCAGGCATGAAGCGCGGCGAAGGCGTTTTTCATCGGGCCGGTTTGCAGGATCACCGGCGTTCGTAGCGGCGACCCGATAGCGATTTCGCTGACGTTCGCCTCGTCGCGGGCACGCTGCGTGCGCTGCGCCACTTCGTCATATTCCTCTTCCCGCACCCAGGGTCGCAGCCCGACCACAGCCGCGAAGGTCCATGTGGGAACCTTGTTCTCAAAGCTCCCCACATAAAAGTAGAGCGACTGGTCGGGCAACTCGCGGCCAAAACGGATCTGAGCCTTTCCGTCGCTGACCCATCGCTTCATCGGCTGCCCGATCAGGTTGAGCCGAAACGTCGAACTTGGCGAAAACCGGTCGAGAAAAATGGTGATCGCCTCGTCGCCCGTACCGAAAGTCCGGGCTAAGCGGCAAAAATCATCGGCGTAATGGACGTTCCATTTCGACGAGGGTTCAAGCACGAGGGGCCGATCTTTCGCCGCTGCCGGGACGGAGGGCAGCAGGACCAATATGCCAAGAATGGCCTTTGCGCCTGTTTTCATGGCCTTACTGACTATCCCTCGGCGTTCGCATTGGCAATGGGGACCGTCATTCAATATCTCCATAGGACGCATAATCCTCGACATGCGCGTTGGGGCGGCGGAAGCTCGTGAAACTCATGCTTGCCGACAGGTCGAGCGCCTCGACCTGATGCCACCAGCCAACCGGGAGAAATACTGCCTCGCCGGGGCCGATCACCGTTTCGATCACCGGCGGCGTTTCGGCGTCGCCCTGCCCCGCTGGCAGGGGCGTATTGTTCCAGTCCGAAAAACAATGGATGCGGTTCTTCATCCGATCCGCCGCCCAGGGCGGCGCCATGCGAACACGCTTGCGCCCGACAATCTGGACCAGAAGATTGTTGGTGAGATCATGATGCCAGGGCGTCAGCGTCCCCTTCGGCCCCAGCCAGAAGAAACCATCGCGTTCGGAGCGCTGATCGAGAATGGTGATGGGTTTCATGTCATCCCAAAGCGGTGCGAGCGCGGCGGCATTGGCGCTGCTGTTATAGGCGGTCAGATAGACGTCGTTGCTCGGCGTATCGGCGCGCAGCCATTCGATGAGTTCGGCAAAGCGGACCGGGCGGCGGTGGTCGTCCTTGGCGATCTCATAATCGGGACTGCGCTCGCGCCCAACCTGCGCCTCGACGACCGCGTCGCCTGCGACCGCCGCGAAATGATCGAGCGACCAGTTCGAAAGCGCGGGCCAATGATCGACCAGCCCGAGCAATTTCGCAGGACGGTTGGCGTCATAATAGTGACGATAGAAATGGTCGGGGTCAGCGTTGCCGAGCGTATCGAGCGCGAAGCCGCCCTCAGCCTCGAACGCGAGGCGTTGCTGGTTGGTGAACAGCCAGCGCTGCTTCGCCATGCGCGCGGCCTGACGGCGGAGCGCCGCGGCAAGCGGGTCCTTTGCCAGCCGGTCGATTTCATAGCGCGCCGACGCCCCCGAAATCCCCGCCGCGACGAGCCGCTGGTGCAATGCATCGTCGTCCTCGCCGACGGTCAGCCCTTCGGCGATCAGCGCGCGCTTGTCAGCCTGGGGCATGCGGAGTCCTCGTCGGCGCCCGAATGTGGGCAGGTACAAGGCCGCTCAAGCGCCGGTCGGTGACAATTGGATGACAGGAGCCTCCGCGTGTCCGCGATCACTCGCCGGTCGGAGCGGTCTCTTCGATCGGTGGCGGCTCCTCGGCTTCGGTCAGCGCCCCGTTCTGGATCAGCCATTGCGGGAAATCATCCTGCACCGATGCCATGACGCGGTCGACCGCCGCCGCGACCTGCTCGCCTTCGGCCTCGCGGTCGCGCTGAACGATTGCGCGGCGCGCCTGCAGATCGATCAGCACCCGGTCGCGCGGCACAAGGTTCCCCACGGTCAGTCCGGCAAGAACACCGCGACTTTCGCTCTCGCGCTGCTCAAGCGCCGCGATTCGCTGATTGAGCCGTTCTTCGAACTCGACTGCGGCGTTGGTCTGCTGGCGAATTTGGACAATGCTGACACGGACGTCCCGGTTCAGTCGATCGCGAACGGCCCGCGCGAGGTCGCCGTTGAGCTGCGACGCATACTGGTCGACGAGCACGACGCCATCGACTGCCACCTCGTCGCCCTCCATCCGAACATTGAGGCTGTCAACGCGGTCACCGCGTTTGAGAAGATCGCTGAGTTCGGATTGGACGGCGTTGCGCGCGCCGACTTCGCGGACGATATTGTTGAGCGACAGCGCTAGCGGGATGGACAATATGCCCAGTGTGACGACGATTCCGACCACCTGCATCGCCGTATTCTGGGCAGTCAGAGACGGTCCGAAACGGTTCAGCCGGGCGACAATCGTCGCGACGAGCGCGATCGCGAGCGTGTTGGTGAGGAACAGCAACGCGGCGCCAAGCGCATAGTCAAAGCGCCCGGTGACAAGCCCGAAACCGATCGTCGACAGCGGCGGGACAAGCGCGGTGGCGATCGCGACGCCGACCATGACCCCCGACAGCTTGCGCAGGATGGCGTAGACGCCCGCGACCCCGCCGACGACGGCGACGCCAAGATCGAGCAAGGTCGGTTCGGTCCGCGCGCGCAGTTCTGGCGTGACGTCCTTGATCGGCGACAGCCAGATGATGACCATCGCGATGAGCACCGCAACGCCCATTCCCGCAGCCATGGTGATCAGCGAACGCTGGATCAGATGGCGCTCGAGTGTCGCGAGGCCAAAGCCGACGCCCATGATCGGGCCGAGCAGGGGCGACACGAGCATCGCGCCGATGACGACCGGCGCCGAGCTTTGCAGCAGTCCCAGCGTCGCGATCGCCGACGACAGCGTGATCAGCAGCAGGAATTTCTGATTGAGCCGGGCGTCGCGCGCGATGCGCGCGAGCATTACCGACCGCCCGTGGCTTTCTTCCTTCGCGAGGTTGGCATCTTCCTCAGCGGCAGACTTCGGCCGCGCCGAATGGCGTCCCCCGGCGCTGAATGGGGCATCGCCCAGTCCGGGTACCCCAGGATGATGCCCCCCCATCGCGCCTCCGGCCTAGATCTTGCCCGTCAATTCGGGAACGGCGTTGAACAGATCGGCGACAAGGCCGAGGTCGGCGACCTGAAAGATCGGCGCATCCTCGTCCTTGTTGATCGCGACGATCGTTTTCGAATCCTTCATCCCCGCTAGATGCTGGATGGCGCCCGAAATGCCAATCGCAAAATAGACTTCGGGCGCGACGATCTTGCCGGTCTGGCCGACCTGATAGTCGTTGGGGACATAGCCCGCATCGACTGCGGCGCGGCTGGCGCCGAGCGCGGCGCCGAGCTTGTCTGCGAGCGGAACGATGACCTCTTCATATTTTTCGCTCGACCCGAGCGCACGGCCACCCGAGACGATGACCTTCGCTGAGGTGAGTTCGGGGCGTTCCGACTTGGCGATTTCGGCGCCGACAAAGCTCGAGATGCCCGTATCGCCGCCCGCCGACACGGCCTCGACCGCGCCCGAGCCGCCCGAGGTCGCCGCCTTTTCGAACGCGGTGCCGCGGACGGTGAGAACGAGCTTGGCATCCGAACTTTCGACGGTGGCGATCGCATTGCCCGCATAGATGGGGCGCGTGAAGGTCTTCGGCCCTTCGACCGAAAGAATGTCCGACACCTGCATCACGTCGAGCAGCGCGGCGACGCGCGGCGCGATATTCTTGCCCGTCGTCGTCGCAGGCGCGACGAAGGCGTCGTGGCTCGCCATCAGTTCGGCGATCATCGGCGCGATATTTTCGGGGAGCGCGTGGCCGAAGGCAGCGCTGTCGGCGACATGGACCTTGCCCACGCCAGAAATTTGCGCGGCGGCTTGCGCGACGCCATCGACGCCCTCGCCCGCGACGAGCAGATGGACTTCGCCGAGTTTCGAGGCGGCGGTCACCGCAGCGAGCGTGGCATCCTTGACGGCGCTGCCGTCATGTTCGACCCAAACCAGAGTTTTCATCTCTTACGTTCCTTCTTCCCGTCCCGTTCGCATCGAGCGAAGTCGAGATGCCCCTCGACCTTGCGCTGTCCCGATGGGTGTCTCGACTTCGCTCGACACGAGCGGGGGATAGATTCAGCTGTGGACGCCCATCGACTTCAGCTTGGCGACCAGCTCGTCGACGTCGGCGACCTTGATGCCCGCCTGGCGCACCGGCGGTTCGGCCACCTTGAGCACCTTGACGCGCGGGGCCGTGTCGACGCCATAGTCGGCGGGCGACTTGGTTTCGAGCGGCTTCGACTTCGCCTTCATGATGTTGGGAAGCGACGCATAGCGCGGCTCGTTGAGGCGCAGGTCGGTGGTAACGACCGCAGGGGTCTTGAGCTTGACCGTTTCGAGCCCGCCGTCGACCTCGCGGGTGACGCTCACGCTGTCGCCCTCGACCTCGACCTTGCTCGCGAAAGTGCCCTGCGCCCAGCCGGTCAATGCGGCGAGCATCTGGCCGGTCTGGTTATTGTCGTCGTCGATTGCCTGCTTGCCGAGGATGACGAGGCCGGGTGCCTCCGCGTCAGCAATCGCCTTCAATATCTTGGCAACGGCCAGCGGTTCGACGGCGTCGTCGGTCTGGACGAGGATGGCGCGGTCGGCGCCCATCGCGAGCGCGGTGCGCAGCGTTTCCTGCGCCTTCGCCGGGCCGATGCTGACGGCGACGATTTCGCTCGCGGCACCCTTTTCCTTGAGGCGGATCGCTTCTTCGACCGCGATTTCGTCGAACGGGTTCATCGACATCTTGACGTTGGCAAGGTCGACGCCGGTGCCGTCGGCTTTGACCCGCGGCTTGACGTTGTAATCGAGCACCCGCTTCACGGGGACGAGGATTTTCATGGCTTTGTCAGCTCCTCTCAACAATGTTGCACCGCGTCATAATTGGCGCTTACGTAAACGTCAACCTGCAGCCCCTCCTCTCCCGCAGGCGGGAGAGGCAGCGAGACTTGCGGGCGTGTCCCGCTAGTCGCAGCGGAGTGGGCAAATGCGACGGAGCAGGCCCACACCAAGCCGACTAGGCAGCAAGCTGCCAAGTCTTCCTATCCTCTCCCGCCTGCGGGAGAGGAGTTTTTTCACGCCGCCTTGGCGACCTCGGCGACGATCTTCTTGGCGGCGTCGCCCAGGTCGTTCGCCGCGACGATCGGCAGGCCCGAGTTCGCAAGGATGTCCTTGCCCTGCTGAACATTCGTGCCTTCGAGGCGAACGACGAGCGGCACCGAAAGGTTCACTTCCTTCGCCGCGGCGACGATGCCCTCGGCGATGATGTCGCACTTCATGATGCCGCCGAAGATATTGACGAGGATGCCTTCGACCGCCGGGTCTTTCAGGATGATCTTGAACGCCGCGGTCACCTTTTCCTTCGAAGCGCCGCCGCCGACGTCGAGGAAGTTCGCAGGGAAGGCGCCGTTCAGCTTGATAATGTCCATCGTCGCCATCGCGAGGCCCGCGCCGTTGACCATGCAGCCGATATTGCCGTCGAGCTTGATATAGGCGAGGTCATATTCCGACGCTTCGACCTCGGCCGGGTCTTCCTCGGTCAGGTCGCGCAGTTCGGCGATGTCGGGGTGGCGGAACATTGCGTTGCCGTCGAAGCCGAGCTTGGCGTCGAGCACGAGTAGTTCATCGCCATTCGCGCCTTCGCACACCGCGAGCGGATTGATTTCGATCTGTTCGGCATCGGTTGCAAGGAACGCGCTGTAAAGACCGGCGAGCGTCTTGGCCGCCTGCTTTGCAAGGTCGCCCGTCAGTTCGAGCGCTGCGGCGACGCTGCGGCAGTGGTGCGGCATCAGCCCCGTCGCGGGGTCGATGACGATCGTGTGGATCTTGTCGGGCGTGTTGTGCGCGACGGTTTCGATGTCCATCCCGCCCTCGGTCGAGGCGACGACCGCGATGCGGCTGGTCGCGCGGTCGACGAGCAGCGCGAGATAATATTCCTTTTTGATGTCGGCGCCGTCGGTGACGTACAGGCGATTGACCTGCTTGCCTGCCTCGCCCGTCTGGATCGTGACGAGCGTGTTGCCGAGCATGTCCTTGGCGTGCGCCTCGACTTCCTCGATGCTCTTGGCAAGACGGACGCCGCCCTTTGCATCGGGGCCGAGTTCCTTGAACTTGCCCTTGCCGCGGCCGCCGGCATGGATCTGCGATTTCACGACATAGAGCGGCCCGGGCAGTTGCTTTGCCGCCGCAACGGCTTCCTCGACGCTCATCGCGGCAATGCCCTTGGGCACCGCGACGCCAAATTTCGCGAGAAGTTCTTTCGCCTGATATTCGTGAATGTTCATGAGGTCTGCCGGGCCTTTCGACTCTGGAGCGGGAGATTTGCGCCGCCGCATAAGCACAAGTTTGGCGGCAAGGCTACCCCGGATGCCGACAGAAAAGCTTGCTCAGCGCAAAGCGCACACCGCTGCCGAGCTTGTCGTGACCCCCAATATCTCCGGATCCTTGAGCGCGCGGACCTTGCGGAGAAACTGGTCGAGCGTCAGGTCGGTGATTTCGCGATCCTTGAGACTGCCGAGCGAGGACAGCCGCCGAAGCTGAAGCAACGAGAGCCGGTCGACCATCCGTTCGGCCATGCATCCCGACATCGCCTTTGAAAGACCGGCATTATTGAGGCCGGTGCGGAGCCGTGTTTCGGGTGTTGCACAGGCCGAAAGTGTCAGTGCCAGCACAGCCAGCGGCGAGATGAATCTCTTCATAGTGGTTATCGCCCGTGGAATTCGGCCACCGCGCCCGACACCGCCTGCATCAGTGCCATGCGCTCCGGTATCGGCGAGGTCGTGGTACCGAGCATGACGACGATGGCATAGCGTGTCCCGTCGGGCGCCGTGGCGATCCCTATGTCGTTATAGCCGGCAGTCATGCCCTTGTAATTCTGTCCCGTTCCGGTCTTGTGGCCGAACTTCCAGCCTGCCGGAAGTCCGGCCTTGAGCCGTTGCGGACCGCTCCGCGTGCGGCTCATGACGTCGAGCAGATATTCTGTCGATTCGGGCGACAGAAGATTGCCGCGCGCGAGGCGCGTAAGCGCGCTCGCAATCGCCGCCGGGCTGGCGCCATCGACCGGATCGGCCAGATAGGCGTCCATCGCGGCCTTGCGCGTAGCATCGGGCAGCGTAGCGCGCGCCTGTTCGAATGCACGCCCGACCGAATAGGCCTGCTGCCAGTTCAGCCCTGCCGTACCCGACTGCAGAAGGCGCTCGCCCGGACCGAAGCGAATCGCCCCCAGATCCTTTTTCGCGATAAAGCGCCGCACCGCCTCCGGACCGCCGACGGTACGCAGCAGGCTGTCGTTCGCGGTATTGTCGCTGCGCGTGATGGCGGTTTCGATCAGCTCGCGCACGGTCATCGTCACCGATCCCTGCGCGCGTACGGTACTGGCGAGCGGCTGATAGAAAAGCGTCAGGTCTTCGGGCCCGATCCGCACCGACTGATCGAGCCGGACGCGTCCCTGGTCCACGGCGTCGAGCGCGGTCATTGCCACCCAAAGCTTCGACACGCTTTGCTGCGGGAACAGCTCGTCGCCGCGCTGGGCAAGCGCCCATTCGCCGTCGATACGCTGAACCGCGATGCCGGTCTTGCCCGGAAAGCCACGCCAGAGGCTGAACAGGCGCTCTTCCAATCCTGCCGGCGCGCGGCGAAACCCCGGATCGATCGGACCCTTGGCGACCGGCACAGCGGCTCGAACGGGGCCCGCGATCGGGACGGTGGCCGACCCGGCGGGCGCAGTGGTTGTCGTCGATTGCTGGCGCGGGGGCGGAACGATCGCTGCGCTGCTCACGCAGCCAGCGAGCACTGCGGCACTCATTGTAGCGGCAAGCAGCGGCTTGCCCGATACTTCAAATCTCATTCAATCCCCGCGACTGCGACCATACCTCCGGCCCTTGCATCCGGGCCACTCGTCTCGCAAGCATGGCTGCCTCGCCAGCGAATTGCGATGAATGATTCCTGTCGCGCGATAAGCGGCGGCGCCGCCCCCAAACTCAGGGTGCGGGGGTTGGGTTTGTTAGTTGGGGGTATAGTTTCCTGAGTGCCGCGAGCTTGGGCGCATCCCAGCGGACGATATAGCCGTGGCGCGGATTGCGGCGCATGAAATCCTGGTGATAGGCCTCCGCCCGATAGAAGCGCTTGTAGCTTTCGATGGGTACGACCACCGGCTTGTCGAAAAAGCGCCCCGACCGGATCTGCGCGAGATAGGCGGTCGCAACCCGACGCTGGGTCGCGTCGACCGGCACGATCGCCGCACGATATTGCGGGCCGACATCGGGGCCCTGGCGGTTCTTGAGCGTCGGATCGGCGATCACCGAAAAGAGCACGCGCAAGAGCGTGCCATAGCTGACCTGCGAGGGGTCATAGACGATCCGCACCGCCTCTGCATGGCCCGAGGTGCCGTCGTGCGTCAGTTCATATTTGGCGGTCGCGGCGCTGCCGCCATGATAGCCCGATTCGACCGAGATGACGCCCTTCACATGGCTGAAGACGCCCTCGACGCCCCAGAAGCAACCTCCGGCGAGAATCGCGGTGGCGCGCTTTGCATTGACGGCGGGGTCGATTTTGGCGGCGGGAAGCCTGACGATGCTTTCGGCCTGTGCGGGCGCGCATTGGGCGAGGAGCAGCCCCGCCATCAGCGCCGACAAGGACCGCCGCAGCGGCATCAGAACGGCAGCGCGAACGCCGGCTGCTGGAACACCATGTACAGCGTGCCGATCGCGAATCCCGCGAGCATCGTCTGGAACCAGTCGGAGCGAAGGAGAGTAATCATCGGTGCCTCGTATCATGTCATCTTGTTCGCGGACGTTGCCGCTTTGGTTACACCGACATCGTGGCGCGCCCCGTGCCGCCGTGCAGTGATCGGGGTCACCCTTAACCGACAGGACTTACCATGTGGTGAACCGGCCGCTTAACCGCCGTTCAGGTGGCGCAGATAGGCGCGTGCGCCCGACAGTTCAAGACCAATCGGTACAGAATTATTTGGCCGTCGCAAAGCTGAACTCAGCTGAGTGCCGCGCACGCCTGCTGGATGCGCACGCACGCCTCCTTGAGCGCCGCCTCCGACGTCGCATAGGAGACGCGGAAGGCCGGCGACAGGCCAAAGGCTCCGCCGTGGACCGCCGCGACGCGCGCCGCGTCGAGGAAATAGTCGATCAACGCCTCGTCGCTGTCGATCACATGCCCCGCCGGGGTCTTCTTGCCGATGCAGCCGCTCGCGTCGGGATAGACGTAAAAGGCGCCGTCGGGCACCGGGCAATCGAGCCCCGGCGCGTCGTTGAGCATGGCGACGACCATGTCGCGGCGCTTGCGGAAGGCTGCGTTGCGGTCGTCGAGGAACTGCTGCGGACCGCCGAGCGCCGCAGTGGCGGCGGCCTGCGCGACCGAGCAGGGGTTCGACGTCGACTGCGACTGGAGCTTGCCCATCGCCTTGATCAGCCAGGCAGGGCCGCCCGCATAACCGATGCGCCAGCCGGTCATCGCATAGGCTTTCGAACAGCCGTTCACCGTCAGGATGCGGTCGACAAGGTCGGGGCAACGCTGTGCGAGCGTCGAAAAGGCGAAGTCGGCGTACCAGACATGCTCGTACATATCGTCGCACATCACCATCACATGCTCGTGACGGCGCACGACCTCGCCAAGCGCGTCGAGCTCTTCGGGTGAATAGGCCGCGCCCGAGGGGTTCGACGGCGAGTTGAAGATGATCCAGCGCGTCTTGGGCGTGATCGCCGCGTCAAGCTGTTCGGGCGTGAGCTTATATCCCTGCGCCGCGCCGGCCGCGACGATGACCGGGGTGCCGCCGGCAAAGGCGACGATGTCGGGATAGCTCACCCAATAGGGCGCCGGGATGATGACCTCGTCGCCCTTGTCCACCGTCGCGACGAGCGCATTGAACAGCGTGTGCTTGCCCCCGACATTGACCGTGATCTGGTCGAGGCCGAACTCGAGCCCGTTGTCGCGGCGGAACTTGCCGCGGATCGCCTCCTTGAGCGCGACCGTGCCATCGACGAGCGTATATTTGGTCTGCCCCGCGCGGATCGCCTCGATCGCCGCTTCCTTGACGAAATCGGGCGTGTCGAAATCGGGCTCGCCCGCCGACAGGCCGATCACGTCGACCCCTTCGCCTTTCAGCTTCGCGACGCGCGCGGTCATCGCGAGCGTTGCCGAGGGCTGGATGCGGTTGAGGGCGGCGGAGATATGCGGCTTGAGCGGCATCGACGGGTCTTCCTTGCTGGTCGCGAGGCGGGAAAGCGCGACACGGGAATCGCGCGGGGCCGCGCCTAAAGCCTCTGCCTGCAAATCGCAAGGCGAACGGCCAAATTTACCTATGCGGCAGCGATTGGCTCGCGGCGGTGTCGGCGAGCCGCGCCGGGATCAGGCCGCGCAGCGAATTACCGATGAAAAATCCATTGCCAAGGTCGGCGAGCCGCAGGTGCGATTCGACCGCGCGCCCCTTTTCAATGAGCTCGGCGCGCAACACGCCGGGGAGCAAGCCGAGCGATGCAGGCGGCGTCAGCAACAGCCCGTCGCGCTCGACGAAGATATTGCTCCAACTGCCTTCGGTCACGAAACCGGGTTCGTCGACGAACAGCACCTCGATAGCACCGCTTTCGCGTCGCGCCGCCTCATATGGCGCGCGCAGGCTGGTCTTGTGGCCGAGACGGAAGTCGCCTGCAGGCATCGGGGCCGGCCGCACCGCAACGGGCACCGGCAGTTCGGCAAGGCGCGGCAGCGGCGAAACTTCGACCGCAAGCGCGCCCGACGGCGCAAGCCGCATCCGCACGCGCGCGGCGTTTCGCATCCGGAACGTCGCCGACTGCAGGCTGTTGCGCGCACCATGACGATCGAACCGGAAACCGAAAGCATCGGCGCTCGCCTTCATCCGGGCGATATGCCCGTCGAGCCGCTGGATTCCGTCGACCGGATCAAATTGCATCGTTTCTATGAGGTCGAAGCTTTCCCCCGCTGCGCCCACAAATTCCCCCTTGGCCAGACATTCACGCCACTCCTCGGCAGCGCGGCTGTCGGCGACAATTCCCGAACCCAATCCCAGCGTGGCGCACATTGGCCCGTCCTGCAACCCCCGGTCCGCACCATGCTGGCTGCAAAAGACGAGCGTGCGGATCGCGACGTTGAACGCCGCGTCGCCGTTCGGCTCGATGAACCCGATCGAGCCGGTATAGATACCGCGCGCATCGCTTTCGAGGCTGTCGATGATTTCCATCGCGCGGACCTTGGGCGCGCCGGTGATCGAGCCGCAGGGAAAGGCGGCGCGCAGCACGTCGACGGCGCCGGCGCCCTCGGGCAATTCGGCCGTCACGTCCGAAACAAGCTGGTGGATCGTCGGAAAGCTTTCGACGCGAAACAGATCGGGCACCTTGACCGATCCGGCGGCAGCGACGCGCGACAGGTCATTACGGATGAGGTCGACGATCATCAGGTTTTCGGCGCGCTGTTTGGGGTCGCGCGCCAGTTCGGCGGCGGCGCGCCGGTCGGCTTCGCGATCATCCCGGCGTCCGGCCGTGCCCTTCATCGGCCGCGCCATCACGTCCTTCCCGCGCAGCGAGAAGAAGAGTTCGGGAGACAGCGAGGCGATCGCCCGATCGCCGGTCCAGATAAAGCCGCCATAGCCCGCGCGGGCCGTGCGGCGAAGCCGGGCGTAAACGCCCAGCGGATTGCCCTGAAAAAGAACGTCGGCGCGAAAGGTCAGATTGGCCTGATAGATGTCGCCGGCTTCGATATAGTCGAGCACCCGCGCAATCGATGCTTCGAAATCCCCGCGCGAAACGCGCGGCACGACCGGGCCGACCCATGCGCCTGCCGGATCGGGAAGCAGATTTTCGACCGCGTCGGCGTCGATCCGCTCGACCGACGCGAACAGCCCGAACCAGGCGAGCGGCGCCCCCGCGTCTTCGCGCGCCTCGATGGCGCCCCGCCATGCGGGCGCCAGCCCCTGCCCCGCATCATAGGAAAGATAGCCGGCGCAATAGAGGCCGCGCCGCCGCGCTGCTTCGAGCGTGTCGAGCAGCGCCGGAATCTCCCGCGCATCATGGGCGGCGACGACATCGACCGGCTCGGCGAAAAGCCGCGCCGCGACCGCGCCCTCGGCGCGGGCGTCGTCGAGCAATACAAAAGGCGGCGTCGACACGCCCACCGGCGCGACCCTCGGTTGCGACATCAGGCGGTGAAATCCATGGCGCGCTTCCCCGACGGGCTCAACGCTCGCGGCGAACGCGGATGCGTTTCAACGATCCGATTTCGGCCCAATAGCTGCTGATCGCGCCGGGATAGATCACGATTCTGTCTCCCGGCCGCGGGTCGCGCGGCAAGTCGGTCTGGTCGGCCTGCACCCACACCGCCCCCTCTTCGATCGCGAAGCGAACCTGATTATAGCCTTCACGGCGCGCCCATTTGATCGTCGATTCAATCCGTTGAACGCCTTCCTTCCCGTCGTCGTCGTCGCCAAAGAAGGGCAAATCGCGCAGCGTGAAGCCGAACAGGCTGCGCCGCGCCTTGTCCGCAGCCGCGCGGTCGAAAATCCGGACGTCCTGCTTCCCGACCGCATCCTCGAAAGATGCGACCTGCGCGTCGAAGCACGCCAGGCGACCCGCATCGTCCGAAATGGCCCGGCAATCGAAAATCTGCTGCACCTGCGCGGGCGGCGGGGGCGCTTTTCTGTCCTTTGCCAACGCCGGAGAAACCCACACGACAACGGCGAACAATCCGATCGCACGTGCAAGGGACTCTCTTCGCATGATATTCACCCCCGGTTGGCCGTCGAGACAAGGGCGTAGCCGTCGCTCGATGGCGCCGCAAGATTGCGGTGGCGTTTCAATGCTGCTTATATAAATGTCAGTAACGCTATGGAGAGGGCGAATGGCCGCCACGACGATCGAACACGACTGGTCCGCCCAATATCGTCACCCCGCGAAATGGAGCCAGGTCTTTGCGCCGATGACGCTGCCTGCCATGCTCGCCGACAGCGTCGCGCGGCGTGGCCCTGCCCCGATGCTCGACTTCCTTGGCCGCCAGTTCAGCTATGACGAGGTTGCCGAAGGGGTGGCGCGCGTTGCGCGCGGGCTGCAGCAGCGCGGGATCGGCAAGGGAAACCGCGTCGGGCTGTTTCTTCCCAACGTCCCGCACTATGTCGCCGCCTATTATGGCGCGCTCGCCGCAGGCGCGACGGTCGTCAATTTCTCGCCGCTCTATACCGTCGCCGAGCTCGAGGCGCAGGTCGAGGATTCGGGGACCGACACGCTGTTCACGATCAGCGCGTCGGCGCTGCTTCCGACGGCGCTCGAAGTGCTCGACGGATCGAGCCTGCGCCAGCTCGTCGTCGGGTCGGTCGCCGGCGGGCTGCCCGCGGCAAACTCGGTCCTCTATCGCCTGTTCCGCCGCAAGGAGGTCGCGGCGATCCCCGACGACCCGCGCGTCATCCGCTTTTCGGCGCTCACCGACAATGACGCACGGCCCGAACCGGTCGCCATCGATGCCGAGAAGGACATCGCCCTCATCCAATATACCGGCGGCACGACGGGGACGCCGAAGGGCGCGATGCTGACGCACCAGAATCTGACCGCCAATGCGCGACAGGTGAATGTCATCGACCCCGATCACGACGCCGACGACCGTATCCTAGGCGTGCTGCCCTTTTTCCACGTCTTTGCGAACACCTGCGTGCTCAACCGCACGGTGCTCAACGGCGGGTCGATCACGATGCTCCCGCGCTTCGACGCCAAGGCGGCGCTCGCCGCGATCACGCGCACGCGCACGACCGCGCTTCCCGGCGTGCCGACGATGTATCAGGCGCTGCTCGATCATCCCGACCTGGCCAAGACCGATTTCTCGTCGCTGCGCGTCTGCATTTCGGGCGGCGCGCCGATGCCCGCCGAACTGCGCGAGAAATTCGTCGCGGCGACGGGCGCCTCGCTCGTCGAGGGCTACGGCCTTACCGAAAGCGCGGGGGTGGTATCGACGAACCCCTATGACGGCCCCGTCAAGCCGGGAACGATCGGCCAGCCGATCCCCGCGACGCGTATCCGCCTGCTCGACAAGGAAGATCCGTCGCGCGATGCGCCGGCGGGCGAGCCGGGCGAACTCGCGGTCAAGGGGCCGCAGGTCATGCAGGGCTATTGGAACCGGCCCGATGCCGACAAGGACAGCTTCACCGCCGACGGCTGGCTGCGCACCGGCGATGTCGCGACGATCGACGACGAAGGCTATATCCGCATCGTCGACCGGCTGAAGGACATGATCGCGGTCGGCGGATTCAAAGTCTATCCGAGCGTGATCGAGGCGCATCTCTATGAGCATCCGGCGGTCAAGGAGGCGATCGTACTGGGCGTCCCCGACGCCTATCGCGGCGAGAGTCCGAAGGCGTTCGTGACGCTGGAGGAAGGGTTCGACGTTTCGGGGGAAGCGCTTGCCGCATGGCTCAACCCCAAACTCGGAAAGCACGAACGGGTGAGTGCGGTCGAAATCCGCGCCGAACTCCCCAAAACGATGATCGGCAAACTCGACCGCAAGGCGCTGCGCGCGGAAGCGGGCGGTTGATCGGCGAAAATTCAGCGCCCGGCCCGATGAGACGTTGTAACCTTTGTCATGATATGCCATATCCGTTGCTGCAATCGCAGTAACGGAGATTCGGGTGACCCAAGTCGCCAGCCATGGCCTTGTCCAGACGCGCTTCGGCGCGCTGTGGCGTGCTATGCGCGATTCGCGGCCGCTGACGTCGCTGTCGGGCGACCAGCTCGCGATGGGCTTGTCGGGACTGTGCCTGATCCATTGCCTGGCCAGCACCGTGCTTTTCGCATCGATTGCGTCGGTCAGCGTCGTCCTCGAAAACCATCTGTTCCACGAGATCGGCCTCGTCATCGCGATCGGTTTCGCACTGGTCACATTGCTCGCGGGGGTGTTGAGCCACGGCTATATGATGCCCTTTGCAGTCGGTTGCTTCGGGCTTGGCGTGATGGGCGGCGCGCTGTCGCGGCCGCATGACGGCAGCGAAATTCTGGCCACGATGATCGGCGTCGCGGTGGTGGCGCTCGGCCACGACCTCAATCGCCGCGCGCGTCACTGACCCCGCCTATGGCCGCAGCTTGCGGCATGACCCCGAAGCGCTTACATTGTTCCCGCAGGGGATATTTTGGCGTGCAGCGACGCGCATAGGAAAAGCAATGGGCAAGCATGATCATCCGCATGTCGAAGCGAGCGGCGCGTCGCTCGCCAAGGCGGCGCAGGCCGCGCTCGAAAGCGCGGGCGAGGCGTGGACCGACATGCGCGCGCAGATTTTCGACGCCGTGGCGGCCATCGGCAAGCCGGCGAGCGCCTATGAAATCGCCGACATCGTATCGAAAAACCGGGGCAAGCGCGTTGCGCCGAACAGCGTCTATCGCATCCTCGACCTGTTCGTCGCGAACAACCTTGTCCGCCGCGTCGAAAGCGCCAATGCCTTCGTCGCGAACAGCCATCCCGGCTGCCTGCACGATTGCATCTTCCTGATCTGCGACACTTGCGGAACCGCGGTCCATGTCGACGACGACAAGCTGTCGGACGGCGTCCGCGCCGCTGCCGAAGCCACGGGCTTTTCCGCCGAGCGCCCCGTGATCGAGGTGCGCGGCAAATGTTCGGATTGCCAATAATCCGATCATGACGGCCGGGTCGGGATCGCGCCTTTCCACCTGGTTCGAAACGCAGCACCATCGCCCGCCCGCACCGACGCGCTGGTGGCAGGCGACGCTGGTTTTCGGGATAGCCACGGCATTGTTCGGCACATGGCTGACCGCGATCTTCCCCCAAACGGGCTTCGCGATGGCGCCGGGCTATGGCGCGCCGGTCCTCGCGTTCGAATTCGCAGGGGGCCAGGACGATCTGATCGCAATCTTCGGCCCCGACGGCGACCCGCAACAGGTGACGCGGCTCGCCGCGATGCGCAGCGGGAACGAGCGGGATTATCTCTACATGCTGCTCTATGGCGCCTTTCTGGCAAGCGGCTGCATCGCGCTGTGGCGCGAGTTGCGCCGGCGAGTGCTACTCGCTGCGGCGGTGCTGCCGCTGCTCGCCGCCCTGTCCGACGCCTATGAAAACTGGCTGCTGTTCGACATCCAGGCGGCCTTCACGCTCGGCGACTATTCGCCCGCGATGGCGAGCCTCTCTCTTCCCGTCACCGTGAAATTCCTGGCTCTGGCGGCAACCAACGTCGTCATTGGCGGGGCGGCGATGCAGCTCGGCCGCTGGTGGGCGCTCGCCGGGACGCTCGCGGTGCTCGCCGCGATACCGACGGTCATGGCGCTCATCACCCCCGCCGCCTTTGCCTGGGCGCTCGTCCCGTCGATCGGCGCGGGGTGGATATTGTTGCTCGCGCTCGCCACCGCGGGCTGCTGGAAGGCGCTGCGAACCCGGCGGCCGCTCGCCGACTGGGGCTAAACCCCTTTTCGGCTGCGCGCTGCGGGTCTAGGGAGGCGCCGAATCCCGGCACAGGGCGAAAGGCTGCATCCCATGAATAGCGTCATCATCCGCGAAGACGATCTGATCGAAACGATCGCCGACGCGCTCCAGTACATCAGCTATTTCCACCCGATGGATTATATCCGCGCGCTCGGCGCCGCCTATGAACGCGAGGTATCGCCCGCGGCGAAGGACGCGATGGCGCAGATATTGTCGAACAGCCGCATGTGCGCGGAGGGGCATCGCCCGATCTGCCAGGACACGGGCATCGTCACCGTCTTCATCAAATGGGGGATGGACTGCCGCCTCGACTCGTCCCGCGGCCTGCAACAGGTCGTCGACGAGGGCGTGCGCCGCGCCTATCTCCACCCCGAAAACAAGCTGCGCGCCTCGATCCTCGCCGACCCGGCGTTCAGCCGCGTGAACACAAAGGACAACACGCCGTCGGTGCTCAACGTCGAGATGGTGCCGGGCGACAAGGTGCATATCGACGTCGCGGCGAAGGGCGGCGGCAGCGAGAACAAGTCGAAGTTCAAGATGATGAACCCCAGCGACTCCATCGTCGACTGGGTGCTCGAAATGGTGCCGCAGATGGGCGCCGGATGGTGCCCGCCGGGGATGCTCGGCATCGGCATCGGCGGCACCGCCGAAAAGGCGATGCTGCTCGCCAAGCAATCGCTGATGGACCCGATCGACATGACCGAACTGCTCGCGCGCGGGCCGTCGAACCCGACTGAGGAATTGCGCATCGAGCTGTATGAAAAGGTCAATGCGCTCGGAATCGGCGCGCAGGGCCTCGGCGGCCTTTCGACCGTGCTCGACGTCAAGATCGCCGACTGGCCGACGCACGCGGCGTCGAAGCCGGTGGCGATGATCCCGAATTGCGCCGCGACGCGCCACGCGCATGTGACGCTCGACGGGTCGGGCCCGGCCTATCTCGAGCCGCCCGTGCTGGCCGATTATCCGCAGATCGACTGGGCGCCCGACAGCGCGGCGAAGCGCGTCGACCTCGACACGCTGACACCCGAAGTGGTCGCGAGCTGGAAACAGGGCGACCGCATCCTCTTGAATGGCAAGATGCTTACGGGCCGCGACGCCGCGCACAAGCGCATCGCCGACATGCTGGCGAAGGGCGAGGAACTGCCCGTCGAATTCAAGGGCCGCGTCATCTATTATGTCGGCCCGGTCGATCCGGTCGGCGAGGAAATCGTCGGCCCCGCAGGCCCCACGACCGCAACGCGCATGGACAAGTTCATGGGCATGATGCTGGGCCAGGGCCTGCTCGCCTGCGTCGGCAAGGCCGAGCGCGGCCCCGCCGCGACGCAGGCGATCGCGAAGCACAAGAGCGCCTATCTGATGGCGGTCGGCGGCGCGGCGTATCTGGTGGCGCGCGCGATCAAGGGCAGCAAGGTCGTCGGTTTCGCCGATCTGGGGATGGAAGCGATCTACGAGTTCGAGGTCAAGGACTTCCCTGTCACCGTTGCGGTCGACAGCGAAGGCCAGAATGTCCACGTGAACGCCCCGGCGTTGTGGCAGAAGCGGATCAAGGAGGAGGGGTTGCTGGAGGGGGCGTGAGGCCGACTTTGTAAGGCGCGCCCTTACAATGTTGTCATTTTGAGAACCGTAGAATCGGTTTCTAAAGGGGTGTTCTCTTTGACGCAGGAGAACATTCATGTTGCCGAACGTACGCCTGTCCCGCCTGCTCCGCCGCATCCAAGGGTGCGGTCTCACCTTCCCTTCCCCGTCACCCCGGCGAAGGCCGGGGTCTCGCCCTCTCGACCTGAAACCTCCGAAACGGCGAGATCCCGGCCTTCGCCGGGATGACGATGCGGGGTAGGATGCGGTGATGCGCCAGCCCTGCACCTACATCCTCACAAATCGCGGCAACCAACTCTTCTATATCGGCGTCACAAGCGACATTGCCGCGCGCATGATGCACCATCGCGCCGGTGAAGGATCGGTGCATTGCCGACGCTACAACATCCGCAAGCTCGTCCATGTCGAGTTCCACGCAACGATGCCCGATGCGATCGCGCGCGAAAGGGCATTGAAGGAATGGCATCGCGATTGGAAGCGACGCCTGGTCGACGAGCAAAACCCCGACTGGAACGATCTGTTCGATACTATCCTTGGGTGAAGGTGGCATGCCGATACGGCGAGACCCCGGCCTGCGCCGGGGTGACGATCTACTTTATGTATCACCGCTTTTATTTCCGTCACCGGCGAAGGCCGGGGTCTCGCCGGTGCGTTCTTGCCTCGACGCGAAAAGTGAAGAACACTCTCTGCAACATAAGCACAGCAGGGGACACCGCATGGATTTCCGCCAGTTCGACCGCTTGAACCGCCGCGAGCTGATTCGCGGCGCCGCGATGAAATGACCGGCGACCTCAACGGCGTCGCGCATGTCATCCTTACGGCGGGCGATTTTGCGCGGTCGACGGCCTTCTGGCGCGAACTGATCGTCTATCTCGACCTCAAGATCGTCCTCGACAGCGACGCGATGCTCTATGGCGTCGGCGGGCGCACGGCGATCGGTATCCGCACCGGCAGCCCCGACAATGCCGGGAAGCGCTTCGACCAGGGCGCGCCCGGGCTGCACCATGTCTGCTTCCGGATGCGCGACCGCGACGCCATCGACCGGCTCCACGCTTTCCTGAAGCCGCGCACCGACATCGCCCTTGTCCATGCACCGCAGGAGGAGCCATGGGCGCCGGGCTATTATTCGATCCTGTTCGAGGACCCCGACGGCATCCGCATCGAGTTCAATCATGTCCCCGGCGCGGGGCTGCTCGTCGAAGGGCGCGAAATCGGCGGCGCCGAAATTTTCGACTAGAAGCCGTACACGAGGGTGAAGCGCGTCTGGGTATCGAGCTTTTCGACCCCCGGCGGCGGGTTGCTGTCGACCTCGGCCGCATAGGTCATGCGTGCCGACAGCGCGCCGTTGATCTTGGCATTGAGCGCGGTTTGCGACGCGGCGGTCACGTTGCGCTCGCTGACAGTCGTCGAGGCGACTTGCGTCAGCTTGACCGTCGGGGACATTTGCCAGCCGAAATCGAGCCCGCCAAGACCGGTGAGCTCGCTCTCGTCCTGCCCGCGTCCCGGCCGATAGACGGTCTCGCGCCATGCCGGGCCGGCCTTGACGCTGAGCGACAGAACCTTGTCGTCGAACAATTTGTAGCCGAGCCCTGCCGACGTGTTCCAGCGTGCGGTGAAGCCGAGCTTGAAATCGCGTTCCCAACGCCCGAGCCCGAAGACGAAAGCGCGTTCGCCGAGCCGGACCTGCGGTTCATATTCGACAAGATAGCGTTCGGTCGATTTGCGGCCGTTGGTGCGTTGATAGTCGGTGCGTGCGAGAAAGCGCTGGTCCCAGTTGAGACCCTGCCGCTTGAGCGCGACCCCCAGATTGATCCCGGCGGCGTCGGTGTTGCCGCTGCTGAACATTGCGCCAATCTGGCCCTCGCCCTTCCAGTTCTGCCAGAATTTCGCGTTGGCGAGTTTCGTGCGTGCCGCCGCTGCCGCCGCCGCCTTTTCGCGCTCGCGGCGCGCGCGATAGTCGGCGAGCAATTGGTCGATCTCGGCCGCGTCTTCCGGGCTCGCCGCCTTGGCCAGCTTGCCGACCGTTTCGACGTCGCGGTCCTTGCCGCTGGCGATCGCCGCATCGAGAAGGACGCGCGTCGGCTTGGGCGGCGGAGGCGCGGGCTCGACCGGCACGATTTCGTTCGCGGAGAAACCGGCCAGCAGGGCGTCGATCTCGGCGACATGATCGGGATTGGTCGTCCGCGCAATCGCTGCAACGGTGTCGACCTTGTCGGCATCGCCTGTCGCAATCGCCGCCTCGATCATCGCGCGCACCGGATCGGCAAGCTGCGCCTGCGCGGGGCTTGCAAACAGGGCGAGTCCAAGCGCGGCGAGACGGGGAGAGACTTTCATCGCTTTGCCTTTCGTGGGGGAGGTCGGTTCAGCGTTCGTTTCATCGGCAAGCCATTGCGGCGCCGCGCATATAGGCACAACGGGGCTGGCAATTCCACCCCGCCTATCCCATGTGCAAACCTATGCTAATCGCGATGATCGCCATATTCTGCGCCGGTGTCGGCAATTTCGCGATGCACCGCGCATTCATGGAAAGCGACGACCCGCTGGTCCAGCAGATGGTGAAGCCGCTCGCCGACCGCGTCGGGCCGCACGCCACCTATGTGTTCGAGTTCCTGCTGCTCGTCGGGGCGCTGGCGATCGCGACGCGCAACTGGTTCACCGGCCTGCTGCTCTATGGGCTTTACACGATCTTCAACGCGCTCGCCTTCAGCTGGATCATGCACCGCGGCGAATGAACCGCATCACGCGACGCCGTGATACCACCAGACGCCGTCGCGATCGTCGCAGCGCACCCGCCCTTCGACCTCGAGCCGCTTCAGATGCGCGAGCGCCTCGCCCGTCGCGAGCCCCTGATTATGGCTGCCTATCGGGCGGTTGAAGAGCAGGGGAAAGGTATCGACCGCGCGCATCGGCTGCCGGGCGATCGCCTCGGCCAGATTGTAGAGCCGCATCCGGTGCTCGTCGCGCAATGCGGTCAAACGGACGTGCAGCCCGCGGAACGGCTCGCCATGCGCGGGGCAGACGATCACGTCGGACGGTATGGTCGCAATCAGCTTGTCGATCGACGCGAGCCATTCGCCAAGCGGGTCCGCATCCGGCTCGGTGTGATTGACCGACACGTTCGAACTGATGCGCGGGAGCACCTGGTCGCCCGAGATCAGCACGCCCTCGCGCTCGTTCCACAGGCACGCATGTTCGGGGCTGTGCCCCGACCCGGTGACGACCCGCCACCGGTGCGCGCCCATGTCGAGCTGGTCGCCGTCCTTGATCCGCACATAGGAACGCGGCAGCGCGAAGATCATCCGCTGGAACATGTTCCAGCCGCGCGCGCGCTGCGCCTCGATCGCCTCCTCGTCCCAGCCCGCGGCGCGCGATTTTTCGAGCACCTCCTCAGGCACCGTCTCGCTCGCGTCGGCGACGATCATCCGCGCGGTGAGCATCTCGCCGCGCGTCATCCACAGCTTGACGTCCTGCTTCTTCGCGATCCAGCCCGCGAGGCCGATATGGTCGGGGTGGAGGTGCGTACCGATGACGCGCGTGATCCGTTTGCCTTTGAGCGCGCCCGCGTAAAGCGCCTTCCACGCGTCCGAACAGAGCGTCATGCAGATGCCGGTGTCGACGACGGCGACGCCGTCATGGTCGTCGAGCAGCCAGCTGTTGATATGGCCGAGCGAGCCCGGCATCGGGATGCGCGCCCAGCTGACGCCGTCGGCGATGCGGATCGTCTCGCCCGCGCCGGGCGCGGCTTCGCCCCACGGGTAGGTCAGGCCCGCACGGCTCGTCGCGGTAAAGCTGTCGTCCTGCGTCAGCGAGGCGTCGGGCGAGCCGCTGGCCGCCGGGATGTCGTCCTCGTTGCCGCGATCCGGCACGCGTCAGGCTTCGCCGTTGGTTTCGGCTTCCTCGGCGGCATGCGCTTCGGCTGCCGCCGCGCGTTCGGCACGCAGTTCTTCGAGGAGCGCCTCGCGGTCGCCCTCGAAACGGCTGTCCTCGGGCGCCTTGATTCCCGCCTTCTTCGCCGCCTTGGCAACAAGCGCGTCGAGCTCGCGCTGCGAGCAGAGGCCGAGCGTTACGGGATCCTTGGGAACGATGTTCGCGCTGTTCCAGTGGCTGCGCTCGCGGATCGCGTTGATCGTGTTGCGCGTCGTGCCGATCAGCTTGCCGATCGCGCCGTCGGACACTTCGGGATGGTTCTTGAGAATCCACGCGATGCCGTCGGGCTTGTCCTGCCGCTTGCTGACCGGCGTGTAGCGCGGCCCGCGCGTGCGGCGGATCGTATCCTGCGACTGGACGCTCATCTTGAGCTTGTAATCGGGGTCCTTCTGACCCTTTTCGATTTCTTCCATCGACAGCTCGTGCGCGCGCACCGGATCGCGGCCGGTATATTTGGTCGCGGCGGTCTCGTCGGCGATCGCCTGCACTTCCAGAATGTGGATGCCGCAATATTCGGCGATCTGGGCAAAGGTGAGGCCGGTATTGTCGACCAGCCAGGCGGCGGTCGCGTGCGGCATCAGCGGGGTAGGATTGGCGGCAGCCATGACACAAACTCCAAGCGGAAATAATAAGGGCCGCCCCTCGCGGGGCGGCCGGACATTGGGGGCGGCTATATGCCGGATTGGCAAATGGAGCAAGAGCGGGGATTGCGGGCCGGGTTTTTGGGGACCGTTGGATGAACGACCGTCCGAATCCCCTCACCCCACCGTCAGCACGATCTTTCCGACATGCGCGCCCGCCTGCATCCGCGCGTGGGCGGCGCTGGCGTCGGCGAGCGCGAAGCTTTGGTCCATCGCGGGCTTCCACTCGCCAGCCGACAGTCGCGGCCACAGCGTTCCGTGAATCTCATCGGCGAGCGCGGCCTTGAAATCGGCGCTGCGCGCGCGGAGCGTCGATCCGGTGAGCGTCAGGCGGCGGCGCATCAGCTGCGTGATGTCGACCTCTGCCTTCGCGCCGCGCTGGAAGGCGATCGACACATGGCGCCCGTCGTCGGCAAGGCATTCGAGGTTGCGCGGCAGATAATCGCCGCCGACCATGTCGAGCACGACGTCGACGCCCGCGCCGCCGGTGAACGCCTTGACCGCCTCGACGAAATCCTCGGACGAATAATCGATCGCAAGGTCGGCGCCGAGCGCGCGCGCGGCGTCGCATTTTTCGGCGCTGCCGCAGGTCACGATCACGCGCACGTCGAACAGCCTGCACAGCCCGATCGCGGTCGTGCCGATGCCGCTCGTCCCGCCGTGGACGAGCGCAGTCTCGCCATCCTTGACCCAGCCGCGCTCGAACAGATTGTGCCACACGGTGAACACCGTCTCGGGCAATGCCGCCGCCTCGGCCATCGAAAAGCCTTTGGGAACGGGCAAGCAGCTTCCGACCGGCGCGAGGCAATATTCGGCATAGCCGCCGCCCGCGACGAGCGCGCACACCGACTGGCCGAGCCATTCGGGATCGCCGCCCGGCCCGACCGCGGCAACCACGCCCGCGACTTCCAGCCCCGGCAGGTCCGACGCCCCCGGCGGCGGCGGATAAAAGCCCATGCGTTGCAGAACGTCGGGACGATTCACCCCCGCCGCCGCGACACGGATCAGAAGCTCGCCCGGACCGGGCTGCGGCACCGGCCGCTCTTCGGCCACAAGCACCTCGGGTCCGCCGGGCGCGCTTATCGCGACCGCGGTCATGCGTTCGGGCAGGCTGGTCAAGCTAGGTCCCCCATATGTTCGCGAAATCCCACTCGCGCCGCCTTATTGACAGCCGCACGGCGCGGGTCAACAGTTGCGCGCAATCAGGGAGCTTTTGCGATGGACGACGACGATCTTCCCCGCCGCCGCGACGACGTGCTCGCCGCGCTGACCAGGCAATCGCTTGACCCGCTGTCGGTCGAGGAGCTGGATGAGCGCGTCGCGGTGCTCGAGAGCGAGATCGCCCGCGTCAAGGCGCACAAGGCGGCTGCGACCAGTCACAAGGCGATCGCCGAAGCGCTGTTTCGGAAGGGTTAGAACGCCGTCCCATTTCCGTTCGCATCGCGCGAAATCGAAATGCCCCTCGGCGTGGAGCAAGGTCGATGGGTGTCTCGACTTCGCGCGACACGAACGGAAAAGAGGGACGGTCCGGAAACGACCTAAAGGCGTAATCTCGGTTCGTCGTCACCCCGGGGCTTGACCCGGGGTCCATAGCAGCGCCGAAGTCATGGATCCCGGATCAGGTCCGGGATGACGAAAGGCGGGAAACGACCGGTTGAGGACATTCGATCCTCCCTGTGCCGCAGGCATGGGGAGGTGGCAGCCCGAAGGGCTGACGGAGGGGCTAATGGCGCTGGCGTCGCGGCCCCTCCACCCCTCGCTTCGCGAGCGGTCCCCCTCCCCATGGCTGCGCCACAGGGAGGAATTTGCGGCAGATACCCACCCCAAAATCTCAACGCGACGTTAACCATAGCGCAATGCTGTCATCGTAATTTCACACAGCCGACCGCTTTTCCCTTGCGGTGGGGCGGCGGTGTCGCCACCTTGTGGTCTAGAGGGGGCCGCCTCTCCCCGGCATGGTCCCTGCAAGGAGAATGACCCATGCCGTCCTTTTCGGAATCCCTCGAAAAGACTTTGCACAATGCGCTGAAGGCCGCGTCCGAGCGCCATCATGAATATGCGACGCTCGAACATCTGCTCTCGGCGCTGGTCGACGACGACCATGCCGCAGAGGTGATGCGCGCATGCGGCGTCGCGCTCGACGACCTGCAGGCGGCGGTGATCCATTATCTCGACACCGAACTCGACAGTCTGAAGGTCGAGGGGCACAGCGACCCTTCGCCCACCAGCGGATTCCAGCGCGTCGTCCAGCGCGCGATCCTGCACGTCCAGTCGTCGGGCAAGGACGAGGTGACGGGCGCGAACGTGCTCGTCGCGCTGTTTTCGGAGCGCGAAAGCTACGCCGTCTATTTCCTGCAGCAGCAGGACCTGACGCGGCTCGATGCCGTTTCCTACCTCAGCCACGGCGTCGGCAAGGGCGGCAAGCCCTCGCCCACCGCCGAGCCCGAAGAGAAGGAAGAGACGAAGGACAAGGACGCAGCCAAGAACAAGAAGGAAACCGCGCTCGACCAGTTCACCGTCAACCTCAATGAAAAGGCGAAGGGCGGCAAGGTCGACCCGCTGATCGGGCGCAGCGCCGAGGTCGACCGGACGATCCAGATCCTTTGCCGCCGCAGCAAGAACAACCCGCTATACGTCGGCGACCCCGGCGTCGGGAAAACGGCGATCGCCGAGGGACTTGCGCGCAAGATCGTCGAGGGCGACGTTCCCGAGGTGCTGCTGGAAGCGGTCATCTATTCGCTCGACATGGGCGCGCTGCTCGCCGGTACGCGCTATCGCGGCGATTTCGAGGAGCGGCTGAAGCAGGTCGTCTCCGAACTCGAAGGCATGCCGCACGCGATCCTGTTCATCGACGAGATCCACACCGTCATCGGCGCGGGCGCGACGAGCGGCGGCGCAATGGACGCGTCGAACCTGCTCAAGCCCGCGCTTTCGGGCGGCGTCATCCGCTGCATCGGGTCGACGACGTACAAGGAGTTCCGCAACCATTTCGAAAAGGACCGCGCATTGCTGCGCCGGTTCCAGAAGATCGACGTGATCGAGCCGAGCATCGAGGATACGAAGAAAATCCTCGCGGGCCTCCGCGACGCGTTCGAGAGCCATCACAATGTGAAATACACCGCCGACGCGATCGTCGCAGCGGTCGAGCTGTCGTCGCGCTACATCAACGACCGCAAGCTCCCCGACAAGGCGATCGACGTGATCGACGAGGTCGGCGCGATGCAGATGCTCGTCCCCCCGTCGAAGCGCCGCAAGACGATCACCGCAAAGGAGATCGAAGCGGTGATCGCGACGATGGCGCGCATCCCGCCGAAATCGGTGTCGAGCGACGACAAGAAGGTCCTCGAAACGCTCGAAACCGACCTCAAGCGCGTCGTGTTCGGCCAGAACACCGCGATCGAGGTGCTGTCGTCGGCGATCAAGCTCAGCCGCGCGGGGTTGCGCGATCCCGAAAAGCCGATCGGCAATTATCTGTTCAGCGGCCCGACCGGCGTCGGCAAGACCGAGGTCGCAAAGCAGCTCGCGTCGATCATGGGCATCCCGCTCCAGCGCTTCGACATGAGCGAATATATGGAGCGCCATTCGGTGAGCCGCCTGATCGGCGCGCCTCCGGGCTATGTCGGCTATGACCAGGGCGGGCTCCTGACCGATGCGATCGACCAGAATCCGCATTGCGTGCTGCTGCTCGACGAAATCGAAAAGGCCCATCCCGACCTGTTCAACATCCTGCTGCAGGTGATGGATAATGGCCGGCTGACCGACCACCACGGCAAGACGGTCGATTTCCGCAACGTCATCCTGATCATGACGACCAATGCGGGCGCGAGCGACATGGCGCGCGAGTCGATCGGCTTTGGCAATGCGACGCGCGAGGACGCGCAGGAAGAGGCGGTGAAGAAAATGTTCACCCCCGAATTCCGCAACCGCCTCGATGCGATCGTGCCCTTCGGCTATCTGCCGCCCGAGGTGGTCGCGCGCGTCGTCGACAAGTTCATCCTCGAGCTCGAACTCCAGCTCGCCGACCGCAATGTCCATATCCAGCTCGACGACGCCGCGCGCGAATGGCTGACCGCCAAGGGCTATGACAAGCTCTATGGCGCGCGCCCGATGGGCCGGTTGATCCAGGAAAAGATCAAGCAGCCGCTCGCCGAGGAACTATTGTTCGGCAAGCTCGTCCACGGCGGCGAGGTCAAGGTGAAGATGAAGACCGGCGAGGACGCCAAGGTCGGCAATCCGTTGGCCTTCGAAATCACCCCCACCCCGCCCAAGGGCGCAAAGGGCAAGGCGAAGGCCGACAAGGCAAAGAAGGCGGCGGAGTAGACTAGCTAAACCCCTCTCCTTCAGGGGAGGGCAGCGAGACTTGCCAGCTTGCCGGCTTTAGTCGCAGCGGGTGGGGGCCATCGGCCTTGCGCAACCTCGACAGCCCCCACCCCAACCCCTCCCCTGAAGGGGAGGGGCTTAGCCGGCCCCTCGCATTCCGGCGCCACTTCGCCTATATCACCCCCATGTACGACTATGTTTCCGTGACCACCGCCGATGCCGGCGCCCCCACCCCCGTGCGCGACGGCACCATCAAGCTGCACGATGCGGCGGGATTTGCCGGGATGCGCAAGGCTGGGCGGCTGTCGGCCGAGATCCTCGACGCGCTTGTCCCCTTCATCCAGCCGGGCGTGACGACCGCAGCGATCGACGACAAGGTGCGCGCGATGATGCTCGCGGGCGGCGGCATCCCCGCGACGCTCGGCTATCGCGGCTTCACGCACAGCTGCTGCACCAGCATCAACCATGTCGTGTGCCACGGCATCCCCGACGACAAGCCGTTGCGCGAAGGCGACATCGTCAACGTCGATGTGACGAGCATCGTCGACGGCTGGCACGGCGACACGAGCCGCATGTATCTGGTCGGCGACGTGCCGATCAAGGCGCGACGGCTGGTCGAGGTCACCCATGAATGCCTGATGCTCGGCATCGAGCAGGCGAAGCCCGGCAACCGCATGGGCGACGTCGCCCATGCGATCCAGAGCCACGCCGAAAAGCACCGCTATTCGGTGGTGCGCGATTTCTGCGGCCACGGACTCGGCCAGATGTTCCACGATGCGCCCGAGGTCGTCCACGCCGGGCGCCCCGGCACCGGACCCGAGCTGCGTCCCGGCATGTTCTTCACCATCGAACCGATGATCAACACCGGCAAATATGCGGTGAAGATGCTCGCCGACGGCTGGACCGCAGTGACCCGCGACCGCTCGCTGTCGGCGCAGTTCGAGCACAGCATCGGCATCACCGAGGACGGCTGCGAGATTTTCACCGCCAGCCCGAAAGGGCTGAACGCGCCGCCTTGGCAGTAAGCGAGACGACGGTTTCCCGTTCGTCATCCCGGACCTGATCCGGGATCCATTGCTTCAAGCGCCGCGCTGGCCCTCGTGGACCCCGGATCAGGTCCGGGGCGACGATACACCATTCTCGCCCCCGAAAAATTCGCCCTTGAACCCCTCGCGCTTAGCGCGCAGACTTGACGTGAACGTCAAGCACAAGACGGCGAGCGGGAGAGACGCGATGGCGATACGGCGCATTACAGCCTCATTCATTGCAGGCGCGGCCCTGCTGCTCGCGGCGTGCAACAAGGAAGAGGACAAGCCTGCGCCGCCAGCGCTCGATCCCGCCGAAGCCGCGACCGAAGCGCTGCTCAAGACCGGCGGCAATGGCGACGACTGGGCCGCCATCGGCTATGGCTATGACGAACGCCGCTTCAGCCCGCTCACCGACATCGATGACAGCAATGTCGGCACTCTCGGCATTGCCTGGTACGCCGACCTTGAGGATGCACGCGGGCAGGAGGCGACGCCGGTCGTCGTCGACGGCACGCTTTATGTCAGCCACGCCTGGTCAAAGGTCAGCGCATGGGACGCCGCGACGGGCAGGAAGCTCTGGTCCTACGATCCCGAAGTGGCGGGCGAGACCGCGGTCAACGCCTGCTGCGACGTCGTCAACCGCGGCGTCGCGCTGTGGGGCGACAAGCTGTTCGTCGCCGCGCTCGACGGACGGCTGATCGCGCTCGACCGCAAGACGGGAACGCCGATCTGGTCGACGCAGACCACCGACAAGCGGCGGCCCTATACGATCACCGGCGCACCGCGCGTCGCGAACGACATGGTGCTGATCGGCAATGGCGGCGCCGAGTTCGGGGTGCGCGGCTATGTCACCGCCTATGACGCCGATACCGGCAAGCAACGCTGGCGCTTCTACACGACCCCCAATCCCGATCGCCGCGCCGACAATGTCGCGAGCGACGAGATATTCGCGGCCAGGGCCAATGCGACGTGGTCCGACAAGGGCGAATGGAAGGAATCGGGCGGCGGCGGCACCGTGTGGGACGCCATCGTCTATGACAAGGATCTCGACCAGGTCTATATCGGCGTCGGCAATGGCAATCCATGGAACCATGGCACGCGCTCGAATGGCGAGGGCGACAATTGGTTCCTCTCGTCGATCGTCGCGCTCGATGCCAAGACCGGCGTCTATAAATGGCACTATCAGGAAACCCCGGCCGAAACGTGGGACTATACCGCGACGCAGCCGATCATCCTTGCCGAGCAGGAGGTCGACGGCACGCCGACCAAGGTGCTGTACCACGCACCCAAGAACGGCTTTTTCTTCACCATCGACCGCACCACGGGCAAGCTGGTCGACGCCAAGCCTTTCGTCGACGGGATCAACTGGGCCACAGGTTATGACCTGACGACCGGGCGACCCAACGAGAATCCCGCCGCGCGCTTTTACAAGACGGGCGAGCCCTTCATCGCGATCCCCGGTGCGCTCGGCGCGCATAATTGGCACCCGATGAGCTATAATCCGGCGACGGGCCTCGTTTACATTCCCGCGCAGCAGATTCCGCAAGGCTATCTCGCCGACATGAACGAACTCGACCGGCGGAAAGTGCTCGGCTTCAATGTCGGAAGCTCGCTCACCGGCACGATGATGCCCGACGACGAGGCGGCGTTCCGCGCCGCTATCGCCGCGACGACGGGCCGCCTCGTCGCCTTCGACCCGCGCACCGGCAAGGTCGCGTGGGGCGTCGACTATCCCGCCGCGTGGAACGGCGGCACGATGACGACCGCCGGCAATCTGGTCTTTCAGGGGACGAGCACCGGGCGGTTCCGCGCCTATGCCGCCGATACGGGCAAGCAATTGCTCGACCTCGACATGCAGTCGGGGATCGTCGCCGCGCCGTCGACCTTTCGCGTCGGCGGCACGCAATATGTTGCCTTCATGACGAGCAAGGGCGGCGCCTTTCCGCTCGTCGCAGGCGTCGCGGGCGGCGTGACGCGCAAGGTTCCCAACATCCCGCGGCTCGTCGTGCTCAAGCTCGGCGGCGAGGTCGAATTGCCGCCGCTGCCCGAAACGGCGACGCTCGCATGGAACCCGCCGCCGCAGTTCGGCACCGCGCAGCAGGTGGCGACGGGCAAGGCGCTTTATGGCCGCTATTGCCTCGTCTGTCACGGCGACAGCGCGATCGGCAACGGCTTCACCCCCGATCTGCGCGTCTCGGGAACGCTCGTCGATGCCGACGCGTGGAAGTCGGTCGTGATCGACGGCGCGCTCAAGGATCGCGGCATGGTGAGCTTTGCCAATGTGCTCAAGCCCGACGAGGCCGATGCAATTCGCGCCTATGTCATCGACCGGTCGATCTGGACGAAGCGGACCTTGCCCGAAGCTTCGGCACCCGTCGGGCGGTGATGCGCAAATCCTCCCTGTCGCGCAGCGATGGGGAGGAGTGCGGTGCTTCTTTTTTAGGCACGGGATCAACCCGATTGCTCACCCCTTGGGCAACGGCGCAATTTCATGTCGAAATTCTTACCGAAAGCTTGCGATTCGCCAATTGGCACGGCTCTTGATTGGTGCAAGATGGCGGCACACCGCACCGACTCGACGGAGACACCGGATCAGGCGCGCCTGGTTCGGCCATGACCGCGAAGTGCGATGGCCAGCCCAAAGGGGGAAGAAGAGCGTGAAGAAGATTGAGGCGATCATCAAGCCGTTCAAACTCGACGAGGTGAAGGAGGCGCTGCACGAAGTTGGCGTCAGCGGCATCACCGTCACCGAGGCAAAGGGCTTCGGGCGCCAGAAGGGGCATACCGAACTGTATCGCGGCGCCGAATATGTCGTCGATTTCCTGCCCAAGGTGAAGCTGGAGGTCATCGTCGAGGACGGCATGGCCGAACGCGTCGTCGAGGCGATCGCCGCCGCCGCGCAGACCGGCCGCATCGGCGACGGCAAGATTTTCGTCATCCCCGTCGAAACCGCGCTGCGTATCCGTACCGGCGAACGCAACGAGGACGCGCTCTGAGATATGGTCGTGACGGACCTCCGCCTTCGCGGGGACACGCGGCCATAACGAATTTCAACCAGAACCCCGGCAGCGCCGGTCATCATCGCAAGAAGGAAGCTTAATCATGGCTACGAAGCCCAAGGACATCATTGCGCGGATCAAGGAAAACGACATCGAGTGGGTCGACCTGCGATTCACCGACCCCAAGGGCAAGTGGCAGCATCTGACGATGTGCGCCGGCGTGATCGACGGGGATGCGCTCGAGGACGGGCTGATGTTCGACGGGTCGTCGATCGCGGGCTGGAAGGCGATCAACGAAAGCGACATGATCCTGAAGCCCGACCTCGACGCGGTCTATGACGATCCCTTCTCGGCGACCCCGATGCTCGTCATCTTCTGCGACATCGTCGAGCCGTCGACCGGCGAAGGCTATGCCCGCGACCCGCGCACGACGGCGAAGCGCGCCGAAGCCTATCTCGGCTCGACCGGCATCGGCGACACCGTCTATGTCGGCCCCGAAGCCGAATTCTTCATGTTCGACGATGTGAAGTTCGAAAGCGGCTACAACAAGTCGGGCTTCGAGATCGACGACATCGAGCTGCCGACGAACACCGGCCGCAGCTATGAGGGCGGCAACCTCGGCCACCGCCCGCGCGCCAAGGGCGGCTATTTCCCCGTCGCGCCGGTCGACAGCGCCGTCGACATCCGCGCCGAGATGGTCTCGACGATGCTCGAACTCGGCCTGCCCTGCGACAAGCATCACCATGAAGTCGCGGCGGCGCAGCACGAGCTGGGCCTGACCTTCGGCACGCTCACCGAAACCGCCGACCGCATGCAGATCTACAAATATGTCGTGCACCAGGTCGCGCATGCCTATGGCAAGTCGGCAACCTTCATGCCCAAGCCGATCAAGGACGACAATGGCAGCGGCATGCACACCCACATTTCGATCTGGGAAAAGGGCAAGCCGCTGTTTGCCGGCAACGGCTATGCCGGGCTTTCGGACATGTGCCTCTATTTCATCGGCGGCGTGATCAAGCACGCCAAGGCGCTCAACGCCTTCACCAACCCGACGACGAACAGCTACAAGCGCCTCGTCCCCGGTTTCGAAGCGCCGGTGCTGCTCGCTTATTCGAGCCGCAACCGTTCGGCCTCGTGCCGCATCCCCTATGGCGCGGGCGCCAAGGCGAAGCGCGTCGAGTTCCGCTTCCCCGACGCGATGGCGAACCCCTATCTCGCCTACGCCGCGCTTCTGATGGCGGGCCTCGACGGCATCCAGAACAAGATCCACCCCGGCGACGCGATGGACAAGAACCTCTATGACCTGCCGCCCGAGGAACTTTCGGAAGTCCCGACCGTCTGCGGATCGCTGCGCGAAGCGCTCGACAGCCTCGCCGCCGACTATGACTTCCTGCTGAAGGGCGACGTGTTCACCAAGGACCAGATCGACGCCTATATCGAACTCAAGTGGGACGAAGTTTATACCTTCGAACAGACGCCGAGCCCGGTCGAGTTCGACATGTATTACAGCGCCTGATCGCCCTGCGATCGGCAGCGTAAGAGAGCGTCCGGTTCGGGGGAACCGGACGCTCCATTTTCTGAACCAAAAGAGTTTTGTAACGGACGCGAACCAAGTTAGACGACCCGAAAGAGGGGAGTTCCGACATTGCGTTCAATTGCCGTCCTGCTGGCCGCTTCGGCTCTGGCGCCGTGCGCGCCCGCTTTTGCCGCCGACACCCCGACCTATGGCAGCCCCGCCGACTGGGTGGTCCCGACGACCGCACCGCTGGCGATCGGCGATGCGTCGACGCCGTGGGTGCTGGGCGACCAGCAGCTGCTGATCGAAGCCGACAAAAGGTCGACCTTCACCGACAATGCCTTTTACATCGCTTCGGCCGACTCGCTGCGCAACTGGAACGATCTGCAGTTCGTCTGGCACCCCGACCGCGACGACCTCATCGTCCACAGAATCGAAATCATCCGCGACGGCGCGACGATCGACCTGCTCGGCCAGGGGATGAAGCTCACCGTGCTGCGGCGCGAGAAGGATTATGAGCAAAAGACGATCGACGGTCTGCTGACGGCAACCGCGTCGATCGAGGATCTCCGCGTCGGCGACACGGTGCGCTTTTCGGTGACGACCGTCGAGCGCAGCGATGTGCTTGCGGGCAATGGCGAGGCGATCGTCGACGTTCAGGCAAGGCCCGCCACCATCGCGCAGGGGACCGTTCGCGTGCTGTGGCCGACGGCGCTTCCGGTCAAATGGAAAGCCTTCGGGAAAGGCGTCACGCCCGAGATCAAGGACAAGGGCGGCTTTCGCATCCTGTCGCTGACCCAGCCTGTCGTGAAGCAGGACGAACTCCCCACCGACACGCCGCTCCGTTTCCGCCGCCCGCCCGGACTCGAGTTTTCGACCTTTCCCGGCTGGGCCGATTTGTCGCGCACGATGGCACCGCTCTATGCAACGAGCGGGACGATCGCCGATGGCGGCACACTCGCCGCGGCGGTCGACCGCATTGCAAGCGCCAGCACCGACCCGAAGCTGCGCGCCGCGCAGGCGCTTGCTCTGGTCCAGAACGAGATACGCTATCTCTACAACGGCCTCGCCAACGGCAATTATGTCCCGCAAAAGCCCGAACAGACGTGGACGCTGCGCTATGGCGACTGCAAGGCCAAGACGCTGTTGCTGCTCGCTGTACTCGACCGGCTCGGGATCGAGGCGGTGCCGACGCTGGTCCATTCGAGCTTCGGCGACGCGCTTCCCGACAGGCTGCCGACGCTCGCCGCGTTCGACCATGTCGTCGTGCAGGCGCGCATCGACGGGACAGACTATTGGCTCGACGGCACGACGGCGGGAACACATATCGAAGACCTGGCCGACGTTCCCCCGTTCGGCCACGCGCTGCCGCTGACGATGGACGGGCACACTCTCGCAGCGCTGCCCGTGCGCGAGCCGGAGCGACCCCATATCCAGATAGCGATCGACTACGACCAATCGGCGGGAAGCGCCTTTCCGCCGCTGTTCGACATCGATTTCACGGTGCGCGGCGAACTGGCGGCGCGGATTGCGACCATGAAGGCGCAGGCGACGCCCGATCAGTTGCGCGATGCCGCGCAGGCGGCGCTCGGGAATCTGATCAACAATGGCCAGATTCACAGCCGGACGATCGAGGTCGACGAAGCGAACGGAACGACGACCGTCCGGGCGTCGGGAATCGGCAATCTTATCTGGAGCCGCGACGAACCGCGTCCCTATGTAACGCTCGACGGCCTCGTGCAGGACTTTGACGTTCGCGCCGACCGCGCGCGCGCCGCCTGGCGCGACATCCCCGTCGCGGGCGGCCCCTCGAGTCTGATCGTTCGCAAGATCAGCCTGAAACTGCCCGACCGTGCCGGCTATTCGACCGAGGGCGACGCGCAAGCCAATCTGTCGATTGCGGGCATAGCGCTGCGCCGCGACGCCCGGCTCGACGGAGCGCGTCTCGAACAGCGCGAAACCATCTGGAGCAGCGGTGTCGAGGTTGCAGCCGCCGACCTCCCGGCGGCGCGCGCGCAGGTCGCGGCCGCCAAGCAGCGCCTGTTCCGCCTGCGCGCGCCCGAAGGCGCGCCGACCCGCGTCGCCGAGATCGCGGAAGCCAAGAAGGCGGGGCGCCTTGCCCCGCTCCTCGCCGCTTACCAAAAGGCGATCGACGACGATCCCGACGAAGCCAATGGCTATCTCAACCGCGCAGCATTTTACGCCGGAATCTTCGAACCGCGCGCCGCCATTGCCGATGTCGACGAGGCGTTGAAGCGCGAAGCCGACGCCGACACCTTCCTCCGCCGCGCCGGACTCTACAATGCGATCGGCGACCACAAACGCGCCCTCGCCGACGTCGACGAGGCGTTGCAACTCGACCCCGGCTCGGAAAGCGCGCTCGCTTTCAAGATCGAAACACTCGCCGACGCGGGCCGCATCGACGAAGCCCTGGCGCTCGCCGACGAACAGATTGCGACCGCGAAGGACAGGCGCGGCTGGGTCACGCTCAAGGCCGAAGCGCTCGGCAAGGCGGGCCGCGCCGACGAAGGCACGGCGTTGCTCGACGAGGCGCTGGTCGAACGTCCGGGCGACCCCGGCCTGCTCAACAATCTCTGCTGGCTGAAGGGCACGCGCTCGGTCGCGCTCGAATCGGCGCTCAAGGATTGCACGCGGGCGATCGAGCTGACCGACAGCCCGGCGGCGGTGCTCGATAGCCGCGCGCTCGTTTTCTATCGCCTCGGCCGGCTCGAGGAGGCGCGCGCCGACCTCGACGCGGCGCTCAAGCTCCACCCCGACGTCCCGGCGACTTTATTCATGCGCGGGATCGTGCGCCTGCGCGAAAACGACCGCGAAGGGGCGCAGGGCGACCTCGCACTGGCGCGAATGCA
Source organism: Sphingopyxis sp. P8 (assembly GCF_020622175.1). Classification (NCBI taxonomy): domain Bacteria; kingdom Pseudomonadati; phylum Pseudomonadota; class Alphaproteobacteria; order Sphingomonadales; family Sphingopyxidaceae; genus Sphingopyxis; species Sphingopyxis sp. P8. Next base: position 723,841 of record NZ_JACNMK010000002.1, on the reverse strand, counting down.
ATCGGCGCGGATCGACAGCATCTATGCCGGATATGGCATCAAACCGTGACGGGACGGGCGATCGCCCTTTTCTGACGCGCTCGGATCACCGCCTTTTTCCGGACCCCGGAGGCTTGACCGGGCGTCATGCGATGATGGCCGGAGCAGGACGCCCACACCTCGACCGGCTGACGGGTTGCCGCTCGGCGCGGCAGGCGGCACAAGGGCCGACTTCAAGGAGTCGCCCGATATGAAATTTTTGTCGTTTGCCGCGCTTGCCGCATTGCAGCTGATTGCCTCCGCGCCTGCACAGGCGGAACTGAATGGTGCCGAAGCCGCTATGGCGCGCACCGTTGCCGCGGAACAGGAGCGTTCGATCGCGCTGCTCGAAAAGCTCGTCAACCAGAACAGCGGCTCGCTGAACCTCGAAGGCGTCGAAAAGGTCGGCGCGATGATGCGCGCCGAGCTGGAGCCGCTCGGCTTCACCGTCGAATGGAAGCCGATGCGCGAAACCGGCCGCGCGGGGCATCTGATCGCGACGCACAAGGGGCGCCCCGATACCAAGCGGCTGCTCCTCATCGCGCACCTCGACACGGTGTTCGAGCCCGATTCGCCCTTCCAGCGCTTCGAGCGCATGGGTGACAAGGCGAAGGGCCCCGGGGTCGGCGACGACAAGGGCGGGATGGTCGTTGTCGTCGCCGCGCTGCGCGCGATGCACAAGGCGGGGACGCTGAAAGACGCCAATATCGAATTTCACATGACCGGCGACGAGGAGGATACGGGCGACCCGCAATCGATCGCGCGCGCCGACCTGCTTGCAGCGGGAAAGCGCGCCGATGTCGCGCTGGGGTTCGAGGGGCTCATCCGAGACAATGGTGCGGACATGAGTTCGATCGCGCGGCGCAGTTCGGAAAGCTGGCAGGTCACGGCGACCGGAAAGACCGGCCATAGTTCGGGCATCTTCAGCGCCGATGCCGGCGACGGAGCGATCTACGAACTCGCGCGCATCATCCACCGTTTCCGCACCGAGCTGCCCGAGCCGAACCTGACCTTCAACGTCGGGCTGGTCGCGGGCGGCGAGCAGGTGACGCTCGACGAAGGCAAGATCCGCGCGAGCGCGAACGGCAAGACGAACATCATCGCGGCGACCGCCATCGCGCGCGGCGACCTGCGCACGCTGTCAGCCGAACAGGCCGAACGGGTGAAGGCCAGGATGGCGGCGATCGTCGCCGACCATGCGCCGGACACCTCGGCCACGCTCGCCTTCGACCCCGGCGGCTATCCGGCGATGGCGCCGACCGACGGCAATCGCGCGCTGCTGGCGCGGCTCAATGCGGTCAACCGCGACCTCGGCCTTCCCGAAATGGCGCCGCTCGATCCGTTGAAGCGCGGCGCCGCCGACATCAGCTTCGTCGCGCCGATGGTCGACAGCCTCGCCGGACTCGGCGCCTATTCGACCGGCGATCACGGGCCCGAGGAAACGGTCGACCTGCCGAGCATCGAACGGCAGGCGGTCCGCGCCGCCATATTGATGTCGCGGCTCGCTGCCGAAAAGCGGTAGCGCGTCCTGTTTCCCGCTTCGCCGCCCCGGACTTGATCCGGGGTGACGATAAAGGCGCGACGAACTTGATTCATCCGCTACAGTGATTAGGTAGCAATCCGAGACGGATTCACCGCCGATGGGAGACAGGACATGAGCACCGAAACGCACCTCAAGCAGAATTACATCGGCGGACGCTGGGTCGATTCGAAGGGCGGCAAGCCGCACGACGTCATCAACCCCGCGACCGAAGAGCCCGCGTCGACCATCATCCTCGGCACCGCCGCCGACGTCGATGACGCGGTGGCCGCCGCGCGCGAAGCGTTCAAAAGCTGGTCGCAATCGACGCGCGAGGACCGTCTGGCGCTGCTCGGCCGCATCGTCGAGGAATATAAGAAGCGCGTTCCCGACCTCGCCAAATCGATGGCAGCCGAAATGGGCGCACCGGTGAGCTTTGCGAGCACCGCGCAGGTCGGCGCAGGCATCGGCGGCTTCCTCGGTACGATCGAGGCTCTCAAGAATTTTGAGTTCACCGAACAACATGGCGCGAACAAGGTCGTGTACGAACCGATTGGCGTCGTCGGGATGATCACCCCGTGGAACTGGCCGCTCAACCAGATCGCGCTCAAGGTCGCCCCCGCGCTCGCGGGCGGCAACACGATGGTCCTGAAACCGTCGGAGGAATGCCCCGGCAATGCCACAATCTTTGCCGAAATCCTTGATGCCGCGGGCGTGCCGCCGGGCGTGTTCAACCTCGTCCAGGGCGACGGGCCGACCGTCGGCAACGCGATTTCGGCGCACCCGGGCGTCGAAATGGTGAGCTTCACCGGATCGACGCGCGCGGGCATCCTTGTCGCCAAGGCGGCGGCCGACACGGTCAAGCGCGTCCATCAGGAACTCGGCGGAAAATCGCCGAACATCGTCCTGCCCGACGCGGATCTGGAAACCGTGCTGCCGCCCACGGTGCAGGGCGTGCTCGTCAACACGGGACAAAGCTGCATCGCGCCGACGCGCATCCTCGTCCACAAGGAGCGCGAGGCCGAAGCGGTCGGCGTGATCAAGGCGATGTTCGACGGAACGCAGGTCGGCGACCCGATGAGCGAAGGCGGCCACATCGGCCCCGTCGTCAACAAGGCGCAGTTCGACAAGATTCAGAGCCTTATCCAGTCGGCGATCGACGAAGGCGCAAAGCTCGAGACGGGCGGCACCGGCCTGCCGTCGAACGTCAACCGCGGCTATTATATCAAGCCCACCGTCTTTTCGGGCGTGACCCCGAACATGCGTATCGCAAAGGAAGAAGTGTTCGGCCCTGTCGCGACGTTGATGGCCTATGACGACCTTGACCAGGCGGTCGAGATTGCCAACGACACCGAATATGGACTGTCGGCCGTCGTTTCGGGCGACCCCGCCAAGGCCGCCGAAATCGCGCCCAGGTTGCGCGCGGGCATGGTCGCGGTGAACAGCTGGGGGCCGGGGCCGGGCGCGCCGTTCGGCGGCTACAAGGCATCGGGCAACGGCCGCGAGGGCGGCATTTTCGGCCTCAAGGACTTCATGGAGGTCAAGGCCATCAGCGGCGTTCCGGCCTGATAGCTCCACGCCCTCCCCTTCAGGGGAGGGCAGCGAGACTTGGCAGCTTGCTGCCTAGTCGCAGCAGGTGGGGGTCAGCAACCCGGCGCCACGCCGCGAACCCCCCACGCCAACCCCTCCCCTGAAGGGGAGGGGCTTTATGTTTTTCCAAGGCGCAGCTATGCGCCCACCCATGCACAGCCGCTCTCCGCTCGCCCCCGCCGCCTTCCCCGCCCTGCCCGAAATCGCGGGCGTAACGCGCCGCGTCGCGCGGGCGCGCTACAAGGAATGGGACCGCTGCGACCTCAGCTATGTCGAGCTCGCACCGGGCACGACCGTCGCGGGGGTGTTCACGCGCAATGTCTGCTGTTCGTCCGAGGTCGAACTCGGGCGCGAACAGGTGCAGGGCGGCAGCGCGCGCGCTCTGGTCGTCAACGCGGGAAACAGCAACGCCTTCACCGGCTATCGCGGGCGCGAGGCGGTCGAGGCGATCATGGCGCAGGTCGCCGAGCATCTGGGATGCAGCGCGCGCGAGGTTTTCGTGAGCTCGACCGGCGTCATCGGCGTGCCGCTGCCCAGCGACAAGGCGCGCGCGGGCGTCGAGGCCGCGCTGACCGCCGAACCCTGCTCGTGGGAGGCGCTCGCCGAGACGATCGGCACCACCGACACCTTTGCCAAGGGCGCGGCGTCGAGTGCGGTCGTCGGCGACCGCACGGTGCAGGTTGCGGGCGTCGTCAAGGGTTCGGGCATGATCGCGCCCGACATGGCAACGATGCTCGGCTATATCTTCACCGACGCCGCAGTCGCACCGGCACTGCTGCAGGACATGCTCGCGCGTGCGACGGGGGCGACCTTCAACAGCATCACCGTCGACAGCGACACGTCGACGAGCGACACGGTGCTCCTCTTCGCGACCGGGAAAGCGAACAATCCGGAACTGCAATCGTGGGACGATGCCGGCGCCGATGCGCTGTACGCCGCCATCCATGCGGTCGCGCGCGAGCTTGCCCATCTCGTCGTGCGCGACGGCGAAGGCGCATCGAAATTCATCGAGGTGCAGGTGACGGGCGCGGTGAGCGACGACAGCGCCCGGCGCGTCGCGCTCGCCATCGCCAACTCGCCGCTCGTCAAGACGGCGATTGCGGGCGAGGACGCCAATTGGGGCCGCGTCGTGATGGCGGTGGGCAAGGCGGGCGAACCCGCCGACCGCGACCGGCTGGCGATCCGCTTCGGCGACCATTGGGTCGCAAAGGACGGGCTGCCCGTCGACGGCTATGACGAGGCGCCGGTCGCCGCGCATCTCAAAGGCCAGGACATCCGCGTCGGCGCCGACCTCGGCCTCGGCGAAGGCCGCGCGACGGTGTGGACGTGCGATCTGACGCACGGTTATATCAGCATCAACGCCGATTACCGGAGCTGAAAATTCTCTTCGTCATTGCGAGCGAAGCGAAGCAATCTCCAGTTCACAGCCTTGCGCAAAGCCGATAGCAGGAGATTGCCGCGTCGCTTCGCTCCTCGCAATGACGGAGACTTACAGCGCCCCTTCGAGCCAGCCCTTGAGCGCGCTCTTCGGCGCCGCGCCGACCTTGGTGTCGGCGATCTCGCCATTCTTGAACAGGATCATCGTCGGGATGCCGCGCACGCCATATTTGGCGGGGGCGTCGGGATGGTCGTCGATGTTGAGCTTGGCGATCACCACCTTGCCGTCGAGTTCGTCCGAAATTTCTTCGAGCGCGGGACCGATCATCTTGCACGGGCCGCACCATTCGGCCCAGAAATCGACGAGCACGGGGGTGTCGCTGTCGAGGACGTCGGCCTGAAAGCTGGCGTCGGTAATTGCCTTGGTACCCATATCGAAACTCCTGAATCGCTGTTGCACCCTAGCTAGGGCGTCGATGCGGCGCGCTCAAGGGCCGAACCCGGCAAATTCGCCTTGGTTGCCGCCAAGCCCGGCTTGTGCGCGTCGAGCAGCGCATCGTCGAGGCCCAGAAGCCGCGGCGCGGCGGTGTAGAGCAGCACCGCCTTCACCCCTCGCCCCGGAAAAATGACGCGCAGCGCATCGCGATATGCCGCCATCTGCCGCAGATAGGCAGGCGCCACGTCGGCGGCGGCGGCGGGCACATGCTGTCCGGTCTTGAAGTCGATCACCGTGACTGCCGCATCGGTAACGAGCAGGCGATCGACAATCCCCGCGACGACGGCGCCGCCATCGACAACGGCCGACAGCGGCACTTCGGCGAGGCTTCCGGGGCCGAAGATCGCCGCATGCGCCGGGTCGTCGAGAATGTGCAGCACCTCGTCGGCCATCGCCGCGCGTTCACTGGCTCCCATGTCGGGCGCCTGCGCCTCCAGCCAGCGCAGCGCGGCGGCGCGGCGACGCCCGGGAGCTACCGGGGGCAGACGCTCGAACAGCGCGTGCAGCAAGATCCCGCGCTCGGCCGCCGCCGAACGTCCCGCGCCCTGCGGCGGTGCGGCGACATCGTCGTCGCCCAGCGCCGACGGCGCGAGCGGGCGCGGCGGGCGCGCTTCCTCGGGCGCCGGCTGGTGCGCCCAGCCGGGGATGGCGAGCGGCGGCGGCGTGGCTTTGGCGGCCTTGGTCTTGCGCGCCCATTTCCCGGCGTGAACGCGGTGGACGCGGCGCTGCCCCCATGCGCCCCCCGCATCCTCCCACGCGCAGCCCATCGCCTCCAGCGTGCGGTCGGCGGCGCTGTGCCAGCTCGCCTCGGGAACCGAACCGTCGGGCTTTTTCGTGACCCCGGCGACGACCAATATTTCCTCGGCACGCGTCATCGCGACATAGAAGAGCCGCCAATGCTCCTGCGACGCGGCGAGCGCGGCGTCGTTATAGGCGGCGGCAAGCCTGCCGTGCCGCTCGTCGGTCGGCAGCGCAAAGACCGGAAGCTTCTCCCACCCCGCGACATCGACCGTGAACGGACGATGGCCGATGGCGGCATCGTCGGTCGCATCGGCGAGGATGACGATGGGTGCCTGCAGCCCCTTCGACCCGTGCACCGTCATCACGCGCACCACGTCGCTTCGCGCCTCGGTCTGGCGCTTGATGTCGGCCTTGCTCGCCTCGACCGCCGACAGAAAGCCGAGCAGCGACATGGTCTCGCGCGCCTCGAAGGCAAGCGCCTGGTTCAGCAGCTCGTCGATCGGGTCGCGCGCCTCGCGTCCCAGCCGTGCATAAAGTTTGCGCCGCCCGTCGATCGGCCCCGACAGCAAGGTTTCAAGGAAGCGGAAAGGCGTCGTGAAGTCGGCCATGCCGAGAAGCTGGCGGAGCGCCGCCATCGTCGCCGGGGGCAGCGCGTCTTCGGTCGCGCGCAGATGCTCCCAGATCGCCGCGCGTCCGCGCTTGCGGGTGCGTGCGTAAAGCTCGTCATGCGTCCAGCCGATGAGCGGCGAGACGAGGAGCGACGCAAGGTTGAGGTCGTCGAGCGGCTGCACGGCGAAACGCATCGCCGCCAGCAGATCCTGCACCGCGAGCGGCTGGACGAGCGCAAAGCGGTCGACGCCCGCGACCGGCACGTGCAGCGCCTGCAGCCGCGCGACGATCCGCGCGGCAAGATCGCGCCGCCGCCGCACGAGGATCATGATATCGCCCGGCGCGACCGGCCGGCCGTCCTTGCCATGCGCTATCCAGCCCTGCACCTCGTCGGCGATCGCGTGGGCAAGGCGCATCGACGCGGGATCGCGCGCCGGGGCGCTGCCGTCGCCGCTGCCATCGTCGGCTTCGTCTGCCGCGCCATCGAGCGCGCGACCGACGGGCAGCGGCGCCCACAGCTCGACCTGTCCCGCCTGCGCTTCGCGAAAAGGGAGGTGCGGCGGCTCGGCGCCATCGAGGCCCATTGCCGTCGTTCCGCCGTCGGCGAGCCAGCGGTCGACGACGTCGAGCACCGCCGGGGTCGAGCGATAATTGGATTCGAGGTCGACATTCTGGAACGCCTGCCCCGCGCGCTCGCCGAGCGCGCGAAACAGGTCGCGCGCGGTGGAGAAGGCGGCGGGGTCGGTGCCCTGGAAACCAAAGATCGCCTGTTTGCGGTCGCCGACGGTGAACAGCGTGCGCAGCCGCTCGGCATCGTCGCCGTGCACCGCGAAAAACTCCTCGGCGAGCGACAGCACGATGCCCCACTGGCGCATATTCGTATCCTGCGCCTCGTCGACAAGGATGTGGTCGGTGCGCTGGTCGAGCTTGAAGCGCACCCATTCGCCGAAATTGCTGACGCGGAGCAGCGTTCCGGCAAGGGTTATCAGATCGTCGAAATCGGCGAGCCCGCGCTCGCGTTTCGCCAGCGCATAGCTTTCGGCAAAGCGGCTTCCGAGCAGCCACGCCGCCGCAAGATCGTCGGCGACGCGCATCGCGGTCGCGGTTGCGCTCAGTTGCTGCGCCGCCTCGACAATCCGCACCGCGCTGTCGACGCAGTCGGTCATCCGCCCCTTGTCGCCGCCGAAATCGGCGCGCAGCTCGCCCTTGCCGGTCAGGAAGCAGCCGACAAGCTCGCCGAGCATCGCCGCGCGACCCGCTGCGTCGGCGACGAGCCACCCGACCATCACGTCGGAGCAGGCGAGTCCGGTCTTGGTCCCCCAGGCCGCGCCGCTCGCGGCGACCGCCTTGATATCGGCGTCGGCAATCGCCCCGCGCCCGAGTTCACCGACCAGCCAGGCATCGGGGTCGCCCCTCGGCAGATCGAACGCCGCGCGCAGGTCGCGCGCCGTCGGCACGAGCTGCGCCCGCGGCCCGCCGAATGCGGCCGCACAGCGCGACAGGAAGGACAGCGCCGCCTCTTGCCCCAGCCGCCGTGCGAGCATCGCCGCGGCGGCGCGCAGCCGCCCGGCCTCGTCGCCCGCCGCCTCGATCAGCGCGCCGAGCACCTGTCGCTGGAGCCGCGCCGCCTCATCCTCCTCGATCGGGCGGAAACCGGGGAGCAGCTTTGCCTCGAGCGGGAAGCTCGCGAGCAAGGTCTGGCAAAAACTGTGGATCGTCTGCACGCGGATCGCACCGCCGGGGCTGTCGATCACCGTCGCAAAGAGCGCGCGGGCGCGATCGATCAGGCCGGGGCGTTGCCAGTCGAGCCCGAGCGCGTGCAGGTCGAGCCGCAGCTCGGCATCGTCCATCCGTACCCAGGTGGCGAGCCGTTCGTGGATGCGGTGCGCCATTTCGGCCGCCCCCGCCTTGGTGAAGGTGATGCACAGCACCGCGTCGGGCGCGACGCCGTTAAGCAGCAGCCGCAGCACACGTGCCGACAGCACCTGCGTCTTGCCCGTCCCCGCCGACGCGCCGAGCCACACATGATGCGCGGGGTCGGCGGCCATCGCCTGCCGCGCGTGCAAGATGGCGAGACCGCCGGGCTTTGCCATCACGCGTCCCTCCCGCGCCCGAACCATTCGTCGCGGCGCGCGAGCTGGTCGAAATCGCCGAATCCCGCCGCCTCGCCTGGCGCAAAGGGCGCGTCGCCCACCAGATACAGCGCAGCGAATTCGGCCAGCGCGTCGGCGGCATGGTCGATCGCGGCCGCGGCGCTCGGCAAGTCGTTACGCGGGCCATAGGTCGTCGCGATGCGCCCCGCCCCGCCCGCCTTCCGGTCGGGGCGCAGGCTCCAATATTCGAGCGCGGCGACATCGGCCGCTTGCATATCCTTGAACCCGCCGCGCTGCGCGATCAGGCCGAGCAGGCCGAGCTGGTTGTCGAGCTTGTCGAACGCCGCCTTCGCGCTGGGCGCGCCGCCGCTCTTGTAATCGACGATGGCGAGCCTTCCTTCGCCGTCGCGGTCGATGCGGTCGGCCTTGCCGTGAAGCGTGATGCCGTCGATGGCGATCTCACCCTTGCACTCGACCGCGACGGGGCGGCGTTCGGCAGCGCCCAGGACCTGCGCCGCCGCCCAGCGCAGCGCAGGCTCGATGCGCGGCAGCCAGAAAGCACGCGCGAGCGCGTCGAACGCCGGGTCGCGGCGCAAGGCTTCGAGTTCGGCCTCGAACCCCTCTGCCGTCGCGCCGCCGCGGACCCAATCCTCGAACAGCTTGTGCACGCGCGTGCCGCGCCAGCGCGGATCGGGCGACGCGCTGAGCGGGTCGAGCGCCGACAGGCCGAGCATCGCCTGCGCGTAAAAGGCAAAGGGATCGCGCGCGAGGCGGTCGACCGCCGTAACGCTGATCCGGCGCGGCCGCTCGGCGACGGGGGGGGCAGGCTGCGGCCGTGCAGCGGGGGTCGAGGGACCGCACGGCAGGTCGAGTTCGGCGGCGAGGCGCGTGAGCGGAACCCCGCCGGGCGCAGGTTCGGGCAGGTCGCCCGCGAGCGCGACGAGCCGCAGCCAGAAACGCGACGCGACCGCCGGGTCGCCGCCGCTACGCTCGGCGCGCGTTATCACCACCCGGCGCGCGGCAAGCGCGCTGGCAAAATCATGCGCCGCCATCCCCTGCTGCCGTTCGGGCGCAGGAAGGCCGAGCAGGCGGCGAATTCCGGGCGCAAGCCACGGGTCGGGCTGCGTCGCGGCAGGCCAGCGTCCTTCGTCGAGCCCGCCAAGGATCATCAGGTCGGCCCGCTGGAGCCGCGCCTCGAGCAACCCCCAGATGAACAGGCGCGGATGGCCGCCATAGGGCGGGCGCACGCTCGCCTGCGCGAGCAGCTGTCCGAGCATCGCGGGGAAATCGGCGGGATCGACCAGCGCCGGACCGGCGCCGCGCGCAAGCCCCCAGTCGTCGAACAGTTTCGCAAGCTCGCGACCGGCAGGACCGCTCCACGCCGCATCGCCCGCAAGCCATTCGAGCGCGCGCTGGAGCGCCGCGAGCAACGCCTCCGGAGGCGCAGGCGCGCGCGCGGCAAAAGGCGCGAGGGCGTCGCCCATCGCCGTCGCCACATCCTGCCACCAGGGCAAAAGCTGAACGGCCAGCCCGTGCCCGCGCGACTTCGCGTCGGACGCACGCTCGGCGGCGCGCGCCGTTACCCCTTCCCAGCCCGGCGTCAGCCCCGGATCGCGCAGCAGCAGGTCGAGCCGCCGCAACTGGTCGAGCCACAAGGTTCGGCCGTCACCCTTGCGAACCAGCGGGTGCCCCAGCAGCGCCAGCAACCGCACCGGGTCGAAGTCCGCCGCAAGCTCTGCGAGCAAGAGCAGCAAGGCACCGGGCGGCGTCCGCGCGAGCGCCTGCCCCGCGCTGTCGTCGACCGCGACGTCCCAGCGGGTCAGCGCCGCCGCGACGCGTTCGGCAAGCGCGCGGTCGGGCGTCACCAGCGCCGCGGTGCGCCCCGGCGTTTCGAGCGCCGCGCGCATCAGCAGCGCGATTCCCTGCGCCTCCTGCCCGTCATCGGCGAAAACCGCGCTTTCGATCCCCGCGGTCGCCACGTTCAGATCACCCGCGCGCTGCCAGCGGTCCGCATGGGCGGCGGGCGCGAAAAGCAAGGAGGCGAGTTCGGCACGCTCGGCCGGTCCGTCGAAGTCCGACGCTGCGTCCCACGCCGTCACCTCGGCGCGCGCAACGCCGATGCGGTCGAGCAGCAGCTTCAGATGATATTGCGGGTGCGTTTCGACGGGCCGCGCCGGATTGTCGGGATCGGGGCGCGTCGGACCGAGGCTGTCCCATTCGGCGGCATCCATCGCCATGTCGAGTCCGGGCAGCACGACCATCCCCCGCTCCAGATCGGCAACGGCACGCAGCAGCCGCGCAATCGCGGGCGCAGCGGTGGTTATCCCCGCCGCGACGACGAAACGCGCAGGCGGCGCCGCGCGCCATGACAGCGCGACGCGGTCGAGCAACCGGTTGCGCCGCTCGGCGCGATCGATGGCGCCGGTCTGCGCGAGCATGGCGGGCCAATGATCGACGAGCAGCCGCAGCCGCGCGAGCGACGCCTGCCAATGTTCGGCATAGGGGCCGAGGTCCAGGTCGACGAGCGCGGCGACCGGCACTTCTTCGTAATGGAGCTGGTCGACGACGCGCGCGAGCCCGTCGGCAAGCTGGAAAGCCGCGGCGCCCGCGATGCGATCCTCGCCCGCGGGCGTATGCCGCTCGATCAGTTCGGCGAGCATCAGCCGCCGCCGCAGCGTATCGATCGCCGGCGGGATCGGCGCGGCATCGTCGATCGTATCGAGCGCGAGCGCGACGCTTTCGTCGAGGTCGGCGTCGCCGATTACCGCAAGCCGGGGCATCAGCAACCCGTCGCCGCCCGCGCGGACGAACGCCGCCTGCACCGCGCTGCGCGCGCGATTGCTGGGGAGCAGGACGATCCCTTCTGCCAGCCCGAGCGCGCCGTCGGCAAAGCGGGCGATCAGCCCTGCGGCAAGCGCGTCGGCAAAGGCCCGGTGGACCGGGATGGTGAAGATGGTCGGCTTGCGGTCAGACGTCACTCAGCGCCGCCTCGGTCGGCGCGATGCTCGCGGGCGTGCCGACGTCGAACCATTGCCCCATGTGCGAAACGCCGAACAGACGCCCCGCCTCGATTGCGCGGTCCCACAAGATGTTGGTTGAAAACGGCCCTTCGGGCGCGCCGTCCAGCAGGCGCGGAGAAATGAGCTGGATGCCGGTATAGACAAAGGGCGCGACCCGTCCCGCCTTGCGCCGCGACAGCCGCCCGTCGGGGTCCATGTGAAAATCGCCGCGTCCGGCGTGCCCCGTCGCGCTCGCCTGCCGGATAAGGAGCAGCAGCGCGTCCATCCGCGTCCCGTCCCAGTGGCGCGCGAGGTGGTGGATGCTGTCCTGCGGACCGTCGGTCCAGATATTGTCGCTGTTGACGATCAGGATCGGGTCGCCCCGCAGCAGCGGCAGCGCTTTGACCATCCCGCCGCCGGTTTCGAGCAGTTGCCCGCGCTCGTCGGACACCGCGATGCTGAAACGACGCTTCTGTTTCGCAAGATGCGCCTCGAGTGCGTCGGCGAGATAATGGACGTTCACGACGACATGGCCGATGCCCGCGGCCTCGATCCGGTCGAGGCTATGGTCGATCAGCGGCTTGCCCGCGACGCGAACCAGCGGCTTGGGGCGCGTCGCGGTCAGCGGCCGCATCCGCTTGCCGAGCCCTGCCGCCATCACCATCGCGCTTTCGATCGTCACCGCCATCGCTCCGTTCACATCCACGCGCCCGCGCGCTTCGCGGCGGGAATATTGGCGTCGAACCATTGCCGCACCGCGACAAGCGCCGGGTGCGCGAGGTCGCGTTCGAGCAGGCCCCACATGCGCGGCTGGAACTGGCGGTATCCCGGCTTGCCGTCGCGCTTCCACAGCCGCACGAAGACGCCAAGGATGCGCGTGTTGCGCTGCGCTGCCAATGCCCAATAGGCAGCGCGAAACGCCTCGCCCTGCCCCGTCGCGGCGATATAGCGGTCGATCATCGCCGCCTCCACCGCCGGGGACACGTCGCGCCGCGCATCCTCGAGCACCGAGGCAAGGTCATAGGCGGGATGACCGACACGCGCGTCCTGAAAGTCGAGCAGGCCATAATGCGCCAGCCCGTCCTTGCCCGCGACGAGCATGATATTCTCGGCATGGAAATCGCGCAGCACGGTGACGCACGGCAGCGCGTCGCGTTCGACCGGCCCCAGCACTTCGGCCCATGCGGCGCGAAAGGCGTCGCGATCGACCTCGATCTCGAGCGCCGGGCAATACCAGTCGGTGAACAGCATCACCTCGTCGAGCCACTCGTCGAGCCCGTGGACGGGCAACCCCGCCATCGGCGGCTGCGCATGGAGGTGGACGAGCAGGTCGGTGACGCCGGCATAATGTTCGGCCTCGGCCTGCGGCTGCGCGTCGAGCGTCTCGCGCAGGCGGACGTCGCCGAAATCGTCGATGAGCAGCAATCCCTTGTCGAGGTCGCGCGCAAGGATCGTCGGCGCGGTAAGGCCGCACGCGCCCAGCCATTCGGCAACCGCAACGAAGGGCCGCGGGTCCTCGTGCGGCGGCGGCGCGTCCATCAGGACCGCGCACCGCTCGGGCGCGACGATGCGGAAGTAACGACGGAAAGAGGCATCGCCCGCGAGCGGCAAAATCTGGGCATCGGGCCAGCCATGCGCGGCAAGGAAGGCCGGAGCATGGGCGGGCGGAATCATCGGAGCGGCCATCGCGCTTCCCAAGCGGGCGGCACCTTCGCTGTCAAGACGCGCCGCTCGCCGCTCCCCGAAATCTCCAGCCACAGCATGTCGGGCCAGCCGCCATCGCCCAGTCGCTCGGGCCATTCGATCAGCAGCGCGCCGTCATGACGGTAATCGTCGAGACCCAGTTCGACCAGTTCGCTCGCGTCCTCGATTCGGTAAAGGTCGATATGCGCGATCGGCAGGTCGACCTCGGGCGGCGCATAGGGCTGCACGATGGCGAAGGTCGGGCTCGGCGCCTCTCCCGCGAGGCCGCGCGCCTTCAGCATCGCGCGCGCCAGCGTCGTCTTGCCCGCGCCGAGGTCGCCCGAGAGCGCGACGACATCGCCCGCGCGCAGCGCCGCGCCGATCGCCGCGCCGACGCGCTCGGCCTCGCCCAGTTCATAGTCCCGGCGAAAGCTCGTCATCCGCGGCGCGGCAGGCTGATGCGGACCATCGTTCCCTGCCCCTTTTCGGTGATGACCTCCATCGCGCCGCCGTGCGCGTCGACAAGCTGGCGCGCGAGCGCGAGGCCGATGCCGCCGGTCGCGGTGCCCGCCTGCGTCCCCCTGGTGATCGCGCCGACCGCGTCGGGAAGGCCGGGTCCATTGTCGGAAACGATGATGTCGACGCCGCGCTCGTCGCCGTCCGCATGGAGCAATACGCGCCCGCCCTCGCGCCGCTCGGGCGCGGTGTAGCGGATCGCATTGTCGAGCAGCCCGGCCACCAGCCGCGACAGCCGCGGCGCATCGCCCTCGATCGTCCCGAGCGCGTCGGACAGATTGCCGACCAGTTCGATCTGCTCGGCGTCGGCCAGGGGCCGCGCACTCGCGAGGGCTTTGTCGAGCAGCGCGGGCAGGTCGACCGTCGCGCGCTCCACTACCAACGTCCCTGCCTCGCCCTGCGCGAGGTCGAGCACATTGTCGATATGCCGGCTCAGCACCTCGACCGAGTCCATGATCGCCGCGATATATTCCTGCTGCTGGTCGGACAGCTTGCCCGCATAGCCCGCCTGCAACATCTCGCCGAACCCGCCGATCGAGGTCAGCGGCGTGCGCAATTCATAGCTCATGCGCGACAGAAAGGCCGTCTTGACCTCGTCGGCGACGACGAGCGCCTCGTTCCGCTCGCGCAGCGCGCTTTCCATGCGGCGGCTGTCGGTGACGTCGAGCATGATGAGCAGCGCATTGCCGTCGGGAAGCGGGATCGAGGCAAAATCGAAATGATGCCCGTCGGCGAAACGGATGTCGCCGCGGCGTTGCGTGCGTTCGAGCGTCGCGGCACGGATGACTTCCTGCACCACGCTGACCTGGTTCGGCTTGGCGAGCCGGTCGGCAAGCTCGCCCATCAGCGTGTCGACGCGCGGGTGCGCGGCGAGCGTGCCCTCGTCGATGCCCCACAGGCGCCGGAAACGCTGGTTCCACAGATGCAGCCGACCATCGGGCGCAAAGACCGCAATCGCCTCGAACAGATTGTCGAAGGTCGCGGTGCGCACGCGGAGCAGCGTGTCGCGCGTCGACGCCAGTTGCACCTGCTCGGTCCGGTCCTCGGCGATCAGAAGCAGGCCGCCGTCGGGCGTCGGCTGGGCAACAACGCGCAGGTGGGTGCCGTCGCGCAGCAGCCAGTCCTCCTCGCTCGCCTCGGCGCGCGCGAACCAGTCGACATGCGCCTGACGCCACTCGGGAAAATCGCGCACTTCGGGCGTCCGCCCGATATCGCGCCACACGTCGAGCAGTCGCGCAAAAGGCGGAGCTTCGGCAATCTTGTCGGCTTCGAGCGAAAACAGGCGGCGAAACGGCTGATTGGCGAATATCAGCCCCTGGTCGGGGCCGAACTGCGCCACCGCAGCCGAAAGCCGGTCGAGCAGTTCGCGCTGCGCGTCGGCGAAACGGCGATGCGCGCCGCGCTCGCTTTCGAGCTCCTGAATGTCGATCGCGTAACCGGCAATCCCGATGACATGGCCATCGTTGGGCGACAGCGGAACGTCGACGACGCGCATGATGCGACGTTCGCCTTCGATCGTCACCGGAATCGTCCGCGTCTGCGTGACGCCCGATTCGCGCGCTTCCTCGGCGGTATCGGTCGCGCTGACGCCGGCGACGGATTCGCACAGCTCGACCCCCTCGTCGATCACCGCATTGGCGCTCGTCGCCTCGACCGCGCGGACATAGGCGCGGTTGACGAGCGCGAGGCGCAGCTCGGTATCGCGGAACCACATGGGGAAAGGCGCCGCCTCGATCAGCCCCGAGAGCGCCTCGAACGCCGCGAGCGCTTCGTCGCGCTCGCCGCGCGCCCGCGCGAGCGCCTGCTCCCCGTCGGTCGCGTCGCTCAGCCACAACAGCACGCTGCCCGGCCCCGCAACGCTCTGCGGCGCGGCGGCGCCATGCACGACGATCGTGCGCGTTCCGCCCAGCGGCCTGAGGCTCAGCGTAAAGGGCCGCGCGCCGCGCTGCGCGCCGATGATCGCCTGCCGCAGCGCTTCATGCCCTTCGGCGTCGAGCCCGGCATCCTGTCCGCGCAGCTCGTCGAAGCTGCGTGGCCCCGGACCAAGACCCAGCCAGCGCCCCAGGCGGTCGCTTGCCTCGATCCGCCAGTCGGACCGGACGACGACGGGCAGATAGGGCGACGCTTCCAGCAATCCCGCAAGCCGTCCGGTCTGCCCGGCGACAAAGGCCGAGCGGCGCTGCATCGCCACCCCGCGGCCGACCGCCCACAGGCCGGCGAGCAACCAGAAAGCCGCAAAAATGCCCAGCGCAAATACTGCGCCCGTCGACAGCGTCATCGGCGGCGGACCACAGGCGGAAAAAGGGCAAGGGACGGGCGAAGGGCCATGGTTTCGCCCTATCGACTGTGCCGCGGCGTTTCAATCACCTGGCGCCGTCCCGATGGCCGGACACGACCACCAAATAATCGTCACACAAGTGCGGCAAATTTGCCACATGCGGCGCGAAAGGCCGAAAAGGGCGCGCTTTGGGTTGACTTGGCTGGTTGGCTTTGAAACCTTCTTAATCCTGACAAGTCATAAGGTCTGCAAAGGGCCATCTGACAAGGCATTTTCAGGGGAAAATGCCGTTGGGCTAAAAACCGGGGAAAAAAATATGAAATATAGCAATGGCTTGGCGCCACTTCAGCGCCGCAATCTTGGCTTGGCCAGCCTGTCGGCAATGGCCGTCATCCTGGCGACGCCGACCTATGCCCAGGACACGGCGGCAACGGAGACGAGCGAAGAGGAAGCCGCCGCGAGCGAACCCGCCATCGTCGTCACCGGATCGCGCCTCAGCCGCGTCACGCCATTCAACAGCCCCGACCCGATTTCGGTGATCGATCCCGAAATCGCGTCGAAGGAAGGCAAGTTCGATCTCGCCTCGACGCTGCAAAGCTCGCCCGTTGCGGCGGGCTCGACGCAGATCACCTCGGCGATTTCGTCGAACTTCGTCACCAACGGCGGCCCCGGCGCGCAGACCATCGATCTTCGCGGTCTCGGCGCGAACCGCACGCTCGTATTGCTCAATGGACGCCGTGCCGGCCCTGCCGGGACAAGGGGCGCGGTGTCGTCGTTCGACCTCAACGTCCTGCCCCAATCGATTGCACAGAATGTGCAAATATTGAAGACTGGCGCGTCGTCGGTCTATGGTTCCGACGCGGTTGCGGGTGTGGTCAACATCATCACCAAAACCGATACCGACGGCGTCGAACTCAATGGCAATGTATCGATTCCGTTTGACGGGGGCGGCGAAGAATATCGGTTGAGCGCCATCTGGGGCAAGACCTTCAGCCGCGGCCATTTCCTGGTGGCCGCCGACTACACCAAAATTCGCGAACTGGCGCGCGGCGACCGCAGTTACCTCGCCTGCCCCGAAGCCTATACGTTCCGCGAAGATGGCAGCCGCGCTGATCTGATCGATCCGCGCACCGGCCAGTTCAAGTGCGAGGATCTTCGCTGGGGCCATGTATGGACCTATGACCTCATCGGCAACATGGCGCTTGATGGACCCGGCGGCCCGAACACGGGCATCGACACGGCCAGGTTTGGCGGCGTCAATCTTATTCAGTTCCAGTACCCGGGCGAAACATTGGGCATTCCCACATACGGTGCTCCGGCATTTCCTGGCGACATCGGCGTTCCTGCAGGTTGGTTCCCGACGGGATATGACACCGCGTCGCTTGCCGTGCAGAATGCTTACCATCCATTTGTCGAAGAACAGACCATCATTCCGGAAACCAGCCTGATAACCGCCTATGCCGAAGGTGCGTTCGAAGTGAGCGAGTCGGTCGAATTGTTCGGCGAGTTCCTCTTCAATCGCCGCAAGACCTATCAGAACGGCTGGCGCCAGTTCTGGAACTTCGGTTACACCGGCGACCTTTATGGCACCGGAACGATTTACAATGTTTGGGCGCCGGGCTGGGAGGGCGTGAACCTCGTCAGTCCCACCGGCATTACCAATCACGCCGACAGTAGCCAGAAGGTCGATTATTATCGCGGTGTCGGTGGCCTGCGGGGAGATTTCGGCAGCGATAGCAAATGGCGCTGGGAGGCCTATGGCCAATATAGCAAGAGTGTCGGCCGCTATCGCACCGAGCAAATCCTGCAGGACGTATACGACGTCGGGATCGATCAGGGACTTTATTTTGGCGGTTCGTGCGTCGGCACAGTGCTCCCGGTTTCGGGCAAGCAGTGCATCGACCTCCCGTGGATGGATCCCTATTTCCTGCGCGGAGAGCTGACGCCCGAGCAGACTGATTTCCTCTTTTCTTGGGAAGAGGGCAAGACCGTCTATACCCAGCTAACCGGCGAGGCGACGGTCAACGGCGACTTGATCGAATTGCCCGCCGGACCATTGCAGGTGGGGCTTGGCGTCACCGTAAGGCGCGACCGTATCAACGACGTACCCGGTGAAATTACGCTCGCCGCCAATGCCTGGGGTGCCTCGGCTTCGGGCATTACCGCCGGCAAAAGCATCACCAAGGAAGCTTTCGGCGAAATCAACGTGCCCGTTTTTGCCGACAAGCCTTTCTTCAAGGATCTGTCCCTGTCGGGCGCGGCGCGCATCACCAGTGTGAAGGCAACGCGCGCATCGGACGGCGTGTCGGACAGCGACAACGGCAACTGGACATACAAGTTGGGCGCCAACTGGGCGCTAAACGACATCATCCGGTTCCGGGCAAGCTACGGCACATCATTCCGGGCGCCTGCATTGTTCGAACAGTTTTTGGCGAACGAAACAAGCTTCCCGAATGCGCGGAACATCGATCCGTGCGTCAACTGGCAACAGGGGCTCACCGACGGCTCGACGACGCAGCGCGTCGCCGACAATTGTGCCGCTGACGGGATCCCCGGCACCTATGTCGGCGGCAACATCACAGCCACGGCCTTTTCGCAGGGCGGTCTCGGGCAACTCGAAGCCGAAACCTCGAAAGCTTTGGTCTTGGGCGGGGTTTTGTCGCCCAAATTCGCCTTCCTTCCGGACACAACGTTCAACGTCGCAGTCGATTACTTCAATATCCGCGTGAAAGGCGAAATCACGCAGCTCGGGGCAAACAATATCTTGTTCGGCTGCTATGACTCCGACGATTTCGCGAATGAGCCGCTCTGCAACCTGTTCACACGTGGACAGACTGCCGACCCGCTTGCGGTCAATGAAGTTTACGACCAGTTCGTCAACATCGCGAGCCAGAAGAACAGCGGTGTCGACGTTCAAGTCAATGTGCGCCATGATCTCGGGCGTGCGGGTCGGCTGAACTTCACCGCCGACATGACGTGGCAAGTTAAGGACGACTTCAGGTTGCTTCCCAACTCGCCGCTCCAGTCCGACAACGGCGAAGCAGGGTCGCCCCAATGGGTCGGTGACTTCAGGCTCAACTGGACCAAAGGCGGAACATCGCTCTTCTATGGCATGAACGTCATTGGCGGCACGTCGGATGTCGCAGATTTCCTCGCCCGCAATGGCGACGATCCCTGCATCGATTCGGCGACGCGCGGTCGCTATTGCCCACTGCTGACGACCAAGGCGACCTTCTATCACAATGCCTCGATCACGCAGGAAATCGGCGATGGCCGCTTCGAAATCACGGCTGGCGTGAGCAACATCTTCAACACGCGTCCGCCGCGTGTTTCGGTGCTCAATGGTGGTCAGATCACGATGCTCGGCCCCGTCGTCTCGGCCTCGCAATATCCCTTCGTGGGGCGGCGCGCATTTCTGAACGTCCGCGCACGTTACTGACCCGATTGCACGGGACAAGGCGGGGGCGGCATGACAACATGCCGCCCCTTGCCCGTTTTCGAAACCCGCACAATGGAGCAGATATCGCCAATGCCGCGCATCCTGGTAAAAGCCGACACGCTCGACACCGAAGCCGAACGGTTCGATCTCGCGCCATTGGCGCAGCCGGTATTTCTGAACAGTGTGCCCAAGAGCGGCAGCCATCTGTTGCGCAACATCCTGCGCATGTTCGTGCCTGTGCAGCAGCAATATCGCGCCGACTTCATTCAATGGGCCAATCTGCAACAGCATCGAGCGGCGTTCGATCCCGCCGCCCCCAGGCTGAGTTGGGGACATTTGTTCTTCGCCGACGCTTCGGCAATCGAGACCGCGCCCGCACGCCGCATCCTCCTTTATCGCGATCCCTATGATTGGGTGATCGCGCGAGCACGATTTTTCGCCTCGGAGCAGTTTTCGGGCAATATGGATTTCCTGAAATCGAAAGCACTCTCCATCGACGAGTTGCTGACGATGATGATCTTTGGCTTGCCGGGCAAAGCCCCGTCGCTCAACGACATTTACGAAATGAACGCCGCTGCTTGGCTCGGCGCTCGCGTCCATATCGTACGCTTTGAAGATCTGGCCACCCATGTCGCGGATCTCGACAACGGCGGGGCCGAAGACTTTTTCGGCGCGCTGCTCGACGCCTGCGGCATCGCCCGCCCCGACGACTGGCGCGATCGCGTGCGTATCGGCTCGGACCGGCGACAAAGTGCGACCGCGCGTGAGAATCTGACCGGCGTCGAGCACGACTTCCCGAGCCAATTGCCCCGTCGGCACAAGGCGCTGGTCGATTATCACGCGCCCGGACTGCGTGCGTTGCTCGGTTATGACTGATTGAAGCGCCGATGACTGGCAACGGCACCGTCACCCTTTATCCCATGCTCGGCAAAGCACGCGAACTTGCAGACGCGGGGCGGTTCGAGGAGGCAGCGCAGGCGGCCATGGCGCATCTTCGGCGCTATCGCGACGATCCGGCGGGCATGGCGCTGCTCGGCGAAATTGCTATGCACCTCGGCGCGCTGATGCAGGCCGAACATTTCATCCGCCGCGCCCTCGCCGCCGATCCGGCCGATCGCGCAATGCGGGGACAGTTGGCGTCGGTGCTCAGCCAGCAGGAACGGCTCGACGAAGCGGCCCGCCTCTATGCCGATCTGCGGCGCGAGCACGATGAGTCCATACTCGCGGGCATGCACGCCAACGTCCTCGAACGGCTCGGGAGGTCAGAGGAAGCGCGCGCGCTCATCGAGCCGCTCGCCAAAGAGACGAGTGACCGGCCGCACTACTGGATTTCCTACGGCCATAATTTGCGCGCCGCGGGCCGCGTCGACGATGCCGTCGCCGCCTACCGCAAGGCGATCGAACTCGACGAAGAGTGCGGCGAGGCCTGGTGGGGGCTTGCAAGCATCAAACGGCGCGTCTTTGCCGACGCCGATCTCGACGCCATGCGCCGCGCCATCGCCATCGCCATCGACGTGCGCAACAGCGCGCCGCTGCATTTCGCACTCGCACGCGCGCTTCACGACCGCGGCGACCATGCGGCGGCGTTCGAGCATTATGCCGAAGGCAACCGCCAGCGCGCCGAAGACATTGGCTATGACGCAAGCGAGCTGACCGGCGAGATTGCCGAGATCGAAAAGCTCGCCGACGCACCGTTCCTCGCTTCGCTCGACCAGCCGCCGGTCGGCGACGCCACGCCGATCTTCATCGTCAGCCTGCCGCGATCGGGATCGACGTTGCTCGAACAGATGCTCGGCAGCCATCCGGCGATCGAGCCGGTCGGCGAGCTTCCCTACGCGCCCGCCATCCTGCGCAGTGTGATGGAATTGGCAACGCGCCGCGGCCGCGTCACCGTTCCGCAACTGATCGCCGGGTTGCAGCCCGAACAGGCCGCCGCGATGGGCGCCGACTATCTGGCGCGCGCCGCGCTCCACCGCCGCACCGACGCGCCCTTCTTCATCGACAAGCTTCCGCACAATTGGAGCAACATCCTCTTCCTCCGCCGCATCCTGCCGCAGGCAAAGTTCCTCGACATCCGCCGCCCGGCGATGGATTGCTGCTTTTCCAACTTCACGCAGAGCTTCTCGCGCGC
This sequence comes from Sphingopyxis sp. P8, assembly GCF_020622175.1. NCBI lineage: Bacteria > Pseudomonadati > Pseudomonadota > Alphaproteobacteria > Sphingomonadales > Sphingopyxidaceae > Sphingopyxis > Sphingopyxis sp. P8. The sequence goes on along the minus strand of NZ_JACNMK010000002.1, from coordinate 702,352 downwards.
CCATGCTGCTTCGTTCCGGCTCGAGGACATCGGGCAATGCTATGTCGATTATGTGCGGCTGATGGCGCACCTCGACCGCGTTGCGCCGGGCATGGTGCATCACATCGACTATGCCGCGCTCGTCGACGATCCCGAGCCGCAACTGCGCGCCACGCTTGCCCACCTCGGGCTCGACTGGGATGCCGCGATCCTCGAATTCCACAAGCTCGATCGCGTCGTCCGCACGCCATCGAGCGAACAGGTACGCCGCCCGCTCAACCGCGACGGGATGGAGGTGTGGCGCCCCTATGCCGAATGGCTTGGCCCCCTGCGCGACGTACTGGGTCCGCTCGCGGACTAGGGCTGCTTCGGGGTGGGGGAGCGGACGTAAGAAGCGGGCGGCCACTAAAGCTGCCACATCCTGTTAGGGGGCTTTCAAAGAAGCCAACGCTTCCGCACTGACCATCATCTGTTGATCAAAATCGCGACTATGCCCATCGCGAAAAAAGCCAGGCCAATCCAAATGGTTCCGACCGTATAGTAGGCCAGAAGCGAAAATATCATCAGCATTACAATCTTAAAAGGGTTTGGAATTGAACGAATCTTCATAGCGTAGTCCTCACCCAAAATCGCAGCCCGCCCCCGCAGCGTTGCGGGCAGGGATATGCGGTCGGCGCTCGCTTTCGAAGCATTAAAGATAATGCCAGCGTCTCCTATTGGCCGCTACCAGACCTTCGTCATCCCGGACTTGATCCGGGATCCATGACTTCGGCGCTGCTATGGATCCCGGATCAAGTCCGCAGTGACGAACTGATTATTGGCAGCAATTGGTGCAAGCTGCCCCAATCCTCCCGCCCGCGCAGCGATGGGGAGGTGGCAGTCGCGCCGCGGCTGACCGAGGGGCCGAGCGCGCAAGCGCTCGCTGACGCTCGCGGCGCCTCCAAATGAAAACGGCGCCGGAATCCCGGCGCCGCTTCCTTCCGATCGGCCTTGCCGATCAATAGCGATAATGGTCGGGCTTGAACGGCCCTTCGACCGGCACGCCGATATAGTCGGCCTGCTTCTGCGTCAGCTTCGACAGATGCACGCCCAGTTTTTCGAGGTGCAGCGCGGCGACTTTTTCGTCGAGGTGCTTGGGCAGGACATAGACGTCGTTCTTGTACTGCTCGCTGCGCGTCCAGAGTTCGATCTGCGCGAGCGTCTGGTTGGTGAAGCTTGCCGACATCACGAAGCTCGGGTGGCCGGTCGCGTTGCCGAGGTTCACGAGGCGGCCTTTCGAGAGGATGATGATCTGCTTGCCGTCGGGGAATTCGACCAGGTCGACCTGCGGCTTGACTTCGGTCCACTTGTAGTTGGCGAGCGCCGCGATCTGGATCTCGCTGTCGAAGTGGCCGATGTTGCAGACGATCGCCATATTCTTCATCGCCGCCATATGTTCGGCGGTGATAACGTCGGCGTTGCCCGTCGCGGTGACGAAGATGTCCGAGCGCTTGACGGCTTCGTCCATCGAGACGACCTCGAACCCTTCCATCGCCGCCTGCAGCGCGCAGATCGGGTCGATTTCAGTGACGAGCACGCGCGCGCCGCCATTGCGGAGCGACTGGGCCGAGCCCTTGCCGACGTCGCCGAAGCCCGCGACGGTCGCGACCTTGCCCGCGAGCATCACGTCGGTGCCGCGGCGGATCGCGTCGACGAGCGATTCCTTGCAGCCATAAAGATTGTCGAACTTCGACTTGGTCACGCTGTCGTTGACGTTGATCGCGGGGAAAGGCAGCTCGCCCTTCTTGGCGATGTGATAGAGGCGGTGGACGCCGGTCGTCGTTTCTTCCGACACGCCCTTGATCGCCTTGACCGTCTTGGTGAGATAGCCGGGCTTCGCCGCGATGAACGCCTTCAGCGCGCGCTGCATCTCGACCTCTTCCTCATTCTCGGGCGCGGGCATGGTTTCGCCGGCCTCGAGCTTTGCGCCCCACAGCGCAAACATCGTCGCGTCGCCGCCGTCGTCGAGGATCAGGTTGCAGGTCTGGCCGTCATTGTCGCTTTCCCAGTCGAAGATGCGGCCGACATAGTCCCAATAATCGGCAAGGCTTTCGCCCTTCACCGCGAACACGGGAACGCCCGACGCGGCGATTGCGGCGGCGGCATGGTCCTGCGTCGAAAAGATGTTGCACGTCGCCCAGCGAACTTCGGCGCCGAGCGCGGTCAGCGTCTCGATCAGCACCGCGGTCTGGATCGTCATGTGCAGCGACCCGGTGATGCGCGCGCCCTTCAGCGGCTTCGACGCGCCATATTCTTCGCGCAGCGCCATCAGCCCCGGCATCTCGGTTTCGGCGATGTTGATTTCCTTGCGCCCGAAATCGGCAAGCCCGATGTCGGCAATCACATAATCACGGGTATCGGCGGCAAGAGTGGCCACGATGTTTCTCCAGTCTGGCAAGTTCGACCGCAGGCGAGCGGTCCCGAATGCTCGAAGCAATTATGCCCGGCGCCCTAACCGAAACGGCGCGGCCAATCAAATATAAACTTTTCTTTATATCGCAAATGCGGCGCGCCCGGCCGTTCGCGATGCGGGCAAAATGACCCGGTAAACCGCGCTCTTTTGTCGGGACTCCGGCGGCTCCCTGAACGCGATTCGTTGACCGCGAACCGAACCGGCGCGGCAAATAAATTTTGGAGCGGCGCAATTATGACAATCGCGACCCCGGAATTGTGACACGGAGTCGCAAAAGCCAAGATTCTGATTATCTTGACTTATAATGCGCCATGCGATGAGCATAATTTCCTAATGTGACAGCCATGTTACATATGCCCGGAAATATTGACTTTTTCACGGTCACGCGAGAAAATCGCATAAAGTTTTCGGGGAGATACCTAAGATGAAAAAAATTCTGCTTCCGCTTGTCGTCCTGGCCTTCGCGACCCCTGCCGCCGCGCAATCGATCGTTGTCGTAACGGCCCCGCAGGCTGATTCGCATGTGTTGCCGGTGGCCTATACGGAGCTGAAAGCGGGCGACAATCAGGCCGCGGTCGCCAAGCTGACGAGCGACACCACGCTCGACGCGCGCGACCCGTCGCGCCTCATCAACCTTGGCACCGCCTATGCCCGGCTGGGTCGCACCGCCGATGCGGCCGCATCCTATGAAGCGGCGGCCGCCAGCCCGATCCGCTACGATGTCGAGCTGGCCGACGGCCGCTATGTCGACTCACGCTGGGCGGCGCGCACCGCGCGCGCCAACCTCGATCGGGGTCGGCCGCTGCTCGCGCTCGCGCGCTGATCCGATATCGTCGTCCCGGCGAAAAACGAAGCTATGCTTCGCCGCCTTCGGTGGCAAGCAGGCGGGCGTCCACTCCCGCTTCGGCGAACGCCGCCTGCCAGCGTCTGGCGGGCGGCGTTTCGAATAGCAGGGTGTCGCTGCCCGGTGTGACATGCCAGCCGTGGCGCACCATCTCGCCCTCCAGCTGTCCCGGCGACCAGCCCGCATAGCCGAGCGCGACGAGCCACTGCGACGGTCCGTGCCCGTCGCCGATCGCGCGCAATATGTCGTGCGAGCTCGACACCATCCAGCGGTCCGAAACCTGTACCGCCCCCTCGCCGCCCCAATCGCGGCTGTGCAGGACGAAACCGCGCGAGGGCTCGACCGGCCCGCCGAGGAAAACCGGCTGATCGAGCGGGTCGTCATGGTCGATTTCGAGTTGGTCGAGCACCGCGCCGACGGTCATGCCGCCGATCGGGTCGGCGATGCCGATCCCCATCGCCCCTTCCTCGTCATGGCTGATCATCGCAATCACCGAATGCTCGAAGCGGGGATCGCCAATACCGGGCAGCGCGAGCAGCAGCTGGCCGGTGAACCAGGTCGGGTCCGTCTCCATCGCGCCATCATGAACCCGCGTGCGCGGCAGGTCCAGCCTCTTTGACGTCGGCGCCCGTCTCGCCGGCCCAGCCGCGCCGCCGATTGCGGAAATTCCCGCCAGGGGGGTTCCCGACCGCTTGACTTGGCACCGCCCCGCCCCAATGTCTGCCGCGATCCAACCCCCTCAACGAAAGGATGCCGACATGACGATCCAGACCGGAGACACTTTGCCCGACGCCAAGCTGGTCAAGGTGACCGAAAATGGTCCCGAACAGGTGAGCAGCAGCGATTATTTCAAGGGCCGCAAGGTGGCGCTTTTCTCGGTGCCCGGCGCGTTCACGCCGACCTGCTCGGCCAAGCATCTTCCCGGCTTTGTCGACAAGGCCGCCGAACTCAAGGCCAAGGGCGTCGATGAAATCGTCTGCACCGCGGTGAACGACGCCTTCGTCATGGGCGCGTGGGGCAAGAGCGCCGGCGCCGGCGACAGCGTCACGATGCTCGCCGACGGCAATGGCGACTTCGCCGAAGCGGTCGGGCTGACGATGGACGGCAAGGCGTTCGGCATGGGCAAGCGCGGCCAGCGCTTCTCGATGATCGTCAACGACGGCGTCGTCGAACAGCTCAACGTCGAGGCACCGGGCGAATTCAAGGTTTCGAGCGCCGACCATATGCTCGAACAGCTCTGAGATCTGGGGGGCGGCGCCCGATGGTGCCGCCCTCTTCCCTTTTGTCATAATTTCGTGCAACAGCGTCGCGATGACGACCTCATCGCCAACTTCCGAAATCGCTGATCCCGCCGCGCTTGTCGACGCGGTCATCGACGAACTCAAAAGCCGCTTCCAGTCTTCCGTATCCGCGCTGAAATCGGCGATTGCCGACTATGTTCGCGACCGCACGCTGCCGCCCGCCGACGCGGCATCGGCGGGGCTGTTCGACTATCCCGCGCTCCGTCTCGTCACCACGGGCGAGTTTCGCAAGGGCCAGGGCGGCCACAATTTCGCCTTCGGTCATTTCGAGCGCGCGGGCGAATTCGTCACCACCGTCACCCGCCCCGATTTGTTCGAGGATTATCTGCGCGAGCAATTGCTGCTGCTCGTCCGCCACTATGAGGTGACGCTGGAGGTCACGCGGACGGGACAACAGATCCCCTTCCCCTATGTGCTCGACGCGAGCGACGGTTCGGACATGGGGAGCGTCACGCCGCTCGAGCTCGCGCGCCATTTTCCGACGACCGAACTCGCCGACATCGGCGACGAGCTTGCCGACGGGCTGTTCGGTCTCGATCCGACCGCGGCGCAGCCGCTCGCGCTGTTCGACGCGCTGCGCACCGATTTCAGCCTCGCGCGCCTGCGCCACTATACCGGCACCGCGCCCGAGCATTTCCAGCGCTATATCCTCTTCACCAACTATCACCGCTATGTCGACGAATTCGTCGTCTGGGCGGGCAAGCAGGTCGGCGAGGGTCGCTACACGGCGCTTGCGGGCGCCGGCGGTCTCTATGTCGACCGGCCCGGCGTCAATGCGAGCGCGCTCGTCGCCGACAGCGCGTGGCGGCGGCACCAGATGCCCGCCTATCACCTGATCGCGCCCGACGGCAGCGGCATCACGCTCGTCAACATCGGGGTCGGCCCGTCGAATGCGAAGACGATCTGCGACCACCTTGCCGTCCTGCGGCCCGAGGCATGGCTGATGATCGGCCATTGCGGCGGCCTGCGCCCCAGCCAGCGGATCGGCGACTATGTGCTCGCGCACGCCTATTTGCGCGACGACCATATCCTCGACAGCGTGCTGCCGCCCGAAATCCCGATCCCGCCGATCGCCGAAGTGCAACAGGCGCTCGCCGGCGCGGCCGAGGCGGTGTCGGGGACGAGCGGCGCCGACCTCAAGAAACGGATGCGCACCGGCACCGTCGTCACCACCGACGACCGCAATTGGGAGCTGCGCTTCACCGACTCGGCGCTGCGCTTTTCGCAGTCGCGCGCGATCGGGATCGACATGGAATCGGCGACGATCGCCGCGCAGGGCTATCGCTTCCGCGTACCTTATGGGACGCTGCTCTGCGTCAGCGACAAGCCGCTGCACGGCGAGCTCAAGCTGCCCGGACAGGCGAACCGCTTCTACGAAGAGGCGATCGCCGCGCACCTGCAAATCGGCATTCGGACCTGCGAGATATTGCACGACGAGGGCGCGAAGCTGCACAGCCGCAAATTGCGCGCGTTCAACGAGCCGCCGTTCCGTTAAATCGGGCCGCCGCGCGGGCTGGCCCGCGCCGCGCGCGCCTCAATCATACATGCCCGCGCGCAGGTTGATGCCATATTCGAGCCACGCCTTCAGCGCGCACAGCATCTGCGCCCAGCCCTGGCAATTGCCATAGCTGGCGCCGAGCGCGGCCTGGTTCTCGCGCCAGCCTTCCTCGGCGATCTCGACCAGCGTGCGGCCGTCGTCGAGGCTCTTGAAACTCATCGTCACGCGCGTCCGGTAATCGGCATCCGTCAGTTCGCCGCCCTCGAGATTGGGGGCTTCGCCTTCGCCCGCCTGCCATTCGAGCACGATCCTTTCGTCCTTCACCACTTCGATCACCCAAACCGGGAAGGCGCCGGGGTAATCGTGAAAAGCCCACGACACGGTCGCGCCCGGCTCCAACCGCCCCTGCGCGCCGCCGGTCGTGAAATATTCCGAAAGCTGCGCGGGATCGGCCACCGCCTCGAACACTTCGTGCACCGGCTTCGCGATCCGCGCCGCGACCCTGAATTTGAGTTCCATCGCCAATCTCCGCTTGAGTCGGCGCCAATTATGTTATATTTTTATAACATGTCAATCCACGACGATTATGACCGCGTGTTCAAGGCGCTGGCCCATGCGGTGCGGCGACAGATTCTGGACGATCTGAAAGACCAGCCGCTCACGACGGGAACGCTCTGCGACCATTTCCCCGAAATCGACCGCTGCACGGTGATGCAGCATCTGAGGGTGCTGGAAGATGCCGGGCTGGTGATCGCCGAACGCCGCGGGCGCGAACGCTGGAACCACCTCGACGCGATGCCGATCCAGGACATCCACGACCGCTGGATCGGCCCCCACGCCGCCGCCGCAGCCGACGGACTCGCGCGGCTCAAGCGCCGCGTGGAGGCGGGCTAGCGCAGCGCGACTGCCACCCCCCCATCGCTGCGCGACAGGGAGTTTGGAACAGATTGCACCCATATCTGCCAATAATCAGTTCGTCATCGCGGACTTGATCCGGGATCCATGACTTCGGCGCTGCTATGGATCCCGGATCAAGTCCGCGATGACGAAGGTCTGGTAGCGACCGATAGTTGCCGTAAGGAAAAGACAGCCCCTCCCCTTCAGGGGAGGGGCAACGAAGACTTGGCAGCTTGCTGCCTAGTCGGAGTGGGGTGGGGGCCAGCGGCCTTGCGCAAGGCGTCGGACCCCCACCCCAAACCCCTCCCCTGAAAGGGAGGGGCCTTAATCGCGTTGAACGTCCACTCCCTACCCCAAAACCGCCGCTTTCTAATCCCCCATATCCTCCGTCGCCGCCTGCGGCGCCTCCTGCCTGGCCGGCCGTAGCAGCAGCACCAGCGGCACCGCCGCCAGCGTCACCCACATCATCAGCCAGAAATCGTCGATATAGGCGATCATCGCCGCCTGCCGGTTGATCTCGGCATTGACCATCATCATCGCGGCATCGCCGAGCGATCCGAAGCGGTCGGCGGTCGACGGGTCGATCACGCTCGTCGAACCGCTGGTGACATGCGCGGCGAGGTCGGCGTGGCTCGTCTGGATGTTCGCGCCCAACAGCGTCGTCACGACCGATATGCCGACCGACGCGCCCAGGCTGCGGAACAGGTTGAGCAGGCTCGACCCGTCGGTGCGGAAATGCGGCGCGATCGTTGCGAACGCCATGGTGTTGAGCGGGATGAAGATCAGCCCCATGCCCAGCCCCTGCACCAGCCCGCTGACGATGACGGGCCGCATCCCCATGGCGAGCGACCAGTGGCTCATCTGCCACAGCGACAGCGCGGCGATGGCAAGTCCGGCGCCGACCAGCCAGCGCGCATCGACCTTGCCCATCAACTGCCCCGCGATCCCCATGCTGATCAGGATTCCGATCCCGCGCACCGCGAGCGCCAGCCCGGTGTCGATCACCGGCCATCCGAACAGATTCTGGAGCATCGGCGGCAGCAGCGCCATCGACGCGAACATCACGACGCCGATCACGATCATGAATCCCATCGCGGTGACGAGGTTGCGGTCGGCAAGCATCGCGCGGTTGAACAGCGTGTCGCGGCGCGACGTGAACAGGTGGACGCCAAAGATCCACAGGCAGCCGATGGCGACCCCGCATTCGATCCAGATTTCGGCGCTGTCGAACCAGTCCTCGTGCGCGCCGCGGTCGAGCATCAGTTGCAAGGCCGCGAGGCCCAGCGCGAGCATCGAAAATCCGCACAGGTCGAACTTGCGCTCGCGGCGGTGCGTCGCGGGGAGCAGCGCCCACATCATCGCGAGCGTGATCAGGCCGACCGGCAGGTTGACGTAAAAGACCCAGCGCCAATTGGCGCTTTCGGTCAGCCAGCCGCCGAGTATGGGACCCAGAATCGGCCCGATCATGATTCCCATGCCCCAGATCGACATCGCGCGCGCATGGCGTTCGGGGGGATTGATGTCGAGCATCACCGATTGCGACAATGGCGCGATAAAGGCGGCGCTCACGCCCTGCAGAAAGCGAAAGACGACCATCTGTTCGAGCGATTGCGCGGCGCCGCACGCCATCGACGTGACGATGAAGCCCGCGATCGCGGCAAGGAACAGCTCGCGCCGGCCGATACGGTCGGCAAGCCAGCCGGTGATCGGCATCGCGACCGCCGACGCGAGGATATAGCTGGTGAGCACCCACGTCACCGTCTCGCCCGTCGCGCCGAGCGCCGACTGCATGTGCGGGATCGCGACATTGGCGATTGTCGTGTCGAGGATCTGCATGATCGACGCGCCCATCACCGCGACCGTCAGCAGCCCGCGAAAACGCACGCGCTCGTGCAGCGGCACCTCGTCGCCGGCGGGCAGCGCAGCGGCGGCGGGCCGGCGGGGGAGCGAGCGGCTGGCCATGGCTAGCTAAAGCCCCTCCCCTCCAGGGGAGGGGTTGGGGTGGGGTCCATCGGCCTGGCGCAAGGCCGCTGGCCCCCACCCGCTGCGACTAGGCAGCAACCCGGCAAGTCTCGCTGCCCTCCCCTGAAGGGGAGGGGTTGGGGTTGTGTAAAGCGGCGCGACCACCCCTACTTCCCCGCCGCCGTCCCGCCGCCGGTAAACACCCGCACATCCGCCGACAGCCCGGCGATCATGTCGCGCGACGGCTTTTCGTCAAGGGCGATGCGGACGGGGACGCGCTGCGTCACCTTGACCCAGTTGCCCGTCGCATTTTGCGCGGGCAGGACCGAAAATTCGCTGCCCGTCCCTGCCCCGATCGTCAGCACATGGCCGCGCACCTTCAGCCCCGGATAGGCGTCGAAACGGATTTCGGCGCGCTGGCCGACGCGCATGTCGGCAAGGTCGGTTTCCTTGAAATTGGCCTCGACCCACGGACTGGCCGTGTCGACGATCGTCACCGCGGGCAGGCCCGCGACCATCGTCTGGCCGACCTGCAGCCGGTCCGATTGCGCGATACGGCCCGCGCTTGGCGCGCGAACCTCGGTGCGGCCCAGATTGACCGCCGCCTGCGCGCGCTGCACCCGCGCGGCTTCGACCTGCGGATTGATGCCGCTGCCTCCGGTCGCCAGCTTCGCGCGCGCCTCGACCGCGTCGGCCCTCGCCTGCGCCAGGCCGGCGCGCGCCTGGTCGACCGCATGTTTCGCGGCATCATAGGCGGCGCGCGTCGTAAAGCCCTGCTCCATCAGCGCGGCCTGGCGGCGGAAATTGGCCTCGGCAAAGGCGATATCCTCTTCGGCGGCGCGGATGGCGACGCCGGTGGCGGCGAGGCTCGCCGACAGATTGCCGACGTCGACGCGCGCGGCATCGATCGCCGCGTCCGCCTGTGCGACGCTCAGCGCATAGGGTTCGCCGTCGATGCGGAACAATAATTGGCCCGCCGCGACATGCTGTCCGTCGCGCACGGCAACTTCGGTGATGCGTCCGCCGATCTCCGCAGCCACCGAAACCTTGTCCATCTGAACATAGGCATTGTCGGTCGACACCGTTCCGCCGCTCATCAGCCAGTATCCGCCCGCCCCGGCCGCCAACAGCAGCGGCAGGCCGAACATCAGCAGGCGGGTGCGCCAGGCGGGCGCTGCATCGCCGCGCGATGCCGCGTCGGGGGCGGTGGGCGGGACGGGATCGGCCTTCGGCGCTGCGGCGGGGGAGTTCGCATCCTCGGGCCGCGGGCGGCGGGTCAGCTGGTCCATCAGAGCGTCTCTTTCTCTTTCAGGCATTCGCGGCGCGACAGGTTGGCGCGGACGCGCTCGACGAGCGCGGCGAGCTGGTCGCGTTCGGCGTCGCTCAGCCCCTCGGTCGCCTCGGCGACGACGGCCCGCCCGGTGCGGCGCAGATCGTCGAGCAGCGGCTCGGCGAGCGGGGTGAGGTGCAGCAGCCACGCGCGGCGGTCGGTCGGATCGGCGCGGCGCTCGGCAAGCCCCGCCTCTTCCAGCCGGTCGATCATCCGCGACAGGGTGATCGGCTCGACCTCGATAATATCCGCGAGCGGGCCCTGGCGGATACCGGGGTGCCGCGACAGATAGGACAGCACGCGCCACTGCAACGCGGTGATGCCGCTGTCGCGCGTGCGCGCGTTGAACGCGCGCCGGAACAGCCGCGCGGTGTCGTTGAGCAGAAAGCCGATCGATTCACTCATGGCACCACATATAATAGCAATTGCTACTAAACACAACGCACGCTGCGCGACACCTTCGAAAACATCCGTTTCGGCAGCAACAGCGGCGCCAACGGTTGCACTTCGCTCCATTTCGGGCAGGGTGCGCTCCATGACGCTGACCGCCGACCTTTTCTGGTCCTTCCGCTCGCCGTACAGCTATCTCGCCGTCGGCCGCTATCGTGCGCTCGCGGCGAGCCACGATGTTATGATCAAGCTGCGCCCCGTCTATCCGCTCGCGATCCGCCAGCCCGACTTCTTCGAGCGCAACCACCCCAATTGGCTGAGCTATACGATGCGCGACATGATCCGCGTCGCGCAGTTCCACGGCATCCCCTTCGGGCCGCCGCGCCCCGATCCGATCGTCCAGAATGTGACGACGCGCGCGATCGCAGCCGATCAGCCCTATATCTATCGCCTCACACGGCTGGGGCAGGCGGCAGCGCGACGCGGCAAGGGGCTCGCCTTCGCGCATGAGGCGGGGCAGCTGATCTGGGGCGGCGTCGAGGACTGGCACCTTGGCGACCATCTCGCCGGCGCCGCGGGTCGCGCCGGACTCGACCTCGGCGAGCTTGATGCAGAGGTCGTCGCGGATGCCGATGCGCTCGACACTGAGATTGCCGGCAATCAGGTCGCGCTCGAGATCGCGGGCCATTGGGGCGTCCCGACGCTCGTATTCGACGGCGAGCCCTTTTTCGGGCAGGACCGGATAGAGATGGCGAAATGGCGGATGGAGCAAAAGGGACTGCGCGCGCGATGAACGACACGAATTTTTTCGAAGCGCGCGACGGGATTCGCCTTGCTTGGCGCGAAAGGGGCGAGGGGCGGCCGCTGCTCCTGCTCCACGGCCTTTTCTCCAACGCAGAGGTCAATTGGATCAAGTTCGGCACCGCCGACCGGATTGCAGCCGAGGGTTACCGCGTCATCATGCCCGACCTGCGCGTTCATGGGGCGAGCGACGCGCCGCACGACGCGGCGCATTATCCGCCCGATGTCCTCGTCGACGATCTGCGCGACCTGATAGCGCATCTGGGCCTCGACCGCTTCGATCTCGGCGGCTTCTCGCTCGGCGCCCGGACCAGTGTACGCGCGGTCGTCGGGGGCGTCGCGCCGGAGCGGCTGATCCTTGGCGGCATGGGGCTCGCTGGCCTTTCAGGCTGGCAGCGCCGGGGCGATTTCTTTCGCCGCGCGATCGCCGAATATGACAGCGCGAAACGCGGGGACGATACATGGATGGCGATCCAGTTCATGAAAACGATGAAGGTCGACCGCGTCGCTGCCGGGCATCTGCTGAACAGCTTCACCGACACGCCACCTGAAGCACTGGCGGCGATCACCATGCCCACGCTCGTCGTCTGCGGCGAGGACGATCAGGACAATGGTTCAGCGCCCGAACTTGCGGCAACGCTCGCCGACGCGCGGCTCACGACGATCCCCGGAACGCATATGTCGAGCGTGACCGAGCCTGCTCTCGGCGAGGCGATCGCAAGCTTCCTGGCCGCTTGACCGGGCAGGCGGCGCGCGCCAAGCTGTGGCTATCGCGCCGCAGAGCGCATGAAACTTGATTGAGGACGCAACCCCATGAAATCGATGATCTCGACCCTGTCGCTTGCCCTTTCGCTCGCCGTGGCGACGCCGGCGGCGGCGCAAACGGCCGCGCCCACTGTCGCGGACGCCGAAGCCTTTATCGCCGCGGCCGAAAAGGATCTGTTCGACTATACGGTCGAGGCGAGCCAGGTGAACTGGGTCAATTCGACCTATATCACCGAGGATACCGACGCGATGGCGGCGCGCATCAATGCCGTCGGCACCGAAAAGATGGTCAAATATGCGCTCGAAGCTGCCAAATACATGAACGTCGGAGGGCTCAGCGCCGATACGCGGCGCAAGCTCGACATATTGCGCACCGGCCTCGTGCTTCCCGCGCCGACGACGCCGGGCGCCGCGACCGAACTCAACCAGATCGCGACGAACCTGCAGTCGCAATATGGCAAGGGCCGCGGGACGCTCAACGGCAAGGAAATTTCGGGTTCGGACATCGAGGCCGAAATGGGGAATGTCGAACGCACCCCCGCCGAACTCGCTGAAATGTGGATGAGCTGGCACAATCAGGTCGGCGCGCCGATGAAGGACGACTATGCCAAGATGGTCGGCATCGCGAACGAGGGCGCGAAGGAACTGGGCTTTACCGACGTCGGCGCGATGTGGCGCTCTGGCTATGACATGCCGCCCGAAGAATTCGCCAAGACGACCGAGCGGCTGTGGCAGGAAGTCAAGCCGCTCTACATGGCGCTCCACACCTATGTGCGCTCGAAACTCAACGAGAAATATGGTGACGCGATCCAGCCGAAGACGGGTCCGATTCGCGCCGACCTGCTCGGCAATATGTGGGCGCAGGAATGGGGCAACATCTATCCACTCGTCGCGCCGCCGGGAACGGGCGACCTTGGCTATGACATCGGCGAATTGCTGGAGGCGAAGGGCAAGGGCCCGATCGACATGGTCAAGATCGGCGAGAATTTCTATTCGTCGCTGGGGATGGAGCCGCTACCCGAAACCTTTTGGACGCGGAGCATGTTCACCAAGCCCGCCGACCGCGAAGTCGTCTGCCATGCGTCGGCGTGGGATATCGACAATAAGGACGATATCCGCATCAAGATGTGCATCAAGGTGAATGCCGACGATTTCGTCACCATCCACCATGAACTCGGCCATAATTATTATCAGCGCGCCTATAACGAACAGCCGTTCCTATATCTGAACGGCGCGAACGATGGCTTCCACGAGGCGATCGGCGATTTCGTCGCGTTGTCAATCACGCCGCAATATCTCGTCGACATCGACCTGCTCGACAAGGCGAAGGTACCGAGCGCCGACAAGGACATCGGCCTGCTGCTGCGGCAGGCGATGGACAAGGTGGCGTTCCTGCCCTTTGGCCTGCTGATCGACCGCTGGCGCTGGGGTGTGTTCGATGGGTCGATCCAGCCCGCCGATTACAACAAGGCGTGGACCGATCTTCGCACCCAATATCAGGGGATCGTCCCGCCCGCCGAGCGTCCGGCTGACGCCTTCGATCCGGGCGCAAAATATCATATTCCGGGCAACACGCCCTACACGCGCTATTTCCTGGCGCGCGTGCTGCAGTTCCAATTCTATCAGGCGGCGTGCAAGCAGGCGGGGTGGAAAGGGCCGCTCCACCGCTGTTCCTTTTATGGCAACAAGGCGGTCGGCGAGAAGTTGAACGCGATGCTCGAAATGGGCGCGTCAAAGCCGTGGCCCGACGCGCTCGAAGCCTTTACCGGCAGCCGCGAAATGTCGGGCAAGGCGATGGCCGCCTATTTCGCGCCGCTGAAAAAATGGCTCGACGAGCAGAACAAGGGCAAGCCGACCGGGTGGTAAGCAACCGATTGAGACGCACCGATGGCCGGGAAGCAATTCCCGGCCATTCCTCGTCAAACGACCGGCGCTAGGTTCGGCCCTCGGCCGTGGGAGGCACTAGGCTGGACGCCGCCTGTTCTGCCTTGCTTTGCATCGAAGGAAGCCGATCGATTACCGCTTCGCCATGGCCGCCGCGACGGCGAGCGCGCCGAGCAGCGCGAGCGCCATGTCCTTCTGCGCGTCCCACATGTCACCTTGCTGGCCGTTGTAGCGGTCGGCGGTTTCGCCCGCAGCAACGACGGTGAGCAGCCATTCGAGGATTTCGTAGAGGCTCGACAACGCAAGCACGCAGCCAATGGCGACAACCAGCGCGCCGCGTCGGCCCAGCCTGCCCCAACGGCGCGCGACTTCGGCGACGGGGACGATCGACAGCGCGCCGAAAGCGAAATGGACAAGGCGGTCGTAGTGGTTGCGCGTCCAGCCAAGGCTTTCGGAGAGAGTCGTGCCGGTCAGCACGCGCGCCCAATCGTCATAGGGGACGTCGCTGTAGGCGTAGCGTCCGCCGAGCGTGTGCAGCGCGAGGAAAGCGACAACGCACGCGACCGCCGGCGTCGACAGCGGCCAGCGGCGAAGCAGCGCCGGCGACGCGATCAGCAGCAGCATCGTCGGCAGATGCTGGAGCAGCGCGACTTCAGGATAGGGCTGATCGATCTGCGCGACGAGCAGCAGCGCAAGCAGCAGGCCGAGCAGGCGACGCTGCGCGGGGCTCGTCGCCGCCGTCACTCACCCAGTATCTGTTTACGGATCGTCGCCGAATCGCGCGCGCCCCAACGCTGGTTGATGCGGCCGTCGCGACAGTCGAACCATTCCATCGCGAGGACCTCATAGCTTTTGCCGGTTGGCTCAGCGTCGGGATAGGCGATGAAGGGGGCGGCGAAGCGGCCAGTTTCCTTGTAGCGCACGGCGACCTGGTCGCCGTCGACCGCGATCGCCACCGGCTCGAGCCGGCAGCCCATCGCCTCGTGCAACCCTTTCCAGATGTCGAGCGCCCAGTCGAGCGTCGCATGGCCGAGGACGCCCTGGATCCTGGCGTCCTCGGTGAAAATGTCATGCATCGCATCCCAGTCGCCGCGGTTGAAGGCGTCGATATAGGCGCGCACGGCTTTCTCGTTCGGCGACACGGCGATCAGCCCTTCTTCAGGTGGCGCCGTCCGAGCAGTTCGGCGATCTGCACCGCATTGAGCGCGGCGCCCTTGCGAAGATTGTCGCTGACGCACCACAGGTTGAGGCCGTTATCGACCGTCGGGTCTTCGCGCACGCGGCTGACGAAGGTCGCAAAATCGCCGACGCATTCGACGGGGGTGATGTAGCCGCCGTCCTCGCGCTTGTCGTGGAGCACGACGCCGGGGGCTTCACGCAGGATGCGCTGCGCATCCTCTGCCGACAGCTCCTTTTCGGTTTCGATGTTGATCGCTTCCGAATGGCCGACGAAGACGGGCACGCGCACGCAGGTCGCGGTCACCTTGACCTTGGGATCGAGGATCTTCTTGGTCTCGACAACCATCTTCCACTCTTCCTTGGTCGAGCCGTCATCGAGGAACTTGTCGATGTGCGGGATGACGTTGAAGGCGATCTGCTTCGTGAACTTCTGCACATCCTTTTCGTCGCCGACGAATATCTGGCGCGTCTGGTTCCACAGCTCGTCCATCCCCGCCTTGCCCGCGCCCGACACCGACTGATAGGTCGATACGACAACGCGCGTGATGGTTGCGGCATCATGGATCGGCTTCAGCGCCACCACCATCTGTGCGGTCGAGCAGTTGGGGTTCGCGATGATATTCTTTTTGGTGTAGCCGTCGATCGCGTCGGGATTCACTTCGGGCACGATCAGCGGCACGTCGGGATCCATGCGATAGAGCGAGCTGTTGTCGATCACGACGCAGCCCGCCGCCGCGGCCTTGGGCGCATGGATAGCAGTCGCGTCGCTGCCGATGGCGAAAATCGCCATGTCCCAGCCCGACCAGTCGAAATTCTCGATATTCTGGCATTTCACGGTCTTGCCGGTCTCGCCGATCTCGACCTCGTCGCCCTGGCTGCGCGACGAAGCGACCGCTGCCAGTTCGGCAATCGGGAATTCGCGTTCGGCGAGGATGGCGAGGACTTCGCGTCCGACATTGCCCGTCGCACCTGCGACGACGATCCGGTAACCCATGAAAATGTCCTTTGTCTTGGCGTGAAACGAAAAACGGCCGGCTCTGCCTGTTGGCGGAACCGGCCGTTTTGGAAAGCTGTTTCGGCTTTGTGGAGGAGAAGCTCTCCTTAGCCCTCGGCTTCCGACCGGTAATCGCGGCGTTCCGCAATACGCGCCGATTTACCGGTGCGGCCGCGCAGATAGTAAAGTTTCGCGCGGCGGACGGCGCCCTTGCGGACGACGGTAATCGAATCGATGTTCGGCGAATAGAGCGGGAAAACGCGCTCGACACCTTCGCCGAACGACAGTTTGCGTACGGTGAAGTTGGAGCCCATGCCCTTGTTCGAACGCGCGATGCACACGCCTTCGAAATTCTGGACGCGGGTGCGTTCGCCTTCGACCACGCGCACGCCGACGCGCAGCGTGTCGCCGGGGCGGAAGGTCGGAATGTCTTTGCCAGCCTTGGCGATTTCTTCGGCTTCGATCGTCTGGATGAGGTTCATGCCCCTAGTCCTTCTTCTTTTGCCGCGCGCCAGAGGCAGGTCGGTCCCGAGCATCGATATGACGCTCCCAAAGGTCCGGCCTGCGTAACCGTGTGTCGTCCTCCGCCTGGTGTTTCCGCCAGGCGGCGATCTTCGCATGATCCCCCGATCGCAGCACTTCGGGGATCGTGCGCCCTTCCCAAGTGACGGGCCGGGTATAGTGCGGATATTCGAGCAGACCGTGTTCGAACGATTCGTCGTCGCCGCTTGAAGCCGCGCCCATTACGCCGGGAAGCAGCCGAATGCAAGCGTCGAGCAGCATCAGCGCCGCCATCTCGCCCCCCGACAAGATGATGTCGCCAATCGAAAGCTGCTCAATGGGCCTTGCGTCGAAGATGCGCTCGTCGAACCCCTCGAACCGCCCGCAAAGGATGATCGCACCAGGGCCGACGGAAAGTTCGCGGATGCGCGCCTGCGTCACCGGTGCGCCGCGCGGCGTCATCGCGACGATAGGAAGCCCCGGATGCACCGCCGTCGCATGGTCGATCGCGGCGCCGAGCACATCGGCCTTGAGCACCATCCCCGCGCCGCCGCCCGCGGGCGTATCGTCGACGGTGCGGTGCTTATCGGTCGCAAAATCGCGGATCTGCACGGGCGCGCACGACCACACCCCCGCCTCAAGCGCGCGGCCCGCCATACTGTGCCCCAGCGGGCCGGGGAACATGTCGGGATAAAGCGTCAGCGGAACGGCGGCGAATGTCATGATGCGAGCCGCCATAGCGGCTGCGCGCGCAAGAAGCGATTCCCCCCGCGCGTCGCCCTGTCAGTCCCAGCGCACCCCCGCTTGCGGCGCTGTGTCGACATCGAGCGTGAAGACGTCGGGGCGGCTATAATGGCCGTCGACATCGAGCGCCGCGAGCGCCTCGCCGATCATAGACAGGTCCAGCGTCGCCGACAGATGCTCCTCGCCCTCACCCGCCGTGGCCAGCACCGTCGCGTCGGGCGCGACGATCAGGCTGCCGCCGCGGTTGAGTGGTCCGTCAGGCATCGCGCGGATCAGCGCCTCGGCCTCGGCATCGCCGCCGACGCGCGCGAGGCCGTCGAGGAGGTCGGCGCGCGCCTGTACCAGCCCGGCAGCAAGAACGAAGCACCGCCCCTCGAACGCATAGTGGCGCGACGCAATGGCATAGGTTTCACGCACTGTCGGCCAAGCGGCGACATGCACCGCTTCGCCGCGATTGTGCATCGCCGCGCGCGCGAGCGGCATCCAATGCTCCCAACAGATGAGGCTGCCGACCGCGCCGAAGGGTGCCTGATGGACGTCGAGCGTCGACCCGTCGCCGCGCGCCCAGATCAGCCGTTCGCCATGCGTCGGAACGAGCTTGCGGTGGAGGAGCGGTGGCGCGCCGGGACGGAAAAGAATCTGCGTGTTGCAAAGGCTCGACCGCACGCGCTCGTGCGCGCCAATCGACACGAGCACCCCGCGGTCGGCGACATCCTGCAACGGCGCGAAGCGCGGATCGTCTTGGCGCACGGCCTGATCGAGCAGGATGCGGTGGAGCGCCCGCGTGCCCGGATGGTCCCACAGCGCGGCGCCCGGCGCCTCGTCGAGCCAGAGCGGATAGCCGCCGAGGAAGGTTTCGCCAAATGCGACAATCTGCGCGCCGGCGTCCGCCGCGCGCCGCGCATGGTCGGCAGCGGCAGCGATGCCGTCGCCGATCGCGAGCGGAATCGGGGCGGCCTGGACGATGGTGGCGTGAAGCTGGGTCATCGCGCCTTCATGGCACAGCGCCACGCGCTGGCAAGAGGGCTATGCGTCGCTAGCCCAGCGGCTCCCATATCGCGGCGGGCGAACGGTCGCGGTCGCGGTCCATTTCGGCGTGGAGCCATTCGCGGAAGCGCTCGATCTTGCGGACGCCGGCCCGGCCCTCGCGGTGGACAAGCCACGTCGCGCTGCCGGTATGATAGAACGTGTCGAACGGCTGGACGAGCCGCCCCGCATCGATTTCGGCCCGCCAGATCAGCGGAGTCATCATCGCGATGCCGAAGCCGCTCTGCACCGCCGACGCCTCCTGAAGCTGGCTGTCGAGTTCGATGCCGCGCCGCTGCGGCGGCGGCGACGTGTCGACCCCTGCTGCCGCGAGCCAGCCCGCCCACCACGGATCATTCGGCGCGAGCCGCTCGACGCGCAGCAGGTCGGCGGGCTGCTCGATATGGTTGGCGTCGCGAAACGATGGCGCGCAGATCGGCGAAACATGGCCGCGAAACAGGAAATCGGCGCGCAGCCCCGGCCACCCGCCCGGCCCCATGCGGATCGCAACATCGACGCTCGACGCGTTGAAATCGACGAGCGCGTTCGACATCGACAGGCGGACCGCGAGGTCGGGAAAGGCGAGCTGGAACGCGCCGATGCGCGAGGCGAGCCACCCGCCGCCGAAGCTTGTCACGGCATTGATCGTCAGCACATCGGTCTCGTCGCTGCCCAGCGACGCAAAGGCATCACCCATTGCCGCAAAGGCCGAGCTGATCGCGGGGAGCAGGCGCTGCCCCGTTTCCGACAGCCGCACGCGACCCTTTTCGCGGACGAACAGCGGGCGGCCGAGGCGATCCTCCAATTGACGCACCTGATAGCTGACCGCCGCCTGCGTCATCCCCAGTTCCTCTGCCGCGCGCGAAAAATTTTCCAGCCTGGCTGCGGCCTCGAACGCGCGGACGGCGGCAAGCGGCGGAATTTTCGTCATGCCGATCATCATAAGCTGTCCTTATGAGAAGCGCCACAGCTTTTGTTGGCAAGCGGCGCGCGAAAGGCGCAAATGGATCGTCATCGGACAAGCAGGAGAAGACCGATGATGGACGAAAATTTTATGCGCGTCTGGGTCGCAGGCCACGGCCAGCTCAGCGCCGATATTGACCGGCTGGTACGCAAGTCCGTGGCGGCGTTCGACCGCTTCGCCGAACTGGTGACGCCGAGCCACCGCGAAGGCGCCGACACCTATTTCGTGCGGGTCGCCGAATGCTGCAAATCAATCGGCCGGGCGGCCACGCGAAAGCGGGCGCGCGCGCGCTGAACGCGCTGTGTCAGTCGGCAAATGCCGGATCGATCGTCACGCCCGCGTCATCCCATGCCGTGACCGCCTGCGCGGTCATCGGGACCATGAAGCGTTTGCCATCGGGCTTCTCGATTTCGAGGATGTCGCCCGCGCCGAAATTTTCGACCGCGACGACGTGGCCGACGGGCGCTCCGTCGGTGGAGGTGCAGGCAAGCCCGATCAGGTCGTGATGATAATATTCGCCGGGACCGAGCGGCGGCAGCGCCGAGCGCGGAACGGTCAGAAGCGTGCCGCGCAATGCCTCGGCAGCGCTGCGGTCGGTCAGCTCGGCAAAGCTTGCGACCGCGCCCTGATTGGCGGGGCGCACCGACGTCAGGGTCAGCTTGCGCGGCCCCGCATCGAATGTGGAAAAGGCGCGGAGAGCATCCGCGCCTTCGCCGAACAATTTGAGGCGCACCTCGCCCCGTACCCCGTGCGCACCGGCAATGGCGGCAAGGGTGACGGGGCGGTCGGCGTTCACCAAGGCGGTTAGCCTTCGGCCTTTTCTTCGCCGGCGTCTTCGGCCGGGGCTTCTTCGCCCTCGGCAGCGACGGGGCCGCCTTCGGCGACTTCTTCGGCGATCGCGGTTGCGTCTTCGGCAGTCGCGTCGACGGGAACTTCGTCGGCGACCGCATCGGCAACGGCTTCGGCGGTTTCTTCGGTCTTCACCGAACCCGTGGCATCCGATTCGGCCGTAACCTCTTCGGCGGGAGCTTCTTCAGCGGGAGCCTCTTCAACCGGGGCTTCTTCAGCCGGAGCGGCGGCGGCAGCCTTTGCGGCCTCTTCGGCCTCAGCCAGCTTCGACGCCTTTTCTTCGGCGCGTTCCTTGGCCTTTTCGCCCGGAACCGCCTTGTTGGGGTTGTTGCGCGCGGCGCGTTCCTTGATGCCCGCGGCGTCGAGGAAGCGGGCAACGCGGTCGCTCGGCTGCGCGCCGACGCTCAGCCAGTGCGTCGCGCGCTCGGCGTCAAGCTTGACGCGCTCCGGATTGTCCTTGGCGAGCAGCGGGTTGTAGCTGCCGATGCGTTCAATGAAGCGGCCGTCGCGCGGGCTGCGCGAATCGGCGACGACGATCTTGTAATAGGGGCGCTTTTTCGAACCGCCGCGCGAGAGGCGAATGGAGGTAGCCATGATATTTTCCTTCTAAGTCTAACTGGATTGTCTGGATTATTTCTTCTTGTTCATCAGGTTGGCGAGATCGGGCGGAATCGCTCCGCCGCCGAGCCCGGGCAGACCGCCGCCCATGCCTCCCATGCCGCCGCCAAGACCGGGCATTCCGGGGATGCCGCCGCCGCGCCCGAACAGCGCGCCGAGCCCCTTGAGCCCGCCCATTTTGCGGATTTTCTTCATCGCGGTGGACATTTCCTGGTGCATCTTGAGCACCTTGTTCACCTGTTGCACCGTCGTGCCCGACCCGTTGGCGATGCGGATCTTGCGTTTGGCGTTGATGATTTCGGGCTTTGCGCGCTCCTTGCGCGTCATCGACCCCATGATCGCATCCATATGGACGAGCACCTTGTCGTCGGCGCCGCTTTGCGCCATCGCCGCCTGCGCCTTTTTGAGGCCGGGGATCATCCCCGCGAGCGCGCCGAGCCCGCCCATGCGGCGCATCTGGTTCAATTGGCTGCGAAGATCGTCGAGGTCGAACTGACCCTTCGCCATCTTCTTGGCCATCGCCTCGGCCTCGTCGGCCTGGATCATCTCGGCGGCGCGTTCGACGAGGCTAACGACGTCGCCCATGCCGAGAATGCGGCCCGCGATGCGCGACGGCTGAAAGAGTTCGAGCCCGTCGAGCTTTTCGCCGGTGCCCGCGAACTTGATTGGCTTGCCGGTGACCGCGCGCATCGACAGCGCGGCGCCGCCGCGCGCGTCGCCGTCCATGCGGGTCAGGACGACGCCGGTGAGCGGCACCTGTTCGGTAAAGCGCTGCGCGACCTGCACCGCGTCCTGACCTGTCAGGCTATCGACGACGAGCAGCGTTTCGGCGGGGTTCGCCGCGCGCGATACCGCCTGCATTTCGTCCATCAGCTGTTGGTCGACGTGGAGGCGGCCCGCGGTGTCGAGCATCAGCACGTCGTAGCCCTGAAGCTTCGCCGCCTGCAGCGCACGGTTCGCGATTTCGGTCGGCTGCTGGCCCGCGACGATCGGCAGCGTCGCGACGTCGATCTGCGTGCCGAGGACGGCGAGCTGTTCCTGCGCGGCGGGGCGATTGACGTCGAGCGACGCCATCAGCACCTTCTTGCGCTCCTTGTCCTTGAGCCGCTTCGCAATCTTTGCGGTCGTCGTCGTCTTGCCCGAGCCCTGCAGACCGACCATCATGATCACCGCGGGCGGCGCGACATTGAGGTCGAGCTCGGCGGTTTCCGAGCCGAGCATCTCGGTCAGCGCGTCGCTGACGATCTTGACGACCTGTTGCCCCGGCGTGACCGATCGCAGGACATTCTGGCCGATCGCGAGTTCGGTGACCTGATCGACGAAACTGCGCACGACGGGCAGCGCGACATCGGCCTCGAGCAAGGCGATTCGCACTTCGCGCATCGCCGCGCGCACGTCCGCCTCGGTCAGCGCGCCGCGACCGCGGAGCTTCCCGAAAACATCGCCAAGCCGATTGCTCAGACTGTCGAACATGCGCCGTTTGCACCCTTCTGACATGCCGCAACGCAAAAGACGCCGGTGAGCGAAACCTCGCCAACCAGCGGCTATCCGTGGACAGACGTTTCCGTCGCGGATGTCGTATCTGTCCGCCCGCAAGATGCGGCCGGACGCGGCGCCTTTACGCAAAAGCGCAAAGAAAGGCAAGGCCGCACGACGCTCTCGCGCACCGCCGCCGCGGTAACGCACTTAACGCAAATTTCATCGCTGCCCGCCATAAAAGGCACAACAGTGGGAAAAGAATCTATGACTTCAGACATCCGGCCGCGAGATCGCAGCGAAGCCGCCCGGCGTGACGTCCTGACCGGCGGTATCGTGGTCGCGGCCATCCTGCTCTTCGTCGGCACCGGCAGCAATCTGATGCACGCGCTCGTGCAGAGCCTGATCGGGCTGGGCGGCGGACCCGACAAGGTGCTGGCGGCGGCGCTGATCCTGAACGTCGCGCTGATCCTGTTCGGGTGGCGGCGATACGAGGATCTGAACCGCGAAATTCGCGAGCGGACCGAGGCCGAGAAGCGCGCCCGCTATCTGGCCGATACCGACCCGCTGACCGGGTTCCTGAACCGCCGCGCCTTGCTCGTCGCCGGACAGCAGCTGATCGCGAAATCGGCGGTTGAAGGTCGGCAGGTCGCGCTGTTCCTGCTCGACCTCGACCATTTCAAGACCGTCAACGATATCCACGGCCATGTCGCGGGCGACCGCGTGCTGCAGGTCGCCGCCGAGCGCATCAGCACCGTCCTGCCGCCGAGCGCCACCAAGGCGCGCCTCGGCGGCGACGAATTCGTCGCGCTGTTGCCCTTCGAGCCCGGCGCGCGTGCGACGATCGACGCGCTCGCCGCACAGCTCGTCGCGGCACTCGAGGATTCGGTGACGCACGACGCGCAGCAGATCCGCATCGGCGCATCGCTGGGCATCGCGCTCGCCAACGATGCGAGCATAACGATGGACACAATGGTGCGGCAGGCCGACATCGCCATGTACCATTGCAAGGACCAGGGTCGGAACCGCTATTGCTGGTTCGAGATGGGCATGGAAATGGCGGTGCAGGTCCGCAACCAGATCGAAACGGGCATCCGCAGCGGCATGCCGCGCGGCGAGTTCGTCCCCTATTTCGAGCCGCAGGTCGATATCGCCAGCGGCCGTCTGGTCGGGTTTGAAATGCTGATGCGCTGGGATTCGCCCGAATATGGCATGATCCCGCCCGAACGCTTTATCCCGATTGCCGAAGAGAGCGGGCTGATCGGCGAATTGTCGCTGCAGGTCATCCGTAGCGCGATGGACATCGCCAAGGGCTGGGACCCGTCGATCATGCTCGCGGTGAATATCTCGCCGCAGCAGTTGAAGGACCCGTGGTTCAGCCAGAAGCTGACCAAGCTGCTCGTCGAGGCGGGCTTTCCCGCAAGCCAGCTCGAGGTCGAGATTACCGAAAGCAGCCTGTTCGAGAACCTGCCGCTGGTCCGCTCGATCGTCACCAGCCTGAAAAATCAGGGCGTGTCGCTGAGCCTCGACGATTTCGGAACCGGCTATAGCTCGCTGTCGCACCTGCGCGCGCTGCCGTTCGACCGGATCAAGATCGACCGCAGCTTCGTCGCCGCGATGCGCGACAGCGCCGATGCGCAAGCCATCGTCGTCGCCATCGTCCGGCTCGGCGAAAGCCTTGCGATGCCGATCACCGCCGAGGGCGTCGAGGACGAGGCGACGGCGATCGAACTCACCCGCCTCGGCTGCACCAAGGGACAGGGCTGGTTCTATGGCCGGGCCGCGTCGGCGGGCGACACCGCGGCGCTGCTCGCCGAGCGCGGGTTGCTGCGCGCGCCCGCGATACCTGAAGGCGGCGTTGCGAAGCCCGACGCCGAGCCACTGCGCAAGAGCGCCTGACCCGACCCATCGCTAGACTTCGCGGCGCCGCGCCCTTACATGCGCGGCTATGGCAGACCGCTTCACCAAGATGCACGGACTCGGCAACGACTTCGTCGTGATCGACGCGCGCGAGGCAGCGGTCGAAATGACCGCGGCGCGCGCGCACGCGATTGCCGATCGCCGTCACGGCATCGGTTGCGACCAGCTGATCCTGCTCGAACCGTCGACCAGCGCCGACGTGAAGATGCGCATCTTCAACGCCGACGGCGGCGAGGTCGAGGCGTGCGGCAACGCAACGCGCTGCGTCGCGACCTTGCTCGCGCAGCCCGCGGTGATCGAGACGCTGGGCGGGATGCTGCGCGTCAGCCCCGCCGATGGCGGCGCCGAAGTGACGCTGGGCGAACCCGTGTTTGACTGGGAGCATATCCCGCTCGCGATGCCGATGGACACGCGCGACATGCCGGTCGCATGGGACGAGCTTGAACATGGCGCAGGTGTTAACGTCGGCAATCCGCATATCGTCTTTTTTGTACCCGAAGCCGACGCTGTGCCGCTCGCCGACCTGGGTCCGCGAATCGAAACCGACCCGCTGTTTCCTGAGCGCGTCAACGTCAATGTCGCGAGCCTCGACGGCGAGAATCAGCTGCAACTTCGCGTCTGGGAGCGCGGCGTGGGCGTCACCCAGGCGTGCGGCACCGGCGCCTGCGCGACGGCGGTCGCGGCGATCCGCGCGGGGCTGGTCCAGTCGCCGGTCACCGTCTCGCTCCCCGGCGGCGACCTCCTCATCCGCTGGGCGCCCGGCGAGCCGATCGTGATGACCGGCGCGGCGACGCGCGTGTTCGAGGGCGAGACCGACTGGGCGCGCTTCGGATGAGCAATTCGGTCGCCGACCGGCATCGGGTCGTCAATTTCGGGTGCCGGCTCAACATCGCCGAGGGTGAAGCGGTTCGCACCGCGCTGCGCGACGCGGGCGCGTCCGACACCATCGTCTTCAACAGTTGTGCAGTGACCGATGAGGCGGTGCGTCAGGCGCGGCAGGCGGTGCGCCGCGCGCTACGCGAACATCCCGATGCCGAGGTGGTGGTGACAGGATGCGCGGCGGAACTCGAGGCCGGGCGTTTCGAAGCGATGGGCGCACTGGTCGTGGCGAACGATGCGAAGGGGCTGACGCAAAGCTACGCAAATATCGGTGTGTCCCCGCGCAGGCGGGGACCCAACACCGGCGCGCTCCAAATAGCACCGGCCAGAGATCGACCTCCGCCTTCGCGGGGGAACATGGATACTTACACACCCACACCCAAATCCTATACCCCCGCCCTCTCCGGCGCCGATCATGCGCGCGCCTTCCTGGGCGTGCAGACCGGCTGTTCGCACAGCTGCACCTTTTGCGCGACCGTGCTGGCGCGCGGGACCGCGCGGTCGGCGACGGTTGATGCTGTCGTCGAGGCCGCGCGCACCGCGCTCGCGCGCCGACAGCGCGAGATCGTGCTCACCGGCGTCGATCTTGCGAGCTATGGCGACGACAGCGGGACGAGTCTTGCATCGCTCGTCGAGGCGCTGCTCGCGCTGCCCGTCGAGCGGCTGCGCCTCTCCTCGCTCGACCCCGACCGCGTCGACGATGCGCTGTTCGCGCTGCTCACCCAAGAGCCGCGGGTCATGCCGCACGTCCATCTGTCGCTGCAAGCGGGCGATGATATGGTGCTGACGCGCATGAAGCGCCGCCATCGCCGCGCCGACGCCGTGCGGCTCGTCGAGCGGCTCAAGGCGGCGCGTAGTGAAATCGCGATCGGCGCCGACCTGATCGCGGGCTTTCCCACCGAGGATGACAGCATGTTTGCCAACAGTCTGGCGCTGATCGACGATTGCGACATCGTTTTCGGCCATATCTTTCCGTACAGCCCGCGCGCCGGAACGCCCGCCGCGCGCATGCCGCAGGTCGGGCGCCGCGTCGCGCGCGACCGCGCCGCGACCTTGCGCGCGGCCAATGCGCGGCGGCGCCATCGCTGGCTCGACGCGCAAGCTGGCACGATGACGCAGATGCTCGTCGAGCGCGACGGGATGTGCGGCCATGCCGAGAATTTTGCCGCGCTGACGCTGGCCGCACCCGCCGCGCCGAACAGTATAGTGCCGGTGCGCCTTCGCGCGCGCGACGGCGAGCGCATGATCGCCGAAAGCATCGCAGCATGAGCGGGGCGAGCTGGAGCGAGCGGTTGCTCGGCGGGCTTCGCCGCACGTCGGAGCGGCTCGGCGAAAATCTGTCGGGACTGACCGGTAAGTCGCGGCTCGACGACGACGACCTCGACCGGATCGAGGAGGCGCTGATCACCGCCGACCTTGGCCCCGCGATGGCCGCGCGCATCCGCGATCGCCTGTCCGAGCGCCGCGACGTCGCGGCGAACGGCACCGAGGAGCTCCGCCGCGTCGTCGCCGACGAGATTGCGGCGGTGCTGCGCCCGGTCGCCGAACCGCTGGAAATCGACGCCTTTCCGCGTCCGCAGGTCATATTGGTGATCGGCGTCAACGGGTCGGGCAAGACAACGACCATCGCCAAGCTCGCGCACCTGTTCCAGGAACAGGATTATGGCGTAATGCTCGTCGCGGGCGACACCTTTCGCGCCGCCGCAATCGGGCAATTGAAGGTCTGGGCCGAACGCCTGGGCGTGCCGATTATGGCGGGCCCCGAAGGCGGCGACAGCGCGGGCATCGTCTTTGACGCGGTGAAGCAGGCGACGGCGACGGGCATCGACGTGCTGATCGTCGACACCGCTGGACGCCTGCAGAACAAGCGCGAGCTGATGGACGAGCTTGCCAAGATCAAGCGCGTCCTCGGCCGCCTCAACCCCGCCGCGCCGCACGACGTGGTGCTCGTGCTCGACGCGACGACCGGGCAGAATGCGCTGTCGCAAATCGACGTTTTTCGCGAGGTCGCGGGCGTTACCGGGCTCGTCATGACCAAGCTCGACGGCACCGCGCGCGGCGGGGTCCTCGTCGCCGCGGCCGAGCGCCACGGGCTGCCCATCCACGCAATCGGCATTGGTGAGACGATGGAGGATCTGCGCCCCTTCGACGCCGACGAGATCGCCGCCATCATTGCAGGAAATATCCGATGACCGCCCCCGATATGCCGCCCACCGGCCCCGAGCCCGTCCCCGCGCCGCCGCGCGCGCAGCACGGCTGGCTGAACTTTGCGATCGACTTCGGACCGCTGCTCGTCTTTTTCGTCGCCTATAAGTTCGCATCGGAAGGCGACGGCGCCTTTGCCGCGACGACCGCCGCGATCAAGGGCACACTCGCGTTCATGGTCGCGATTATCGTCGCTATGGCGGTGTCGAAGTGGAAGCTGGGCAAGATTTCGCCGATGCTATGGATGTCGAGCGTGCTCGTACTCGGTTTCGGTGCGCTGACCGTCTGGTTCCATGACGAGCGCTTCATCGTGATGAAGCCGACGATCATCTATGGCGCCTTTGCCCTGCTGCTGCTCGGCGGCTGGTGGCTGAAGCGCCCGATGCTCAAATATCTGCTCCAGTCGGCGCTCGAAGGGTTGACCGAAAAGGGCTGGCTGTTGCTGTCGCGGAACTGGGGAATTTTCTTCGGCGCGCTCGGCATCGCAAACCACGTGATGTACGAACTGATCCAGACCGATCGCATGAGTTTCGACCTGTGGCTCACGATCAAGGTCTGGGGCGTCACCGCCCTCTCCTTCGTCTTCACGCTGACGCAGGTCCCGGTGATGTTGAAGAACGGCCTTTCGGTCGCCGAGGACACCTCCGACAAGCCCGCTTGAGCCTTTCCTTTCGCGCTGGCATAGCATCGCCACGGCACCGGGTCGCACCGCGCGCCGAACGATAAGGAGGGGAATGCAAATGGGGAAGTTTTTCGGAAATCTTCACGCCGTTCTGGGTACCGGGCTGGTGTTCGCAATCGTGCTGATGCTGGGCCTCAATGGCCAGAATTTCGACGATGGCGTCGCCGCGGGCAATGCCATCATGCGCTGGCTGCACACCTTTTTCGGCGTACTATGGATCGGGTTGCTTTATTATTTCAACTTCGTCCAGATGCCGACGATGCCGAAGATTCCGGCCGAACTGAAACCTGCGGTCGGCAAGCATATCGCGCCCGCCGCGCTCTTCTGGTTCCGCTGGGCGGCCGCCGCGACGGTGCTCTTCGGTCTCGCCATCGCCTTTCACGCCCAATATGCGGTTCCCGCGCTGACGTTGCAGGACCCCTATAAGCTGATCGGCGTCGGCATGTGGCTGGGGCTGATCATGGCTTTCAACGTCTGGTTCGTGATCTGGCCGAACCAGAAAAAGGCGCTGGGCATCGTTGAGGCCGATGACGCAACGAAGGCCAAGGCGGCACAAACCGCGATGATCTTTTCTCGAACGAACACCTTGCTGTCGATTCCCATGCTCTATGCGATGGTGAACGCCAACCACGGGTGATGTGACGATCCTCCCTGTCGCGAAACGATGAGGAGGTGGCAGCCCGAAGGGCTGACGGAGGGGCTTTGGCGCAACCTTGCCGCCCCTCCACCATCGCCTACGGCGACGGTCCCCCTCCCCATGGCTTCGCGACAGGGAGGATTTATTCACCCTTCCACCGCTGCCTTGTGCAGCCGACCGTTCATCACATAATGGGCGACGCCGATCTGCATGCCCGCGGCCTGCGCGTCGTCGATCTCGCGCACCCGTCGCGCCGGGGTCCCGGCCCACAGTTCGCGGTCAGGGATTTCCTTATTCTCGGTGAGCAACGCGCCCGCGGCGAGCATCGCGTCGCTGCCGATGCGGCAGCCGTTCATTACCGTGGCCTTCAGGCCGACAAAAGCACGGTCGGCGAGCGTGCAGCCATGCACCATCGCCAAATGTCCGATCAGCACATCTTCGCCGACGATCGTCGGAAAGCCGTCGGGATGGAAAGGAGTCGGGCCGTCGCAGTGCAGGATGCTGCCGTCCTGGATGTTCGAGCGCGCGCCGATGCGGATATGGCTGACATCGGCGCGCAGCACGCAATTATACCAGATACTGACGTCGGGACCGATCACCACATCGCCGATGATCCGGCATCCCGGCGCGATGAAGGCGCTGGGATCGATCTGCGGCGTCTTGCCATTGACGCTGATGATGCTGATGTCACTCCGGGTCATTCGTAGCTTCCGATCACGTTTTTCCAGATCAGCACTGGCAGGGTCGAGGCATAATCGTCGGTCCAGCGCGTGAACCCCTTGCGCGCCGCAAGCGGAACCCAAGTGCCGTCTTCGGCGCTCAGATTGCGCGCCTTCGTCCCGCCGGTCAATTGCTCGAGCCGCTGCGGTGTCGCCGTCAACGCAACCCAGCTCGACCCGGTCAGGTCGCCGAACTCGCCCTCGGGATCGGGGGTCGGGTCAATCCGGATTGCGGCCGACCAGCCGCGTGCCTTGGCCTCGGCGGCCAATACCGGCTCGAGTCCGAAGAAACGGTTCGAGATATGGATCAGCAGGTAGCCGTCGGGTTTGAGCGCGCGCGCATAGACGCCGATCGCTTCTTCGGTCAGCAGGTGCAGCGGGATGGCGTCGGACGAAAAGGCGTCGATTACCAAAATGTCGAACTGCGCCGCTGGTCCCTTTGCTATCTGCAGCCGCGCATCGCCGATGACAATTGGTGTGTCGCGCGCGCAATTCGAAAGGAAGGTGAATTTCTGCGGGTCGCGGGCGATGTCGGCCATCACGGGGTCGATCTCGTAAAACGTCCAGCTCTGGCCCGGACGGCGATAGCAGGACAGCGTCCCGGCGCCGAGCCCGACGATCCCCACCGACGCATCCGGCCCCGCCAGCGCCTCGGCCTTGTCGAGCGCCAGGCCGACGCCCGATTGGTGCCCGTAATAGGTTGTCGGCTCGCGCTCCTTCCCGGGCTCGGTGCTTTGCAGGCCGTGGAGCGTCGTGCCGTGCGCGAGCCGCCGCTGCATGCGATAAGCGTCGTCGGTGACCGAATAGACGCCGAAATAGCTGCGCACCCGCGTCCCGTCGACGCTGACCTTCACTGTATCCCAGCCGCCGACGCCGATCATCAACAGCAGCAGCGTAGAGACATAGGCCCAGCGCCATGCAGATACGAGCAAGCCCACCGCGACGATTGTCAGGCCCCACAGCGCCGTGTCCGTGTCGAACGCCCCCGACCAGCGCTGGACCATGTTCCAGCAGGCGAAGGCTGCGAGGATGACGAGCAGCAAGACGAGCCGCCGCGTTTGCTGCGGCGAGGCCTTGATCCACTCGTTCCACGGGAAAAGCGCGGGCAACGGCAGCAACAGCGCCGCCGCGACGATCAGCAACGGATGTTCGTAAACCCAGTCGAATAGCAGCGGCGCAACCAGCGCGGCAAACAGGCCGCCAAGCACCCCGCCCGCCGACATGACCAGGTAGAAAAGCGTCAGGTGCCGCGGCGCGGGGCGAAGATGATAGAGATAGCCGTGGAGCGCGGTCGCGACGACAAAAAGCATCGCAAGACTGGCGAGCGCCACCATCATCGTTCCGCCGGCCGAGCTGAGCAGCGCGAGCGCGCCGACCATCAGCAGCATCGTCGGCGCGATCGTCGTGACGACCTGCGTCGCGCGGTCCATCGTGGAAAAGGCAATGACGAAGCTGAGCAGGTACAGGCCGAGCGGCAGCACCCACAGGAGCGGCATCGCGACGATGTCGGTCGTCAGATGCGTCGTCGTCGACAGCATCAGGCCCGACGGAACCGCCGCAATGAACAGCCAGTGGAGCATCCGTCGCGACGTCGGTGCCGGCTCGGCTGGTTGCTTGACATCCGAGTCCATGGCCTCCGGGTGTGCGCTCCAACGCGCCCAGCCACTCGCGGCGACCAGCAGCAGCAGCGCCGCATAGCCCCCGGTCCATCCCCAGCTTTGCGTCGCCAGCGGAAGATTGGGCTCGACCAGTGCCGGATAGCTGATCAACCCGGCAAAGCTGCCGAGGTTCGACGCGGCGTAGAGGTAATAAGGGTCGCCCGCGCGCGCATCTGCGGCAAACCAGCGCTGCATCAGCGGCGCCTGCGCCGAAACGACGAAGAATACCGGTCCGATCGACGCCAGAAGCAGCAGCGGAACCCACAGCACCTCCTGCCCCGCCGCCGGCGGCGCGATCTGCGCAATTCCGATCGGAAGCCAGAGCGCGGCCACAAGGAAGAGCGCAACGTGGATCATCGCCTGCCGCCGCAGCGCGAAACGTCCAAGCCAGTGCGCATAGGCATAGCCGCCGAGCAGCAACGCCTGATAAACGAGCATCGCGCTGTTCCACACCGCCGGCGCGCCGCCCAATTTGGGGAGCACCATCCGCGCGACCATCGGCTGGATCTGGAAAAGCAGGAAGCTGCCGACCAAGATGGTCAGCACGAAAAGCCAGCGCCGTGTCGCGACCGCGCTCATGCGTGCCCCCAGCTTGCCCGGTCGAGCGAATAGGCGACATGCGGACGCAACGGATCGCCCTCGGTCAGCCTGGGATGGTCGAAATCGCAAGTCTCGGCGTGCTGCATTCCCAATCGCTCCATAACCGCCCGGCTGCGGACATTGCCCCGCCATGTGATCGCCCACACGGCTTCGTCAGCCAAATTGTCGAAAACCCACGCGACGGCGGCCTTTGCCGCCTCGGTCGCATAGCCGCGACCCCAGCAATCACTTGCCAGCCGCCAACCGATTTCGGGTTTGTCGGCGACCGGCCCCACGCTCCCGCGGATTGCCCCGCACCATCCGATCAGCCGCGCGTCGTCGCGCCGTTCGAGCGCCCAGAAGCAATGGCCGTGCGCCGCATCGATCCCGCGCATCCGCTCGATGAGCGCGGCGGTCTGTTCACTGTCGAGCGGCGGCCCGAGCGTCGCCATGACCGCAGGATCGCTGCAGATCGCCTGAAAGGGCACGACGTCGTCATCGCGCCACGGACGCATCAGGAGCCGCTGGGTTTCGATCATGCGCCGAGAAGCCGCGCCGCATGCAGCGCGTGGTAGCTGAGCACGCCCGCCGCGCCGGCGCGGCGAAACGCGAGCAGGGTTTCGAGGACGAGCGCGTCGCGGTCGCCCGCTCCGGCTGCGGCCGCGGCCTCGATCATCGCATATTCGCCCGACACCTGATAGGCATAGACGGGCACCGCGAAATGGTCCTTCACCGCGCGCACGACGTCGAGATAGGGCAGGCCCGGCTTGACCATCACGCTGTCGGCGCCTTCAGCCAGGTCGGCCTCGACCTCGCGCAGCGCCTCTTCGACATTGGCGGGGTCCATCTGATAGGTCTTCTTGTCGCCTTTCAGCAGCCCGCGCGAGCCGACCGCATCGCGGAAGGGGCCGTAAAAGGCCGAGGCATATTTGGCGGCGTAGCTCATGATCTGGACGTGGGTGAACCCTTCCATCTCGAGCGCCTCGCGGATCGCGCCGACGCGGCCGTCCATCATGTCGCTGGGCGCGATGATGTCGGCACCCGCACGCGCCTGGTTGAGCGCTTGCCCCACCAGCACGTCGACCGTCTCGTCATTGAGCACATAGCCGCCCTCGTCGACCAGCCCGTCCTGCCCGTGGCTGGTATAGGGGTCGAGCGCGACGTCGGTGAGAACGCCGATGGCGTCGCCAAGCGCATCCTTGACCGCCGCTGTCGCGCGGCACATCAGATTGTCGGGATTGAGCGCCTCTGCCCCGTCGTCGCTGCGCCGACCGGCTTCGGTATAGGGGAAAAGCGCGATGCAAGGGATTCCGGCCGCGACGGCGTCCTTTGCACGTTCGACGATGCGGTCGACCGACCAGCGCGACACGCCCGGCAAGCTCGCGATCGGTTCCTCGGTCGCGGTGCCGGGGCAGACAAAGAGCGGCCAGATCAGGTTCGACGGCGCCAGATGCGTCTCGCGCACCATCGCGCGGCTCCAGCCGGTGCGGCGCGTCCGGCGCAGGCGCAGGTCGGGGAAAGCGGCGTTGGTCATCGCGCGTCCATAGCCGCGCTTTGCCGCGCCGCAAACGGATATTGGTGCGAACCCGCGGCGCTCAGATGCCGTCGCCGATCCGCTTTGCCGTCACGTCGGCGAGCGAGCCGAGCTTGGGCCCCTCCACCTGTTTCGGCGCGATCGGGGTGAGCGCGGCGCCCGATTCGATCGCGGTGAGCTGACGGATGCGCGCGCGGAAATCGGCGAGTTCCTTGCCCTCGAGCGCCGCGCGCGTCACAAATGTCACCGACGACGGGTTGACCGCGCGCCCGTTGCGGTAAAGCTCGTAATGGAGGTGCGGCCCCGTCGAGAGGCCGGTTGAGCCGATGTAGCCGATGACCTGCCCGCGGCTGACCCGCTGACCCGCACGCACCGCGACGCGGCTCATATGCCCATAGCCGGTGCCCAGACCGCCACCGTGGTTGAGCCGGACATAATTGCCATAACCGCCGTTGCGCCCCGCCATCGCGACGACGCCGTCGGTTACAGCATAGATGGGCGCACCATAGCCGCCGCCGAAGTCGATGCCGCTGTGCATCCGGCGATAGCCGAGAATCGGGTGGCGCCGCATCCCGAACGTCGAGGTAACACGGCCGTTCGTCGGGCGCGCCATGCCGCCGCGCTGTTCGCCGACGCCCGACGCCTCGAACCACTGGCTGCGTCCGTCCTTCTTCCATTCGAGCATCGACAGCTTTGGCCGACCGTTGCGGATCAACCCGGCGTAGAGGAGCTTGCCCGTCTCGCTCTCGCCCGTTTCGGCGCGGCGATAATCGACGACGATGTCATATTCGTCGTTGGCGCGGATGTCGCTGCCGACCGATATCTGCTTTCCGATGACGCGCAGATAAGCCTGGATCGCCTCGGGTGGCGCTCCCGCCGCGCGCGCCGAGCGATACAGGCTGTCGCCGACGCGGCCGCGGATACGCAGCGGCGTGTTGTCCACCGCAATCGGGATGCTCCGCATGACGAGACGCCCGTCGATCCGCTCCATCTCGATCCGGAGGTCGAAGCGCGCACGCATCGCCAGCGCGTCGACCGGGCGCGGCATCGTGCGCGCGGCGCGGCGCCCCAGGATCAGGTCGATGCGCGTTCCCGCCGCAATATCGGCAAGCGGCACCGCGCCCGAAACCTGGCTTGCAAGCGCCTGCGCCTCGGCGCTGCCGACGCCTGCACGTTCGAGGACGCGCGCAAAGCTGTCGCCGCGGCCGAGCGTAGCCGTCAGTTCGATCTGCGGGCGTTCGGGTGTCTGCGTCAGCGGGCGCACCGCATCGGTCGCCGCCATATGCCGCCCCGTGTCGCCGCCGAACGCGAGCGGCACGATCATCTGCGCGCGCGCCTCGTTGAAATCGGCGGCGTCGAGCGCGGGCGCGGTCGGCGCCGCAAGTGGCCGGATGCCGGGGAAGGTCGCGATCGCGCTGCCGCAGAGCAGCGTCAACGTCGCGAGGCCGCGCCACCATTCGCGCGAGCCGATATCGTTACCAAGGTCGGGAACAAGGTCGAGCTGCGCCAGCCGTTCACGCCACGACAGCAGAGGGGGCGCTTTTGCGTCACCCGATCGCAGGGGAATCGCCTGCGACATCGTGAGGGCGGCAGCATTGCCGGACATCCCCGCGATGGGTTCGTGACGCTGGAACAAGATATTACCCCCGCTCGACGAGCCCCCCGGCCCGGCCGCTCAATTCATATTACCGCCGCTTTGTCTGTAAACAAAGGCCGTTAAAGTCAATTTAATGGCCCGCCGCGGGAATTTTGTTGCGGCGGGGCGTGGCGTCGCCGCGACGCGGCGTGATTCAGGGCGAAAACCGCACACGGCGCACCGGTGGCCGTCGATCGCCTGTTGCGCACGCGGCGCGTCCATGCCAGCGTGCACGAAAGACAATGGCGCCACCCTCTTCCACCCCGGTCAAGGCCGTCCTTGGCCCCACCAACACCGGCAAAACCCATTTGGCGGTCGAGCGCCTGACCGCCCATGCGAGCGGCATGATCGGATTCCCGCTGCGCCTGCTCGCGCGCGAGGTTTACGACCGCGTCGTCCGGATCAAGGGCGCGGCACAGGTTGCGCTCGTCACGGGCGAGGAGCGGATTACGCCGCCCGATGCGCGCTATCTGCTCGGCACGATGGAGGCGTTGCCCGTCACGCGCGACGTCGCCTTTGTCGGTATCGACGAGGCGCAGCTCGGCGCCGATCCCGAACGCGGCCATGTGTTCACCGATCGCCTGCTGCGCGCGCGCGGTCGCGAGGAAACGATGATCCTCGGTTCGGCGAGCATCGGCGGGCTGGTCCGCAGGCTGGTTCCCGAGGCCGAAATCGTCACCCGGCCGCGCTTTTCGACGCTGAGCTATGCCGGCCCGTCAAAGCTGTCGCGCCTGCCCAAACGCTCCGCGGTTGTCGCCTTCTCGGCCGAGGAGGTCTATGCGATCGCCGAGATGCTGCGGCGTTTTTCGGGCGGCGCGGCGGTGGTGATGGGCGCGCTCAGCCCCAAGACGCGCAACGCGCAGGTCGCGATGTTCGAGGCGGGCGAGGTCGATTATCTCGTCGCCACCGACGCGATCGGCATGGGGCTGAACCTCGACGTTACGCATGTCGCCTTTGCAAGCCTGCAGAAGTTCGACGGGCGCCGCCTGCGCCGCCTGACGGTCGCTGAAATGGCGCAGATCGCGGGCCGCGCCGGGCGCCACCAGCAGGACGGCAGTTTCGGCACCGTCGGCATGCCGCAGGGCGGATTCACCCCTGAGGAAATCGCGGCGATCGAGGGGCATCATTTTCCGCCGCTTCCCAACCTGTTCTGGCGCAATCCGGTACCGCGTGCCGACACGCTCGACCTGCTGCTCACCGACCTTGCCGAGCCGCCGACGCTGGCCGGCCTGCGCCCGGCGCCCGAGGCGGTCGATATCGCGGTGCTCAAATATCTGGCAGGCGACATGGAGGTGCGCGCGCGCGCGACCGACGCCGAAGCGGTTGAGCGGCTGTGGGACGTGTGCGGCCTCCCCGACTTCGAACAGCTCGGTCCCGAGCATCACAGCCGCACCGTGCTCAAGTTGTGGCAATGGCGCACGAGCGGCAACGGGATGATCGACCCCGAATGGTTCGCGCGGCGCCTTGCACGCTTCGACGACACCGACGGCGACATCGAACAGCTCGCGAGCCGCATCGCGGCAGTCCGCACGCTTTGTTTCATCGCGCAGCGCGGCGACTGGATCGCGGGCGGCGCAGGATGGGCCGAACAGACGCAGGAACTCGAATCACGCCTGTCGGACGCGCTCCACGCAGCGCTCGCGCAGCGCTTCGTCGACCGGCGGCTCGCGTTGCTCCTCCGCGACGCGGGGCAGCGCAACGCGGCGCTGCCGGTCGCGGTTAGCGCCGACGGCACCGTCGCGGTCGATGGCGAGGCGCTCGGCACGCTCAGGGGCTTTCATTTCAAGGTCGACCCGGTCGCGCGAGCAAGCGACCATCGCATGTTGCTCGCCGCGGCCGAAAAGCATCTGCGGGGCGAACTCGCGCGGCGCGCGACATCGCTCGCCGAGGGGGACGGAAGCGCGCTGTCGCTGGTGAGCGAAGCGGGCGCGCCGCCGCGCCTCGCGTGGCACGGTGACATCGTCGCGACGCTCGGGCGCGGGCCGACGCTCGTCCAGCCCGCGCTCCAAATCGACCCCTCGCTGCGCCGCCTCGAGCCGCAACAGGTGCAGGCGATCACCGAGCGACTGCACGCCTTTGTCGCCGAACAGCTCGCGCGCCATGCGGGGCCGCTCGCCGCGATGGGCGAGGCGGCGAGCGACCTTTTCACGCCGCCGCGCGTCCGCGCGCTGCTGGCGGCGCTCGTCGACGGCGGCGGCACCATCGGTCGCTCTGCGGTCGAGGACCAGCTGAGCGCGATCAGCGCCGAAGACCGACCCCAGTTGCGCAAACTCGGCCTGACAATCGGCTCGCTCGACATTTTCCACCCGCAACTGCTCAAGCCCGAGGCAGTGCGCTGGCGCGCCGCGCTCGCCGCGGCACAGCAGGGCGCGCCTGTCCCCGCGTTGCCGCCGCAAGGCGCGGTGCTGCAAAAGAGCGGCAACCAGGCGGGGCTGCGGATCGCAGGTTTCCGGCGCTGCGCGACCGGCTGGCTGCGGATCGACATGGCCGAAAAGCTTGCGCGACAGGCCCATGCGGCGCGTATGCAGGCCGCCGCGCCGCCCGCGGCACCGATTTCGGGCACCGCCGAGCATCATGTCGACCAGCATGAGGACAGCAGCGCTGCCGATGGCGCGGCGGCGGTCGCGCCTGGCTTTGCAATCGACCCGGCGCTGGCCACCTCGCTCGGTCTCGACGAGGAATCGCGGCGCGCGCTGTTGCAAAGCTTCGGCTTTCGTACCGTCGGCGACCCCGAACTGCAGCGCTGGCGCTGGTCGGGTCTGCAGCGCGCCGACAAGCGCCGCCGTCGCAAACAGGCCAGGAAGACGGCCGACGCTCCCGCAGCGGATGCCAGCGGCAAGGACCGGCGCGCGGCGGCCAAAGGCCCGCGCGGCAAACGCGGCAAATCCGCTCCGCCCGGCACGCCTGTCCAGCGCCCGGCGCGCGTTGACCGGCCACCGCGGCGCGGCCCGTCGCCGACCAGCCCCTTTGCAGGCCTCGCGGCGCTGCTCGCCGACGCCGGAAAGGATTGACGCAGGCGAT
This sequence comes from Sphingopyxis sp. P8, assembly GCF_020622175.1. Lineage (NCBI taxonomy): Bacteria > Pseudomonadati > Pseudomonadota > Alphaproteobacteria > Sphingomonadales > Sphingopyxidaceae > Sphingopyxis > Sphingopyxis sp. P8. Next base: position 664,428 of record NZ_JACNMK010000002.1, on the reverse strand, counting down.
GGCGAGTCCCGGCGCGGCAGGGAGCATCCGGCTCGACAAGCTGCTCTGGTACCTGCGCTTCGCCCGGTCGCGCAGTGTCGCGCAGGCGATGATCGCCGCGGGGCATATCCGCCTCGAGGGGCGCCGTATCACGCGCGCGTCGGCGCCGGTACGCGCGGGCGAAACGCTTGTCCTCCCCGTCGGCGAGCGCGTCGAGGTCATCCGGCTGGTCGCCCTCCCCAGACGCCGCGGTCCGGCGCCCGAAGCGCACGCCTGTTACATCCGGCTCGACCCCGGCGCGACTGCCGCGGCGCACTGAACTTTCAGCGCCCAAGGAAATTCTCTGGCGCGGCTTTGCCGTGGGCGGACTAGGGGAATGAAAGTGATTCGCAACTGTCGCTTTGCGTTGACGCGCCGCGTCCGCGCGGCATAGAGGCGGGTCGCAGATGAAGGCCGGACGGCAAGGGTGCCGTCGGCAAAGGGAGCCCGAACCCATGACCTATGTCGTCACCGACGCCTGCATTCGCTGCAAATATATGGACTGCGTCGAGGTCTGCCCCGTCGATTGTTTCTATGAGGGCGAGAATATGCTCGTCATCAACCCGAACGAGTGCATCGACTGCGGCGTGTGCGAACCCGAATGCCCCGCCGAGGCGATCCTGCCCGATACCGAAAGCGGGCTCGAGAAATGGCTCGAGGTCAACACCAAGTTCAGCGCCGAATGGCCGAACATCACGGTGAAGAAAGAAAGCCCCGCCGACGCCGAAGAATATAAGGGCGTCGAAGGCAAGTTCGAGAAGCTTTTCTCGCCCGAACCCGGCGAAGGCGACTGATCGCCGCGACGTCAAACGGACAGAAGGGGCGGGTCATTCCCGCCCCTTTTTCATACGGAGAGTGGTATCGCCTGACGACCGGTAGTGGACGTCGTTTCCAATCAATACCGTTATCCCAAAGCCGATATCGACTCCCACCCTGATCGGCCTCGCCATGTTTTCCCCTCTTGAATCCGTCGCGCGGGGCGACGATGTAGGGCGACGGAAACCCAGCCCGCCGGTCCTCGGCGCGGCGCCTTGAAAACCATAAGGACGAATTCCCGATGATCGACCCGCTTGCCGCCCTTGTTCCAGTCGTCGTCGAACAAACGAGCCGCGGCGAACGCAGCTTCGACATTTTCTCGCGCCTGCTGCGCGAGCGCATCGTTTTCGTCACCGGCGAGGTCGAGGACAATATGGCCTCGCTGATCGTCGCCCAGTTGCTCTTCCTCGAATCGGAGAATCCGAAGAAGGACATCTATATGTACATCAACTCGCCGGGCGGCGTGGTGACGGCGGGCATGGCGATTCACGACACGATGCAGTACATCCGCCCGCGCGTCGGCACCGTCTGCATCGGCCAGGCCGCGTCGATGGGCAGCTTCCTTCTCGCGAGCGGCGAACCGGGGATGCGCGTCGCGCTGTCGAATGCGCGCGTGATGGTCCACCAGCCGTCGGGCGGCGCGCGCGGGATGGCGTCGGACATCGAGATCCAGGCCAAGGAAATCCTGCGTATCCGCAGACGGATGAACGACCTTTATGCAAAATATACCGGCAAGCCCCTGAAAGACATCGAGAAGGCGATGGATCGCGACACCTTCCTCGAGGCTGACGAAGCCAAGGAATTCGGTATCGTCGACCAGGTCTTCGACCGCCGCCCGGGCGCGCCCGGCGACGACGCGCCGACCGAGGTGAGCGAAGGCCCGACGCCCTGACCGGACGCCGGCGCAACCTCCCGCTAACCGCATTTCTTGACGTCTCGCACGGCGCCTGGCGCTATGCGGGACATTGAAGCCATGTCACCCAATTGCCATATTGTAATTGAGGGGACGCGGGCTAGGATAAACAGGGCAGCGCGCATTTTGCGCGGGCCAGAGGAAGATTTATGACCAAGTTGAGCGGCTCGGACAGCAAGAGCACTCTGTATTGCTCCTTCTGCGGCAAGTCGCAGCACGAAGTCCGCAAGCTGATTGCCGGACCGACGGTGTTCATCTGCGACGAATGTGTCGAGCTGTGCAACGACATCATCCGTGAAGAAATCAAGGGCGGGATCGCCGCGCGCAAGGACGGCGCCGTCCCGACGCCGCTCGAAATCTGCCAGCATCTCGACGCCTATGTCATCGGCCAGAACACCGCCAAGCGCGTGCTGTCGGTCGCGGTGCACAATCATTACAAGCGCCTCGCCAATTCGGGGCGCAGCGACGATGTCGAGCTAGCCAAGTCGAACATCCTGCTCGTCGGCCCGACCGGCAGCGGCAAGACCTTGCTCGCGCAGACGCTCGCGCGCTTCCTCGACGTGCCCTTCACCATGGCCGACGCGACGACGCTGACCGAGGCGGGCTATGTCGGCGAGGATGTCGAGAACATCATTCTCAAGCTGCTCCAGTCGTCGGATTACAACGTCGAAAAGGCGCAGCGCGGCATCGTCTATATCGACGAGATCGACAAGATCAGCCGCAAGGCCGAAAATCCGTCGATCACCCGCGACGTGTCGGGCGAAGGCGTCCAGCAGGCGCTGCTCAAGCTGATGGAAGGCACGACCGCGAGCGTTCCGCCGCAGGGCGGGCGCAAGCATCCGCAGCAGGAATTCCTGCAGGTCGACACGACGAACATCCTCTTCATCGCGGGCGGCGCCTTTGCCGGCCTCGAAAAGATCATCGGCGACCGCCTGCAGGGCAAGTCGATCGGCTTTGGCGCGCATGTCGCCGGCCCCGACGAACGCCGCACGGGCGAAGTACTCAAACAGATTGAGCCCGAAGATCTGCTGAAGTTCGGCCTGATCCCCGAATTCGTCGGCCGCCTGCCCGTCATTGCGACGCTGGAAGATCTCGACATCGACGCGCTCGTCAAGATTCTGGGCGAGCCCAAGAATGCGCTGGTCAAACAGTATAAGAAGCTGTTCGACCTCGAGGATGTCGCGCTGACCTTCACCGACGATGCGCTCGTCGCGGTCGCCAAGAAGGCGATCGAACGCAAGACCGGCGCGCGTGGGCTGCGCTCGATCGTCGAGGCGATCCTGCTCGACACGATGTTCGACCTGCCCGACCTTACCGACGTCGTCGAAATCGTCGTCGACAAGGATGTCGTTGAAGGCCGCAAGGATCCCGTGCGCGTCTATGCCGACAAGGCGAAAGAGGCCGGCGACGCGGCCTGAGTCGCACCGCATCGGGTTTGGTTGCCTCGCCAACTATGTTGCATTGCAGCAACAGTTGCTGAAAAAAGCGCAGCCGCGCAGGTCATGCGCCGCCGCGATTTCACGCAAATGCGCGCTTTCTTGACGCTTTCCTGATCGCCAACTCCTTCGCGGCTTGCACTGTCACAATTGCTGTCACAATCGTGCCACACGCGGGCTTCAGGGGCGCTCGCGGGTACTGCGCGCCCTGTCGAGTGCGCCTGCCAGATTCGCACCACAAAGGGGACAACCTCAGATGAAACTCCGTCATTCGCTTGCCGCAAGCGCCGCGCTGATTCCGGCCGCGCTGCTTTCCACTCCGGCTTTTGCCCAGTCGACCGGCTCGGTCGACTTCGACGACGAGATCGTCGTGACCGGCGCACGCGCCACCGATGTCGCGGGCATCCAGTCGCCTGACACGTCGAAGGCCAAGTCGGTGCTGAACCAGGAAATCATTGCCCGCCAGAACCCCGGTCAGACGATCCTCGACACGATCAACCTGGTGCCCGGCGTCGTCTTCACCAACAATGACGCCTACGGCTCGTCGGGCGGCCAGCTCTCGATCCGCGGTTTTTCGGAAGATCGCATCAGCCTGACCTTCGACGGCGTTCCGCTGAACGATTCGGGCAACTATGCCATTTATTCGAACCAGCAGCTCGATCCCGAGCTGATCGAGCAGGTCAACGTCAATCTCGGCACCACCGACGTCGACAGCCCGACCGCCGCCGCGACGGGTTCGACCGTCAACTATCGCACGCGCACGCCGGGCGAAGAATTTGGCGTCCGCCTGTCGGGCTCGGCGGGCGAGTTTAAATTCTTCCGCATTTTCGGCATGGTCGACACCGGCGTCTTCACCCCCTGGGGCACGCGCGCCTTCATTTCGGCCTCGACCGCGTCGAACGACAACCCGTTCAACAATTACGGCGTCGTCGACAAGCAGCAGTATAACGCGCGCATCTGGCAGCCGATCGGCGACAATGGCGACTTCGTGGCGATCTCCGGCCATTATAACGAGAACCGCAACAACTTCTTCGGTTCGCTGCCGCTGCGGTTCGACCGTGCGGTCCCGTCGGGCTTCCCGCAGTCGAAGGACGAGCGCGAATATGACATCAATTATCCCTGCACCGTCAGCACCATCGCGCGGCCCGGCCTCGCCGACCTGACCAATGGCTGCGGCACCGAATTCGATCGCCGCTACAACCCGTCGAACACCGGCAACATCCGCGGTGCGTCGCGCTTCACGCTGACCGAAGGCGTCGTGCTGACCGTCGATCCGAGCTATCAGTATGTGAAGGCCAATGGCGGCGGCACGGTCAATGCACGCGAGCGCCTTCAGGACGTTCAGCCTGGCGCCGGTGTGACCAACCTCGCTGGCTATATCGGTGGTCGTCCCTATTTCGGGATGGACCTCAACGGCGACGGCGACCTGCTCGACGAAGTCACGATGACGGCTCCCAGCCAGACGCAAACGCACCGCTATGGCGTGATTGCCAACCTGCGCTGGGACATCAACGACGACCACAGTGTCCGCGTCGGCTTCACCTATGACCGCGCGCGCCACCGCCAGACCGGCCAGGTCGGCCTGCTCCAGCTGAACGGCGAGCCGGTCGATGTGTTCCCGGTCAACGACCCGCTCACCGATGTGACCGGCGCCGTGCTCCAGAAGCGCGACCGCCTGTCCTATGCGATCCTGTCGCAGGTTTCGGGTGAATATCGCGGCGAATTCATGGACGGGTCGCTCGTTGCCACGCTCGGCATCCGCGCGCCCTTCTTCAAGCGCGACCTCAACAATTTCTGTTTCACCACGAGCGACACCGGCTTTGTCGACTGTTTCGGACAGGGCGATCCGCGCAACGCCGCATATGCTGCCGCCAATCCGACGGTTCAGGGGCCGCAGCAGCGCGTGCTGAAATATGACGAAATCCTTCCGAACGTCGGCCTGCTGTTCAAACCGAGCAACCAGGTTTCGGTCTTCGCCAACTATTCGAAGGGTCTGCAGGTCCCGGGCACCGATGCCCTGTACAATGCCTTCTTCTTCGCCCCCGACACGCCGTCGGCACGCCCCGAACCCGAAACGACCGACAACTTCGACCTCGGCCTCCGTTATCGCACCGGGCAGGTCCAGGCGCAGGTTTCGGGCTGGTTCACGAAATATGACAATCGTCTTGCTTCGGCCTATGATCCGGTCACCGATCGCAACCTGTATCGGAACCTCGGCCGCGTCGACAAATATGGCATCGACGGCAGCGTCGCCTGGCAGCCGCTGCCCCAACTCGCGCTGTATGCTTTCGGTTCGTATCTCGAATCGGAAATCAAGGACGATGTCCAGTCGGGCGGCACCAGCTTCATCCCGACCGCCGGCAAGCGCGAATCGGGCGCCCCTGCCTATACCCTCGGCGGATCGGCGCGTGGCACGCTGGGCCCGGTCGAACTGGGCGTGACTGCCAAGCGCACGGGCGGCCGGTACATTTACGACACGAACCTGCCGATCGTCATTGGCGGCAGCGAAGTCTTTCCGGCCAAGACGAATGCCTATTGGCTCGTCAACCTCGACGCACGCCTGAACCTGGAATTCCTGGGCCTGAACGATCAGACCTTCTTCCAGCTCAACGTCTATAACCTGTTCGATACGCTTTATGTCGGTCGCTACACGACGTCGATCTCGCAGGGATCGTCGCCGCCGTTCGCGCAGATCGGTGCGCCGCGCACCGTCAGCGGCACGCTGACCGTCGCCTTCTAAGCGGCGCGATTGCGTCAAGAAATCGGGCGCGGGAGGAAACTCTCGCGCCCTTTTTCGTGGATGACGGAGAAGGTGTGGCGCGTGGCAGCGGCCGGGTCGCGGTCAGCCCGCGGCGATGCGCCGCGCGGTGTCCTTGACGAGCGCGATCATGTTCGGAACGCCCTGCGTCCGGTTCGACGAGAGCTGGCGCGTCAGCTCGAACGGCGCGAGCGCGGCGGCGATGTCCATATCGGCAACCTCGGCGGCGGGCCTGTCCTGCACCGCCGACAGGACGAGCGCGACGATCCCCTTGGTGATCGCGGCGTTGCTGTCGGCGAGGAAATGAAGCCGGCCGTCATCCTGCGGGACCGGATAGACCCAGACGCTTGCGCTGCAGCCGCGCACCAGCGTCGCGTCGGTCTTGAGCGCGTCGGGCATCGGTTCCAGCTCGCGGCCGAGTTCGATCAGCAGGCGATAGCGGTCGTCGCCGTCGAGGAAGTCATATTCGTCGTAAATGTCGGAGAGGCTGCGCATGGTCGCGGCAGTGGCAGATTTGGGGCGTGGAGGAAAGGGTCCGCCTCGTCCTTTTCCGCCGCGCCAGAGAAGACGACGCCCCCACAATTCAAGCAACGCGGCTGAGCAATGCCGCCTGCGGCCCCCGCCTTCGCGGGAGCGACGGGTGCTACAGATCGACGCCCGCAGCAATGGCTTCGAGTTTGCGCAGCCGCTCCTTGAGGTCGGCGATCTCGATGCGCGAGCCGGTGTGCGGCAGCGCGGGATCGTGGCCGACCGCATGGCACGCGGCGAGTTCCTCGCGCTTATACTGGATCCAGTCGCGCCATCCGCGCAGCGCAGCGAGGCTGATGATGGTCAGCGCGCTCAGCGCGACCGCCGCGGTGACCAGATTGGTTGCCAGATCGGAAGTGATGGTGGCCATCGGCCGGCTCCTTCTTCGTCACATCAGGGGAGGGAACGGTCGCGCAGCTTCTCGATCTCTTGGTCGAGGCTGACGGCCCGGTTGTTGTCGGTGGCGATGCGCTCGAGCACGTGGATGCGCTCCTTCAGCGCGCGAATCTCGGCTTGCAGCGCCTTGGTCTCGGCATCGTTTGCGGCGACATAGTCATTGCCGTGGCGATCGCGACGGATGCCGTGCTTGGCGCGGATGATGCTGCCAATCGTCACGATGAGGACGATGCCAATTACCATTTCAAACGGTCCCATCGGGAAGATCCTTTCCTATTGTCGTCGCGTCAGTTGAGCGGCGCGTCGCGCAGTTTTTCGATCTCGTCGGCCACATCAACTCCCTTGTCGGTAATGATGCGTTCGAGGACGCGGACGCGTTCTTCGAGCCGTTCGGTATGCGCTGCATATTGCGCAGCCTTTTCCGCAGTCATCTCCGACTGTTTCTCGATCATCCGTTGCTGGTGCTTCGACCAGATGACGAAGCCGCCGAGGATGAAGGGGGCCAGCGGGATCAGGATCCAGATTTCATCGCCCATGATCGCTCACTCCTCAGTTCGCGGGGCGCCGCAGCGCCTCGATTTCGTGGCTCAGCCGGTTGCCTTCGTCGGTGACGATGCGCTCGATTACCGCAAGGCGGTCCTTGACCGAGCCCAGCTCGGCGCGAAGCTGCGCATTTTCCTGGCTGATCAGCTTGACGCGTTCCATCGCCTCGTCGCTGGTCTTGGGATAAACCGCCTTGCCCCAGCTGTTTTCGAGCGGGTAGCCATGCTTGACGCGCAGCCAGGTGGTGAAGATCCAGCCACCGACGGCGATGATGCCGATCAGGGCTGCGGCGGGAGCAAGAGCGTTCAAAAGGTCAGCGTTCATTGGTCAATTCCCCCTAGCGCAGACGGTCGATCTGGTCGGCGAGTTGCGCTGCGCGGCCGCTTTCTTCGGTCGCGATGCGTTCGAGCACTGCAATCCGTTCTTCGAGCCGGCCGATTTGGTTGGCGAGCTTGGCATTGTCGTCGCTGAGCAATGCGATTTTTCGATCAGCGTCGGGGTCGGTTCGATGAACCGTGCCGCCCCATTCATTTTCAACCGGATAGCCGTGCTTGGCGCGAATCCATGTCGTGAACATCCAGCCGCCGATCGACAGTGCGATGATGGCGAGGACGAAGGTGGGACCACCCCAACTCATGTCAATTCTCCCTGTTGCCTGTCCGCTCAGCGCAGCGCGTCGATTTCGTCGGCGAGGCGGCGATTGTGGCTGGTGTAATATTGCTCGATGTCGGCAAGCCGGCGGTCGATGTCACGGAAGCGTGACTTGATGTCGCGGGTCGAGGCACCGGGGTTGCTGCGCACGCCCTGCCAGAACTTCGCTTCCTCGTTCGAGCCGTAGAGCGCGAAGGGTTTCGGCGTTCCCATCCAGGCGACCATCCAATAGGCGATCAGCGTCCAGGGGAAGCCGCCCATCAGGGTCAGCAGGACCGCGCCGACGCGGACCCAGAGGACATCGACACCGCTATAGTCCGCGATACCCGCGCACACGCCGCTCCATTTGGCGTTCTGCTTGTCGAGATAGAATTTGGTGCGGCTGGCAGACATCTCAATTCCTCCTGCTTGTATTTTCAAGTTGCGCCAGCTCTTCATCGCTGCGAACCGCGGGGCGGAATTCGGGATGGTCGGCGCTGATGATGCGTTCGACGGTGTGCAGACGGCCCTCGAGCCGGCGTGCGGTATCGTAAAGTTCGTCGAGCAGCTGCTCGTCTTCTCCGGTCAGCGTCTTGGCCTGTTTCCACTTGGTGATGTAGTGGAGGATCAGCCAGGGCAGACCGAGGAAGAGGGTTCCGATGACAATCGGGACGATGATGATCTCTTCCATCGGCCGGGCTCCTTATTTCTTGGCCTGCGCCGCCTTCAGCGCGGCAAGCTCGTCGGCGACCTTGTCGGCGGCCTGCAGTTCGGCGATTTCCTCGTCGAGCGACTTCTTGTAGCCGAGACTGAGCGCATCCGCACGGCCTTCGGCCTCGTCGACGCGGCGCTCGAGGATTTCGAAGCGCGAGAAGGCATCCTCGACGCGGTCGCCATTGGTCATCTCGCGCAGGCGGAAGCGGTTCTCGGCGCTTTCGAGGCGGTTGACGACGCTCGACTGGCGGGCGCGCGCTTCGCTGAGCTTTTTCTGCAGCTTGGCGATGTCGGCCTCATAGCCCTTGAGCGCGTCGTCGAGGACGGCAATCTCGTTCTTGAGCCGCTCGGCCATGTCGCCGGCTTTCTGCTTTTCGACGAGCGCGGCGGTGGCGAGGTCTTCGCGGTCCTTCGACAACGCGAGTTCGGCCTTTTCCTTCCAGCTGTCCTGCAGGCTTTCGAGCTTGGCGATGTGGCGGCGCATTTCCTTTTGGTCCGCGATCGTGCGGGCGGCGGAAGCGCGAACTTCGACGAGCGTTTCATTCATCTCGAAGATGATCTGGCGGATCATCTTTTCGGGGTCTTCGGCCCGGTCGAGCAGGTCGGTGACGTTGGCGGCGATGATGTCGCGGGTTCGTGAGAAAATACCCATTTTGAAACTCCTGTCGAAAACTCGGTCAAAATCAGAAAAAATGCTGGTGCCGGGGCGGGGCAAGGGGGGAGAGTGCCCCGGCACCAGTGTCGGTCAAGCCGTAGGGCTGACCGCCGGGGTCGAAGCAGCCGAGACCAGGCCGATGGCGGGGGCGCCAGCGACATTGGCCGCGAGCAGGGGCTGGTTGATCGATCCGACGAGGATCGCCAACGCCCCGGCTGCGCTGAATGCGAAGGTGGCGGCTTGGGCAAACATCGGCTTCATGATTTTCCATCCTGTTCTGACTGCCCGGCACATTTTGCGCCGGTTCGACCAACACTATGCAGGGGGTATGCCAATTGCCGAAAAGGGCGGAAATGCGTGCAACTTCACACCGAAATCGCAGCCCTGCACGATTTGCCTTGCCAATCATCGGTGAAATTTGCCAATGATTGGGAATGGAGCGCGAAACGCAGTTCATCGGTCAGTCGGCGACCTTTCAGGACGCCGTCGAACGCGCAAGCCAGGCCGCGGTGCTCGATCGTCCCGTCCTCGTCATCGGCGAGCGCGGTACCGGCAAGGAACTGATCGCCGAGCGTCTTCACCGGCTGTCGACGCGGTGGGACAAGCCCTATCTGATAATGAACTGCGCCGCGATGCCCGAAACGCTGATCGAATCTGAATTGTTCGGGCACGAGGCGGGCGCCTTTACGGGCGCGACGCGCAGTCGCGCGGGCCGGTTCGAGGAGGCCGACGGCGGCACATTGTTCCTCGACGAGCTTGCGACCATGTCGATGGGCGCGCAGGAACGGCTGCTGCGCGCGGTCGAGTATGGCGAAGTGACGCGTGTCGGCTCGTCGCGCCCGATCCGCGTCGATGTCCGCATCGTCGCGGCGACCAACGAGCATCTCCCCGCGCTGGTCGAGGAGAATAAATTTCGCGCCGACCTGCTCGACCGCCTGTCGTTCGAGGTCATCACCCTTCCCCCTTTGCGCGCGCGCGAGGGCGATATCGAAGTGCTCGCCGACTATTTCGGGCAGCGGATGGCGGCCGTGCTCGACTGGGAGGCGTGGCCGGGATTCGGACCGCGTGCGCTCGCTGCCATGGAGGGGCACGACTGGCCCGGCAACGTCCGCGAGCTGCGCAACGTGATAGAACGCGCCATCTATCGCTGGGGCGACCCGTCGCGGCCCGTCGACGCGCTGAGCTTCGACCCGTTCGCCAGCCCGTGGCAACCGGCGCCGCGCACAGCCGACACGCCGACGGAGCAGGCCGCAAATAGCGAGGCGTCCGCCCCGCCCGCGCCGGGCCCCGTGAGCGATCTGCGCGCCGCGGTCGATTCCTATGAGCGGCAGATATTGTCGGATACGATGGCACGCTGCCGCTTCAACCAGAAGGTCGCGGCGGAGGCACTAGGGCTGAGTTACGATCAGATTCGCCATGCCCTGAAGAAGCATGGGTTGAATTAAGGGCCTGGCCCGCGCCGCCTATTCCTCCGGCAGTTCGCTGGACAGCGCCGCAACGACCGCGTCCTGCGCCGAGGCCAGTTCCGTCAACCGCTCGCGCAGCGCAAAAATTTCGGGCAACCCGTCGACCGCCTCTTCGATACGGCGTTCAAGATAGAGCCGGTCGATGTCGGCGAGCGCCGCCGTCAGCGGTGCGCGCGCGGCGACAAGGCGCGAAACCGCTTGCTGTGCGACGACCCAGCGTTCGCTGGCGATCGCCGCCCCCTGCGCCGCGGCCACTGCCTCGACGGTCGGCGTGCGCTCGGCGGCAAAGGCCTGCTGCGCGGCGGTGGCGTCGGCCTCCCAGCGCGCGAGACGCCCTGCAAGGTCGGCGGGAAGCGGCCCCGGCGGCGCAACGACCACCGTCGGTGGCGCCACGTCGAACTGCCCCTCGACCGGCCGCTTGGCGAGCGATGGCGCAGCGCCGCCCTGCGCTGCGGCGCAGCCGGACAAGGAAAGCGACAGGGCAAGCGCCGGAGGCGCCAAAAGGCGGATGCGCATCATTGCCGCCCCTGATATGAGCGCCGCCGCGCCGCAGCAAGCGCGAATCGGACCGCGCCCGAACGGGTGCAGTTTTCGGCCGCAATGTAGCAAAAGCACGGAAATATGCGGTTGACAGCAGCCGCCTGTGCGGTTAGTGGCGCGGTCTTTCCCGCATGCCGGAAAAATCGCCTGCTTCGGCGGGTGACTGGCAGCGCGGGCACCATAGTTTTTGATTGGATGGAAGACCATGTTCGCAATCGTGCGCACGGGCGGCAAACAATATCGCGTCGCCGCTGGAGACAAGATCGCCGTCGAAAAGATCGAGGGTGAAGCCGGTGACACCGTGTCGCTGGGCGACGTCCTGCTGGCCGGCGACGGCGGCGAGGTGAAGGACGCGAAGGGTCTGACCGTATCGGCCGAAATCATCGCGCAGACGCGCGGCGAAAAGGTCATCGTCTTCAAGAAGCGCCGCCGGCACAATTATCGCCGCCGCAACGGCCATCGCCAATCGTTGACGCTGCTGCGCATCCTGGCAGTCGGCGAAGCCAAGAAGGCCGCGCCGAAGAAGGAAGCCGCTCCCAAGAAGGAAGAAGCCCCGGCTGCCGAAGCCAAGGCCGCACCTGCCAAGGAAGCTGCGCCGAAGAAGGCCGCCGCCCCCAAGAAGGACGCCGCCGAAAAGGCCGCACCCGCCAAGAAGCCCGCTGCCAAGAAGGCGGCCCCCAAGAAGGACGCCTGAGCGCGGCAACGCAGCTCGGCCCCGATCGAATTAAGGAGCATCAGTCATGGCACATAAAAAAGCAGGCGGTTCATCGCGCAACGGTCGCGACTCAGCCGGTCGTCGCCTTGGCGTAAAGAAGTTCGGCGGTCAGGAAGTGATCGGCGGCAACATTATCGTGCGCCAGCGCGGGACCAAAGTGTACCCGGGCGTCAATGTCGGCATGGGCAAGGACCACACGCTCTTTGCCACCGCCGAAGGCCGCGTCCGATTCCACGATGGCAAGCTTGGCCGCAAATATGTGTCGGTCGACGCGATGGCGGAAGCCGCCGAATAAGGGACGATCTTTCCGGGGTCGTCCACCAGGGATGACCCGGAGCTGTCCTTTCCGCCACGGCGGAAACAAGGTTCGAAAAGAGGGAGACGGGTCACCCCGGACTCCCTTTTTTCTTGTCCGAAATCGGGCGCTTGGCGTCATGATTGGCAAACGGACGCGAAAATCGGGCAACCAGTCTCCCTCTGCATGCGAATGTCGTCAAAGCGTCACCATCTGGCGCCAATGCGACCACCGATTGGGAGTGAAAAGAATGTTTGCGCGTACCGAAAGACTGTTGTTGCGGCCCGGCTGGGTGGAGGATGCCCCCGCCCTCGCCCGCGCGATCGGCGACGAAGCCGTCGTGCGCAACCTCGCGACCGCCCCCTGGCCCTATGGCGAGACCGAAGCGCAGGCCTTTCTCGGCCAGCCGCTCGACCCCGTCCATCCGCGCTTCCTGATCTTCGCGCGCACCGTCGGCGCGCCGCGGCTCGTCGGCGGGTGCGGCATTTCGCCCGATCCCGACGGCACTCCCGAAATGGGCTATTGGATCGCGCGCCCCTATTGGGGGCTCGGCTTTGCGACCGAGGCCGGGCGCCAGCTCGTCCGCATCGCACGCGCAATGGGCATGCCCAAGCTGACCGCGGGCCATTTTCTCGACAATCCGGCGTCGGGCGCGGTGCTGCGCAAGCTGGGCTTCAGGCCGACCGGCCGGATCGCGCAGCGCTACAGCCTTGCGCGCGGCGGCGAAGCCGCCTGCGCGCTGTTCGAAGAGGGCGATGGTGACGGCAGCAATGCCGTCACCCCCATGCGCGGACGCATCGATGTGGACGCCGACTTTCGCGAGGAATTCCGTCTGATGGCGGCGTGACGCCGATGTCGCGAACCGGGCGGGTGGACGCCGTGGCTTCGCCACGGACGCCACTGCCCCATTGACCGCACGGCCGCTCCCCCTAGACAGGTTTCGTTCGAAACCAGTCGCGAGGATGCCGCACGTGCCCGATCAGATTTTTCTCTCCCTTAACCGTCGCCAGACGCTCGGCGCACTCGGAACCGGTGCAGCCGGCATCGCCCTCGCCGCATGTTCGCGCGGCGCCGCCATTGCCGCGCCCGCACCCGTTCCGGCAACGGGAGCACAGCCCGCAGCAGAAACCTTGCTCGCCTCGATCGGTGACAATCTGCTCGCCCATTCGCCCGAAGGCGCGACCGGGCTTGGCATCGACACCGGGGCGCGCGCGGCGATGCGCGGCGAGCTCGGCGACCGCTCGGCGGCAGGGCAACAGGCGATTGCCGATACGCTGAAGGCAGACGTCGCGCGTATCCGCGCCTTCGACACCACCGGACTCGATCACGGCACGCGCACCAGCCTTGCCGTCGTCGAAAGCGCCTATGACGTCGCGCTCGACGGGTTCGCGCAGCCCTATGGCGACGTTGCGGTCGGGGGGTGGCGCAACACCCCCTATGTCGTGATCCAGAATGTCGGCGCCTATCTCGACATCCCGCGCTTCCTCGACAGCGACCATCCGGTCAAGACATCGGCCGACGCCGAAGCCTATCTATCGCGCCTCAACGCCTTTCCCGCGATGCTCGACGGCGAGACCGAGCGGCTGAAATCGGCGGCAGCCTATGGGCTGATCGCGCCTGCCTTCCTGATCGACAAGGCGGTGACGCAGATGGAGGCGACGCTCGCTGGCGCGCGCGAAGGCGGCGGGCTGATCGATAGCCTCGTGCGCCGGACTGCCGCCGCGGGGATCGCGGGCAATTGGGGACCGCGCGCCGAGGCGATCGTGCGCGGCGCGGTCGTTCCCGCGCTCGAGCGGCAGCTTGCCGAACTCAAGGCGCAGCGCCCGCGCGCGACGATGGACGCCGGCATGTGGGCGCGCCCCGGCGGCGACGAATTCTACGCCTGGGCGCTGCGCGCGAGCACGACGACGCGCATGACCCCCGACGAAATCCACCAGATGGGCCGCGACGAACTCGCCGCGCTCCACGGCCGGATGGACCCGATCCTGAAGAAGCTCGGCTATACGCAGGGGTCGGTCGGCGACCGCATGAACGCGCTCGCCAAGGACCCACGTTTCAAATTTCCCGACAATGACGCGGGGCGCGCCGAGATCATGGCCTATATCCAGACATGGCTCGGCAAGATCCGCGCCGAACTGCCACGCGCCTTCCGTACGCTGATGCGCGGCAATGTCGAGGTGAAGCGCCTGCCGCCCGAAGAGGAGCCCGGCGCACCCTCGGCCTATGGCGGCGCGGGGTCGATCGACGGGACGATCCCCGGCAAATTCTGGATCAACCTGCGCACCACCGACCTGCACAGCAAATATTCGCTTCCCGACCTGACGATGCACGAGGCAATTCCGGGCCATGTCTGGCAGGGCGAATATTCTAACCAGATGCCGCTGATCCGCACGATGCTGGCGTTCAACGCCTATAGCGAAGGCTGGGCGCTCTATGCCGAACAGCTTGCCGACGAGTTGGGCCTCTATGACGATTTCGAGGTCGGGCGGCTCGGCTATCTCCAGTCGCTTGCCTTCCGCGCGTGCCGCCTCGTCGTCGACACCGGGCTCCACGCCAAGCGCTGGACGCGCGAACAGGGCGTCGAGTTTTTCGTGCGCGAGAACGGGTCGAACCCGCTCGAGGTCGCGAGCGAGGTCGACCGCTATTGCAGCTGGGCCGGGCAGGCGTGCGGGTACAAGGTCGGGCACAGCGAGATTGTCCGCCAGCGCGGGCTCGCACAGGCGGCGCTGGGGCCGAAATACGACCTTCGCGACTTCAACATGGTGCTGGTCGAGGGCGGCAATGTGCCGCTCGACGTGCTGGCAAAGAATGTCGACGCCTATGTCGCGGCGGCGAAGGCGTAGCGCGCGCCGCTCCTGACCCTAGGGGAAGGGCGCGAGGTCGGGTTCGACGAAGCCCCGCCGCGCCGCGACCGAGAAGAGCAGTTCGCGGCTGTAGAAGCGTAGCGGCCAGTCGCGCCGCCCGACCTCCGAGCGGAGCAGCGCGTTGACGCGCGCGGCCAACTCCGTTTCCTCCGTGCGCGCGACGAACAGCCGCACCCCGGCGACATAGGCACGGGTGATGCTGTCGTGATAGCCTTCATGGTCGTTATTCACGCCGCCGACGCTTTCGTTGAAGCGGCGGATCAGCCCGGCAATTTCGGCATCGACGTCGATGTCGGGCCGTTCGGTCAGCAGCCACAGGCTGGCGGCGAGATGCGCCTCGTGCGTCCACGCTTCGCGCGGCAGCGCGCAGGCGAGAAGCCCCTCGCCCAGCGCGCGGATGTCGGAATCGCGCTCGAACAGGCGCGGTGAATATTCGGTCGTCATTGTCCGGTCCTTCCGGGTGAATGGCCACCCGGAAGATGTCCGGGTGGATTAAGCTGCTACGGTCGCCTTCGGGGCCGCTTGGCGGACGCCTTCATCGACCTGATCCGCAAATTGCGCGAAATTGTCGATGAATTGCTGGACGAGCGTTTGCGCGGTGCGGTCATAGGCCGCCTTGTCGGCCCAGGCCTCGCGCGGGTCGAGCAAGGCGCTGTCGACGCCGGGAACGGCGACGGGCACCATGAAACCGAAATTGGGGTCCTTGCGGAACTCGGCGTCGTTCAGGCTGCCGTCGAGCGCGGCGTTGAGCAGCGCGCGCGTCGCCTTGATCGGCATGCGCTTGATGCCGTCCATCGTCGCCATGCCGCCGGTCCAGCCGGTGTTGACGAGCCAGCACTGGACATTGCCCTTCGCGATCCGCTCTTTCAGCAGATTGCCGTAAACCGACGGGTGGCGCGGCATGAAGGGCGCGCCGAAGCAGGTCGAGAAGGTCGCCTCGGGCTCGGTCACGCCGATCTCGGTCCCCGCGACGCGCGCCGTATAGCCCGAAAGGAAGTGGTACATCGCCTGGTCGGGCGTCAGCTTCGCAATCGGCGGCAGCACGCCATAGGCATCGGCGGTCAGCATGATGATGTTGCGCGGCACCGGCCCCATATTATGGTCCGACGTGTTCGGAATGAAATCGAGCGGATAGGAGCCGCGGCTGTTCTCGGCGAGACTGTTGTCGTCGAAGTCGAGCGTGCGCGCCACCGGATCGATCACGACATTTTCGAGCACCGTGCCGAAGCGCTTCGTCGTCGCGTAAATTTCGGGCTCCGCTTCGGGCGAGAGGCGGATCATCTTGGCGTAGCAACCGCCCTCGAAATTGAAGACCGCGGTGTCCGACCAGCCATGCTCGTCGTCGCCGATCAGCGTGCGCGACGCGTCGGCCGACAGCGTCGTCTTTCCCGTGCCTGACAGGCCAAAGAAGACCGCCGTGTCGCCTTCGGGGCCGATGTTCGCCGAACAGTGCATCGGCATCACGCCCTTTGCCGGAAGCAGATAGTTGAGGATGCCGAACACCGACTTCTTCATCTCGCCGGCATAGGCGGTGCCGCCGATCAGCACGAGCTTTTCGGCGAAATTGACCGCGATCACCGTCTCGCTGCGCGTCCCGTGCTTTTCCGGGTCGGCGTGGAAGCTCGGCAGGTCGATCACCGTATATTCGGCGTCGAACCCGGCGAGTTCGTCCGCAGTCGGGCGGCAGAGCAGCGTACGGATGAACTGGCTGTGCCACGCAAATTCGGTGATCACCTGCACCGCGACGCGATGTTCGGGCTGCGACCCGCCGAACAGCTGCTGACGATAAAGACGGTCGCGCGCGGCAAGATGGGCAAAGAAGTCGGCCTTGAGCGCGGCAAAATGATCAGGAGTCATCGCGACATTGGTCTTGCCCCACCAGATGGTGTCGGCGGTCTCGGCGTCCTTGACGATGAACTTGTCCTTGGCGCTGCGCCCTGTGTGCTTGCCGGTCGCGACGACGAGCGGACCTTCCTTGGCCAGCACGCCCTCGCCATGACGCACCGCATCCTCGACCAGCCGCGGCGTGTCCCAGTTTTCGGCGACGTCCGCTTTTGCCGCGACAACCGCTCCGCCGATCACCAACTCAGTCATTTTCTGCGCCTTTCCCATGGCGTCCGCCGTTGCATACCTATGCAATGCCTGCCAAGCGAAAGGGAGGGCCCGCATTTGCATGGGTGCCGACGTCGACGCCGATTCCGAAAACAAGGTCGCGTTAGCGAGGTTGGCAGGAGAGGTCAAAAGATTAACGCCCCGCCGTCGCGACCTGTACCAAAGGGAAGCGGTAGCCGTGCGATCCGGTTGTCGCTGTGCAGCTAATCGGCTAATCGGCGAACGGGTCCGCCCTATGGAAAGAACATGACGGCAACCATCGCGCTGGTCGACGACGACCGCAATATCCTCCATTCGCTTTCGATCGCGCTACAGGCCGAAGGCTTCGTCACGCGGCTCTATTCGGACGGCGAGGCGGCATTGAGGCCGCTGATCGACAACCCGCCCGACCTTGCCGTCTTCGACATCAAGATGCCGCGCATGGACGGGCTCGAACTGCTCCGCCGCTTGCGCGAGAAAAGCCAGCTGCCCGTCATCTTCCTGACCAGCAAGGACGACGAAATCGACGAAGCGCTGGGCCTTGCGATGGGCGCCGACGATTATATCGCCAAACCCTTTTCGCAGCGACTCGTCATCGCGCGCATCCGCGCCATCCTGCGCCGCGTCGAACTTAACAAGAGCATCGCCGACGCCGATGACGAGCCCGTTGCCGAACCGATCACGCGCGGACGCCTGCAAATGGACCCGGCGCGGCACAAGGTCAGTTGGGACGGCAAGGACGTCACGCTGACCGTCACCGAATTTCTGATCCTCGAAACGCTGGCGGCGCGCCCGGGTATCGTGCGAAGCCGCAACCAGTTGATGGACGCGGCCTATCAGGACGATGTCTATATCGACGACCGGACCATCGACAGCCATATCAAGCGGCTGCGGCGCAAGTTCCGCGAGGTCGACCCCGATTTCGACGCAATCGCGACGCTTTACGGCGCCGGATACCGTTTCTCCGACGATGGCTGATACGGCGAGCCCCGAAGGCTCGGTCGCCGAGCAGGAAGAAGCGCCGCTGGTCTGGTCGGCGCGCTGGTCGCTCACAACGCGCATCCTTGCCGTGAACATCCTCGCCATCGTCCTGCTCGGCGGGGGCTTTTTCTATCTCGACACCTATCGCACGCGGCTCGTCGACATGCGCGTCGATGTGATGCAGGCGCAGCTCGCGCTGCTCGACGAAGCGCTCGAGGCGGCGCGGCCCGACCGGCGCTCGGCGCTTGTCGAAGAATTCACGCGCGCGACCGAATCGCGGCTGCGCTTTTATGCAGCCGACGGCCGCCGCATTGCGGACAGTTTCGAAAGCGCGCCGCCAACCTATACGTTGCGCGACCCCGACCTTCAGCCATGGAAACGCGATGCCGCGCGCGCGATGGACCGCGGCATCGACTGGATCGTCGGGGCCCCGACCTATCCCGAATTCGAAGAGCCGGTCATGGACAATGCCGCAGCATGGCCCGAGGTCGTGGAGACGATGCAATCGGGCCTCGCGACGAACCGCTTCCGCTACGCGCCCGAGCGGACGCCGCTGCTCAGCGCAACGCGGATCGTCGACCTCGACACGCCGCAGGTCGTGCTGATGACGCTCAACGCGCGCGACATCACGCGCACCGTTCGCGCCGAGCGCTTCCGGCTGGCAGTCGTCGTGCTGATGGTCGTGCTCGCATCGGTGCTGCTGTCGCTTTTCCTCGCGCGGACGATCGTCCGCCCGCTGCGACGGCTGGCGCGCGCCGCGGTGCGCGTGCGGCTGGGCCGCGCGCGCGAGGTCGTCGTCCCGCGCCTGCCAAGCCGCCGCGACGAGATCGGCACGCTCGCGCGGGCGCTGTCCGACATGACGCAAGCGCTGCGCGAACGCATCGACGCAGGCGAGCATTTCGCCGCCGATGTCGCGCACGAACTCAAAAACCCCATCGCCTCCGTGCGCTCGGCGATCGAGGGACTGGGGCGCGTCCAGACCGACGAACAACGCCAGCAACTCCTCGCCATCGCCGACGAGGACGTGCGACGGCTCGACCGGCTGGTCAGCGACATCAGCGATGCGAGCCGCATCGACGCGCAATTGTCGCGCACCTTGTTCGAGCCGATCGACGTCGGGCTGATGATCGAATCGATGCTCGCCGGACGGGCGGCGCGCGCCGAACCCGACGCCGCACAGCCGCGCCTTGCCTTTGCCCGCCCGCGCAAGGGAACGACCATCGTCATGGGCGACGGGCACCGGTTGGAACGGGCGATCGACAATATCATCGACAATGCGATCAGCTTTTCGCCCGCCGACGGGCTGGTATGCATTTCCGCGACGCGGCTGGGCGACGAGGTTCACGTCCGCGTCGACGACGACGGCCCCGGTATCGAGCCCGAACAGCGCGAGGCGATTTTCCGCCGCTTTCACAGCGAGCGCCCGCGCGACGAAGCGTTCGGCAAGCACAGCGGGCTGGGCCTCGCCATCGCCCGCGCCATCGTCGAGGGGCATGCCGGGACGATCTCGGCACGCGACCGCGACGACGGCAAGCGCGGCGCGAGCCTGCTGGTTACGCTGCCGTCGGCGGACCGCACCGAACGCGCCGGCTGACGGCAAACCGCCTATCGCCTTGCGGCCCCGCTTCGTCGCCGGTAAGCCATGTCGATGTTCGCGAACCGGACCCGCCCCGAAATCGTCAACATCCATGCGAGCTGCGTGGCGGCGGGCAATGGCGGCGTGCTGATCCTGGGCAATGCCGGACAGGGAAAGTCCGACCTAGCATTGCGGCTCATCGACCGCGGCGCGCGGCTCGTCGCCGACGACCGCTGCGATGTCTGGTTCGAACGCGACCGGCTGTGGTGCCGCCCGCCCGATACGCTCGCGGGGCTGATCGAGGTCCGCGGCATCGGCATCGTCGAGCGTCCGTGGACGGCGCCCGCGCCGCTCGCGCTCGCGGTGCGGCTGACCGACCGCTATGATCGCATGCCCGCGGTCAACCAGGTCGAGATGGTCGCGGGGCACCCGCTCCCCGCGCTCCTGCTGTCGGCGTTCGAGGCGTCGGCGCCGATCAAGATCATGCTCGCACTCGAACGGCTGGCGCCCGCGGCATGAACCCGCGCCCCGAACAGCGGTTGATGCTCGTGACGGGCCTGTCGGGCGCGGGCAAGTCGACCGCGCTCAACGTGCTCGAGGATCTGGGCTGGGAGGTCGTCGACAATCTCCCGCTGGCGCTGCTCGACGCCCTGATCGGAGCCCCCGTCAAGCCCGGCGACGCGGGCCGTCCGGTCGCGGTCGGCATCGACAGCCGGAGTCGCGGCTTCAAGCCGGCGCTGCTCGTCCGCCGGATCAAGGAATTGCGCGAAGCGGGCGGTCGCGACATCCAGACATTGTTCCTCGATTGCGCGGGCACCGAACTCGAGCGGCGTTTTTCCGAAACGCGGCGTCGCCATCCGCTCGCCGAAGACCGGCCTGCCGCCGACGGCATTGCGCGCGAGCGCGAGATGATGGAACCTCTGCGCCGCTGGGCCGAGCACGTCATCGACACGACCAACTACAGCAGCAACGACCTGCAACAGGAAATGCGCCAACGCTTCGCCGAAGGCGGCGACACCGCACCGGTGCTCACGGTCCTCAGCTTCGGCTTCGCTCGCGGCCTGCCGCGCAACGCCGATCTGGTGTTCGACATGCGCTATCTGCGCAATCCCCATTGGGACAAGGCGCTGCGCCCCCGCACCGGACTCGACGATGCCGTCGCCGCCTATGTCGCCGCCGACCCCGCCTATGAGGCGACGGTCGGGCAGATCGAGGCGCTGCTCCTGGCGCTGCTGCCCCGCTATCGCGCTGAAGGGAAAAGCTATGTGACCATTGCCTTCGGCTGCACCGGCGGCCGCCACCGTTCGGTCCATGTCGCCGAACGGGTCGCAAAAACGCTGCGTTCGGCAGGTCATGCACCCACCGTGTCCCACCGCAATCTTGACTCCAGCCCGCAAGATGGGCTTGAGGGCAGCCCCCCGCCGACGTCGCGCGCGGCGAACGGACGACAGGAATAAGGGTCCCCGACTTCATGCCCACCGATAAAGCTTTACCGCTGCTTGGAATGGTCCTCGTCACCCATGGACGGCTCGCCGAGGAAATGGTGACCGCGATGGAGCACGTCGTCGGCCCGCAGCGCGCAATTGCGACCGTGTGCATCGGCCCCAATGACAATATGGAAATGCGCCGCCAGGAAATCGCCGACGCGATTCTAAAGGTCGACGAAGGCCGCGGCGTCATCATGCTGACCGACCTGTTCGGCGGCACGCCGTCGAATCTGGCGATCAGCCTGCTCGAAAGCGGCCGCACCGAGGTTATCGCGGGCATCAACCTGCCGATGCTGATCCGGCTGGAAAGCGCGCGCAAATCGATGGAGCTGCGCGCCGCCGTGATCGCCGCGAAAGAGGCGGGGCAGAAATATATTTCGGTCGCATCGGAAATGCTGGGGGTGGGGCCGTGAGTGACGCCAGCGAGACGGTCGAGATTACCAACCAGCGCGGGCTTCACGCGCGCGCGAGCGCCAAATTCGTTACCTTTGTCAGCCGCCTTCCCGACGGCGTGAGCGTCGAGGTCGAACGCAACGGCTCGCGCGTCAACGGCACGTCGATCATGGGGCTGATGATGCTCGGCGCGGCCAAGGGCGACAGCATCACGATCCACACCAGCGGCGAAGGCGCCGACGCCGCGCTGCTCAAGCTGGTCGGGCTGGTCAAGGACAGCTTCGGCGAGGATTGATGATGGCGCACGGTCGCCGGTCCCGAATCGAAAGCCTTTCGAATCCGCTCGTCAAGCGGATGCGGCTGTTGCGCGAAAAACGGCATCGCCGCGCCGAAGGCCTGTTCCTCGCCGAGGGCCTGCGCATCGCGACCGAGGCGCGCGAGGCAGGAGTGTTGCCGGCGTGGCTGTTTCTTGGCGAAGAAGGCGCGGCACATCCGCTGGCGCGCGCGCTCATCGACGCGACGCTCGCGGCGGGGGGCGAGGTGATCGACACGACACCCGCGATCCTGTCGAAACTGTCGGGCAAGGACAATCCGCAGACGGTCGTCGGCATCTATGCCGAGCCGTCGGCGACGCTCGCCGACCTCGACCGCAATGCCGCGCCGATCTGGCTCGTCGCCGAGCGGCTGCGCGACCCGGGCAACCTTGGCACGATGCTGCGCACCGGCGATGCGGTCGGTGCGGGCGGGCTGATCCTGCTCGACGAGAGCACCGATCCCTATGGCGTCGAGGCGGTGCGCGCGAGCATGGGCGCGATTTTCACGCAGGCGCTCGTGCAGGCGCGCTGGGACGATTTCCTGCCCTGGCTGCGCAGCGGACCCGGCCAACTCGTCGCGACATGGCTGGCGGACGACACGTTGGATTATCAGGCGGTGCGATACGAAGCACCGACCTTCATCCTGATCGGCAATGAATCGCAGGGCATGCCCGAGAGCTATGCCGCCGCCGCCGACGTCCGCGTCAAGATGCCGATGATGGGCAAGGCCGACAGCCTCAACGCGGCGGTCGCGGCGGCGGTGATGGCCTATGAGGTGCTGAACCAGCGGCGGCGCTGACCGACCGGCACGCCGGCACGCATTCCGACTTTCGGTTGGCAACGCTGGCGGCGCTCGATTATGTCGACATGCTGAAGTATTTTCAGCTTGTCGAAGGAAGGAGATGCCGCACATGAAACGCATCCTGCCGCTGTTCGTCCTGCCCGCCCTCGCCGCCTGCGCGCCGGTCGAGGCGCCGCAGCCCCCCGCGACCGAACCCGCCGCCTATATGGCGCTCGGCACCGAACCGGGCTGGACGCTGGAAATCACGCCCGCACAGCTCGATTATCATGGCGATTATGGCGAGACCCGTATCACTGCCGCCAACCCTGGCGCACGGCCGAGCTTCAACGGCAGACGCTACGTCACCGACCGGCTGACGGTCGATATCACCCATGGCGAGTGCAACGACGGGATGAGCGATCGCCTGTATGCCGACACGGTGATGGTGATAGCCGACGGCAAGACGGTGAAAGGCTGCGGCGGCGCGATCCTTGCGCCGACCGACCTCGCCGGGACGAGCTGGACCTTCGTCTCGATCAATGGCGTCGCGGTCGCTGCCGACCGTCCGACATCGCTGGCGTTCGAGGCCGACCGCCTCAGCGGCAGCGCCGGATGCAACCGCTTTTCGGGAAGCTGGTCGCGCGAGGGCGCGATGCTCACCGCCGGGCCGCTGATGGCGACCAAGATGGCGTGTCCCGGGGCGGGAACGGAGCAGGAAAATGCCTTCTTCGCGCTGATGCGCGCGCCGGTGCGAATCGAGTTTCCGTCGGACGGGACGTTGGTGCTGACCGGCCCGGACGGACGGACGGCGGTGCTCAGACGGTCGATTTGAGTCTCCCCCCGCGGCCACGAAAAGAAAACTGCGATACTTCTTGTTACCGCATTCAAGGAGCCTTTAAGGGGCCTTCAGTCGCCGTCGCTCGCGGGCTATTCGCCCTCGTCGTTCACCGCGCTCGGCGCGGCCGCAAGCTTCGCAAGCGGTCGCGCCGACTGTTCGGCGACAGGCAGAACCGGTATCTCCTTGCCCCCCGTCTCGACGTCGAGCGTCTCGAACCGCTTCGCCTGCGTCAGCACCTGGCTTTCGAAGCTGCCGACAAAGGCATTGTACGCCCCAGTCGCCTGATCGAGATTCTTGCCGACGCGCGCGATATGACCGCCCATCGTCGCCATCCGCGCGTAAAGCTCCTTGCCCAGCGCCGCGATTTCGCGCGCCTGTCCGGCAAGCTTTTCCTGCCGCCACACCGCCGCGACCGTTCGCGCTATCGCGATCAGGTTGGTCGGAGTCGCGAGCAGCACCTTGCGCTCGAACGCATAGTCCCAAAGCTCGTGATCATGGTCGAGCGCGGCGGCGAGGAAATGCTCGCCGGGGACGAACATCACCACATAGTCGGGCGTGTCGGCGAACTGGTTCCAATAGGCCTTGGCCCCCAGCGCGTTGACATGCGCCTTCATTGCGGCGGCATGTGCCGCGAGATGCGTCGCCTTTTCGCCATCGTCGACGGCGCCAAAGGCGTCCTGATAGGCGTTGAGCGAGACCTTGGCGTCGATGACGAGGCTCTGCCCGCCCGGAACCTTGACCACCACGTCGGGACGCAGCCGCCCGCCGTCACCATCGGCGACGCTCACCTCGGTCTGGAAATCGGCATGTTCGGCAAGCCCGCAGCTTTCGAGCACATTGCGCAACTGCTGCTCGCCCCAGCGCCCGCGCGCCTTGGGGGCGTTGCGGAGCGCGTTCACGAGCTTCGCCGCCTCGCTCGACACGCGATCGGTGCCTTCGCGCATCGCCGCGATCTGGCCCTGCAGCATGCCAAAGGCGTCGCGCCGTTCGGCCTCGACCTTGCCGACCGCTTCCTCATATTTCTGCAGCCGCTCGTGCACCGGCTGGAGCAGCGCCTTCAGATTCTGCCCCGCGCTTTCCTCGCTCTGCTTGAAGCGGTCGGTCGCGCGCGCGAGAAAATCCTGCTGCGCCTTGTCGAGCATCGCCTGCCCGACCTCGCGAAACTGCGCGGTGAGCGCCGCCTGCGCGTCCTTGAGCTGCGCAATCTGCGCGTCATGCGCCGCGTCGCGCGCCTTTTGCTCGGCGAGCAGCGCCGACAATTGCAGGTCTGCCGTCTTGCGCGCCTCGGCCTCGCCAGCAAGGTCGCTCACCGCCGCCTTGAAGCGCTCGGCAAATCCGTCGCGCTCGGCCTTGAGCGCCCCCGCCTGCCGCCCCGCAACGAGCCAGCCGATCAGGGCGCCAAGGACAAGGGAGAAGAGAGCGATGAGCAGCGCGGTCGGGTCCATGCGCGGAACATAGGACGAACGCAGGCCATTTGGCCAGCGCAGATTCATCGCGGCTCTGCGATGCTTTCATTTCCGCGCGGCCGGGCTAATTTGCCGCCACGATGAAGCGGCGACATTGCCGAACGACGCGCATACAGACTGTCGTTCGGTCAGGGTCGAGTCTTCGTCCTTGCGTTCGATGGAGTTGCACATGAAAAATCTGATGTTCGGTTTCGCCATGTTGTTCGCCGCCCCGACGGCCGCGCACGCGGCTGAGGACAAGGCGCCCAAGGCGTGCTGCTGCAAGGAAATGAAGAAAGATTGCTGCGCCGGGAAGAAGGGCGAGGACGCGCCGGACCACGGCGAGCATCAGGACATGCAGCACTGAAGTTGAGCGGGGAGGCGCTTCGGCGCCTTCCCGCCCGTTCATTCACGTTTATTTTTTCGGCCGGCGAAAAGACAGGCCCGACACGCGCAGTTCATAAGAGTTGGCGAAAACGCTGAGCACCGCGCCATAATCGCCGCACGGGATCACTTCATAGGCCGAAGGCCCGCGTCCCTGACTGTGGTGGAGGCACGTCGACCCGCTGAAACGATACGCGCGGCCGTCCGCCTTGCCGTTGCCGTTGAGCACGCCCAGCACGGTGCCGACCGGAAGATAGCTATATGTCTTCGGATCGCCCTTCGTCAGTTCGACGCGGCCGTTGCGGACGTTGATTTCCCACTCGTTCCACGGTCCGGTCCACTTGCCCTCGATCGCTTTCACCGGATCGGCGGGAAGCGACAGATCCTGCGCCGAAACAGCCACCGGAACGGTCAGCGCGGCCAGCGCCGCAATCCCCATCAATTTCATGACTTCACCCCCATTTTGAACCGCTTACCATGTGTCATGCGCCGCCGCGCGGGGCAAGTCGATTTCGCCAGCGCAACCTGGATGTCAGCGCGGCTCGGCAAAGGGCAACACCGCGCGATACGCCTCCGCCCCCGGCGCACCGGCAACGCGCACGCCCTGCGTCAACAGCCAATAGTGACGCACGATCTCCGCCTGCTGTTCCAGGCCATAGCGTTCGAGTTTCCACCCCGGCTTCAATGTATAGGAATAGCGCGCGAAGGGATGGCGCATCAGCACCAGATACCAGCGCCCGCGCGTCTGCGCCTGCCACACATGGACCATCTCGTGAATGAACAGCCCCTTCAGCGATTGCGACGCCGCGCCGAAATCATCGCAATATAAATCGCCGTGCGGGTGAAAGTGCAGCGCGCCCATCGGCGCCATCACGACGCGGCGCGGCTGGAAGAAGGCCCATTTGCTGCGGCACACGCGGACGCGCGGATAGTCGATGGCATCGCCAAAGACGCTGCGCGCCAGTTTGACCTCGCCGTCGGTCAGGGCACGGGCGTGGCGTGGCACCTGCGCTTATTTCGCAGCGGATTCCGCGCCCGGCGCGCCGCCGCTGCCATGATCCATCGAACCATGATCCATCGCTTCGGCGCCCGGCGCCTCCTTGATCGGCAGGTCGAAGAGGATGCGTTCATTATTGTTGTTGGTGAACACGAACGCCATCGGCAGCTTGCCGGCGCGCACCGCGGCGGGATTGATGTTCCAGATCATCAGATGCTTGCCGCCCTGCTTGAACACCAGCTCGCCCTTTGCGGGGACCGGCGCGCCGGAAAGCGGCTTCATCGCGGTGACGCCATTTTCGCGCACCGTTTCATGCATCTCGACGCGCTGCGCGAGGTCGGCGGTCACGGCGACGAGTTCGACGTCGCGCGGGCCGCCCTGGACGCGGAAATAGCCGACCGCCGGCCGGTCGGGGGTCGCCCCCATCACGATATGGCCACTGACGACGTTGAGCGGCTTTTCGCCCCCCAGCTTCTCGCCGCACGCGGAAAGCGACAGCGCAGCGAGGGCAAATGCAGCGATGGCAAAAGGTTTCATTTTGGGAGGACTCCGTAAAAGCCGAAATTTTCGCCTCCCAGATAAGCCCCTAAAGCCCTTGTGCCAAGGAGCGGCGCACCTATATCGCCCCCAGAAACCCGCAAGGGACCAATGAAACGGCGTGCCTGTTCAGGGCGCCAAAGTTGCAACAAGGACGGATATATCAATGGCCAAAGTCATCGGGATCGACCTCGGCACCACCAACAGCTGTGTTGCGGTCATGGAGGGCGGCAAGCCCAAGGTTATCGAAAACGTCGAAGGCACGCGCACCACGCCCTCGATCGTCGCGTTCGCCAAGGATGGCGAGCGGTTGATCGGCCAGCCGGCGAAGCGCCAGGCGGTGACCAACCCCGAGAACACGATTTTTGCGGTGAAGCGCCTGATCGGCCGCCGCTTCGACGATCCCATGACCAAGAAGGACATGGAGCTCGTCCCCTATACCATCGCCAAGGGCGGCAATGGCGACGCATGGGTCAAGGCGGGCGGCGAGGATTATTCGCCGTCGCAGATCTCGGCCTTCATCCTTCAGAAGATGAAGGAAACCGCCGAAGCCTATCTGGGCGAAAAGGTCGAGCAGGCGGTCATCACCGTCCCCGCTTACTTCAACGACGCACAGCGGCAGGCGACCAAGGACGCGGGCAAGATCGCCGGCCTCGAAGTGCTGCGCATCATCAACGAGCCGACCGCGGCCGCGCTCGCCTATGGCCTCGACAAGAGCGAGAACAAGACGATCGCCGTCTATGACCTTGGCGGCGGCACCTTCGACATTTCGATTCTCGAGGTCGGCGACGGCGTGTTCGAGGTGAAGTCGACCAACGGCGATACCTTCCTCGGCGGTGAAGATTTCGACAGCAAGATCGTCGAATTCCTCGCCGACACCTTCAAGAAGGACGAAGGCATCGACCTGCGCGGTGACAAGCTTGCGCTCCAGCGGCTCAAGGAAGCCGCCGAAAAGGCGAAGATCGAGCTGTCGTCGGCCGCGACGACCGAGGTCAACCTGCCCTTCATCACCGCCGACGCCAACGGGCCGAAGCATCTTGTGAAGACGATCACGCGCTCCGACCTCGAAAAGCTGGTCGAAGAACTCGTCAAGCGCACGCTCGAACCGTGCAAGAAGGCGATCAAGGATGCGGGCGTCAACGCCAGCGAGATCGACGAGGTCGTGCTGGTCGGCGGCATGACGCGCATGCCGCGCGTGCGCGAAGTCGTGAAGGATTTCTTCGGCAAGGAGCCGCACACCGGCGTGAATCCCGACGAAGTCGTCGCGATCGGTGCGGCGATCCAGGCGGGCGTGCTGCAGGGCGACGTCAAGGACGTGCTGCTGCTCGACGTGACCCCGCTGTCGCTCGGCATCGAGACGCTGGGCGGCGTGTTCACGCGCATGATCGACCGCAACACGACCATCCCGACCAAGAAGTCGCAGGTCTATTCGACCGCCGACGACAATCAGTCGGCGGTGACGATCCGCGTGTTCCAGGGCGAGCGCGAAATGGCCGCCGACAACAAGATGCTCGGCCAGTTCGACCTCGTCGGCATCCCCCCCGCTCCGCGCGGCGTTCCGCAGATCGAAGTGACCTTCGACATCGACGCCAACGGCATCGTGTCGGTCCACGCCAAGGACAAGGGCACCGGCAAGGAACAGCAGATCAAGATCCAGGCGTCGGGCGGCCTGTCGGACAGCGACATCGACCAGATGGTCAAGGACGCCGAACAGTTCGCCGAAGAGGACAAGAAGCGCCGTGAGGCGGCCGAGGCGAAGAACAACGCCGAAAGCCTGATCCACACGACCGAACGCCAGCTCGAAGAGCATGGCGACAAGATCGATGCGGCGCTGAAGTCCGAAATCGAGGCGGCGGTTGCCGAAGCCAAGACCGCGGTCGAAGGCGGCGACAGCGCCGCGATGACCGAAAAGTCGCAGGCGCTGGCGCAGGTCGCGATGAAGCTCGGCCAGGCGATCTATGAAAAGGAACAGCAGGCCGCGGCGTCGCCCGCCGCTGATGCGACCGAAAGCAAGGCCGACGAAGACGTCGTCGACGCCGAATTTTCGGAAGTCGAAGACGACAAGAAGTAAGGCGAAGGGCATGCCCTTCGAGACGCCATTTCGACAAGCTCAAGGGCTCCCAAGGGCGAACGGTGCGTGGTTATCCGTTCGTCCGGGGGAGGGACTGAGCGAAAGCGAAGGGCCGTCTCGAAGGGCTGCACCCTTGGGGGCATAAGCAAACCATGTCGCTCGACATCGATTATTACGAACTGCTGCAGGTTGACCGCAGCGCCGACGACAAGGCGCTGAAGTCAGCCTATCGCAAGCTCGCGATGCAATATCACCCCGACCGCAATCCGGGGTGCAGCGACAGCGAGGCGCGGTTCAAGGCGATCAGCGAAGCCTATGACTGCCTGAAAGATCCGCAAAAGCGCGCCGCCTATGACCGGTTCGGCAAGGATGCTTTCCGGAACGGCGGCTTCGGCGCGAACGGGGGCGGTGCCGACTTCGGCGACATTGGCGACATTTTCGAATCGATCTTCGGGTCGGCATTCGGCGGCGGACGGCAACAGCGCGGCCCCGCGCGCGGCGCCGACCTGCGCTACGACATGGAAATCCGGCTCGAGGATGCCTTCACCGGCTGCCGCCGCGAAATCCAGGTCGACGTCGCGGCGCGCTGCGACACTTGCGACGGATCGGGTGCCAAGCCCGGCACCCATACGCATCGCTGCTCGACCTGCGGCGGTCATGGCAAGGTCCGCGCGCAGCAGGGCTTTTTCATGGTCGAGCGGGTCTGCCCGACGTGTCAGGGCGCTGGCGAGGTTATCGCCGACCCCTGCGGCACCTGCCTTGGCGAAGGCCGCGTCGACCGGCGCAAGACGCTGACCGTCGACATCCCCCCGGGTGTCGACGAGGGCACGCGCATCCGCCTGTCGGGCGAGGGCGAAAGCGGCGCGCGCGGCGCGGCGCCGGGCGACCTCTATATCTTCCTCCACATGGCGCGGCACAAATTGTTCGAGCGCGAGGGCACGACGCTGTTCACCCGCGCGCCGATCAGCTTTACCACCGCCGCGCTCGGCGGGTGCATCACCATCCCCGGCCTCGACGGCCAGAGACACGAGATCAACATTCCCGCAGGCATCCAGTCGGGCAAGCAGCTCCGCCAGCGCGGCGCTGGCATGCCGGTGCTCAACGGCCGCGGCCACGGCGACCTCGTCGTCCAGGTCGACGTCGAAACGCCGACGCGCCTGTCGGCGAAGCAGAAGGAACTGCTCGAGGCCTTCCGCGAGACCGAAACCGGCGACGAATGCCCCGCGAGCCAGGGCTTTTTCGGGCGCATCAAGGAAATGTGGGACGATCTGACCGATTGAGCGCGGGTTTTGCCGAACCTCCGCCTCCCCCTTTCTTTCCCTCCGCACCCTGCTAGCCTTTCGCATCGTCCGCTTACGAAAGGCCCTGTCATGTTCCGCGCCGTGATCTTCGCCTCGACTCTGGTCCTCGCCGCTCCCGCCGCGCTCGCGCAGCAGGATTTGTCGAAGGTCGAAATCCGCACCGAAACCGTTTCACCGTCGATCGCGGTGCTGTTCGGCGCTGGCGGCAATATCGCGGTGAGCCACGGCGCCGACGGCACGGTCCTTGTCGACGACCAGTTCGCGCCGCTGACCCCAAAACTCCAGGCCGCGGTAGCCGCGCTCGGCGCGACCCCGGTCAAATGGCTGATCAACACGCACTGGCACGGCGACCATAGCGGCGGGAACGAAAATTTCGGCAAGGCGGGCGCGATGATCATGGCGCACGACCATGTCCGCGAGCGGCTCGCCGAGGGCAGCCTTCACCGCGGCGGCCGCGCCGCGCCGGCACCGAAGGATGCACTGCCGGTGCTCACCTATCACGACGGCATCACGCTGCACCTCAACGGCGACACGGTACGCGTCATGCACGCGCCGCACGCGCATACCGACGGCGATTCGATCCTCCATTGGGAAACGGCCAATGTCTTTCACATGGGCGACACCTTTTTCCACAAGGTGACGCTGCCTTACATCGACCTCGGCAGCGGTGGATCGGTCTATGGCGTGCTCGCCGCCGCCGACATGGTGCTCGCGAAGGCCGACGAGAAAAGCGTGATCATTCCGGGCCACGGCCCGCTCGCCACCAAGGCCGACCTCGCCGCCTATCGCGCGATGCTCGCCGAAGTGGTTGGCGCGGTCGAGAGCGCGAAGGCCGGGGGCATGTCGCTCGACGAGGTAAAGGCGATGAAGCCCGCCGCCAAATATGAGGTCAAGGGCGGTTTCATCATGGGCGACGCCTTCGTCGAAGCCATCTACAACAGCGAAAAAGGGCATCCGCGCGGCCACAAGCCCGACCGGTCAAAGGACGTCATGGGCGCCCACAGCCACGGCGGCGGCGACCACAGCCATTGAGTTCGGCGGAAAAGGGAGAGGCGGCATGCAACTCGGAGTGTTTTCGGTCAGCCTGACGGTCAAGGATCTGGCGGTGTCACGCGCATTTTATGAAAAGCTGGGATTCCGCGATTTCGGCGGCAACGCCGAGCATGGCTATCTGATCCTCAAAAACGGGACGACGGTCATCGGGCTGTTCGAGGGGATGTTCGACAAGAATATCCTGACCTTCAATCCCGGCTGGGACGAGAATGCGCAGGAGATCGATCCCTTCACCGACGTGCGCGCGCTACAGGCGCAGTTGAAGGCAGCGGGCGTCGAGCTGACATCGGAAGCCGATCCCGACGGCAGCGGCCCTGCGAGCATCACGCTGGTCGATCCCGACGGCAATCCGATCCTGATCGACCAGCACCGCTAGCGCCCGAACCGCTCCTCAGCCTGCGGCGTCGATCTCGTGCCGCAGCTCCGCGATCAGCGCCTGCACCCTGGGCAGCCGCGGCGTTTCTTCGTCGAGGATCGCGTGAAAGGCGCGGCGCTTGATCGCCATCAGGGCGTCGTCGGCCAGCGCGCCATCGCCGGTGACGCTGCTCGCGACGATGTCGATCAGCCGGTCGGCGCCGTGAAGCCGTCCCCACAGATAGTCATTCTCGCGATAGGCGCGGCTGAAAAAGGCGCCGAAGCTGTTGAACTCGATTCCCTTGAGCATCGCCGCCGCGCCGCCGCCGCGGATCGCGGTCGCGTCGGAGGGCGAGATGCGGTCGATCTTGATCGGGTCGAACTCGTCGAACCCCTCGCCCTGGAGCAGCGGCAGCGTCGCGATATCGTAAAAGGGATAGCCGAGATAGGCGAGCAGCAAAGTCCGCCGATCGTCCTTCGGCAACGCGGCGAGCCCCTCGGCGATCAGCGCGTCGGCATCGCCATCGACGCCCGGCAGGTCGCGCCGCGCAGCAATCGCATCGATCCATTCGGCGGGGGGCGCCTCGTCCGAAAGCTCGATCGCCTCGAGCCAGTCGTCGCCCTGACGCTCGAGATAAAGGCCGAGCGCGGTGAAAATCGCCTCGCGCATCGCCTCGCACTCGGGATCGCGGGCGTCGCGCGTCGCCTCAACCGCGCCGTCGAGCTCGCGCGCCAGGAAACGCAGCCGCCGCACCCGAAAGCCGAGGTCGTGGGTGCGGAAAAAGTCGATCGCATCGCCGCTCGCGCCCGCACCGCGCTTGCCAGAAATCCGGTCGAGCCCGCGCGCGCGAACCTCCGTCCACAGCGCCTCGCGTCGTGACGCACGCTGCATCTCGTTCGCCGAAGGCGCGAGCCGCTCGGTCACGCGTACCAGCTCCTCGACCACCGCCGACAATTTCAGATGACCATAGGGCGCATAGGCGAAACCCGCACGGGCTGCGGCCTGTTCCTGCGCCTTTGCGCGCCAGCGCGCGAGGCGCGCGGTTGTTGGTGTATCGAGAAAAAAGGTCGTGCCGAACAATGCCGCGACCTGCTCCTCGACCTCAACCTTCATCGCATCGACGACGCGCTGCATCCGGCGGATACGGCGCGACATGCCTTCGATCGCCTCGACATTGTCGCGAATCGGCTGCTCGCGCGGAATTTCGGACAAGGCGCCGAGGATCGTGGGCAGGAAGCCGGGAAGTCGCGGCGACGCGCCCTCCTTGACCTCGCCGGGCTTGCCGAAACTGATCGAGCGGAAATCGGGTTTGGGATCGATATAGACGAAGCGCCGGTCGATCTCGCGCCGCGCCGGACGCTGCTTGAGCGCGGCAATCGCGGGACGGAAGGGCGCATTGGCGAGCACCGAACCGTCGATGAGCACGCGGTCGGCGGGATCGGCCTCGCCACCCTTGGGAAGCTGCGCGCGGATGAAACCGGCGCGCGCAGGCCACGCCAGGTTGCGCCGTTCGAGCACATGGTCGATTTCGCGCAAGGTAAAGGGCGGAAAGGCGCCAGGAAAGCTCGCGGTCGCGCGCGCCGCCGCGGTCAGCCCCGGCACATCGTCGATGCGTCTGCCGCCGCGGCCGTCGTGACGGAAGTGCATGACGAGCCGGTGCTCCTGCTCGGTCACGCGCGGCGGGCTATTGAGCGACAGCGGCATCGCATGGCCGGCGAAATCGGTGACCGAGACGAACAGGTCGATCGGCTGACCATCGGGGACGAGGAGCGGCCCCCTTGGTCCCGCATCCATCGCCTCGAATGCATCGAGCAGCAGGTTGGTAAATGTTTCGCCGCCGAACGGCGGCTCGAACCAACGCGCGCGTACGAACCGCGACAATTTTGCGCGCACTTCGTCCTGTGCGCCTTCGCCGACGGTGCGGTCGATGGCATTTCCGCGCCGCTTCATCGCCCAGCCTGCGATCGGCACCGCCCAGAATTTGGTCGCAGCGGATAGCGGACGCGCATCGGGATCGAGCAGGCTGTCGACATCGGCGGCGTCGAGCCACAGGTCGGTGAGCGGATCGAGCGACTGGCCGGTCGCCAGCGCGCGCGCGAGGAAGATGCCGTTGATACCCCCGGCGCTCGCACCCGCAATAATGTCGGCAAAGACGCGCAGGCGCACCCCGGCCTTGGCGTCGATCGCGGCGAGAAGCGCGTGATAGGCGGCGCCCGAACCATCGGGAACCGCACCCTCGTGAAAGGCGCGCGACGCCGCGGCGAGCCGCCACACCTCCTTGGTAATGCCGTGCATATAGACGGCAAGGCTGATGCCCCCATAGCAAATCAGCGCGAAACGCAGTTCCTTCTCCCGCATGGCGACCGTGATAGCGCGCTTTGCCGCGCATGGCGACGGGCCCCGCAAAAAAGGCGCGGGATTCCAAACGCGGCTTGCAATTGCGATTGGTTCTCACTAGCGAGCCCGCAAACAGGAGTTGAGAATGATTCGCAAGATTGCCGTCGCCATGCTCGCCACAAGCGCGCTTGCCACCCCCGCTTTCGCCGAAGAGGCCCCGGCCGGGGGTGCCGAACACGGCAATGCGATTATCGTCACCGCCGCGCGGACCATCTTGCCTGCCAATGCGCTGCCGCTGACGGTCGACCTGATCGACAAGGCAGCGCTCGACGAACAGCTTGCGATCTCCGGATCGGTCACCGACGCGGTCGCGACGCTTACCCCCAGCTTCTCTCCCACCCGCCAGAAGCTGTCGGGCGCGGGCGAGACGCTGCGCGGTCGCTCGCCGCTCTATGCGATCAACGGCATCCCGCAATCGACCCCGCTGCGCGACGGCAGCCGCGACGGCTTCACCATCGACGGCTTCTTTGTCGACCGCGTCGAGCTCATCTATGGCTCGAACGCGCTGCAGGGCATCGGCGGCACCGGCGGCATCGTCAATCAGGTCACCGTCGGCGCGCCGGTGCAAGAGGGTGTGTCGGGCCGAGTGCTCTTGCAGGGCACCGCCGACAATGAATTTTCCGACGCCGGAATGGGCGGAAAGGCGGCGGGGCTCGTTCAGTACAAGGCCGATCGCTTCGACGCGTCGGTCGGCGCAGCCTATGAGCTGCGCGGCATTTTTCGCGACGGCGAGGGACGCCCGATCGGCATCAACCTGACGCAGGGTGAGACGCAGGATTCACAGACGCTCTCGCTCTTCGGCCGCTTCGGTTATGAAGTGACCGACACGATGCGGCTCGACCTGATCGCGAGCCGCTTCGAGCTCGAGGGCGACGGCGATTATATGGTCGTCGCGGGCAACCGCGCGACCGGCCTGCCGACGAGCCAGCAGCGCGGCACCCCGCCGGGCGTGCCTGCGACCAACCGCACCGAAAGCCTCGCGCTCTCGCTCACCGACAGCGACCTCGGCGGCGGCAATTTCGTCAGCCAGATATTCTGGAACCGCAGCCGCGACACCTTCGGCGGCGAGCCCAATCCGATTGCGACCTTTCAGGACGCGGCGATCGCGCCCGTCGGAACGCTGTTCGACCAGTCGCAGAATCGCAGCCGCAAATATGGCGGCAAGCTGTCCTATGAACGCGCGCTGCCGGGGTTCGAGGCACTCACCCTCATCGCGGGCTTCGACGCACTGTGGGACACGACCGAGCAAAGGCTGATCGCGACGGGACGCAGCTGGGTGCCGCCGACCGATTTCCGCAGCCTCGCGCCCTTTGGTCAGGCGAACCTCAAGCTGGCGGGCGGGCTCGTCCGCCTGGCAGGCGGCGCGCGCTATGAAAATGTGAAGATCAGCATCGACGATTATACGACGCTCGCCTCCTCGGGCAGCACCTTCGTTTCGGGCGGCAGACCGACCTTCGACGATGTGCTGCTCAACGGCGGCGTGATCGTCGAGCCGGTCGCGGGCATCCGCGCCTACGCCAGCTATGCCGAGGGCTATACCGTTCCCGACGTCGGGCGCATCACGCGATCGGTGAGCACCCCCGGCACCGATATCGACGACTTCCTCGACATCGCCCCCATCGTTTCGAACAACCGAGAAATCGGGTTCGAGGTCAAGCGCGGCCCGCTCGACGCGAGCGCCGCCTATTTCTGGTCGTCGAGCAAGAACGGCCAGCGGCTTCAGGCCGGGCCCGACGGCATCTTCACCGTCGAACGCGAGCGCGTCGAAATCGAGGGGCTCGAAATCAACCTCGCGGTCAGGACGCCGATCGACGGGCTGACGCTCTCGGCGGGTTACGCCCATATCGTCGGCCGCTACGACAGCGACGACGACAATGTCGTCGACACCGACCTCGACGGCGCGAACATCTCGCCCGACCGGCTCAACCTTGCGGCTGGCTATGCCAAGGGTCCGTTTTCGGCGCGCGTGCAGACGCAATTCTACCTCGCGCGCACCTTCGACGGACCCAATCGCGACACGCGCAACGATTTCGAGGGCTACGCGCTCACCGATGCGTTTGTCCGCTACCAGACCGCGATCGGGGGGCTCAGCCTCGCGGTGCAGAACCTCTTCGACAAACAATATATCAGCTACGCGAGCGATACCCAGCGCCCGACCGACAATTTCTTCAACTTCGCCGGACGCGGCCGGACCTTTACGCTCGGCTGGGATTACCGCTTTTAAATGATGAAGCTGCTCGACACGCTGCACCGCTGGGCGGGGGGGGTTATCGGCCTCCTGCTCGCGTTGCTCGGGCTGACCGGGACGATCCTGCTTCACAAGGACGCATGGATCGGCCTGCCGCGCGCAGCCGACGCACAGCGCACCGACCTCGACAGCGTAACGCGCGCGACCGAGGCGATCATGGCGCTGCCCGAGGCGCCGCAGGGCATTATCTTTGCGCGCGAAAGCTTCGGGCTGCACCAGGCGCGTTTCGGCGAAGGCGCCGGACTCTATGCTGACCAGTCGGGCCATGTGGTCGCGCGCTGGGCGAGTCAGTGGGAGCGGCCCGAACTCTGGCTGTTCGATTTCCACCACCATTTGTTCGCGGGCGACAGCGGCGAATGGGTGATCGGCATCGCAGGGATCGCGGGGCTGTTCTTCGTCATCAGCGGCGTCATCCTGTGGTGGCGGACGCGGAAGACCTTTCAATTCCGGTTCTGGCCCAAGCGGATGAGCCGCCCGGCGATCCTGATGCACCATCGCGATCTCGGCATCGTCGCCGCGCCGCTGCTTTTGCTGTCGGTCGTCACCGGCACGATGATGATCTTTCGTCCCTTCGCAATGGCGGTCGTCGCGCCTTTCGGCTCGACGAGCGAAGCGGCCGACGCAATGGCAACGCCCGACTATGACAGCGGTCCGCTCGCGGCAAAACCCGATTATGCCGCGATGCTCGCCGAGGCGCGCCGCCGCTTTCCCGACGCCGAATTCCGTATCCTCAGCCTGCCGCGCGGGGCCGGCGATCCGATCAGCCTGCGCATGCGCCAGCCCGCCGAATGGCTCCCCAACGGACGCACGACCCTGTGGTTCGACGCGGCGACCGGCGAACTGCTGGGCGCGCGCGACGCGCTCGCCATGCCGTCCGCCGCACAGGCGTTCAACAAGGCCTATCCGCTCCACGCGGGCAAGGTCGGGGGGCTCGCCTATCGTCTGCTGATGACGCTGTCGGGAATTGCGCTGACCCTGCTCGGCAGCTTTGCGGTGTGGACCTTCTGGTTCCGGCGGCCGAAGCCCGCGCGGCGGGAGACGAAGGCGGCGTTGGTTTCGGCATAGGTGGCGAAAGGCCGCTTTGGGGTGGGAAGCTGCCGCTAAATCCTCCCTGTGGCGAAGCCATGGGGAGGATCGAACGTCCGCAATCGGTCGTAAACGGCCGTCGGATAACCTCCCCGCTTTCCTATTTCGCGCCGCCGCCTATATCCTGCGTCCTCCATGACCCGCGCCCGCGTTCTCCTCCTCACCGCAGCCCTCGGCCCGCTCGACTATCGCGTGCCGCAGGGGAGCGATGCGCCGCTCGGCAGCGTCGTCGTCGCCCCCTTGGGGCCGCGGCGGATGGGCGGCGTGGTGTGGGAGGATGAAAGCTTCGGCGCGCCCGAACCCGTCGGCGACAACCGCCTGCGCAACCTGTTCGAGATCGTCGACGTCCCGCCGATCCCCGCTGCGCTCCGCCGCCTCGTCGAATGGACGAGCGATTATTATCTGAGCCCGCCGGGGTCGGTGCTGCGCATGGTGCTCCCCGGCGCCGCCTTTGCCGATGCGCGCCGCCCGATCGTCGAATATCGCGCGACCGGCGAACTGCCCGCGCGCATGACGCCGCAACGCAGCGTCGCGATGGACGCCATCGGCACGCGGCAGGGCACGGTGCGCGAACTCGCCGCGCTCGCCAGCGTCAGCGAGGCGGTTGTGCGCGGCCTTGTCAACACAGGCGCGCTCGACGCGGTCGAGGTGTCCGCCGACGCCCCCTGGCCCGAACCCGACCCCGGCTTTGCGCCGCCCGACCTGTCGGACGAACAGGCGGCGGCGGCCGAACAACTGCGCGCTGCGGTCGCCGCCGCGCGGTTCGAGACATTGCTGCTCGACGGCGTCACCGGCTCGGGCAAGACCGAAGTCTATATGGAGGCGATCGCCGCCGCGGTCGCCGCGGGCCAGCAGGCGCTCGTCCTGCTCCCCGAAATCGCGCTGACCGAGCCGATGCTGACGCGCTTCGCCGCGCGCTTCGGCTGCGAGCCGGTGCCGTGGCATTCGGGCTTGCGCTCGACCGAGCGCCGCCGCGCCTGGCACGCGATCGCCAGCGGCGAGGCGAAGATCATCGTCGGCGCGCGCTCGGCGCTCTTCCTCCCCTATGCCAATCTCGGCATCATCACCGTCGACGAGGCGCATGAGACGAGCTTCAAGCAGGAGGATGGCGTCCATTATCACGCACGCGACGTCGCGGTGATGCGCGGGCATTTCGAAGGCGTGCCGGTCGTGCTCGCAAGCGCGACCCCCGCGCTGGAAAGCCTCGCGATGGTCGAGGCGGGGCGCTATCGCCACATCAGCCTGCCCGCGCGCTACGGCGGCGCCACCCTCCCCGACCTTGCCGCGATCGACATGCGCCGCGACCCGCCCGACCGCGGCAAATGGCTGGCACCCCCGCTCGTCGACGCGCTCGCCGACCGGCTGGGGAAGGGCGAGCAGAGCCTGCTCTTTCTGAACCGCCGCGGTTTTGCGCCGCTCACCCTCTGCCGGACGTGCGGGCATCGCATCCAGTGTCCCAATTGCACCGCGTGGATGGTCGAGCACCGGCTCGTCCATCGCCTTGCCTGCCA
This sequence comes from Sphingopyxis sp. P8, assembly GCF_020622175.1. Classification (NCBI taxonomy): domain Bacteria; kingdom Pseudomonadati; phylum Pseudomonadota; class Alphaproteobacteria; order Sphingomonadales; family Sphingopyxidaceae; genus Sphingopyxis; species Sphingopyxis sp. P8. Next base: position 625,295 of record NZ_JACNMK010000002.1, on the reverse strand, counting down.
CCATTGCGGCCATGTCATGCCGCCGCCGCGCCTCTGCCCCGAATGCGACGACGAAGACAGCCTGGTCGCCTGCGGCCCCGGCGTCGAGCGCGTCGCCGATGAAGTGGCATTGCGCTTTCCCGAGGCACGCACCGCGATCGTCACCTCGGACACGCTGTGGTCGCCCGCCAAGGCTGCCGAATTCGTCGCCAATGTCGAGGAGGGACTGGTCGACATCATCATCGGCACACAGCTCGTCACCAAGGGCTATCACTTCCCCAACCTCACCCTCGTCGGCGTGGTCGACGCCGACCTTGGCCTCGACGGCGGCGACTTGCGCGCGTCCGAACGGACCTTCCAGCAAATCGCGCAGGTCGCGGGGCGCGCGGGGCGGGGGGCGAAGCCGGGCGAGGTGCTCATCCAGACGCGCGTTCCCGACGCCCCGGTGATGGCGGCGCTCGTTGCGAACGACCGCGACGGCTTCTACGCCGCCGAGGCCGCATCGCGTCGCCGCGCGGGCGCGCCGCCCTATGGTCGCTTCGCCGCGCTGATCATCTCGTCGGAGGATGTCGAGGTCGCGCGCGGCGTCGCGCAGCGGCTGGGGCAAAAGGCGCCGGTCGCCGACGGCCTCGCGGTCTATGGCCCCGCCCCCGCACCGCTGGCGATGCTGCGCGGCCGCCACCGCTTCCGCCTCCTCCTCCACGCCCCGCGCAGCTTCGACCTGCAAGGGACGATCCGCGAATGGGTGGGGAGCATCGACTGGCCCGCCAAGGCGCGCCTCGCGATCGACGTCGACCCCTATAGTTTCGTCTGACACTTTACAGTCGTGTTCGCCAATGGCAGCAAGTAATCGGCAAGTGATCGTGTCCGGGGGGAAGAAGAAATATGCGCATCATCATGCTCACGCTCAGCGCGTGGGCCGCGGTATCTGCAACGCCAGCCTGGGCGAAATGGCAAAAGGCCGAAACCGACAGCTTCATCATCTATAGCGAAGGCAGCGAATCCTCGCTGCGTAGCTTCGCCGAAACCTTGCAGCGCTTCGACATCACGCTTCGCATCCTGCTCGACGTCAAGGAACAGGGCGAGCCGCATCGCCTGCCGATCTATCTGCTCGGCACGACGGGCGAGGTTGCCAAGCTGTTCACCGGCTCCCGCAATTCGGGGTTCGCGGGATTTTACCGCACCGGTCCCGACGGCAGTTTTGCTGTTTCGCATCGCGAGAATGACGGCGCGGGGCGCGGCACTTCGGCGTCGCAGCAGACGCTGTTCCACGAATATTCGCACCATTTCATGAAACGCTATCGCACGGCGGTTTTTCCGGCTTGGCTGATCGAGGGTTTTGCCGAATATTACTCGACCGTCGATTTCAACAAGAACGGCAAGGCAGAGGTTGGAAAGCCCGCCTATCGCCGCGGTTACAGCCTGCTCGCGCTGCCGCAGATTCCGGTCAAGACCTTGATCGAGAGCGACCCGCTTTCGCTCAAGTCGACCGAGCAGGTCGATGTGTTTTACGGACGCGCATGGTTGTTGACGCACATGCTCTATCAGGACCCGTCGCGCGCGGGTCAGCTTGACGCCTACGTCCGCGCGATCAACGCGGGCGAGGATGCGAAAGACGCGGCGCTCAACGCCTTCGGCGATCTTGACGCGATCGATAAAGACCTGAAGCGCTATGTTGGCCGGTCACTCAGCTACCGGCTGACGAACGCAGCCATCCCCATTCCCGCCAATATCCGCATCACACCGCTTTCTGCAGGCGAAGACGCGATAATCGAACTGCGGTTGCAGCGGATGAGCGCGGGCAACGACCCCGAAAAGCGGTCTGCGATCCGCGACGCACTCAAGATCGCCGCTGCGGCGCACCCAGGTGACGCCGCGGTCTGGTATGAACTCGCCGCGGCCGAGCGCGCGATCGACAAGGGCCAGCGCGACGCCGGCGCGCTTCGCGACGCACTCGACCGCGCCCTCGCCATCAAGCCCGACCACGTTCGCGCCAACGTCCTACTAGGCAGGATATTGACCGAAGAACTCGACGAAAAGGGTGACTATGACGACGCGTCCTGGCGCGCGGCGCGGCGCCCGATTCAACTGGCGAACCGCACCGACCCCGACGATCCGGTGCCGCTCTATGCCTATTTCCGCAGCTTCGTCGATCAGGGCGTACGCCCGCCTGACATCGCGATCCAGGGCCTGGGCACCGCCTTCTTACTGGCGCCCGAGAATATCGAGGTCCGCGTCGCCTATGCCTTTGCGCTCGCCAATCAGGGCAAGCATGATGTCGCGATCAAGCTTGCACAATCGATCGCCTTCGACCCGCATATGGGCGCGAACGGCCGATCCTTGCTACGTAGCCTCGAATCGATGCGCGACGGCGGGAATGGCGCCGATCTCGAAGAAGAGACAATGGAGGAGGCGTCGGACGCGGAAGGCGCGGATCAATAGTCCGGCTCGGCGCCCTCGAACACCTGTCGCGCCTGCCCCGCCAGCCATTTCATTGCCGCCGCCCAGGGCTGGTGGCCGTGGCTGATCCGCGCGACGCCGAGTTCGGCGAGCCGTTGATGCGTCGGGCCGCCCTTGCCGCGCAGGATGTTGACCGGCAGCGGCGAGGCTTCGCAGATCGCGCCGATGCACGCCTCGTCGAGCAGGAAGGGCACGAACAGCGACCCCGCTCCCGCGTCGGCATAGGCGCGTGCGCGTTCGAGCGTCGCGGCGACGAGCGCGTCGCCGTCGTTCGCCGCATCGCGTCCGCGAAACACATCGCAGCGCGCGTTGACGAAGATGCCGGTGCCTGCCGCCGCGCGATAGCGCGCCTGCGCTTCACCTATCGGTAGCAACTCGGTTTCACCGGGCAGGCGATCCTCCATATTGATGCCCGCCGCCCCGGCCTCCTTCGCACGCGCGACCGACACACCCACCGCCGCGGGATCGGCGCCATAGCCCGACTCCAGGTCGATTGTGACCGGCAAGTCGGTGACCGCCAGAATCCGCGCCAGATTCTCGAACACATCCTCGATCGGGAAATCCTCGCCATCGGCGCGCCCCTGCGCGCCCGCGACGCCGAAACTGCCCGTCGCGATTGCCTTGGCGCCCGCTGCGGCGACCGCCTTCGCACTTCCCGCGTCCCAGATATTGACGAGGATCAGCGGGCTGCCCGGTATGTGCAGTGCCGCGAAATCCCGGATCTTGTCGCTCATGCTCATGCTCCTGCTTCGTTTGCTTCAGAATTCGTCAAATGCCCGCTGGCCTGACGCTTTTTCGCGGCGCAGCAATTCATCCTTGATCGGCAGGCCATAGGCATAGCCGCCCAATGACCCGTCGCTGCGCACGACGCGGTGGCAGGGGATCAGCACGGCGACATTGTTCGCGCCGTTCGCGCTCCCCGCCGCGCGCACCGCATTGGGCTTTCCGACCGCCGCGGCGATCTCGGCATAGCTGCGCGTTTCGCCCGCCGGAATCCTGCGCAGTTCGCGCCATACTGCCTCCTGAAACGCCGTCCCTTTCACGTCGATCGGGATATGGTCGAAACCCTGCGTCGGCGCCTCGACCGCCGCAACTACCTGTGAGAGAAGGGCCGCAAATTCTTCACCGCCCTCGATCAGCGTCGCGGCGGGAAACCGCTCTTCGAGCGCCTCGCGGCCCTCGGCAAAGCTGAGGCGGCACACACCCTTGTCGGTCGCCGCGACCAGCATGTCGCCGAGGCTGGTGGGCACGACCGCCCAGTGGATCGTCGTACCCCTGCCGCCATTCACCCAGGCCGAAGCCGTCATGCCCATACGTCCCTCCATATTCTCATAGAAACGCGACGGCCCCGAAAAGCCCGCGTCGTAAATCGCGTCGGTCACCCTTGCTCCGTCGCTCAGCGCCTTCCGCGCACGCTCTTCGCGGAGCGCGCGGGCGTATGCTGCGGGCGACAGGCCGGTGTGGCGGGTAAAGACGCGCTGGAAATGCGTCGGCGAATAGCCGGTACGCGCGGCGAGATCGGCGAGCGCGAGCGGCTCCTCGCTCGCCTTGATCGCGGCAATCGCCTTGATCACCGCGCTTTCGTCGCGCGCGACATCGTCGGGCATGCAGCGCTTGCACGGTCGCAGCCCTGTTGCACGCGCTGCCGCGCCATCGGCAAAGAAGCGGACATTCTCGCGCAAAGGGTGGCGCGCTGCGCAGCTCGGGCGGCAATAGATGCCCGTCGTGAGCACGCCGGTGACGAAGCGCCCGTCATAGGCCTTGTCGCGCGCGCGGACCGCCTGCCAGCGTTCGTCGTCGGTCATGGTGCGGCCGTCCATGATCAATTCCTCTCGATCCGCGCGGCAAAGCAGCCGTGCGCGGCATTGTGTGCATCGATATAGGCAATGCCTTCGTCGTCGAACAGGTCACGGATCGCTTTGTCGGCGTCCCCCGGTGCGGCGAGGGCCGCCGTCTGCAGCATCCCCGCGCTGTCGAACGCGCGGAGCGCGAGCGGGCGTCCCTCGAACACCGGCGGCACCTCGTCGCAATAGGTGGCGGCACGCACATCCGGCCGCACATAGATGGCATAGGCGCTGCGATAGGGCGTCTCGACATCGTGGCTGACATGATGGAGCAGGATCAGCTGCTCGCCCGCGCGCGCATCTTCCAGGCTGATCCGGCATGGAAAGCCGCGGTCGGCACTTGCCGTGACGCGCCGCGCGCCGCGAGTGGCGAGCGCGGCATCGTCCATTGCGAACAGCGGCGCGAATTGCTCGGCGCCCAGGCCGGTGATCGTATAGGTCATGGCATCGTCCTTTCCGTCTGTTGGAGCCCGATTGCCACGCCCCGCCGCACATCGCGTCCCGATGCTTGCGTTCAAAGCGCACGGCCTTAGTCTGCGCCGCCATGACCCGCTTGCTCGCGCTGCTCTTCGCCCTCGTCTCCCTCGCCCTTCCGGCGCGCGCCGCCGATGACATCAGCGCCGCGTCGCGCAGCGTCGTGCGCGTCGTAACCGTCGCGATGATGGAGGGCGAGGTCGTCGGTTTCGGCCACGGCAGCGGCATCGCCATTTCGCCGACGCGCATCGTCACCAACGCGCATGTCGTCGATTCGGCGGTGCGCTATCCGAACAATGTCGCGCTCGGCGTCGTCCCGTCGGAGGGACAGAAAAGCTATGCCGCAAAGCTCGTCGCGATCGACCGCGCGCGCGACCTCGCGCTCATCGAAATCACGCAGGGGCGCGTCCCGCCCGCCGCCGTCTATACCGGGCCGCTCGATGCCGGCACCGACATCGTCGCGCTCGGCTATCCGGGCAATGTCGACCTCGCGACCGCGCGCAGCGCGTCGGACTATATCACCCCGCGTTCGCCGGTGCGCAGCGAGGGCAATTATTCGAACATGCAGTCGGTCGACGGCGTCGCGATGCTCGTCCACACCGCAAAAATCTCGCGCGGCAACTCGGGCGGTCCGCTCGTCGACGACTGCGGGCGCATTACCGGCATCAACACCGCGATCACCCGCGCCGACGACGGCGATTCGCCTTTCGCCTTCGCCATATCGGCGCGCGAACTGGCGCGCTTCCTTGCCGACGCGAATCAAGGCTATACGAGTGTCGGCACCGGCTGCCTGACGATGGCCGAGGCCGAGGCGCGCGAACGCGCCGCGCTTGCCGCCGAGGAACGCGTTGCCGCTGAAGCCAATTCGGCCAGGGAAGCGGCCGCAAAGCTCGAACGCGAACGCCGTCTCCAGCGCGCCGAAGAGGAAGCGCTTGCCGCACGCGAAAATCGCATCGCACTCGCGGGCGTGCTGTTCGTGATCGGCGCACTCGCCGCGGGCGCGGGGCTGCTTTTCTACAACCAGCAGAAACTGCGCAACGCGAAGATCGCGGGCGGCGCGGGTGGCGCGCTGATGCTGCTGGCGATCATGGTGTTCATGACGCGCCCCGACGCGCACGCCGATATTGCCGACGCTCCCGCACCCGACGAGCCGACGCAGCCCGCCACCCGCACGCTCGCCGAGGGCCGCTTCATCTGCACGGTCCAGTCGAACCGCAGCCGCATCACCGTGTCGTCGGCCGACGATGTCCCGGTGACAATCGGCAAAAACGGCTGCGTCAACGAGCGCACCCAATATGCGATGGGGGCCGACGGCCGCTGGCAGCGCATCCTTGTCCCCAACGAGGAGGCGACGGTGACGGTCGCCTCGATCGATCCCGCGGGGAAGGAATATCGCGTCGAACGCTATCTGCTCGACGCCGAAACGATGGAACGCGCAAGAGAAATCCGTTCAGGCATCGAGGTCAAGAGCTGCACCGCCGACCCCGCGCGCGTCGAAGCGCTTGCAACGCAACAGGACGCGATCCGCAGCGCGCTGCCGACGAGTCCGAACGAGCGGCTGGTCTATCGTTGCCAGAAGCTGGCGGACGGCGCGGCATCGCCCGCGACCGGGAACTGACCGGCTCAGGGCAAGGCGTCGATCCATTTCGCGAGAATCGCTTGCGCGCCCGCGGTATAGGCAAGCTCATGCCCGACGCCCGCGACGCGTGCCACGGTCGCATCGCGACGCGCCCGCACCAGCCGGTCGAGATTGTCGGGCTTGACCAGCGTATCACTCGCCCCGTGCATAAGGAAAACCGGCGCCTCGACCTGCGCCAACTTCGCGGCATTGTCAAAACGGTCGCGTACAAGCCAGCGCGGTATGAACGCCGCCTGGCTCCGCACCACCGACGGCAGGTCGGACAAGCCCGACAACAGGACCAGCGCCGCGACCTTGTGGCGCCGCGCCATTTCGGTCGCCGGTCCCGACCCGATCGAATTGCCGACGACGACTATCTCTCTTGAGGGTACGCCCGCTTGCCCCAGCCAGCGCATCGCCGCTTCGCCGTCGCTGTAAAGCCCGGCCTCGCTCGGCTTTCCCGGATTGCCGCCATAGCCCCGATATTCGACGAGCATCAGCCCATGCCCCGCCGCCGCCGGCCCGCGCGTCGCCTCGATTGCGCCCAGCATATTGTCGCCATTGCCATGAAAGAAGAGGATCGTCTTCTTGCCCGGTGCGGCGGGGCGATAAAAGGCCGTCAGGCGCAGCCCGTCATCGGTCAGGCTGTGGACAAGGCGAAAGCCCGGGACCGTTTGCGGATAATCGGACGGCGCCGGAAAAAACAGGCGGCGCTGCTGCGTATAGAAGAGCGCGCCCACCGCCAGCGCAAGCACGACGACAAAAACGAGCAGGTTGATCGCGGCCTTCATGCGCCACCGAGACCAAGCGCGCCTTGAATGCGGAGCGCGGCGTCCGCGGGCGCAGCGCCGCCCGTGTCGATAGTGACCGCCGAGGGAATCGGCGGATAGTCAAACGCCCCCTTCGCTTCCAACGCGTGCAGAATAGCGGCCGACGACAGTTTGCCCGAAGCTGCAGGGCCATGGATGAAGACCAGCCTCACCCCCCGCACGCCTTGAACAGCATCAATGTCCGCTCCCTCGCCAGATCCGCGCTCGGTTCGTGATAATCCTTGCGCCGGTCGCTGTTGAAGCCGTGCCCCGCCTCATAGACAAAGATTTGCGCGGTCGGGTGCGCCTTGGCGATCAGCGCCTCGACGCCGTCCATCGGGATGCCGCCGTCGAAGCGACCGAAATGCGCGATCGCGGCGCAGCGCGGCGGCTCTTCGCTGAACTGGGTCGGCACGAGGCTGCCATAATAGGATGAGGCGGCGGCAAGGTCGGGACTGATCTGCGCCATCCGCCACGCGACCGACCCGCCATAGCAATAGCCGGCGATGAAGACGGGGCCCTTCCCCTTCAGCGCGTCGATGCACGACTGCGCATCCTTCAAACTCTGCTCGAACGGGTGGAGCTTGCGCGCGAGTTCGACCGCGCGCTCGAACTGCGGCCCCGAATAATCGCTCTCGAACCCCGGATGCTCGCGGTCGAAGAGCGCGGGGGCGAGCACTTCATAGCCGTCGGCGGCATATTCGTCGCAAAGCTCGCGAATATGATCGGTGACGCCGAATATTTCCTGGACCAGCACCAATCCGCCGCGGCGTTCGCCTGTCGCCTCTGCATGATAGACGGCGATCTCGGCGCCGTCGTCCATCGTCATCCGAATCATTTCGCCCACCGGCTTCCCCCTCATCCGTTCGCCCTCATCTTGTCGAAGGGCCGTCCGCTCTAGCGGGTGTTCTGGCGAAAGGGCGGTGCTTCGACAACCCCGGGTCGGGCTCGGCGGCAAAGGGGGTCGAGCAGGGCACGGGACTCCCCCAACCACCACCTTGCATTGCCGCACAATCGTTGCTAGGCGCGCCGCGACTTCGCAGCGGGGGATATTTCCGAATATCCGCCAAAACCCGCGCGACCCATCCCCCACGGGATCGTAGCAAAGGACTTTCACGCGTGGAGAATTCCGGCGGCATTCAGGGCAACATCACGGCGGGCCTCGCGGGCCGCTATGCCAGCGCGCTGTTCGATCTGGCGCGCGAATCGAACGCCATCGACAGCGTCCAGCAGAGCCTTGCGGCGCTGCGTTCGGGCCTGACCGAATCGGACGACCTCAAGGCGCTTGTCGAAAGCCCTGTCGTCAGCCGCACCGACGCCGCCAAGGCGGTCGCCGCGGTCGCAGAGGCGATGAAGCTCGATTCGCTCACCGGCAAATTCCTGGGCGTACTCGCCGAGAACCGTCGCCTCGCCGATCTCGGCGGGATGATCGACGCGTTCGACGCGATCGTCGCCGCGCATCGCGGCGAAGTGACCGCAAAGGTGACGAGCGCGCACCCGTTGACGGCCGAGCAGCTCGACGCGCTCGCCGCCAACCTCAAGACCCGTGTCGGCCGCGACGTTCAGGTCGCGACCACCGTCGATCCCGCCATCCTCGGCGGCCTCGTCGTCCAGCTGGGCAGCCAGCTGATCGACGGCAGCATCCGTACCCGTCTCAATAGCTTCGCACAGGCGATGAAAGGCTAAACAATGGAAATCCGCGCCGCTGAAATCAGCAAGGTCATCAAGGACCAGATCGCCAATTTCGGCACCGACGCCACGGTCAGCGAGATCGGCTCGGTGCTGTCGGTCGGCGACGGCATCGCCCGCGTCCACGGGCTCGACAATGTCCAGGCCGGCGAGATGGTCGAATTCGCCAACGGCGTGAAGGGCATGGCGCTCAACCTCGAAGCCGACAATGTCGGTATCGTGATCTTCGGCTCGGACGCCGAGATCAAGGAAGGCGACCAGGTCAAGCGCACCGGCACCATCGTCGACGTCCCCGTCGGCAAGGGCCTGCTCGGCCGCGTGGTCGACGGCCTCGGCAACCCCATCGACGGCAAGGGCCCGATCAAGGCCGACAAGCGCATGCGCGTCGAGGTGAAGGCGCCGGGGATCATCCCGCGCACCTCGGTCCACGAACCCGTCCAGACCGGCCTCAAGGCGCTCGACGCGCTCGTCCCCGTCGGCCGCGGCCAGCGCGAGCTGATCATCGGCGACCGTCAGACCGGCAAGACCGCGGTCGCGATCGACACCTTCATCAACCAGCGCGAAGTCAACAAGGGCGACGACGAATCGAAGAAGCTGTATTGCATCTACGTCGCCGTCGGCCAGAAGCGCTCGACCGTCGCGCAGATCGTCCGTCAGCTCGAAGAAAATGGCGCGATGGAATATTCGATCGTCGTCGCCGCGACCGCTTCGGAGCCCGCTCCGCTACAGTTCCTCGCGCCCTACACCGGCTGCACGATGGGCGAATTTTTCCGCGACAACGGCATGCACGCCGTGATCGTCTATGACGATCTGTCGAAACAGGCGGTCGCCTATCGCCAGATGTCGCTGCTGCTCCGCCGCCCGCCGGGCCGCGAAGCCTATCCGGGCGACGTTTTCTACCTGCACAGCCGCCTGCTCGAGCGCGCGGCCAAGATGAACAAGGACAATGGCGCCGGCTCGCTGACCGCGCTGCCGATCATCGAAACGCAGGCGGGCGACGTGTCGGCCTATATTCCGACCAACGTGATCTCGATCACCGACGGCCAGATCTTCCTCGAAACCAACCTCTTCTTCCAGGGCATCCGCCCCGCGATCAACGTCGGCCTGTCGGTCAGCCGCGTCGGCTCGGCCGCGCAGACCAAGGCGATGAAGAAGGTGTCGGGCTCGATCAAGCTCGAGCTCGCGCAGTATCGCGAGATGGAAGCCTTCGCGCAGTTCGGCTCGGACCTCGACGCCTCGACGCAGAAGCTTTTGAACCGCGGTGCGCGCCTGACGCAGCTTTTGAAGCAGCCGCAGTTCCAGCCGATGCCGTTCGAGGAACAGACCGCGTCGATCTTCGCCGGCACCAACGGCTATCTCGACACGGTCGCGGTGACCGACGTGTCGCGCTACGAATCGGCGATGCTCGCCTATCTGCGCAGCGATCACGCCGATGTGCTCAAGACGATCCGCGAGACCAAGGATCTTGGCGACGACGCCAAGAAGGGTCTCGTTGCCGCGCTCGACGCCTTCGCGAAGATTTTTGCGTAATCAATATCGTCACCCCGGCGAAAGCCGGGGTCTCGACGGTGAGATCCCGGCCTTCGCCGGGATGACGGACAAAGGGTAAAGACGGGACCTATGGCCAGTCTGAAGGAACTCAAAGGGCGGATCAACTCGGTCAAATCGACCCAGAAGATCACCAAGGCCAAGAAAATGGTCGCCGCCGCCAAGCTGCGCAAGGCGCAGGCTGCGGCCGAAGCCGCGCGCCCCTATGCCGAGCGGCTCGAGGGCGTCGTCGCGAGCCTCGCGTCGAAGGTCGGTGCCGCCGACAGCGCGCCGAAACTGCTGTCGGGAACGGGCAAGAGCGACACGCACCTGCTGCTCGTCCTCAACAGCGACCGCGGGCTCGCCGGCGCGTTCAACTCGAACATCGTCAAGGCCGCGCGCGACAAGGCGATCGAACTGCAGGCGGCGGGCAAGAAGGTCATCTTCTTCCTCGTCGGCCGCAAGGGGCGCCCGGTGATTGCGCGCCTCTTCCCCGGCCAGATCGTCGAACATTATGAAACGACGGGCATCCGCGACATCGGCTTCGAGCAAGCGCTCGAGATTTCGGAAAAGGTCCGCGAGATGTTCGACGCGGGCGCGTTCGACGTCGCGCATCTTTTCTATTCGAAGTTCCGCTCGGCGCTGGTGCAGGAAGCGACGGGTCAGCAGTTGATCCCCGTTCCCGCGCCCGAAGAAGCGCCCGTTTCGTCCGGCGCTGCGGTCGAGTACGAGCCCGACGAGGAAGCGATCCTCGCCGACCTGCTCCCGCGCAACGTGACGATTCAGGTGTTCAAGGGCCTGCTCGAAAACGCCGCGTCGGAACAGGGCGCGTCGATGACCGCGATGGACAATGCGACGCGCAACGCGGGCGACCTCATCAACCGGCTGACGATCGTGTACAACCGCACGCGTCAGGCCGCGATTACCACCGAACTCGTCGAAATCATCGCTGGCGCCGAAGCGCTCTAAGCTATCCAAGCAAGGAAGAAACTCATGGCCACCGCCCCCACCGCCGAGAAAAAGGCCCCCGCCAAGAAAGCCGCGCCCAAGAAGGCGGCCGCTCCGAAGAAGGCTGCTCCCGCCGGCACGGCGACGGGCCGCATCGCGCAGGTCATCGGCGCCGTCGTCGACGTCCAGTTCACCGGCACGCTGCCCGCCATTCTGAGCGCGCTCGAAACCGACAACAACGGCAACCGCCTTGTCCTCGAAGTCGCGCAGCACCTTGGCGAGAATACGGTCCGTACGATCGCGATGGACGCGACCGACGGCCTGACGCGCGGCCAGCCCGTCACCGACACCGGTGCACAGATTTCGGTCCCCGTCGGCCCCGAAACGCTCGGCCGCATCCTCAACGTCGTGGGCGAGCCGATCGACGAGCGCGGCCCCGTCGGCGCCAAGCAGGTTGCGCCGATCCACGCCAAGGCTCCCGAATTCGTCGATCAGTCGACCGAAACGAGCATCCTCGTCACCGGCATCAAGGTCATCGACCTTCTTGCCCCTTATGCAAAGGGCGGCAAGATCGGCCTGTTCGGCGGCGCCGGCGTCGGCAAGACCGTTCTTATTCAGGAACTGATCAACAATATCGCCAAGGGCCACGGCGGCACCTCGGTGTTCGCGGGCGTCGGTGAACGCACCCGCGAAGGCAACGACCTCTATCACGAATTCCTCGACGCCGGCGTTATCGCCAAGGACGCCGACGGCAATGCGATCTCCGAAGGGTCGAAGGTTGCGCTGGTGTTCGGCCAGATGAACGAACCCCCGGGCGCCCGCGCGCGCGTCGCGCTGTCGGGCCTGACCATCGCCGAATATTTCCGCGACCAGGAAGGGCAGGACGTGCTCTTCTTCGTCGACAACATCTTCCGCTTCACCCAGGCGGGTTCGGAAGTGTCGGCGCTGCTCGGCCGTATTCCTTCGGCCGTGGGCTATCAGCCGACGCTGTCGACCGACATGGGCGCGCTGCAGGAACGCATCACCTCGACCAACAAGGGCTCGATCACCTCGGTGCAGGCCATTTACGTCCCCGCGGACGACTTGACCGACCCTGCGCCGGCGACCTCCTTCGCCCACTTGGACGCGACGACCGTTCTCAACCGCGCGATTTCGGAACTCGGCATCTATCCCGCGGTCGACCCGCTCGATTCGACGAGCCGCGTCCTCGAACCGCGCGTCGTCGGGCAGGAACATTATGAAACCGCCCGCCGCGTTCAGGAAACGCTGCAGAAGTACAAGTCGCTGCAGGACATCATCGCGATCCTCGGCATGGACGAGCTTTCGGAAGAGGATAAGCTCACCGTCGCCCGCGCGCGCAAGATCCAGCGCTTCCTGTCGCAGCCGTTCCACGTTGCAGAGGTGTTCACCAACATCCCCGGCAAGTTCGTGCAGATCGAAGACACGATCAAATCGTTCAAGGCGGTCGTCGACGGCGAATATGACCATCTGCCCGAAGCAGCCTTCTACATGGTCGGCGGCATCGACGAAGCGGTCGCCAAGGCGGCGAAGCTCGCCGAAGACGCGTAATCTGAATACCCCCTCCCCTTCAGGGGAGGGCAGCGAGACTAGCGGGCTTGCCCGCTAGTCGCAGCGGGGTGGGCCGTGATGTCCGTGCTGGGCCGATGGCCCCACCCCAACCCCTCCCCTGAAGGGGGGAGGGGCTTTAGGATGAAGACTATGGCCCTGAAGTTCGAACTCGTCACCCCCGCCCGCCTCGAGCGGACCGCCGACGTCCATATGGTCACCGTCCCCGGTGCCGAGGGCGATTTTTCGGTGCTCGAAGGCCATGCCCCCTTCATGGCGACGCTTCGCAACGGCTCGCTGACCATCTACGCGGCGCCCGGCGCCGATCCGGAAACGATCGAGGTCGAAGGCGGCTTCGCCGAAGTCAACGAGACAGGCCTCACCGTACTCGCCGAGCATATCGCGAACTAACGGTCACGCTAATCGGATTTCAAAAGGGGGCTGCGGCCCCCTTTTTTTGCAAAGGCGGACGGGCAACCATTCTGAGCCCTGACTCTGGGATGGCCTTCAGGCCTTCCCCTACAGGATCGTCACCCCGGCGGAGGCCGGGGTCTCGCCCTTTCCGGATGCCGCACCGACGAGATCCCGGCCTTCGCCGGGATGACGGGCTTCGGTCGAAAACGTGTCGCTCCGACCGAAAGCCTCAGCCACCGCCACCCATCGGCGCATAGTCCCATTCGGCCGCGCGGCTGCCGTCGAGGAGCGAGATGCGGACCTTCAGCCGCGCGCCCTCGCGCCAGTAATGGATGCGCTGCGGATAATCGTGCGCCGCATTGACGAAGGCGATGCCCTCCATCTCCGCGATGCTCTGCGTAAAGCGCACGCGCGCCGCGCCGCGAGGAGAGGCCCAAAACTCCAGACGCGCGCTGCCGTCGGCCGCTTCGGCCGCCATGATCTGCATCGCTTCCCAGTCGCGCAACTTATCGCCATCGCCGGTCCGGCCGGCGCCGAGCATCACACCCGCGCGCGGGGCCATCCAGCATTCCTCGGACCAGCGCGTGTCGCGCTCCTGCACCCAGCATCCGCTCATCCAAGCCGGCATCGCTGGCGTCGCAGGTTCGGCTGCGGCCGCTGCGCTCAGCAGCATGGCGGCACCGATCGCCAAATATTGCAACATTTCGCACCTCCCACTGCAATGCCCGCCCGGCATTAGGACAATATCAAAGTTTCCGGCTTATTCACCCTTTTGATTGGGGGTTCGTGGGCGAAAGCCACGCATTCCCGTTTGGATAGAGTCGAAGCAGGATGAAATCATGAGTGCATTCGGACGCCGTCCCGGAACCGCTGGCCGCCCCGCCTTTGGCGTGGCCAAGCCGATGCAGGGTGGCCCGGGATCGTCGGGCGGCTCGCAATTTCCTGCCATCGACACCGCTGCAGCGACCGAATCCGCCCCGCTGCCCGACCCGTCGGGGCTGGCGCCCGAGCTGGAGGCGATGGACCGGCTCAACCAGCGCTCGACTGCCGAGGCGATGGAGCCCGAAAAGCTGCAGGGATTCGAAGCGAGCGTCCACAAGATCAAGGAACAGGTGCTCCCGCGCCTGCTCGAACGCGTCGATCCCGAAGCCGCGGCGACGCTGAGCAAGGACGAGCTGACCGAGGAATTCCGCCCGATCATCCTCGAAGTGCTTGCCGAACTGCGCATCACCTTGAACCGCCGCGAGCAATTCGCGCTCGAAAAGGTACTCGTCGACGAACTGCTCGGCTTCGGTCCGCTCGAGGAGCTTCTCGCCGACCCCGAAATCTCCGACATCATGGTCAACGGCCCGTACCAGACCTATGTCGAGCGCAAGGGCCAGCTCGTCATCGCGCCGATCCAGTTCCGCGACGAACAGCATCTGTTCCAGATCGCGCAACGCATCTGCAACCAGGTCGGCCGCCGCGTCGACCAGACGACGCCGCTCGCCGACGCCCGTCTCAAGGACGGCAGCCGCGTCAACGTCATCGTCCCGCCGCTGTCCTTGCGCGGCACCGCCATCTCGATTCGTAAATTCTCGGCGAAACCGATCACGCTCGACATGCTCTGCCAATGGGGCGCGATGAGCCAGAAGATGTGCACCGCACTCAAGATCGCGGGAGCCAGCCGTTTCAACATCGTCATTTCGGGCGGCACCGGTTCGGGTAAGACGACGATGCTCAATGCGCTGTCGAAGATGATCGACCCCGGCGAGCGCGTGCTGACAATCGAGGACGCCGCCGAGCTTCGCCTGCAACAGCCGCACTGGCTGCCGCTCGAAACGCGTCCCGCGAACCTCGAGGGCAATGGCGCGATCCACATGGGCGACCTTGTGAAGAACGCGCTGCGTATGCGTCCCGACCGCATCATCATGGGCGAGGTTCGCGGCGCCGAATGTTTCGACCTGCTCGCCGCGATGAATACGGGTCACGACGGCTCGATGTGTACGCTCCACTCGAACAGCCCGCGCGAATGCCTCGGCCGTATGGAAAATATGGTGCTGATGGGCGACATCAAGATCCCGAAGGAAGCCATTTCGAAACAGATCGCCGACTCGGTCGACCTGATCGTCCAGATCAAGCGCCTGCGCGATGGCTCGCGTCGCGTCACCAATGTAACAGAGGTGATCGGGATGGAAGGCGACGTCATCGTCACCCAGGAACTCTTCAAGTTCGAATATCAGGACGAGGACAAGGACGGCAAGATCATGGGCGAATATCGCTCGATGGGGCTGCGTCCTTACACGCTGGAAAAGGCGCGCCAGTTCGGCTTCGACCAGCCCTATCTCGAGGCCTGCCTCTAAGCCTTTCGGCCTTTCACCCGAACAGCCCGCCAGCGTCGGCGTCGATGGTGATGTCGAGCGTTACGTGGCGCGGCCGCGTGATCGCGAACAGCACAGCCTCGACGACATCGCGCGTCGTCGCGCGCGCACCTTTCGTACGATGTGGCGCCGCGTCCCATTCGGTCGCGCCCGGCGTCGCGTCGTCAAGCCAGGGTGGGTGGACGATGATCGAGCGGACGGACGTTCCGCGCAATTGCTGCCGCAACCCTTCGGCGACCGCCGCCTGCCCGCGTTTCGCCGCGTAGAAGGGGAGCGCGGCGTTGTGCAACGGCGCGTTGGGAAGGCCGCTGACCGATCCGATGGTCACGACATCGGCGCCCTCCGACCCGAGCAGCAATGGCATCAGCCGCTGGGTGAACAGCAATGTCCCCGCGATTGCCGAATTGACCGTCGCGAACACCGCGTCGGCTGTCGGCGGTGTGGCCGCAGATTCGAGCCACATCGCGCCATTGTTGACGAGAAGATCGACCGGCCGCCCCATGGCCGCGACGGTCTCTGCCGCGCGTTCGACGCTCGCTCCCTCCGCCAGATCGAGTTCGACGGTCGGCGCCTCGATACCGGTCCGTTCGCGGATCGTCGCGCGCACCGCGGCGAGCGTTTCCGCGCTTCGGCCGCACAGAACCGGCGTCATTCCGCGCGCCGAAAGTTCGATCGCCAGCGCCGCGCCCAGCCCGCGCCCCGCACCGGTGATAACGGCAACGCGCCCCGCGAGCGCTTCCGGCCGGTCGAGCGGCGTCATTGCATTCCGCCATGAAACCAGAGGGCTATCGCGAAAATGGCAACTCCAGCCGACCCAAGCGCAATGCCGCGCCACGGCATGAAACCGACGCTATCGACGTCGCGCCGGTTGCGTCGCCGCCAGTCGGCGAGTTCGGCGACGCCGAACAGCACCGCGGCGCCCATGCCTATCGTCAGCATCGACACTTGCATTGACGCGCGTCCCTTCCCAAACAGGGGGCCGTCCCCCCAACGAAAGAGGTGCCGATATGCGTAGTTTCCGCCCCGTTGCAATAGCCGCCCTGTTGACCGCCGCCGTCGCCGCCTGCGGCGCGCCGACGCACGACGCGACCGCCAACGAACATAGTGCCAAGCCCGGCGACGCCATCGCCGCCGCCGTCGCCGCCCCGACGCGCAGCGCCGACAACGTCGCGCGCGACACATATCGCCACCCCGCCGAAACGCTCGCCTTCTTTGGCGTGAAGCCCGGCGACACGGTCGTCGAGCTGTGGCCCGGCGGCGGTTGGTACACCGAAATCCTTGCCCCGCTGACCAAAGCGGGTGGCGGCACCCTTTATGTCGCGGCGCCGTGGGAGCGCGGGCTCAATCGCATCAAGGAGAAGCAGGCGGCCGATGCGGACACCTATGGCGCATTGCAACTCGCCGAGTTTCCCCACGCGGGCGCCAATCCCAAGGTTCCCGACGGCAGCGCCGACGTCGTGCTGACGTTCCGCAACGTCCACAACTGGCGCTTTGGCGGCACCGACAATACCGCCAACGCCTTCAAGCAGATCTTTGCGATGCTCAAGCCCGGCGGCGTCCTCGGTGTCGTCGACCACCGCCTGCCCGAAGACATGGACTCGGCGCTCGAGGAAAAGAGCGGCTATATGAAGCGCTCGTCGGTCGTCGCCTTCGCCGAGGCAGCGGGCTTCAAGCTCGCCGGCGAAAGCGACATCAACGCCAATCCCAAGGACACGCACGATTATGAAAAGGGCGTGTGGACCCTGCCGCCGAACCTTCGCGAAGGCGAAACTGATCGCGACAAATATCTGGCAATCGGCGAATCGGATCGCATGACGCTGAAATTCGTGAAGCCGGCAAGCTGACGAAGCCGATCGACACGCTCGACCCTGCGCTGCTGCTCAGCGCCTATGCGCAGGGACTTTTCCCGATGGCCGACGGGGCGAACGACCCGTCGGTCCATTGGGTCGAGCCGCGGCTGCGCGCGATCCTGCCGCTCGACGGCTTCCGCCTGTCGCGCAGCCTGAAGAAGGCCATCGTCGGCGAACGCTTCCGCGTTACCACCGACACCGAATTTTCGCGCATGGTCACGCTCTGCGCCGAGCCCGCGCCCGACCGGCCGACGACGTGGATAAACCCGCTGATCGAGGCGAGTTACGAACGCCTGTTCCGCATCGGCCACGCGCACAGCGTCGAATGCTGGCAGGGGGACGAGTTGGTCGGGGGCCTCTACGGCGTGACGCTCGGCCGCGCCTTTTTCGGCGAATCGATGGTCAGCCGCGCGCGCGACGCCTCGAAAGTCGCGCTCGCGCACCTCGTCGCACGGCTGCGCGCGGGCGGCTGGCGCCTGCTCGACTGCCAGTTCATCACCCCGCATCTCGCAAGCCTCGGCGCGATCGAAATCACGCAGGACGATTATCTCGCGCGGCTCTATTCGGCGCTGTCGGAGGGGACGGGCGCGGCCTTGGGCGCGGGCGGCGGAGCAGCGGGGGTTGTGCCTTCGCCGCCATTTTCGGCCGGCGACTGGGGCGCGCTCGACGCCTTGGGCGCTTCCGGGGCCGATTTGGTCGCCGGACGCGCGACCGGCTCGCCGCCCGGATATGTCATCGCGCAGCTTTTGACGAAGACGTCATAGATGGGATGCTCGATCACATTGCGGTCGGGCCGTTCGCGGAACAGCCAGCCCGAAAAGACGCGATACCATTTGTCGTCGCGCTGCTCCTGCACGCTCAGCTGAACGAAAGCGCCGGTTTCGGGCGGGTCTTCCCACGGCGCCGTCGTCTCGCACGCGCGCAGCCGCACGATCGCGCGGCCGACGCGCGCGATCTCGCCGGGTTTCATCTCCAGCTCTTCGACCAGTCCGTTGCGTTTGTTGAGCAGGCCGAGCACCGCGACGCGCTGCTCCATCGGCGTCGCACCCTCGATGCCGCCGACTTGCTCCGGCACAGTCCCGGCCTTGCTGATCTGGGCCGTCTGTTCGCCCGCGCGTTCGCCGTTGCCGGACTTCTCGCAACCCGCAAGCGCGGCGGCGGCGAGCAGCGCAACAAGCGCGGTCCGGCCGGTCTGCGGCATGCCCGACCTCACTCGGCGCCGGGCCGCCAGGCCTCGTAGTCGCCGGTCGCCGCCGCGCGGCGGCCGCCGCGTTCGAGCGCCCCGGCGGGGCGATAGGCGCCAAGACTGCCGGTCAGATTCGCCGTCGGCTCCTTTTCCCAGCCGCGCGGCGCGGGCAGAATGTCGGCGGGCAGTTCATCGAAGGTGCCGTGCAGCCAGCCGTGCCATTCGGGCGGCACGCGGCTCGCGTCGTTCGACCCCTTGTAGATTACCCAGCGCCGGTTTCCGTTGCGCGCGCGGAAATAGCGGTTGCCGAGGCTGTCCTCGCCGACCTGCTCGCCGTTTTTCCAGCTGTTCAGCAGCGTGCCGACGGTTGCGCCGTCCCACCAGGTGAAAATCTTGCCGAGGATGCTCATGGCGCTGGCGTTTACAGGCAAGCCGCGCCGCTTCGCAAGCGGAGTTTCACGCCTTTGACGCCATTCTCCGCCCGGTTCAGCGATCTGCCCACGTCACCGTCGCGCTCTCGTCGATGCCGAGCCGCGCCGCGGTGCCGCCCGCCACTTCGAGCACCGCCGCCACGTCGCCGCCGCTCGCCACGGGTTCGAGCGATTCGGGGATCGTGTTTTCGGCGATCCGGTCGATGCTGCCGTCGGCGCGGATGAAAATCATGTCGAGCGGGATCGGCGTATTCTTCATCCAGAAACTCGCGATCTGCGGCTTGTCATAGACAAACAGCATCCCGCCGTCGGCGGGCAGGCTGGTGCGGAACATCAGCCCCTGTCGCTGCTCCTCGATCGTGCGCGCGACCTCGACGTCGAAGCGATAGCTTTTGTCCGCCATCGCGATCGTGACGGGGATCGTTGCGGCGGCTTCGGACGGCGCATCACCGCTGGCGCAGCCCGCCACAGGCAAGGCCACAAACAGGGCAAAGGCCGCCAAGATCGCACGCATCGACTGCTCCCTGCGCAACATTTCCGAATATGCGATGCCTAATCGAGCGCCGCCTGCCCGTCCAGCGCTGCGAGCGCCGCCTCGTCGCCGGGCGCGATGGCGAGTATTTCACGCGCGATTGCAAGCGAATGACCGGCGCGCGCAAAGGCTGCGATCTGCCGCTCGCGCAGTTTCGGATCGTCGCTCGCGCGGACCGCAAACGGCCCGAAGCGCCGCCGCCGCGCAAACCCCAGCGCGGCGCGGACGCCCGCATCCTCCGCCGCCTCGATCGCTTCGTCCGCATCGTCCTCGGCGATGCCGTCGACGCGCAGCTGCGCGCGCACGCGCCGCGCGCCCAGCCCGCGCCGCGTCATCGCGCCGCCGCGCATCGCGGCATATTGGCGGTCATCGACGAAGCCGAGCCGTTCCATCCTCGCCACCACGGCTTCGCATGACGTCATGGCGTCGACATCCTCAACCCATTCGGATTCGCGGACTTTCCGGCTGAGATAACGCGCAAGCTTTGCCTTCGACGTCGCAAATCGCGCGACATAGGCCAGCGCCAGTTCGTCGAGACGGGCTGCGGTGAGCGGCTTTTTGGATCGGACGGACGGAGCGCGGCGGGTGCCCATGCCATGTTTATGCCACAGTCAAGCCCGATTGAGAACGACCAGCGCCGCCATATCGGGCATCAAAGCCCGAAAGTCGGGCCATTTTGTTCCAACAATACAGGGTTCGCGCACCATTCATGGCTCAGAAAAATGACATGCTTGTTGCCGCGCGGCCCGATTCCGGGGACCTAGCACCCTCTATGACCGAAAATCCTGCTCTTGCGGTGGCGGACCTCGTCCCCACCCCGACCGATTGCGCCCAGCCGCGCCGTTTCTCGGATTTTGCGACCGTGGGCGAAGCGCTCGACTATGCCGCCAGCGGCACGCGCGGGCTCAATTTCCACGATCCGCGCGGGCGTCTCGTACGCCCCTATCCTTATAGCGAGCTCAAGGCCGACGCGCTCGTCACCGCGTACCGGCTCGTCGCCGCGGGCGTGAAGCCCGGCGACCGCATCGCGCTGATCGCCGAAACCGGCGCCGAATTCGCCGCGCTGTTCTTCGGGACCATCTATGCCGGCGCCTGGCCGGTGCCGCTGCCGCTGCCGACAAGCTTTGGCGGGCGCGATTCCTATGTCAGCCAGCTTGTCGTCCAGCTCACCAGCTGCGACCCCAAGATGCTGTTTTTTCCGCCGGAAATCGCTGCAATGGCGACCGAGGCCGCACAATCGCGCGGCGTCGAACCGATGGACTGGGGCGCGTTCGAAAAGCGTGCAGCGCCCGTCGCGGCGCTGCCCGAACAGAAATCGGATGAAACCTGCTACCTTCAGTACAGCAGCGGCTCGACGCGCTTTCCGCACGGCGTCGCCGTCACCCACGCCGCGCTTCTCAACAATCTTGCGGCGCACGGCCATGGCATGAAGTTGCAGGGCAGCGACCGCTGCGTGTCGTGGCTGCCCTGGTATCACGACATGGGCCTCGTCGGCTGCCTGCTTTCGCCGGTCGCCAACCAGGTATCGGTCGACTATCTGAAAACAGAGGATTTTGCGCGCCGTCCGCTCGCGTGGCTTGACCTTATCAGCCGCAATCAGGGCACGACGCTCAGTTACTCGCCGACCTTCGGCTATGATATTTGCGCGCGCCGCATTTCCAGCCAGACCAATGTCGCCGAGCGCTTCGACCTTTCGCGCTGGCGCGTTGCGGGCAATGGCGCCGACATGATCCGCCCCGACGTGATGCAGAGCTTCGTCGACGCCTTCGCCGACGCGGGTTTCAAGGCGAGTGCTTTTCTGCCGAGCTATGGGCTTGCCGAAGCGACGCTCGCGGTCAGCATCATGCCGCCGGGCGAGGGAATCGTCGTCGAACTTGTCGAGGAAACCGAACTTTCGGGTGCCGCCAATGATTCGGGCCGTCCGACGCGCTATCGCGCCATCGTCAATTGCGGCCGCGCGGTGCGCGACATGAAGATCGAGGTCCGCGACGAAGCCGGAAATACCCTTCCCGACCAGACCGTCGGCAAGGTTTGGTGTACGGGTCCGTCGCTGATGACGGGCTATTACCGCGACCCCGAATCGACCGCCGCCTGCATGGTCGACGGTTGGCTCGATACGGGTGACATGGGTTATTTGTCAGATGGTTACATCTATATCGTTGGCCGCGCCAAGGATATGATCATCATCAACGGCAAGAACCACTGGCCGCAGGACATCGAATGGGCGGTCGAACAGCTTCCCGGCTTCAAGTCGGGCGACATCGCCGCTTTCGCGATCACCACGCCGGGCGGCGAGGAAACGCCCGCGGTGCTCGTCCAGTGCCGCACCAGCGACGACGCCGAACGCGCGGCGCTGCGCGAAGCGATCCGCGACCGCGTGCGCGCGATCACCGGCATGAATTGCCTTGTCGAGCTGATCCCGCCGCGTACCCTGCCACGCACCAGTTCGGGCAAGCTCAGCCGGTCGAAGGCGCGTGCACAATATCTGGCGGGCGAAATCCAGCCTTTTGCCATCGCTGCCTGACGATTTTCTGTCCCGTCGCCGGACAAAAAATAGCGCGCCAAAGGGCCGCATGGTTACCTTCGGGTAACCCGTCCTGCGCTAAACCGGGCCGGTGAAGAGCATTTTGACCGACCCCACGCTTGCCGACGATATTCCCGTTCGAACCCTGATGGGACTGGGGACGAACGATATGGAGATCGGCAATATCCGCCAGCTCCAGCTCGCGCCGCTCCGGGGCAAGGGCGCGCTGCGTCTGTGGATGAGCGTCGGAATGGCGTTCGTCGCCACGCTGACGATGGTCCCCCAGATTTCACCGGCGATCGCCGGCGGCTGGCTTGTCGTCGCGCTGGCTTTCAGCCTCTGGTCGTACCGCGCCTTCAGCAATCTGATTCTGGGCGACCCCAAATTGTCGGGCATATCCGAATTCCGGATATGCCATCGTCACGCCTTCTACTCGGCGATGCTCTGGACCACGCCCTTCTGGTTGCGCGGCATCCCGCCGCCGGTGGATCATGTCCTGTCGATCTGGGCGATTTCGCTGTTGATGATGCTGACGCTGGCGATCGTCGCACACAGTATCCCGCTCGCCTGCGCGCTGTTCATCGTGCCGGTCAGCCTGTCGGCAGGCGCGGCGCTCGCGCTTGCGGGCGCGCCGCAGCTCGGGGCGGTCGCGCTCGTGGCGGGCTTCCTGATGTGTGCATTCTGCGTTCGTTTCGGGCAGACCTATGTCCGCTTTCGCCGCGCCGAGGTCACATTGCACGAAAAGACCGAAACGGTCAGCCTGCTGCTGCGCGAATTCGAGGAAACCTCGGCCGACTGGTTGTGGCAAACCGACAATTCAAGGCGTCTCGTCCATATCTCGCCACGGTTCGCACACGCGCTCGGCGCGCCGGCCGAGACGCTCGAGGGCATGCCGCTTCTCCAGGCGCTCGCCGGCGATGCCTGGGAGACGGGCCAGTTCCCGAAAAGCCTGCACGATCTCGCCGAACGGATGAAGCGGCGCGAAAGCTTTTCCAACCTTACCGTGCCCGTCACCATCAACGGCAAGGCGCGCTGGTGGGAATTGTCGGCATCGCCGCGGCTTGACGAAAGCGGAAAGTTCCTCGGATTTCGCGGCGTCGGGTCGGACGTCACCGAACAGCATTCGACCGCGCAGCAGATCTCGCGCATGGCACGGTTCGACAATCTGACCGGCCTTCCGAACCGGCTCAGCCTGACCGAGGATCTGTCGCGCGCGCTCGAACATGCGCAGCGGGCGAAATCGCGCTGCGCGATGCTGATGATCGACCTCGACCGGTTCAAGGCGGTCAATGATACGCTCGGCCATCCCACGGGCGACCAACTGCTCGCGCAGGTCTCGGCGCGGCTCAAGGGGATGATGGAACAGGGCATGACCTGTGGCCGTCTCGGCGGTGACGAGTTCGCCGTCGTCATCCACAATGTCGCGTCGGCCGATGCTGCCGAAGAGCTCGCGCAGCGCATCATCGCGACGATCAGCCGCCCCTATGTCGTCGACAACCACCAGCTCTTCGTCGGCGCCAGCATCGGCTATGCCATCGGTCCGCAGGACGGCGCGACGGTGGAAACGCTGACGCGCAACGCCGACCTCGCGCTCTATAAATCGAAGGACAAGGGCGGCAATGTCGTCGCCGCCTATGTCGCCTCGCTCCACGCGCAGGCCGAGGAACGGCGCGTGATGGAACAGGAATTGCGCGGTGCGCTCGACCGCAAGGAGTTCGAACTTTATTATCAGCCGGTCGTCACGGCCGCCGACGGCACGCTGAACGGGTTCGAGGCGCTGATCCGCTGGACCAACCCGAAGCTCGGCAACGTCTCGCCGGGCCGCTTCATCCCGCTGGCCGAAGACAGCCGCCTCATCTCGCCGATCGGCGAGTGGGTGCTGCGCAACGCCTGCGCCGAAGCGATGAAATGGCCGTCGAACCTGAAGGTCGCGATCAACGTCTCGGCCGAACAGCTCACCGATCCGGCCTTTGCGTCGGTCGTCGTGTCCGCCCTCGCGCAAAGCGGGCTGCCGCCGCAGCGGCTCGAGATCGAGGTGACCGAAAGCGTTTTCCTGCGCGACGGCGGCGGTGCGGCGCAACTGCTCGACCAGTTGCTCGCGCTCGGCATCCGGCTCAGCCTCGACGATTTCGGCACCGGCTATTCCTCGCTCGGATATCTGCGCAAGACGCATTTCTCGACGATCAAGGTCGACCGCAGCTTTGTCGTTGGCGCGGCGAAGGGGAGCATCGAATCGATCGCGATCATCCGCGCCGTCGTCGCGCTCGCCGACAGCCTCGGCATGTCGACGACCGCCGAAGGCGCGGAGACCGAGGTCGAGGTCGACACGCTGCGCGCGCTCGGCTGCAGCAACATCCAGGGCTATTATTACGGCCGCCCGATGCCGGCTGGCGACGTGCTCGCGCTGTTCCGCCCGCCCGAAAACGCCGCGACCGCCGCGGCCTGACGGCGCCAGAGCGAACGCATCGGACGACGAAGCGATCGCCGATTCCAAAGGTTCCCCCGCTCACCGCAACCGCGGCGCAACTCGTCGCGCGGTGGCTGGTGCGTTTCGTCGGGCGTGGCAAACAGCTTTCAACGCTTGAAACCAAGCTTCTGGGGGTCGCATTCCATGTCGAGCAACCGCTTTTCCGGCGCCGCCGCTGCCGCCCTGCTGATGGTCGCCTCGCTGCTCGTCGGCGCCCCCGCCGCGGCGCGCGACTATCTGCAATGCGTCCCCTTTGCCCGCGCCGAATCGGGCGTCGAGATTCGCGGCAATGCCAAGACCTGGTGGGCGCAGGCCGAGGGGCAATATGCCCGCGGCGACGAACCGCGCGAGGGCGCGGTGATGGCATTTGCCGCCGCGCGCGGGATGCCGATGGGGCATGTCGCGGTGGTCAAAAAGATTGTGAGCGATCGCGAAATCCTGATCGACCATGCCAATTGGTCGCCGATCAATGGCCGTCGCGGCCAGATCGAGCGGGGCGCACGCGTCGTCGACGTCAGCGAGGCGGGCGACTGGAGCATGGTGCGCGTCTGGTACGCGCCGATCGGCGACCTCGGGCTGCGCGCGAACCCGGTGCACGGCTTCATCTATGCCGATAGCACCCCCGACACGCCGGCCTTCGAAGCGCCGGTTTGGGCGCAGCAGGACTGGAAACCCGGCAACGGCCTTGATCGCGTCGTTGCTTCGCTCGGCAACTGAGCCCTACCCCCCAATTCCTCTAGGGCCATTGGCGAGCATCGAAGCCATCCGGAGCGGTCGACCCTCCGGATGGCTTCCCCCTTTCGAGGCCATCGAAAATGGCTCAGCCTTCGCCGTCCGCGCCGTCGCCGGAAGCGGCGGCAACATCCTCGAACCACGCCTCGACCTCGCCCGACAGCTTGATCGTCATCGGCTGGCCGAAACGGTCTTTCGACTTGCCCGCGGCGACGCGGATCCAGCCTTCGCTGATCGAATATTCCTCGACGTCGGTGCGTTCGTTGCCCTTGAAGCGGATGCCGATGCCGCGCTGCAGCACCTCCATGTCGAAATGGGGCGAGCGCGGGTTGGTCGACAGGCGGTCGGGGGGCGTATCGGTCATGTGTCTGCTTTCAATGAAATGATGCCGCGGCCCTAGCGGCGGCTATACGTTGCCGTCAATGAATACGCGCTGCGACAGACTGCCCTTTCGGTCGTCGGCTACCGGCCGAACCGCCCCGGGGTGACAACTGCTTATGCCACACCAGCGTCATGGCGCGATCGTGGGTCATTCTAATTCAAAGTGGGCACGATTTGGCCGCCGGAACAGCAATTCGGAGGTATCAGGAACGACCTGCAAGGTCGCGACCCCGAAAATCAACGCAGCGCGCTCGGTCGGAATTCTCTAATTTTATGCAATATTATCATATACTTAAATGGATCATCGGCCACGCGATGCGGCGACGGAACGCCGACGTCCAATTGCGCTAAGAATATCTTAACAACGCGCGCGTAGACAAGATTCAGCCAATTTGGAGATGATCGATGAGAAATCCATTGCGGCAATTGCTGCGATCAACCAGCGGGAATGTATTGGTGTTGGCAGGATTGTCGATGCCGTTGCTGATCGGATTTGCCGGCATGGCAACCGACACCATCCAATGGACCCTCGACAAGCGTCAGCTGCAACGCACGGCCGACTCAGCCGCGTTGGCGGGCGCATATTCTATCGCGCAGAACAAGGACGCGAACGACTCCGCGCAAAAGAACATCGAGGCGAATAACCGGCTGGTGCTGGCCGCCGCTCCGATCATCGAAAATGCGCCGACGAGCGGAAGCTACGCTGGCGACATGAATGCGGTCTATGTCGAATTGGCGACTCGAAAGCCGCTGCCGTTTTCCGGCATATTCATGAACGCGGCGCCGCTCATCAAAGCGCGATCGACGGCAGCGATGATTGCCAACGGCAATTATTGCGTCATTTCGCTTGATACGTCGCTTGATGTCGGCGTTGAGGCGACGGGCAGTTCCTATGTCGATCTCAATTGCGGGATTTTCGCGAACTCGCGCTCGGGCAACGCTGTGTCTGCCGGTGGATCGACGCTCGTTGTGTCCGATGTTGTCGGGGCTGTTGGCGGATTGACGCCGAGCAATCGTTACGCGCCTGGAACCGCCTTTCTTCCCTATTCCGCCCCGCAGCCCGACCCGTTTGCCGATCTTCCCACCCCGGAACCTTCGGGATGCAAGAACAAGGTCAACGTCAATCCCAAACAATCGCTCACACTCGATCCCGGCTGCTACAGCGGCATGGACATCAAGGGGACGGTCCATTTCAATCCGGGTGTCTATTATATCGATGGTGGGGTGTTGAGCTTCGGAGCCCAGGCCAACGCGACGGGGGTCGGCGTAACCTTCATCTTGACGAGCACGTCGGCGGCGACCAATCCGAATTCGATTGCAACGCTCGATATCAACGGGACGTCCGAGCTCAATTTCAGCTCGCCGACGTCGGGTGATTATAAATCGGTTCTTTTTTATCAGGATCGACGCGCACCATCGGGAACGACCAAGATCAACGGCAACAACAAATCGTCGATTGAGGGAGGAATCTATTTCCCCAAGCATCTGATCCAGTTCAACGGCAATTCGGGTTTCAAAACCGATTGCGTTCAGTTGATCGGTCTCAAGGTGAACTTCACGGGCAACAGCGCGATCAACAACGAGTGTCCATCGAACGGGCCGTCGACATTCCGAGGCTCGGTCGTAAGGCTGGTTTCATGACATTTTTGGCGGAAAATCCGGCTGCCCGTCTGCGCCGACTGGCGAATGACACATCAGCGACGAGTATGATCGAACTCGCCTTGTTGTCGCCGATCGCCGCGATGCTTTTGATGGGGCTGGTCGACACTTCGTTCGGCTTTCAGAAAAAGCTGGAAACCGAACAGGTCGCGCAACGCGTTGTCGAGAAGGCAACGTCCTATGGCAATGCCGGTTCGGACTATTCAGGCCTTCCGCAGGAGGCTGCCGAGGCAGCCAATGTTCCGCAAAGCGCCGTGACGATGGATAAATGGCTGGCGTGCGACCGGGTGCGCCAGCAGAACTTTGACGGTACCTGCCCCGCAAACCAGGAGATATCGCGGCACATTTCGATCGCAATTGCGTCCTCCTATGCCCCGATGTTTCCCTATGGTCCGCTCGGACAAGCAGTTGGCGCGCAGGAAGATGGATCGATCCCCTTCACGGTCATGAGCGCGGTACGAATCCAATGATCAAATTTCAGCGAAATCTTTTTCTTCGCACCGAGGGTTCGGCAGCTGTCGAAGCCGCGCTTGCGCTTCCCGTGCTATTCGCATTCATCGGGGTCATCTTCATGCTCGGGAACTTGCTATTGGCCCAGGCTAGCGTCGATCATGCCACGGGCGAGGCTGCGCGTTATTCGACCATTTACCCGACACCGAGCGCCGCGGACATCGAAGCCAAGGCACGCGCTGCGCTTTTCGACAGTAACAAGGATGCAGTTCGCGACGTCGATGTAACAATGGGCGTCGATGACGGCAGGAAATTTGCGGAAATCACGATAACCTATGACTATCCGGTCATCTCATGGTTCGTTGAAGGATCGGAACAGACGCTAACGCATTCGCGCCGAGCCTATCTGCCGTAACGATTTGGGCGTCTGAATTTTCGGTCGGCATCGATCGGCATTTTTAGGCGCGTCGCTTTGTCGCATTTGTCGACCCGCTTTCTTGCGAGGCCACCTCGCGCCACTCGCCCAACGCCAAATCCCCAATCTCCCACCCCCCGA
Organism: Sphingopyxis sp. P8; assembly: GCF_020622175.1. Classification (NCBI taxonomy): domain Bacteria; kingdom Pseudomonadati; phylum Pseudomonadota; class Alphaproteobacteria; order Sphingomonadales; family Sphingopyxidaceae; genus Sphingopyxis; species Sphingopyxis sp. P8. The sequence goes on along the minus strand of NZ_JACNMK010000002.1, from coordinate 596,839 downwards.
TCCGCCACCTTACCAGCCGCAGCGTCGGATAGCCGACCGCCGCCGTCATCCGCCGCACCTGGCGGTTGCGGCCTTCGGTGATCGTCAGTTCGATCCAGCTGTCGGCCACGCTCTTGCGGTATCGCACCGGCGGGTCGCGGTCCCACAGCTTTGGCGCCTCGATGCGGCGGACGGTCGCGGGGCGGGTCGGGCCGTCGTTCAGCGTGACGCCGCGGGCGAGCGCCGTCAGCGCGGCGGCGTCGGGCTCGTCCTCGACCTGCACCAGATAGGTTTTGGGCATCTTGTGCCTGGGCGACGATATCCGCGCCTGCAGCGCGCCGTCGTCGGTCAGGATCAGCAGGCCTTCGCTGTCGCGGTCGAGCCGCCCGGCGGGATAGACGCCCGGCACGTCGATATAGTCGGACAGCGTCGCGCGCGCGCCGCCGGTCCCTTCGGCGCCACCGCGGTCGGTGAATTGCGACAGCACGCCATAAGGCTTGTTGAACAGGATCAGGCGGGGCACGGGGGTGCCCTGGGCCCCGGGTAACCGCACTTTTCCCCGTGCGTGGCGAGCGAAGTCGAGACACGCAGCGCGCGCGCATGCCTTCGCGTGTCTCGACTTCGCTCGACACGAACGGGAAATGGGATGCGCCAAAACAAAACCGGCGGCCGATGGGGCCGCCGGTCGGTATCTTACGCCGCTTCCTTCTTGCGGCTCGCCTTCTTCCGCTCGTGGGGGTCGAGGATCGCCTTGCGGATGCGGATGTTCTTCGGCGTCACCTCGACCATCTCGTCGTCGTCGATATAGGCGATCGCCTGTTCGAGCGTCATGCGCTTGGGCGGGGTCAGGCGGATCGCGTCGTCCTTGCCCGTCGAACGGAAGTTCGTGAGCTGCTTCGACTTCATCGGGTTGACTTCCAGATCCTCGGGCTTCGCATTTTCGCCGATGATCATGCCTTCATAAAGCGCCTCGCCCGGCGAGACGAAGAGGATGCCGCGCTCTTCGAGGGGGCCGAGCGCATAGGCGACCGCCTCGCCCGCGCCGTTCGAGATGAGGACGCCGTTCTTGCGGCCCTCGATCACGCCCTTGTACGGGCCATATTTCTCGAACAGGCGGTTCATGATGCCGGTGCCGCGCGTGTCGGACAGGAATTCGCCGTGATAGCCGATCAGGCCGCGCGACGGACCGCTGAAGGTGATGCGCGTCTTGCCGCCGCCCGACGGGCGCATGTCGGTGAGGTCGGCCTTGCGGATCTGCATCTTCTCGACAACCGTGCCGCTATGCTCGTCGTCGACGTCGATCACGACGGTTTCATAGGGTTCGGTGCGCTGGCCGCTCTCGTCGGTCTGATAAAGGACGCGCGGGCGGCTGATGCCGAGTTCGAAGCCTTCGCGGCGCATCGTTTCGATGAGCACGCCGAGCTGGAGCTCGCCGCGGCCCGCAACCTCGAAGCTGTCCTTGTCGGCGCTTTCGGTGATGCGGATTGCGACATTGGTTTCGGCTTCGCGGTACAGGCGGTCGCGGATCATGCGGCTCGTGACCTTGCTGCCCTCGCGGCCCGCCATCGGCGAATCGTTGACCGCAAAGCGCATCGACAGCGTCGGGGGGTCGATCGGCTGCGCGGCGATCGGTTCGCTGACGCTCGTGTCGGCGATCGTGTTCGCCACGGTCGCGTTGGTGAGGCCCGCGATCGCGACGATGTCGCCCGCCTTCGCCTCGTCGACCGGCACGCGGTCGAGCCCGCGGAAAGCGAGCAGCTTTGATGCGCGGCCGGTTTCGATCACCTTGCCGTCCATGTCGAGCGCGTGGATCGGCTGGTTGACCTTGACCGATCCCGACTGGACGCGGCCGGTCAGGATGCGGCCGATGAAATTGTCGCGGTCGAGCAGCGTCGCGAGGAAGGTGAAGGGCGCGTCTTCGTCGAGCCCCGGCGTGGGGACATGGCTGACGATCGTCTGGAACAGCGGCTCGAGCGTGCCTTCGCGCGCCTCCGGGTCGGGCGAGGCATAGCCGCCGCGGCCCGAGGCATAGAGGATCGGGAAGTCGAGCTGTTCGTCATTGGCTTCGAGCGTCAGGAACAGTTCGAACACCTCGTCGAGCACTTCGGCGGCGCGCGCGTCGCTGCGGTCGATCTTGTTGACGACGACGATGGGCTTGAGGCCCAGCGCGAGCGCCTTGCCGGTGACGAACTTGGTCTGCGGCATCGGGCCTTCGGCGGCGTCGACGAGCAGGATGACGCCGTCGACCATGCTCAGGATCCGCTCGACCTCACCGCCGAAATCGGCGTGGCCCGGCGTGTCGACGATGTTGATGCGCGTGGCGTCGGCGCCCTCGCCCCATTCGACCGAGGTGCATTTCGCAAGGATGGTGATCCCGCGCTCTTTCTCAAGGTCGTTCGAATCCATCGCCCGTTCCTCGACGCGCTGATTGTCGCGGAAGGTGCCGGACTGGCGGAACAGCTGGTCGACGAGGGTGGTTTTGCCATGATCGACGTGGGCAATAATGGCGATATTGCGCAGAGACATGCGGATTTGAGCCTTATGGGAGGAGGCGGCGCCCGGAGCGCCACGAAACGCCGCGCCCCTAACAGAAGCGCTGCTGCAGCGCAACAAGATTGCCGGTCGGCGCGCGACCCGCAAGCGAAGGGCGCGACCGCATCGAACGGCCGCGCCCCGCCTTTGCCTTGCCCGTCGGCTTACGACGTCGGCGGCGGCTTGGGTCCGCGCGGCTTCGCGGGCGGTGTCGAAGCACGCATGTCGTCAAGCACCCGTGCCGCGGCGTCGCGCCCGCCGAGGCCGAAGGCGATCGCCGTCGCTGCCGCGGTTCCGATCACCAGCGCGCCGAACGCCATCTCGATGATGCTGTCGGCGATGCCCATATATTTGAGCCCCATCGCCGAGAAGAGCAGGATCGTCGCATAACGGACGAGCCGTGTCCCCAGGCTGTCGCCACCCGCGCCGCCGATCAGCGAGGCCAGGAAATTGGCAACGAGAAAGCCGACGGCAATGATCACCGCGCCAAAGACGACCGCGCCGCCGAGCCGCAGCACCTCGTCGACCACGGCGGTCAGCTCGGGGAAGGCGAGCAGCCGGGTTGCCGCAATCGCCGCGACGAGCAGGATCGACACAAGCACGACCTTGCCGACGATCGCCGACAGTTTGACCGTCGCGGGGAGCAGTCCGATGGCGCCCACCGACTGGTCGGCACCGAGTCCCGCGACCAGTTCCTCGACCATCGCCGCCGCCCAACGCGCGATGACATAGCCGATGCCGAGCACCGCAGACGCGCCGATGATCGCGGGCACCGCCGCCAGGATACGCGTCAGCATCGCGACGAGCGGGGCGCTGATCGCTTCGATATGCAGCGCCTGCAGTGCGCCGATCACGACCGGGATGATGATGAGCACATAGACGATCGTGCCGATGGTGCGGCTGATCGTCGCATTCCCCGTCACCTGCTCGACGCCGCCGCGGTTGGCCCAACGGTCGAAATCGACGGTCGTCAGCAAGGTTTCGACCAGCTCCTTGGCGATCCGCGCGAGCATATGGCCGATGAACAGGATCAGCCCCGCGCCGACGATATTGGGAATGAAGCCCATGGCATTCGTCAGCATCGCTTCCATCGGCCCGGTAACCGAGCCGAGATTGAGGATGTTGAGGATCGCGACAAGGCCGATCAGCCAGATCAACAGCGCGACGATGCGCCCCAGCGACAGGCCGAAACTTTCACCGGTCGCGGTTTCGCGGCGCAGCAGGGGGACCGTTTCGACAAGTTTCGCAAAGGCCCATTTCGCCGCCTTTGCCAATATCCATGTCGCCAACAGGACAAGCAGGGCAATAATTGCCATACGGCCATAGGCCATCGCCTGTCCGCCATCGATAATAAAATTACCGACATGAAAATCATCCATGATGAACTCTCCCCTCTTCTATTTTTGATAACCGTTGATCATTATTCGCCGCTGGCGAAGGACCTCGCAATTTTTCAAGCAAAGTCAACGATTGAGATCGGATTTTCCTATCACATCTGCATGAAATTTGCCATCATTTATTATGGAATTGCTTGGCAGACGCTTGTCGCGGGCCATTGTCACAAATTTCGTATGTTTCAAAATTTATTGAAACATACGAAATTTGTGATTAGGGGTGCGTCATGGACCTGTCCCCCGCCCCCGACTCCCCGTCATCGCCGTGCCGGCTCTCCCCGCTCGCGCAGGCCTTCGTCCTGCATTTCGGCGAGATGGGGAGTCGCTGGGGGATCAACCGCACCGTCGGCCAGATCTATGCGATGCTCTTTCTCGCCGACGCGCCGCGCAATGCCGAGGAGATCAGCGAGGCGCTGTCGCTGTCGCGCGGCAGCGTGTCGATGGGGCTCAAGGAGCTTGCGAGCTGGAACCTCGTCCAGTTGCGCCACCTGCCCGGCGACCGGCGCGATTATTACGAGACCCCGCGCGACGTCTGGGCGATCTTCCGCACGCTGGTCGAAGAGCGCAAGAAGCGCGAGGTCGACCCGACGCTGACGACGCTGCGATCGCTGATGATGGAACGCGCGACCGATCCTGCCGACCGTTTCGCGCAAGCGCGCATGGCCGACATGCACGAACAGATCGAGCTGCTCACCGACTGGTATGCCGACATGCAGCGGCTCGAGACCGAGCGCCTGCTCCAGCTGCTCAGATTGGGCTCGCGCGTGGTAAAAGCCCTCGAGTTCAAGGACCGGATGCTCGGGCGCGGGACCGCGCCAACGCCGGAGGCGCGCGATGCCAAGGAGGCTGACGATGGACGGACTTGACCCGCTGACCCTCGCGCGCATCCAATTTGCCGCGAACATCAGCTTCCATATTCTTTTTCCGACAATCACCATCGCGCTCGGCTGGGCGCTGCTCGGTTTCAAGCTCGCCTACAACCGCACGCGCGATAGCGCCTGGATGGATGCCTATCGCCTGTGGGTGAAGGTGTTTGCGCTGAGCTTCGCGATGGGGGTCGTGTCGGGCATCACTATGAGCTTTCAGTTCGGCACCAATTGGCCGGGCTATATGGAAAAGGTCGGCAATGTCGCCGGGCCACTGCTCGCCTATGAGGTGCTCACCGCCTTTTTCCTCGAGGCGGTGTTCCTCGGCATCATGCTCTTCGGATTCAGCCGCGTCCCCGGCTGGCTCCACACGCTTGCGACCTTTCTCGTCGCCGCGGGAACAACGCTGTCGGCCTTCTGGATCATCGCGCTCAACAGCTGGATGCAGACGCCCGTGGGTTTTGAGATCCGCGACGGCGTCGTCCATGCGACCGATTGGTGGGCGATCGTCTTCAATCCCTCGATGCCCTATCGCCTCGCGCACATGCTGATCGCCTCGGCGCTGACCGTCGCCTTCCTCATCGCGGGGATGAGCGCCTGGCGCTGGCTGAAGGACGGCGGCGGCGAGGGCGTGCGGCGGTCGCTGAAGGCCGCCGTCTATGCCGCCGCACTGCTGATCCCGGTGCAGATATTCATCGGCGACCAGCACGGCCTCAACACGCTCGAGCATCAACCGCAAAAGGTCGCGGCGATGGAGGCGAATTGGGAAACCGCGGCCAATGTCCCGCTCATCCTGTTCGCCATCCCCGACGGCGAAGCGCGCACCAACCATCTGGAGGTCGCCATCCCATCGGGCGCCAGCCTGATCCTGACGCACCATGCCGGCGGCGTGGTGCCGGGCCTCAACGATTATCGGGGCAATCACCCGCCGGTCGGGCCGGTCTTCTGGGGTTTCCGTATCATGGTCGGGATCGGCGTGCTGATGCTCGCGACCTCGTGGCTTGCCGCCTGGACGATCCGGCGGCGCGGGGTCGAGGCGATGCCGCGCTGGCTCGCGCACGCGCTCGTCGCGATGACATTCTCCGGCTGGGTCGCGACGCTCGCGGGCTGGTATGTGACCGAAATCGGCCGCCAGCCGTGGCTCGTCACCGGCGTATTGCGCACGTCCGAAGCCGTCGGACCCGTGGGAAGCGCGATGGTCGCAAGCTCGCTGACCCTCTATCTCGCGGTCTATGCGGTGCTGCTCGCTGCCTATGTTTTCGTGCTCTACCGGCTTGCAAGGCTCGGCAGCGCCGCGCCGCAGGGCAAGCCGATGTTCCCGATCCCCCGCGCCGCCGAAGGCCCCGCCGCGCACCAATCGGAGGCGACATCATGACCCCCTTTTTCGATGCCTGGTGGCTTCCGGTCATTTTCGCGGGGCTGATGGGCCTGTCGATCCTGCTCTATGTCATCCTCGACGGCTACGACCTGGGGGTCGGCATGCTCACGCGGCTCGAAAAGGGCGAGGCGCGCGACCTGATGGTCGCCTCGATCGGGCCGTTCTGGGATGCCAATGAGACGTGGCTCGTACTCGGGATCGGCCTGCTTCTGGTTGCCTTTCCCGTCGCGCACGGGCTCATCCTGACGCAGCTTTACCTGCCCGTCGCGCTGATGCTCGTCGCGCTGATCCTGCGCGGCGTATCGTTCGAATTTCGCGCCAAGGCGGCGCCCGAGCACAAGCAGCGCTGGGACGACGCCTTTTTCGTCGGCTCGCTCGTCACCGCGCTGTGCCAGGGATATATGCTCGGCGCCTATGTGCTGGGATTCGACCAGAGCCTTGCCGCGGTGCTGTTCTGCCTGCTCGCCGCGCTCGGACTTGTCGCCGGCTATCTCTTCGTCGGCGCGTGCTGGCTGATCTACAAGGTCGAGGGCGAATTGCAGAAGCGCGCGGTCCGCTGGGCCGAAGTCACGCTGTGGCTGACCGCGCTCGCAATGGCGATCATTTCCATCGCGACCCCGCTCCTGTCGACACGCATCTTCGACCGCTGGTTCCGCCTGCCCGAGATCATCGCGCTGCTGCCGATCCCGATTGCCGCCGCGACCTTGTTCATCGGGCTCGCGATCTTCCTGCGGCGGCCGCTGCGCGCGAACGACGAGCTGTCATGGGTGCCGCTCGCGACCGCGGGCGTCCTCTTCGCGCTGGGTTTCGTGGGCATCGCCTACAGCTTCTATCCCTATCTGATCGCCGACCGGCTCGACATCTGGCAGGCGGCGGCGAGCCCCGAATCGCTGACGATCATCCTGATCGGCGCGCTGTTCGTGCTGCCCGTCATCCTCGGCTACTCCTTCCTCGCGCACTGGATCTTCCGCGGCAAGGCGACGCACCTCAGCTACGATTGAGCGGGGTCGGTTGGGGGAGCGCGAACAAAGTATCCGTTTCTTGGCGCAGGGAATCGCCATTGCTTGACCGTCAGCCCGGCGAAGGCCGGGATCCCACCGTCCCAGCCTGACGCACCGGCGAGATCCCGGCCTTCGCCGGGATGACGATTGGATATGAATCTGCAACCTGTCGCTAGCTGACGGGCCTTCTCACAGCATCGCCACCAGCCGCTCGACCTCCAACCCCGCCACCCGCGCCGCGCGGATCAGGTTTGCCTGGAAATCGCCGCCGCTGTCGCCGTTCGCCTCGTCGGTGACTGCCTTGATTGCCGCCCACGGCTTGCCGAGCCGCGCGGCCGCCTGCGCAACCGCGCCCACCTCCATATCGACCAGCGTCGCGCCGAGCGTGGCGAGGTCCGCCGCGGCGTCTGGGCAGGCGACGAAGCTGTCACCGCTCGCGATGCGGGCGTGCGGCAGGCCAAGGCCGGGGTCCGCCATCGCGGCGAAATGCGCCTCGCCCGCCTCGCCCATCGGCCAGTCGCCCGCGCGGTAGCGGCAGAACAGGCCGGGATGCGTCGCGCCATAATCATGCTGCAGCGCCTCGGCGATCCAATAAGCGCCCGGCGCCGCGCCGAGCGACCCGCAGGTCCCGCTCATCAACAACAGGTCGGCATCGGCGCCAAATACCCCGGCGGCCAGCGCCGCATTGACCTTGCCGAGCCCGCAGGTCACGATGACGAGATCGTGGCCGTAGGCAGCCAAGTGGCGGGCGCGGAACGGCCCCTCTTCGTATTCGCCTGCCCCCAAGAACATCGCATCGGCTTCTTCGGGGAGTGCGGCAAGGATGAGAATCGCGGTCATGGCTTCTGTCTAATCCCCTGGCCGTTTGTGTCGAGCGAAGTCGAGACGCGTTGGTGCGACGCCAGGCGTCCCTCGACGTCGCTCGGGACGAACGGGAATGAAAATCCTCCCCACGCGAAGTGATGGGGGGATCTGATTGGCTTGCCAACGGCGCGCCACGCCGCCATCGCTTCCCCATGCTCGCGCGCATCTTTCCCGACCGCTTCGTTCCTGTCCTGCTCGCGACCACATTGTTTGCAAGCCTGCTCCCCGTTCATGGCGCCGCCGTGCCAATCGCACAGGCGCTATCGACGGCGGCTATCGTGCTGCTCTTCTTCCTCAACGGGGTTCGCCTCCCCCGCGACGAGGTGTTGCACGGCGTGCGCAACTGGAAGCTGCAGGGCGCGGCCTTTGCCTATTGTTTCGGCGCGATGGCGCTACTCGGGCTTGGCGCGCAGGCTGCGCTCGCGGCGCTGCTCCCGGCGATCCTCGCGCTCGGCTTTCTCTTCCTCGGCATCCTGCCCTCGACCGTCCAGTCGGCAACGGCGGCGAGCAGCATGGCGGGCGGCAATGTCGCCGCAAGCGTCGTCGCGGCGGCGCTGCTCAACCTGTCAGGCGTCGTCGTCGCACCGCTTCTGTTCGCCGCATTGGCGGGGAGCGCGGGTGCGATCAGCGGCGCGGCGGCGCTGCGTATCGTCGCCATCCTCCTGCTGCCCTTTTTCGCAGGGCAGGTCGCACAGCGCTGGCTGCGCCCCTGGGTGCTCGCGCATCGCGGGCTCGCAACGTTGATGGACCGCAGCGCCATCGCGATCGCCGTCTACGTCGCCTTTTCGGCGGCGGTCGTCGGCGGCATCTGGGACCTGCTCGACATACGCGAGATCGCGATCGTCGGCGCCGCGGTCGCCGCGCTCCTTGCGTTGTCGTTCGGCGGCGCATGGCTGCTTGGCGGCGTGCTGCGGCTCGCGCGCGCCGACCGCATCACCCTGCTCTTTTCGGGCGCGCAGAAAAGCATCGCGGTCGGCGCCCCGCTCGCCGCGACGCTATTTCCCGCCGCGACGGCCGGCATGGTGCTGGTCCCGATCCTCGTCTATCATATGGCGCAGCTGATCCTGTCGGCATGGCTCGCGCCCCTCCTGGTGCGGCGGGCAGGGGTGTGATGCTTGAATAACACAGTGCCGCGTGCCATATAGGGGGCGGCATCGGGGTGGAAGGAACAGGAATGAGCGAACAGACTGCAACTGCGACCGCAACCGACGAGCTGAAGCTGACGCCGCCCGATCCCGTGCCCGCCGTCGCGCCCGAAAAGGCCGCCGGGCTTGTTGCGCTGTCGAGCGAGCAGAAATCGAAGCTCGAGGAGCGCGTCGACGGGTTTATCGAGGACCTTGTCGCGCAGGATGAAAACTCGCCCGAATTCGGCAAGCGGATCGACCAGATCACCAATATGGGTCGCAAGGAAATGCTGGAGGCGGCGAACCAGTCGAACCGCTTCCTCGACCGCCCGATCAAGGCGATGGATCGCGACACCGACATCGGGATGAACCTGATCGAGCTGCGCAACACCGTCGAGCGCCTCGACCCCTCGGCGAACGGCAAATTGCTGTCGAAGCGCGGCTTTCTCGATAAGATTTTCGGCAGTCGGATCACCAACTATTTCGCGCAGTATCGCAGCGCCCAGACGCATATCGGCGGCATTTTGACCGCGCTCGCCAATGGCAAGGACGAGCTGTTGATGGACAATGCCGCGATCGACGTCGAACGGCGCAAACTGTGGGAGGCGATGGGCAAGCTCGAGCAGATGATCCACATCGCCAACACGCTCGACCAGCGGCTCGAGGCGAAGGCCGGCGAACTGGACAGCAGCGATCCCGCCAAGGCGAAGGTGATCCGCGAAAATGCGCTTTTCTACGCGCGCCAGCGGACGCAGGACCTGCTCACGCAAATGGCCGTAACGGTGCAGGGCTATCTCGCGCTCGACCTCGTCAAAAAGAATAATGTCGAGCTGGTGAAGGGCGTCGACCGCGCCTCGACGACGACCGTCGGCGCGCTGAAGACCGCGATCACCGTCGCGCAGGCGATGACCAACCAGAAGCTGGTGCTCGAACAGATTACCGCGCTCAACACGACCACTGCCGGTATCATCGACGGCACATCGAAGATGCTGAAGGAGAATACCGCGCGCATCCACGAACAGGCGGCGTCGAGCACGATCCCGATGGAAACGCTGCAGCGCGCCTTCCAGAATATCTACGACACGATGGACGCGATCGACACGTTCAAGCTGAAGGCGCTCGATTCGATGAAGACGACGGTCACGGCGCTGGAGGGCGAAGTCCAGAAGTCCAAAGGCTATATCGCGCGCGCCGAGGGCGCTGCCCAGGCACAGGCGAGCGTCGGCGGCGCCGACAGCCCGCTCGCGGCGATCGAGGGATAATCATGACGATGAGCGAGGTCGACAAGATCCGCGTATCGGCAGAGGCGGCGATCGAACGCTCGCAGGAGCGCCGCCGCCCCATCGGCACCAAAAGCGTGGCGCTGCGCCGCCAGCATCTGTTCAGGAAGCTCGGCCGTATCCTGATCGCGGGCGGAGTGGTGCTGCTCGGCGCGGCGCTGTTCGGTGCGCTGGTCCAGCCGCTCGGCTTTACCGGGCTGCTCGCGCTGTTCGTGCTACTCGTCGGGGTCGCGGTGCTGTTCGGGCGTTCGCCCTTTCCCGAGCCACGGCAGGCCGACCTGCCGAAGACCGATCTCAAACAGCTCGCGGGACGCACCGAAATCTGGCTCGAAGCGCAACGTCCCGCGCTGCCCGCACCCGCCAAGACGCTTGTCGACGGCATCGGCGTCCAGCTCGATTTGCTCGCGCCGCAGCTCCAAACGCTCGACGCGTCGAGCCCCGCCGCGGCCAACATCCGCAAGCTCGTCGGAGAGGACCTGCCCGAACTCGTCGCGGGCTACCAGCGCATCCCGGCTGGGCTCCGCAAGGAAGCGCATGCCGGGCGTACCCCCGACGACACGCTCGTCGGCGGATTGAGGATGCTCGAGCGCGAGATTGGCGAGGCTGCGCGCAGCCTTGCGGCGGGCGATCTGGACAAGCTCGCAACGCGCGAACGCTATCTCCAGCTCAAATATCAGGGGCTCGAGGGCGAGGAAACGCCCGGCGCCGCCTAACGCGCCGCGCCGAAGCGCGCGACAAGGTCATAGGCCGCGCCGACGAAATGCTGGCGCACCAGCGTGATGCCCTCGTCACCGCGCCACGTCCGGCGCTCGACGAACAGGCACGCCGTGCCGTCGGCAACCCCAAGATGCCCCGCGACCAGGCGGTCAGCGCCGACCGCGGCGATGCGCGTTTCGGCCTCGGTCCAGGGGACATGCTTGAGCAGCCACGCCCCCGGCGACACGCGGCCGAAATCCTGTGCGGCAAGCTCGGGAACCGCGGCGAGGCTGACGAGCCGCTGCTCCGACGCCAGCGGCACCCCGTCGGCGAAATGCACCCCCTCGATCGCGAGCAGGTCCCCGCGGCCCGCAAGCGCCACTTCGTCGGCGCGCGCGGGGTCGGGCGCGCGGACGATGCGGCGCGCGAGCTCGAAACGATACACCTGACCGCGTCCCGTCACCTCCTGCTCAAGGTCGGGGATGTCGAGCACCATCGAATGCACGCGCGGACGCGCGACGAACGAGCCCGCACGCTTGCGCCGCTCGACCAGTCCCGCAGCGGCGAGCGATTGCAGCGCCTTGCTCACCGTCATCCGCGCGCAGCCATAACGCTCCATCAGCTCATGCTCGACGGGCAGCCGCGCGCCCGGCTGGAGTTCGCCCGACAGGATCGCCGCCTCGATCTCGCGGCGGATACGCTCGTGGAGCGGCGCGCTCATCGGTCGAATCCCGCAATTGCGCGGCGATAGCGCTCGGCCACCGCGTCGCGCGCGCGGTGGCGCCCGCCGCGCACGACGCATTCGCCGCGCCGCCACACGCAGTCGATCGCGGCGCGGCCGCTCGCGAACAGAAAGGCGTCGAGGATCTGCTCGGCAGGCTTGCCGGCGAGCGAGGGGTGGTGCGCGTCGAGGCTGACGACGTCGGCGGAGCTTCCGAGCGCGATCCCGCCGACGACCCCAAGCGCCTGCGCGCCGCCCGCAAGCGCGCCGTCGAACAACGCCTGCCCGCTCGACATCCCCGGCGCGCGCGCGACGCGGTTGCGGCCCTTCGCGGCGAGCCGCTGGCCATATTCGAGCCAGCGCAATTCCTCGCTCATGTCGATCAGCACGTTGGAATCGGAGCCGACGCCAAAGCGTCCCCCCGCGGCAAGAAAGGGCACGGCGTCGAAAATCCCGTCGCCCAGATTGGCCTCGGTGACGGGGCACAGCCCAGCCACAGCACCGCTTTCAGCAAGGCGCCGCGCTTCGTCATTTGTCATGTGCGTCGCGTGCACCGCGCACCAGCGCGCGTCGACATCGGCATGACCGAGCAGCCATTCGACCGGCTGCTGCCCGCTCCACGCGACGCAATCCTCGACCTCCTTCACCTGCTCGGCGATGTGGATGTGGATCGGCGCGTCGCCGGCAAGCTCCGCGAGCGCCGCCAGTTCGCCCTGCGTCACCGCGCGCAGGCTGTGCGGCGCGACGCCGACGATGGCGTCGGGCAGGTCGCATGTCGCTGCCGCGCGCAGCGTGTCGAGCAGCCGCGCATAACCGTCGAAGTCGTGAATGAAGCGCCGCTGCCCCTCGTTCGGCGCGGCACCCCCGAACCCCGCATGGGCATAGAAGACGGGCAGGTGCGTCAGGCCGATGCCGCTTTCGGCAGCCGCAGCAAATATAGCGCGCGACATTTGCGCGGGGTCGGCGAAGGCGCGCCCGTCGCGGTCGTGGTGGAGATAGTGGAATTCGCCGACGCGCGTGAACCCGCTTTCGAGCATTTCGACATAGGCGAGCGCAGCGATGGCGGCGAGCATCTCGGGGTCGAGCCGATCGACGAAGCGGTACATCACCTCGCGCCACGTCCAGAAACTGTCGTCGCCCGCGCCGCGAATCTCGGCGAGCCCGGCCATTCCGCGCTGGAAGGCATGGCTGTGCAGGTTCGGCATGCCGGGAAGCGCGATCGCATGGCGTTCGTCGCCCCTCTCGGGCGCAACCCCCGGCTCGACGGTGGCGATCCGGCCGTCGGCGACGGCAATGCGGACATTCGCGGCCCAAGAGCCGTCGATCAGCGCCTGTCCGAAATGCAGCCGTTGCGGCATCTTGCCTTCGCCCATTGAGCGGCCCTTCCCGATTGCCTGCAATTATGTCTATACATTAATGGCAATCACTGCAATAGTTTGGTCCCGAAGGAGAGTCGGCAATGCGCTGCGATACAATGTGGCACGACGCACGCATGGCGACGATGGCGGGCGACGGGCTCGGCGTCGTCGAGGATGCGCTGATCGCTTCCGACCAGGGCGTCATCCTCTATGCCGGGCCGCGCGCCGACGCGCCTACGTTCGAGCCGGACGAGCGTGTCGCGTGCGGCGGCCGCTGGATCACCCCCGGCCTGATCGACTGCCACACGCACCTCGTCCACGGCGGCAACCGCGCGAACGAATGGGCGATGCGGCTCGCGGGCGCGAGTTACGAAGAGATTGCGCGAGCGGGCGGCGGCATCGTCTCGACGATGAAGGCGACGCGCGCGGCAAGCGAGGACGCGCTTGTCGCTGCGGCGCTTCCCCGCCTCGACGCGCTGATCGCCGAAGGCGTCACCACGGTCGAAATAAAGTCGGGCTACGGCCTCGATACTGAGAGCGAGGCACGGATGCTCCGTGCCGCGCGGCGGCTCGAAAGCGAGCGGGCGGTCGCGGTGACGACGACCTTCCTCGGCGCGCACGCGCTGCCGCCGGAATTTGCGGGCGATGCCGACGGTTATGTCGCGATGGTCGCCGACGAGATGCTCCCGGCGATCGCGCGCGAAGGGCTCGCCGATGCGGTCGACGCCTTTTGCGAAGGCATCGGCTTCACCCCCGCGCAGACCGGGCGTATCTTCGCGGCGGCGGCGCGCGCCGGCCTCCCCGTCAAGCTCCACGCCGAGCAGCTCTCCAACCAGCAGGGCGCCGCGCTCGCTGCGCGCCACGATGCGCTGTCGGCCGATCATCTCGAACATCTCGACGGCGAGGGCATCGCCGCAATGGCGAAGGCGGGGACGGTCGCGACCTTGTTGCCCGGCGCCTATTATTTCATGCGCGAGACGAAGCTGCCGCCGGTGGATGCCCTGCGCGCGGCAGGCGTGCCGATCGCGCTCGCGACCGACTGCAACCCCGGCACCTCGCCGCTGACCTCGATCCTGCTCGTCATGAACATGGGCGCGACGCTGTTCGGGTTGACCGTCGAGGAATGCCTGACCGGCGTGACGCGCAACGCCGCGCGGGCACTGGGGCAGGCTGGGGTCATCGGAACGATTGAGGCGGGGAAGCGCTGCGACCTCGCGATCTGGAACGTCGAGGAGCCCGCCGAACTCGTCTATCGCATGGGGCTGAACCCGCTCCATGCACGCATCTGGAGTGGTCGATGAACGAGGTTATCCTGTCGCCCGGCGCGGTCGCGCTCGACGAATGGCGCGCCATCTATCGCGGCGCGTCGGCGCGGCTTGCGTCCGAATGCGGCGCGGCGATCGCCGGGGGCGCTGCGTCGATCGCGCGCATCCTCGCCAAAGGCGCGCCCGTCTATGGCATCAACACCGGCTTCGGAAAGCTCGCGAGCGTGCGCATCGACGACGCCGACCTCGCGGCGCTTCAGCGCAACATCGTGCTCAGCCATGCGGCGGGCACCGGCGCGCCCTCGCCGGTTCCGATCGTCCGGCTGATGATGGCGCTCAAGCTCGCGAGCTTCGGCATCGGCGCGTCGGGGGTGCAGCCCGCGACCGTCGCGCTGATCGAGGCGATGCTCGCCAAGGGGCTGACCCCGGTGGTGCCGTCGCAGGGGTCGGTCGGCGCGAGCGGCGATCTCGCCCCGCTCAGCCATATGGCGGCGGCAATGATCGGCGTCGGAGCGATCATGGTCGACGGGCGTGCGATGCCCGCCGCCGATGCGCTCGCAAGCGCCGGGCTTTCGCCGCTCGAACTCGGCCCGAAGGAAGGGCTCGCGCTCCTCAACGGCACGCAATTTTCGACCGCCAATGCGCTTGCGGGGCTGTTCGAGGTCGACCTTGTCTTCCGCTCGGCGCTTGTCACCGGCGCCTTGTCGACAGAGGCCGCCAAGGGCTCCGACGCGCCTTTCGATCCGCGCATCCACGCGCTGCGCCGCCATGCCGGGCAGATCGCGGTCGGCGCTGCGCTGCGCGGGCTGATGGATAGATCGGCGATCCGCGCGTCGCACCGCGATGACGATCCGCGCGTGCAGGACCCCTATTGCCTGCGCTGCCAGCCGCAGGTGATGGGCGCCGCGCTCGACCTGCTGCGGCAGGCAGCTACGACGCTCGAGACCGAGGCGAATGGTGTGTCCGACAACCCCCTTGTCTTCCCCGATGCCGACGAGGCGCTGTCGGGGGGAAATTTCCACGCCGAGCCGGTCGCCTTCGCCGCCGACATGATCGCGATGGCGATCTGCGAGATCGGATCGATCGCCGAGCGGCGCATCGCGATGCTCGTCGACCCCGCGCTGTCGGGGCTTCCCGCCTTCCTGACGCCGCGGCCGGGGCTCAATTCGGGCTTCATGATCCCGCAGGTCACCGCCGCCGCGCTCGTCAGCGAAAACAAGCAGCGTGCCTATCCCGCGAGCGTCGATTCGATCCCCACCTCGGCCAATCAGGAGGATCATGTGTCGATGGCGGCGCATGGCGCGCGGCGGTTGCTCGACATGGCGGCGAACGCACGCGCGGTGATCGGCATCGAATGGCTCGCCGCAGCGCAGGGCTGTGACTTCCACGCGCCGCTCACCTCGTCGGCGCGGCTCGAGGCGGCGCGCACCGTGTTGCGCGGCACCGTGCCGACGCTCACCGACGACCGGCACTTCCACCCCGACATCGAAGCGGCGGCCGCGATGGTCGCGAGCGGCGCACTCGCGGCAGTCGCCGACGATCTGCCGGGGGTGCTGTGACCGACTGGCTCCAAATCCATCGCGGCGACGCGCCGCTGATCGTCGCCTTTCCGCATACGGGGAGCGACCTTGCCGATGTCGAGGCGGCGTTCGTCTCGCCCTGGCTTGCGCGGCGCGACGCCGACTGGTGGGTCGACCGCCTCTATGGTTTTGCGCGCGAGCTCGGCGCGACGACGGTGCGCACCACGATTTCGCGCAGCGTCATCGACGTGAACCGCAACCCGAGCGGCGCTTCGCTCTATCCGGGGCAGGCGACGACCGAATTGTGCCCGACGACGACCTTCGACGGCGACCCCCTCTATCCGGGCGCGGGACCCGACGCCGACGAGATCGCGCGCCGCCGGATGCGCTGGTTCGACCCCTATCACGCCGCGCTGGAAGACGAGATCGAGCGACTCGGCGCGCGCTATCCGCGCATCGTCCTCTACGATGCCCATTCGATCCGCAGCCATGTGCCGCGCCTTTTCGAGGGCGAGCTGCCGCTGTTCAACATTGGCACCAACGGAGGCGCAACCTGTGACCCGGCGCTGACCCATGCAGTCGCTTCGATTTGCGCCGCGAGCGGTGCGCCGATGGTCGTCGACGGACGCTTTCGCGGCGGCTGGACGACGCGCCACTACGGACGGCCCGCAAACGGCGTCCATGCGATCCAGATGGAACTCGCGATGCGCGGCTATCTGACCGAACCTGCGACACCCGATGAGGGCAACTGGCCCGCGCCGATCGATGCCGACCCGGCCGCCGCGCCGGTGCTGCGGCGCGTCCTCGCCGCCTGCCTCGACTTTGCGAAAGGATGACAATGACCCGCCCCGACGAACCGCGCCCGGCCAATCCGCGTCTCGATAACAGCCGCATCGTCAAGGCGCCGACCGGCCCCGGACTCAACGCAAAAAGCTGGCTCACCGAAGCGCCGCTGCGGATGCTGATGAACAACCTCCACCCCGACGTCGCCGAGCGACCCGAGGAACTGGTCGTTTACGGCGGCATCGGCCGCGCCGCGCGCGACTGGCAAAGCTATGACCGTATCGTCGAAACGCTGAAGCGGCTCGAGGACGACGAAACTTTGCTCGTCCAGTCGGGCAAGCCCGTCGGCGTGTTCCGGACGCACGCCGACGCCCCGCGCGTGCTCATCGCGAACAGCAACCTCGTCCCGCATTGGGCGACTTGGGACCATTTCAACGAGCTCGATAAGCGCGGGCTCGCGATGTACGGACAGATGACCGCGGGGTCGTGGATCTACATCGGCACGCAGGGCATCGTTCAGGGCACCTATGAGACGTTCGTCGAGATGGGCCGCCAGCATTATGGCGGCGACCTCGCGGGCAAATGGCTGCTCACCGCAGGGCTTGGCGGCATGGGCGGCGCGCAGCCGCTCGCGGCGGTGATGGCGGGCGCATCCTGCCTCGCGATCGAATGCCAGCCGAGCCGCATCGAAATGCGGCTGCGCACCGGCTATCTCGACAAGGCAGCGCAGTCGCTCGACGAAGCGCTGGCGATCATCGAACAGAGCTGTGCGGAGAAAAAGCCCGTGTCGGTCGGCCTCCTCGGCAATGCCGCCGAAATCCTGCCGCAGCTTTACGCGCGCGGCGTCCGGCCCGACCTCCTCACCGACCAGACGAGCGCGCACGATCCGGTGAACGGCTATCTCCCGATCGGCTGGAGCGTCGCCGAATGGACCGAGAAGCGCGAAAGCGACCCGCAGGCGGTGACAAAGGCCGCGAAGGCATCGATGGCGGTGCATGTCCGCGCGATGCTTGACTTTCAGGCCGCCGGCGTGCCGACGGTCGATTATGGCAATAATATCCGCCAGGTCGCAAAGGACGAAGGCGTCGAAAATGCCTTCGATTTCCCCGGCTTCGTTCCCGCCTATATCCGCCCGCTTTTCTGCCGCGGCATCGGTCCCTTCCGCTGGGCGGCGCTGTCGGGCGATCCCGAAGACATCCATCGCACCGACGCCAAGGTGAAGGAGCTGCTCCCCGACGACGCACACCTCCACCGCTGGCTCGACATGGCGCGCGAGAAGATCCAGTTCCAGGGCCTGCCCGCGCGCATCTGCTGGGTCGGTCTCGGCGACCGCCACCGGCTCGGCCTCGCCTTCAACGCGATGGTGGCGAGCGGCGAACTCAAGGCGCCGGTCGTCATCGGCCGCGATCATCTCGATTCAGGCTCGGTCGCCTCGCCCAACCGCGAGACCGAAGCGATGCGCGACGGCAGCGACGCCGTTTCCGACTGGCCGCTCCTCAACGCCCTCCTCAACACCGCGAGCGGCGCGACCTGGGTCTCGCTCCACCACGGCGGCGGCGTCGGCATGGGCTTTTCGCAGCATGCGGGCATGGTGATCGTCGCCGACGGCACCGACGCAGCGGCGAAACGGCTCGAGCGCGTGCTGTGGAACGACCCCGCCAGCGGCGTGATGCGTCACGCCGACGCGGGCTATGACATCGCGATCGAATGCGCCCGCGACAAGGGGCTCGACCTGCCGGGGATCGTTTGACCGTCGCCCGATTCCGTTGCCAAAATCGGCCTGCGGCCTCGTGACGGCCGGACAGGTTCCGATGCCGCTTCGCACGCAAAATAAAAGGGCGGCCCCTTTATGGGTGCCGCCCCGAGTGGATGTCCGTCCGGAGAGGGGGAGAGGACGGACCGGAGATCAGTCTTGCGATGGCGGTGCGATCAACGCGCCGCCATCTGGCTGTCGCCCTTGGCTTCGTCGACGCCGGCGATCTTGAGCGCGGCGCGGAACTGCTTGGCAGCGGCGCGTTCGTTGCCCGCTTCGCACAGCTTCTTGCCGGTCGAAACGAAGCGCTTGGCGCTCGAACGCTGGCCTGCACTCGCCGTTTCGGCGGCCGATGCGGCCTGCTCGGCAAGGCCCGCGCAGCGATAGTCGCCGCTCTGCGCATAGGCCGGAGTCGTCGAAGCGATCAGGCCGGTGAAAGCGAGAGCCGATGCCGCGACGATGGCAAAGGCGGAGGGGAATCGTTGGAAAGAGGAGAGCTGATTGGTCATGGGAGAGGTTCCTTTCGTTTTTATGTGCAACCTTTTTAGGCGCGCTTGCGCACATAGATAATCCACTATAATCTGCAAGTGCCTTGAAGCAGGATTTAACAATCCCCCATGGGGTGCTCGACGGGATCGAAGCTTTCCTGCGCGTCGCGGAGCGGCGGAGCTTTTCCGCCGCCGCCGCCGATCTGGGGGTGTCGCCTTCCGCCATCAGCCAGACGATTAAGGGACTGGAGGCACGCGTCGGCTCGCCCCTGTTCACGCGCACGACGCGCAGCGTCGGGCTGACGCAGGCCGGCGAGATGTTCCTCGAACGCGCCGCGCCGGCCTATGGCGGCCTCGCCGACGCTTATGAGGCGGCCCGCAACCTCGGCAACCGGCCGGCGGGACGGTTGCGCATCAACCTGATGCGCGGCGCAATCCAGCCGATGTTCGAACCGATCCTGGCGGGCTTCTGCGAGGCCTATCCCGAAATCGAGCTCGAAATATTCGGCGACGACGGCTTTTCGGACCTGTCGAAGGGCGGCTTCGATGCCGGGGTGCGAATGGGCGAATCGCTCGACGCCGACATGATTGCGATCCGGCTGACCGGACCTTTCCGTTTCGTCGCCTTCGGGGCACCCGCCTATTTTGATCGTTTCGGCCGTCCCGAGAATCCCGCCGATCTTCGCAATCATCGCTGCGTCCGGCTGCGCATGTCGAGCGGCGGGTTGATGCCCTGGACCTTTATCGACGGCAATCGCGAGATCGAAATCGGGGTAACGGGACCGGTAATCGTCAACGACCAGGCGTCGATCATCATGGCCGTACGCAGCGGCATCGCGATCGGGATGGCCGCCGAACCGGTGCTAAAAGAACATGTCGAGCGCGGCGACGTCGAGGTCGTGCTGGCCGACCGCGCGTCCTCGACCGCGGGACTCTTCCTCTATTATCCAAATCGCAAACAGGTCATGCCCAAGCTGCGCGCATTCATCGATTATGCGCGCGACCATATCCCCGAAAATATCGTGGTCTGACGCCGGTCGGCGCAGAAACAAATCCCTTCGACCCACGCAGAAAAATTGCTCTGGCGCCGCGCAACGAAAAGCGGCAGCTGGTTCTCAACCAAAATAGTTGGATTGAACCATGCCAGAGCTCGCGACCTTCGATATTGCGGCGATCCTCCCGTTCGTTCTGATCGGCTTTGCGGCGCAGCTCGTCGACGGCGCGCTCGGCATGGCATTCGGGGTCATCTGCAACACGTTGCTCGTCGCCGTGCTCGGCGTGCCACCCGCCACCGCCTCGGCACGCATCCACATCGTCGAGATTTTCACGACCGGCGCATCGGGGCTGAGCCATTTGTTCCACCGCAACATCGACTGGCCGCTGTTCCTGCGCCTGCTCGTCCCCGGCGTGATCGGCGGGGTACTCGGCGCCTACCTGCTCACGTCGCTGGACGCCGACATCGTGAAACCCTTTGTGCTCGGCTACCTCGTCCTGATCGGCGTCTGGCTGCTCGTCCGCGGTATCCTCTACCCCCCTAAATTCAAGCGCCCGACGGTGATCGCGCCGCTCGGACTCGTCGGCGGCTTTCTCGACGCGGCGGGCGGCGGCGGCTGGGGACCGATCGTGACGTCCAATTTGCTCGTCCAGGGCGGCGAGCCGCGCAAGGTGGTGGGCACCGTCAACAGCGTCGAATTTTTCCTCGCGCTGTCGGTGTCGGCCGCCTTCATCTGGCATCTGGGGTTCGAAGATATCGTAGGCCCGACGCTTGGCCTGATCATCGGCGGCGTCATCGCGGCTCCCGCCGGCGCGATGATGGCCAAGCGCTTTTCGCCCAAGCTGATGCTGGTGGTGGTCGGCGTCGTCCTGATCGCGACGAGCGCGTTCGGATTGTACCGGGCGCTGTTCGCCTGACCCTTTCGTCCGCGCAGCGGTGCCGAGTCAGTTCGCCGGCTTGGTCTCGTCGATCTTGTCGACCCACTCGGGATAAAAGGTCGGCTCGCGCGCCGACCAGCCGGGCGCCGTCGCCGCGGCCTCGCTGATCGACTGGAGCAACACCCGGCGCTTGTCGGGGTGCAGATGCGGCAGCGATGCGGCGGCGCAGAAGGCACCGGGCAGCCATGGCCGCGCATGCGCGCCGAGCAGCCGCTCGTACAGGAAGCGATAGGGGGCAAAGCCCGGCAAGCGATCCTGCCCGAGGTCGAACGCCGACACCGCGACGAGCGGCGCCATGAACCCTTCGAGCGCATCGAGGCCGCTGTCGTCGGGGATATGCGCGCGGATTTCGCCGATGCGCTGATAGACTTTGGCCTGGACGCGGATCGCCGTCTCTTCGACCATATCGCGCGACCAGCGCCGGATCGCGTCCTCGCGCTCGAGCCCGATATCGAGCGAGCGCCGTATGTAACGCTGGGTTGCCGCCGGGAATCCGGCAAATTCCTTGATCTCTGCAATCGACAGGTCGCCGGCAGCCGGTCCTGAACGCGTAGCCATTGGTCTGCTCCCGCTCGGCGCCCGGGGAGCCATCCCCCCGGAGGCCTGCATTCAACAGTGTGCCACCAAATAGGTTAGCAGCAAGTTAACCATGACGTCGCTCGGCGTTCAGCAAAGGGAAGGAGCGTTGCGCCGCGCCGCGGCCGGGCCTAGGCTCGCTGTCCACGATAAAGCAGATCGCAGGCCCATCATGTCGCACGCACCGCAGCCGGTTATCTCGTCAACCGGCCTGTTCACCCCCGCCGAAGCCATCTCCAACGAAGAACTTGTCGCCAGTTTTAACAAGTATGCTGCACTGCACAACAGCAAAAATGCGGGCGCGATTGCGGCAGGCGAAGTCGCCGAACTGACCGAGTCGAGCGTTGAATTCATCGAGAAGGCAAGCGGCATCGGCTCGCGCTTCGTCGTCGACAAGGCAGGCATCCTCGACCCCGAACATATGGCGCCGCGGCTGCCCGAACGATCGAACGACGAAATCTCGATCCTTGCAGAAATCGGCGTCGCCGCGGCGCAGGATGCGCTGGCGCGCGCAGGGCGCGACGCGTCCGAGGTCGATGCGGTGCTGTGCGCGGCATCGAACATGCAGCGCGCCTATCCGGCAATGGCGGTCGAAATCCAGGATGCGCTCGGCATCGACGGGTTCGGCTTCGACATGAACGTCGCCTGCTCGTCGGCGACCTTCGGCATCCAGACCGCCGCCGACTATATCCGCGCGGGCCATGCGAAAAGCGTGCTCGTCGTGAACCCCGAGATCTGCTCGGGGCATCTGAACTGGCGCGACCGCGACAGCCATTTCATCTTTGGCGACGTCGCGACCGCGATCCTCGTCGAGGACAAGGCCATCGCGCCCGCGGGCCATTGGGACATTCTCGGCACCAGGCTCAAGACCGTCTTCTCGAACAATATCCGAAACAATTTCGGCTTCCTCAACCGCACCCACGGCGGCATCGACCAGGACGGGCCCAAGACCGACAAGCTGTTCGTCCAGGAAGGCCGCAAGGTCTTCAAGGAAGTCGTGCCCATGGTCGCGAACATGATCGTCGGCGAAATGAAAAAGCTGGGACTCGAGGGCAGCGACATGCGCCGGCTCTGGCTCCATCAAGCCAATACCAACATGAACCGGCTGATCGCGCACAAGGTGCTGGGGCACGAGGCGAGCGAGGACGAAAGCCCGACGGTGCTCGACACCTATGGCAATACGTCGAGCGCGGGATCGATCATCGCCTTTCACCTCCACCACGAGGATATGCAGGCGGGCGACACCGGCCTCATCTGCTCGTTCGGCGCAGGGTATAGCGCAGGGACGGTGTTCGTCAGGAAGACCTGACCGGAAGCCCCGCCGCCGCGAGCCGCGCGTGCGCCTCCGATATCGTCGCTTCGCCGAAGTGAAAGATGCTCGCGGCGAGCACCGCGCTCGCGCCGCCTTCGAGCACGCCCGCGACCAGATGGTCGAGGGTGCCGACGCCGCCCGACGCGATCACCGGCACCGTCACCGCATCCGCAATCGCGCGCGTGAGCGCGAGGTCATAGCCGTCCCTGGTGCCGTCGCGGTCCATGCTCGTGACCAGCAGTTCGCCCGCGCCAAGGTCGGCAAGCCGCACGGCGTGCTCGAGCGCGTCGATCCCGGTCGGCTTGCGCCCGCCGTGGGTGAAAATCTCCCAGCGCCCGTCTGCGACCCGCCGCGCGTCAATACTCCCGACCGCGCACTGGCTGCCGAAACGGTCCGCGATGTCGGCGACGAGTTCGGGCCGCGCGACCGCCGCGCTGTTCACCGCAACCTTGTCGGCGCCCGCGAGCAGCAGCGCGCGCGCATCCTCGGCGCTCCGCACCCCGCCACCGACGGTGAGCGGCATGAAACAGGCCTCGGCGGTCCGCGCAACCATGTCGAGCAAGGTGCCGCGCCCCTGGTGGCTCGCGCTGATGTCGAGGAAACAGAGCTCGTCGGCCCCCGCCGCATCATAGGCGCGTGCCGCCTCGACCGGATCGCCGGCATCGCGCAGGTCGACGAAATTGACGCCTTTCACGACGCGGCCGTCGGCGACGTCGAGGCAGGGAATCACGCGAACGCGGACGGTCATGGCACCGGCCTCTCGAGCCCGTTCGTGTCGAGCGAAGTCGAGACACCCCGAAGCAAAGCACCCAGCCAAGACGTGTCTCGACTGCGCGCGACACGAACGGACGAGGGGGTAATTCTCATTGCTGCCCCACCCTGATCGCCTCGGCCAGATCGAGCCGCCCGTCATAAAGCGCCCGCCCCGTAATCACCCCCTCGATGCCATCCGCGACATGCGGGCGCAGCGCGTGGATATCGTCGATCCCCGCAACCCCGCCGCTCGCGATCACCGGAATGTCGACCGCCTGCGCGAGCGCCACCGTCGCCTCGACATTGCACCCTTTGAGCAACCCGTCGCGCCCGACGTCGGTGAACAGCAGCGCCGCGACGCCCGCATCCTCGAACCGCCGCGCCAGATCCTCGACGCGCACGTCGGACACATCGGCCCAGCCCTCGGTCGCCACCATGCCATCGCGCGCGTCGACGCCGACGACGATCCGCCCCGGCAAATCGCGCGCCGCCGATCTGACGAAGTCGGGGTCCTTCAGCGCCGCGGTGCCGATAATCACGCGCTCGACGCCCAGCCCCAGCCAGCGGTCGACCCCCGTGCGGTCGCGGATGCCGCCGCCGACCTGCACCTTGCCCGGAAAGGCCGCGATGATGCTCTCGACCGCCGCGCCGTTGACGCTCGCGCCGGCAAAAGCGCCGTCGAGATCGACGACATGCAGGTGCGTCGCGCCCGCCGCGGCGAACAACCGCGCCTGCGCCGCCGGATCGTCGCCATAGACCGTCGCGCGGTCCATATCACCTTCGGCAAGCCGCACCACCTGCCCGCCCTTGAGGTCGATCGCGGGGAAAATCGTCAGGGTCATAACGCGTTCCTAAAGCCCCTCCCCTTCAGGGGAGGGGTTGGGGTGGGGGCTGGCGGGTTGGCGCAGGGTCTCTGGACCCCGCCCGCTGCGACTAGGCAGCCAGCTGCCAAGTCTCGCTGCCCTCCCCTGAAGGGGAGGGGGGATTCTAGGGCCGCCACGTCAAAAACCTTTCCAGCGTCGCCAGCCCATAGGCCTGGCTCTTTTCGGGGTGGAACTGGACACCGACGATCGTGTCTTTCGCCACCGCCGCGATGAAGGGTGCGCCATGGCTGCTCGTCGCGGCGACATCGGCCGCGTCGGCGAAATGATAGCCGTGAAGATAATAGGCCTCGCCCGCCGCGATCACCGGATGGTTGCCGACGGGGACGACATCGTTCCAGCCCATGTGGGGGACGCGCACCCCCGGCTGCGGCGCGAAAGCGCGCACTGTACCGCCGATCCAGCCGAGCCCGGGGTGGCGGCCATGCTCCTCGCCGGCATCGGCGAGCAGTTGCATCCCGACGCAGATGCCGAGGAAGGGGGCGCCCGCGCCGCGCACGCGCGCCTCCATCGCTTCGACCATGCCGGGAATGGCCGTCAGCCCGTTCATGCAGGCAGCGAAAGCGCCTACGCCGGGCAGGACGATCCGGTCGGCGCTCGCGACGATATCGGGGTCGGCGGTCACCGCGATATCGACCGCGCCCGCCGCGACGAGCGCATTGTGGACCGAGCGAAGATTGCCCGCGCCGTAGTCGATCAGGGCCAGGGCGCTCATCGGCTGGTCCTAAAGGACACCCTTGGTGCTCGGAATCGCATCGCCCTTGCGCGGGTCGATCTCGACCGCTTGCCGCAGCGCGCGCGCCAGCGCCTTGTACATGCTTTCGGCGATATGGTGGTTATTCTCGCCATAGAGCATTTCGATGTGCAGCGTGATGCCCGCCGCCTGGGCGAAACTGTGGAACCAGTGCGGGAACATCTCGGTATCCATCTCGCCGAGCCGCGGCTGCGAGAAGCTGGATTTATAGACGCAGTGCGGCCGCCCCGAAATATCGAGGACGCAGCGCGTGAGCGTTTCGTCCATCGGCGCATGCGCCTCGCCGTAGCGGGCGATGCCGCGCTTGTCGCCGAGCGCCTTCGCCACTGCTTCGCCCAGCGCGAGCGCCGAATCCTCGACCGTATGGTGCTGGTCGATGTGCAGGTCGCCCTTTACGTCCATCCTGATGTCGATGAGCGAGTGGCGCGACAATTGCTCGACCATATGGTCGAGAAAACCGATTCCGGTGGACACCGAATAATCGCCCGTGCCGTCGAGATTGACGGTGATCGCGATATCCGTTTCCTTGGTCGTGCGCTGGACGGTGGCGGTTCGCATGGCGCACCCCATAGCAGCGACGTTTCACGTTGCAAGGTGACTCTCCCCCTTGACCCTCGCCCGCGCGGCGTTCATCCCGCCCCCATGAGTGATGAAGTCCGCGACAGCCTGATTCCCTATGACGAGATCGTGCAGGACGCGCTGCGCGCCGTGGTCGGCCGCGTGCTGCGCCAGCTCGAGGGGCACGACAGCCTTCCCGGCGAGCATCATTTCTATATCACGTTCAAGACGCAGGCGCCCGGAGTCGATATTCCCGCGCATCTGGTCGCCAAATTTCCCGACGAGATGACGATCGTCCTCCAGAACCGTTTCTGGGACCTCAATGTCGGCGACGACCAGTTCAGCGTCGGCCTTTCGTTCAACCAGACGCCCTCGACGCTCGTCATTCCCTATGCCGCGATCACCGCCTTCGTCGATCCGTCGGTCGATTTCGGGCTGCAGTTCCAGGTCAGCGACGATGACGCCGACGAGCCCGAACCGCACGACGAAGCCGACAACGACCGTCCCGACGTCACGAGCGAGGACGGGTCGAACGTCGTGACGGTGGATTTCGGCAAGCGGAAATAGCGTGTCGGGCCCCCTCTGGCCCCCGAGCCGTTTCTGGCAATATTGGGCGCTCGCCGGCATGGCGGTGCTCACCGCGGCCTTCTGGTGGAGCGTCAGGGGCTATGCCATAATCGAAAGCGGCGTGCCGCGCGGACAGATTGCCGACGGGCTGCTCCGCTTCAGCCTGCTGATCCTCACGCCTGCGCTGCTGCTGACCTGGCTCGCCGCCGCATGGCTGCGCCGGCGCATCGGCGAGGGCGGCTATTGGCAATTTCTCGGCCTCGTCACGCTGATCTGGGCGGGCGCGGTGTTCGTCACGCGAATGCTGCTGTCGTGACCGGCACGCGCATCGAAAGCGACAGCATCGGCGAGATTGCCGTCCCCGCCGCCGCCTATTGGGGCGCGCAGACACAGCGGTCGATCGAGAATTTCCCCTTCGGCGCGCGCGAGGCGATGCCGGTCGAGATCGTCCATGCGCTCGCGCTGGTCAAACAGGCGGCGGCGCGCGTCAACCGCCGCCACGGCCTTGCCGCCGAAAAGGCCGACGCGATCGAAACCGCCGCGGCCGAGATCGCCGGGGGTCGCCACGACAGCCAGTTCCCGCTCGTCATCTGGCAGACGGGAAGCGGCACCCAGTCGAACATGAACGCCAACGAGGTGATCGCGGGCCGCGCGAACGAGCTGCTCACGGGCACGCGCGGCGGCAAGTCGCCGGTCCACCCCAATGACGACGTCAACCGCAGCCAGTCGTCGAACGACAGTTTTCCGACCGCGCTCCACATCGCCTGCTCGCTCGCTGCGACGCGGCGGCTGCTCCCCGCGCTCGCACGGCTGCGCGCGGCGGTCGAGGCCAAGGCCGAGGCATGGGCCGACATCGTCAAGATCGGCCGCACCCATTTGCAGGACGCGACCCCGCTGACGCTGGGGCAGGAATTTTCGGGCTATGCGAACCAGCTCTATCGCGCGGGGCGGCGGATCGAGCCCGCGATCGCCAACGGCACCGACCGGCTGGCACAGGGCGGCACCGCGGTCGGCACCGGACTCAACGCACCCGCGGGCTTTGCCGAAGAATTTTGCGCGGCGCTGCGCGAGATCACCGGCCACCGCTTCATTCCGGCCGAAAACAGTTTCGAGGCGCTCGCGTCGAACGACCCGCTCGTCAACCTGTCGGGGACGCTCAACACGCTTGCGGTCGCGCTGACCAAGATCGCCAACGACATCCGCCTTTTGGGTTCCGGCCCGCGCGCGGGGCTCGGCGAGCTCGACCTTCCCGCGAACGAGCCGGGCAGCTCGATCATGCCGGGCAAGGTCAACCCGACGCAATGCGAGATGCTGACGATGGTCGCGGCGCAGGTCATCGGCAATCACCAGGCCGTCACCGTCGGCGGGATGCAGGGGCATCTCGAACTCAATGTCTTCAAGCCGCTGATCGGCGCCAATGTGCTGCGCTCGATCGACCTGCTCGCGACGGGCATGGAAAGTTTCGCCGAACGCTGCGTCGAGGGCATTGAGCCCAATCGCGCGCGCATCGCCGAACTGGTCGACCGCTCGCTGATGCTCGTCACCGCGCTCGCGCCCGAAATCGGCTATGACAAGGCCGCGAAGATCGCCAAGCACGCGCACGACGAGGGAACGACGCTCAGGGAAGCGGCGCTCGCGCTCGGCTATGTCGATGCGGCGACCTTCGACCGAATCGTCGACCCGCGCGCGATGCTGGGGCCGGAACCCGATGCGCCCCCCGCGGATTGATAGGACAGAAGGAGGAACGACATGATCGGTCGGATCATAGGCGGACTGCTCGGACGGTCTATCGGGCGGCAGCACGGAAATCACCCCATCGCGGGCTCGATCATCGGCGCGGGTACGCTGATGGCGGCGCGGCGGCTGTTCCCGCAGCGCTACGCCCTGCTCGCAGCAACCGTCGCGGCGGGTTATCTGACGAAGAAATGGGCCGAGCGCGCCGAACAGCGCCGCGAGGCCGAGGCCGCGCACGCCGCCGACCCGTCGATCCGCCAGACCGATGTCGTCGATACCTATGCCGGCACCGATCACATCCTTTCGGACGGCGAGCAGATCGGCGACGCGCTGCCGCCCGCCATTCCGATTGGCACAAACGGCAAGCGTCCCGCGATTCACTGATCGGGCGTCAGTCGCCCGCCTGCCATTGCTTCACCGCCTCGACCGGCGCGACCAGCATCAGCACGTTGAGCGTCAGATTGTCGCGGATTGCCCACAATGTGAAAAGCTCGAACGCGAGTCCAATCGCCACCGTCGCCCACCAGCGCATCCGGCTGGCGGCAAGGAAGCCGAGCGTCATGAACAGCGTATCGCTCAGCGAATTGAGGATCGAATCGCCCGAATAGCCATAGGCCATCGTCACCTCGCGATAGCGGTCGATGATGACCGGCGAATTTTCCAGGATTTCCCACGCGCCCTCGACGGCGATCGCGACCGCGAGCGCCGCCCACAGCGGCGCGCGCGGCATCAGCAGGCGCGACAGGCCGAAAAAGATGAAGCCGTGGATGACATGGCTGAAGCTGTACCAGTCCGAAATCTGCTGGCTGTTCTGGTTCGACTGGACGGTGCCGTGCCACAGGCTGACGGTGCCGCACGGGCAGATTGGCGGACGTCCCATCGCGAACAATATCGCGCCGAGAAGCACGACCAGCGCCCCCGCGACCAGCCATCCTCGCGTCGTCCTGTCCGCCACACCCGCCATGCCCGCCCCCTTCGCGCTTGACCCGCGCCGTCACCCGCGCGAATAGCGCGCATGGCTGAAAGCGTCCACCTCGACCGCCGCGGCGTGCTCTTCGTCCTTTCCTCGCCCTCGGGCGCGGGGAAGACCACCATTTCCAGGAAGATGCTCGCCGCCGATCCCGACATCGCATTGTCGATTTCCGCGACGACGCGCCCGCCGCGCCCGGGAGAGGTCGACGGCAAGGATTATCATTTCGTCGATGTCGCAAGCTTCAAGAAAATGGCCGCCGACGGCGAGTTTCTCGAATGGGCGCATGTTTTCGGACACCGCTATGGCACGCCGCGCGCGCGCGTCGAGGAATTGCTCGATGCGGGCAAGGATGTGCTCTTCGACATCGACTGGCAGGGCGCGCAGCAGCTTTACCAGGAAGCCGGCCCCGACGTCGTGCGCGTCTTCGTCCTGCCGCCGACGATGGAGGAGCTCGAACGGCGTCTTCGCGCGCGCAAGACCGACAGCGACGAGGTGATCGCGGCGCGCATGGCGCGCGCGGCGAACGAAATCAGCCACTGGGACGGCTATGACTATGTGCTGATCAACGACGATGTCGACGCCTGCTATGGCGAGGTCGCCGCGATCCTGCGCGCCGAGCGGCTCAAGCGCCGCCGCCAGATCGGCCTGATCGGCTTCGCGCGCGACCTGATCCGCTCGGTGCCCGACGCCGATACGACGATCTAGGGTCAGCCCCCGAATTTCCACCGTTCGAGTTCGGCGCGGAAATCATCGCTGATCGGCTGCTTGCCGTCCTTCGACTGATAGACGATCGTCGAATCGCAGAGGCCGACGCAGCGCCCCGACTGCCACGCCGCCGACAATATCGTCCACGAACGATTGCCGATCGTGCCGATCCCGCTCGCGACCTCGATCGGGTCGGGGAAATGCCCTTCGGCCAGATAGTTGATCTCGACGCGGGCGATAAGCCAGCGGTCGCCCGGCACGCGGCGCTGGCGCTCGACCAGATTGTCGCGGTTGAAGCGCACGCGGCCATTCTCGAACAGGGCCGCCATCGCGACATTGTTGATATGGCCGAGCGGGTCGAGATCCTGGAAGCGTGTCTCGACGCTCGTCGAATAGGGATAGCTCGCAGGGTCGAGCCGCGCGGGGTCGAATTGGGGCATATCGTTCCTGATACCGCCGCCCCGGCGAAAGGGAAGCCGGGGCGGCTGAAACTCCTTAGCGCGGCGCCATGCGGATGCCGCCGTCGAGGCGGACATCCTCGCCGTTGAAATAGCCGTTCTCGATCATGCAGAGCGCGAGATTGGCATATTCGTCGGGGTTGCCGAGCCGCTTCGGGTTGAGCACAGACGCGGCGAGGCCGTCGCGGACATTCTGCGGCGCACCCGCGAGCAGCGGCGTGTCGAAAATGCCGGGCAGGATCGTGTTGACGCGGATATTCTCATTATTGAGGTCGCGCGCGATCGGGAGCGTCATGCCGACGACGCCGCCCTTCGACGCCGAATAGGCCGCCTGGCCGATCTGGCCGTCCTCGGCCGCGACGCTCGCGGTGTTGACGATCGCGCCGCGCTCGCCGTCGGCCATCGGGTCGAGCGTCATCATCCCCGCCGCCGACTTGGCGATGCAGCGGAAGGTGCCGACGAGGTTGATCTGGATGATCCAGTTGAAGGCATCGAGCGGGAAATGCTTGATGCTGCCGTCTTCCTTGCTGCGGCTGGCGGTCTTGATCGCATTGCCGGTGCCCGCGCAATTGACGAGGATGCGCTCCTGCCCGATCGCGGCGCGCGCCTTTTCAAAGGCGGCATCGACCGATGCGTCGTCGGTGACGTTGCACTCGCAGAACACGCCGCCGAGTTCCTCGGCGATGGCCTTGCCCTTTTCTTCCTGCAGGTCGAAAATCGCGACCTTCACGCCCTTCGCCGCAAGCGCGCGCGCGGTCGCGGCGCCGAGGCCCGAAGCGCCGCCGGTGACGACGGCCGATACGGTTGAGTCGAGTTTCATTCTATTGTTCCTTCCCTGAATTAACTGCGTGTTCCGGCGAAAGCCGGAACCCAGGGCTGGAACAGCCGACGCTTGCGTCAGGCCGCCCTGGGCTCCGGCTTCCGCCGGAGCACAAGATCGTTACAGCCGCTCGACGATGGTCACATTGGCCTGACCGCCGCCTTCGCACATCGTTTGCAAGCCATATTTGCCACCGGTCGCTTCAAGCACGCCAAGCAAGGTTGCCATCAGCTTCGTGCCGCTCGCGCCGAGCGGGTGGCCGAGCGCGATCGCGCCGCCATGCTGGTTCAAACGAGCATGGTCGCCGCCAAGATATTTCATCCACGCAAGCGGCACCGGCGCGAACGCCTCGTTGACCTCATAGGCGTCGATGTCCTCAATCTTCATTCCCGCCTTCTTGAGCGCCTTTTCGGTCGCGAACAGCGGTTCTTCGAGCATGATGACGGGGTCGCCCGCGGTCACCGAAATATGGTGGATGCGCGCGCGCGGCGTCAGGCCGTGATCCTTGAGCGCCTGTTCGGAAACGATCAGCGCGGCCGAGGCGCCGTCGCAGATCTGGCTCGACGACGCGGCGGTGATCGACCCGCCCTCCTGCAGCAGCTTGACCCCGGCAATGCCCTCGAGCGTCGCGTCGAAGCGGATGCCCTCGTCGACATCATGGACGAACTTGCCTTCTGGCGTTTCGACCTCGATCCCGATGATTTCCTTCTTGAAGCGCCCGGCCTCGGTCGCCGCCTTGGCGCGGCGATGGCTTTCGAGCGCAAAAGCGTCGAGGTCGTCCTTGGTGAAGCCGTGCTTCTGGACGATCATCTCGGCGCCCATGAACTGGCTGAACATGATGCCGGGATATTTTTCCTCGAGCCGGGGCGATTTATAATTGCCCATGCCTTCCTTCATATAGAGCATCGCGGTCGAGCCCATCGGCACGCGCGTCATGCTTTCGATGCCGCTCGCGAGCACGATGTCCTGCGTTCCCGACATCACCGCCTGCGCCGCAAACATCATCGCCTGCTGCGACGACCCGCACTGGCGGTCGATGGTGACCGCGGGAATCGAATCGGGCAGCTTCGACGCGAGCACGGCGTTGCGGCCGACGTCCATCGTCTGCTCGCCGCCCTGCATCACGCAGCCGGTGATGACATCGTCGATGGCGCTGGCATCGAAGTCGTTACGGTCGGCTATCGCGTCATAGACGGCGGCGCCAAGATCGACGGGGTGGACGCCGGCGAGCTTGCCGCCGCGCTTGCCGCCGGCGGTGCGGACGGCGTCGACAATATAGGCTGTGGCCATGGGGGAGTTCCTTTCTGCATCCCCCTCCCGCAGGCGGGAGGGGTTAGGGGTGGGCGCGGGCGGAGCGAGCTTCGGGGGGTGAAGAAACCCACCCCGCTGCGACTAGGGAGCAAGCTCCCAAGTCTCGCTGCCCCTTCCGCTTGCGGGAGGGGCTATAATTTCCGCCCAATCAATTCCTTCATGATCTCGTTCGTGCCGCCGAAGATGCGCGTCACGCGGGCGCCGCGCCACATGCGCGCGATCGGATATTCGTTCATATAGCCCGCGCCGCCGTGGAGCTGGAGGCATTTGTCCATCACCTCCCACTGGAGGTCGGTGTGCCACAGCTTCGCCGCCGCGCCCTCTTCGGGGGTCAGTTCCTTCTTCAGGTGCCGCGCGAGCGCCCAGTCAAGGTGCGCCCAGCCGACCTGCAACTTGGCCTTGAGGTCGGCGAGCACGAAGCGCGTGTTCTGGAAATCGAGCAAGGGCTTGCCGAACACCATGCGGTCGCGCGCGAAACCGACCGTCTCGTCGAACGCCTTTTGCGTCGAGGCCATCGCCGAAACCGCGATCGACAGCCGCTCCTGCGGCAACTCGCTCATCAGATAGATGAAGCCCTTGCCCTCTTCGCCAAGGCAGTTGGTGATCGGGACGCGCACATCCTCGAAGAACAGCTCGGACGTGTCGGCCTCGTCCATCCCGATCTTGTCGAGGTTGCGTCCGCGTTTGAAACCTTCGCGGTCGGCCTCGACGAGCACGATCGACATGCCCTTCCACGCCGGCTCGATCTCGGTGTCAGTCTTGACGCAAACGAGGATCAGGTCGGCGTTCTGGCCGTTGGTGATATAGGTTTTCGAGCCCGAAATGACATAATGGTTGCCATCCTTCTTCGCGGTCGTGCGCATCCCCTGAAGGTCGCTGCCGGTGCCCGGCTCGGTCATCGCGATGGCGGTGATGGTCTCGCCCGAGATCATCCGCGGCAGCCAGTGCTTCTTCTGCTCCTCGCTGCCATAACGGATGATATAATTGGCGACGATGTCCGACTGGAGCGAAAAGCCCGTCGCCGCGCCGCCATAATAGCTGCTTTCCTCGTCGACGATGGCATTATAGCCGAAATCGAGGCCGAGCCCGCCATATTCTTCGGGCACCGTCGGACAGAGCATGCCGAGTTCGCCCGCCTTGGGCCAGATCGACTTGGGAACGATGCCCTCTTCCTGCCATTTGGCGGCGTTCGGCGCGACCTCCTTCTGCAGGAATTGGCGCACCGTGGCGCGAAAGGCTTCATGATCGTCGGTATAGACCGAACGCGGCACATCATCGAGCGACATCGCTATCCTTTCCCTGTCGGCGCCCGGTCCATCGACGCGACCGGCGCGCGCCCATCGCCCGCCTCGCGAGAGTCGGGCCTCGGCGTCAGTGGACCTTACGTTTACGTCCACGTCAAGTATAAATGCCGTTACGGCGCGAAACTCCTTCGCCGATGGCGGCAAGCGTCGAATAGGTTTGCGGCGCATCGTCGCTGCTGGGCATCGGCGCGGTGGCGCGCTAAGACCCGCACATGGTCGAACTTGTCCTCGATGCCGGCGCGCTGCTCGGCGAATCGCCCCGCTGGAGCGCCGCCGAGGCGCGTCTTTATTGGGTCGACATCGACTCCTTTCGCATCCACCGCACCGATCCCGCCACCGGCACCGACGAGGTGATGCAGCTCGACCAGCCTGTCGGCTGCGTCGTGCTGCGCGCGGGCGGGGGTCTTGTGGCGGCGATGCAGGATCATTGCGCGCTGATCGACGCATGGGGCGCGACCCCGCGCGCCTTCGGTCCCGACATCCTCGCCGACAAGTCCGAACAGCGCTTCAACGACGGCTGCGTCGACGCCGCGGGGCGGCTTTGGGTCGGCAGCCTGACGAGCGACAAGGCGAACCCGCAGGCGACGCTCTACCGCCTCGACCCCGACGGGGCGCTGACGACGATTTTCGGCGGGTTGACGACGAGCAACGGCGCGGCCTTCAGTCCCGACGGCCGCATCTTTTACCACGCCGACACGCCGACGCACCGAATCGACGCCTGGGATCATGACCCCGAAACGGGCGCAATCGGCGGCAAGCGAACCTTTCACCAGTTCGAACAGGGCAATGGCCGCCCCGACGGCGCCGCCGTCGATGCCGAGGGCAGCTACTGGTCGGCGCTGTGGGACGGCTGGCGCGTCGTCCGCCTGTCGCCCGCGGGCGAGCTGCTGCAGACCGTCGATCTGCCCGTCCAGCGCCCGACGATGATCGCCTTTGGCGGCGACGATCTTTGCACGGCCTTCGTCACCAGCGCGGGCAAGAACCTGACCGACGCCGAACGCGCTGCGCAGCCGCATGCCGGCGGCGTCTTTTCCTTCCGCGTCGATGTGCCGGGAATGCCGCAGCCGATGTTTGGCGGCTGAGCGACGCGCGCACCATTTGACGGTTCGTCCTGAGGAGGGACTGGGCCCGGCGAAGTCCCGCCTCAAAGGACTGCGCGCCCCGCCTGGCCTTCGAGTTGCCCTTTCGACAGGCTCAATGGCTCCTCAGGCAGAGCGGAGGATGGGGTGTTCAACACCGTTGACACACCCATCTTGCACGCCGCTGTCATATGAGGTTAAGACGCCTCCCGATATGGTTTCGTCCGAAACCTGTTAAATTCCGGGAGAATGATGAATGTCGCGCTTTGCGCCCCCTGCCCCACGTACAAATTCCACCCGCCGCCTGGCGATGCTGCTGGCATCATCGGCGCTGTTCATGGGTTATAGTTCGATGACGCTCGCTGCCGAAACCGCCGCCCCCGCCGCTGCCAGGGCCGAAACCAACCCGCTGCTCGCCGAATGGACGGGCCCCTATGAAGGGGTGCCGCCGTGGGACAAGCTCGACCCCGAACTGTTTCCCGAGGCATTCGAAAAGGCGATGGCCGAATATAAGGCCGAAGTTCAGGCGGTGATCGACAATCCCGCCGCGCCGACCTTTGAAAACACGCATGTCCCCGTGATGCTCGCCGGCGACCGGCTCGACCGGGTCAATGCGCTCTGGGGCGTTCAGACCTCGAACAAGTCGAACAGTCGCGTCGAGGAGCTCGACGCCGAATGGAGCCCGAAGCTCACCAAGTTCGACACCGAGCTCTTCCTCGATCC
Organism: Sphingopyxis sp. P8; assembly: GCF_020622175.1. Classification (NCBI taxonomy): domain Bacteria; kingdom Pseudomonadati; phylum Pseudomonadota; class Alphaproteobacteria; order Sphingomonadales; family Sphingopyxidaceae; genus Sphingopyxis; species Sphingopyxis sp. P8. The sequence goes on along the minus strand of NZ_JACNMK010000002.1, from coordinate 561,397 downwards.
CAAGCTGTTCGCGCGGTACAAGGCTGTCTATGACCACCGCCACCACAGCGGGCTCGACGCGCAGCAGATCCGTATCGTCGAACGCGCCTATGACCGCATGGTCCGCAACGGCGCGAATCTCTCCGAAGCCGACAAGGCGAAGCTCGTCGATATGAACTCGAAGCTCGAAGGGCTGTTTTCGAACTTCTCGTCGAAGCTCCTCGCCGACGAACGGCTCTATACCTTCGTCACCGACAAGGCGGAACTCGACGGGCTCGAGCCCGGCTTTATCGCGTCGCTCGCCGCGGCCGCCGAAGCGCAGGGCAAGCCGGGCCAGTGGGCGATCAAGAATACGCGCTCGTCGGCGCAGCCGGTGATGCAGAATGCGACCAACCGCGCCCTGCGCGAAAAAGTGTGGCGCGCCTTCGTGAACCGCGGCGACAATGGCGACGCCAACGACACCAATGCGACGATCGCCGAAATATTGAAGCTGCGCCAGCAGCGCGCCGAACTGCTCGGTTTCCCGACGCACGCCCATTATCGCATGGCCGACACGATGGCGAAGACGCCCGAAAATGCGATGGCGCTGATGATGAAGGTCTGGCCGGGCGCCGTCGCGCGCGTCAAGGAAGAGGTCGCCGACATGCAGGCGATTGCCGATGCCGAGGCAAAGGCCGGCAAGGGTCCGAAAATCACCATCGAACCGTGGGACTATCGCTATTATGCCGAAAAGGTCCGCAAGGCGAAATACGACCTCGATGAAAGCGAGGTGAAGCCCTATTTCCAGCTCGACAAGCTCGTCGACGGCATGTTCTGGGCCGCGGGGCAGCTTTACGACCTCGGCTTCAAGGAAAACACCGGCACCATCCCTGTCTTCGATCCCAAGGTGCGGACCTTCGAGGTCTATAACCTCAAGACGAACGAGAATGTCGGCGTCTTCTACCTCGACAATTTCGCGCGCGACGGCAAGCGCTCCGGCGCGTGGATGACGACCTATCGCAGCCAGCAGACGCTGGGCGGCGAACGCAATGTGCTCGCGTCGAACAACAATAATTTCACCGAGGCGGCGAAGGGCGAACCGACGCTGATCAGCATCGACGACGCGTCGACGCTGTTCCACGAATTCGGCCACGGCATCCATTACCTGCTGCAGCAGGTCCATTATCCCGCGCTCGGGCGGGTGCCGCGCGACTTCGTCGAATATCCGAGCCAGGTGAACGAGAATTGGCTGATGACGCCCGAAGTGCTGTCGAAATTCGCGACGCACTACAAGACGGGCGAGCCGATCCCGCAGGCGCTGGTCGACAAGATCCTCGCGTCGAACAAGTTCAACCAGGGCTTTGCCACGGTCGAATATCTGGGCAGCGCGATCGTCGACATGAAGCTGCACAACCGCACGACCCCGCCGACCGACGTCGACAGGTTCGAGCGCGAGACGCTCGCCGAAATCGGCATGCCGAATGAAATCGTGATGCGGCACCGGCTGCCGCAGTTCGGCCATCTGTTCAGCTCGGACGCCTATTCGGCGGGCTATTACAGCTACCTCTGGTCCGAAACGATGGACGCCGACACCTGGGCGGCGTTCACCGAAGCGGGCGGCCCGTGGGACCGCGGCGTCGCCGACAAGTTCCGCACGATCCTGTTGATGACGGGCAACGAGACCGACCGCGCCGACGCCTATCGCGCCTTCCGCGGCCGCGATCCCGACGTGAAGGCGCTGCTCGAAAAGCGCGGCTTCCCGACCGAGTAACAAGCGACCGACGATCAAGGCAAAGGGGGCTTCGGCCCCCTTTGTTCTGGACGCGTGCGGAGCGAGCCCGCGCCTTCGTCCGGGATGATGCCGGCTGGACGCGACCAAAAAGTGACATTCACAGTATCGTCACCCCGGACTTGATCCGGGGTCCCGCTTCTATGGCGCCGCTGAGCGGGACCCCGGGTCAAGCCCGGGGTGACGAGGGTTTTATTGAATGTCCACTCCCCACCCCAAACCCGCCCTCTTCGATTCCGCTTGACCGCCGCTACATCCGATATAAATATGATATCATCTTTATATCGGAGGGCGTGATGAGTGATTCGACTGGAGCGGCGGGCCTGAACCCCACCCGCGAAGTGCGTGCCGCAACCGCAAGCGGCTATGCGATGCTGTTCCTGTGGCTTGTGCTGCTGGTCGTCGCGCTATGGGCGGGCATCAGCAACGCCAATTCCGAGGTGATGGTCGCGTGGAAGTGGGTTCTGGTCGTCGTGGCGGCGGTCATCGGCACGCTGATCCTCGCCGGCTTCTACCTCATCAATCCCAATGAGGCCGCGGCGATCCAGCTCTTCGGCAGCTACAAGGGCACCGACCGCACGCCGGGGCTGCGCTGGGTGCTGCCCTGGCTCACGCGCAAGAAGATCGCGGTGCGTGCGAACAACATCATTTCGGAAAAGATCAAGGTCAACGACCTGCGCGGCAACCCCATTGAGATGGCGGCGCAGGTCGTCTGGCGCGTCACCGACACCGCGCAGGCGCTGTTCGACGTCGACGATTACAAGGAGTTCGTGATCGCGCAGATCGAGGCCGCGGTGCGCTCGATCGGTTCGCGCTACCCCTATGACGATATCGAGCATGAGGAAATCACGCTGCGCGGCAATCATGAAGAGGTCGGCGGCGAACTGCGCAAGGCGCTGATCGAGCGGCTGGCCGTCGCGGGGATCACCGTCGACGAATGCGGGCTCACCCACCTCGCCTATGCGCAGGAAATCGCCGGCGCGATGCTCCGCCGCCAGCAGGCCGAGGCCGTCATCAGCGCGCGCCGCAAGCTCGTCGAGGGTGCGGTCGGGATGGTCGAAATGGCGCTCGAACAATTGAGCGCCAAGGACGTCGTCCATCTCGACGACGAACGCCGCGCGGCGATGGTGTCGAACCTGATGGTCGTGCTGTGCAGCGAACGCGACACGCATCCGGTGGTCAACGCCGGTTCGCTCTATTGACGTGAACAATCCCGTTCGTGTCGAGCGAAGTCGAGACACGCCATAGCGGCGCACCGCGCCCCGGCATCTCGACGTCGCCCGATGCGAGCGGGGATTAAGGTTGGTCCCAATGCCCGCTCCGCCCAAGAAAGCCTTTGCCCTTCGCGTCGATCCCGCGCTCTATGCGGCGATCGAGCGGATGGCCGCGGTCGACCTGCGCAGCGCCAATGCCGAGATCGAGGTGCTGCTGCGCGAGGCGCTCGCGCGGCGCGGGGTGAAGGTCGAACCGCCCAAACCGCCGCGGCGCGGACGCCCGCCGAAACAGGGGTGAGCAGCATCGCCGCACCCGCGGCCCCGGCTGTCCACCGCTTTTTTCGCGCATCGCCGCTCGACGCCGTCCGCCCGCTTGCCCCGCAATGCCTTGATGGCTAAGGCCGGAACATGACCTCCTCCGCACCGTCCGTCCGCATTGCCCCCTCGATCCTCAGCGCCGATTTCGCCGCATTGGGGCAGGAAGTGCGCGCGATCGAGGCCGCGGGTGCCGACTGGGTGCATATCGACGTGATGGACGGCCATTTCGTGCCGAATCTGACGATCGGCCCCGGCGTCGTGAAGGCGCTGCGTCCGCACAGCAAGCTGCCCTTCGACGTCCATCTGATGATCTCGCCGGTCGATCATTTCCTCGACGCCTTTGCCGAAGCGGGCGCCGACATCATCACCGTCCACCCCGAGGCGGGGCCGCACGTCCATCGCACCGTCCAGCACATCAAGTCGCTCGGCAAGCAGGCGGGAATCTCGCTCAATCCCGCGACCCCGGCGAAGATGCTCGATTATCTGATCGACGATATCGACCTCGTCCTCGTGATGAGCGTCAACCCGGGCTTCGGCGGCCAGAGCTTCATCTCGAGCCAGCTCCGCAAGATCGAGGCGGTGCGCAAGATGATCGACAAGTCGGGCCGCGACATCCGGCTCGAGGTCGACGGCGGCATCGACGCCGGAACCGCGCCGCAGGCTATCGCCGCGGGCGCCGACGTGCTCGTCGCCGGGACCGCGACCTTCCGCGGCGGTCCCGACGCCTATGCCGACAATATCCGGCGCCTGCGCGGAGCCTGAGCGATGGAGGGGAGACCGCTGACTGCCGCCCCTCTCGACCCGGTCCCCGAAACGGGCGCCGACACGCCGCCGCTCGACGACACGATCGAGCCCGGCAAGCGGCTCATCCGTCTCCCCGCCGACAAGGGGCTGTCGCTCGGTGAGCGCATCGCCAACCATATCACGCGGCTGACGTGGCGCACGCCGCTCCACGCCTTGCGCCTGAAGGGGCGCTTCCCGCTCAAGCTGCTCGGCGTTCCGCTCGACCCGATTCCCGGCGACATGCGCGCGGGCACCGCGATCCGCGCGGGGCATTTCCTCCATCGCGGGCTGCGTCTCGGGCTCGGCGACCTCGACTTTTCCGCGCTCAACGTCGCCCCCGCCTTCGCCGATTATCTCCACAGCTTCGCCTGGCTGCGCGACCTGTCGGCGAGCGCGACGCGCGCCGACGGCGCCCCGATCGCCGAGGCCGTGGTGCGCCACTGGCTCGGCGTCCACGGCGAAACGGTGGGCGAGCCCGCGTGGCGCGCCGACAACACCGGCTGGCGCATCCTCTTCTGGGCGAGCCACGCCCCGCTGATCCTGTCGTCGAGCGACCTCGTCTATCGCTCGGCGGTGCTCAACCATCTCGCGCGCGCGGCGCGCCATCTCGACCGCGTCGCCGACAAGACGCAGCCCGGCACCGGCCAGATGGTCGCATGGGTCGGCATCGTCGCCGCGTCGCTGCTGATGCCCGGCGGCGAGCCGCGGCAGGTGTTCGGCGAGGCGGGGCTGCGCAAGGTCCTCGAAACCAGCTTCTACGCCGACGGCGGCAATATCGCGCGCTCGCCGCAGGCGCAGCTCGATGCGGTGATGGCGCTGTCGATGCTCGCGCAGGTCTATGAGATGCGCCGGATGGAGGTGCCGCCCTTCGTGCAGGAAGTGCTCGCACGCGCCGTCCCGGCACTGCTCGGCCTCCTCCACGCCGACGGCGGGATGGGAAGCTGGCAGGGCAGCGGCGCGACGAACGCGGCGCATGTCGAGGCGATCGTCGCCGCGAGCGGCGTGCGCACGCGGCCGCTCAAACAGGCGCGCGACTGGGGCTATCAGCGCCTCGTCGCGAACAAGGTCGTGCTGCTCGCCGACGCGGCGCCGCCCCCCATCGCGCGCGTGACCGAGGCGGGTTGCGCCTCGACCCTCGCCTTCGAACTTTCGGACGGCGACGAGCGGATCGTCGTCAATTGCGGCGGCGCGGCGCTGACCGGCGCGACGATCCCTGCCGATCTCGCGCGCGGGCTGCGCACCACCGCCGCGCATTCGACCCTGACGATTTCCGACAGCAATTCGACCGCGATCCTGCCCAATGGCTCGCTCGGCAAGGGCGTGACCGAGGTCGAGCTCGACCGGCAGGAAACGCCGCAGGGCAGCCGCCTCGAAATGAGTCACGACGGCTATGCGCGCCGCCACGGCCTCATTCACCGCCGCCTGCTCATCCTGTCGCCCAACGGGCGCGAGCTGCGCGGCGAGGACATGCTCCTCCCCGCCCCGCGCAGCCGCCGCAAGGGCGACAAGAGTTTCACGCTGCGCTTCCACCTCGGCCGCAACATCGAGGCGAGCCTCACCGCCGACAATCTCGGCGCGCTCCTTCGGATCACCGACGGCGCGCTCTGGCAGTTCCGTACCTCCGACGGCGCACTGGCGATCGAGGAAAGCCTGTGGGTCGACGGCGACGGCCGCCCGCACCCGACCGAGCAACTCGTCGTCACCGGTACCACCCCGCCGGGCGGCGCGAGCATCGGCTGGATCTTCAAGCACGTCGGCTGACGCGTCGGCACTGTTGCCCCCAACCACCTATGTTACACAGGTGTGACACCGGTGTAACACAGCGGTCATTCCCCGCTGCCAATGCCGCCCCGAATCGCCGGGAGCAAATCTGTCCCGGCGAGCTTCACGCTCTTCGGGGGACCTCATGCACCAGCTTCGCTCAATCCGTTCGCGCATCCTGCTCGGCACCTGCCTTTCGCTCGCCGCCGCGCTTCCCGGCGCCGCCATCGCGTCCGACCTTGTCGGCACCGTTTCCGACGCCACCGACACGCGCGCGCTACAGAGCGCGCAGGTCCGCCTCGTCGAGCTTGGCCGCACGGCAGAGGCCGACCGCGACGGCAGCTTCCGCTTCAGCGACGTTCCCGCAGGCACCTACACGCTCGAGGCGCGCTATGTCGGCGCCGCGCCGGTGACGCGCACGGTCGAGGTTCCGGCGAGCGGGACGGTCACCGCCAACCTCGTCCTCGGCACCGACGGGTCGATCCTCGTCATCGGCCAGGCGGCCAACCTGTCGAGCAGCCTGTCGCGCCAGCGCGCCGCCGACGGCGTCGAAAGCGTGCTCACGCGCGACGGCATCGGCCAGTTTCCCGACCAGAATGTCGCCGAATCGCTCCGCCGCCTTCCCGGCGTCAACATCCTCGACGACCAGGGCGAGGGCCGTTTCGTGTCGATCCGCGGCCTCGACCCCGAACTCAACGCGGCGTCGGTCAACGGCGTGCGGCTCCCCGCTCCCGAAAGCGATGTCCGCTCGGTCGCGCTCGACGTGATTTCCAGCGACATCATCGAATCGATCGAGGTCAAGAAATCGCTGACCCCCGACATGGACGCCGACACGATCGGCGCGTCGATCGAGATCCGCACGACGAGCGCCTTCGACCGCAAGAAGGACCTCCTCGTGGTCAAGGCCGAAGGCAGCTACAACGACCTGACCGAAAGCGTGTCGCCCAAGGGCAGCTTCGATTTCTCGAAAAAGCTCGGCGACAATGTCGGCGTCGCGGGCGGCGTCAGCTATTACAAGCGCAAGTTCGCGACCAACAATCAGGAAATGGACGGCTGGGACGAAGACGACGGCCTCGTCTATGCCGACACCGTCGAATATCGCGACTATGACGTCGAGCGCGAGCGGATCAGCGCATCGCTTTCGTTCGACTTCCGCGTCGGCGACACCACCACCCTCTATGCGCGCGGCCTCTACAGCCAGTTCGACGACCAGGAATATCGCCGCCGCCTGACCTTCGAGATGGACGAAGCGCCGAGCGCGGGCGACGCGAACGGCGTCAGCTTCGACGCCGACGACGGCGAGATTTCGGTCCAGCGCGACCTCAAGGACCGTTTCGAGCGCCAGCGCATCCGCAGCCTCGTCTTCGGCGGCGAAACCGACAGCGGTCCGTGGAATCTCAAATATTCGGCGAGCTGGGCGAAATCGAGCGAGAAGGAAGCCGGCTCGATCGACCCCGTCGTCTATGAGCGCGTGTTCGAGGATGGCGACGGCTTCGGCGTCGATTTCGATTATCGCCGCGACAGGATCGTCCCCTATGCGATCACCTCGGGCGTCGCGGCCTTCCTCGATCCGTCCGAATATGAACTCGACAAGGTCGAACTGACGACGCTGTCCGATGCGCGCGACCGCGAATATGCGCTGAAGGCCGATATCGCGCGCAGCTTTGCGATGCAGGACGGCGCGTTCACGCTGCAATTCGGAACCAAGGCGCGCTGGCGCAAGAAAAGCTACAACGCCGACCTTGAGGTTTATGAATGGGACGGCGCCGACGACCTGACGCTCGACATGCACGACCTGCTCGGGCCGCATGATTATGACCTCGCCGCTATCGAACCGATGCTCGCGAAGAAGAAGTTCCGCCCCTTCTTCTTCCAGAATATCGGCAGCTTCGAACTCGACGACGGCGACACGTTCGAGGAATCCGAAGTTGCCGACTTCATGGTCAAGGAAGATGTGCTCGCGGGCTATGCGCTCGGCCGCTGGGACAGCGACACGCTGCGCATCATCGGCGGCGTCCGCGTCGAGCAGACGAAGAACGACATTCGCGGCAAGGAGGTCATCCTCGACGACGAAACCGTGACGCCGCTGCGCTTCACGCGCAAATATACCGATTGGCTGCCCAGCCTGACCTTCCGCTTCGAGCCGCAGCAGAACCTCGTCCTGCGCGCCGCGGGATACCGCAGCCTCGTGCGGCCCAAACTGTCGAAACTCGCCCCCAACGTGATCATCGACGATGACGAGGGCGAGGCCGGCAACCCTTTCCTCAAGCCCTATCGCGCGTGGAACGCCGACCTGTCGGCCGAATATTATTTCGGGCGCAATGCCGCGGTCTCGGCGGGCTTCTTCTGGAAGGACATCAAGGATTATATCGTCGATGTCACCGAATTCGACACGAGCTACAACGGCATCGACCTCGACGAGCTGACGACCGCGATCAACGGCGAAAGCGCCGAGATCAAGGGCTTCGAGTTCAGCTACAGCCAGCAGATGAGCTTCCTGCCCGCGCCGTTCGACGGGCTGCTCGCGCAGTTCAACTATACCTACACCGACGCCAAGGGCACGCTCGTCAGCTACGACGGCGACGATCAGCCCTATCTGCGCACCATCGCGCTTCCCGCATCGTCGAAACACACGTTCAACGCGGTGCTCGGTTATGAAAAGGGGCCCGTCTCGCTGCGCGTTGCCGGCACCTATCGCGACAAATATCTCGACGAAGCCGGCGGCGCCGCCAACGAAGACCGCATCGTCGCCGACCAGTTCAAGCTCGACCTGTCGGCGAAATTCCGCATCACGCCGGGCGTGCGCATCTTTGCCGAATGGGTCAATGTGACCGACGCGCCCTATTTCGCCTATCAGCAGTTCGAAGGCCGCCGTCGCCTGCTGCAATATGAAGATTATAGCTGGACTGCCAAATTCGGCGTGTCGGCGAACTTCTAAAGTCAGGGGACGAAAGGATGAGGACGTCCAACACCATCGCGGGCGCGGCGCTGGCCGTCGCGCTCGCGGGCTGCGCCGCGCAGGAACCGGTCATCACCGGCATCCCGCCCGTTCCGGTGACAGCCAGCGCCGAGACGGCGCCGGTGGGCACCAGCCGCGCCGACGCCGCCGACGACCCGGCGATCTGGGTCGATCCGGCGAACCCCGGCCGCGCGCTGATCGTCGCGACCGACAAGAAGGCGGGGCTGCACGTCTATGACCTTGGCGGCAAGGACCTCGCCTTTGCCAGGGGCGGGCTCGTCAACAATGTCGACGTCGCGGGCGACATCATCGTCGCGAGCGACCGCAACGACGGGCTGAACGCGCATCTTGCCGTCTTCCGCCTCGACCCCGATGCGCCCGCGATCACACCGCTCGGCCGCGCGGCTGCGGGCACGGGCGAGGCCTATGGCCTGTGCCTCAAGCGCACCGTGCCGGGCGAACCGATCACCGCCGCGCTGATCGTCAAGGACGGGACGGTGCGCGTCGGCACGCTGGCGGTCGAGGGCACACCCACCTTCGCGGTCGAGTGGGAGCACAAGATCCCGACCCAGTCCGAGGGCTGCGTCTTCGACGGCGACACGCTCTATGTGGGTGAGGAGGATGCGGGCATCTGGCGGCTCGTTCCGGGCAGCGCGGGCGTCGCCGCGACGCTCGTCGCACCGGTCGACAACCAGCGGCTCGTCGCCGACGTCGAGGGACTCGCGACGATCGACCACAAGGGCCAGCGTTATCTGATCGCATCGAGCCAGGGCGACAACGCCTTCGCCGTCTTCCGCCTGCCGTCGATGGACTATGTCGGCCGCTTTGCGGTCGCCGCGGGCGCCTTTGGCGCGGTGAGCGAAACCGACGGGATCGAGGCGGTCGCAGGCAGTTTCGGCGCCGCCTTCCCCGACGGGATTTTCCTCGCGCAGGACGGGCACAACGAACCCCGCGCGCAGAATTTCAAGCTCGTGCGCTGGGACCGGATTGCGGCGGCGCTGGGGCTTTAACGCCCGCGCGGATAAAGAATCATGCGGCCCCGCGAAGGCGGGAACCCAGAGCGGCCTTGCGCTGCTCCGCGCTGGGTCGCCGCCTAGGGCTTTATGCTCTGACGCCGCTTGCGATAGCGGGCGGACACGCCTAGGGGGGCCGCGTCTTTCCCGTCACGCAAAAGGCCGTCCCTTCCCATGACCGATCTCGTTCCCGTCCGCCGCGCGCTCCTGTCTGTCAGCGACAAGGCGGGGCTCGCCGAGCTTGCCGCCGCGCTCGTCCGCCACCGCGTCGAGCTCGTGTCGACCGGCGGCACCGCGAAGGCGCTGCGCGAGGCTGGGCATGAGGTGCGCGACGTCGCCGACCTCACCGGCTTTCCCGAGATGATGGACGGCCGCGTCAAGACGCTGCACCCGACCGTCCACGGCGGCATCCTCGCGGTGCGCGACGACGCCGCGCATGTCGCGGCGATGGACGCGCACGGGATCGGCGCCATCGACCTCGTCGTCGTCAACCTCTACCCCTTCGCCGCGACCGTCGCAAAGGGCGCGCCGCGCGACGACATCATCGAAAATATCGACATCGGCGGCCCCGCGATGGTGCGCTCGGCCGCGAAGAACCACGCTTTCGTCGGCATCGTCACCGAGCCCGAGGATTATGCCGCGGTGATCGCCGAAATGGACGCGAACGGCGGCGCGACCAGCCTCACGCTGCGCAAGCGCCTCGCCGCGACGGCCTTTGCCCATACCGCGACCTATGACGGGATGATCGCAAGCTGGTTCGCTTTTGCCGACCAGGGCAAGCTTTTCCCCGACACGCTGCCGCTCACCGCCAAGCTTGCAAACGAGCTGCGCTATGGCGAGAATCCGCACCAGAAAGCAGCGCTCTACCTCCCCGCCGGTCCCGCCGCGCGCGGCATCGCGCAGGCCGAACAGGTGCAGGGCAAGGAACTCAGCTACAACAATATCAACGACGCCGACGCCGCGCTCGAACTCGTCGCCGAATTTCGCGACGCCGATCCGACCTGCGTCATCGTCAAGCACGCCAACCCGTGCGGCGTCGCGAGCGCCGCGAGCCTCACCGAAGCCTATGACGCCGCGCTCAAATGCGACGATGTGTCGGCGTTCGGCGGCATCATCGCGGTCAACCGTCCGCTCGACGGACCGACCGCCGAAGCGATCAGCGCGATCTTTACCGAGGTCGTCTGCGCCCCCGATGCCGACGCCGACGCGCGCGCGGTGTTCGCGAAGAAGAAGAATCTGCGCCTCCTCCTCACCGGCGCGCTGCCCGATCCGGCACGCGGCGGGTTGATGATGAAGACGATCGCCGGCGGCTGGCTCGCGCAGAGCCGCGACAACGGCCGCATCACCCGCGCCGACCTTCAGGTCGTGACCGACCGCGCCCCGACCGACGAGGAACTCGCCGACGCGCTCTTCGCCTGGACGGTCGCCAAGCATGTCAAATCGAACGCGATCGTCTATGCCAAGGGCGGGTCGACCGCGGGCATCGGCGCGGGCCAGATGAACCGCCGCGACAGCGCGCGCATCGCCGCCGCAAAGGCGCGCGAGGCGGCCGAGAGCCACGGCTGGAGCGAAGCGCGCACCGTCGGCAGCGCGGTCGCCAGCGACGCCTTCTTCCCCTTCGCCGACGGATTATTGGCGGCGGTCGAGGCGGGCGCGACCTGCGTCATCCAGCCGGGCGGCTCGATCCGCGACGACGAGGTGATCGCGGCGGCGAACGAGGCGGGGCTCGCGATGGTTTTCACCGGCATGCGCCACTTCCGGCACTGATCGAACCCGCGATGGCGATCCAGATCGACCCGACCGCACGGCCAACCGCGAAAAGCCTGCTCGCGCATCTCTACAACTGGACGATCGCCAAGGCATCGCACCGCCACGCCGAGGGGTGGCTGTTCGCGATCGCCTTCATCGAATCGAGCTTCTTCCCGATTCCGCCGCACCCGGTGCTTGGCCTCATGTGCCTCGCCGACCCGAAACGCGCGGTGCGCTTCGCGGCGATCTGCACCGCCGGATCGGTGCTCGGCGGGCTGTTCGGCTATGCCATCGGCCATTTCCTGTACGAGAGCATCGGCCTGTGGCTGCTCGGCGCGCTCGGTCTCGTCGACAAATTCCCGACCGCCGTCTGCTATCTCAATGAATATGACGCAGAGGCGATCATCATCGCGGGTGCGACGCCGATTCCGTTCAAGCTGATGACCTTGACCGCGGGTTTCACCGGCATGAGCCTTGCGACCTTCGTCGGCGCGAGCATCGTCGGGCGCGGGATGATCTTCATGGCGGTCGGCGTGCTCTTCCGCCTGTTCGGCGCGCCGATCAAGGCGTTCATCGAGAAATATCTGGGGATGGTGACGACCGCCTTCGTCGCGCTGGTGATCGGCGGCTTCCTCGTCATCGGCCTGTTGTCGGGCGACGGCGAGAAAACGGTCGATGCGTGCAGCAATGCCACGTGGGAAAGCGTCGGGATGACGCGGAAGTAGAACGCATATGCCCCATTTTTCGCCATCCCGGACTTGATCCGGGATCCACAGCTCAGCGCGGCGTGAATGGCCCCCGGATCAAGTCGGCGATTATCCCGATTGGACAAGGAACGGGTGATCCCCGGCGAAAGCCGGGGCCCACGCGGTCCAGCGCTGCCCGAACTGGACCCCGGCTTTCGCCGGGGATCACATATCTGGCCGAAAGGGATAATGCCGGATCAAGTCCGGGGTGACGACAAGAGGGAAAGCCTTCTTTCCGGTAACGCCAAACTACTCGTTCGCCGCCGCGTGCAGCCAGTCGGCGTGGCGCGGCGCCTTCTTGGTCTGGCTCCACTCCTCGAGCATCAGCGGCGCGACGCGCTTCAGTTCGGCATATTGCTCGTCAGTGCCAATGTCGCACGCGAGCTCGATGCGATGGCCATTGGGGTCGAAGAAATAGATCGACTTGAAAATGCCGTGGTGCGTCGGGCCGAGCACCTCGACGCCATTCGCTTCGAGATGCTCCTTCGCCGCGACCAGCTCGTCATAGCTTCCGACCTTGAACGCCAGATGCTGCACCCATTGCGGCGTGTTCGCATCGCGCCCCATTTCGGGCTGGTTGGGCAGCTCGAAAAAGGCGAGGATATTGCCGTTCCCCGCGTCGAGAAAGACATGCATGTACGGATCATATTCGCCGGTCGACGGCACATGATCCTCGGCAAAGGCGGTGGTGTAAGTCATGCCGAGCATTTGGCTGTACCATTCGACCGTCGCCTTTGCGTCCTTGCAGCGGTAAGCGGCGTGGTGGACGCCGCCGAGTTTGATCGGGCTCGTCATTCTGCCGGCTCCTCGACATTGAGCGCGCCGCGGCGGATCTGGTCGAGTTCCATCGACTTGAACAGCGCGGTGAAATTGCCCTCGCCGAAGCCTTCGTCCTTCTTGCGCTGGATGAATTCGAAGAAGACCGGACCGATCACCGTCTGTCCGAAAATCTGGAGGAGCAGGCGCGGATCGCCATCCTCGGTCGAACCGTCGAGCAATATGCCGCGCGACTGCAATTCCTCGACCGGCTCGCCATGGCCGGGCAGGCGCTCGGCGAGCATCTCGTAATAGGTCGCGGGCGGTGCGGGGGCGAAGGGATTGCCCAGCGCTTTCAGCTTGTCCCACGCGGCGTAAAGATCGTCGCAGCTGAACGCGATATGCTGGATGCCCTCGCCATTATAGGCGCGCAGATATTCCTCGATCTGCCCGCCGCCGCCGGCGCCTTCCTCGTTCAGCGGAATACGGATCTTGCCGTCGGGTGCGGTCATCGCCTTGGACGTGAGGCCCGTATATTCGCCCTTGATGTCGAAATAGCGGATCTCGCGGAAGCCCGCGATGCGCTCATAGAACGCCGCCCAATGCGCCATGCGCCCGCCATAGACATTGTGCGTCAGGTGATCGATGACCTTCAGCCCCGCGCCGACCGGATGGCGGTCGACGCCCTCTTCATACACAAAGTCGATGTCATAGATCGACAGGTCGTCGCCATAGCGGTCGATCAGATAGATGATCGATCCGCCGATGCCGCGGATCGCGGGGAGGCGCAGTTCCATCGGCCCCGTCTTGACCTCGACAGGCTCGGCGCCGCGTTCGATCGCTTGCGCATAGGCCTTGGCGGCATCGCGGCAGCGCCAGCCCATGCCGCACGCCGACGGGCCATGCTCGGCGGCGAAATAGGCGGCGGGCGACTTGGGTTCGTAATTGGCGATCAGGTTGATCCCGCCCTGCCGCCACAATTCGACGTCCTTCGACCGGTGGCGCGCGATGCGCGTGAAGCCCATGCGCTCGAAGACCGGCTCGAGCATGCCCTTTTCGGGCGCGGAGAATTCGACGAATTCGAATCCGTCGAGGCCCAGCGGGTTGTCGAACAGGTCGGCCATGGTCATATCCCTCATATGGTTTCAATTGAAACTATTATGCTGGAATGGAGCGTGCGAGTCAATGCACGCTTTAAAGCCCCTCCCCTCCTTCAGGGGAGGGGTTGGGGTGGGGCCTGTAGGGGAAGAATGTGGTCGCGCAGCCCCACCCGCTGCGACTAGCGAACAAGTTCGCAAGTCTCGCTGCCCTCCCCTGAAGGAGAGGGCGAGAGAAATTCACGCCGCCGCCGTCTCGATCGCCTCGAGCGCGTCCATCCACGCCGCCTCGACGCTCTCCAGCTCCGACGCCAGCTTGCCGCGCCGCTGCGCGAGGTCGCCCATCGTCAGTTTCGCAAGCGCGGGCTCGGCGCTCGCGGGATCGAACATCGCGCGGTCGATCGCGCTGACCTGCTGCGCGAGTTTTCCGGCCTTGGCCTCCAGCTCCTTCGCGCTCTTGCGGAGCGCCGCCTGCGCCTCGCGCGCCTTCGCCGCTTCCTGCCGCGCAAGCTTGGCGTCCTTCGGCTTGGCGGGGGCCGGCTTGGCCTCGCCATTGTCGCTCTTGCCGAGGATATAGGCGACATAATCGTCGATGCTGCCGTCGAAATCGCGCGCCGTGCCGTCGTCGACGAGCACGAGCCGGTCGGCGGTCAATTCGAGCATGTGGCGGTCGTGGCTGACGATGATCACCGCGCCGTCGAAGCCGCTCAGCGCCTGCACCAGCGCCTCGCGCGCGTCGACGTCGAGGTGGTTCGTCGGCTCGTCGAGGATCAGGAGGTGCGGCGCCTCGCGCGTGATCAGCGCCAGCGCCAGCCGCGCGCGCTCGCCGCCCGACAGCTTGCCGACCTCGGTCGTCGCCTTGTTGCCCGAAAAGCCGAAACGCCCCAATTGCGCGCGCACCGCGCCGGGCGTCTTGCCCGCCATCACGCGCGTCATATGGCCCAGCGGCGTATCGCTGCCGTCGAGTTCCTCGACCTGATATTGGGTGAAATATCCGACGCGCATCTTGCCCGATGCCGCCATCGCGCCATCCTCGGGCTTGAGCTGCGCCGCGAGCAGCCGCGCGAGCGTCGTCTTGCCATTGCCGTTGCGCCCGAGCAGCGCGATGCGGTCGTCGGGGTCGATCCGCAGGTTGAGCCGGCTCAGCACCGGCCTGCCCGGCGCATAGCCGACGCTGGCAAGGTCGAGCGTGATCAGCGGCGGGCGAAGCTCGTCGGCGGGGCTCGGGAAGTCGAACACAAGGCTGGGGTCTTCGGCGAGCGCCGCGATCGGCTGCATGCGTGCCAGCTGCTTCGCGCGCGACTGCGCCTGTTTCGCGGTCGAGGCGCGCGCGCTGTTGCGCGCGATATAATCCTGCAGCTTCGCGCGCTGCGCGTCCTGCGCCGCCTTCGCCGCGGCAAGCTGCGCGGCGCGTTCGGCGCGCTGGCGCTCGAACGCGTCATAGCCGCCGGGATAGAGCGTCACCTTCCCGCCCTCGAGGTGCAGGATATGGTCGACGACATTGTTCAGCAGGTCGCGCTCGTGGCTGATGACGACGAGCTGGCCCGGATAGGCGCGCAAAAAGCTTTCGAGCCACATCGTCGCCTCGAGGTCGAGGTGGTTCGAAGGCTCGTCGAGCAGCAAGAGGTCGGGGTTCGAAAAGAGCAGCGCGGCGAGCGCGACGCGCATCTTCCACCCGCCCGAAAAGCTGTCGAGCGGCTGGCCCTGCATATCCTCGTCGAAACCGAGTCCGGTCAGGATGCGTGCGGCGCGCGCGGGCGCGGTATAGGCATCGATCGCGATCAGCCGCTCGTGAATGTCGCCAAGCTTGTGCGCATCCTGCTCGACCTCCGACGCCGCGAGCAGTTCGGCGCGCTCGGTGTCGGCGGCGAGCACCGTCTCGAACGGCGTCGCGCTGCCGCTCGGCGCTTCCTGCGCGATATAGCCGATGCGCGTCTTGCGCGGCATTTCGATGCCGCCCTCGTCGGCCTCGAGGCTGCCGATCATCGCCTTCATCAGCGTCGACTTGCCCGCGCCGTTGCGCCCGATCAGCCCGGTCCGGCTTCGTGCCGGCAGGCTCGCGGTCGCGCGGTCGAGGATGGTGCGCCCGCCAAGGCGCACGGTAAGGCCGTTGATCGTCAGCATGGCGCGCGCCCCTAGCATGGCGCGCGGCAAAGCCCAAGCCGCTGTGCGTCCGACCTAATGCCCGGTCGCCATCGCGACCTTCTTCGGCAGCGGAACGAACCAGACGGCCGCCGCCGCGATCAGGAATACGACGCCGGAGGCGAGGAAGATATGCAGCACGCCGATCGTCGCCGCCTGCACCTCGACCAGCCGGTCGATCGCCGCGCGCGCCTGTTCGAGCGTCAGCCCCGC
The DNA here is from genome assembly GCF_020622175.1 of Sphingopyxis sp. P8. Lineage (NCBI taxonomy): Bacteria > Pseudomonadati > Pseudomonadota > Alphaproteobacteria > Sphingomonadales > Sphingopyxidaceae > Sphingopyxis > Sphingopyxis sp. P8. The sequence continues at coordinate 544,899 of NZ_JACNMK010000002.1, read as the reverse complement.
GCGTTCGAGCATCGACATCGCGCCCGCCGGGTCGTTGAGCGCGGGGACGAGCTCCGACCGCGCGACGCGCGACTGCGAATCCCAGGCGGTCGTCGCGATGGCGGTCGCGATCGCACCGCTCAGCGTGCGGAGGAAATTCATCAGCCCCGCCGCCATCGTCTGGTCCTTTTCGGGGACCGAACTCAGCGCCAGCGCGGTGAGGCCGACGAAGAAGAAGGGCATGCCCATCCCCTGAAGCAGGTGCGGCGTGACGAGCGTCCAATAATCGGTGTCGGCGGTCCAGCCCGCGCGCAGCAGCGACATCAGCGCCATCCACAAGATGCCCGCGCAGATCGAGATGCGAATGTCGATCCGCCCGATCAGCGCCGCGGCAATCGGCGAGAAAAGCACCGCGAACACCCCGATCCACGCGACGATCAGCCCGGTGTCGGTCGCGGTATAGCCCGCGACCTGCTGGAGCCACAGCGGGGTCAGCACGACCTGCGCGAAAAAGGCCCCGAAGCCGAGCGAGATGGCGAGCGTCGAGAAACTGAAACCCCGGAAACGAAAGATGCGCAGATCGACGACCGGATTGGCGTCGGTCAGTTCCCAGATGACGAAGGCGGCGAAGCTGATTGCCGAGAGGATCGCGAGCCCGACGATCCACGCCGAACCGAACCAGTCGTGTTCGCGCCCGGTGTCGAGCATGATCTGGAACGCGCCGACCGACAGCACGAGCAGCGCCATGCCGACCATGTCGATCGGCGCCTTGATGCGCGGCGTTTCAAAGCGCGGGAGCAGGCTGCCGACGCCAAAGGCGCAGATCGCGACGACGGGCAGGTTGATGAAGAAAATCCACGGCCAGCCCCAATTGTCGCTGATCTGTCCGCCGAGAATCGGCCCGAGGATCGGCGCCGTGGTCGTCGTCATCGCCCAGATGGCAAGCCCGATCCCCGCCTTTTCCTTCGGGAAGATGCGCAGCAAAAGGATTTGCGTGAGCGGCATCAGCGGTCCGCCCGACAGCCCCTGCAGCACGCGGAACAGGACGAGCGCGTCGAGCGTGCGCGACACGCCGCACAGGAAGGAGAAGACGCCGAACCCGATAATCGAGATGATGAACCAGCGCACCGTGCCGAATCGCGCCGCGAGCCAGCCGGTCAGCGGGACGATGATCGCGTCGGCGACCGCATAGCTGGTGATGACCCACGTCCCCTGCGTCGGCGACACGGCGAGCCCGCCCGCGATGTGCGGTACCGACACATTGGCGATCGTCATGTCGAGCACGACGACGAAATTGGCGAGCGCGAGCGCGAAGGCGGCGGCGATCAGCCGGACGCCCGACAGCGGCTCGACCGCAGGCGGCGCGACAGGGGCGGCGGCACTCGCCATCTTATGCGACGCCTTCCACTGTCATCGTCATTGCGAGGAGCCGCAGGCGACGCGGCAATCCCCAGCTCGCGGCCCGATGCGAGGCCGAAGGCTGGAGATTGCTTCGCTTCGCTCGCAATGACGGCAACGGGGCGGCGGACATCAGTCGTCCCCGCGCGTGTCGATCGTCGCCTCCATCGACAGCCCGACGCGCAGCGGGTGCGCTTTCAGCTGCTCGCGGTCGAGCGTAATCCGCACCGGCAGGCGCTGGACGACCTTCACCCAATTGCCCGTCGCATTCTGCGCGGGGATCAGCGAAAAGGCCGCGCCGGTGCCGCCCGCAATGCCGGTGACGCGCCCGGTATAGACGACGTCGCCGCCATAATAGTCCGACACCAGCTCGACCGGCTGGCCGATACGGATGCGCCCGAACTGGCTTTCCTTGAAATTGGCGTCGACATAGGCGGCATCGACCGGGACGATGATCATGATCGGCGCGCCCGCCGCGACCCGCTGGCCGACCTGGACCTGCTTGTTCGTGACGATCCCGTCGACCGGCGCGCGGATCACCGTGCGTTCGAGGTCGAGCCGCGCCTTGTCGACGCGCGCCTGCGCCGCGGCGACGTCGGGCGCGGTGTCGATCGTCGTCCCGCGCACCACCGCCTCGGCCGCGCCGAGGTCGCCGCTCGCCGACCCGCGCGTCGCTTCCGCCGCGGTGATTCCCGCCGCAGCCAGATCGCGCGCCGCCTGCGCCGATTGCAGCGCCGCGCGCGCCGCCGCCAGTTCCTCGCCCGACACCGCGCCGGTTCCCGCAATGCTTTCGCGCCGCGCAAATTCGGCGCGCGCCTTTTCGACCGCGGCATTGGCGTCGCGCAGCCGTGCCTGCGCCTGTGCAATGTCGGCGCCGCGCGCCGCGACGCGCGCCCGCGCCGCCTGCGCGGTGGCGCTCGCCTGGCCATAGCGCTGCCGCGCCTGCCGCAGCGCAGCCTCGGCGTCGGCGAGCGCGATCCGCTGGTCGGCGTCGTCGAGGATGACGAGGATGTCGCCCTTCTTCACCGCCTGCGTGCCCGCAACGCGCACCTCCTTCACCGGCCCCGAAACGAGCGCGGTGACCTGCGCCGAATCGGCGCCGACATAGGCATTGTCGGTGTGCACGCGCCCCGCCTGCGTCAGATAATACCAGCCCGCCCACAGGATCGCCGCACTCGCGACGACAATCGCGAGGATGCGCAGCGCCTTGCGCCGCTTCGCGCTGCGCTCGGCGGCGGCGGGGTCGGCGTCTTCGGGGAGGGGAGTGTCGGTGCGGATTGCAGCCGTATCTTCGGCCATCATTCGTCTCCTGTCGTGGGTTCGGCGCGGTATCCGCCGCCGAGCGCGCGGATGAGCGCGATGTCGAGCGCCATTTGCCGCGCCTCGAGGTCGGCGACCTGCCGGTCGAGCGCGATCATGCTGTCTTCGGCGGTGAGCTGCGCGAGCTGGTTTGCGAGGCCCGCGCGATAGCGCAGCCCGGCAAGCTCCGCCGCCTCGGCCGCCGCGTCGCGCGCGGCCTTGCGGTCGGCAAGCTGGCGCGCCGCGGCGTCGCGGCTCGCGGCGATGTCGGCAACCTCGCGCAGCGCCATCACCAGCGTCCGGTCATAATGGGCGACCGCCGCGTCATAATCGCCGCGCGCGCCGCGATAGCGCCCCTGCAGCCGCCCGCCGTCAAAGATCGGCAGGCTGATCGCCGCGGCGGCATTGCCATATTGCGATCCCGCGTCGAACAGCCGCGACAGGCCGAGCGACTGGAACCCGACGAGCGCCGACAGGCTGATGTTCGGATAGAAATCGGCGCGCGCGACGTCGATCCGCTTCGCCGCCGCCTCGGCGCGCAGCCGCGCCGCAACAACATCGGGGCGCCGCCCGATCAGGCCGATGCCTGCCTCGGGGGGCAGGCCCGCCGCGGGCGAGACGAGCGCCGGGCGCGCGATCGACAGCCCGCGGTCGGGGCCCTTGCCGAGCAGCGCGGCGATCCGGTGGCGCGTCAGCACGATCGCCTCGTCGAGCGCGGCGACATCGGCGCGCGCCGCCACCGCGCGGCTGTCGGCCTGCCGCTGCGTCGCGCGATTGTCGAGCCCCGCGCCGGTGCGCTTCCCCGCGATGTCGGCGCTTGCCTCGCGGACGCGCAGCGCCGCTGCGGCGACATCGCGCGCGCGATATTGCGCGCCGAGGTCGGCATAGGCGGCGGCGATTCCGCTCGCGAGCATCAGCCGCGCCTGCGCCGCATCGACGCGCGCGGCCTCGGCCTCCGACGTCGCGGCAGCGAGCGCGGCGCGATTGCGGCCCCACAGGTCGAGGTCGAACTGAAGCGTCGCCGCGATACGCCCTGTATCCTCGACCCCGTCGGGAACGAATTGCGGCGGAATGCCCATATTCTCGCTTTGCTGGACGCCGCCCGCGCTCGCCTCGGCGCCGAGGCGCGGCAGCAGCGCCGCGCCCGCCTGCTGGGCCATCCCCTCGGCCTGCCGCACGCGCGCCGCGGCCGCGGCGATGTCGGGCGAGCCCGCAAGCCCCTCCTCGATCAGCGCGGTGAGCTGGGCATCGCCAAAGCCGGTCCACCAGGCGTCGGCGGGCCATTCGCCCGCGGCGTCCGCGAAACTCGCCGCCGACTCGAGCGACCCGGCGGGGACGGGAAGCGGCTTCGGCCCCAGGTCGGGAACGCTCGCGCACCCCGCAAGCAGGCTCGAAACCGCGATCATGACAAATTTTTTGCGCAGCATGGCTTTCAACGATACTAGCTGGTATCATGCGCCAATGAACCTCGGAGGATGCGTTGTCAATCGAAATGATACCAGGCAGTACGGCAACCGCGCCTGACGACGCCGCGGCGCAGCGGCGCAAGGCGTTCGTCGACGCCGCGCGCGAGGCCTTTTTCACCAACGGCTATGCCGGGACGACCATGTCGTCGATCGCGAGCAAGGTCGGCGGGTCAAAGACGACGCTGTGGACCTATTTCCCGTCGAAGGAGGATCTCTTCGCCGCGGTCGTCGACGATCTCGTCGCGCGCTATGGCGAGGCGCTGTCGATCGACCTGCCCCTCGACGCGCCCGTCGCCGATGTGCTGCGCCGCTTCGGGACGATCATGCTGACGACGCTCGTCTCGACGCCGCTCCTGTCGCTCTATCGCCTCGTCGTCGGCGAGGCCGAGCGCTTCCCGCACCTTGCCGAAACCTTTTACGATCGCGGACCCCGGCGCGGCAAGGCGCGCCTCGCCGAATGGATGCGCGAAAAGATGGAACGCGGCGAGCTGCGCCCCGGCGACCCGATTCGCGCCGTCTATCATTTCGCGGGGCTGTGCCAGTCGGGGCTCTACCAGCAGGCGGTGCTCGGCCTGCCCGAGGGGCGCGACCTCGACCGGCTGCCGACCGACATCGACACCGCGGTCGACACCTTCTGTCGCGCCTGGGCGCCCGACTGACCCGAACGCGCGTCAGCGCTGGCTGCACTTCAGCCCGATGATCCGCATTTCGAGCGCGCTCGGCGAGCCGCCCGCGCGCTTGATCTCGTCGGCACGGCAGCGCTCGGTCGCCGACCGCCCGTCGTGCGGCACCTGCCGCGCCAGCTGCTCGAGCGTCGCGAGTTCGGCGCGCTCGGCCGCCGTCAGGTCGCTCACGCGCTTTTGCCCCTTCATCAACAGGTCGTAATTCTGCCGCGCGCGGCTTGCGGGCGATTCCGCCTGCGCGGGCGGGACCGCAAACGCGGCGGCGATGGCGATAGACAGGATGCGTCGCACCGAATTTCTCCTCAACGGCGAACGGAATCGGTCGCCAGATTGTGCTGGCCGCCGCGCCTTGTAAAGAGCCGCCCCGCCGCGCGCGCTTTCATGCTATCGGGACACGCATGGAACCGATTCGCGACTCGATCTATTATGAACAGCTGGCGCGCGTCGCGCGGCTGAAGGCCGATACCAGCGACGATCCCCACCTTGCGCTGCGCCTGCGCGAAGCTGCGATCAAGCACGAACGCATGGCGCGGCGGCTCCGCCGTACCGACGCGCTCGACCCCGCCTGATCCGCGCTACCGCCCGCGATGCAGCCGGATCGCCGCGCCGCCGCCCGGCGCCAGCCATAGCCGGTAGCGGTCGCCCTTCTTCACCCTGATCGTCTCGTATGCGATGCGGTGCCGCGCGTCGGTCAGATAGGTCGCGCCCTCGCCATCCCTGTAGATCGTCGCGGTATAGCTCTTCCCCGCATCGAGGAAGTCGAAGCCCAGGTCGAGCGTCCGCGGCGTCGCGTCGTTGACCGCGCCGACATACCAGTCGGCGCTGCCGCGGTCCTTGCGCGCGAACACCGCATAATCGCCGACCTCGCCCGCGATCAGCCGGCTGTCGGCCCAGTCGACCGGCACGCGCTTGATGAAGTCGAGCTCGCGCGGATGCGCCTCGAGGCTTTCGATGAAATCGGCCGCCATCTGGATCGGCGAATAGATGGTGACGTATAGGCCGAGCTGCTTCGCGAGCGTCGACGTCATCGGCACATCGTCCGACCCTTTGAGCCCGAGCACCCCCGGCGTATAGTCCATCGGCCCCGACAGCATCCGCGTATAGACGAGCGTCGGTTCATGGTCGGGGCTGTTCGCGAACGCGCCCCAGCTGTTATATTCCATCCCCCGCGCGCCCTCGCGCGCGACCAGATTGGGGTAGGTGCGCCGCAGCCCGGTATCCTTGACCGGCTCGTGCGGGTTGACCGCGATGCGATATTTCGCCGCCGTCTCGACGACCTTCTGGTGGTGCTGCACCTGCCGCTGGCCGTCGTGCCATTCCATCACCGTCGTCCCCGGCGCCTCGCCCGGCGCGACGATCCCGCCCGCGTCGGCGACATAGCCGGTCTTGACCGCGCGGACGTCCAGCTCGCCATAGAGCTTCATCGCCGCCTCGAGCTGCTCCTCATAGACCGCGATATTGCCGCCGGTTTCATGATGCCCGACCAGCGTCACGCCCTTTTTGCGCGCATAGTCGGCGACCTCCTTCAGGTCGAAATCCGCGACCGGCTCGGTATAGCGGAACTGGTCGCCGTGGCCGAACCAGTTGACGTTCCATCCCTTGTTCCACCCCTCGACGAGCACGCCGCCGAAACCATGTTTGGCGGCAAAGTCGATATATTGCTTGGTGCGTTCGGTCGTCGCGCCGTGGCGCGGCCCCTCGGCCCAGCTCCACGGCCCGCGGATCATGCCCCACCAGATGCCGATATATTTCATCGGCTTGACCCAGCTCACATCGCCCAGCTTGTTCGGCTCGTTGAGGTTGAGCTCGAGGTCGCTTTCGACCAGCCCCGCCGCGCTGTCGGCGATGCGGATCGTCCGCCACGGCGTCGCAAAGGGCAGGTCGCGCACGACGCGCGCGCCGCGCGACGACGGCGCGAGCGTGGTGCGGAACTTGCGCCCCTCGACGCGCTTCAGCCACATCGCCGAATAATCGACGAGCGCCGCCTCGTGGAACGACAGATGCGTCCCGTCGTCGAGCCGCATCGTGATCGGCGTGTGCGCGGTCGCCACGCCGTCGATCGGCGACTTCTGATAATGTTGTTCGTAGCGGTTCCACTCGCCCGCGGTGATCCACCACGCCGTGCCTTCGGGCGCGATGTCGAACTCGGTCACCTCGTCGGCGATCCGCGCGGTCGTCAGCCCCTCCTGCGCGGGCAATTCATACCGAAAGCCGATGCCGTCGTCGAACAGGCGAAAGCGCACATTCATCCGTCGCCCGCCCCAATTGTCGTCCTGCCGATAGCGGACGAGAAGCTCTTCATAATGGTTGCGGACAAAGCGCCGCTCGCCCCACGGCTGCTCCCACCGCTCGTCGCCGCGCGCGCGCTCGACGCCCTCGATCGTGAAGCCGCGCTGCAACGCCATCGCGTCGGCGAGCATGAAGCCGAGTTTCGACGGCGCGATCAGCAACTTGCCCTTGCGCGTCAGCGACCAGTGCGGGCGCCGCTCATAATCGGTCGAAAAGGACAGGACGAGGCTGCCGTCGGGCGAGGTCGCGGTCGGCGACGGCGCCGCCTCTTGCGCCGACACGGGAACAGCCGCGCAGACCAGCGCGAGGGGAGCCAGATATTTCAGCATCGTCTCGTCCTTTGGGCCGGCGCGCGTGTTGGGGGGGGGAGGCGCCGGTTCCTTGCCGTTTCTGCCCGCGCGCGCGGCGCGGGGCAACGGCGTTGCAATCGTATGGGATGGTCGCAGCCCGGCTTCCACAGAATTCCGTCATTCCCGCGGCGGCCGGAATGACGAAAACAGGGGTGCCGCTCGCTTATCCCCGCTTCAGCCGCACCAGCGCCGCGTCGAGCGCCTGCAGAAATTGCGAGCGGTCGGCCTTGGTAAAGGGCGGCGGCCCGCCGATCTGGTCGCCGCCCGCGCGCAAATCCGCCATGATCGCGCGCGTCGCGATCGCGGGGCCGATCGACGCGGCGGTGAAGGGCTTGCCATTGGGCGCGAGCACCGTCGCCCCCGCCTTCAATGCGCGGTCGGCGAGCAATATGTCGGCGGTGACGACGATGCTCGCGGCATCGGCGGCATCGGCGATCCAGTCGTCGGCGGCGTCGAACGCGTCGGACACGACGACCCGCTCGATCAGCGGATGGTCGGGGACGCGCAGCCGCATATTGCTGACGACCTTGACCGGCACCTCGTGCCGCCATGCGACGCGATAGATTTCGTCCTTCACCGGGCAGGCGTCGGCGTCGACGAGGATGGCGGGCGTCGTCATGCGGTCATCCCGTCCCAGAACAGCTTCGCGCCGAGCAGCACCATCAGCACATAGATAAGGATATAAAAGCGTTCCGGGTTGATCCGCCGGATCCAGCGCACGGTGAGCAGCGTCGACGCGATGGCGAGCGGCATCAGCAGCAGCGTCGCGACGACGACCTCGCGCGGGAAGGCGCCGAGCCCGACATAGGCGGGCACCTTGATCCAGTTGACGATCGCGAACAGCAGCGCGTTGGTGCCGACGAAGGTCAGGTGCGGCAGCTTGCGCGGCGCGACCCACATCTGGAAGGGCGGGCCGCCTGCGTGCGCGATCTGGCTCGCAAAGCCCATCGCGCCGCCGAACAGGCTGCCCACCCAGCCCGGCGACTGCGACGCCGCGACGATCCGCCCGCCGCGCTCGACCCACAGGCGATAGACGCCAAAGGCAAGGGTGATCGCGCCGAGCGCCGCCATCAGCTGCGCCTCGTTCACCCGGTCGGCATAGACATAGCCCGCGAACACGCCGGCCGCCGCGCCGGGCAGCATCCAGCCGATGATCCAGCCGTCCCACGTCTTGCGAAACGCCCAGACGCTGATGACGTCCTGCACAATCAGGATCGGCAGCAGCAGCGCCGCGGCGGTCGCGGGCGGCAGCACGAGCGCCGCGACCGGCGTCGCGAGCGCGCCGACCCCCGCAAGCCCGCCCTTCGCCATGCCGAGCAGCACCACGGCGACCAGCAATACGGCAAGCGTCACGGGATCGGCGAGGATCGTCATTCGGCAGCGGGCATTTCGGGAAGCCGCCAGTCGATCGCGCCGCGCCCCCTCGCCTCCAGAAAGGCGTTCGCCTGGCTGAACGGGCGCGATCCGAAAAAGCCGTTGTGCGCCGACAGCGGCGACGGGTGCGGCGCGCGCAGGACGAGGTGCGGGCTCGCCGTGCCGAGCCCCGCGACATTCGCCGCCTTCTTCTGCGCGTGGCTGCCCCACAGGATGAACACCTTGGGCGCGGCGTCGGCGGCGACCGCGGCGACCGCGGCGTCGGTGAAGCGCTCCCACCCCTTTTTCTGGTGCGACGCCGCCTGTCCCGCCTCGACCGTCAGGCAATTGTTGAGCAGCAGCACGCCCTGTTCGGCCCAGCTTTTGAGAAAGCCGTGGCGCGCGGGCGGAATGCCGAGATCGCTGTGAAGTTCCTTGTATATGTTGACGAGGCTCGGCGGCGTTCGCACCCCCGGCTGCACCGAAAAGCACAGGCCGTGCGCCTGCCCCGGCCCGTGATAGGGGTCCTGTCCCAGGATGACGACGCGCACCTGCTGCGGCGGCGTCGCGTCGAGCGCGGCGAACCAGTCTGCGGGCCGCGGATAGATGGTCTTGCCCTTCGCGCGCTCGCCCGCGAGGAAATCCTTGAGCGCCGCCATATAGGGCTGGTCGAACTCGCCGCCGATACGCGCGAGCCAGTCGGGATGGAGCTTGACCTCGGCCATGCGCGCCTTTGACCCAAGCGGCGCGCCCTTGTCCAGCCGCGATTGCCCCGCTAGGCAGCGGGGAAAGGAAAGGGGTGTCGGCCATGACAATCGGCGCAGCATTGGAACGGCTTGAATCGGTGGTGAAGGACCGGCTCGCCGCGGGCGAGGCCGAGGCATCCTATGTCGCGAGCCTTGCCGCCAAGGGGCGCGGGAAAATTGCGCAAAAACTGGGCGAGGAAGCCGTCGAGGCGGTCATCGCCGCGCTTGGCGAGGACGACCCCGACCTGATCGGCGAGGCGGCCGATCTCGTTTTCCACCTCACCATCCTGCTGTCCGAACGCGGCCTCGCCTGGGGTCATGTCGCCGCCGAGATCAACCGGCGGCACGGCACCTCGGGCCACGCCGAAAAAGCGGCGCGCAAGCAATAGGAACGACCATGGCGATCGACGCGACCCAGCCCTATGACGACAGCAATATCTTCGCGCGCATCCTGCGCGGCGAGATTCCGTCGAAGACCGTCTATGATGACGAGCATGCGCTCGCCTTTCACGACATCAACCCGCAGGCGCCGACGCACATATTGGTGATCCCCAAGGGCGCCTATGTCAGCTGGGACGATTTTTCGGCGCGCGCGAGCGAGGCCGAGATTGCGGGCTTCGTCCGCGCGGTGGGCAAGGTCGCGCGCGACCTCGGCCTCGTCGCGCCCGGCTACCGCCTGCTCGCCAATGTCGGGCGCGACAGCCACCAGGAAGTCCCGCACCTCCACGTCCACCTCTTCGCCGGCCGTCCGCTCGGCCCGATGCTCGCGCGTTAGAAAAGGCCGACCACCCTTCACTCGTGTGGCAGGGCCGAATTGGACCGAACCGGTCTCGCGGTGGGTGGACTCATGCCCCTGTTTCCAGCAGGATAGGATTCGGGTCGAGTGCGGGGAGACGGGGCGATGACGCGTGCATGGCGTACATTGGCAGGTCGGCTGACGGCCCGGGCAAAGCTGGCGCTGCTTGTCCCGCTGGGGCTCGCGATGGCCGCGACCGCCGCCGACACCGTGCCGCAGGTGACGCTTGCGACCCCCGGCAGCGCGGGCAGCGGCGACGGCGCGATCACCCGCTTCACCCTGCGCTTTTCGGAGGAGATGGTCGCGCTCGGCGACCCGCGCGCCCGCGCGCCCGCGACGCACGACTGCAAGGTCGGCAGCAGCGCGCGCTGGGTCGACACGCGCACCTGGGTGCTCGCCTTCGACAAGCCGCTCCCCGGCGGGCTGCGCTGCCATGTCGAGCTGCGCGGCGACCTTGCGACGCTGCGCGGGCTGCGCGTCGTCGGCCACGACAGCTTCGAGATCGACACCGGCGGCCCCTCGGCGCGCGCGGTGCTCGTCGGCGGCCATTATGACGGGATCGAGGAGGACCAGATCTTCCTCGTCGCGACAAACGTCGCCGCCGACCGCGCCTCGGTCGGGCGCTTCGCCTATTGCGCGGTCGACGGCATCGGCGAGAAGATCCCCGTCGACGTGCTGCCGCGCGACACCGCGGCACAGATATTGACCGGCCTCGGCGACAATAGCTGGCGCGCGCAGTCCTTCGCGCGCAACGCCAGCCTGCCGCTCCGCCTCCCCGCCGCGGGCGCCGACCGCGACGCGGCGCTCGACCGCGTCGTGCCGCTCAAATGCCGCCGCCCGCTGCCGCCGGGGCGCGAGATGGCGCTCGTCTGGGACGCGCGCATCGCGCAGCAGGGGGTGCCCGGCCGCACCGCCGGGCGCGACCAGCGCTTCGACTATGACGTGCGCCCCGCCTTCACCGCCAGGATGTCGTGCAGCCGCGTCAACCCGCAGGCGGGGTGCAATCCGATCAACGATGTCGTGCTCAATTTCGCCGCGCCCGTTGCGCGCGACACCGCGCTCGCGGCGACGCTCAACACCGCCGACGGCCAGCGCATCGCCGCGCGCTCGAACGACGACGACCGGCACGACCCCTGGCTGACGCAGGTGCGCTTTGCCGGGCCCTTGCCGCGCGACGTCGACGCGACGCTCGTCCTTCCCGCCGACGTCACCGACCAGAGCGGCCGCCCGCTGTCGAACCGCAGCAATTTCCCGCTCGCATTCCGCATCGACCGCGCGCCGCCGCTCGTCAAATTCGCCGCGCCCTTCGGCATATTGGAGGCGAGCGAGGGCGGCATGCTGCCCGTCACCGTGCGCGGGGTCGAGGGCAGCATGGCCGAGGCGCGCCTCGCCATGCCCGCGACGGCCTTGCGCGTCGGCGACGACGATGCCGCGATCGCGCGCTGGCTCCGCCGCGTCGACGATGCGGGCGGCAGCGACTATCGCGAGGAACGCGACGCGACCGGCAAGGAGGTGCGCGTCAACTATACCGGCACCAGGTCGGTGTTCGACGGCGCCCCCGCGGGCGGCGAGCGCCGCGACCTGCGCCTGACGCCCCCCGGCGGCGGCAAGGCGTTCGAGGTCGTCGGCATCCCGCTCGGCCAGAAGGGCTTTCACGTCGTCGAGATCGCCAGCCCCGAACTCGGCGCCGCACTGCTCGGGCGCAAGGCGACGCGCTATGTCGCGAGCGCCGCGCTCGTCACCAACATGGCGGTGCATTTCAAATGGGGCCGCGAAAATTCGCTCGCCTGGGTGACCGCGCTCGACACGGGGAAGCCCGTCGCGGGCGCCGATATCCGCATCGTCGACAGCTGCACCGGCCGCCTGCTCGCGCGCGGCACCGCCGACAAGGCGGGACGCCTCGCCTTCCCCGCCGGCCTCCCCGAGCCCGAGACCTATGCGAATTGCGAGGACGAGCCCGACCCGGCGAACAGCGAGGGCCATGCGCTGATGGTCACCGCGCGTTCGGGCGACGATTTCAGCTTCACCCTCACCGACTGGGGCAGCGGCATCCGCCCCTATGATTTCGACATGCCCTTCGGCTGGTCCGAACGCGGCGACATCCTCCACACCATCTTCGACCGCGCGCTCGTCAAGGCGGGCGAGACGGTCAACATGAAGCATGTGCTGCGCCGCCCCGTCGGGCTGGGGTTCAAGGCGCCCGAGCCGATGGCGGGCAAGCTCCGCCTCGTCCACCGCGGCTCCGACACCGAATTCGAACTGCCCTTTGCCATAACGGCGGCGGGCAGCGGCGAGACGGTATGGAACGTCCCCAAATCGGCGCCGATGGGCGATTACGACCTCGTCTTCGTCACCAAGGACCGCCAGGACAAGCGCGATCGCGGCGACGACGAGGAACGCGAAAAGACGATCTGGTCGAACCAGTCGATCCGCGTCGACGAATATCGCCTGCCGACGATGAAGGCGACGGTGACGGGGCCGAAGGCGGCGCTCGTCCGCCCCGCGAGCGTGCCGCTGTCGCTGTTCGTCGGCTATCTTTCGGGCGGCCCCGCGCCGAACCTGCCGGTCGAGCTTCGCGCGACCTTCCGCCCCAGCTGGTCGCCGCCCGAGGATTATCGCGAATGGAGCTTCGACGGCCGCCCGGTGAAGGAGGGCGTGGTCAAGCTCGACGACGATGGCGAGGAACCCGGCGCCGACGCGCCGCTCGCGCGCGCGCTGCCGCTCGTGCTCGGCGCCGACGGCACCGCGTCGGCGAGCATCGCCGTCGACCGCCCGATTGCCGAACCGACCGCGATGGCGGTCGAGATGGATTATGAAGACGCCAATGGCGAAACGCTGACCGCCAGCCGCCGCATCACGCTTTACCCCGCCGCGGTGCGGCTGGGGATGAAGACCGACGGCTGGATGATGCGCGACACCGATCTCCGCCTCGATTTCGTCGCGCTCGACCTCGACGGAAAGCCGATTCGCGGCCAGCGCGTCGCGGTCGCGCTCTACAGCCGCGCGATCATCACCGCGCGCCGCCGCCTGATCGGCGGCTTCTATGCCTATGACAACCAGATGCGGACGACGAAGCTGTCGGCGGACTGTTCGGCGACGACCGACCGCCTCGGCCGCGCAAGCTGCGCGATGGCGCCGGGCGTGTCGGGCGAGGTCACGGTCGTCGCGACGACGCAGGATGCCGACGGCAACGAAGCGCGCGCGGTGCGCTCGGTGTGGCTCGCGGGCGACGACGACTGGTGGTTCGGCGGCGACAATGGCGACCGCATGGACGTCATCGCCGAAAAGCCGCGTTATGCCGCGGGCGACACCGCGACCTTCCAGGTCCGCATGCCGTTCCGCGAGGCGACCGCGCTCGTCACCGTCGAGCGCGAGGGCGTGCTGTCGAGCTTCGTCACGACGCTCAAGGGCACCAATCCCGTCGTCAGGGTCAAGCTCCCCGCCACCTATGCGCCCGACGTCTATGTCTCGGTGATGGCGGTGCGCGGGCGCGTGACCGGACAGGAAAGCTGGTTCCGCAAGATGAAACGCGCGGTCGGTTTCCGGATCGAAACCAGCGAGGGCGCGCCGCCCACCGCGCTCGTCGATCTTGCCAAGCCCGCCTATCGCATGGGCGTCGCGCGGATCAAGGTCGGCTGGGAAGGCCACAAACTCGGCGTCGAGGTCAGGACCGACAAACAGGTATATGCGGTGCGCGACACCGCGAAAGCCAGCATCGCGGTCAAGACCCCCGACGGCAAGCCGCCGCGGCAGGCCGATGTCGCCTTCGTCGCGGTCGACGAGGCGCTGCTCCAGCTCGCGCCGAACGAAAGCTGGGCGCTGCTCGACGCGATGATGGGCGAACGCACGCTCGACGTCCTCACCTCGACCGCGCAGATGCAGGTCGTCGGCAAGCGCCACTATGGCCGCAAGGCGCTCGAACCCGGCGGCGGCGGCGGCGGCGATCTGTCGGGCCTGACGCGCGAGGATTTCCGCCCCGTGCTGCTGTGGCGCGGCACCGTGCCGCTCGACGCAAAGGGGCGCGCGAGCGTCGACGTGCCGCTCAGCGACAATCTGTCGGGTTTCCGCCTCGTCGCGGTCGCGACCGACGGCGCGCAATTTTTCGGCACCGGCGAAACGAGCATCCGTACCGTGCAGGATCTGGCGGTCTTTGCCGGGCTCCCCGAACTTGTGCGCAGCGGCGACACCTATGATGCGCGCTTCACGCTGCGCAACGGCACCGACCGGGCGATGACCGTCACCGCCAATGCCGCAATGTCGCCCGCGGTCGCGACCGCGCCGCCGCTCACCGTGACGATTCCCGCGGGCGGCGCGGTGCCGATCAGCTGGTCGATGCAGGCGCCCGCCACCGCCGGCCCGCTGACCTGGACCGTAGAGGCGGCGTCGGCCGATGGCAGGCAGCGCGACCGGCTGGTGTTCGCGCAGCAGGTCGAACCCGCCGTGCCGGTCGAGACCTGGGCGGCGAGCCTGCTGCGCGTCGGCCCGTCGACGACGCTCCCCATCGCGATTCCCGCGGGCGCGCTTCCCGGCGGCCATGTCGACATCGCGCTCGCCGGAACGCTCGCGCCGCCGCTCGCCGGGGTGCGCGACTATATGGCGGCCTATCCCTACACCTGCTTCGAACAGACGACCTCGCGCGCCATCGCGCTCGGCGATGTCGGGCGCTGGCAGACGCTCGCCGAGGCGATGCCGACCTATCTCGATCGCGACGGCCTGCTCCGTTACTGGCCGAACGAACGGCTCGATGGGTCGGCCGAACTCACCGCCTATGTGATGGCGGTGACCGCCGCGAACGGCTTTGCCGTCCCCGAAGCGTCGAAGGACAAGATGGTCAAGGCGCTGCAGGCAATCGTCGAGGGGCGGCTCAGCCGGCGCGGCTACGGCCCCTATGACGTCCGCCCGGTGCGCGTCGCCGCGCTCGCCGCGCTCGCGCGCAACAAGGCATCGAGCCCCGCGCTCGTCGCGGCGATCGACCTGACCCCCGCCGAAATGACGACGGGGACGCTCGCCGACTGGCTCGTCGCGATCGAACGCACGCCCGGCGTGCGAAATGCCGCCGCGCTGCGCACCGCCGCCGAGGCCGAGCTCCGGAAGCGCCTCGTCTTTGAAGGAACGCGGCTCGACCTTGCCGACAATGCGCGCGCGCCCTGGTGGATGATGACCAGCGGCGACGAAATGGCGATCAAGGCGCTCGAGGCCGTGCTCGGCCGCAAGGGGTGGGAGGATGACGCGGGCAAGCTGATGGTCGGCGTCGCGCAGCGCCAGCGGCGCGGCCGCTGGGACACGACCCCGGCGAATGCGTGGGGCGCGGTCACCGTGCGCCGCTTTGCGAGCCTCTATCCCGCGAGCGCGATTGGCGGCGTGACGACGGCGAGCCTCGCGGGCGCCGGCGCCGAACAGCGCTGGCCGCTTCCCGCCGACGCCGCGCCGCTTCGCCTGCCGCTCGCCGCCGCGACGATGGCGCTCGCGCATCAGGGCGGCGGCTCGCCCTGGGCGACGGTCAGCGTCAAGGCGGCGGTGCCGCTCCGGGAACCGCTCAACGCCGGCTATCGCATCAAACGCGCGGTGAGCATCGTCAAGGCGGCGAACAAGGCGCAATTGACGCGCGGCGACGTGATCAAGGTGCGGATCGAGGTCACCGCCGAAGCCGGGCGCACCTGGGTCGTCATCAGCGACCCCGTCCCGCCGGGCGCGACGATCCTCGGCAATCTGGGCGGCCAGTCCGAAATGCTCGCCGGTGACGCGGGGGGTTCGGGGTGGCAACCCAGCTATGTCGAGCGCGGGCGCGACAGCTGGCGCGGCTATTTCGGCTGGATGCCCGCGGGTACCCATGCGGTCGAATATGTCGTGCGCTTGAACGGCTCGGGCCGCTTCACCCTGCCCCCGACGCGCGTCGAGGCCATGTACTCCCCCGCCATCCGCGGCCAGCTCCCGAACGCGCCGATGACGGTGGCGGCGTCGGCGGAATGACGGTGGTCATGTGGACATCGTCATTGCGAGCGAAGCGAAGCAATCCCCAGTCTGCGGCTGGATGGCACGCTCGCAGGAGATTGCTTCGTCGCTGCGCTCCTCGCAATGACGTAGGAAAAGTGCGGCAGATGCGCCTGCTCGCCTAGCCGATGGATCACGCCCCCAAACGCCGCCTCTTCGACGCCTTCGCCTGGGCGGCCCTCGCCGCGCTCGTCCTCGCCACAATCGCGCATCTCCTCACGCGCCCGCCCGCGATGCCCGAATTTGCCGCGGTGCGCGCGGCGTGGCAGCCGAGCGAGGCGTGGCTTTACGACCGCGACGGACATCTGCTCGACACCGAGCGCGTCAATTTCGAGCGGCGGCGGCAGGCGTGGGTGCCGCTGAATGCCATCGCCCCCGTCGTGCGCGACACGGTGATCGCGAGCGAGGACAAAAGATTCGCCGCGCATGGCGGCGTCGACTGGTTCGCGGTCGCGAGCGCGGCGCGCGCGCGGCTGGCGCGCGGGGGGAATGGCGACCGATCGCGCGGCGCCTCGACCCTGCCGATGCAGCTTGCCGCTTTCCTCTCGCCCGATCTCGCGCAGCCCGGATCGCGCGGCTGGCTGACCAAGATTCGCCAGATGCGCGCGGGTCAGGCGCTCGCGTCGCGCTGGACGCGCGACCAGATGCTCGAGGCTTATTTCAACCTCGTCCCCCTGCGCGGCGAGGTGCAGGGGATCGGCGCGGGGGCGCAGGCGCTGTTCGGCAAGCGCCCCGCGGCGATGAACCGCACCGACGCCGCGCTCTTCGCGGGACTGCTCCCCAATCCGGCCGCCGACGCCGTTGCCCTCGGCCGCCGCGCGTGCCGCGCCGCGCGCGCCGCCGATTGCAGCGCCATCGCCGCCGCCGCCGCGACGCTCGTATCGGGCGAGCATGCCGCGCGCCACGACCCCGCGCTCGCGCCGCATCTTGCCGTGCGGCTGCTCGACGCGCCGGGCAAGCGCGTGACGACGACGATCGACCGCCGCATCCAGGCCGCCGCCATCGTCGCTCTGCGCCGCCAATTGTCGGGGCTCGGCGCGAATCGCGTACGCGACGGCGCGGTCGTCGTGCTCGACAATCAAAGCGGCGAGGTGCTCGCCTATGTCGGCGGGGTCGGGCTCAAATCGACCGCCGCCGCGGTCGACGGCGCGAACGCGCGGCGGCAGGCGGGTTCGACGCTCAAGCCGCATCTTTACGCGCAGGTGATCGAAAAGGGCTGGCTCACCGCCGCGTCGATCCTCGACGACAGCCCGGTCCAGCTCGACACCGCGTCGGGGCTGTACGTTCCCAAGAATTACGACCGCAGTTTCAAGGGGCCGGTCAGCGTGCGCCAGGCGCTCGCCGCGTCGCTCAATGTTCCCGCGGTGCGCGCGCTCATCATCGACGACGTCGGGCGCTTCCGCGACCGCCTATGGGCGCTCGGCTATCGCGGTCTCGTCGAGGACGGCGACCATTATGGCTTCAGCCTGGCACTTGGCTCGGCCGAAGTCTCGCTGGTCGAACAGGCTAACGCATTCAGAACATTGGCAAACCACGGAAAGTGGTCGCCCGTGACATACCACCCTGCGCAACAACTTCGCCAACATCCACGCCAGCTCGTCAGCCCCGCCGCCGCCTTCATCGTCGGCGACATACTCGCCGACGCCGCCGCCCGCGCCGACGCCTTCGGCACCGACAGCGCACTGCGCCTCCCCTTCTGGGCCGCCGCCAAGACGGGCACCTCGAAAGGCATGCGCGACAATTGGTGCGTCGGCTGGTCCGACCGCTACACCGTCGCGGTCTGGGTCGGCAATCTGGAGGGCGATGCGATGCGCGGCGTGTCGGGCACCTCGGGCGCGGCGCCGGTGTGGCGCGACGTGATGCTCGCGCTCCACGCCGACCGCCCCGGCAGGCCACCCGCCATCCCCGACGGCGTCGAGGCGCACCGCATCGCCCTCCCCGGCACGCGCGAGCCGCCGCGACGCGAATATTTCGTCCGCGGCACCGCGCAGAGCGAACTCGCCGCTGCGCCGCAGGCCGCGCGGCGCCCGCGCATCACCAGCCCGGTCAGCGGCAGCGTCTATGCGATAGACCCCGACATCCCCGCCGACCGTCAGCGGCTCGCCGTCGCGGTGAGCGGCGCGGTCGCGGGATATCGGCTGATCCTCGACAGGAAAACGCTCGGCGATGCCGACGCCGGACAACAAATCGTCCCGCGCCCCGGCAGCCATATACTCGCGCTCGTCGACCCCGGCGGGCGGACGATCGATCGCGTCCGTTTCACCGTGCGATAAACCGACTGTCACACCCCTGAAATTAAGTTGCGCTGCCGCGCGGAGCGGCTAGTCTGCGCCGCCAGGAGACGGGCCCCCTACCGAGGCCCGCAAAGGGGAAACACGGATGATATTTGGTCGCGTTAAATCGCTCGACGCCATCTTGGCCACGGCCGAGAAAAAGTCGCTGCAACGAACGCTCGGCGCCTTTCAGCTCACCATGCTTGGTATCGGCGCCATCATCGGCACAGGCATTTTCGTTCTGACCGCCGAAGCCGCGCAAAAGGCGGGGCCGGGCATGATGTGGAGCTTCGTCGTCGCGGGGCTCGTCTGCGCGGTCGCAGCGCTCTGCTATTCGGAACTCGCTTCGATGGTCCCGGTTTCGGGGTCCGCCTATACCTACACCTATGCGGTGATGGGCGAATTGCTCGCCTGGATGGTCGGCTGGGCGCTGATCCTCGAATATGCCGTTGCTGCCAGCGCCGTTTCGGTCGGCTGGTCGGGCTATTTCGTCGGACTGTTACAGAGTTGGGGCATAGAGTTGCCCCACGCGCTCGTGGTCGGCCCCTATGCGGGCGGCGTCGTCAACCTGCCGGCGCTCGTCATCGCGCTGCTCGTTACCGCACTCCTGATGATCGGCACGACCGAAAGCGCACGCGTCAACGCGGTGCTCGTCGCGATCAAGGTGACGGCGCTCACCGTTTTCATCGGCCTGACGCTGCCTGTGCTCAATGGGGCGAACTTCGAACCCTTCACCCCGAACGGCTGGTTCGGTGACGGGCATGGCGCCGGCCTCGGCGTGATCGGCGCGGCGGCGTCGATCTTCTTTGCCTATGTCGGATTCGACGCCGTTTCGACTGCCGCCGAAGAAACCAAGAATCCGCAGCGCAACGTGCCCATCGGCCTCATCGCATCGCTCGGCATCTGCACCATCTTTTACCTGCTCGTCGCTGCGGGCGCGATCGGGACGCTCGGCGCGCAACCGGTAGCCGGTCCGAACGGCGAAATCCTGCAGCCCGGCACCACTGCGCTCGCCGCACAGTGCCAGGCCTTTGCCGACCTTGGCCGCGAGCCGCTCGTTTGCTCGCGCGAAGCGCTCGCGCATGTGCTGCGCGAAATCGGCTGGGAACGCATCGGCGACATGATTGGCATCGCGGCCTTCCTTGCGCTGCCGTCGGTCATTCTGATCATGCTGTTCGGCCAGACCCGGATCTTCTTCGTGATGGCGCGCGACGGCCTGCTTCCCGAAAAGCTCGCGACGATCCACCCCAAGTGGAAAACGCCGCATATCGTGACGATGATCACCGGCGTCGCGGTGTCCTTCTTCGCGGCCTTCCTGCCGGTCGGTCAGCTCGCCGACATTTCGAACTCGGGGACGCTGTTCGCCTTCTTCATGGTGGCGATCGCGGTGCTCATCCTGCGCCGGACCCAGCCGAACCGCCACCGGCCGTTCCGCACGCCGATGGTGTGGCTGGTCGCGCCGCTCGCGATTGTCGGCACGGTTGGGCTCTATGTGAACCTGCCGTTCGATGCGAAGATGGTGCTCCCGGTCTGGGGCGCGCTCGGCCTGTTCGTCTATTTCCTCTATGGCTACCGCAAGAGCCACGTCGGCCGCGGTATCATCGAGGTGCACGAGGACGACCCCGACGCACCGCCGCAGCCGGTACCGCCGGCGCCGTCCTTCAAGGACTGATCGGAAAGGGGGCCTCGGCCCCCTTTCTTTTTGTCAGAAAGGCGCGCGCGGCGCGGTTCCCGGGCGCGTGAACAGCTTTCCGCGTTCGGCCCAGATGACAAGCAACAGCCCGACGACGCCGGCGATCAGGAATGCCATGGCGAGCGGCAATGTGGTCCCGTCATAATGCTGGCCGATCACCGCCCCTGCGACCGCGGCGAGCAAGGTTTTCGCAAAGCTCTGGTAAGAGGACGCGATGCCCGCCATCTGGCCGAAGTCCTCCATCGCGATCGACCCGAAATTGCTGCCGATGAAGCCGATCAGCCCGACATTGACCATCATCAGCAACGTGAACATCCACAGCGTCTCGCCGCCGCTCAGCGCCGCCGCAATCTGCGCGAGCGCCACCGCCATATAGACGAACACCGCGGTCTGCGAGACGCGCCGCGCGCCGAAGCGCTCGACGATCGCGGCATTGGAGAAATTGGCGATCGCAATGCCCACCGCAACGACGGCAAAGACGAGCGGGAAGAGCGCACGCGCGTCGAACACCTCGCCGATGATCTGTTCGCTGCTGTTGAGATAGCCATAGAGCGCGCCCTGCATCAGCCCCGACGCGAGCATGTAACCCGCGGCACGGCGGTGGCGTGTCACCATGCCCCACCCGGCAACCATCGTCCGCCAGTCGAGCGGCCGCACATTCGCGGGCTCGAGCGTTTCGGGAAGCCGGCGCAACCAAAGCAGCATCACCCCGCCCATGGCCGCAAGCACGATGAAAATCGCGCGCCAGTCGGCGACCGCGACGATTCCCGCCCCGATCGCCGGCGCGATAATCGGCACAATCATGAACACGAGAAAGATGAGCGACAGCCGCTTGGCCATCGCATCGCCCGCGAACAGGTCGCGGATGACCGCGACAACGACGACACCGAGCGCCGCCGAAACCACGCCGTGGCCGAAACGCAACGCGAGCATTAGCGGAAAATTGGTCGCCAGCCCGCAACCGACCGAAAAGGCGATATAGGCAAAGAGCGCCGGCACCAGAACGCCCTTGCGCCCGAACCGGTCGGCGAGCGGACCATAGAAGAGCGAGCCAATGCCGATGCCGAGCAGATAGGCCGAGATAATATATTGCCGGTCATTGGCGACCGACACGCCGAGTCCATCGCCCATCGCGGGGAGTGCAGGCAGCATCGAGTCGATGGCGAGCGCGTTGAGCGCCATCACCATCGCCATCATGAAAACCATTTCGCGGTCGCCGGGCATGCGGGACCGCTGGGGGGACTCGGTCATTTTGTGCATTGCGGCGGATATGGGCCTGCCGCGACACTTTGGATAGCCCCGGCAACGCAATTTGTCGGACAACAATGCTATTCAACGAAAAGGGCCGTCTCGCCGGCGTGGCGAGGACGGCCCCATCAAACCCCAGTAAAAAGTCGGAAGGGTCAGCCCTGACGTGTGCCCGTCATCGCCATCGACCCGAACGCACCAGCCTTGATCGTGCCGGTCAGCGTGTCGCCGTCGATCGTCGCTTCGCATTCGAGGGTCATCGGCATGGGCACCTTCATGTCCATCGTCCAGGTAAGCTTGTTGCCGTCGACCTTGCCATTCTGGACGTCGAGCGAACCCATGGCTCCGGCGTTCTGGCCGGTGAAGCTGTCGCCATCGCTGTTCACGGTGAACACCGACTTCTGATCGCCCATCGGCGACTTCGTCACGCAATCATAGCTGCCATCGACCTGCGCCATAAAAACTCTCCTTACTGAAACTTGTGTCAATTAGCGGGAGTCGCTGTTTCCACCTTCATTCCCAGCGCGTCAAGCTGCGGCTTGACCACCGCAGCGTCGCCCACGACGACATAGACGAGATCGTCGGTGCTGAGCGCCTTGCGCGCCGTGGCATCGATGCCCTGTGCGGTCATCGCTTCATAGGTCGTCGGCAGCTTTTCGTAATAATCGTCAGGCCGGTCGAACTTGACGATCGAGCGAAGCCCCGCGAGCACGTCGCCCGAGGTTTCAAAGCTGCCCGGAAGCTCCCGAACGCTGCCGTTGACGGTGCGCTCCAGTTCCTCGGCCGTCACGCCCTTGTCGGCAAGAAACGCTTTGAGGTCGGCTTGCAGTTCCTTGATCGAATCGCCGGTCCGGTCGCTCTGCACCGGCGCAATCGCCACCCAGGTCAGCCGGTCCTTGTCGGCCGAGATGCGCGAGCGCACGCCATAGGACCAGCCCTTCGTCTCGCGAAGATTGGTGTTGAAACGCGACAGGAAATTGCCGCCGAAGATGTCGTTGCCGGCGCGCAGGACCTCGAGGTCGTCGCTGCCCTTGGCGTCGAGAACCTTGCCCGCGAGGATCACCGACTGCGGCGACTTGGGCCGGTCGACGAGCAGGATGCGCGGTTGCGGAGCCGGAACCGCTACCTCGAAATGCTTCGTCGGCTTGGGCGTAGCGGGCGCCTTCCACGCCCCGAGGGTCGCGTCGAGTTCCTTCTTCGCCTCGGCAAGCGTCGTGTCGCCAACGACAAATATGCGCGCATTGTCCGGGCGGATCCACGCCGCATGGAAGGCCGCAAGCTGCTCGCGCGTCGCCGCGGTGACGGCGTCGGCATTGCCGAGCCCCGATGGCGGAATGCCATAGGGATGACCTGCGCCATAAAGCACCGGCATCAACACGCGCGAAGCAATTGCATTGGGGTTGTTGAGTTCCGCCTTCAGCCGTGTCAGCTGCTGCGCCCGGACGCGTTCAAGCTCCTGCGCATCGAAGGCCGGGTTGCGGATATAGTCGGCAAGCAAGCCCAGCGATGCGCGCAGATTGGGCTTGAGCGCAAACAGGCTGAACACCGTTTCATCGGCGTTCGCCGACCCGTCGATCCGGGCGCCGAGCCTTTCCTTGGCTTCGGCGAAGGCGATCGAGTCGAGGGTCGTTGTCCCCTCGTCCATCAAGCTGAGCATCAGCGATTGCGTGCCCAGCGCGTCGCGTGGGTCGGCGGCATAGCCTGCGTCAAAGCTGACCGCGACGTTGACGGTCGGAACAGCAGCGCGCCGAGCAAATACAAGCTCAATCCCGTTCTTGAGCTTCGCGCGCTCGATGTCGGGAAAATCCAGCGCCGTCAGCTCTGCCACGGCCGGGAACTTCGACCGGTCGGCAATCGACGCCGCGGCGCCGATCCCCGTGTCGGGACCGATATCGCCGAGCACCGAATTCCAGTACCGGTCGGGTTCCACCGCTACGACCGGTTTCTCCGCGGTAAAGGCGCCGCCACGATTTTCGCCGCCCTCGGTACGTTCACCCGGCGTATAAGTCAGCGAAAAGACCGGACGCGACATCCATTTGTTCGCAACCGCCTTCGCCTGATCGGGCGTCACCTTTGCGAGCCGTTCGAGCTCGGTTTTATAATAAGCGGGGTCATTCGAGTAGAGCGCGCCCTCGGCAAGCGTAACCGCCTTGCCGCCGAAGCCGCCTACAGACTCCAGTCCAGATATCGTGCCGCCGAGATAGCTTGCGGCGGCGCGCTGCAATTCGTCTGAGGTCGGCCCGGTTTCCAGGAAACTCGCGATCTCCGCGTCTAGCTTCTTGCCCACGACTTCGGGATCAACGCCCGGCTTCACATCCGCTTGCACAAGCAAAATACCTGCATCTTCAAATGGTTGTGCAAATGCCGCCACACTGACCGCAACCGGGTCCTTGCGGACCATCGCATTGTCGAGCCGCGACGACGACAGGCCGCCAAGCACAGCGGTCGCCATCTGGAGTGGTACCGCCTCGGGATCGTTGAGCCCCGGGATTGCCCACATGCGATAAAGGCGCGTGGTCGGAACGAGGTCCTTGACCTCCTTGGCGAGCGGCGCGGGCAGCGTCGGCACCGAAACCTCCGGCATTTTCACTGCTGGACCGCGCGGAATGTCGCCGAACCATTTGCCGACCATCGTCCTGGCCGTCGCTACGTCGATGTCGCCCGCCAGCACCAGTACTGCGTTGTTGGGACCATAATTATCGTGGAACCACGACTTCACATCGTCGAGGCTCGCCGAATTGAGGTCGGCCATCGAACCGATCGTGCTGTGGTGATAGGGGTGTCCCTTGGGGAACAGATTTTCGAAGATTTCGTAGCGCAGCAGGCCGAACGGATTATTATCACCCTGACGCTTTTCGTTCTGGACGACGCCGCGCTGGTTATCGAGCTTTTCCTGCGTCACCGCACCGAGCAGATGTCCCATGCGGTCGCTTTCAAGGAACAACGCAAGGTCGAGCGCGCCGGTCGGGACGGTCTCGAAATAATTGGTGCGGTCGACATTGGTCGTGCCGTTGCTGTCGGTCGCACCGACCTGTTGCAGCGGCTCGAAAAAGTCGCCGGGAGCATTTTCCGATCCGTTGAACATCAGATGCTCGAAGAGGTGGGCAAAGCCCGTCTTGCCTGCGGGTTCGTGCTTGGAGCCGACGCGGTACCAGACCGAGACGGCGACGACGGGCGCCTTGCGATCTTCATGGACGATGACGCGCAGTCCATTATCGAGCGTGAACGCCTCGTAAGGAATATCGACCGCCTTCACGAGATCGGCGACCGGCGCGGGCGCCGCGGCCGTTTTTTGCGCCAGAACCGGCGTCGCGACGAGCGCGGTGGAAAGGGCCAATGCGGCGGCGAAACGGTTGATCCGGGTCATGAACATCCTCTCGGTGCTGAACTGCGCGTGCGAACACGGGCAGGACCGGTGCCGAACGGCACTGTATCACCGGTTTAGGACAGTGGCGCGCGGCTTTCAAGGCCGATAGAAACGCGCTCCCGACGCCTTGAGCGCCGCGGGATCGAACAGCACCGGCTTGAGCTTGTGCTGCACGAACAGCGGCGCCTGATCATTATAATGCGGACTGTCGGGGCGCGTCGTCGCGGCGCCGAAGGGCTGGATCGATTCCGAACGCACCGAACCGTCCTTGCTCCACGTAATGAACATGATGAAGCTGTCGCCGTGGCGCACTTTCAACCGTCCGTCGGGCTCGACGTCCCACAAGGTCGAAGCGCGCACGGTATCGTTGCCACCGTCGAGCGGCAGGTCGACACGGTTCGCTCCCTCGCCGTGCCGGAGGCGCAACACCGTGCCGAGTTTGGGATCGAGACCCGAGAAATACTCCTGCAGATGCGCGACCGTGTCGCGGAGAACGGTCAGCGCATCAGGCGCGGCGCGGCGCTGATAGTGGCGGCCGTTCGCTGGGCGAAGCAGCATCAGCGCCAGCGCATCGCCGCGTCCCTTGCCGTCGAGCGTCCAGTCCCATTGCCGCAGTAAGTCCTGCGCCTGCACGAGCGCCGGGTCGCGCTTGACGTCGAGCGCAAGAATGCGGTCGATCCATGCCTTGGCATAGCCGTTCTTCGCATAGGCGGTGTCATATTTGATGGCTTTCAGTCGCGCTTCGTCGATCTGGCCAGATTCCTCGAACAATTCGATCAGCCGCGCGGCGCGGTTGGTCATATCGTCCTCGACGCCGAGCAGCGGCGAAAAGGCGGCGGCGTCGAGTTCGTCGCCCGGCCCCGCTGCGACCCACGGCGTGTTGTTGGCATTGATGACATAGCCCGACCGCGGATTGACGAGCGCGGGCACCCGGTCGAACGGCAAGATCGCTTGCCACAGCGCCTTCGACGTATCGCCGGGAAGCGTCCCGCGCCAATCGAAGCCAGCCGGACGGTCGGGAAACATCGCATTATAGAAAAGGCCGATATTGCCTGCGGCGTCGGCATAGATGAAATTGGTCGCGGGCACGCCCTGCATCGCCATCGCCGCGCGCCATTCGGCAAAGTTCCTCGCCTTGTTGAGCCGGTAATATTGGGTGACCATTTGCGACTGGTCGATCCCGGCATAGCGGACGGCAAAGGCGCCATTGTCGTTCTTGACCACCGGCCCGTGCACCGAACGATAGACGGTGCGCGGCACCGGAATCGTCAGCGGCCCATATTTGACGCGCAGCCAGATGCGTTCCTGTTCCAGATCGCGCCACGCCCCGTCGAAACGGTATTTCGTCCCGCTTTCGTCGAGCACCAGCTTATAAACGTCGATCAGGTCGGGCCGGTTCACCGTATTGGTCCAGCCCAGATATTTATTGTGGCCAAGGAAGGGAAAGGGCGAGCCCGGAAAATTGGCGCCCGCAAAATCCCAGCCCTCTTCCGAATGGACGACAAGCTCGTACCAGGCGACGCCGCCCGTCCACGGCTGGTGCGAATTGGACACGAGCCGCGTCGCGCCATCGGTCGAGCGCGCGGGCGCGACGGCCATCGCGTTCGAACCATTTTCCGACGGGTCGCGGCCGACGGGTGTCAGCGGGCGGGTTTCGGGCGCGCCCGACGCGTCGAGCACGGGGCCGCCTTCGCGTCCTACCGGCCGCCCCTCGGTCAGCGCACCGAGCACCGAATCGAGTCCGAAGAAAAAGGGCGAACGCAGCACAAAACCAGCGACGACATCCTCTCCGGTGACGGGGAACAGCCCCGACAGCCGCACCTCGTCCGGATGCTTGTCGGCGTAACGGTTGAGCCCTGCGGCGTAGGCGGTGAAAAGCTTGCGCACATCGTCGGGCAGCTTCGGCCAGTCGCGCGCCGTGGTTGCGCGCACGCCGAGCAGCGCCCCGACATAGTCGATTCGCGCGCCATCTTCGCCGAGCATCGCGCCCGCGCGGCCGCGCGTCATGGCGAGCACTTCCTGCAGAGTCGAAAAATCATCCTCGGCATGGGCGTAGGCGACGCCGTAAGCGACATCGGCATCGGTCTTGCCAAAGATATGCGGCACGCCGAACTTGTCGCGCGCGATCCGGACTTCGGACGGCTTGAACGCGGGCGCCTGCGGCGGCGCGGCGGTCAGTGGTTCCCACAATGCAAGCGATGCGGCACCGAGCACCAGAAGCAGGATCAAACCCAGAAACGCGCGTCGCACCATGGCCGGACATTCTCCTTCGGCCCCGCTTGGAGCCGCGCCGCTTGTCTGGCGATCATGTCATCCGAAGGCAAGTGTCGACCGTTCGTCGACAGCTATTTGCCCTCCGCGGTAACGTCGTTATCGAGCGCCGACATTTTATTGTTCAGGGGAAATCCGCCATGCGTACCAAAAGCCTGCTCCTTGCCGCCTGCTTCAGCCTCGCGTTCGCGCCCGCGACCGTCGCCCAGACCGTCGCCGGGTCGGGGATCGCGCCCGCGACGGTATCGAACAGCGCCGAGCGCGCGATCGGCTTTGCGGCAAACGCACCCGAAGGTGCCGCGCTCGCCATCCTGACAGCGGACTCTTCCCTGCCGGCACAGGCGAACGCGCTGCTGGACGCTTCGGGGCGCGAAGCGGTCGCCGCGGCCGTTAAAGCCGCCGGCTTCGACGGTAGTGCCGGAACGACGCTGTCGCTCCGCGGCATCGGGACGCGCCCGCGCATCCTGCTCGTCGGCACGGGCGCCTCGCCGACAGTCAACGCCCTCGCCGAAGCGGGCGGCAAGGTGGCACAGGAGATGAAGAGCGAGGCTCACCCCATCGCCATCGTCGGCAGCTTCGACGGCGCACAGGCGGCCGACGTCGGCTTTGGCTTTGCAATCGGCCAGTATCGCTTCGACCGCTACAAGACCGTCGGCCACAAGATCCCCGCGACCGGCGCAGTCACGCTCGTCAGCGCCGACCCCGCTGCAGCGCAGGCCGCGTTCGACGGACGCAGCAAGCCGCTCGCCGACGGCGTCCGTCTGTCACGCGACCTCGCCAACGAACCAGCCAACGTCATCTATCCCGACAGCTTTGTCGCGCGCGTGCGCGAAGCCTTTGCTGGCGTTCCGGGTGTCAGCATCGAGGTGCTCGACGAAGCCGCGATGCGCAAGCTCGGCATGGGCAATATCGTCGGCGTCGGCCAGGGAAGCCCGCGCGGGTCGCGGATGATGCTGGTGCGCTATCGCGGCGCCGGCGCCCCCGCGGCGCCGCTTGCGTTCGTGGGCAAAGGCATAACGTTTGATTCGGGCGGCATTTCGATCAAGCCCGGAGCGAACATGGAAAATATGAAGGGTGATATGTCGGGCGCCGCCTCGGTGATGGGCGCCGCACTCTCGCTCGCCAAGTCGCGCGCGCCGGTTCATATCGTCGCAGTCGCCGCGCTCGCCGAAAATATGCCCGATGGCAATTCGCAGCGTCCGGGAGACGTCGTGCGGTCGATGTCGGGCAAAACGGTCGAAATGATCAACACCGATGCAGAAGGCCGTCTCGTCCTCGCCGATGCCAATGAATATGTCGCGAAAGCCTATGCCCCGCGCGCGATCGTCAACATTGCGACGCTGACGGGATCAATCGTCGGCGCGCTTTCGGATCAATATGCCGGGCTGTTTTCGCGCGACGATGCGCTCGCAGACCGCGTGATCGCCGCCGGAAAGACAAGCGGCGAGGAAGTTTGGCGGATGCCGCTTCACAAAAACTATGCCGAGCGGATGAAGTCCGACATCGCCGACATCCGGAACAGCAGCGGAGACGGTCCCGGCGCAAGCCTCGGCGCGCATTTCGTCGGCTTTTTCGTCGACGAGTCGATGCCGTGGGCGCATCTCGACATCGCCGGCATGAACCGCAGCAGCAAAAGCACGCCGCTCGTCCCCAAGGGAATGACCGGCTTCGGCGTCCGCCTGCTCGACGAGCTCGCGCGCAGCGGCGAATAGGACGCTTCGCGATACGGAGGCAGGGCCATGTCGCCCGCCTCCGTTTCACCCGTTTTGCAAAACGTCCGATAATCGATGCAGCGCGTGCCAGTCCTGGTCGTTGCGGTAGCACGCACCTGCGCGGCTGCTAGAACGAGCAGTAAAGCGCAAATATGCGCCGTTGAAACACAAGGGCGCGCTTGCTAGCCGGATTATCCCGCGATGCGTGGCGTCCGGAGCCGCGCGTGGAGCATAGGATAATCGGCCGTGGACTTGCTCAGCGACATTCTCGATACACTGGCGCTGCGGGGCCAGTTTTACTTCCGCACCTGCTTCAACAGTCCCTGGTCGATTGCAGTCCCCGAATATCCGGATGCGATCCGCTTTCACCATGCCGTCCAGGGCGAATGCTTTGTGCGGGCCGGCGATGGCGCTGCGCTCCATTTGCGGCAGGGCGACCTGATGCTCGTCCCTGCGGGCGCCGCGCATATCATTTCGGACACACCCGACCGCAAACCCGCCGCGCTCGAAAATGTCATGCAGGACACGGGTTATGACGGCGGCGGCGTCTTCATCGTCGGCGAGGGGTGCGAGGACAAGGCGACACAATTGATGTGCGGGCATTTCAGCTTTGCCGAGGGCGGAAACCATCCGCTCCTGCGCTATTTGCCGCCCATCCTGCATCTGTCGGCACGCATGCGCACGAACGCCTTCTGGCTCGACGAGGCGCTCCGGCTGATGGCGCGCCAGATGGCGGCCGATACGCCCGGAACCGATGCCGTCATCCGGCGCATGTCCGAAATCATCTTCATCGAAACGGTGCGCTGCTGCGCGCAGCAGTCGGCCGAGTTGGCGCGGCTGATGGACGCGCTTACCGATCCCAAGATCGCGCGGGCCATCCTCGCTATGCACCGCGACGCCGCGTCGCCGTGGACGGTCGAACGGCTGGCAAGCCAGGCGGCGATGTCGCGCAGCCGCTTTGCCGAGCGCTTTCAGGAACTCGTCGGCACGGGACCCTTAACCTATCTTGCCGAATGGCGGTTGCAGATGGCGCGGTCGCTGCTGCGCGACCAGCGCATCTCCGTTCAGGAGGTCGCTGGGCGAATCGGATATCAGTCTCCGGCCGCCTTCACGCGCGCGTTCAACAATATGTTCGGCGAATCCCCGACGCGTTTTCGTGATCGGATCGCCGCGTAATTTGCAGATCGTCCTATGAGCTTTCCATTATATCCCGATTAATCGCGCGTATATTGCTCTATCGTCCTGCCTGACCCAAGTCTCCGGCGTCCAGAACGCAAATCAAAGGAGACTTTCATGCAACGGATACCCGCCGTACCGCTCGACACGAGCAACGCCGACGCGGCCGCGCTGTTCGCGGCGATCAAAGGACAACTCGGCAGCGTCCCCAATATTTTCCGCACGATGGCACAGTCGCCCGCGACGCTCGAAGCCTATCTCGGCTTTGGCGCCGCGCTCGGCAAAGGCCGCCTCTCGGCCGCAGACCGCGAACTCGTTGCGCTCGCTGCGGCAGGCGCCAACAGCTGCGACTATTGCGCCTCCGCCCACAGCGCGCTCGGCAAGATGGCTGGCCTCGACGAAAGCGACATTGGCGAAGCGCTGGCCGGCACTCTGAGCGACGGTCGCGGCGGCGCACTCGTCGCCTTCACACGCCAGGTCGTCGCTCAGCGCGGCCGCATCGATGCGGAGGCTATCGCCGACATCCGCGCTGCAGGCTTTGACGATGGCGCGATCGTCGAAATCCTCGGTTCGATCGTGGCAAATATTTTCACCAACTATTTCAATCATATCGCGGAAACCGAAATCGATTTCCCGGTGGTGACGACCGACAGCCTCGCCGCCGTCGCCTGATCCCCCTCCATTCGAAAGGATTATGACATGACCAAAACCATCCTCGCGGCGCTGATCGCCGCACAGGCGCTCGTCGCTGCCTCGCCCGCGCTCGCGGTCGAAGAAAATAACGTCTCGAACGGCCTCACCGCTGCGGGCGCGCCGCTTGGCCTCCACGGCGTCGATCCCGTTGCCTTCGTGACGCTCGGCAACCGCATCGAAGGAAGCGCAAAATTCACGGCGGTCCACGACAATGTCGCCTATTATTTCGCGTCGCAGGAAAATCTCGATGCGTTCAAGGCGGCACCAGGGCGCTTCACACCGCAGAACGGCGGCTATTGCACCTTTGGCGTATCGGTCGGCAAGAAATTCGACGGCGATCCCAAATATGCCGCAGTCCAGAACGGCAAGCTCTACGTCTTTCTGAACGAGGATATTCTGAAGGCCTTTCAGAAGGACCCGGCAGGCACGATCGCCAAGGCCGACGCCAATTGGAAACGCATTCGCAGCACCGCCGCGGCCGATCTCTGACGCCGCGTCGAGCCGGCGGCGGCGGTATCTCTCTGTCCCTCTGCGCATTGCCGCCGCCGCCGGCCTTCGACTTCGACAAGTAAAAGGATCAAGCCATGCAACAGGCGTTTCACTATCTGGCGCAGGCAGGCGTGCTCACCGCGCTGATGTGGGTTCCCTATATCCTCTCTCGCATGCATAGCTGGGGAATTCGCGACTTTCTGAACAATTATCCGGACGGCTTTCCGGCCGCCGAGCCAGCGCCGCCGCTTTGGGCGCAGCGCGCAAAGCGCGCGCATCTCAACATGGTCGAAACGCTGCCCGCGTTCATCGCCGTGGTCGTCGCCGCATCCTATCTGGCCGACGATGGAGCAGCCGCCGAAGTCGGACGCTGGGCGATGATATTCTACTACGCGCGCGTCGCGCACTACATCGTCTATTCGCTTGGCATCCCCTATTTGCGGACCCCGGCCTATCTTGTGTCGTGGGCCGCAATCCTGATGATCGGGACGCAATTGGCCTGACAGGCCAATGGCATGATGCTCGCGTCCCGATGGAGGTTCGCATGACCGGCTCCCCCCCTACTCCCGGCCCGGCGGCGGACCTCCTTTCGCGCGTGCGCGCTTGCCGCGCATGCACCGATCTCCCACTCGGGCCGCGTCCGATTCTTCAGTGGAGTCCCAGCGCACGTCTGCTCATCGCCGGGCAAGCACCCGGGCGCGTGACTCACGAGCGCGGACGGCCGTTCGACGACGCGTCGGGCGAGCGATTGCGCGACTGGCTGGGCGTCACGCCCGCGCAATTTTACGACGATACGCGTGTCGCCATCATCCCGATGGGCTTCTGCTTTCCCGGATCGGGGAAGTCGGGCGACGCGCCGCCGCGCCCCGAATGCGCTCCGCTGTGGCGTGATTTGCTTCTCACGCCGCTCACCTCGCTCGAACTGACGATCGTCATCGGACGCTACGCCGCCGACTGGCATTTCGGCGCGCGCCGCGGCTCGTTGACCGATCATGTGCGCGATTGGCGGGTCGAATGGCCGCGCCGTATCCTGCTGCCGCACCCGAGCCCGCGCAACAATGGCTGGCTGGCGCGCAATCAGTGGTTCGAGCGCGACCTGCTGCCGGAACTCCGCGCGCGCGTTGCCGCCCTGATGGGTGCGCGCTAACTGCAAGTTGCGCGTTAGCGGCCAGTGGCGGCAATCCGTTTTGCGAAATGAATCTGCACCGCCTCACGAACCCCGCGCGCGATTTGTCTCCGCCCCTCCGCCGAGGAGAGAAATTTGGCATCGTCTTCGTTCGACAAAAACCCCGTTTCGAACAACACCGAGGGGGTGTCGGGTGCCTTCAGCACGACGAATGACGCAAAACGGTGCGCGGTGGTGCGAAAACGCATATCGTCCGACGCCTCGCGGTGGAGCAACCGCGCAAATTCCGACGCGACAGTCATCGTTTCACGCTGGGTCAGATCGAGCAGGATCGACGACACCGCGCTGTCGTGCGCGCTGAGATCGACGCCGTTGATGATATTCGATCTATTCTCGCGCGACGCCAGCCGCGCCGCCTCACGATCGGACGCGACTTCGGCAAGCGTATAGACCGAGGCCCCGTGCGCTTCCTGGCTTTCGGCGGCATCGGCGTGGAGCGAAATGAACAGATCGGCCTTCATTCGCCGCGCGATGCCATAGCGCTCTTCGAGCACGAGAAAGCGGTCGTCGGACCGCGTCAGCGCGACGCGGACGCGCCCGGTCGCTACCAGCTCGTCGCGAATGGCGCGCGCGAGGGCCAGGGTGACATCCTTTTCACGCTTTCCCGAATGGGGCGACGTCGCCCCCGGATCGTGCCCGCCATGACCGGGATCCAGCACCACCAGCGGCAGCCGCGCATCAGCGGGTCCGGCGATCGCGGGCAGCGGAACGGCGGGCTCGGGCTTGCCGATCGGAACGGTGACGCTGTAACGGCGACCGGGCGGTTTGGCGCGCCAAGCCGCCGATTGGCGAACCGTCGCCGCGCTCCGGCCGACGGCGCGGTCAAGAGATTGCGCGCCGCGGTCCGCACCAAGCGGCGGGTCGGCGATCATCAAAAGCAGGACAAAAGGCAAGCCCATCGCCGCTCTATGCCGTCCCGGACACGGCATGGTCCAGTGCTTATTGCGCGGTTAACCGTCGCCGCACAGGTCGCGTCGTCATGGGTAAAATTGCAACACAGCAAGCACTTCCTATCTTTGTTCGGTGGCGGAGGTTGCCGTCGGCGTCCCCCGATGCTAGCACCTCAGCCACTGATCATGCCGGTCTCGGCAATGTTCGGCCTTTCGAGGGGCACGCCCGATCCTGCACATGGCGGATTCTGGAGGCTCCGGTGCCGGACCTGCGGGAATCGCGTCCATGATCAGTCCACCCGGTCGACCGGGCGGTCGCGCGGCGTCATATCGGACGCTTCCCGGCCTTTCCGGTCACCTCGTAACAGGTTGATGCCGCATGAGGCTTGCCATGCCCTCTTCATTCCGCGACGCGGGCGCCTTTGCCCCCGCCGGTCGTTGGACCGAAGACCGCATGCGCGTCCACGATCGGACGCTGGCCCCGCGCGACAATAACGTCTTTTTCCGTTTGAACCCTATCGACCGCGCCTGCCCGTCAGGGGCCGGCGCGGCCTTTCTTGTTGGCGCGCTGCTGCGCGCCTGGAGTGATATAAATGACCACGCGCATGTTGATCGACGCGCGGCACCGGGAAGAAACCCGGGTCGCCGTCACCAAGGGAAACCGCATCGAGGAGTTTGATTTCGAGTCCGCAGAGCACAAGCAGCTCAAGGGCAATATCTATCTGGCCAAGGTTACCCGCGTCGAACCGTCCTTGCAGGCGGCGTTCGTCGAATATGGCGGCAATCGCCACGGCTTCCTCGCCTTCAGCGAAATCCATCCCGATTATTACCAGATTCCGAAGGAAGATCGCGAGGCTCTGCTCCGCGAAGAGGCCGAGCATGCCGCCGAAGCAGCGATGCGCGCCGAAGAGGATCTCGACGAGCTTGAGGGCGATGTCGCCGAGGTCGAGCGCCCCGACGAGGACGAGAATGGCGACGCCCCCGCTCCCGAAACCGTCGGCGAGGACGGCGACGAGGACAATGGCGACGCCGATGCAAACGGCGACGACGAAGGCGCTGAGGACGGCGCCGAAGAAGGCCGCGACGATCGCGGCGGACGCGGGCGCCGTCGCGGCAAGGGCGGTCGCAAGGGCCGCGGACGCGGACGCCGTGACGAGGAAGACGGCGAGAACCGGATGTCGCTGCGCCGCCGCTACAAGATCCAGGACGTCATCCGCCGCCGTCAGGTGATGCTGGTGCAGGTCGTCAAGGAAGAGCGCGGCAACAAGGGCGCTGCGCTGACGACCTATTTGTCGCTCGCAGGCCGCTATTGCGTGCTGATGCCGAACACGATGCACGGCGGCGGGATCAGCCGCAAGATTTCGAACGGCGCCGATCGCCGCAAGCTGAAAGCGATGATCGACGAGATGGGCCTGCCGCCGACGATGGGCTGCATCGTTCGCACCGCCGGCATGAGCCGCACCAAGACCGAGATCAAGCGCGACTTCGATTACCTTGCCCGCGTGTGGGACGAGATTCGCGAAAAGACGCTCGCGTCCAGCGCGCCGGCGCTCATCCATTCGGACAGCGACCTTGTGAAGCGGGCGATCCGCGACATTTATCACAAGGATATCGAGGAAGTTCTTGTCGAGGGCGACG
Organism: Sphingopyxis sp. P8; assembly: GCF_020622175.1. Classification (NCBI taxonomy): domain Bacteria; kingdom Pseudomonadati; phylum Pseudomonadota; class Alphaproteobacteria; order Sphingomonadales; family Sphingopyxidaceae; genus Sphingopyxis; species Sphingopyxis sp. P8. The sequence continues at coordinate 509,913 of NZ_JACNMK010000002.1, read as the reverse complement.
AGGGCTACAAGGCCGCGAAGCAGTTCATGAAATTGCTGATGCCGAGCCACGCGCGCCGTGTGAAGCAATATTCCGATCCCGTCTCGCTCTACCAGCGCTACGGCGTCGAGGATCAGCTCGCCGGGATGCTCAATCCCGTCGTCCAGCTGAAATCGGGCGGCTATCTGGTGATAAACCCGACCGAGGCGCTGGTGTCGATCGACATCAACTCGGGTCGCTCGACGCGCGAGCATAATATCGAGCAGACCGCGCTCAGCACCAACCTCGAGGCTGCACACGAAATCGCGCGTCAGTTGCGCCTGCGCGACATGGCGGGCCTGATCGTGATCGACTTCATCGACATGGATCACGGCTCGAACGTCCGCAAGGTCGAGCGCGCGATGAAGGAAGCGCTCAAGAACGACCGCGCGCGCATCCAGATCGGCCGCATCTCGGGCTTCGGCCTGATGGAAATGAGCCGCCAGCGGCTGCGCACCGGCGTGCTCGAAGCATCGACGCGCCCCTGCCCGCACTGCGAGGGCACGGGCCTTGTCCGCACGGCGAGCTCGGCAGGACTCAGCGCGCTGCGCCTGATCGAGGAAGAGGCTGCGCGCGGTCGCGGCAGCAAGATCACGCTCCGCGCCAGCCAGGAAGCAACCTTCTATCTGCTCAACGAAAAGCGGCGCGAGTTGCACGAGATCGAAGAGCTGTACGGGGTCAGCGTCGAAATCCTGCCCGATGGCGAAACCGAGGGCGCGCGCATGGCAGTCGAGGTGGGCGGTCCGCCCCCGACGCGCCAGCGCAGCTTCGCTCCGATCGTCGACATCGAGGAGGAAGAAGAGGACGAGATCGTCGACGAGGAGGAATCCGAAGACGAGGACAGCGACGAACCCCGCCGCGAACGCAGCGAAGGCGACGGCGACGGCGATGGCCGCAAGCGTCGCCGCCGCCGTCGCCGCGGGCGCCGCGGACGCCGCGACGAGGAAAATGGCGAGCAGGCCGAGCACGACTCCGGTAGCGACGACGAAGCCGAAGCCGCCGAACCGGCGTCGACCGACGAATCGCCTGCCGAAGACGCGGCCGCCGAGAGCTCAGCGGAAGAGGCCGAGCCCGCCAAGGCCAAGCCGCGCCGCACGCGCGGCGGCCGAGGCCGCAAGAAAGCCGACGCCGCTGAGCCTGCAGCCGAAGCTGACGCCGAAGCGACGACAGAGGCCTCCAGCGAGTCGACGGACGCGGTAACCGAAGAAGCGCCGACCGAAGAAAAGCCCAAGCGCAAGCGAGCGCCGCGCAAGACGAAGGCAAAAACCGAAGCGGCCGCCGAGCCCGATGCGGCCTCCGAAGCCGACGCGCCTGCTGCCGAAACGGCTGAACCCAAGGCCGAAGAGGAAGCCGCCAAGCCCGCGCCCAAAAAACGTGCCAGCCGTAGCCGCAAGGCCGCGGCTGCCGAAGCGGCGCCCGATGCTGCGACCGAAAGCGCACCCGAAATGGCCGACGGGGAAGGCGCGGACGACGCCGGCACCGGCGAACCGCGCCGCGGATGGTGGCAACGCACGTTCGGCAACTGATCGCCCCGACGCGAACCCCTTGCGTCCACGCGCCCCGAACCCCACAAAGCCCCTATGGCTTCAGTTGAGGTTCAGGCGCGCGGCGCAAGACGGGGGGCGATGAAGTCCGTCCCATCGCTTCGCGCGCCGCAATATGGCACCTGGCGCGCCGTCATCCGGGTCCTGCTGACCGTCGCCGCGGTGGTCGCCCTTGCGGCGCGTCCGGCGCTTGCCCAATCGATCCTGCGCGACGCCGAAACCGAGGCGCTGTTCCAGGACATGATGGACCCGCTCGTCGTTGCAGCAGGGCTCCAGCGGGGGCAGGTTCGCGTCCACCTCCTCGGCGATTCGAGCATCAATGCCTTCGTCGCCGGAAGTCAGGACATCTATGTCTTCAGCGGCCTGATCGAGGCGGCCGACAGCGCCGAAGAGGTGCAGGGCGTGCTTGCGCACGAACTCGGGCACATCATGGGCGGCCATGCGATCCGCGTGAACGACGGCGCCAAGACCGCAACGGGCATTTCACTGCTCAGCATGTTGCTGGGAGCGGCAGCAATCGCTGCGGGCGGTGCCGAGGCGGGCATGGGGATCATGATGGCGGGGCAACAGGCCGCGCTCGGAAAGTTCCTCGCCTTTTCGCGCGTGCAGGAATCGACCGCCGATGCCGCCGGGGCGCAATATCTCTCGACCGCCGGAATCAGCGGGCGCGGCAGCCTCGCCTTTTTCAAGAAGCTCCAGAATCTCGAATTTCGCTACGGGATCAGGCAGGACGACGACCAGGTCTATGGTCGCACGCACCCGATGTCGGGCGACCGCATCCAGACGCTGCGCGAAGTCTATGTCGTCGATCCCGCGTGGGAAAAACCCGCCGATCCCGACATCGAGCGCCGCTTCCAGCGTATCAAGGCAAAGCTTTCAGGCTTCACCGCCGAGCCCGAGCGGACGCTCCGCAAATTCCCCGAAAGCAATACGAGCATTCCGGCGCGCTACGCCCGCGCTTATGCCTGGCACAAGAGCGCCTATCCGCAAAAGGCACTGGCAGAGGTCGAGGGGCTGCTCGCCATCGACGCCGAAGATCCCTATTTCCTCGAGCTCGAAGGGCAAGTGCTGCTCGAATCGGGGCGACCCAAGGACGCGATTGCGCCGCTGCGCAAGGCCGTCGCCAATTCGCGCGCGCAGCCGCTCATCGCCGCGACGCTCGGCCATGCACTGATCGCGACCGAAGACCCCGCCAATTTCGCCGAGGCCGAAAAGGTGCTCAAGACCGCGGTCGCGCTCGACAATCAAAATCCCTTTGCCTGGTATCAGCTCGGCATCGTCTATGCGAACAAGGGCGATCAACCGCGCGCGGCGCTCGCTTCGGCGGAGCGCTTCCAGCTGATGGGTGGACAGGCGCCGCTCGCGCTGCGTAATGCCGAAATGGCGATGCAGGGCCTGCCGCAAGGGACACCCGACTGGATTCGCGCTCAGGATATTTCGCTCGTGGCACGCGCCGAGGTGGAACGGACGCGCAAACGGCGCTAGGTTCGGGCACATGCGAAGCGGGGGCCGTCGCGGCGATGGTGCATAAGGGCGACAAGTGACCGACAGGAAAGACGATTATTACCAGCCGTGGCTGCGCGACCCGATGCCGGGCGAAGCGCCGCCGGCAGCCGGACGCGGTGACGAAGGACTTGCCAAGCCCCAGGCAAGCCCGCCGCTCGGCATCGACCTTGCGCGCTATCCGCTCGAACGCGATGCCCCCGACCCTGCACCGCCGCGCGCCGCGCGTCCGCGCGTCGACGCCGGCGCGATCTGGAATCGCGTTCGTCGCGGCGCGCAGGGCTTTGCCGACTGGACAATCGACCTCGGCGCGCGCGCCGACATTCCGGCGCGGGTCGAGGCATTGGAAATTCCCCGGCGCACGCACCTGCTCGCGGCGCGCAGCGGCGCGGCCACCGCAGCAGCAGCGCGCGCCGCGGCGCGCACGGCCGCGACCGCGGCAAGCACGGCGGCGGCCACGACGGCCAAGGGCTGGCGCAAGCTCGACCTTGGCAGCAGGATCACGCAGGCGTCGGCGGCGATGGGCCGCGGTGTGGGGCAGGCGGCGGAAAAGGCACGCACGGGTATCGGCGAGGTCGCGCGTTCGGGCAAGGAAGGTCTGGGCGAGGCGGCGGCGCGGATGCGCCCCGCCCCGCGGAGCGAGCCCGACGGTCCGCCACCATCCGGGCTCGAACAATTGCTCGCGCGCGAAGAAAAGGCCGCAAAGACGGCCGCGACGAAGGCAAGCGCCCCCGACCTGCCGCTGTTCGCGGGCGAGCCCGATCTGCCGCTGGCACCGACGCCGACGCCCCGTGCCAAAGCGGCCGAGGCGTCCGCGGCGCCGTCCATATCGGCATCGGCGCCGGACGATCGCAGCCCGCCGGACCGCCCCCCACCGCGCGGTCGCGAGGGGCACACCACTTTTCCCATGCCGCTCTGGGCATTGGCCGCCGGGACTGTCGCGCTACTTGCCGCGACATTCTGGCTCGGCGGCCGTTTCGGCGGCGGAATGAACAAGGCGGAGGTCGAGGCGGTTGTCGCTGACTATATCCGCGCCAATCCGCAGATCATCCCCGAAGCGCTCGAGGCGCAGCGCGACCGCGAGATAGCGCAGGCGATCGATTCGATCCGTCCCGCGCTCGAAAAACCCTATGCCGGTGCCTGGGCGGGCAATGCCGACGGCGACGTCACGATGGTCGTGTTCACCGACTATGCCTGCGGCTTCTGCCGCGCAAGCGTTCCCGACATCGACCGGCTGCTGCGCGAGGACAAGCGGCTCAAGGTCGTGTTCCGCGAGTTGCCGATCATCGCGCCGCAGAGCCGCGACGCCGCACTGATGGCGCTGGCGGCGGCGCGGCAGGGCAAATATGACGCCTTCCACCATGCGATGTTCGCAGCAAGCTCGCTCGAGCCCGCTGCAATTGCGGCGGCGGCGGAAAAAGCCGGCGTCGTGACCGACGGCAGCGCCGATGCCACCGCGAACGAAGCGCTGTTCCAGCGCGAACTCGACAGCAATCTCGCCATCGCGACGCAGCTCCGGCTCAACGCAACGCCAAGCTGGGTCATCGGCGACGAAATGTTTCAGGGGCAGGTCGGATATGACGCGCTGCGACAGGCGGTCGCAAAGGCGCGGGCCAAGGGCTGAGCGCGGCGTGGCCACCGTCACCCATGACCAGGCGCTCGCCCACGCCCGACAGTTGCTGAACGGCGATCCGGTCGCGGCGTTGGCGCAAGCGCGTGCCATTCTCGACATTGTGCCGACCTCGGCGGCGGCGCACCGGATCGCCGCGCATGCGCTACGCGCGCTGGGGCGCGAGACGGAGGCGCAGGATGCCTCGCTCGCCGCGGTCGGTGCGACGATCCATGACGGGGCCATGGTCGATGCGGCGCTCGCGCTTTCCGAAAACCGGCTTCCCGATGCCGAGACAGCGCTGCGCGCGCGTCTGAAGGAGGACGCGACCGACGTCGCCGCGATCCGCATGCTCGCCGAAGTGGCGGGGCGTATCGGCCGCTATGGCGATGCCGAAAAGCTGCTCGGCCGCGCGCTTGAACTCGCGCCCGGTTTCGGCGCCGCGCGCGCGAATCTGGCGACCGTCTATTACAAGCAGAACCGCTACGTCGACGCTGTCGCGGCGCTCGATGCGGTGATCGGCGACGATCCCGACAATCCCGCGCACGCCAATCTGAAGGCCGCGGCGCTTGGCCGCATCGGCGGTTATGACGAAGCCATTGCGCTGTACGGGCAATTGACCGAGCGCTTCCCCGAACATGCAAAGCTGTGGATGAGCTATGGCCATATGCTCAAGACCGTCGGGCGGCAGGACGACAGCATCGCCGCCTATCGTCGAGCCATTGCGAATGATCCAGGGCTCGGCGAAATCTGGTGGAGCCTCGCCAATCTGAAGACGATCCGCTTCGATCCCGCCGACCGCGCCGCGATGGAAGCCGCGCTTAGCGCAGCCGAACGCGACGCCGAAGACGGCGGCGGAGCGCGCGACGACGACCGGCTGCACCTCCATTTCGCGCTCGGTAAAGCCTATGACGATGCCGAAGAACATGACGCCGCCTTTCGCCACTATGCGGTCGGCAATGCGATCCGCGCGGCACAACTCGACTATCGCGCCGACGAAACGCGCGCGATCGTCGACGCCGCTATCGCCACCTTCACGTCCGGTTTCTTTGCCGAGCGTACCGACTGGGGCGATCCGGCGCCCGACCCTGTCTTCATTCTCGGAATGCCGCGCGCCGGATCGACGCTCGTCGAGCAAATTTTGGCGAGCCATTCGGCAATCGAGGGGACGATGGAGCTTCCCGACATCCCTGCGCTCGCGCTCGGTCTCGGCCGCGCGACGCACGACGAGGGCCGCCGCTGGGTCGAAGCACTCGCCGCCGCGCCGCGCGAAAAAATCGCCGAACTCGGGGCGAATTTCCTTCGGGCCACCGCGGTCCAGCGCAAGACCGGCAAGCCATTCTATATCGACAAGCTTCCGAACAATTGGCTCTACGTCCCGCTCATCCGCCTGATCCTGCCCAATGCGCGCATCATCGACGCGCGGCGACACCCACTCGATTGCTGCTGGTCGAACTTTCGTCAGCATTTCGCCAAGGGGCAGGCGTTCAGCTATCGTCTGTCCGACATGGGCGCCTATTACCGCGACTATGTGCGGCTGATGGCCCATATCGACGCGGTCCAGCCCGGCCGCGTCCATCGCGTGATCCACGAGGAATTGCTCGCCGACCCGGAAGGCGAAGTGCGCGCGCTCCTGTCGTTCCTCGACCAACCGTTCGAGGAGGCGTGCCTGTCCTTTCACGCCAACGCGCGCGCGGTCCGCACCGCCTCGAGCGAGCAGGTGCGCCGCCCGATCAATCGCGACGGCGTTGATCAATGGCGCCCCTATGACGCGTGGCTCGGCCCGCTCAAGGATGCCCTGGGTCCGGTTCTTGCCGCCTACCCCTCCGCGCCCGCGAATTTCGGCTGAATCTGGTCGGTTCGCGCGGCACTTCGTTGCCTTTGGGCAACAGGCGGCGAATTTTTCGACCAATGGTCAGGCGTAGCGACGAACAAAGCTTGCGCTTGCGCTGCGCTGCGTCATTCTTCGTCACATAGATGTCATCTGAGGGGGTCTCATGCGAAACGTCACCAAATTGCTGGCCAAGAGCAGCACGATATTGCTCGGCAGCACGATCCTGTGCACGTCGGGAACCGCGCTGGCGCAGCAGTCGAGCAGCCGCGGCGACGACGACATCGTCGTTACGGCATCGAAGCGCGAAGAAAATCTGCAGGACGTGCCGCTCGCCATCACAGCGATCGGCAACGAGCGGCTCAGCGAACTGCAGGTCAAGGAATTCCAGGACGTCGTCAAATTCCTGCCGTCGGTGACGGTTCAGACGCTCGCTCCGGGATTCAGCCAGGTCTATTTCCGCGGCGTCGCATCGGGCGAGAATGCCAACCACTCGGCGTCGCTGCCGACGGTCGGCACCTATCTCGACGAAATGCCGATCACGACGATTCAGGGCGCGCTCGACATTCACACCTATGACTTGCAGCGCGTTGAGGCGCTCGCCGGGCCGCAGGGCACGCTCTACGGCGCAAGCTCGATGGCGGGGACGATCAAGCTCGTCACCAACAAGCCCGATACCAGCGGTACCTATGGCTCGATCGGCCTCGAACTCAACAGCGTCGCGCGTGGCGACATCGGCGGCGTCGCCGAAGGCTTTATCAACGCTCCACTCGGCGAGCGTGCGGCGCTGCGCCTCGTCGGCTGGTACCGGCGCGATGGCGGCTATATCGACAATATCGCCGGATCGCGCGTCTATCCCTCGCTCGAGGCCGATCAGGGCACGGCGGCGGCAACGCACGACAATGCCGCCTTCGTCGAGAAAAATTACAACGACGTCGACACCTATGGCGCGCGTCTCGCGCTCGGCATCGACCTCGACGACGACTGGACGATCCGTCCGACGATCATGGGACAGGTCCAGGAAGCGCACGGCAGTTTCGCACAGGAACGTTCGACCGCGGTCACGCGCAAGCTCCAGACGGTCCAGTATAATCCCGAGGACAGCAAGGATAAATGGATCCAGGCGGCGCTGACGATCGAGGGCAAGATCGGCAACTGGGACCTGACCGCGACCGGCGGGCATTTGCGGCGCAAGACAACGACCGAGAGCGATTATTCGGACTACGCCTATTTCTATGACGCGCTCTACGGCTATGGCGTCTATTTCTATGACAACAACGACGATCTCGTCAGCCCGAACCAATATATCCAGGGCGTCGATCGCTATAAGCGCAGCTTCGGCGAGATCCGCATCGCCTCACCCGCCGACGCACGCATCCGCTTCATCGGCGGGCTTTTCTGGCAGCGGCAGGCGCACAATATCGAGCAAAATTACATCATCGACGATATTGCCGATTCGATCACCGTCACCGGCACGCCGAGCAACATCTGGCTGACAAAACAGCTGCGTATCGACCGCGACTATGCGGCGTTCGGCGAAATCAGCTTCGACATCACCGACCAGCTGACGCTGACCGGCGGCGGCCGCCTCTATCGGTTCGACAACAGCCTCGTCGGCTTCTTCGGCTATTCGGCCGGTTTCTCGAGCCGCACGGGCGAAGCGGCCTGCTTCGGTCCCGCGCAGGTTCCCGGATCGCCGTGCACCAACCTCGACAAACGGACCAAAGACACCGACTTCATCCACAAACTCAACCTCAACTACAAGATCAACGACGACGCGCTCGTCTATGCGACATGGTCGCGCGGCTTCCGTCCGGGCGGGATCAATCGGCGCGGCACCCTGCCGCCCTATGGCCCCGACACGCTCGACAATTACGAGATCGGGTGGAAGACCAACTTCGGCCCGGTTCGTTTCAACGGCGCGATCTATCAGGAGGATTGGAACGACATCCAATTGTCCTTCCTCGGCGAAAACGGCCTGACCGAAATCCGCAGCGCGGGCATCGCGCGCATCCGCGGTGTCGAGGTCGATATCGGCTATCGTCAGGGCGGCTTCTCGCTCAACCTCGGCGGCAGCTATAATGACGCGACGATCCGGCGGGACTTTTGTGCGATTTCCAACCCGCAGTTCGATTGCACGATCGATCCGCCGGGACAAACAAACGCGCTGCTCGCCCCCGCCGGGACGCGCCTGCCCGTGACCGCCAAGTTCAAGGGCAATGCCGTCGCGCGCTATGAATGGCCGGTCGGGTCGATGGACGCCCATGTCCAGTTCGCCGTGAACCATATCGGCAAGCGGCGTTCGGATCTTCGTACCTTCGAAAATGGCATCGTCGGCAATTTCGATGCCTATACGACCGCCGACGTCAGCGTCGGCATCAAGGGCGAAAGCTGGAGCGGCGAGCTGTTCGCGACCAATTTGTTCAACAGCAACGGCGTGATCAACAGCTCGGTCCAGTGCGGCGAGTCGATCTGCGGCGATCCGTTCGGCGGCAGCAACACCGGCGGCGTCTTTTACGACAATATCATCCGTCCACGCCTGATCGGGATCAAGGTATCGAAGGATTTCTGATCCGCTGACAGCAAATTCGCCGGTCGCGGGGTCCGGGCGCAAGCTCGGCCTCGCGATGGCAATTGCGCTGGTAATGGGCAATATGATCGGGTCGGGCGTGTTCCTGCTCCCGGCCAGTCTGGCCCCTTTTGGCTGGAACGGCGTCGCCGGCTGGGCAATCACCATCGGCGGCGCACTTGCGTTGGCATTCGTCCTCGCACGGCTCACCGTCGCTTTCCCCGACGCTGGCGGGCCGACGGGATTCGTCGAGCGTGCCTTTGGCCGCATTCCCAGTTTCATGATTGGCTGGGCCTATTGGGTTTCGGTATGGACCGCGAACGTCACGCTTGCGGTCGCGTCGGTCAGCTTCCTCAGCATCTTTGTTCCCGCATTGGGCCAGCATCTCGTGCTGTCGACGATTGCGCTGATCTGGCTGGTCACCGCGATCAACTGGCGCGGCGCGCGCGCGGCGGGGCGCTTCCAACTCGCGACGTTGCTGATCAAGCTCGTCCCGCTGGTCGCGGTCATCATTCTGATCCCCGTGGCGTTTGGGCGCGCCGAGCCCGTGGCAGTCACCCCATTTCCCGCCGAGGGCTTATCCTTCGCCGCGGTCAGCGGCTCGGCAATCCTGACGCTGTGGGCGCTGTTGGGGTTCGAATCGGCGAGCGTCGCCGCCGACAAGGTCGACACTCCACGCGTCACCATCCCGCGCGCGACGATGATCGGCACGCTCGCGACGGGCATCCTCTATCTGACCGTCTGTTCGGCGATCGCACTGATGCTTCCTGCGGCCGCGGTCGCCCAGTCCGACGCGCCCTTCTCGCTCTTCGTCGAAACCTATTGGGCGCGCGAACCCGCACTGCTCGTCGCCGCCTTCGCCGCAGTGAGCGCCCTCGGGACGCTCAACGGCTGGACGCTGATTCAGGCCGAGCTTCCCGCAACGCTCGCGCGGCAGGGTTTGCTTCCGGCGTGGTTCGCGCGAACGAACCGCCACGGCACGCCCGCCACGGCGCTGCTCCTCTCGAGCATGATCGCCACCGCCTGCGTCATCCTCAACGCGAATAAATCGACGAGCGAGATGTTCACCTTCATGGCGATCCTCTCGACATCGGTGACGCTCTGGCTCTACCTCGCGTGCGCTGGCGCGGCGCTACGCTTGCGCGTCGCCATCCCCGTCGCGCTGATCGGCCTGACCTATGCGCTATGGACGCTGTGGGGCGCTGGCATCGGAGTGAGCGCGCTGAGCATCGTGCTGATGGCGGCAGGTCTGCCGCTTTACTGGTGGACGCGCCACACCGCTGCGCGCCCGGCCCCTGCCCACTGAGCACTTGCGCATTCAGGTGAAATCGCCTATCCGCCGCGCCCACCACCCGGACTCGGGCTTTTTTGGAGACGCAAAGTGTTGGATCGCCGAATTTATCAGGGCTTGAAACCCTGCGGCATCCGCCCGCTGTCGTAGCGCGTTATTCCTGACGCGGCACGCCACGGGCGCTGCCGCATTTATCAAACCACCATCATCCCCCTTTTCCGACGGTCGCCGCGCGTCCGCCGGTCGCAGGCAGATATTCATGTTGCACGACAGCCATTGGGCGCGCGCACTGGCACGCGCCATCGCCACGGAACATCCGGGTCAAAGCAAAACTGGTCGAGCCTTGCTCGGCTGGGTCCGCGCGCGCGCCACGCCGCTTGGATTTGACAGCCCGAAGATGGTGAACCGCGCGACCTTGCTCGCTGACCCGCCGATCGCGTCCGAAATGCTACCGGCGGCACGCGAGGATCTGAACCTCATCCAGGCCAACCGCCTTGCCGATGCGCTCGCGCTGCCGCCGGAGGAGCGCGCCTTGCTGTTGTTTGTAACGGCGCTCGACCGGGCTCCGCTCTCGCGAAGCCTGGGGCAGCTTGTGGAGAACGAGAAGCTCGACATCGAGACACTCGCGAGCGCCGTAACCGGCATCGCGCCGCACGCGATCCACCGCGCAGAGGTCGTGCGCCTCGACCTGGTGGCGCGATGGGGCGCAAAGGACGGAACGCCGCAACTCGGCCTTCGCTGGGCGTTCGAGCGGTTGCTCGACGCCCGGCCGGGACAACATGCCGACCTGCTGGAGGGGCTGCTCGGCCCCCGCCAACCGGCGCGGCACCAGATCGCCGATTTTCCGGTGCAGAAGCGCGACGCCGAACTGGCAGTCGCCCTGCTCCGCGGCGCGCTCGAATCCGGCGCGCGCGGAATCAATGTCCTGATCCACGGACCGCCCGGCACCGGCAAGACCGAACTCGCGCGGACGATCGCAGCTAGCGCGGGCGCACCGCTTCACGCTGTTGGCGAGGCCGACGACGACGGCGAAGAACCGACACGCGGTGATCGCGTGGCGGCGCTGCGGCTCGCCCTGCGAACGCTGGAGAAGAGGGGAGGCGCCCTGCTGTTGTTCGACGAGATGGAGGATCTGCTCGGCAATGCGCGCATCGACGCCGGCGGGCAAATTCGCGACCGCGCGGGATCGAAGCTGTTCGTGAACAGGTTGCTGGAGGAGAATATCGTCCCGGTGATCTGGACATCGAACGCCATCGGCGAAGCCGACCCGGCGATCCTGCGCCGCATCAGCTTGACGATCCGGATGGATTTCCCGGGCCGGGCGCACAGTCCGGCAATGCTTGAGCGCGTCAGCACCGAAGAGAATGTCGCGGTCGACCCCGCGCTTGGCGTTCTCGCGGCCAACGCTCCGGAAACCGCGTCACTCTTTCGCGTTGCGGTTCGCGCAGCGGCGCTCGCTGGAGAAACGACGAGCGCCCATCGCTTCGCGGGATCGGTGCTGAGCGCAATGCGCGGACAGGAGGTCGACATCGATGCGCCGCGCGCTTTCGACGAACGCTTGCTGGCAGCCGATACCGACTTGCCGCTGCTGTTCGACCGGCTGGCCGGCGGCGAGGAAAGCGACTTTTCGCTCTTGTTGACCGGCCCGCCAGGCACCGGGAAGAGCGAGGCCGTCCATGCCCTTGCTCGGCGTCTCGGGCGCCCGCTGCACGTCAAGCGCGCGTCCGATCTCATGTCGAAATGGATCGGCGAGACCGAGCAGCGGATCGCAGCCGCCTTTGCCAAAGCCAAGCGGCAAGGCGCGATGCTGTTCTTCGACGAGGTCGATTCGCTGCTGGCGGACCGCGGCGGTGCAACGCAGAGCTGGGAAGTGTCGCAAGTCAACGAGCTGTTGACGTGGATGGAGTGCCATCCGCTCCCTTTCGCAGCGGCGACCAACCATTCGGCAAAGCTTGACCCGGCTTCGGCGCGGCGTTTCGTATTCAAGGTCGAAATGCGTCCGCTCGACGCGGCGCGCGCGCGGCTGGCGTTCGGTCATTTCTTTGGCCGCGCCGCGCCCGATACGCTTGACCGGTTGGGCGGGCTTACGCTTGGCGACTTTGCGGTCGTGGCCCGCCAGCGCCGCTTTCTGGGTGACATCGATGACGCAGAGCTGATCGCACGCTTGCGGCAAGAGCGTGCAGCACGCCCATCGATGCCGCAAGCGATCGGCTTCGGTTCACCGCCACTTGGGCGCGAATAGCCCCCGGTCGCGGATGATGACTTGGGCGGCATTATGCCCCGGTCCACCGGTGACGCCGCCGCCGGGGTGCGTGCCCGCGCCGCACATATAGAGGCCCTTGACCGGCCCGCGATAGCCGCCGTGGCCGAGCACGGGGCGCGCCGACCAGAGCTGATCGAGCGTCATATTGCCATGCATGATGTCGCCGCCGACGAGGCCGAACTTGCGTTCCAGCCCCTTCGGGCTGAGGCGGGTCTGCGCGACGATGCTCGCGCGGAAGCCGGGGGCATAGCGTTCGACGGTGTCGATGATCGTGTCGGCCGCGGCTTCCTCCTCATCGTCCCAGTCGCGCCCGTCGGGCAATTCGGGTGCGAATTGCTGACAGAAAAGGCTCGCGACATGGCATCCCTCGGGCGCCAGGCTGTCGTCGATCGTCGAGGGGATCAGCATTTCGACGATCGGCGCTTTCGACCAGCCGTCGCGCTTAGCGTCGAGGAAGGCGCGGTCCATATAGTCGAGCGTCGGCGCGATGATGATCCCTGACTGATGATGTTCGCCGGGTTCGGGAAGGCAGGTGAAACGCGGCAATTCGCTGAGCGCGACATTCATGCGGAAGGTCCCGCTGCCCGCCTTGAATCCCTTCATGCGCCGCGCAAAGTCTGGTGGGAGGTCGGCGGCGTCCATCATCCGCTCATAGAGCAGCTTCGGACCGACATTGGCGACAACGCGCGCGGCGGCGATCTCCTCGCCGCTGGCAAGCTTGACGCCGACAGCCTTGCCGCCGTCGACCAGCACCTTCGCGACCGGGCTTTCGAGGCTGATCTCGACTCCGGCATCGCGGCACACCTTCGCCATGATCTGCGTGATGGCGCCCATCCCGCCGACGCTGTGCCCCCACGCGCCCTTCTTGCCGTTCACCTCGCCGAAGACATGGTGGAGGAGGACATAGGCGCTGCCCGGCGTGTCGGGGCTCGCATAATTGCCGACGACCGCGTCGAAGCCGAAAGCCGCCTTGACCGCCTCGCTCTCGAACCAACTGTCGAGCATGGCGCGCGCCGACTTGGTAAAGAGGTCGAGCACATCGCGTTGTTGCTCGACGCTGAGCCCCGCGAAGCGGCGCCCCTGCCGCACGCCGTCGACCAGCGTGCGCAGCCCCTCGCCGACATTGGGTGGGACGCGGAGCGCGAGGTCGCGAAGCAGTTCGGCGACATTTTCGAGCGCGTCATAATAAGCGGGCAGCGCCTCGGCATCGCGCGCGCTGAACTTGCGGAACTCGGCCTGCGTGCGTTCGAGCCCACCGCCGAGCTTCAGATAGCCGCCATCCTCCTGCGGAAGGAAATTGCTGATCGGCCGCTCGATCACGCGATAGCCGTGATCGGCGAGGCGCATGTCAGCGATGACCTTGGGCTGGAGCAGGCTGACCGTGTAACTCGCGACCGAGTTGCGGAACCCCGGCGCGAACTCCTCGGTCACCGCGGCACCGCCGACGACATCGCGCGCCTCGACGATGCGGACCTTCAGCCCCGCGCGCGCGAGGTAAAAGGCGCAGACGAGGCCGTTGTGGCCGGCGCCGATGATCAGCGCGTCATAAGCTTTGGTCATTATTTGCTCCAACCGGCCGCGGGCGCGTGTTCGTGTCGCGCTTCGGGAATGATGTCGCGCATCCGCGCGCAGAAATGCTTGAGACAGACTTCCTTGTCGCTGAGCGGACCCATCGAAAAGCTTTTCGACGCCATGCCCTGCTGAACGCGGGTGATCAGCGCGGTGTCCTCGGCATTGACCTGGCGGTTGATGCGCCAGTTCAGATAGCGTGCCGCCCTCATCTCGCGGCGTTCATCGGGAAGGACGTATGAAATCTCGCGGATCAGGCAACTCGTCGGACCGGTCGGCAGCCACTGCATGAAGTCGACCTGGTCGGGATAAATGTCGAAGGCGACATTGGGCCAGAGCTTGAAATAGAGCCAGTGGCGCTGCTTGTCGGCGGGGAGATGCGGGACGGACGGCAGCAGGCGCTGGTACATGCGTTCGGACCAGTTCGCCGACGGCCGGTCGATCAGGTCGCCCCACATGCGGTCGACGCGTTCCTCGGCCTCGACACCATAGCTTTTGCCGAACAGGCGCGTGAGGCCGGGGTGCGCGACGGGGATGTGGAGGCCGTCCGAATAATTGTCGCCGACATTCTTCCAGTTGACGTCGCGCGGGCGCAGCGTGACGCGGCCGAGCGCGCCGAGCTCCTCGAAGCGATAGGGCTCGACCATCGCCTCATAGGGCGCCATCATCTGCGCGACCGACGGGCCGCCATCGTCGTCGAGGCGGACGAACCAGAAGCCGCGCCAACTCTCCGCTTCGACCGGAACGAGCCCCGCCTTTCCCTTGTCGAGCGCCGGGTAGCTCGCGCTGTCGGGGACGCCCGACAGGCGGCCGTCGAGTTCGTATGTCCAGGCGTGATAGGGGCAGACCAGCTTTTTCGCGCAGCCCGCGGTGCCGTCGACGAGACGCGAGCCGCGGTGGCGGCAGACGTTGGTGAAGGCGCGCACCGCACCGTCGGTGCCGCGGACGACGATGACGCTTTCGCCGACATAGTCGATGCTGTGCCAGTCTCCGGCGTTGGGGATGTCGCTGTCGTGGCAGACGACCTGCCAGCTCGGGCGGAAGATGCGCTCGACCTCGACCGCGTGGAATTCGGGGTCGCTGTAGGTCCAGGCGGGGAGCGACCAGCCGTCGAGGGGGTCGATGTTGTCGAAAGTGTCGCGTAGCGTTGCCATGGCCGGTTCCTTGTTATACAAACGTATAACAAGATGGAAGCCGCCCGCCAAGCCTTTACGCGCGAAAGCGCCGATGCGCGCCGCGCCGCGCTGATCGAGGCGGCGGCGGCGTGCCTTGCCGAAGTGGGGCTCGCGGGCACCAATGTGCGCGCGATCTGCGCGCGCGCGGGGGTGTCGCCGGGGCTGCTGCGCCATTATTTCGCGGGGATCGACGAGCTGATCGCGGCGACCTATCAGGCGACGAGCGACCGGATGGACGCGATTTTCGCCGCCGCGGTCGCGGGCGCGGGCGACGCCCCCCGCGCGCGCCTGTCGGCCTATCTGACCGCAAGCTTCCGCGCGCCGGTGACCGACCCCGAACTGCTCGGCGCGTGGACCGCCTTCTGGGCACTCGCGCGCAGCGACGCGCGCATGGCCGCAATCCACGCCGCAAGTTACGCCGGCTATCGCGCGCGGCTGGCCGAGCTGCTCGCCGCGTGCGGCGCACGCGAGCCCGAGCGGCTGGCGATCATGCTCACCGCGCTGGTCGACGGGCTGTGGCTCGAACTCTCGCTCGACGAAGCAAGCTTCGGCGCCGAGGCGGCGGCAGCGATGGTCGAACAGGCGGTCGCGGCGCTGCTGCGCTGAGCCGGACACCATGCAGACCCCAGCGCCGCGTTCGCATGATCGACAATTCCTATTGCCACGCGCCCCGCGAATCCATTATGACACCGGTGTCCAAAATGAAAGTTGAACGGGAGAGAAGGATGACCGCCACCAACGGACGGCGTTGGCACGTCGCCATCACCGGCGCCCTGACGCTGGGCCTTTTGACCACAGCGGCGCACGCCCAGCGGCAAATCGAAGTCGCCCCGAACGGGCGCCATTTGCAGACCGATGACGGAAAGCCATTTTTCTATCTGGGCGACACCGCATGGGCGCTCTTTCACCGGCTGACGATCGAGGAAGCAGATCGGTATCTGCGCGATCGCGCCGAGAAAGGGTTCAACGTCGTCCAGGCGGTTGCGCTCGCCGAACTGCGCGGGCTCGACGAACCGAACGCCTATGGGCATCTGCCGCTGGTGAACCGCGATCCCGCGACCCCCAACACCGCCTATTTCGACCATGTCGACCGCGTCGTCGCGCGCGCGAACGAATTGGGACTGACCGTCGGCCTGTTGCCATCATGGGGGCGCTACTGGCGCGACGGCGACGCCCAGATCTTCACCCCTGCGAGCGCGCTCGCCTATGGGCGCTTCCTAGGAAAGCGCTATCGCGACGCCAAGCTCATCTGGATATTGGGAGGCGATTCGAACGTCCGGTCGGCCAACGAACGCGCGATAATCGATGCGCTGGCAAGGGGACTGCGCGAGGGCGACGGCGGCCGTCACCTGATTACCTTTCACCCGCGCGGCCCCGGCCTGTCGTCGGTGCAGGTCCGCGACGCAAAGTGGCTCGATTTCTATATGAACCAGTCATCGCATGCAGCGCGCGACCTCGACACGGGGCTTTATGCCGAACATGACCGCGCGCTGTCACCGCGGCGCCCGGTGATCGACGGCGAGCCGCGCTACGAGGGGATTCCGGTCGGATTTTACAATCAGGGCCACGACCCGCGGCTCCGCTTTGACGACGACGACACGCGGCAGGCCGCGTGGTGGTCGATCCTCGCGGGCGCGGCGGGGCACGCCTATGGCAACAACAATGTCTGGCAAATGTGGGCGCCGGGGCGCGAGCCGGCAATTGGCGCGAACCGGCCCTGGTTCGAAGCGATCGAAGACCCGGGCGCGCGCCAGATGGGGATTTTGCGGCGCTTCATGGAAGCAAACGCCTTTCAGACGCTCGAGCCGCGACAGGATTTGATCCTCGATGGCCCGACGCAGGGCGGCGCAAAGGTCCGCGCAGCGCGCGCTGCCGACGGCAAGCGCATCATCGTCTATTCGCCGCACGGCAAGCCCTTCACCCTCGACCTGCGCGAAGTCGCGGGTGCGATGCATAAACAGAGCTGGTTCGACCCGCGCTATGGCGCCTCCTATCTGTTCAGGACCGAGCAGAGCCAGGGCATCCAAAGCTTTGTCCCGCCATCGTCGGGCGAGGGCGAGGATTGGGTCCTCCTCATCGAACAAGCCGATGGCGACACGGGCGCGCCATAGGTTGCCGTCGCAATTTCCGGATTGCGGCTCGCATTCGGCCGACAGATTTGCCGCGGCGCCGCGGCGCCAAGCCCGCGTGGCGTAACGCTGCACGGTCGCGCCGATGCCGCGCAGGATCGCCGCGCGGTCGAGCGCGACAATCGGAGCCGGCGCCCGCGGGCCGGTTACGATTCTGATCCTGTCGCGGCACATATATGCCGTGACAGGATGAGCCAACCATGCCCGGCCGCGGTGAATCGGTTGGGTATTTGGCAGCGACCGCGCGCCGCCTTGGTCACCCGCGGGCGGCGGTGGCGCCGTTCAGGCCGATATGTCGGCGACGCCGCCGGTCAGGATGAAGCGGCGGTCGCAATAGCCGCAATCGACGAAGCCGTCGTCGGGGTCGATTTCCAGCCATACGCGCGGATGGCCGAGCGCGGCGTCGGCAAGCCCGTCGCCGGTGCCGTCGCAGGCGATGCGGGTCTTGGGCGTGCGGATCGTTTCGGGTGCGGGCTGGGTCATCGACCGCGCCCATAGCAAGGCCGCGTGATCGCCGCAATCGGGTCTGCACATGCATGTTCAGAGCGGCGCGGCCACCGGGCAAGGCCAGCCCCAAAATATGTTTACGGCCGCATAGACAATGCTGCGCGCGCCCCCTCTTTCGCGCGGGCGGGTGCGCGGCTATGGAAGCGGGCATGACCGAAGCCGCCATCCGCATCGACGCCGTTTCCAAAATCTATGCGGGGGGCAAGCAGGCGCTCGACAACGTCAGCTTCGACGTGCCGCGCGGGCAAATTTTCGGGCTGCTTGGACCCAATGGCGCGGGCAAGTCGACGCTGATCAACATCCTTGCGGGGCTGGTCAACAAGACGGGCGGGAACGCGAGCATCTGGGGCTTCGACATCGACGCCGATCCCCGCAACGCCAAATATTCGATCGGCATCGTGCCGCAGGAGATCGTCTTCGATCCCTTTTTCACGCCGTTCGAGACGCTCGAGAATCAGGCGGGGCTTTATGGCGTGCCCAAGGCGAAGCGGATTTCGGACGAACTGCTCGCCGCCGTGCATCTGAGCGACAAGCGCGACGCCTATGCGCGCACCTTGTCGGGGGGGATGAAACGCCGCCTGCTCGTCGCGAAGGCGATGGTGCATTCGCCGCCGATCATCGTGCTCGACGAGCCGACCGCGGGGGTCGATATCGAGCTGCGCCAGCAGCTTTGGGAATTTGTGCAGAGCCTCAACGATCGCGGCGTCACGGTGGTGCTGACGACGCACTATCTGGAGGAGGCCGAGGAGCTGTGCGACCGGATCGCGATCATCAACCACGGCAGGCTGATCGCGAACAAGCCGACGCGCGAGCTGGTCGACATGGCGCGCGAGAAGATCGTCGTCGTGACGCTCGACCAGGATATCGACACGCTGCCCACGCACCCGGCGTTCGACAAGATCGAGCGCGAGGGCGAACGCGGCCTTGCCATCCATTACAACAAGGACCGGATGAACGCGGGCGAAGTGCTCGCCGCGGTCAATGCAATGGGGCACGGCATCGTCGACGTGTCGACGCGCGAAGCGGACCTTGAGGATGTGTTCCTGAACCTGACGCGCGCGGCCAATGGGTGAAGGCGGCACCTCTTCTCCCCACGACGTCATCATCGTCGGATCGGGCGCCGCTGGCCTCACCGCCGCGATCAGCCTTGCCGACCATTGCAAGGTGCTGGTGCTCGCGAAAGGCAACCTCACCGGCGGGTCGACCGCCTGGGCGCAGGGCGGCATCGCCGCGGTGCTCGACGCGGGCGACACGTTCGAGAATCATATCGACGACACGATGGTCGCGGGCGCGGGGCTCAACCGGCGCGAGACGGTCGAGTTCGTCGTCGAGAATGCGCCGCAGGCGATCGCGCGGCTCGTCGAGATGGGCGTGCCCTTCAACATGGACGAAGGCGCGCTGCACCTGACGCGCGAGGGCGGCCATTCGCACCGCCGCATCGTCCATGTCGACGACGCGACCGGCTGGGCGGTGCAGGCGGCGCTGCTCAAGACCGCCGAAGCGCATCCGAACATCACGCTGCTCCCCGGGCAGGCGTGCATCGACCTGATCACGGGGCGGCACGAGGAACGCTATTCGGGGTCGGGGCGCGTGTGGGGCGTCTATGCGCTCGACGAGGCGAGCGGGCAGGTCCACGCGCATGTCGGGCGCGCGACGATCCTCGCGAGCGGGGGCGCGGGGCGCGTCTATCAATTCTCCACCGCCCCAAGGGGAGCGACCGGCGACGGCATCGCGATGGCGTGGCGCGCGGGTGCGCGCGTTTCCAACATGGAGATGATGCAGTTCCACCCGACCTGCCTCTATAACCTCGACGTCAAGAATTTCCTGATCACCGAGGCGGTGCGCGGCGAGGGCGGGATTTTGCGGCACCCCGAGACCGGGCATCGCTATATGTCCGACTATGACGCGCGCGCCGAACTCGCGCCGCGCGACATCGTCGCACGCGCCAACGACGACCAGATCAAGCGTTTCGGGCTCGACTATGTCCACCTCGACATCAGTCACAAGGACCCCGATTTCGTCGCGGGGCATTTCCCGAACATCTATGACAAGCTGCTCGGCCTTGGCATCGACATGACCAAGCAGCCGATCCCGGTGGTGCCCGCGCAGCATTATACGTGCGGCGGCGTGCTCATCGACCTCGACGGGCGCACCGACCTTCCCGGCCTTTATGCCGCGGGCGAAGTGAGCGAGAGCGGCCTGCACGGCGCGAACCGCCTGGCGTCGAACAGCCTGCTCGAATGTTTCGTGTTCGGCGAGGCGGCGGCGAAGGACATTATCGCGCGCTGGGACACGCTCGAGGCGCCGCCGCCGATCCGGCCGTGGGACGAAAGCCGCGTCACCGATTCGGACGAAGAGGTGGTGATCAAGCAGAACTGGACCGAGATCCGCCGCTTCATGTGGAACTATGTCGGCATCGTCCGCACCACCAAGCGGCTCGAGCGCGCGCAGCACCGCATCAAGATGATGACGGGCGAGGTCGAGGATTATTACGGCCACTTCCGCGTGACCACCGATCTGATCGAACTCAGGAACCTGCTCCAGTGCGCCGAGCTGATCGTGCGGAGCGCGCTCCACCGCAAGGAAAGCCGCGGATTGCACTACACGCTCGACTATCCCGAGGCGCTGGCGGAGCCGGTCGATACGGTGCTGGTGCCGTGAGTTTCGGCTAAGGAAAATCTCACGCAAAGGCGCAAAGGCGCGAAGAAGGGGGCAGCTTGGACATCGAGGAACTGGCCAGCGTCGCCGTCGATTGCGGATTCCACCTGCACAAGAATCTGGGGCCGGGGCTGCTCGAATCGGTCTACGAAGCGATAATGTTCGACCAACTCGTGCGCCGCGGCCTAAATGTTCAGAGGCAGGCGCCGATCCCCATCCGTTATGACGGCGTCGAGTTGCCGGAGGGGTTTCGGGCCGACCTTCTGATCGAAGGCCAATTGCTCGTCGAACTCAAATCCGTGGAGCGGCTGTCGCCGCTTCACGGCAAACAGGTTTTGACTTATCTTCGCCTGCTTGAGCTTCCGCTTGGCCTGCTCATCAACTTTGGCGGCGAAACCTTCAAGGAAGGGGTCCGCCGCGTCGCCAATAACCATCGCGGCTGACGAATCTTCTTCTTTGCGCCTTTGCGCCTTTGCGTGAGATTTCCCTACGCAAACCCCTCGTTCAAAAACCGTTCGGCCAGCGCCGCGTGGAGGGCGGCGCCGCGGGCCATCACCTTTTCGTCGAGGACCATGCGGTTCGAGTGGAGGCCGCAGCACGCGCGCCAGTCGCTGCCCTCGTGGCTCGCGCCGAGCCAGAACATTGCGCCGGGGACTTTTTCGAGGACATAGGCGAAATCCTCGGCGCCCATCACCGGATGCTCCATCGTCAGCCACGCGGCCTCGCCGAAGGTCTCCTCCACAACCGACTGGCCAAAGGCGACCGCGCGCGCGTCGCAGACGGTGACGGGGAAGCCTTCCTCTATCTCGACCTCGGCGGTGCAGCCGTGCGCCTCGGCGATTGCGGGGGCGAGGCGCCGGAGCTCGCGCGCGACCATCGCGCGGCGCTCGGGCGACAGGGTGCGGATCGTCCCCTGCATCTCGGCGCTTTCGGGGATGATATTGTTCGTCGTCCCCGCCGCGATCCTGGCGATGGTGACCACCGCGGGGTCGAACACCGAAACCTTGCGCGTCACCATCGTCTGGATTGCCGAGACGATTTCGCACGCGACCGGAATGGGATCGACCGCATCATGCGGCATCGAGGCATGGCCGCCCGCGCCCTTGACGGTGATCGACAGCACGTCGGACGAGGCGAGCAGCGGCCCCGCGCGCCCCGCGAAAATGCCGTGCGGCGCGTTGGGCATGATGTGGAGCGCGAACGCCGCGTCGGGCAGCGGGTCGATCAGCCCGTCCTCGAGCATGAAGCGCGCGCCATGATGGCCCTCCTCGCCCGGCTGGAACATGAACATCACCGTGCCGGGCAGGCGGTCGCGCGCCGCACACAGCAGCTTCGCCGCGCCGACGAGCATCGCGACATGCGTGTCGTGCCCGCAGGCGTGCATCGCGCCATGCGTTTCGGAGGTGAAGTCGAGTCCCGTATCCTCGACCAGCGGCAACGCGTCCATGTCTCCGCGCAGCAGCACGGTGCGCCCGTTCGCGGGGCCGCGCAGGATCGCGACGAGGCCGGTCGTCGACGGCCCCTCGCGAAATTCGAGCGGGAGGCCGGCGAGCGCCTCCTTGATCTTCGCGAGCGTTTTCGGGTTTTGCAGGCCGAGTTCGGGCTCGCGGTGAATCGCGCGGCGCAAGGTCACGAGGTCGCCCAACAGGGTCTCGGCCTCGGCGGGCCAGCTTCGAGCGATCTCGTTCATCTTTTTCCTCCAAACAATTGCCGACCCGCGAGGTCGAGCATGATTTCCTCGCTGCCTCCTCCAATGGCATTAACGCGGACCTCGCGGTAGATGCGTTCGACCTTGCTGCCGGTGATATAGGATGCGCCGCCCAGCACCTGCGCGGCCTCGCGCGCGACATGTTCGAGCATGCGCGTCGCCTGCACCTTGAGCATCGCGAAATCGGCGGGGCGGTCCTTGCCCTTTTTGACCTGCCACGCGCACAGGTCGACCCACGCCTGCGTCGCTTCGATCTGGCGTTCCATGTCGGCGAGCTTGATGCGGATCGACTGGTGGCCGACGAGCGGCTTTCCAAAGGTTTCGCGCTGTTGCGCCCATTCGGCCGCCTCGGCCATCGCGACGCGCGCCATTGCGCAGCAGCCCATCGCCATGCCGAGCCGCTCGCTGTTGAAATTGCGCATGATGCCGATGAAGCCGCCATTTTCGGCGCCGATGAGGTTCGCGGCGGGGACGCGGACGTCGCTGAAGTGGATCGCGGCGGTGTCGCTGCACCGCCAGCCCATCTTGTCGAGCCGCGTGCGTTCGACCCCCGGCGCGTCCATCTCGACCAGCAGCAGCGATATGCCGCCCGCGCCGGGCCCGCCGGTGCGCACCGCGCAGGTCAGCCAGTCGGCGCGCATTCCCGAGGTGATGAACATCTTGCCGCCGTTGACGACATAATCGTCGCCGTCGCGCACCGCCGTCGTCCTGAGGTTGGCGACGTCGCTGCCCCCGCCCGCCTCTGTAATGCCGAGCGCGATGATCCGGTCGCCCGCGAGCACCGGCGGCGCTACGCGGCGCTTGAGTTCGTCGGAGCCGAGCGCGAGTATCGGCGGCAGCCCGATGCCGTGCGTCATCAGCGACGCGCCAAGCCCGCCCGCGCCGACCGCCGCCAACTCTTCGGTGACGACGAGCCCGTGGAAAATGTCGAAGCCGGTGCTGTGGCCGCCATATTGTTCGGGATAACGCAGCCCGAGGATGCCCGCGTCGGACGCTTTTTTATGCAGCGCGCGCGGCAGTTCGCCCTCCGCCTCCCAGCGGTCGATGTGCGGCGCGACCTCGCGCGCGACGAAGCGGCGGACGCTCTGCGCGAGCGCTTCGTGCGTTTCGTCATAATAAGGCGAACGCGCGCGCCAGTCGTCGAAGGCTGTCATGCGCCGATGCTGCGCGTGCTTGACGTATGCGTCAAGTTCGGACGCGCCGGAAGCGCTTCGTAATATCGCACACAAAGACATAAAGGCACAAAGACAGCTGCATTTTTGCTCCTTCTTTGTGCCTTTGTGTCTTTGTGTGAAAAATATGGCGCGACCTGTCGGTCGCAGGGTTGGCCACGCTCTTGCACAGTCCGCTCAAGCGCTTAAGGTCGCGCGCCATGACCAAAGCGCCCCTGCTCGCCGGCCTCGCCGCACTCGCCCTGATCGCCACCCCCGCCGCCGCGCAGCAACCGCCCGAAGCCGTGGCTGCCGCCGCGCTGGCCCGCGCGCCGGTGTTCGACGGGCATAATGACGCGCCGTGGGCGCTGCGCGACCATGCGCACAATATGATCAACGATTTCGATTTCCGCGACACGACCGACACCGCCAAGCCCGACGCCGAAAAGCCGCTGATCGCGATGCACACCGATATATCGCGGCTGCGCGCGGGGCGCGTCGGTGCGCAATTCTGGTCGGTGTGGGTGCCCGCGACGACCGACGAGGCAAAGGCGGTGCAGCAGACGATCGAACAGATCGACGTGATCCGGCGGATGGCGGCGCGCTATCCCGCCGACCTCGCGCTCGCATCGACCACCGCCGAACTCGAACGCGCGATGAAGGCCGGAAAGGTCGCGGGGATGCTGGGGATGGAGGGCGGCCATTCGATCGGCTCGTCGCTCGCGGTGCTGCGCCAGATGCACGCGCTCGGGGTGCGCTACATGACGCTCACCCATTCGAAGAACACGCCCTGGGCCGACAGCGCGACCGACGCGCCCGTCCACGACGGGCTCAACGATTTCGGGCGCCAGCTGGTGCGCGAGATGAACCGCATCGGGATGATCGTCGACCTCAGCCACGTCAGCGAGGCGACGATGCTCGACGCGCTCGAAGAGGCAAAGGCGCCGGTGATGTTCAGCCATTCGGGCGTGCGCGCGGTCAACGACCATCCGCGCAACGTCCCCGACAGCGTGCTGCCGCGCGTCAAGGCGAACGGCGGGATCGTCATGGTCGTCTTTTACCCCCCCTTCGTCGACGCCGAGGTGCGCGCGCACGGGCTGACGCGCACCGCCGAGCAGGCGCGCCTCAAGGCACTCCATCCGGGCGATCCGGCCGCCGCCGACGCCGCGCTCCTGGCGTGGGACGCGGCGCATCCGGCGCCGCGCACCAACGCCCAGCGCGTCGCCGATCATATCGACCATCTGCGCCGCACCATCGGCGTCGACCATATCGGCATCGGGGGCGATTATGACGGCGTCGACGTGCTGCCCGAGGGACTGGAGGATGTGTCGAAATATCCCGCGCTGTTCACCGAGCTCGCGCGGCGCGGCTATTCGCAGGCCGAACTCGAAAAGATCGCGAGCGGCAACATGCTGCGCGTGCTCAAGGCGGTCGAAGCCCATGCCGCGAGCCGCAAGGACGCCCTGCCGATCGAAACCCCTGCGGCGAAATGACATAAGCCCTCCCCCGTCAAGGAGGAGGGGCGAGGCGACTGCGCGGGCCGCCGAAGGGCCATTCGACCGCGCCGCTCGCCCATAGCGCCCACCAGATGATGAGCGGCTGCGCCGCGAGGCGCGGGGCGTGATACCACCAGCCGAGCACCTCGCCGCCGATCGCCATGTTGGCGAACGCATGGTGGAAATTCGCGGGCCAGACGCACAGCGCATAGAGCGCGAGGCCCCAGCCCGCGACCTTGCGCGTCGCCGGGATCGCCAGCCCCAGCGCGCCCGCAAGCTCGGCGATGCCGGTCGCGGCGACGACGAATGCGGGCATTGGCACCCACGGCGGCATGATCGCCAGAAAGGGCGCAGGCGTCGCGAGGTGACGATAGCCCGCATAGGCATAGCCAAGCGCGAGCAGCCAGCGCAGCGCGGTGCGGACGCGCGCCCTCAACGCCCGATCGCGGCGAGCATCGCCTCGACGCTGGTGAACTTCTCGCGCGGCGCGCCGTCGAGCGCCGCCGCGACCTCTGCCGCCTCGATCCGGCGCCAGTCGCGAAAGGTCACGGGAACGACGCCGCGGCTCGCGAGCAAGGTGTCGAGCCCGGGGCGCCCCGGCTTGCCCGCGCCGCGGCCGATGTCCGCGACCACCATTTCGGCGATCCGCGCGCCGTCGGGCTTGTTCGTCCCGATCGTCCCCGTCGGCCCGCGCCGCGCCCAGCCGACCGCGTAAAGACCGGGCAGGATGCGCCCCTCGTCGCTCGCAAAACGGCCGCGGCCATGTTCATAGGGGACGCCGGGGATCGGCGGCGTCTGATACCCGATGCAGCTGATCACCAGTCCGACGTCGACCGCATAGGTTTCCCCGGTCCCGTGGCTGCGCATGTCGGCGTCGAGTTCGGTGCGCTCGACGATGACGCGCTGGACGCGCCCCTCTCCCTCCAACGCCACCGGCATCGCGAAAAAGTCGAAGTCGACCGTCACCGGCTTCGCGACCGGGTTCGCGGCAAAATCGCGCAGGTGCGTCACCGATTTGCGCATCCCGGGTTCGAGCAGCGCATCGTCGCCCTCGGGCGGCAGGTCGGCGGGGTCGACGCGCGGCGCCGCGCGCTCGAGGTGGCCAAGCTCGCCAAGTTCCTTGGGCGTCATTGCAATCTGGTGCGGTCCGCGGCGGCCGAGAATATGGATCTGCCGCACATTGCTCGCCGCGAGTGCGTCGCGCGCGTGCGCGACGATGTCGCTGCCCGCGAATTCGGCAGGGGTCTTCGCCAGGATGCGCGCGACGTCGAGCGCGACATTGCCGTTGCCGATCACCGCAACCCCCGCCGAATCGAGCGGCGGGTCGAGCGCGGCGAAATCGGGGTGGCCGTTGTACCAGCCGACGAAGGCCGCGCTGCCGATCACGCCGTCGAGGTCGGCGCCGGGAATGCCGAGCGGGCGGTCGTTGGGCGCGCCGGTCGCGAGCACGACCGCGTCGTAGAGCGTCGTGAGTTCGTCGATGCCGACATCGCTGCCGACCGCGACATTGCCGACAAAGCGGACATTGTCGGTCAGCGCGACGCCCTCGTAACGGCGCGAAACCGCCTTGATCGATTGATGGTCGGGCGCGACGCCCGTGCGGATCAGCCCATAGGGAACGGGCAGGCGGTCGATCACGTCGACGGCGATGTCGTCCGATTTCTGTAATGCCTCGGCGGTATAATAGCCCGCCGGGCCCGACCCGACGATTGCGACGTGACGCATAGCCCACTCCTGCGCGCGCCCGCCGCAACCCCGCGGCGCGCTTATCTTATCGATGCGATGCTAGCGGCGAATCGCGACCGCGCAAGCGCGCTTGTGCGCGGCGGCCACGCAGCCTTGACAGCGCCCGTCAGCAATCATATTGCGCGCCCCTCCTGCCCCGTCGTCTAATGGTAAGACTACGGATTCTGATTCCGTCTATCGAGGTTCGAATCCTCGCGGGGCATCCAGATAAAATCGCCATATTCATGACGGACCGCGACAGCGCAAAGCTTGCGTTGCGCGCGCCTAGCGGCGGCGGTAGCGGAAATACCAGACCTCGTGCCCCTGCGCGCGCGCTTTGGCCTCGTAGCGCGTTTCGGGCCAGCCGCCGGGGCGGACGAGGAAATCGCGCGCGTCCTGCGCGAGCCATTCGAACTGGTGGCGGTGGCGGCGCATCACCATCAGCGCGTGGGCCAGATAGACGGGATGATCGGTGCCGAAGCGGAATTCGCCGCCGGGCTTCAGCTTGGCCGCGATCAGGTCGACCGGCCCGTCGTTCATCATCCGCCGCTTGGCATGGCGCGCCTTGGGCCACGGATCGGGATGCAGCAGATAGGCGAAGCTCAGCGCGCCGTCGGGGATGCGCCGCAGCACCTCGAGCGCGTCGCCGTGATGGATGCGGACGTTGCCGAGCGGGGGATGCGCGCCATGGTCGCCCGCGACATGGACGAGCGCCTGCGCGACGCCGTTGATAAAGGGTTCGGCACCGATGAAGCCGTGATCGGGGAGCATGTCGGCGCGCGCCGCCATATGCTCGCCGCCGCCGAAGCCGATCTCGAAATGCAGCGGGCGATCATAGCCGAACAGGCGCTCTGCCGTGACGTCGCCGTCGGCCGGCACCGCGATCTGCGGCAGCAGCGTGTCGACCAGATCCTGCTGGCCCGCGCGAAGGGGCTTGCCCTTGGCGCGGCCATAGAGGCGGTTGAGCGTCGTCGGGTCGCCGGATTTGTAAGCGGTCATGCCGCGCGCCCTAGCCGAGCGGACGCGCGCGCGGCAAGGGGCGTTGCGTTGCCGTCAGCGTCGCGGGGGCCAGGTGTCGAACACACCCACTGCCTTGTCCGCCGCCATCAGCTCGAGCACGCGTTGCGGCGTCGGCAGCGCCGTTTGCGGTGGCAGGGCGAACGACTTGGCTGCGGTGATGAAATTGCCGGAATAATAGCCGCCTTCGCCCCGAACTGTCACCGCATTGCCATTGTCGCCGAACGCGAACAGATAGCGATCGGTCGTTCCGACGGGACGATAGACCGCGCGGTTCCCCTCCATCCGCGTCTCGCGGCACCATTGGGCGGCAACGATCCGGTCCGAGGGCTGGGAAATGCCAGCGCCTTGCGTCGCCGTGCTGTCGGCGCTGTTGGCCGCACCGAGCGGCGTCGAACAAGGAATAACGGGCGTGGCTGCGGCTCCGGCAGAGAGCGTCGGAAGGATGAGCGCTCCAATAACCCGCTTCATCCATGCAGCATTTTCCGCGGGGGAACGCGATGTCGAACTCGCCCTGACTTTCACGTACCAGTCGCCGACCGGAAAGATCGCGACCCCGGCGCTTCGATAGTCGGTGCCCGTCAGCGCATAGACGGCGTGGACGCCAATCGCCCCGCTCTGCGCCGTCGGAGCAAAGGTCGCCGGCGCAATCGCGAGCGACGGGGTTCCGAAACTCTTTCCGTTCTCGATCGACCCCTGCGCCTGCGACAGCCAGACGGACGCATTGCCGTTGGTGTTCCGAAAAACATAAACGGTCAGCGCTTCCTGGGGCGACCCGCGGAAAAAGCTGGCGGCGACGTCGAGATCCTGTTGGTCAAAACGGGTGACGCGCCCGCGCGCGATGCCATCGATCGTCGCGGGCACCGAAATGCCGCTGGGGGCATGGTTCCACGGTTTGCCGGCCTCGACAACCACCTCTTCCTGCGCCGCCAGCGGCAGCGAAGCGGCGGCGGCGAGCGCCGCGCCCAGAGCGATCGCCGATTTCCAGATGCTTGCCATATATCCCCCCGTTCCCGCGACTTGCTGTCAGAACGGGGCGGTGAAGGCAAGCGGCGATCGCCGCCGATCAGCCCGGAAAGGCGGCCTTGAGCTGGTCCACGAGGTCGGTGCGTTCCCACGGGAAGGCGTCGCCGTCGGCCTGGCGGCCGAAATGGCCGTAGGCGGCGGTCTGGCGATAGATCGGCTTGTTGAGCCCCAGATGCGTGCGAATGCCTTTTGGCGTCAGGCGCACGAGCTGCGGCAGCAACTGTTCGAGCGCGGCCTCGCTCGCGCCGTTCGCCGCGGTGCCGTGGAGGTCGACATAGACCGACAGCGGCTCGGCGACACCGATGGCGTAGCTGAGCTGGATCGTGCAGCGGCGCGCAAGCCCCGCGGCGACGATATTCTTCGCAAGATAGCGGGTGACGTAGGCCGCCGAACGATCGACCTTTGTCGGGTCCTTGCCGCTGAACGCGCCGCCGCCGTGCGGACTCGCGCCGCCATAGGTGTCGACGATGATCTTGCGGCCGGTGAGCCCCGCGTCGCCGTCGGGCCCGCCGATCTCGAAGCGGCCCGTGGGGTTGATGTGATAGACGGTGTTCGCGGTGAGCAGCTCGGCGGGCAGCACGTCGGCGATCACGCCGAGCACATATTTGCGCAGCTCCTGATATTTCGCCTCGTCGCCTTCGCCATTGTGCCAGTAATAGCCGGGCGCATGCTGCGTCGACACGACGATCGCGGTCGCCTCGACCGGGTGCTCGTTGGCATAGCGCAGCGTGACCTGGCTCTTCGCATCGGGTTCGAGGAAGGGCGCGACGCCCGACTTGCGGTCGGCGGCCATGCGTTCGAGGATCTTGTGGCTGTAATCGAGCGTCGCGGGCATCAGGTCGGGGGTTTCGTCCGACGCATAGCCGAACATGATGCCCTGGTCGCCCGCGCCCTCGTCCTTGCTTTCGCCTTCGTCGACGCCCTGCGCGATATGCGCCGACTGGCCGTGCAGATTATTCTCGAAGGTCAGGTCCTTCCAGTGGAAGCCCTCTTGCTCGTATCCGATTTCCTTCACCGTGTTGCGCACCGTCGCCTCGATCTCGTCGAGTGCGCCGGGGGCCCAGGCGCCGTCTTCATAGACGCCCTTGCAACGGATTTCGCCCGCCAGCACGACGAGCTGCGTCGTCGTCAGCGTCTCGCACGCGACGCGCGCCTCGGGGTCCTTCGACAGGAACAGGTCGACGATCGAATCGCTGATCTGATCGGATACCTTGTCGGGATGACCTTCGGACACGCTTTCGGACGTGAAGAGGAAGCTGTTGCGCATGGAGGGGGGCCTTCTTTGAATCGTATATAAAGGAAGCTTTATGTGACGGCGCTGTTAGCGCCCGCGGCGGCGAATGGCAATGGCGAGCGCGAGCAGCAGCAGCGCGAATCCGACGGGCAGCGCATTGCCATATCGCGCGAACAGCGTCGGCGCGTGCGGCGGCGGCAGCATCGCGTCGATGCGCCCCGCGCGGTGCATCGGGATCGAGTCGACGATGCGCCCGTCGGCGTCGATGATCGCGCTGATCCCCGTCGGGGTCGAGCGGACGACCGGCAGCCCCTCCTCGATTGCGCGCAGCCGCGCCTGCGCCAGATGCTGCGGCGGCCCCCACGCGCCGAACCAGGCGTCATTCGACGGGTTGAAGATGAAATCGGGACGGTTGGCGCGGTCGACCACCTGCCCCGAAAAGATGATCTCGTAACAGATTTGCAGGCCCACCTGACCGAAGCGCGCGAGGTCGAACGTGCGCGGTCCCGGCCCCGGCCAGAAGTCGATGTCGCCCGGCACGAGCCGCGACAGGCCGATCGCCGACAGCAGCGGCCGCATCGGCAGATATTCGCCATAGGGGACGAGGTGCGCCTTGTCGTAGCGCGGGCCGAGCGTGCCGTCGGCGTGAACTGTCATCACCGCGTTGCGCGCGCCGACCACATCGCCGCTCTTGTCGAGTTCGAGCTTCAACGCGCCGAGCAGCATGACGTCGCCGGGGTTCATGAGCTGAACGAGCCGCGCGCGCGCCTCGAGCGGCGAGCGGTCGTAATAGACGGCGGGATAGCCCCATTCGAGATAATCGGGAATCGCCGCCTCGGGCCAGAGGACCAGGCGGGGCGTGTCGCTTTCGGGAGCGGTCAGCCGCGCGAGCTTGGCGAAATTGGCGTCGGCCTTGTCGCCCTCCCACTTGTCCGCCTGCCCGATGTTGGGCTGGACGAGGGTGACTGGCACCCCGCCGTTGCGCACCGCCGCGCTTCCACGGGCGAATTGGGCGAGGCCGTAAAGGATACCGACATAGAGCAAGCCGAGCATGACATTACGCAGCGGTGGCCAGCCGAGACTCTGGAGCGGTGCGCCGCGCATGTCTTCGTCGAGTTTCGCCTGCCGTTTGGTTTCGCGTTCCTCTTCACTCGCAAACAAAGTCTCATGCACAATCGGGACGAAGAAGCCGGCGGCGAGTATCAGCAAGGCACTTGCCCCGTAGCTTCCCACAATCGTCAGCAGATCGACCGATGGTACGACGCTGCGGGCCAAACCGGGCGATGCGGCGATCAACGGATTCCATGCGAAACCGGTGAACACCCAACTCCGCAGCCATTCGGTGAGCGTCCACAGCCCGGCGAAGGCGAGGATGTAGGAGAGCGTCGCCCCCGCGAAGGCGGGGGCAACTGACGGCTTGCCCGACGATGACAGGGCCATGCCGACACCGGCCGTGTCGGGAATCGCGTACCTCCCACCACCCTTCGCGGGAGCGACGAATCTTTGTACCGCCCAGGCGCCCCACGCCGCCAGCGCAGGATATACCGCCAGATAAAGCGCGAGCAGCAGCACCGCGATCCACCCGAGCCATGCGGGCATCGCCGCCTGATAGGTGAAGGCGGTCGCGATCCAGTTGAGTCCGATGAGGAAATGGCCGACGCCGAACGCCCAGCCGGCGCCGAGCGCGCGCCAGCCGCTGGCTGCGCGCGCGACGATCGCCATCCAGCCGGCAAGCGCCGCGAGGGTCAGCGGCCACAGGCCGAGCGGCGCGAATCCCGTTGCCGAAACGGCGCCCAATATCAGCGCGATGGCGCTGGGCCAGCGGTCGACAAATTGGGCGAAGCGGGGGAGGAGCGCGGTCACGCCCGCACTCTTAGCGGTGCGGCGATGCCGCGACAATCGGGCTTGGGGAGATCATCTCCCCTCCCGCAAGCGGGAGGGGTCTGGGGTGGGCCAGCAGCGGTGCGAAATACCCACCCCGCTGCGGCTAGCCAGCAAGCTGGCAAGCCTCGCTGCCCCTCCCGCTTGCGGGAGGGGGTAAAGGAGGCCGGGTTCTTTCAAACCTCAGACCATCGTCCCGCCTACAGCATATATTTCATCTTGATCGCGACGCGCGTGTCGCCGTCGACCGCGAAGCTTGCCGCCTTGAAGCTCGGCGGGCCCGCGACGATCGCCGGATTGCGCGAAAAGCCGAAACCTTCCTTCGGGAGGAAAAGGGCCTTGTCCATCCGGTCGTTGCTGTTTTCGTCGTGGACGACGGCGATCGCATAGATGCCCTTCGCGGGGGCCGCGATCTCGAAATCGGCCGCGTCGGCGGACTTCACCGCCATGCGGACCGACGCCGCATCCTTGCTGCAATCGGGAAAGGCTTTCGGGTTGGTCGTCAGACAGACGAGCAGCTGTCCCTTGACGCTGCGCAGCCCGGTGACGCTGACCTCAACGACCGGGGGCGGGCTCGCCGCCGCGGCGAGCAGCGGCAAAATCGCCAAGGCCGATATCGGTACCGCAAAGCCTGTCCCAAAAACGAAAATAGAGGCCATAATTGCCCTTATAGGCAGCATGATGCTGCTGGTGATGCGTTGCGGTTATCAGCCATTGCCCCGCGCGTCCATGAACGAGCGCGCGCGGGAACATTTCCCACCCCATATGATTGCCGACGCCCATCACGGTCATGATCGCGAGGACGAGGCCGAGCACCGCGACGTGGATCGGAATGAGGAAGACGAGCGCGGGAATGACGACTGCGCCCGTCACCGCCTCGACCGGGTGAAAGCTCATCGCCGCCCACGCGGTCGGCGGGCGGCTGTCGTGATGCACCGCATGGGCGAGCCGGAACCAGCGCGGGCGGTGCATCAGCCGGTGCGTCCAGTAGAACCATGTGTCGTGCGCCGCGAGGTAGAGAAGCAGGCTGACGGGCAGATACCAGAGCGGCCAGGCGCCCGCGTCGGTGTAGATGCGCGTCCAGCCGTGCGCCTGCCAGCCCCACGCGACGATCCCGGCGGGCACGCCATAGATGGCGGCGCTCGCAAGGCTCCAGCCGATCTCGCGGCGCATCTGGCGCTCGAGGCCGCGGTAGAGGCCGGGATGACGGAGGCGCGTCGCGAGCGCGAAGGCGCCACTCGACAAGAGGTAGCGTCCCCCGACGATCAACGTCATCGCGAGCGCCGAGAGCGCGATGGCGAGCGCCGCGCTCATGCGGGGCGGCGCGCGGGAATGGGCCTGTCCATGCAAAAGCAATAGCCCCCGCGCCGCCGCACCGCTAGGGCTGACGCATGACCGCCGCCCCGACGCCCGACTGTGACATTGCCATCGTCGGCGGCGGGCTTGCGGGCGGGCTCGCCGCGCTCGCGCTCGCCGGACGGCGCCCCGACCTCGACGTGCGGCTGGTCGAGCCGGGGCCGGTCGGCGGCAATCATCTCTGGTCCTTTTTCGATGGCGATGTCGCACCCGGCGACCATTGGCTCGTCGCGCCGCTGATCGGCCATCGGTGGGAGGGTTATGACGTCGCCTTTCCCGGCCATCGGCGCGGCCTTGCGATGCCGTACAACAGCATCGAAAGCGAGGCACTCGCGCGCGCGGTTGCGGCGGCGCTGCCCGCCGAGCGGGTGATTGCGAAGCTGGCGTGCGAGCTGACGCCGGGGCGCGTGCGGTTCGACGATGGCGGCGTGCTGACGGCGCGCCACGTCATCGACGCGCGCGGCGTCGGCGACCTCAGTGCGATCGACTGCGGCTGGCAGAAGTTCGTCGGGCAGGCGGTGCGTATCGAGGGCGGGCACGGGCTCGACCGCCCGATCGTCATGGATGCGCGCGTCGAACAGATCGACGGTTATCGCTTCGTCTATTGCCTGCCCTTCGATGCCGAGACGGTCTTTGTCGAGGATACCTATTACAGCGACGATGCCGACCTCGACGTCGCGGCGGTGCGCGAACGCATCGCCGATTATTGCGCGGCGCAGGGCTGGGCGGTCGACGCGGTGGCGCGCGAGGAGGTCGGCTGGCTTCCCGTGGTGATGGGCGGCGACTTCGCCGCGCTGTGGCCTGCGGAGGACGCAGTTGCGCGGATCGGGGTGCGCGCGGGGCGCTTTCACGCGACCACCGGCTATTCGCTTCCCGACGCGGTGCGCACGGCGGCGGCGCTGCCGACGCTCGTCGACCGGCCCGATTTTGCGGCGAAGCTGCGCGCCGATGCCGCCGCGGCGTGGCGGCGCCAGCGTTTCTATCGCCTGCTCGCCGCGATGCTGTTCCGCGCCGCCGATCCGGCCGAACGCTATCGCATTTTCGAGCGCTTCTATCGCCTGTCGCCCGCGTTGATTGCGCGCTTCTATGCCGGGGCGTCGACGCGGCGCGACATGATGCGCGTGCTTTCGGGCAGACCGCCCGTAGCGGTGGGGCGCGCCATTGGCGCCATCAAGGATCTGAAATGGCTGTGACAAAACGGGCAATCGTCATCGGCGCGGGATTCGGCGGACTCGCGCTCGCGATCCGGCTCCAGTCGGCGGGGATCGCGACGACGATCGTCGAGGCGCGCGACAAGCCAGGCGGGCGCGCCTATCACTGGAAGCGCGACGGCTTCACCTTCGACGCGGGGCCGACCGTGATTACCGATCCGCCGTGCCTCGAGGAATTATGGGCGCTGAGCGGGCAGGATATGGCCGCCGACGTCGATCTTGTCCCCGTCTCTCCCTTTTACCGCCTCGACTGGCCCGACGGTTCGACCTTCGACTATTCGAACGACGAGGCTGCGCTCGCCGCGGAGATCGCGCGACTGAACCCCGCCGATGTCGAGGGCTATCGCCGCTTCCTCGCCTATTCGAAGGGGGTGTATGAGGAGGGCTATGTGAAGCTCGGCGCGGTCGCCTTTCTCGACTTTGCATCGATGCTCCGCGCCGCGCCCGCGCTCGCCAAATATCAGGCATGGCGCAGCGTCTATTCGATCGTCTCCTCCTATGTGAAGGACGAAAGGCTGCGGCAGGCGCTGTCGTTCCACACGCTCCTCGTCGGCGGAAATCCGATGACGACGAGCAGCATCTATGCGCTCATCCACACGATCGAGAAGGAAGGCGGCGTCTGGTTCGCGCGTGGCGGCACCAATGCGCTCGTTGCGGCGATGGTGCGATTGTTCGAACGGCTCGGCGGCACGCTGCGCCTCGGCGATGCGGTGACGACGATCGAGACGCAAGGCGACCGCGCAACCGGCGTCGTTACCGCGAGCGGCTGGCGCGGCGACGCCGACATGGTCGCGTGCAACGGCGACCTGATGCACAGCTATCGCGACCTGCTGGCGGGACACGCCCGCGGGCCGAAGGCGGCGAAACGCCTCGCGCGCAAGCGCTGGTCGCCGTCGCTGTTCGTCGTCCATTTCGGGGTGGAAGGCGATTACCCCGATATCGCGCACCACAGCATCCTGTTCGGACCGCGCTACAAGGGGCTGCTCGACGATATCTATCGGGGCGGCGTGGTTCCCGACGATTTCTCGCTCTACCTCCACCATCCGAGCGCGACCGACCCCGGCATGGCGCCGCCCGGACATGCAAGCTTTTATGCGCTCGCGCCCGTCGCGCACCTCGGCAAGGTGCAGAAGGACTGGGACGGCGCATTCGGCGAGCGCTTAGCCGACGCGATTCTGGAGGAGGTCGAGCGGCGCGTGCTCCCCGGCCTCGGCGCCAATCTGGTGACGCGCTTTCACTATACGCCCGCCGATTTCGACCGCGACCTGTCGGCACATCTCGGCAGCGCGTTCAGCCTCGAGCCCGTGCTGTGGCAGAGCGCCTGGCTGCGCGCGCACAATCGCGACGATGCGATTTCCAATCTTTACTTCGTCGGCGCGGGGACGCATCCGGGCGCGGGAATCCCCGGCGTCGTCGGCAGCGCGAAGGCGACGGCGCGTTTGATGTTGGATAAATAGTTCCGTTCGATCGAACGGGTAAGGGAAGTTTATGAATCGTCTTGCCGTCTATTGCGGGTCCGCGACCCCCGATGATCCCATTTACATCGAAACCGCGCGCCATGTCGGCCGCACGCTTGCCGAGCGGGGCATCGGCGTCGTCTATGGCGGCGGGCGGCTCGGGCTAATGGGCGCGGTCGCCGATGCGGCGCTCGCGGCGGGGGGCGAGGTGATCGGGATCATTCCCGACGCGCTCGTCGGCGCCGAGGTCGCGCACCGCGGCTGCACCGAATTGCACGTCGTGTCGGGGATGCACGAGCGCAAGAAGATGTTCACCGACCTGTCCGACGGCTTCCTGACGATCCCGGGCGGGGTCGGGACGATGGACGAGCTGTGGGAGGCGATCAGCTGGGCGCAGCTCGGCTATCACAGCAATCCGGTCGGGCTGCTCAACGCCGCGGGATTCTTCAACGACCTCATCGCCTTCAACCGGCGGATGATCGATGTCGGCTTCATCCGTTCCGCGCACGCGGGGATTCTGATCGTCGATGCGGGGCTCGACGAGCTGCTCGACAAGATGAAGAGTTACAAACCGCATCAGACGATTTTCGCGATGAAGGCCGAAAATCTCTGATGGAGGCCGGCGCCCCCTACGATGCGGACGCGCTTCACGGTTTCGCCTATGACAGCATCGCGCAGGGGTCGAAGAGCTTTGCGCTCGCAAGCCAGCTTTTCGAGCGCACGACGCGCGAGCGCGTGTGGCTGCTCTATGCCTGGTGCCGCGCCGCCGACGATCTGACCGACGGGCAGGATCATGGCGGGGCGATGCAGTCCGGGCACGATGCGAAGGCCGCGCTCGCGCGCATCCGCGCGCTCACCGACGCCGCCTGGCGCGGCGAGCCGACGGGCGAGCGGGCGTTCGACGCGCTCGGCCTGTTGCTCACCGAGGTCGAAATTCCGCGCGCGGTGATCGACGACATCATTGCGGGGTTCGAACTTGACGCCGACGACTGGCGCCCGCGCAGCGAGGCCGACCTGCTGCGCTATTGCTACCATGTCGCGGGGGCGGTCGGGGTCGCGATGGCGCTGGTGATGGGGGTCGCCCCCGACGACGAGCGCACGCTCGACCGGGCGAGCGACCTCGGCATCGCGTTCCAGCTGTCGAACATCGCGCGCGACGTTGCCGAGGATGCCGCCGCCGACCGCTGCTACCTGCCCGTCGACTGGCTGGTCGAGCTCGACATCCCGCCGGGGCAGCATATGCACCCCGCCTTTCGTTCGCGCCTCTCGGTAATGGCGCGCTGGCTCGCCGAAATGGCCGAGGAATATGAGGCGTCGGCGCGCTGGGGCGCGCGAAAGCTGCCGCCGCGCAGCCGCTGGGCGGTGCTCGCCGCGACCGGCATCTATGGCGATATCGCGCGCGAGGTGCGGCGGCGCGGCGACCATGCGTGGGACCATCGCGCGCGCACCTCGGCGTGGCAAAAGCTCGGCTGGGTCGCGCGCGCCGGCTGGTCGGTGCTGCGCCGCCCGCCGCAGCGGCGGATCAGCCGCGAGGGATTGTGGACGCGCGCGCGGGAGGCCGCGGCCGAATGAGCCCGATCGAGTGGCTGGCCGCACTGCTGGTGCTCGTCAACGTCGCACTCGTCGCGCTGCGCAGCATCTGGAACTACCCCATCGCGCTGGTCGCCGTAAGCCTTTACGCCGTCGTCTTCTATGAGGCGCGGCTGTACAGCGACATGCTGCTCCAGGGCTTTTTCTTCGCGCTCAACCTCTATGGCTGGGCAAGCTGGACGCGCGCGCGCAGCGACGCCAGCATTCCCGTCGGCTGGATGACGCGGCAGGCGCGGCTGGCGTGGGGGTCGACGACGATCGTCGCGTGGTTCGGCTGGAGCTATATGATGTTCCGCTATACCGATGCCGCGGCGCCGTGGATCGACGGCGCGATCGCGATGTTCAGCATCACCGCACAATGGCTGCTCGCGCGGCGGCGGATCGAAAGCTGGTGGTTGTGGATCGCCGTCGACCTGATCGCCGTGCCGCTGTTTGCCTCGCGCGGCCTTTATGCGACGAGCGCGGTCTATGTCGTCCTGCTCGGCCTCTCGATCGACGGGCTGATCCAGTGGCGCCGCGCCGCGGGTTCCGCCACCGTCGCGGCATGACGCGCCACATATGTCTTCACGGTGCCGAAAGCACCGGCAAGTCGACGCTCGCGTCGCGCCTCGCCGCGCGGCTCGGCGGCGTCGTGGTCGGCGAGTTCGGCCGCGACTATTGCGAAGCCAATGGAACCAGCCTCGACGCGGGCGACCTCCTCACCATTTTTCGCGGCCATATCGCCGCGACCGAAGCGGCGCGGGCGGCGAAGCCCCGATGGCTGGTGTCCGACACCGATCCGCTGATGACGCAGGCGTGGGCGGTCATGCTGCTCGGCGAGCGGCTTCCCGAAATCGATGCGTGGGACGATGTCGCCGACCTCTATCTCGTCCCCGACCTCGACCTGCCGTGGCGCGACGACGGGACGCGGCTGTTCGGCAGCGAGCTTGCGCGGCGCCGGTTCATGGACGTCGCGATCGCCGAGCTCGACCGGCGCGGGCTGCAATGGGTCCGCATCGACGGCGAAGGCGACGCCCGGCTGGCCAGCGCGCTCGCGGCGGTTGCCGCTGCGGGCCTCGGCTGAACGCAGCCGGTGCGACCGCGCTATTTCGACAGATCGCGCAGCAGGCTGTCCCAATGCGCAAGCGCGGGCGCGATGGCGTCGACGGGGACGCGTTCGTTGAGGCCGTGGGCAAAGCTGTCGCTCGCCTTGGAAAACAACCCCGCAACGCCGTAGCTCGGGACGCCGTGCATCCGGAAATGATAGCTGTCGGTCGCCCCCGCGCTCATCGCCGGGATGATCGGCAGGCCCGGCGCGCGTGCGTGGACCGCCTTGCGCACCGCCGCCATGACATCGGCGCGGAGCGGTGAGGCGTCGCTGGCGCTCGCGTCGGGATCGGTCTTTACGGCGATCGCCGAGTCGCCGATCACGCGTTCGAGCTCGGCGCGCACCGCCTCGACCGCAACGCCCGGAAAGATGCGGCAGTTGATGTTCGCGGTCGCGCGCTGCGGCAGCGCATTTTCGGCATGGCCGCCGTTCACCATGGTCGGGACGCAGGTCGTTCCGATCTGGCCGACATATTCGGGCTCGGCACGGATCGCGGCGATCGCGGCGGCATCGGCAGGGTCGGCGGCAAATTTGCGGAGCGCGTCGCCCATCGCGCCGCCGATCTGGTCGGCGACGATCGGCAGCCCTGCCTTCGTCAGTTCATTCTGCTGCGGCGCGAAGCGATAGGCGCCGACCATCGCGAGCGCGCTCGACAGGCGGACGATCGCATTGTCATATGTGGGGCGCGAACTGTGCCCGCCGGGGTTGGTGATTTCGAGCGTGAAGTCGGCATAGGTTTTCTCGCCCGCCTGCAGCGCATAATATTTGGGCCGCCCGTCCTCGCCGATCAGCCCGCCGCCGCCGTCGCCGTTGAGCGCTATTTCGGCATGTTTATACTTTGCCGCGAGCGCGCGCGTCGTCACCATCTCGGTCTCTTCGTCGCCGGTGAGCAAAAGGACGATCGAGCGTTTGGGCCGAAAGCCGTCCTTTTTGAGCTGCGCGAGCGTCGCGACCATCATCGCGATGTCGAACTTGTTGTCCTCCGACCCGCGCCCGAAAATATAGCCGTCCTCCTCGACCGCGACGAAGGGGTCGCGCGTCCAGTCCTTTGGGTCCGCCTCGACAACGTCCATATGACCGAGCAGCAGGATTGGCTTGTCCTTGCCCGTCCCGTGCAGCGTGACGGCCAGCGTCGCGGTCTCGCCCATCGGCGTGATTTCGATATCGGCGTCGGCAAAGCCGGCCGCCTTCAGCACCCCGGCATAATAGGCCGCAAGCTCGGGCACCTTGCCGCGACCCGCGACGGTAGGGATAGCGATACTGTCCTTGAGGATCGCCTTGGCCGCGTCGGGATCGGCGGGCCGGGCGTGAGCAGGCGCCGCGGCGAACAGCGCGGCGGCGAGGGCGAGGGGGGCGGAGATGGTACGCATCGGCGGACTATGGCGCGCGCTTTGCGAAGGGCAAGGGGATATTGGACGAACGTTCAAGTCCGTCACCCGGACTTGATCCGGGGTGACGAGGGCGCTGATGGACAGCGGCTCCCCCAAGTCTCCAGGCGTCAGTGCACGCCTGAAAACCTTCACGCCCCCCGCTTCGCCTTCGGCGCCGGCGTCTTCGGTTTATAGCGGCAGAGGTCCGCCACCGGGCAGCGCCAGCATTCGGGGGTGCGCGCCTTGCAGATGTAGCGGCCGTGGAGGATCAGCCAGTGATGCGCGCCGACCCTAAACGGAGCGGGCGTGTCCTTTTCGAGCCGCTTTTCGACCGCAAGCGGTGTCTTGCCGGGGGCGAGGCCGGTACGGTTGCCGACGCGGAAGATGTGGGTATCGACGGCGAAGGTTTCGGCGCCGAACGCGCAGTTCATCACGACATTGGCGGTCTTGCGCCCGACGCCGGGGAGTTCGACGAGCGTGTCGCGGTCGGCGGGAACCTGTCCGCCATGGTCGCGGACGAGGATTTCGGACAGCGCGATGACATTTTTTGCCTTCGCGTTGAACAGTCCGATCGTCTTGATATGCTCCTTCAGCCCCGCTTCGCCGAGGTCGAGCATCGCCTGCGGCGTTTCGACCTCCCGAAACAGCCGCCGCGTCGCCTTGTTCACCCCGACGTCGGTCGCCTGCGCCGAAAGCACCACCGCAACGAGCAGCTG
Organism: Sphingopyxis sp. P8; assembly: GCF_020622175.1. Taxonomy (NCBI): domain Bacteria; kingdom Pseudomonadati; phylum Pseudomonadota; class Alphaproteobacteria; order Sphingomonadales; family Sphingopyxidaceae; genus Sphingopyxis; species Sphingopyxis sp. P8. The sequence continues at coordinate 469,222 of NZ_JACNMK010000002.1, read as the reverse complement.
GTAGATATTGCCATATTCGAGTTCGGTTTCGGGGCTGGGGTTGAGCTCCGCAAGACGGCGGTAGAATTCGAAAGTAGCGTCTTTCTTCATGGTGCGCCCTGGCCCGGTCCTTGCTGGCCCGGGCCGGGATTTGACTCGGGCGGCAGGAGGCCTAGCCTCTCCCCACCTTGATGGCGAGTCGCGCTGCGACTCCCGCACGCAAGATTCGGCACCGGGGCGACCGGACAAGAGGGCCAGGGGGGCTCTCGTTCCGGCCTTTGGAGGACCAGACCATGAGCTATGTTTTTAAGGCGGCCCTGTCGGCCGCAGCGATGTCGTGCGCCATTTCGGCGCCGGCGGCAGCGCAGAACTACCCCTTCACGCCGGGCAATTATGTCGAGGTCGCGATGATCGACGTCGCCGACGGCGGTGGGCTGCAATATGCCACCTTCCTTGCCGACCAATGGCGCAAGTCGCAGGAGTTCGCGAAATCGCAAGGCTGGATCGTCAGCTATGCTGTGTTCAGCAATTATAATTCGCGGCCCGGCGAGCCCGACCTTTATCTGTCGGTCACTTTCCCGAACATGCCCGACGGCGCCGAAGACGAACGGCGCAATCAGGCATATCGCGATTATATGAAACGGACCGACGCGCAATTGTCGGCCGAATCGGGCGACCGCGCCAAATACCGGACCGTCATGGGCAGCTTTCTGCTGCGCGAGATGAAGTTCAAATAGGCTACGCCCGACGCGAGGGGGCGGTTTGCGCCGTCCCCCTTTCGCGCGGGAAAATCAGAGCCCGAGCACCTGCGGCATCGTGTAGCGCCCCGCCTTTTGGTGGATCAGCCAGAGCGCCGCGCGAACCGCGCCGCGGGCAAAGATCATGCGGTTTTCGGCGCGGTGCGCGAGCGTAAGCATTTCCTCCGGCCCGGCAAAGATCACGTCATGGTCGCCCGCGACTGTGCCGCCGCGCAGACTCGCAAAGCCGATCTTGCCGTGGCCGCGCGCGCCGGTGACGCCGTCGCGCCCGCGTTCCGAGCATTTCGCAAGGTCGATACCGCGCCCTTCGGCAGCGGCCTCGCCAAGCAGCAGCGCGGTGCCGCTCGGCGCATCGACCTTGTTGCCGTGGTGCATTTCGAGGATCTCGATATCCCAGTCGGCATCGAGCCGCGCCGCCGCCTCGCGCACCAGATGCGCGAGCAGCGTGACGCCGAGCGAGGTGTTGCCCGTCTGGAGCACCGCAATGTCGCGCGCGGCATCATCGATCAGATAATGGTGCCGCTCTTCGAGTCCCGTTGTCCCGATCACAATCGGTTTCTTCGCCGCGACGCACGCGTCGAGCGTCGCTTCGAGCGCGGCGGGCGAGGAGAAGTCGACGAGCACGTCCGAGCGCGCCGCAAGCTTCGCGACATCGCCGCCCTTGTCGACGCCATGATGATGCTGCCCCGCTTCCGAAATCGCGGCGACGAGCGCGATGCCCATCCGGCCCTGGCTGCCGACGATGCCGATGTTGGTCATGATCCCCTCGCTTTCCCGTCCCCCTTAGCGCCTCGGGGCGCGCCAAGTCGAGCCATCCCGGACGCACTTTGAACCCGGACAGGCATCTCGACTTCGCGCGATGCGAGCAGGTAGAGAGGCGCCATGAGCAATATCCGCAATATCGTCGTGCTGACCGGCGCGGGCGTGTCGGCCGAAAGCGGCATCGACACGTTTCGCGACGCCGGCGGCCTGTGGGAACAGCACCGTGTCGAGGATGTCGCGACCCCCGAAGCCTTTGCGCGCGACCCCGAACTGGTGCTACGCTTTTACGACATGCGGCGCGAGGCGATCCAGACCAAGGCGCCCAACGCCGCGCACGCGGCGCTCGCACGACTCGACGCCGAATGGCCGGGCGAACTGCTGATCGTCACGCAGAATATCGACGACCTGCACGAGCGCGCGGGGGCGAAGCGCCTCATTCACATGCACGGCGAGCATCTGAACGCCTGGTGCACCGGATGCGACGTCCGCAGCCGCTGGACCGGGCCGCTGATCGACCGCCCTGCCTGCCCTGCATGCGGCGCCGCGGGGTTGCTGCGCCCCGACGTCGTCTGGTTCGGCGAGATGCCGTACCGGATGGAGGACATCTATCGTGCCATCAACCGCGCCGACCTGTTCGTGAGCATCGGCACGTCGGGCGCGGTCTATCCCGCTGCGGGCTTCGTGCGCGAGGCGCGCGCGGCCGGCGCGATGACGCTGGAGCTCAACATGGAGCCGAGCCAGGGCAGCCACTGGTTCACCGAAGCGCGCCACGGCCCCGCGACGCAGCTCGTCCCCGAATGGGTCGAGCAGATGGTGGGGGACTGACGCCGCGCGGCGGCGTGAAGGATCCGGTTGCAGGCCATTCCGCGTCATCGCGGACTTGATCCGGGATGGTGAAGCCAAGTGAGCAAACTCCGCTCTCCAACCCAAAGCCGACATCGCTACACGCTTCACGCGCGCGGCGGCTGCCGCCGATAGCTCAGCGCCTCCGCCACATGGATGCGCCCCACGGTTTCGGCGCCGGCCAGATCGGCGACCGTGCGCGCGACGCGGAGCATGCGTGTATAGCCACGCGCCGACAGCCGCATGGCTTCGGCCGCCTGCGCGAGCAGCTTGCGCCCCGGCTCGTCGGGCGTCGCGACCTTTTCCATGAGCTCGCCGTCGATCTCTGCATTGGTACGGGGTTTGAGTCCGGCATAGCGCGCGGTCTGGATCGCGCGCGCCGCGGCGACGCGCGCCGCGACTTCGGCGCTTCCCTCGGCAGGAGGCGGCAGCACCAGGTCGGCGGCGCTCACCGCCTCGACCTCGACGTGGAGGTCGATGCGATCGAGCAGCGGTCCCGACAGTTTCGCCTGATAGTCGGCGGCGCAGCGCGGCGCGCGGCTGCATGCAAGCGCGGGGTCGCCAAGGTGGCCGCAGCGGCACGGGTTCATCGCGGCGACGAGCTGCACGCGCGCGGGGAAGGTGACATGCGCATTGGCGCGCGCGACGCTGACCTCGCCCGTCTCGAGCGGCTGGCGCAGCGAATCGAGCACGCCGCGCTGAAATTCCGGCAGTTCGTCGAGAAAGAGCACGCCGAGGTGCGCAAGGCTCACTTCGCCCGGGCGCACGCGCAGGCCCCCGCCGACGAGCGCGGGCATCGATGCCGAATGATGGGGGCTGCGAAAGGGGCGCGCGCGAACGAGCCGCCCGCCCTCGAGCCCGCCCGCGACCGAGGCGACCATCGACACCTCGAGCGCTTCGCCGGGGGTGAGTTCGGGCAATATGCCCGGAAGGCAGGCCGCCATCAGCGACTTGCCCGACCCCGGAGGCCCCGACATGAGCAGATTATGTCCGCCCGCCGCGGCGATTTCGAGCGCGCGTTTCGCGGTCTCCTGACCCTTCACCTGCGAAAGATCGGCGGTGCGCACCGGCGGCTCGACCTCGCCGGGGACGGGCGGTGCGAGCAGCGCGCTGCCCTTGAAATGGCCGAGCAGCGACAGGAGGTCGGGCGCGGCGATTACCTCGACATTGCCCGCCCATGCCGCTTCGGCGCCTTGCGCGACCGGACAGACGAGCCCGCGTTCGACGCTGCCCGCATGGAGCGCGGCGAGCAGTACGCCCGGCGACGGCGCGACGCGGCCGTCGAGACCGAGTTCGCCGACGACGACATAGGCGGCGAGGGTTTCGGCATCGACGACGCCCATTGCTCCCAGAAGCGCGAGCGCGATGGGGAGGTCGTAGTGCGAGCCTTCCTTGGGAAGGTCGGCGGGCGACAGGTTGACCGTGATCCGCTTGGGCGGGAGCGCGAGGCCGATCGCCGCCAGCGCGGCGCGGACGCGCTCGCGGCTTTCGCCGACCGCCTTGTCGGGAAGGCCGACGACCGCGAAGGCGGGCATCCCCGGCGCGATCTGGCACTGCACCTCGACCCCGCGCGCTTCGAGCCCCAGATAGGCGACGGTCGATACGATCGCGACCATATTCCCCCCGTATCGGCGGCACGATGTGCCCGCTTTGTTCGCGCCTCCTTCTAAGCCGGGCGGCGGGAAGGTCTAGTGTTTTTCGGAAGTTGTCGAAGGTGTCGCGGGGCGTGGGGGCGAGGGCGCATTTGACAACATACCAACTGGTCGGTATGTCGATTCGTATGAGCCCGAATCGCCCCTCGACCCATCCCGCGCAGCAAGGCGCGCCCACGCAGCAAGGCGCGCCCACGCAGCAGGGCGCGTCCCCGCCGCAACAGCGTGCCCCGCGCGGCAGTGCGCGCGACAAGTTGATCGCGGCGGCGCATGCGACGGTGCGCAAGCAGGGCTATGCCGCGACGACGGTCGACCAGATCTGCGCCGCGGCGGGCGTGACCAAGGGGGCGTTCTTTCACCATTTCGCGTCGAAAGAGGCGCTCGCGGTCGCGGCGGCCGAGGCGTGGACCGAACGCGCGCGGCCGATGTTCGAGATGCCGCCGCACACGCGGGCGCCCGACCCGCTCGACCGGCTGATCGGCCATATCGACTTCCGCTTTGCGATGCTCGACGGCCCGGTCGAGGAGTTCACCTGCTTCGTCGGGACGATGGTGCAGGAGGCCTTTGCGACGAGCGAGGCGATCCGCGCCGCGTGCGAGACGAGCATCGCCGCCTATTGCGACGCGCTCGCCCCCGATATTGCCGCGGCGATGGAAGTTTACGGCGCGCCCGAAGGCGTCACCGCGCTCGGCCTGGCCCGGCATATCCAGGCGGTGCTGCAAGGCAGCTTCATCCTGGCCAAAACGACGAACGACCCGGCGATTGCGCGGGAAAGTGTCACCCATCTGAAGCGTTATGTGCGGATGCTGTTCGCACCGCCCGGACCGGCTTGACCCCCGAGATAATTGCCGCGGCCCCGCTTTCCCGCCCACCTGCCCCCGGAAGCCATTGAGGAGAAACGATATGCCCAGGATGATTTTCGTGAACCTTCCGGTCACCGACCTCGACAGGTCGAAAGCCTTTTACGAGGCGGTCGGCGCGGTGAACAATCCCGCCTTCACCGACGAAACCGCGGCGTGCATGGTCGTCGAGGAGGGGGCGATCCACGTCATGCTGCTGACGCATGAAAAATGGGCGCAATTCACGAGCAAGACGATCCCCGACGCGCACGACAGCGCGCAGGTACTGCTCTGCCTGTCGATGGACAGCCGCGACGAGGTCGACGCACAGGTTGCCAAGGCAAGCGCCGCGGGCGGCAAGCCCGACCCGACGCCGACGCAGGACTTCGGCTTCATGTACGGCCGCAGCTTCGAGGACCCCGACGGCCATATCTGGGAAATCATGTGGATGGACCCGGCGGCCGCCAGCGGCGAAGCCCCCGCCGAAGTTGCCGCCTGACCTGTTTGCCGGGAAAAGCGCCATGTCCTTCCAGGCCTATCTCGACAATATCCAGTCCAAAACGGGCCAATTCCCCGATGACCTGCAGGCGCAGGCCATCGACAAGGGCCTGGCCGACGACGCCGGGCTGGCGCCGGGGGTCAAGGCAGGTGCGGTTATCGACTGGCTGAAGGCCGATTTCGGGCTCGGCCATGGTCACGCGATGGCGATCGTCGCGTGGATCAAAGGCAAACGAAGCTGAACCCCCTTTGCAAAGGAATATTGCATGACCTTGCTCTCCCTCCCGCGCCGCCGCACGATCCTTGCCACCGCCGCGCTGCTGTCCACGGTCGTCGCGCTCGGCGCCGCGTCGCCGGCGCTGCTCGCCCAGACCCCCGCCGCGCGCACCGCGGCGACGGCAGAGGCCGCGCCGACCCGGTCGGGCCATGCCGAGGTCGCGGGCGCGCGCTTTTATTACGAGGTGCATGGCGATCTGGCGTCGGACAAGACCCCGCTGCTCGTCCTGCACGGCGCCTTCATGTCGGGCGAAGCGATGCGCCCCTTTGTAACCCCTTTTGTCGCATCGCGCCCGGTGATCACCATCGACGCGCGCGGGCACGGCCGCACCGGCGATATTGGCGGGACGATGAGCTATGACCAGCTTGCCGACGATGCGGCGGGGGTGCTCGCGGCGCTGGGGGTGAAGCGCGCCGATGTCCTCGGCTATTCGATGGGCGGCAGCACGGCCATCGCGCTCGCGGTTCGCCACCCCCGATTGATCGACAAGCAGGTCGTCGTTTCGGGCGGCGCGAGCCTCGACGGCTGGGTTCCCGAAGTCCTTGAAGGTATCGCCAAGCTGACCCCCGAATTTTTCGCCGGGACGCCGATGGAGAGCGAATATAGGCGCCTGTCGCCGACCCCCGACCGCTTTGCGAGCCTGGTCGAAGCGATCAAGCATATCGACGCCGTCCCCTTTGCCTATAGCGACGCGCAACTGCGCGCGATTCCCGGCAAGACGATGATCGTGCTGGGCGACGCCGACGGGCTGACGCTCGACCATGCGGTCAAGCTGTTCCGGCTGCGCGGCGGCAGCGACCTTGCCACCGCGACGCAAGGTTTCATGACCGCGCCGCCCAAGGCGCGCCTGTCGGTCCTGCCCGGCACCTCGCACATCGGCATCATGGCCGAAGCCGCGACGATAGCCGCGCAGGCGCTCCCTTTTCTCGACGAACAGACCCCGCCGATGCCCGAAGGCTTTTTCTGAACCCTGCCCCCCCGAGGAGAGACAAGATGTCCGTTACCCCCGACGCCAATATCGAAATCACCGCATTCGACTGGGTTCCCGATTTCGCGCGCGGCTTTGTCCGCGACCTTCGCCCGCGCTGGGCGTGCGAGGAAATCGGGCGCGACTATTGCGAAAAGCTGATCAGCGCGGTGAACCGCCCCGCCGACCATTATCTCGACCAGCCGTGGGGGCAGGTGCCCGTGCTGCGCGACGGCGAGGTCCAATTGTTCGAAAGCGGCGCGATCCTGTTCCACCTGGCCGAGCAGGACGAGCGGCTGCTGCCGCGCGATCCGCAGGTGCGCGCGACGGTGATCGCGTGGCTGTTCGCCGCGCTCAACAGCGTCGAACCGATGCTGTTCGAACTCGGCAATGTCGATATTTTCGCCAAGGACGAGGAATGGGCCAGGCTGCGCCGCCCCGGGCTGATCGAGCATATTCGCGGGCGGCTGTCGCGCCTTGCCGATGCGCTGGGCGACAATCCCTATCTGGCGGGCGATTTCAGCGTCGCCGACATCGCGATGGCGACGGTGCTGCGCGAGGCGGTCGAGGCGGGGCTGGTCGGCGAGCAGCCGCGGCTTGCCGCCTATCTCGAACGCTGCCTCGCGCGCCCGGCCTTTGGCCGCGCACTCGCGGCGCAGCTCGCCTCGTTCGCCGACGAACCCGCGGCGGCGTGAACCGAGCCGGCTCCATCCCCCCCCCCCCCGAAGGAGAGAAACGATGGCCTATGTTGAAGGATTTGTGGTCGCGGTGCCGACCGCGAACAAGGAAGCCTATCGCAAGCATGCCGCCGATGCGGCGCCGTTATTCAGGGAGTTCGGCGCGACGCGCATGGTCGAATGCTGGGGCGACGATGTTCCCGACGGCAAGATCAACGATTTCAAGGGCGCGGTTAAGGCCAAGGATGACGAGACCGTCGTGTTCAGCTGGTTCGAATATCCCGACAAGGCGACGCGCGATGCCGCGAACGAAAAGATCATGTCCGATCCCAGGATGAAGGAAATGGGCGCCACCATGCCGTTCGACGGCAAGCGGATGATATTTGGCGGTTTTGCGGTGCTTCTGGACGAAGGCCCCGGCAGCGCCATGGGTTATACGGACGGCTATCTCGTCCCCGTTTCGGCCGCAAACAAACAGGCCTATCGCACGCTTGCGGAAAAAATGGCGCCACTGTTCCTGGAATTCGGCGCCACCCGCGTCGTCGAATGCTGGGCCGACGATGTGCCGACCGGCGAAGTCACCGATTTCGCCCGCGCGGTGCATTCGACTGGCGATGAGATCGCCGTCTTCAGCTGGGTGGAATGGCCCGACAAGGCGGCGCGCGTCGCCGGGTGGGCAAAGATGATGGCCGACAATCGGATGCAGGGAGAAAGCGAGCCCGCGCCGTTCGACGGCAAGCGCATGATCTATGGCGGCTTTGCGCCGATCGTCGAAGCCTGATGTCAGGAAAGGAAAGAGCGATGACCGACGCGACCGGCCAGTTCATCTGGTACGAACTGATGACCCCCGACCCCGACGCCGCCGCGCGCTTCTATGGCGCGGTCGTCGGCTGGACGATCGCCGCGCATAGCGATCCCGCCGCGCCTGGCGGCGTCGATTACCGCATGATCGTGCGGAGCGACGGCGGCAACGCCGGCGGCGCGCTGCGCCTCGGCGCCGAAATGATCGCGGGCGGCGCGCGCCCCGGCTGGCTGGCCTATCTGTACGTCGACGATGTCGATGCGGCGGTCGCGGCGATCGCCGCCGACGGCGGCACCGTCCTTATGGAGCCGCACGGCCTGCCCGTCGGGCGGATGGCGATGGTCGCCGACCCGCAGGGCGCGCCCTTTTACGTGATGAAGCCCGTTCCGCCCGAAGGCAAGGAAGGCGCCGAAAGCGACGTGTTTTCGGTGACCGAGGCGCAGCATGTGCGCTGGAACGAACTGTCGACCACCGACCCCGACGCCGCGATCGCCTTTTATCAAAAGCATTTCGGCTGGGGGCAGGAAGGCGAAATGGATATGGGCGAGATGGGCGCCTATCGCTTCATCCAGCATGGCGCGACGGGGATCGGCGCGGTGATGCCGATGACGCCCGAGACCCCGGCTCCCGCCTGGCATTTCTATATCGGCGTCGACGATATCGACCGCGCGGTCGGCGCGGTGGCCGGAGCGGGCGGCAAGCTGCTCCACGATCCGATGGAGATCCCCGGCGGCGAATTTGCAGTGAGCGGCATCGACCCGCAAGGCGCGGCCTTTGGCCTCGTCGGGCCGCGCAAATAGGCGGCGCAAATCCCTCGGCCGAGGGACGAACAAGGATGGAGAGAGACGATGAGCAAGACACCCATGACCTTGTGCCTCTGGTACGAGGGCGATGCCGAAGAGGCCGCGAAATTTTACGCCGACACCTTTCCCGACAGCCGCGTCGGCGCGGTGCATCACTCGCCGACCGACACCCCCGGCGGCAAGGAAGGCGATGTGCTGACGGTCGAATTCACGCTGATGGGAACCCCGTGCCTCGGCCTCAACGGCCCGCCGATTTTCAAGCATAGCGAGGCCTTTTCCTTCATCGTCCACACCGAAACGCAGGAAGAGACCGACCGGCTGTGGGACGCGATCACCGGCAACGGCGGCGAGGAAAGCGTGTGCGGCTGGTGCAAGGACAAATGGGGCGTGTCGTGGCAGATCACGCCGCGCGCGCTGCTCGAGGCGACGACGAGCAGCGACAAGGCCGCCGCGAAGCGCGCGTTCGACGCGATGATGCAGATGAAAAAGATCGACATTGCGGCGATCGAGGCGGCGGTACGCGGCGAAGCCGTTGGCGCGGCCTAGTCCGCGCCCCGCCCTATCCCCAAGGAGAGTAAAATGACCGAATCCCCCCGCGAATTGTCGGTTTCGATCCTGATCGACGCCAGCCCCGAAAAAGTGTGGCAGGTGATGACCGAGCGCGCCGCCGAATGGTGGTGCCCGAAGCCGTGGACCGTGACGCTCGACGCGTTCGACCTTCGCACCGGCGGCCGCTGCGCGATGACGATGCACGGCCCCGAGGGCGAGACGCACCCGAGCGACGGGATTTTCCTGGAGGTCGTGCCGGGTCGCCGCATGGTGTCGACCGACGCGGTGCTGCGCGGCGCCGACGGGCGGCTCGCGCCCGCGGGGCCGTTCATGATCGGCGGCTGGGAAATCGAGCCCGAGGGCGACGGCACGCGCTACACCGGCTGGGCGCGCCACTGGAGCGACGAGGCGCTGAAGCAGCATGAGGCGATGGGCTTCACCCCCGGCTGGACCGCGGTGGCCGAGCAACTGAAGGCGCTGTGCGAGCAATAGCGGGGCGAAATTGCATGCGCTCGCAGCGCCGGGCGCATGTCCCGTATCGCGGTTAACGCTGCGCTGACCCTGCCGCTTTGCCTTTTGGTAGCCGCGCGCACGCGAGGACGGGGGCATGTCCTGGCCGACCGCCCTTCTGCGCACCGCCATCGCCGCCTTCTTCGCCGCGGCAATCGCCTTTGCGCCCGCGCAGGCGCAGCAGGTCGTGACGATCACCACCACCACGACGACATGGATCGAGGTCGACGACGGCGATTTCGGCGCGGCCGATTTCGACGACGATATTTTCGCGGATGACGCCGAGGTCGCGGGCATGGCCGACGCGATGCCCGCGCGCCGCTTTGCCCCCGCCCCGGCGCTCGTCCAGCCGGCGGGCGCGCTCGCGCGTTTCGGTCCGTTCGCGGTCGTCGACGGCCGCACCGCGCGGATGGCGGGCGATGTCGACGGCGCGACGCCGCGCCAGTTCGCGCAGATGATGGCGGCCTTTCCGCGATTGCAGCGGCTCGAGATGGTCGATTGCCCCGGCAGCCTCGACGAAGAGGCGAACCTGATCCTCGCGCGCGCAATTCGCCGCGCGGGGCTGGAAACGCATGTGCCGGGCGGCGGGTCGGTGCGGTCGGGCGCGGTCGAGCTGTGGCTCGCGGGGGTCAGGCGCAGCGCCGCCGCCGACGCCGAGTTCGGCGTCCATAGCTGGGCCGACGAATATGGCCGCGAGGCGCGCGACTATCCCGAAAGCGACCCGGTGCACGCCGAATATCTTTCGCTTTACCGCGAAATGGGGATGGACGACGCCAAGGCGCGCGCCTTTTACGCGATGACCAACGCGACGCCGTTCGACGAGGTCCGCTATCTGACGCGCGACGACATGGCGCGGTTCGTGGCGCTCAACTGAATCGCGTCGCCGCGGCGTTCGCGAACGCCAGTATCGGCAATATGCGAGCGCCAGTCACCCATGGCCGCGCAAACTAGGGTCCTGAACCTAGCAGTTGCCTTCGACTCCGTCAGCGCATTCTCCGACAGATTCAATATCCTTCCCTGCACCTTCGATGGTGTTGCAAGCAGACAGGAAGAATATCGAACCGCTAATTGCGAACATTGTCAGAATCTTTTTCATTCTCTCTCTCCGACAGCGGGGGCGAACCATCTTTGGGGTTCAATATTCCGACAACGGCCGCTTGCATCGATTGTTCCGTCAGCCGGCGTCGCGCTGGCCGAAGCGTTCCAAAAGATCGCCGGGCCGGGGACGGATGGAGCGGTTCGCACGGCATCGAAAGTACCGACGCCGCCGGCGGGGGCGCCGCGCGCCGCGCCGCGCTGCGTTAGCCTTGCAACACGGCGCCGCGTCCCCCACATCGCCCCCATGGCGAAGCGAAGCCTTTATCATCGATTGCGGGCGAATGCGCAGGTGCGCTTTGGCCTGTTCCTGCTCGGCCTGCTGTTGATGCTGACCGGCATCGTGATCGGGCCGCTGCCGGGACCGGGATTCGTGATTCTCTTTCCGCTCGGGCTGATGCTGTGCCTTCAGAACAGCGCGTGGGCGAAGCGCCGCTATGTCGCGTTCAAGCGGCGGCACCCGCGCTATGGCGCGTGGACCGACCGCGTGATGCGGCGGATGAGCGCGGCGCGGCGGCGCGCGCGCCAGCGTATCGAAAGCGCACTGGATGATGATTGACTTTCATCCGCGACTCCCTTATCCGGCCCTCCATTGGCGGCCGCCCGCGTTTGGCGGCCATTTTTCGTTAGATCGAACAAAGAGATTTTGGGGATACCGCGATGAAGCGCACCTACCAACCGAGCCGCCTCGTGCGCAAGCGCCGTCACGGCTTCCGCGCCCGCAAGGCAACCGTCGGCGGCCGCAAGGTCCTGGCCGCGCGCCGCGCCCGCGGCCGCAAGAAGCTGTCGGCCTGATCGCCGACGCTTCTGCGCCAGCGCGTCTGGTGCGAACGCTTAACAAACGCAGCGAATTCCTGGCCGCGAATCGCGGCCTTCGCTTTCCCATGCCCGGCTTTGTCCTGCTCGTCCGCCCGCGCGGCGACGGCGACGACACGCCGGGCGTCGGCTTTACCGTCAGCAAGAAGGTCGGCAACGCCGTCACGCGCAACCGCATGAAGCGGCGATTGCGCGCGCTTGCCCGCGCCGCGATTCCCGACCGCGGGATCGGCGGCGCCGACCATGTGCTGATCGGACGGCCCGGCGGCAACGACATCGTCTTTGCCGAACTGGCCGAACAGCTCGATTCGGCACTCGCGCGCGCGGCGAAGAAGGTGGCGCGGTGATGCCTTGCCCCCCCGCTGCCATTCCCCGTCACCCCGGGCTCGACCCGGGGCCCCGCTCTGCGACGGGGAACAGCGGGACCCCGGGTCAAGCCCGGGGTGACGATATTGGGGACATCTCGTGTGAAGTTCGGCGGATTTCCGGGGTTTTCCCATGATCGCCCGCCTCCTCATCCTGATCGCGCGCGCGTGGCAATTGGGGCCGTCGCGCATCCTGCCGCCGACGTGCCGCTATGCGCCCTCGTGCAGCGAATATGCGATCATCGCGATCCAACGCCATGGCGCGATCAAGGGTGGCTGGATCGCGACAAAGCGGCTAATGCGCTGCCATCCTTGGGGCGGGCATGGCTATGACCCGGTGCCGTAGCGGCGCCTTTCCCGACATCGAAACGAAGAGAGACCGAGAAGCGTGGACGACAAGCGGAACCTGATCGCGGCAATTTTATTGTCGGTGGCGATTCTGATCGGCTGGAATTTCGTGGCCGAGAAATTCTTCCCGACCCCCGAAAAGCCCGACGTGACGACGACGGTCGCCGGCGCCAACGGCGCCCCGGCCACCGCGCCCGCAGCGCAGGGCCAGCCGAGCGGACTGCCCGCACCCGGCGTGACCGCGGCGACCGGGGTCGCGCAGGCGGTCCGCCCGGTCGAGGCGGTGCTGGCGGAAGGAAACCGCATCCCGATCGAGACGCCCAAGCTTGCAGGCTCGATCAACCTCGTCGGCGCGCGCGTCGACGACATCACGCTCACCAAATATCGCCAGTCGATCAAGAAGGACGCGCCGCCGGTGCGCCTGTTCGCGCCCGGCGGGACCAAGGCCGCCTATTTCGCGAGCCTCGGCTGGTCGGCGCAGGGGATCGAGGTTCCGGGACCGAACACGGTCTGGACCGCGAGCGGCGACAAGCTGACCCCCGCGACCCCGGTGACGCTGAGCTGGGCGAACGGCACGGGCCAGACGTTCCGCATCGAATACGCGATCGACGACAATTATCTGATCACCGCGAAGCAGACGATCGCCAATGGCGGTGACGCGCCGGTCAGCACGAGCAGCTTTGCGCTGATCGACCGCTTCGGCAAGCCGTCCGACCCGCACGAGGCCGACAGCTGGACGATCCACGTTGGCCCGACGGGCTATCTGGGCGGCAAGTCGGTGTTCGACATCGATTATGACGACGTCGAGGAGGCCGAGGGGCGCAGCGTCCGGTACAATTCGGCAGGCTGGCTGGGCTTTACCGACAAATATTGGCTCGCGGCGATCGTGCCGTCGAGCGGCGAGCGCGTCACCGCGGCGATCAGCTCGCCGGCCGCGAACAACTATCAGAGCCTGTTCGCGCGCGATTTCACCCAGATTGCGCCCGGCAAACAGGTGACGACCACCAGCCGCATCTTCGCCGGCGCCAAAGAATTCTACACGCTGCAGCGCTATCAGGACGACCTCGGCATCACCCGCCTGTCGAATGCGATCGACTGGGGCTGGTTCGAATTTTTCGAGGTGCCGATCTTCAAGCTGCTCGACTGGCTGTTCAAGCAGGTGAGCAATTTCGGCGTCGCGATCATGATCCTGACGCTGATCATCCGCCTGCTGATGTTCCCGATCGCGCAGAAGCAGTTCGCGTCGATGGCGCAGATGCGCGTCGTCCAGCCGAAGATGAAGGCGCTGCAGGAGCGGTACAAGGAAGACAAGCCGCGGATGCAGCAAGAGCTGATGAAGCTTTACAAGGACGAAAAGATCAACCCGCTCGCGGGCTGCCTGCCGATCCTGATCCAGATCCCGATCTTTTACGCGCTCTACAAGGTGCTGATGCTGACGATCGAAATGCGCCACCAGCCGTTCGCGCTGTGGATCAAGGATCTGTCGGCGCAGGACCCCGCGATGATCCTGAACCTGTTCGGCCTGTTGCCCTTCACCCCGCCGTCGCTGCTCAGCATCGGCCTGCTCGCGGTGATCCTGGGCGTGACGATGTGGCTGCAGTTCCGCCTGAACCCGCCGCCGACCGACCCGGTGCAGGAACAGGTGTTCAAGCTGATGCCGTGGCTGTTCATGTTCATCATGGCGCCGTTCGCGGCGGGCCTGCTGCTCTACTGGATCACCAACAATATCCTCTCGATCGGCCAGCAGCAGTGGATGTACCGCAAATATCCCGCGCTGAAGGCCGCGGCGGCGAAGTGAGCGAGGACAATCTGGACCCGGCGCTGCCCGAACGCGCGCGCAAGCTGTTCGCGGGGCCGATCGCCTTTCTGAAATCGGCGCCCGCGCTCGAGCATCTGCCGAGCCCGGGCGTGCCCGAGATCGCCTTTGCCGGGCGGTCGAACGTCGGCAAGTCGTCGCTGCTCAACGCGCTGACGAACCGGGGCGGGCTTGCCCGCACCTCGGTCACGCCGGGGCGGACGCAGGAGCTCAACTATTTCGACGTCGGCAACCCGCTGGTGTTCCGGCTGGTCGACATGCCGGGCTATGGCTTTGCCAAGGCGCCGAAGGATGTCGTCAGGAAATGGCGCTTCCTGATCAACGATTATCTGCGCGGACGCGCGGTGCTGAAGCGCACCCTGGTGCTGATCGACAGCCGCCACGGGATCAAGGACGTCGACCGCGAGGTGCTCGAGATGCTCGACACCGCCGCGGTGAGCTATCGCCTCGTGCTGACCAAGGCCGACAAGATCAAGGCCACCGATCTCGCCGCGGTCCACGCCGCGACCGAGGCCGAGGCGCGCAAACACCCCGCCGCGCACCCCGAGGTGATCGCGACGAGCAGCGAAAAGGGCATGGGGATTGCCGAGCTTCGCACCGCGGTGCTGGAGGCGGTGGAGAGTTGATCGCTCCCCTCCCGCTTGCGGGAGGGGTCGGGGGAGGGCATGTTGCCTTCCGACGGGCCAATGACAGGCCCTCCCCTAGCCCCTCCCGCAAGCGGGAGGGGAACTGGAGAAACAATGAAACTCTTCATCGGCAACAAGGCCTATTCGAGCTGGAGCCTGCGCGGCTGGCTGGCGGTCAAGCATAGCGGCCTGCCGTTCGAGGAGGTCACCGTCCCGCTCTATGACGAGGACTGGTCGAACCGGCGCGAGGGCGACGAATTCGCGCCGTCGGGCGGCAAGGTTCCGATCCTGTGGGACGGCGACGATATCGTCGTGTGGGACAGCCTCGCGATCGTCGACTATCTCAACGAAAAGACCGGCGGGACGCGCGGCTATTGGCCCGAGGATATGGCGGCGCGCGCGATGGCGCGGTCGATGGCCGCCGAAATGCATTCGGGCTTCGCCGCGCTGCGCCGCGAGCACAGCATGAACATCCGCCGCATCTATCCGGCCGCCGACCTGTCGCCCGAGGTTTCGGCCGACGTCGCGCGCATCCTGAACATCTGGGCCGAGGCGCGCGCGCGCTTCGGCGGCGAGGGCGACTATCTGTTCGGCGACTGGTCGGCGGTCGACATGATGTTCGCGCCGGTGGTGACGCGGTTCATCACCTACTCGATCCCGCTGCCGCGCTTTGCCCTGCCCTATTGCCAGGCGGTGATCAGCCACCCGTGCATGCAGGACTGGATCGGCGGCGCGCAGGCCGAGGACTGGGTGATCGAGCAGTTCGAAGGACCGGGCGGGGCGTAGGGGGCGCTCTTTTCTTACTTCGTCACCCCGGGCCTGACCCGGGGTCCCGCTGCGGGCCGCGCCGCGCCCGACTCACGCCGTCCGCTTCGCCGGATAGGGCGTGCCGTCCTTTTTCGTGTAGCCGCCATCGGCGTTGAACAGCATGTCGATGTCCGAATAGCCGCCCCCGCTGTTATATTTCGCGCCGCCACCGAGCGCGACGAAGACGCAGTCGGCGTCCGATTCGTTGACCAGATGATGGCCGTTGGTGCTGCCCTTGGGCCAAACCGCAATGTCGCCCGCGCGCATCACCGTGCGCCCGTCGTCCTCGACGAGCACCGCCTCGCCCGATATCATCACCACCATCTCGTCCTCGCCATCGTGCCAGTGGCGCTGCGACGACCAGGCGCCGGGTTTGAGCACGACATGGCTCGCGGCGAAGTCGGAAAGGCCCGCAACGGGCGCGAGGCGGCGATACCAGCGCCCCTGCACGGGTTCGTCGAACGGCGGCGGATAGCCGGTGGCGTTGGTCTGCGGAATCGAATCGAGGTCGAGCTTGGGCATGGGCGTTCCTCCCTTCCCTCTTTGCCGGCCGCATCGCGCGAAGTCGAGATGCCCCGCGCCAACGCATCTCGACTTCGCGCGATGCGAACGGGTATGGAGGCGCGATGACCCACGCTATCGACCCCGTGAACCTCGCCAGGGCGCTGATCGCCGCGCCGTCCATCACCCCGGCGACGGGCGCGGTGTTCGATGTGCTCGAAGAAGCGCTCGTCCCGCTCGGATTCACCGTCGAGCGTTTCATCGACGGGATCGAGCCCGACGGGCCGGTCGAAAATCTGCTCGCGGTGCGCAAGGGCAAGGGGCCGCGCCATTTCGGCTTTGCCGGGCACCTCGACGTCGTGCCGCCGGGCGTCGGCTGGACCGGCGACGCCTTTGTCCCCGAAGTGCGCGGCGACCTGCTCTATGGGCGCGGCGCGGTCGACATGAAGGGAGCGATTGCCGCCTTTGTCGCCGCCGTCGCCGCGACGCCCACCGAGTGCGGCACGGTCAGCCTGATCATCACCGGCGACGAGGAAGGCGCGGCGATTTTCGGGACGCGCGCGCTGATGGAGCATATGGACGCGCGCGGCATTCGCCCCGACATGATCGTCGTCGGCGAGCCGACATCGGTCAACCGGCTGGGCGACATGGTGAAGATCGGCCGCCGCGGTTCGGTCAACATCTGGATCGACGTGCCGGGGACGCAGGGGCATGTCGCCTATCCGCACCTTGCCGACAATCCGATCCCCAAGCTCGTCAAGATATTGGCCGCGATCGACGCGGTCAGCCTCGACGCCGGGACCGACTGGTTCCAGCCGTCGAACATCGAATTCACCGATATCGAGGTCGGCAACGGCGCAACCAACGTCATCCCCGCATCGGCGCGCGCGCGGCTGTCGATCCGCTTCAACGACCGCCACAGCGGCGCCGAGCTGATCGCGATGGTCGAACGGCTTGCGCACGATGTCGAACCGCGCGCGAAGGTGATGGGCAAGATTTCGGGCGAAGCCTTCCTCACCCCGCCGGGCGAGCTGTCGAGCCTCGTCGCCGAGGCGATCCACGCCGAAACCGACGTCGTCGCCGAAATGTCGACGAGCGGCGGCACCTCCGACGCGCGCTTCCTCCACGCGCTGTGCCCGGTGGTCGAATTCGGGCTGACCAATGCGACGATGCACAAGCTGGACGAGGCGGTTGCGGTCGAGGATCTGCACACGCTCACCGCCATCTATCGCGGGGTGCTGATGCGGGCGCTGGTGGACTGAATTGGTCTCACGCGAAGGCGCAACGATGCGAAGAAGAAAATTCTCACACAAAGACACAAAGATGGCACGCTTTGGCGTACCGTCGCCCGTCGCCGCAGGCGATTGTTAATAAGCGCTTCGCGCAAAGTTGAAGTAACGGTGCGCGCGAAACCCGCCCTCTTTGTGTCTTTGTGTGAGACTCTTTTGCTATCTCTTCGCGACTTTGCGCCTTTGCGTGAGCTAATCCGTCAATCGCGCGCGCGGCGGAGAATCAGATAGACCGCGCCCGCGCCGCCGTGGCTGATATGCGCGGGCCGCAGCGCGACGATGCTGCCGGCGTGCGGCGAAACGGCGAGCCAGTCGGGCAGCGCGGCGCGGATCGCCCCGCGCGGGCGCGGCAGCCCGTGCATCTGCGGCAACCGGTCGGCGCCGGGGCGCAGCCGTCCCGCAACGACGAGGAGCACGCGCGCGCCGCGCAGCAGCGCGATCCCGATCGTCTCGTCGAGCAGCGCCTGCGCCGAGGCGAGGCTGTGGCCGTGGAGGTCGATGCTCATGTCGGGGCGGACGAGTCCCTTGCGCAACCGCCGGTCCCAATGGCTGTCGAGCGTCGCCGCCTGATGCGTGCGGCGCGGCGGCGGCAGCGGCGCGGGAGGGCGCGCGGCGGGCCGGGCGTGGCCCTTTGGCAAGGATGTGGGCGGACGCACCGTCGGCGGCGCGGCAGGTTCGAGCGGTGAAGGCTGCGGCTTCGCGAGCGGCTCGACCGTCGCGGCGACCTTTTTCCAGAGCGCCGCTTCGTCGGGGGCGAGGCGCCGCGGCACGGCGCGCGCCTCAGCGCGCCGCGGTGAGGCGCGCGACGCTCGCGCGCGGCAGCAGGATCAGCGCCGAACCGCGCGCCGCCATGCCCCCCGCGATCGCGCGTGCCTGGTCGCCCGCGCCCCAGAAGCTGTCGAAGCGGTTCGCGCCCTTGATCGCGCCGCCGGTGTCCTGCGCAATCCACAATCCGTTCGGTTCGGCGCGGTCGAGCGAGAGAAAGACGGGGGCGCCGAGCGGGACATATTTGGGATCGGCGGCGACGCTGGCGCGGCCCGTCACCGGAACGCCGAGCGCGCCAAGCGGGCCGGGTCCGGTGAGTTCGCGGAAAAAGACCCAACTGGGATTTTCGTTCATCACCGCCGCGCCGCGCACGGGGTCGGCGCGCAGATAGTCGAGAATGCCCTGCATCGACGCCTGCCCGCGCTGAAGCTCGCCGCGGTCGAGTAGCAGCTTGCCGATACCGACATAATCGCGGCCGTTCTGCGTGTCGTAGCCGATGCGCATGATCTGGCCGTCGGGAAGCCGCAGCCGTCCCGATCCCTGGATCTGCAGGAAGAAGAATTCGGCGGCGTCGGCGGCCCAGGCGATTTCGAGTCCGCGCCCCGCGAGCGCGCCGGCCTCGATCGCCGCACGGTCGTGATAGCGCGCGAATTTCTGTCCGTCGACGCGGCCGCGGATACGGCGCCCCTTGAGGTCGTCGGCAAATTCGCCGAGGTCGATTTCGACCAGATCGGGCGGACGGCGATAGATGGGAACGTCATAACCCGGCGCGCGCGTGCGCGATCCGGCGATTTCGGGCTCGTAATAGCCGGTGACGAAGGCGGTGCCCGCGCCGACCTGCACCGTGCCGAAATAGCGGCTGAAGAAGTTCGACGCGTCGCGGTCGGGCCAGCCGGTCGCCGCGGCGCAGCTTTCGGTCCACTCGCCCGCCTGCGTCAGCCCGCTGGCATCGGTGCGGCGCTGCACCGAGGGGCAGCTCAGACGGAAGGCCTTTAGCGCGGCGGTCGCCTGTTCAGCCGAGACGCCAAGCTCGTTATATTCGGGACCGGCGATCACGCCGCTCTGCGCCGCAGTCGCCGCGTCGGCGGGCACGGGCGCCGCTGCGAGCGGTGGTTTCGGCGTCGCGGGGATGGGAGTTGCCGCAACGCTGCCGCTTTCGGACGGGCGCGGTTGATAGGGACGCGGCGCGGCCGTGGGCGCCGGTGTCGGCGCGGGCGCGGGCGCGGGCGTCGCCGCCGGTCCGCCGGGGCGCGGCGCGGTTTCGGGGATCACCGACGCACAGCCCGCGAGCAGCGGGAGGGCCAGCAGGAAAGCGAGTCGCGTGCGGCGCGCGCGATGCGCTGCGCCTGTCGCCGTGCCGCGCATCGGCGTCAGGCGGATTCGGCTTCGTCGAGCAGCCAGTTGGGATCGCTGCTCCCGATCTGGCGGCGGAAGGTCCAAAGATCGTCGGTCGGCGCGGCGTCGCTCATCGATCCGCCGATAAGCTTGCCGTCGGCGTCGCGCGTCACCGCGCTGATATCGGCCTGGTAACGCACGGTGATGCGCGCTTCCTTGCGGCCGACGTCGACCGCGGTGATCTTTGCCGAATTGATGCCGACGAGCCGGTTTTCGAGCGTTTCGCCGCTTTTTTCGCGGGCATCGATCGCGGCGGCGAAGGCTTCGTAGCTGTCGTCGTCGCACAGGTCGCGCAGCGTTTCGCGGTCGCCCGCCCAAAAAGCCTCGAGAATCATGCGATAGGCCGCCTCGGCGCCCTCCATGAAGCGCCCGGCATCGAAATCGCGGTCGGTCGCGAGCAGTTCGCGCAGCCCGATTTCGGCCGCGGGCTCGTAAACGAGCCCCGACGCGTCGGGCGCGGGCGTTGCCGATGCTGCGAGCGTGTCGCCATCGTCGACGCGGCGCGGCGCGGGTGCGGCGCGCTCGTCGCGACGCGGCAGCACCGGCTCCTGCTCGTGCCCCGTGCGCTTGCCGAGCACAGAATAGAGCCGCATGCCGAGGAAGGCGGCAATCATGGCAAGCAGGACGATCGTAAAGGCTGTCACAGATTTTTGTCCAATTAGGGCGGTGGAGAATAGCATAATACATAGGCGATGCACCGCCATGTTTCAAATCTCCTTGGCGCGGGGCGTCCGGCCGGTCAACGATTCGCCGCCGCGGCCCCGGCACGCCCCGCCCCATTGTGCTTGGCGCCCGCCGCTGCTAAGCGCCGCGGCAACCGTCCACCGCGTCTCCCGCACGGGCGAGCGGCAGGGACTTTTCCCGTCATTCAAGCGAACGAAAGCATCACATCATGGCCGACGAGACCAGCGCCGACATCAATCCCGCCCCGCAGCCCAATGGCGAAGACAATGGCCCGGCCATCGGCCTGATCTCGCAATATGTGAAGGATCTGTCGTTCGAGAACCCGAACGCCCCGGCCGTCTATCAGTGGCAGTCGGCACCGCAGATCGACGTCCAGTTCAACATCGGCGCCGACGGCGTCGGCGAAAATCTGTTCGAGGTCACGCTGAAAATCGACGTCACGTCGAAGCTCGACGAAGGCACCGCCTTTGTCATCGAGCTGCAATATGCTGGCCTTTTCGGCGTCCGCAACGTCCCCGACGACCAGCTTCAGCCCTTCTTCCTCGCCGAAGCGCCGCGCATCCTCTTCCCCTTCGCGCGCCGCGTCGTCGCCGACGCCGTGCGCGACGGCGGTTTCCCGCCGCTGCTGCTCGAACCGATCGATTTCCACGGCCTGTTCATGCAGCAGTTGCAGGAACGCAATGCGGCGGAAGGCGAAATGCCGGCCCCGGTTGGCGAAGCCTAAGCCCGTCACGAAGGGCAGGCTCGCGACATGAGCAGCCTGATCAAAAGCGTCGGCACGATCGGCGGGCTCACGATGGTGAGCCGCCTGTTCGGGTTCGTGCGCGACATGCTGCTGTCGCGCATCCTTGGCGCCGGCGGCGTCGCCGATGCCTGGCAGCTCGCTTTCCAGCTTCCCAATATCTTCCGGCGCCTGTTCGCCGAAGGCGCCTTTGCCGCCGCCTTCGTCCCGCTGTTCAACCAGCGCATGACGAAGGAGGGCGACGCGAGCGAGGCGCGGCGCTTCGCCGAATCGGTGCTCGCGGTGCTGATTCCGATCCTGATCGTCTTTTCGGCGCTGCTGCTTGTCGTCATGCCGTGGGTGATGGGGCTGTTCGCGAGCGACCGGCTGGAGGGCGACCCGCCGATGTTCGGCCATGCCGTGCTGATGGCGCGCATCGCCTTTCCCTATCTTGCCTTCATGAGCGTCGCGACCTTGTTCGCCGCGATCCTCAACAGCCTGTCGCGCTTCGCCGCCGCCGCCGCGGCGCCGATCATGCTCAACATCTGCCTGATTGCGGCGCTGCTGCTCGGCATGGTGCAGGGCGACGGCAGCGAGGCGGCGCGCACCGCGACGGGACTGTACCTCGCCATCGCGGTCACGCTGTCGGGGCTGTTCCAGCTTGGCTGGCTGTTCTTCTGGGTGCGTCGCGCGGGCTTTGCCCCGGCGCTGCGCCGTCCGCGGATGACCGCGGGGGTGCGCGAGATGGGGGTGCTGATCCTTCCCGCCGTGTTCGGCGCGGGAATCTATCAGATCAGCCGCTTCATCGACCTGTTCTTCATCGCGACGCTGCCCGACAAGAGCATCACCTATCTCGCGATGGCCGACCGGCTCAACCAGCTTCCGCTTGGCATTATCGGCATCGCGCTCGGCACCGCGATCCTCCCCGCACTCTCGCGCTTCATCGCGGCGAGCGACGATGACGGTGCGGCGCGCCTGCAGAGCAATGCGGTCGAGCTTGCGATGCTGCTCACCGTACCGGCCGCCGTCGCGCTGTTCGTCGCGGGACCGGCGATCACCAGCGCCTTTTACGTCGGCGGCAATTACAGCGTCGCCGACGGGCTGGCGACCGGCGCGGTCGTCGGCGGGCTCGTCGTCGGCCTTCCCGCCTATGTGCTGGTCAAGGTGCTCGTCCCCAATTTCTTCGCGCGCAAGGACACGCGCACGCCGGTGTGGACCGCGGGGGCGTCGCTGTTGCTCAACATCGCGCTCAACCTGCTGCTCATCCCGCGCTTCGGGATCGTCGGGCTCGCGCTCGCGGGATCAATCGCGGCGTGGAGCAATGTCGCGATGCTCTATACGATCCTGCACCGCAGCGGACGCTATCGCCTGTCGCCGCGCGTCGCGGGGCGGATCGTGCGGATCGTCGTCGCCGCCGCCGCCATGGCGATTGCCCTCCACTATCTGATCCCGCTCGCGGGCGATGCCTTCGTCGGCGGCGTGTTCGAACGAATCGCCGCGCTATCGGCGCTGGTGGCGGCGGGCGCGACGATATTCTTCGGTTGCGCCTTCCTTCTTGGCGTGGTCAATCGCGAAACCGTCGGCCAGCTGCGCCGGCGCCAACTCTGACAACTCTGACGGGAAAGATCATATGCGGACGCTATCGGGCATCCAGCCCACCGGAAATTTGCACCTCGGCAATTATCTGGGCGCGATCCGCAACTGGGTGCGGATGCAGGACGAGATGCCCGGCGAGAAGCTCTATTTCCTGGCCGACCTGCACGCGATCACCGTCTACAACGACCCCGCCGAACTGACCGCGAACACGCGCGAAATGGCGGCGGCGCTGATGGCGGCGGGGATCGACCCGGCAAAGGCGATCCTGTTCAACCAGGCGCGCGTTCCCGCGCACGCCGAGCTGGCGTGGCTGCTTTTCTGCACCGCGCGCATCGGCTGGCTCAACCGCATGACGCAGTTCAAGGAAAAGTCGGGCAAGAATCGCGAGGGCGCGAGCGTCGGGCTCTATGCCTATCCGGTGCTGCAGGCCGCCGACGTGCTCATCTATCAGACGACGCACGTCCCGGTCGGCGACGACCAGAAACAGCATCTCGAACTCGCGCGCGACATCGCGACCAAGTTCAACCTCGACACCGGGACCGAGACCTTCACCCTTCCCGAACCGACGATCCCGCCGACCGCGGCGCGGATCATGAGCCTGCGCGACGGCAGCGCGAAAATGTCGAAATCGGACCCGAGCGACATGAGCCGGATCAACCTGGTCGACGATGCCGACACGATCATGGCGAAAATCCGCAAGGCGAAGACCGACCCCGAACCGCTGCCGTCGGAGGCTCCGGGGCTCGACGGGCGGCCCGAGGCGAAGAATCTGGTGTCGATCTATGCCGCGATGGCCGACGAGAGCGTCGACGCCGTGCTCGCGCGCTTTGCGGGGCAGGGGTTCGGTGCGTTCAAGCCCGCGCTTGGCGAGCTGCTCGTCGAAACGCTGCGTCCGATCGCGACGCGGCTGACCGAACTCAAGGCCGATCCGGCGGCAATCGACGCCGCGCTCGAGGCAGGGGCGGCGCGTGCATCGGCGCTCGCGCGGCCGACGCTCGACGCGGCTTATGCCGCGCTCGGGCTCTGCCGCTAAGCCGCCGCGGCGCCACGGCGAACTTGTCGCGAACAAAAGTGCGACGAAGCGGGTTCAACCAAGGTTAAGTCGCTGTGGTATAGTCATGCTATAGAAAGCGCCCATATGGTGCACCCGAATCACGGAGCATGACGATGAGCAACAAGATTTCCCGGCGACTGGGCCTCTCCGCCATAGCGGCGGCAGCCCTCGCGCTCGCAGGCTGCGCGACGCCCTTCAAGGCCGATGTCGCGCGCTTCCAGTCGCAGCTTCCCGCACCGCAGGGCCAGACCTTCGCGGTCGAGGCGAGCAATCCCGCGCTCGAAGGCGGGATTGAGTTTGGGCGGTATGCCAATATTGTCGCCAGCGAACTGACGCAATTCGGCTATCGCCCCGTCGCGCCCGGCGAAAGCCCCGACCTGCTCGTCCGCATGGACTATGGCGTCGACAAGGGCCGCGAGAAGGTCGTGTCGAGCCCCGGCTTCGGCGATCCCTGGTATCGCGGCTGGGGTCCGGGCTATTATCGCCCCGTCGTCGTGCGCGGTCCGGGCGGACGCCGCTATGTCTATGGCTATCGCGACCCCTTCCTGTGGGGCGGGTTCGGTCCGGGCTGGGGCTATAACGACGTCAGCAGCTACACCGTCTATACGAGCGGACTGAAGCTGCAGATCGACCGCACCGCCGACGGTGCGCGGCTGTTCGAAGGACAGGCCGAGGCGCAGTCGCGCGACAACAACCTCCAGACGCTGGTGCCGAACCTCGTCGAAGCGATGTTCACGGGCTTCCCCGGCAATTCGGGCGAGCGCGTGCGGATCACCGTCGCACCGCCCGAAAAGGGCTAGGGTCAGGACCCTAGGCACGAGGTTTCGTCACCAACAAAAAGGCCCGGTCTCCGCAAGGACACCGGGCCTTTTCGCTGTGGTGCGACCCATCAACTGTTGAGGCTGCGCCGGATGGCGGCGATCTCGGCATCGAGTTCGCTGTCGGCGACGCGCAGCGCCTCGACCGTCCGCACGGCATGGATCACCGTCGAATGGTCGCGCCCGCCAAAACGGCGTCCGATCTCGGGATAGGAGCGCGGCGTCAGCTCCTTCGCCAGATACATGGCGACCTGCCGCGGGCGGGCGATCGCGCGGACGCGGCGCTTCGACGACATTTCGGACTTGTCGAGCCGGTAGTGCGCGCACACCGCGCGCTGGATCTCGTCGATCGTGATGCGCGGGCGCGCGCTGCGGACATTTTCGGCGAGCCGGTCTTCGGCAAGCGTCAGGTCGATCGGCGTTCCGGTGAGCGCGGCATAGGCGAGCAGCTTGTTGAGCGCGCCTTCGAGTTCGCGGATATTGCGCGTGAAATGCTTGACCAGCCACGCGACGACCGCGTCGGGCACCTCGATCATCGGCATCGCGGCGAGCCGCTGGCGGATGATGCGTTCGCGCAGGCCGTCTTCGGGCGCCTCGATATCGGCGACGAGCCCGCCCGACAACCGCGACAACAGCCGTGCCTCGACCCCGTCGAGCATCGCGGGCGGGCGGTCGGCGGTGACGACGAGGCGCTTGCCCGAGCACATCAGGTCGTCGATCGTGTGGAGCAATTCCTCCTGCGTCGAATTCTTGCCGATCACGAACTGCAGATCGTCGAGCAGCAGCAGGTCGGCGGCGCGCAGCCGCGCCTTGAACGCCATCATGTCGCCGCCGCGCATCGCGCTGACGAATTCGAGCATGAATTTTTCGGCCGACATCAGGATGATCGCCGCGCCCGGATAGGTCGCGGCATAATCCTGCGCGATCGCCTGCAACAGGTGCGTCTTGCCCTGCCCGGTGCCCGAACAGAGGTAAAGCGGGTTGAACTGCGGCGCCTCGGCCATCGCCATCCGCCGCGCGGCATTGGCGGCAAGGATATTGCTGCGCGCGACGACGAAGCGTTCGAAGGTCAGCCGGCGATCGAAGCCCGCGAGCACGACGGGTGCGGTCGGCGCGTCGGCGATGACCGGAAGCTCCGGCGTCGTCAGCGCCGCGGCGCGTTCGGCGGCCGCCGCGCCGCCGCGCACCGTAACGCTGCGCACGGCGGGAAGATGGTGCCGCCACGCCAGCGCGAGGCGCTCGCCGAATCGCTCGTTGATCCAGTTGGCCGAAAAGCGGCTGGCGGTCTCGAGCGTCACCACGCCCGACAGGGTGCAGAAGTCGGCAAAGCGGACGGGCTTCAGCCAATGGTCGAAGGTGCGCGCGCCAAGGTCACGGCGCAGTCCTTCGGCAACGCGGGGCCAGAGTGTCACGGCATCGCTGCTCACATCCACATCCCGCGCGTCAAAGTCATGCCGATCCCCGTCCCTCTTCACGCGATGCCGCCCCCTCTCGTCCCCCGTCCCGGACGCCTCGCGCGGCCGCTGCACGCCGAATCCCCGCTTCGGCAGGGCGCAAGCGTCCTGTCCCGGGCAAAGCGCCCGAAAAAGCGTGAAACATGTCGATGTGGCGGCCGCCAGCGAAGGCCGACGACACCCTTGTCTAGTCAGACCGGGCCGAGTCGATCAAGACCGGTTGATGTAAAAATATTGAAATAAAAATCTTGACTCGTCGCGGCCCGCAGAAACCCGCGCTACTGCACTTTAGTTGTTGTTTTTAAACATTTTTATTGTGACAGTAATGTTGCCAGAAAACGAATCGCGAGAAATCCGCGACTTACCGCGTTGCAATGTAATTGCCATCGTAGAGTCACAAAAAAGAACCCGCCGGCTCGAAGCGCGGCGGGTTCTTTTGTGCCCTTTCGGGACGGAGCGATTTAGGCGATCGCGTTCACGCTTTTCGTCAGGCGCGAGTATTTGCGCGCGACGGTGTTCTTGTGAAGCACGCCCTTCGCGACGCCGCGCGCCATTTCGGGCTGTGCGGCCTTGAGCGCTGCAGCGGCAGCGTCCTTGTCGCCCGCGGCGACCGCGGCTTCGACCTTCTTGACCAGCGTGCGGATGCGCGAGACGCGATTCTTGTTCACGACGGTGCGCGCCGTGTTGCGGCGGATGCGCTTCTTTGCCTGCGGCGTATTGGCCATAAGTTCCTCAAATATCCAATCGGTTCAACGGTCGGAGCACAGCCGAAAGCGGAGCAGCCGAATCGCGCGCGGGCGGCGAATCAATGTCCGGATACGGCCGGTTCCGGAAGACCGGACCCTGCTCGAAGGGTGGGCCCATAGCCAGCATGCGGGTGAAGGTCAATGGTTTTCGGCCGATCCATGCGGGAAATGCAGGCTTTGCGGGGCGGGCCTCGAAGAACAGCGCAGGGTTCCCCTCCCGCAGGCGGGAGGGGCCGGGGGTGGGCCAGCAGCGGTGCTATTGCCCACCCCGCTGCGACTAACGAACGAGGTTCGCAAGTCTCGCTGCCCCTCCCGCCTGCGGGAGGGGAGAAAGTGCCGCCTTCCGATTTCCAGCTTTGGTTTCCCCGCCACTTTCAGCGCTGGCATTTGGGGCAATGAAAGGTCGAGCGCCCCGACTGCACGGTCCGCCGGATCGTCCCGCCGCATTGGCACGCCGCGCCTTCGCGGCCATAGACGCGCCAATCCTTCGCGAAATAGCCGAGGTCGCCCTCGGGACCGAGGAAGTCGCGCAGCGTCGATCCGCCCGCGGCAATCGCCGCCACCAGCACCTCCTTGATCGCGGGAACGAGCGCGGCAATCTTTGCCTTCGGGACGTCGGCGGCGGCGCGCAGCGGCGAGATGCGCGCCATGTTGAGCGCCTCGCACACATAGATGTTGCCGAGCCCCGCGACGACCGTCTGGTCGAGCAGCAACGCCTTCACCGGCGCCTTTCGCCCCGCAAGCGCGCGCGCGAGACAGCCGGCGTCGAATGCGTCCGACAGCGGCTCGGGGCCGAGCGTCACGAAGGCCGGAAAGGCCCTCAGCGGGTCGCCGCTGACGAGGTCGACCGACCCGAAGCGCCGGGGATCGTGGAGGAAAAGCCGGTGTCCGGCCGCGGTTTCGAGCAGCAGATGGTCGTGCTTTCCCGCCTCGCCGCCCTCGGTGCGCCAGCGCCCCGACATGCCGAGATGGAAGATCAGATGGTCGTCGCGATCGGTCGACACGATGCCATATTTGGCGCGCCGCGACAGCCGCGTGACCGCCGCGCCGGTCAGCCGTTGCGCCAGATCGACGGGAAAGGGCCGCCGCAGGTCGGGGCGAAAGGTCGTCACCGTCACCAGCCGCTGCCCCTCCAGAAAGGGAGCGAGACCGCGCACGGTGGTTTCGACTTCGGGAAGCTCGGGCATTTGCGCGGCGGTAACTGGCATTTGCCTGCGCCACAAGCCTTGGCTAAAGGCGCATATCCACTTCCGCACATCGTCCCGAAGGCGCCCCTCGATGCCCACCCCCGATACCGTCAGTTTCGGCTATGACCAGGTCCCCGCAGGCCGCAAGACCGCAATGGTCGGCGAGGTGTTCAGCCGCGTCGCGCGCAAGTATGACATCATGAACGACGCGATGTCGGGCGGGATGCACCGGCTGTGGAAGGACCGCTTCGTCCGGCGCGTCAAGCCGCGTGAGGGCGAGGCGATCCTCGACATGGCGGGCGGCACCGGCGACATCGCCTTTCGCATGGAGCCATCGGGCGCAAGCATCACCGTCGCCGACATCAACCCCGACATGCTCGCCGTCGGCATGGACCGCGCGGCGCAGCGCGGCATCGACAGCCTCGTCTGGAGCGAGCAGAATGCCGAGCGGCTGAGCTTTCCCGACCGCTTTTTCGACGCCTATACGATCGCCTTCGGCATCCGAAACGTCACCGACATCCCCGCCGCGCTGGCCGAGGCGCACCGCGTGCTCCGCTTTGGCGGCCGCTTTTTCTGCCTCGAGTTTTCGACCAACGAATGGCCCGGATTTGCGCAGGTTTATGACGCCTATTCGCATCATGTCGTCCCCAGGCTCGGCAAGCTCATTGCACAGGACGAGGACAGCTATCGCTATCTGATCGAATCGATCCGCCGCTTTCCGCCGATGCCCCAGTTCGCGCAGATGATCCGCGACGCGGGCTTTACCGCGGTGAAGGCCGAACCGATCATGGGCGGGCTGGTCGCGATCCACAGCGGGTGGAAGGCGTGAACGACCTGACACACCTGAAGGGGAGGGGCTTTCAGATATGACCCGCCCCGTCACCCATATTTTCCGGCTGCTGAAATGGGGCCGCATCCTCGCACGCCACGGCGCGCTGCGCGGGATCGAGAGCGCGCCGGCAACGCCGATGGGGGTCAAGCGGCTGTGCCGCCTCGCGCGGTTCGGCACGATCCAGCCCAAATATCCGGACTATGCCGCCGCCTTTCAGGCGATCGGCCCCGCCGCGGTGAAACTCGGCCAGACGCTCGCGACGCGGCCCGACCTTGTCGGCGAAGAGGCGGTGCGCAACCTGCTCACCTTGCAGGACGCGCTGCCCCCCGTCGCCTTCGAGCGTATCCGCGCCGAGATCGAGCAGACGTTCGAGGCGCCGCTCGAACACCTCTATGCCGAATTCGACCCCGAGCCGGTCGGGTCGGCGTCGATCGCGCAGGTTCACCGCGCGGTGACGACCGACGGGCGCAAGGTCGCGGTCAAGGTGCGCCGTCCCGGCATCGACAAGCAGTTCGCGCGCGACATCGAAACCTATGAATGGGCGGCCGCGCATCTCGAGGCGTTTGGCGGCGAAGCGGCGCGGCTGCGCCCGCGGCAGGTGATCGCCAACTTCCGGCGCTGGACGCTGCGCGAGCTTGATCTTCGGCGCGAGGCGGCGTCGGCGTCGGAGCTTGCCGACGCGATGGCGGCCGAGCCGACCTATGAAGTCCCCGCGATCGACTGGGACCGCACCGCAAGCCGCGTGATGACGCAAAGCTGGATCGACGGGGTCAAGATTTCGCACCGCGACAAGCTGGTCGCGGCGGGGCACGACATGGAAGCGCTTGCCTCGAACCTCGTCCACGCCTTTTTGCGCCAGGCGATCGCCGAGGGCTTTTTCCACGCGGACATGCACCAGGGCAATCTGTTCGTGAAGGCCGACGGGACGATCGCCGCGGTCGATTTCGGCATCATGGGGCGGATCAACCGCAAGGCGCGCTTCTGGCTCGCCGAGATCCTCTATGGCCTGACCACGGGCAATTACCGCCGCGTCGCCGAAATCCATTTCGAGGCGCAATATGTGCCCGATTATCACAGCGTCGAGGAGTTCGCGACGGCGCTGCGCGCGGTCGGCGAGCCAATGCGCGGCAAGCCGGTGAGCGAGCTCAGCGTCGGCCAGATGCTCGACGGGCTGTTCGCGATCACGCGCGATTTCGACATGCAGACGCAGCCGCACCTGCTGCTGCTGCAAAAGACGATGGTGATGGTCGAGGGCGTCGCGACGATGCTCAACCCCCAGATCAACATGTGGGACGTGTCGGGCCCGTTCGTGAAGAACTGGATCCGCGACGAGCTTGGCCCCGAAGCCGCGCTCGCCGACGGCCTCCGCGAGCAGGCGGGGACGCTCGCGCTGATCCCCGACATCATCCGTCGCCTCGACGAGCAATTGCCGCGCAAGGGCGCCGCGCCGCCGAGCCCGCCGCTCCCCGAAATCCCGCTGATGTGGGAAAGCGGCGAGCGGCGCGTCTGGTGGAGCTATGCGCTGGCGGCGGTGGCGGGCGCCATAGCGGGCGCGGGATTGCTGCACTGGCTCGGTTGAAGCTGCGCTGCCGCGGCCATAGTTACCGAACATTTACCTTGTTTCTCTAGCCATTGCTCTCGACCGAACCGGACGCCTTTGTCCGGGCAGACCGAGGCAATATGCGCCACGACACCCTCGCCTCCCCCGCGATTCTCGATACGTCCAGCCTGCCGCTCGAAGTGGCGGTCGTGGTGCCGACGCTCAACGAGGCCGCGAATGTCGAGCGGTTGATCGAAAGACTGTCGCTCGTCCTCGCGGGGCGCGGCTGGGAAGTGATCTTCGTCGATGACGATTCGGCCGACGGCACGAGCGATCTCGTACGCCGCATCGGCCGCACGTCGCGGCACGTCCGCATCGTCCAGCGCGTCGGACGGCGCGGCCTGTCGTCGGCGGTGGTCGAAGGCATGCTCGCGACCGCAGCGCCGATCATCGCGGTGATGGACGGCGATCTGCAGCACAGCGAGGAAGCGCTGCCCAATCTGATCGCAGCGATCGAGGGGGGCGACGCCGATATCGCCGTCGGCACGCGCTATATGGCGGGAGGCGGCATCGGCGACTGGGACGAAGGGCGGGCACGGATGAGCCGTTTCGCGACGCGCGCCGGGCAGCTCGCGCTCGGCACCCATGTCAGCGACCCGATGAGCGGCTTTTTCGCGATACGCCGCGAGGCGTTCGAGCGGGCATTGCCCCGGCTGTCCGCCATCGGCTTCAAGATCTTGCTCGACCTTCTGGCGTCGAGCCCCGAGCCGATGAAGGTGGCCGAAATCCCCTATCGGTTTCGCACGCGCGAGGCAGGCGAAAGCAAGCTCGGTGCGCGGGCGATCGCCGACTATGCCGAACTGATCGCCGACAAGACGATCGGACGTTTCGTCCCCGTCCGGCTGATCAAGTTCCTGATGGTCGGCGGACTCGGCGTCTTCGTCCACCTGGCGGTGCTGCGCAGCGTGCTCGGCGCGGGAAGCGGCTTCGTCGCCGCGCAGACTGCTGCTGTGATGACCGCCATCGCCTTCAACTTCTTCCTCAACAACAGCTTCACCTATGCCGACCGCAAGCTGAGAGGACGCGCTATCGTCGCGGGTTTGGCGAGCTTCTATGCAATTTCCGCGATCGGTGCGCTCGCCAACATCGGCATCGGCACGTGGGTCGCCGGGCAGCAGGAGCGCTGGTGGGTCGCCGGCGTTGCGGGCGTCCTCGTCGGCGCGATCTGGAATTTCGCCATGTCGGCGGCGCTGACATGGCGCAAATAGACCTCCCCCTCGCCCCGGCAAAACAGTGGAACCGGCTGTCGACCGCGCCGCGCCCGGTCGCCGCCCTGCTGCTCGCGATCCTCGCCGCACTGATGCTGCTGGGCGTCGCGGGCGGGCACAAGACGGTCAACCCCAATCTCGACGCGCCGCGAATCGCCCGGGCCGAAGGGATGATCGGCGACCACGCGCTTTATGTGAAAATCGTGCGGCGCATGGAAACCGGCACCCCCTATTATGAGGCCGCCGCTGCGGAGCATCGCGCCAACGGCTATCCGCTCCGTCCCTTTGCGGTGATGCGGCTGCCAACCCTCGCGACGATACTGGCGGCAATCGGTCTGCCCGCCGGCATTGCGCTCGCGAGCCTTCTCGCACTCGCGACGCTCTGGGCATGGCGTCGCCGCCTGACGAGCGACCCCGCGCTTCCGCCATATGGCCGATTTGCCGTCCTGCTGATCGCCGTCAATCTGGGCCAGGTGATGTCGGGCCAATGGGTGCTGATGCACGAAGTGATCGCCGGCGTGCTGGTCGCGCTTGCGCTCGCCATTCACCGGCCAGAGCGTCCGTGGGGCGCGATGGCGATAGTCGCAGCCGCGCTCGCGATTCGGGAAACGATACTGCCTGTCGCGGCTCTGTTCGGCCTGTTTGCGCTGATCGATCGCAACTGGCGCGCCGCGCTGGGCTGGAGTGCAATCGGCGTCGCATTTTTCGCCGGGCTGGCGCTCCACGCAAGCGCCGTTGCCGAAGTCGCGCGGGCATCGGACTGCGCCGGGGGTGGATGGCTCGCGCTCGGCGGTTGGAACAATTATCTGTCCTTTGTTCACAAGACTTCGATCCTGCGATTCATCGCGCCCTATTGGCTGACGGCGCTGCTTGTCCCGCTCGCGCTTCTCGGCTGGCTCGCGTGGCGCGGCCGCCTCGGCACCTTCGGCCTGTTGTTCCATCTTGGCTATGCGACGGCCTTCATGGTCTTTGCCCGCGTCGACAATGATTATTGGGGGATGCTGGTCGTTCCGACGCTGTTCGCGGGGCTGGTCTTTGCGCCAGCGGCCGTCGTCGCCCTGTGGCGCGCGCTGGCGCCGCCCCGGCTGGTCGCGCGGACCGCCGCCTGACCGAAACGCCACCTCGCTTGAACTGGGGGGCGCGGACGCATAACTAGGGCGAAAGGAGACCCCGACCGATGCCCGCCCCGCGTATATTGCTGATCATCGGTGGCGGCATCGCGGCCTATAAGAGCATCGAGCTTGTCCGCTTGCTTCGCAAATCGGGGCACGTCGTGCGCTGCGTGCTCACGCGCGCGGGCGAGCAGTTTGTGACGCCGTTGACGCTCGCTGCGCTCAGCGAGAACAAGGTCTATACCAGCCTCTTCGACCTGAAGGACGAGGTCGAGATGGGGCATATCCAGCTCAGCCGCGAGGCCGACCTGGTCGTCGTTGCGCCCGCGACCGCCGATCTGATGGCCAAGATGGCGGCGGGAATCGCCGACGATCTTGCAACGACGCTGCTCCTCGCGACCGACAAGCCGGTGCTGGCCGCGCCCGCGATGAACGTCCGCATGTGGCTGCACCCCGCGACGCAGCGCAACGTCGCCACCTTGCGAGGCGACGGCGTCAGCGTGATGGAGCCCGACGAGGGCGAGATGGCGTGCGGCGAATATGGCCCCGGCCGCCTGCCCGAGCCCGAGGCGATCTTTGCCGCGATCAAGGCGGCGCTAGCGAGCGCGCCCGCGCCATCGCCGCTCACCGGCCAGCCCGATTTCGCGCCCGCGAACCACCGCCCGCTCCACGGCCGCCGCATCCTCGTCACCGCGGGGCCGACGCACGAGCCGATCGACCCGGTGCGCTACATCGCCAACCGGTCGAGCGGCAAGCAGGGCTTTGCCATCGCCGCCGCCGCCGCCGAAGCGGGCGCCGAAGTGCTGCTGATCGCCGGCCCCGTTGCGCTGCCGACCCCCGCGGGCGTGATCCGCGTCGATGTCGAGACCGCGGTCGAAATGGAAAGGGAGGTCGCCGCGGGGCTGCCGGTCGATGCGGCAATCATGGTCGCCGCGGTCGCCGACTGGCGCGCCGCCGACACGCGCGCGCAAAAGATCAAGAAGGACGGCAGCGGCGAGGTCCCCCCGCTCGCGCTTGCCGAGAACCCCGACATATTGGCGAGCGTCGCGAAAAGCGACCGCCGCCCGCCGCTGCTGATCGGCTTTGCCGCCGAGACCAACGATGTCGTCGCGCACGCCGAGGCCAAGCTTGCGCGCAAGGGATGCGACTGGATTGTCGCGAACGACGTCGCCGCCGACCCGATGGGGGGCGAGACGAACCGCGTACATATTGTTAGCAACGCGGGCGTAGAAAGCTGGGACCGGCTGCCCAAGCCGGCCGTCGCCCGCAAATTGATGGAAAAGATCGCCGATGCCCTCGAAACCCGCGCACCCATTGAAGCCGATTGAAATCGCCATCCAGCGCCTGCCCAACGGCGGCGGCCTGCCCCTGCCCGCTTATGCAAGCGACGGCGCGGCGGGGATGGACGTCGTCGCCGCCGAGACGCTGACGCTGCGCCCCGGCGCGCGTCACGCGGTCGCGACCGGCTTTGCGATGGCGATTCCGCCGGGTTATGAGGTGCAGGTGCGCCCGCGATCGGGGCTCGCGCTCAAGCATGGCATCACCTGCCTCAACACGCCGGGAACGATCGACAGCGACTATCGCGGCGAGGTGAAGGTGATCCTCGCCAACCTGTCCGACGACAATTTCGAGATCAAGCGCGGCGACCGGATCGCGCAGATCGTTCCCGCCCCGGTCCAGCGCGCCAGCTTCGCCGAAGTAGAGAGTCTTGACGAGACCGTGCGCGGTGCGGGCGGCTTCGGATCGACCGGTGTTGCGAGCGGCAGCGCCGAGGAAGAGGCAGAGGACGATAATATCCCCGACAATGTCGGCTCGCTGTCGGCGATCAAGACGCGCCGCCAGAACGACTGACCTTGCTCTCCGACGCCGAACTCGACCGCTATGCCCGCCAGATCATCCTGCCGCAGTTCGGCGGAGCGGGGCAGGCGAAGCTGAAAGCGGCGCACGTCGCCGTCATCGGCGCGGGCGGGATCGGCTGCCCGGCGATCACCTATCTCGCCGCTGCGGGGGTCGGCAGGCTGACGATCATCGACGATGACGTGGTCGAACTGTCCAACCTGCAGCGCCAGCCGCTGTTCACCGACGCCGATATCGGCCAATCGAAGGCAATCGTTGCCGCCGACGCGGCCCGGCGGATCAACCCGCATGTCGAGGCCGTTTCGATGGCCGAGCGGCTGGGCCCCGACAATGCCGCGACCTTGCTCGCCGGGGCGAGCCTGATCCTCGACGGCTGCGACAATTTCGCGACCCGGCTTGCGGTCAACCGCACCGCCGTCGCGCGGCGGATTCCGCTGCTCTCGGCGGCGATCGGGGCGTTCGAGGGGCAGGTGGCGCTCTACGAAGGCTGGCGCGGCGACAGCCCCTGCTATGCCTGTCTCGTCGGCGACGACCCCGACCGCCCCGGCATCAATTGCGCCGAGGCGGGGGTGATGGGCGCGCTCGCCGGGATGGTCGGCACGATGGCGGCGCTGGAAGCGGTGCGCGCGCTGACCGGCTGGGGCCGCGCGCTCACCGGCCGTCTGGCGATTGTCGACATGCTCGAACGGCGCTGGCGCGAAATTGCCGTCGCGAAAGACCCCGGGTGCCCCGCATGCAACGGCTAACGATCATCGTCGCAAGCGCCGACAGCGCACGGCTCTATGCCGCGCTTGAGGCTGCGATGGCGTGGGCGGCGCTCGGGCGGCGGGCGCGGATTTTCGCGCAGGGCGAGGCGGTGGCGCTGCTGCGCGCGCCGCTGGCGTTCGACGGCGACGCCGCGCGCCGCGCCGCGGGGCAGCTCGACCTTGCCGCGATGCTCGATGAGGCGGCGGCAATGGAGGTCGAACTCGTCGCCTGCCAGTCGGGGATGGCGCTCGCGGGACTGACGGCGCCCGACCTTCCGCCGCAGGTGAAGGCGGGGGGGCTGGTGAGCCTGTTTGCGGGTATCACGCCGGACGAACGGCTGATCGTCTATTGAAAGTCGCTCCTCTCCGTGCCGAAGGCAGGGGGAGGCGGCAGCGCGCAGCGCTGACGGAGGGGCTTAATGGCGCCGCGTCGCGGCCCCTCCACTACCGCTTCGCGGGCGGACCCCCTCCCATCGCTTCGCGTCAGGGAGGATCAATGGATCAGGGGTTCTTGCACACCTTGATGTCGTCCGGTTCGGGCCTTTGGCCATCGGGGACGAAGCGCGCGAGATAGCCGCCCGCATGCTGCTTGTCGTCATAGGAGACGAGCTTGTAGCCCACCGCCTCGAACTCGCAGACGAGCAGGCGGAACGGGGTGCCGTGCTCGGCGATCGGACGGTCGCCGTCGACGACGATCACCTGCCCGCCGGCGCGCAGCGCGGGACGCAGCCGCCAGAGGAAGGCATAGGGTTCCTCGATCTCGTGGTACATATGGACCATGAACACGCGGTCGAAGCTGTTCGACGGCAGCCGCGGATCGTCGACCGCGCCAAGCTTGAGCGACACATTGTCGAGCCGTTCGCGCGTCACGCGATCGGCGAGGCGGTCGATGACCTCGGGGATGATGTCCTGCGCGAGCACGCGTCCGCTGGCGCCGACGCGCGGCGCGAGGCGCACGGTATAATAGCCGTCGCCCGCGCCGATGTCCGCGACGGTCATGCCGGGGCGGACATCGGCCGAGTCCATCACATCCTCGGCCTCGTTGACGCGGTCGCGCGCTTCCTCGGTCGACCATTTTGTCGAGGTGATCGGCGCAACGGGCCGGTCGGCGGGCGGGAAATCGCGCGCGGTGTCGATACGGTCGCCGCCATCCTCCCACAGGCTATCGCACCCGCCGAGCAGCGGCAGCGCGACGAGCGCGGCGATCAGGACCGCGCGGCGCATCAGTCGATGTCCTCCACCTCGACCTTCTCGCCCGTCACCTTCTGCGACAGCGCCGCCGCCATGAACGGGTCGAGCGCGCCATCGAGCACGTCGCCGGGCGCGGTCGATGTGACGCCGGTGCGCAAATCCTTCACCAGCTGATAGGGCTGGAGGACGTAGGAGCGGATCTGGTGGCCCCAGCCGATCTCGGTCTTCGCCTGATATTCGCCCGATGCCTCGGCCTCGCGCTTTTGCAGCTCGGCTTCGTAGAGCCGCGCCTTGAGCATCCCCATCGCGGTCGCGCGGTTCTTGTGCTGCGAGCGGTCGTTCTGGCTCGCGACGACGATGCCCGTCGGGATGTGCGTGATGCGGACGGCCGAGTCGGTCGTGTTGACGTGCTGCCCGCCCGCGCCCGAGGCGCGATAGGTATCGATCTTGAGGTCGCTTTCGTTGACCTCGATATTGATGTCGTCGTCGATGACCGGATAGACCCAGACGCTCGAAAAGCTCGTGTGGCGCCGCGCCGAACTGTCATAGGGCGAGATGCGGACGAGCCGATGGACGCCGCTTTCGGTCTTGGCATAGCCATAGGCGTTTTCGCCCTTCACGAGCATCGTCGCCGATTTGATGCCCGCCTGTTCGCCCGCCTGATATTCGACGAGTTCGACCTTCATCCCGCGCTTTTCGGCCCAGCGCATATACATGCGCTGGAGCATCTCGGCCCAGTCCTGGCTTTCGGTGCCGCCCGCGCCCGCGTGAACCTCGACATAGCAGTCGTTGCCGTCGGCCTCGCCCGCGAGCAGCGCCTTGACCTTGTCCTCCTCGGCGCGCGCGGCGAGCGCGGCAAGGCTTGCCACCGCATCGTCGACGAGCGCCTCGTCGCCCTCCATCTCGGCCAGCTCGATGAGCTCGGCGGTGTCGGCCGCTTCCTGTTCGATCGCGCGGGTCGCGGTGATCGCCTCGTCGAGGCGGCGGCGTTCGCGCATCACCTCCTGCGCCGCCTTGGGATTGTCCCACAGCGTCGGGTCCTCGACCTTGGCGTTGAGCTCGTCGAGCCGTCGCACCGCGCGATCCCAATCGAGGAATCGCCGCAGCAGCGCGAGCGCCGCGCCAATCTTGTCCAAATGATCCTGCGCTTCGGCGCGCATGTCTGATGCTCCTGAAAAATATCCGTCATGCCCTTAGGCGCTCGCGCGCTTCAGGGAAAGGTGGCGGCGGGGGGTCAGATGATCCCGCCGCGATCCTCGAGAAACTCGCTGTCGGTCCGGCGGCCCGAATCCTGCCGCACCGGCGCATCCTGGCGGGGAGCGGGACGCGCGGGCTTGATCTCCTCTTCGCGAATCGTGCGGCGCGGTTCGCTTTCGGGCTTGAACGCCTCCCAGATAATCGACGCCTTGGGGTCCGACGTCGGCCAGCTGCCATAGACGCGGCGTCCCGACCGGCGATCGATCCGCACCATGCGCACGCCCTTGGGCGCAGCGAAGGGAATCGGCTGGCGGTCGGCGAGCGCCACGAGCGCGAAGTCCTTGAAGATCGGCGCGGCGAGGCTGCCGCCCTGCGCATAGCCGCCCATGCTGCGCGGCTGGTCGAAACCGATATAGACGCCGGCGATCACGTCGGGCGTGCCGCCGACGAACCAGACGTCGTTGGGCCCCGAGGTTGTCCCCGTCTTGCCGAAGAGCGGGATGCCGAGGTCGCGCAGCCGCACTGCGGTTCCGCGCTGGACGACGCCCTCGAGCATGTGAACGACCTGGTAGGCGGTCATCGGGTCCATCAGCTGCTCGCCCGACGGCGCAAAGCGCGGCATCGGCTTGCCGTCCCAATCCTTCATGTTGCAGCCGTCGCACGCGCGCCAGTTGCGCGGGAAGATCACCTTGCCGCGCCGGTCCTGCGCATAGTCGATCACCCGCGGCTTGAGTTCGCGGCCGTGGTTCGCGAGCATCGCATAGGCGTTGGTGATTTTTTCGACCGTCGTCGATCCGGCGCCGAGCGCGGTCGACAAATAGGGTTCATGCTCGCCGATCCCCATCGTCCTGATCGTTTCGACGACCGGCTCCATGCCGATCTGGCTCGCCGCGCGCACCGTCATCAGGTTGCGCGACTGTTCGAGGCCCCAGCGCATCGTATGTTCGCCGCTGCCGCCCGCACCGCCGAAGTTGCGGAAGCATTTGTTGCCGAAGCGCGCGCCCTGATAGACACAGAAGCTGCCGTCGACGATCATCGTCGCGGGGGTCATGCCGTTGTCGAGCGCGGCGGCGTAAACAAAGGGCTTGATCGTCGAGCCGGGCTGGCGCTCGGCCTGCGTCGCGCGGTTGAACGGCGACAAGCGCACGTCGAACCCGCCCTGCATCGCATAGATGCGGCCCGAATGCGGGCTTTCGACCACCATGCCGCCCGACACCTCGGGAATATTCTTGAGTGCATAGCTGCCGCCGCCGGTCGCCTTCACGGCGATCAGGTCGCCGGGGCGCAGCGCGTCGAACGCGCTCCCGCCGGTCTTGCGATAGCGCATCGACGCGGCGCTCGCGGGGAGGCGCCCCGTCTCACCGTTCGAAAAGCCGATGCGCGCCTCGCCCGCCGATTTGGAGACTACCGCGGCGATCCGCCACCCGTCATAGTCGATGCCGATAAAGCTCGAAGCAAGGCGGCTCGCCCATTGGTCGTCGGCCTCGATCGTCGCGATCGGCCCCGACCAGCCCTTGCCCGCGTCATAACGGATGAGCCCGCGGCGCAGCGCGCGCGTCGTCGCGTCCTGCATCTTGGTATCATAGGGCGTGCGCACCCACAGCCCGCCGGCATAGACGCTGAGCGGGCCGTCCTCGGCGGTTTCGCCGAACTCGGCGATCAGCTGGCGCCGCACCTCTTCCATATAATAGCCGCCGACCTGCGCGACCGCGCGGTTGCCGCTCTCGCTGAGGCCGAGCGGCATCGCGCGCGCGGCGTCGCGCTGCGCGGCGGTAATCCAGCCATTATTCTCCATCGATCCGAGCACGAAATTGCGCCGCGCGACCGCATCGTCTTCGAACCGCGCGCGACCGTAGCGCTCGGGCGCTTTGGGCAGGATCGCGAGGAACGCCATTTCGTGAAGGTCGAGCTCGTCGACATCCTTGTCGAAATAGGCGCGCGCCGCCGCCTGGACGCCGAAGGCACGGCGTCCGAGCGGGATTTCGTTGAGGTAGAGCTCGAGAATCTGCTCCTTGGTCAGCGCATCCTCGATCCGCATCGCAAGGATCGCCTCGCGGATCTTGCGGCGATAGCTGAGCTCGTTGGTCAACAGCAGGTTCTTCGCGACCTGCTGCGTGATCGTCGATGCGCCGACCGGACGTCCGCTGTTGGTCAAATTGGTGACGATCGCGGACGCAATGCCCGGATAATCGATCCCGCCATGCTCGAAAAAGGTCTTGTCCTCGGCAGCGAGGAAGGCGCGGACGAGCAGCGGCGGATATTCGCTGTACGCAAGCTGGACGCGCCGCTCGCGCGCATAGCTGTGGACGGGCTTGCCCTCGGCATCGCGCACCATCGTCGGCAGCGGCGGCTCATAGTCGCGCAACTGGTCGACCGACGGCAGGTCGCGCGCGAAAACCGCCCAGATCAGCAGCAGCCCCGCGAGCCCGGCGAGCGCCAGATAGCCGAGCCAGCGGAACCAGCGCCGCGTCCACATCTCGCGCAGCCAGTCGGCGACGGCGCTCGTGTCGCGGCGGATGCGCATGCGAAAATGGGACAAAGTGTCTTCGGCCATATTGCCAAGCCTCTAGAGCCTGTGCCGCCGAAAGGGAAGCGCGGTTGCGGCAGCAAGGGCGGCCCGCGGGCGACCCGTCGGACGGCGACAACGGCCCGCCCGATTGCCGCACGCGACGAGGCGCGCCAGCCCCTCTTGTGTTGTAAAATGGCAACACTATCTTGCGAGGGACGAAAGGGGCTTAGACCGCATGAACCTCGAGAAATTCACCGACCGCGCCAAGGGATTCCTGCAGGCCGCGCAGACGATCGCGATCCGCATGAACCACCAGCGGATCAGCCCCGAACATATTGCGAAAGCGCTGCTCGAGGACAAGGAAGGCATGGCCGCCGGCCTGATCCAGCGCGCCGGCGGTGACGCGGCGCGCGCGGTGGCGGGCATCGACGCGCTGCTGGCGAAAGTGCCCGCCGTATCGGGATCGGGCGCGCAGGCGACGCCGGGGCTCGACAATGATGCGGTGCGGCTGCTCGACCAGGCCGAACAGGTCGCGACCAAGGCGGGCGACGGCTATGTCACGGTCGAGCGGCTGCTGCTCGCGATGGCGCTCGCCGCGTCGAGCCCGGTCGGCAAGGCCTTCGCCGATGCCGGCATACGCGCCGAGGCCCTGAACGAAGCGATCAACGCGCTGCGCGGCGGGCGCACCGCCGACACCGCGGGCGCCGAGGACAGCTATGAAGCGCTCAAGAAATATGCCCGCGACCTCACCGACGTCGCGCGCGAGGGCAAGCTCGACCCCGTGATCGGCCGCGACGAGGAAATCCGCCGCACCGTCCAGATCCTCGCACGGCGCACCAAGAACAACCCCGTGCTCATCGGCGAGCCCGGCGTCGGCAAGACCGCGATCGCCGAAGGGCTCGCGCTGCGCATCGCCAATGGCGACGTCCCCGACAGCTTGAAGGATCGCCGCCTGCTGTCGCTCGACATGGGGTCGCTGATCGCCGGCGCCAAATATCGCGGCGAGTTCGAGGAGCGGCTGAAAAGCGTGCTCGACGAAGTGAAGTCGGCGGAGGGCGAGATCATCCTGTTTATCGACGAGATGCACACGCTCGTCGGCGCGGGGAAGTCCGAAGGCGCGATGGACGCGTCGAACCTTTTGAAGCCGGCCCTGGCGCGCGGCGAGCTCCACTGCATCGGTGCGACGACGCTCGACGAATATCGCAAGCATGTCGAAAAGGACCCGGCACTCCAGCGGCGTTTTCAGCCGGTGTTCGTCGGCGAGCCGACCGTCGAGGATTCGATCTCGATCCTGCGCGGGCTCAAGGAAAAATATGAACTGCACCACGGCGTGCGGATCACCGACGGCGCGATCGTCGCCGCGGCGACGCTGTCGAACCGCTATATTTCCGACCGCTTCCTGCCCGACAAGGCGATCGACCTGATGGACGAGGCCGCAAGCCGTATCCGCATGGAAGTCGAATCGAAGCCCGACGAGATCGAAAGCCTCGACCGGCGGATCATCCAGATGAAGATCGAGGAATCGGCGCTCGGCAAGGAAAGCGACGCGGCATCGAAGGATCGCCTCGCCGCGCTGCGCGCCGAACTCGCCAATCTCGAACAGCAGTCGGCCGAACTCACGCAAAAATGGCAGGCCGAAAAGGACAAGATCCACGCCGAGGCGAAGATCAAGGAGCAGCTCGACGCCGCGCGCGGCGCGCTCGAACAGGCGCAGCGCGCCGGCGATCTCGGACGCGCGGGCGAGCTCAGCTACGGCACCATCCCCGCGCTCGAAAAGCAGCTCGCCGACGCCGAGGCGGTCGCGGGCAACGCGATGCTGCGCGAAGAAGTGACCGCCGACGACATCGCCGCGGTGGTCAGCCGCTGGACCGGCATCCCCGTCGACCGGATGATGGAGGGCGAGCGCGAAAAGCTGCTCGCCATGGAAGGAACGCTCGCCCAGCGCGTGATCGGGCAGGACGAGGCGGTGCGCGCCGTGTCGACCGCGGTGCGCCGCGCGCGCGCCGGGCTGCAGGACCCGAACCGCCCGCTCGGCAGCTTCCTCTTCCTTGGCCCCACGGGGGTCGGCAAGACCGAGCTCACCAAGGCGCTCGCGCGATTCCTGTTCGACGACGATCATGCGATGGTGCGCATCGACATGTCCGAGTTCA
Source organism: Sphingopyxis sp. P8 (assembly GCF_020622175.1). Taxonomy (NCBI): domain Bacteria; kingdom Pseudomonadati; phylum Pseudomonadota; class Alphaproteobacteria; order Sphingomonadales; family Sphingopyxidaceae; genus Sphingopyxis; species Sphingopyxis sp. P8. The sequence goes on along the minus strand of NZ_JACNMK010000002.1, from coordinate 426,821 downwards.
TGGAAAAGCACAGCGTCGCGCGGCTGGTCGGCGCGCCGCCGGGCTATGTCGGCTATGAGGAGGGCGGCGTGCTCACCGAAGCGGTGCGGCGACGCCCCTATCAGGTGGTGCTCTTCGACGAGGTCGAAAAGGCACACGGCGACGTGTTCAACATCCTGCTCCAGGTGCTCGACGACGGGCGGCTGACCGACGGGCAGGGGCGTACGGTCGATTTCACCAACACGCTGATCATCCTGACCTCGAACCTCGGCAGCCAGGCGATCGCCGCGCTCCCCGACGACGCGCCGGTCGAGCAGGCCGAGCCCGCGGTGATGGAGATCGTCCGCGGCCATTTCCGCCCCGAATTCCTGAACCGGCTCGACGAGATCGTGCTCTTCAACCGCCTCGCGCAGCAGCATATGGCGGGGATCGTCGATATTCAGGTCGCGCGCGTGCAGAAGCTGCTCGCCGACCGCAAGATCACGCTCGACCTCAGCGATGCCGCGCGCGCGTGGCTCGGCCGCGTCGGCTACGACCCCGTCTATGGCGCCCGGCCGCTCAAGCGCGCGGTGCAGAAATATCTGCAGGACCCGCTCGCCGACCTGATTTTGAAGGGTGAGGTGAAGGACGGGTCGACGATCAAGGTCGACGAGGGCGACGGCGCGCTGGCGCTGGCGGCGGGGTGAAGGAATGGCAACGCCGCCCCGGTACGGCGTTGCAGTCCGGATCGATTAGCGCGACTGCCCGACGAGCGACCGCGAACGGGCGGCGTCGTTGGCAAGATCACGGTCGGCCTGGCTTTGCGCCGTGATGGCTTCCCATTCGGCCTTGGTACGGCAAGTCACGCGCGCCATGATCGAACCGGTTGCGGTTTCCCGCTTGCAGATTTTCTTTTCGGCGGCGGGCTTTTCACCTTGCGGCGCTTCGGCCTTTGCATGAACTGCCGTCGGTGCAGCGGCGAGGGCCGCAGCAAGGGAGAGAATTCTGATCATGCAATAACTTCCTTTCTTTTCAATAACCAGCCTGACTGTGTCGGCCAGCCTTCCCAAAAAAAATGGGCGGCCCGCGAGGGGCCGCCCATCTATTCCATATTGGCCAGTCTTAGAAGCTGACTTTCGCACCAAGGCGGAAGTAACGACCCATGATGTTCGGGCCGGCCCACGCCGGGTTGAAGCCGAAGATGCCATAGGCAGCGTCGGGATCGAACGGCGGCTTGATGCCGAATACGTTCAGGACGTTTGCATAGATGGTGAACTTGTCACCGATCTTCTGGCTCGCCGTGAAGTCGACGTTCCAGATATCCTTGGTCTTGCAGTTGACCGGGCTGCCATCGACATAGCTGTGCGTCGAGACGCCATTGTCAGCGTTGAACTGGCAATCGCCCTTGATGCCGCCGAAGTCGATCGACGCCGTGTCATAGCCCTTGGTGTAATAGGCCGTCAGGCTGAGCGTGGTGTCGCCGAAAGCCAGCGTGTTCTGCCACGACGCGCGCCACTTGGGCGAACCCGAGCAGGACGTGATGTTGCAGGGGCTGAGCGTGCCATCATAGCGCAGCTTGTCACCAGCGTCGGTCGTCAGTTCATATTTGATCATGTACGACGCGTCGAAGTTGCTGCGCCACGTCAGGTTGCTGCCGATCGGCAGGCTGAGGTTGGCACCGAAGTCGAGGCCGCTGACGACCTGCGAGTCCTGGTTGGTGTACGACGACTGGATGAAGCCGAGCAGCGGAAGCGCATTCGGGAATGCGGGGTCCGGCTGGCCCGGAAGCACGGTTATGCCCGGGATGTTCACGACGCCGTTGTTCGAATAATAGGCCGCTTCAGCCGCTGCCGTCGAGGTCACGCCGGTGATGAGGTCGTTGACCTTGATGTGCCAGAAATCGACCGTCAGGCTGACATTGCGGATGGGCTCGACGATAATGCCGGCGGTGAAAGCCGTCGACTTTTCAGGATCGAGGTCCGGATTGCCGACCTGCGTCAGACCCAGCGAATAACTCTGCGTCGCGTAGGCGTTGTTGCCGTGCGCTGCGCAGAACGCCGCAAAGGTGGTGCAGTTGACCGTACGCGTCACGAAGCCGGTGGTCGGAAGACCGAAGGATTCGTTGAAGCTCGGGATACGGAAGCCCTTCGAGAAGGTACCGCGAACCGCAACCTGCGGGATCGGCGTGAACTTGACGCCAAGCTTCGGCGAGAAGTTCGACTGACCCGTCGAATAATCGTCGTAACGACCCGAAGCGGTCAGCTCGATCTGCTCGATGACTGGCGCGCTCAGTTCGAAGAACGCCGATTTCACATCGCGGCTACCCGCCGTACCGACGGCATTGATGCTGTAATAGCGATCATACTGGTTGCCCAGCGTGCCGGGGTTGGCGCTCGGCGCGTCGATCGATTCGTCGCGGTACGACACACCGACCGCCGCCTGGAGCGGACCGCCCGGAAGCTGGAACAGATCCTTGGCCAACGTCGCCTGGAACTGCCACAGCTCCGACACCGAGGTGGTCGTGTTGACCGGAGCAATATAATCCCAGATTTCCTGCGAATTGGCTTCAAGGTCGTTCAGATTGAGCGTGCCGCGTGCGACAACGTCCATGATGCGCTGCGGAATGAAGTAATTTGCCTGGGTGCGCTTCAGACGAACTTCGGAGGCAGTAAAGTTGGCCGAATAGCGCCAATCGTCGCCGAAGCTACCTTCGATGCCGAGAACACCGCGCAGCGAGCGCGAGCTCGTATCGACCGTACGGTCACGCGTCGAACGCACGAACGCCTGTGCCGTCTGTCCCGACGCAGCATAAGGGTTATACGGGTTCAACGTGCCATTGGCCGCCGTACAGCCCGTGTTCTGGCCCGACAGCGTCCCCACACCGTTGGCGCAGACATAGACGGGCAGCATCACATTATATGCGGCCGCACCGTTGTTCGGCGACGTGGGCGTGCCGTTCAGACCCAGCGGAGTGAAGGTCGCATGCGTCTTGGTGTTATAATAGTTGGCAATTGCATAGACCTGTGCGCGATCGCCGACATTGGCGGTAAAGCGCGCGGTCAGCCCCTGACGCTCGATCTCCGGCTGCAGCATGATGTGATCACCCTGCCAGTTGATCTCGCAGACCCCCGCAAGCGGCGCCGTCGCCGAGGTGCCAATGTTCTGGTGCATCTTGTATCCGCGGCAGCCGGCCGCCGGATTCAGGAATTCAAAACGGCCAGCGCCCGTGTTGGGGTTGGTCGCCGAAACCGGACGGACGAGGGTAACGCCAGGAATGCTGATCAGGCCGTTAAAGAGACCATTTTCGGGAGTGAAGCCATTCCAGTTCTGGTTCGACATACAGCTGCCGCTGGCGCCGCAGATCGAAGTCCAGTCCTTGTTGTTGAACGGATAGCCGCGATCACGCGCATAAAGCGCGTCCTGGCGACGATATTCGCCGCTGACGTAGAAGTTGAACCCGTCGTTGGCGAGGTCGCCATAGCCCCAGGTCGCGTCGATGCGCTGTTCGCCGGCATCACCCTTCTGCGAGATGCCGAGCGAGCCACCAAGGTGGAGGCCCTGGATTTCCTTCTTGGTGATGACGTTGATAACGCCCGCGATCGCATCGGCACCATAGGTCGACGACGCACCGTCGCGCAGCACTTCGATGCGCTCGACGACAGCGTCGGGGATGGTGTTGAGGTCGACGAAGTTACGCTGGCCGTCATCCGCGAGCGGATAGGGCGCCATGCGCAGGCCGTCGGAGATCGAAAGCGTCGACTGGACGGTCAGGCCGCGAAGCGCCGGGGCGTTCGCGCCGCTGGCGAAGTTGAAGCCGGTGTTCCAGCCCTGAGTGATCGTGCCGGCGCCGTTGGCCGACAGGCGCTGCACCGCTTCCGAAACGGTGTTGAGACCGCGTTCTTCGAGCGTCTGCGCGCTGAGCACGGTAACCGGCGAGGCGGTTTCGGTGTTGGTCCGGCGCAGAATCGAGCCGGTCACGACGATAATAGCGTCATCGTTCGACGCTTCGTCATCGGCCGGAGCCCCTTGCGCATAGGCGGGAGCCGAAAGCAGAGCGGCGCCCAAGACAATGGGAGCGGCGCTCAGTTTCAGCATCGAAAATTGGGTTTTCTTCACAGTGCAGTCCCTTGCTACTGAGTGTTTCAAGATACCCGGGCCCCTGTCGCAGAACGGCAATAATTGCCGCCCACAGACACCCCGATAGCGTGCGGGATGACCGCTATGCTGGGCCGAGTAAAGGAAAATCCCGGCGCGCCATTCGGTTTCGTCGGCGATTGTGACGTATTTGCAACATGCCTGAGAATCCGCGAAATTCTATGCTTTCGTAGCGGCGCATCTGCGACATTTTGTTACATTGGTTACGAATTCCGGACCTTGTTTTCGTCCATCATCGTACCATCGGGCCGGCCAGCGTGCCGGGGTCGAGCCGCGCGTCGCGCCACTTGATTCCCCAGTGGAGATGCGGCCCCGTCGCGCGCCCGGTCGACCCCACGGTGCCCAGCCTCTGCCCCTGCACGACGCGCTCGCCCACTGCGACGTCGAGAGTGTCGCAGTGGAGGAAGGCGCTGTTCAATCCCATGCCATGATCGACAATGAGGAGCCTGCCCTCGAGCGTGAAGGGCTGGTGCGCGGCGAGCACCACGACGCCGTCGGCGGGCGCGACGAAGGGCGTGCCGCGCGGCACGGCGACGTCGGTGCCGCCATGATAGCTGCCGGGCTTGCCCTGATAGACGCGCTGCGACCCGAAGAAGCCCGACAAACGCCCCTGCACGGGCCAGATGAAGCGCTGCCGCCACCCCTCCGCATCGGCCGCGATGGCGCGCGCCACGGCGATCTGTTCAAGTTCGGCGGGGCGGCGGCGGCGGAAGTCGGCGTCGCTCGACGCGCTGCCGCGATACGGCGCGTTGATATGCTCGATCCGCCAAATTCCCGGCGCGACCATCAGCGTTCGCTCGACCGTCCGCCCGTCGGCGAGCGTCGCGGCGAGCCGCGCGGTCGTCGGCGCGTCGCGATCGAAAGCGATGAAGAAGCGCCCGTCGCCGCCAAGCGGCACCGCCTCGCCGTCGAAGGTCAGCGCGCGCGTGCCGCCGGGCGCGCGGCCGAGCATTGCGCCGCCCTGGACGGCGCTGCCCTGCAGTTCGAAATCACGCGGCCCCTCGGGCACGGGGGGCGCGGGCGCCGACACGGGGCGCGGCGCCTCGGCAGGGGCGGGCTGGGGCGAAGCGGTCGGTTGCGGCGCCGGCTCGCCCGGCGGCGGGACGCAGCCCGCGACCAGCAGCGGCAGCGCGGTCCAGAAAAGCGCGGTCCGCGCGGCGCGCGTCATTCCTTGGCGTCGAGCGCCGCCTGCACCGAAATGGCGGCGCTCGCATAGGGTTCCTGCCGCGCGACCGACCAATAGCGCAGCTCGTCAAGCCCGATCGGCGCACCGCTCACCGCGCAGAGCACATGGTCGCCCGGCGACAGCACGCGAAAGCCGTTGGGGCCATAATGGAGGCGGGCGAGGCGGTTGCGGCTGGCGATCAGCATCGGTCGAAATCCGTTCGGGTAGAGGTCATTGCCGCAACTATAGCAGCGATGCGCGCCGCGGCCACCCCTTCCGCCGTCAGAACAGCTCGCCCTGCCCGCGCCCCGGCGCTGCGGGAGGCTTGCGCGCAGCTTTCGGTGCCGATTGCGGCGCCGGCCCGGGTGCAGGAGCCGCGCCCCCACCGACCTCGGCCGCGACCTCGCCGTCGGCGAATTGCAGTCGCAGCGTTCCCGCAGCCCTCGCCCCCGCCGCGGTCGTCACGATCGCCCCCGCCGAATCGCGTACCATCGCATAGCCGCGCGCGAGCAGCGCACGCGGGTCGAGCGAGACGAGCAGCCGTGCCAGCCCCTCGAGCTTCGCCCGGTCGCGGTCCCAGCCGCGCGCGAGCAGCGACGGGCGCAGCGCCGCGCCGCGCGTCGCGAGCCGCTCGGCCGCCACCGCGACGCGGTGCTGCTGGCAGCGGTCGAGCCGCCCGTGCGCATCGTCGAGCCGCTGGCGCTGCGGCGCATAAAGCGCCTCGCGCTTCGGCAGGTGGCGCGCGAGCGCGGCAAGCCGTTCGGCGCCGAGCGCCTGGTGGCGGTTCGCCGCGCCGATGATCCGCCCGTTCCACGTCGCCAGCTGCGCCTGCAGTTCGGCGCGCACCGGCACCGCCATCTCGGCCGCGGCGGTCGGCGTCGGCGCGCGGCGGTCGGCGGCATAGTCGGCGAGCGTGACGTCGGTTTCGTGCCCGACCGCGCTGATCGTCGGGATGCGGCAGTCGGCGATCGCGCGCACGACCACCTCTTCGTTGAACGCCCACAGATCCTCGATCGACCCGCCGCCGCGCGCGACGATGACGAGGTCGGGGCGCGGCACCGGGCCGCCGGGCGCCAGCGCGTCGAAACCGCGCACCGCGTTCGCAACCTGCGCCGCCGCGCCCTCGCCCTGCACGAGCACCGGCCAGACGATCACATGCGTCGGGCAGCGGTCGGCGAGGCGGTGGAGGATGTCGCGGATCACCGCGCCGGTCGGCGAGGTGACGACGCCGATGGTGCGCGGCAGATAGGGAAGCGGCTGCTTGCGCCCCTGGTCGAACAGCCCCTCGGCGCCGAGCCGCGCCTTGAGCTTTTCGAACAGCAGCATCAGCGCGCCCTCGCCCGCGACCTCGAGGCTATCGACGACGAGCTGATATTTGGAGCGCCCCGGATAGGTGGTGAGCTTGCCCGTGGCGATCACCTCGATCCCGTCCTCGGGGCGGAAGGCGAGGCGGCTCGCCTGCCCCTTCCACATCACCATGTCGATCAGCGCATTATCGTCCTTGAGCGCGGCATAGAAATGCCCCGACGCCGCACGCTTCGCCCCCGACAGCTCGCCGCGCACGCGCACGCGCGCGAAGCCATCCTCTACGGTACGCTTGATCGCCGCCGACAATTGGCTGACCGACAGGGCTGGCGCATTGTCGCCAGGCGCATCCTCGGCTAACAGCCGCGCGGCGGTGTCCGTGTCGGAGGCCGTATCGGGAAAAGGGACTGACATGAATATCCTGCTTGTGGGCTCGGGGGGCCGCGAACATGCACTGGCGTGGCAGCTCGCGCAATCGCCGAGCTGCGACAAGCTCTATGCCGCGCCCGGCAATCCGGGGATCGAGCTCCACGCCGAATGCCTTCCCGTCGCCGCCGACGACATCGACGCGCTGGTCGCGCTGGTGCGCGCGCACGCTATCGAATTCGTCGTCGTCGGCCCCGAAGCGCCGCTCGTCGCGGGGCTCGCCGACCGGCTGCGCGAGGTGGGCGTCGCGACCTTCGGCCCCGGCGCCGCAGCGGCGCAACTCGAGGGATCGAAAGGCTTTACCAAGGATCTGTGCGCGCGCGCCGGCATCCCGACCGCCGCCTATGTCCGCTGCACCTCCGCCGACGAGGCGCTCGCCGCGCTCGATGGCTTCGACATTCCCGTCGTCATCAAGGCCGACGGTCTCGCCGCGGGCAAGGGCGTGATCATCGCCGAAACGCGCGCCGAAGCCGAGGCGGCGATCGCCGACATGTTCGACGGCGCGTTCGGCGGCGCAGGGGCCGAGCTGGTGATCGAGGAATTCATGACCGGCGAGGAAGCGAGCTTCTTCGCGCTCTCCGACGGCGCCGACGTCATCGCCTTTGGCAGCGCGCAGGACCACAAGCGCGTCGGCGACGGCGACACCGGCCCCAATACCGGCGGCATGGGCGCGTACAGCCCCGCGCCGGTTCTGACCGCCGCGCTCGAGGCGCAGGTGATGGACCGCATCGTCCGCCCGACGGTGGCAACGCTCGCCGCCGAAGGCACGCCATATGTCGGCGTGCTGTTCGCGGGGCTGATGCTCACCGATGCGGGGCCAAAGCTCATCGAATATAATTGCCGCTTCGGCGATCCCGAATGCCAGGTGCTGATGATGCGCTACAAGGGCGATTTCGCCGCGCTGCTCCATGCAGCCGCAACGGGCAGCCTTGCGAATGCCGAGCCGCCCGCCTTTTCGCACGATTATGCGCTGACCGTCGTGATGGCGGCGAACGGCTATCCCGGCACCCCCGAAAAGGGCGGCGCGATCCGCAACATCGCCGCGGCCGAAGCGGGGGGCGTGCGCGTCTTTCATGCCGGCACCGCGCGCGCCGACGGCGCGATTGTCGCGGCGGGCGGGCGCGTGCTCAATGTGACGGCAACGGGCAAAAGCGTCGCCGAGGCGCAGGCGCGCGCCTATGCGGCGGTCGACAAGCTCGATTTCGCAAGCGGCTTCTGCCGCCGCGACATCGGCTGGCGCGAGGTGGCGCGCGAGGCGCAATAATTCTCAGCGACCCAACGAAAGGCAGGGAGATAGATCATGACTTGGCTTCAGGAAAACTGGATCATCGCGGCGGTCGGCGTCGTTGTCGCGCTCCTTTTGCTGTGGTGGCTGCTCGGACGCGGCAAGGCGGACAGCGCCGCGCCGCCGGTCGCGCCGCCCGCCGAGCCGCGCAAGCCGCTCGAACCCGCCCGGCCCGAGATCGTGGCCGCCGAACCCGCGCGCTTCAAACCCGTCGAGCCGCAACCGCAACCCGCCGCACCGCCGCCTCCCCCGCCCCCCGCAGCCGCCCCCGTTCCCGAGGCGCCGACCGCTGCACCGGCTGCGGGCGCCGACAATCTCCAGCTGCTGAAGGGCGTCGGCCCCAAGCTCGCGGCGATGCTGGCGGGCATGGGCGTGACGCGCTTCCAGCAGATCGCCGACTGGACCGACGCCGACATCGCGCGCATCGACGATCAGCTCGGCGCGTTCACGGGCCGCATCGCGCGCGACAATCTGGTCGACCAGGCAGGCTATCTCGCACGCGGCGACAAGGCGGGCTTCGAGGCAAAATATGGCGCGCTGGGCGGCGAGCTTTAAAGGCTGCTTCGCACCAAAAGTCGCAATCCCGGTTCGTCGTCACCCCGGGCTTGACCCGGGGTCCATGCCTTCAGCGCGGCCGTGGATCCCGGATCAGGTCCGGGATGACGAAGGTCTGAAATCGACCGGTTGCGGACTTACTCGGTCAATCGAAAGAACTTCGTGGCGTTGCCGTGCAGCATTGCCTGCTTCTGATTGTCATCCAGCCACGTGAAGCCCTCGATCCGCTGGAGGATGGGGCCGATTGGTAGATTGTCGCTTCCGAACATGATCCTGTCGCCGAAGCCTTCATCGATCAACCTTCGCAACGTTGCCTCGTACTCTTCGAGTGGCATTGCTCCGTTCGTAATCGACAGATCCACATACACGTTCGGATAGTCGTTCAGGAGAGCCAGCGTTTCCGGCCAGAACGCCTGGTGGTCTCCACGTCCCGCGCCAACGTGTTGCAGCCAGATGCGAAGGTCCGGATGTCTCGCAAGAACCGGTCGAAGGAGTGCCGGATTACCCATCTCCGGATCGTAATTTGGGCAGCAGTCAGGTTCGGATCGGATACTGTTCCTTGCTCCCGGCGGAGGACCCCTCTGCGTGTGGACGCCTACAGGCACGTCGTATGCTTCCGCAAGCGCCCAATACTGCTCCAGACGCGGATTGGCAGGCGAAATGCCAGAATAGCTTGGAGTGAGTTCGTGGAAGGCATGAACTCTTCCGGCCGCGAGTTCTTCCTCCAGCCAAACGGGGTCCGCCCAACCCTCGTTATCCGGGAAGCAGTGGTAGCGAGGCTCGCCTTGGTTGCGCGGGCAGACAATCCAGGTGCCAACGATGATGCCTTTGCGCTGCCAGCGCTCGACGTCTGCCTCGTTCGTGACGGCCACAACGGCCACTTCGACCTCGTTCCTCTCAAGCTCCTCCAGTTGCCCGCGTTGCACTGCATCGCCATCGCTGTCCGGCCATCCGGCATGACGGTGAACGTCGATCAGGGGCACCGAAGAGGCGAGGCCGATTGCAAGAAGGATAGACACGAGATTATGCTCCAACAGGCCGTGCTATATTAAGTGTAACAGTCTACAGGTAAAGTCCGCTAACACCCCCAAACCGGACCGCGCCATATTCATCGCCGCGCGGCAAAAAAATCCTTCAGCAGCGCCGCCGCCTCGCCCGCGCCGATGCCGTCGAAAATTTCCGGCCGGTGGTGGATCGTCGGCTGCGCGAAAAGGCGCGGGCCGTGCGCGACCGCGCCGCCCTTGGGATCGTCGGCGCCATAATAAAGCCGCGCGATCCGTGCATGGGCAATGGCGCCTGCACACATCGCGCAGGGTTCGAGCGTGACATAAAGGTCGCAGCCATCGAGCCGCTCGTTGCCGAGCCTGGCAGCGGCGCGGCGCATCGCGACGATTTCGGCATGCGCGGTCGGGTCGTGCGATTCGCGCGGGGCATTATGCCCTTCGGCAACGATCACGCCGTCCTTGACGATCACCGCGCCGACGGGCACCTCGCCCCATTCGGCGGCAATCCGCGCCAGATCGAGCGCGCGGCGCATATGGGAGGGCAGCGGGAAGGAGGCCATGATGACGGCCTATGCGCTTGACGAATCTCCTGCAAGCCGGTAAGCGCGCGCCTTTCCCGGCCCAACCGGTCTTTTCGGCGCTTTCCGCGCCAACCGGCGCGCCGCCCAGATTTTGTGAGGACGAAGACAATGTCGCGCATTTGCGAACTGACCGGCAAGGGCCGCCAGGTTGGCCACAACGTCAGCCACGCCAACAACAAGACGAAGCGCACTTTCCTGCCGAACCTGCAGAATGTGACGCTGCTGTCGGACGCGCTCGGCAAGGGCGTCAAGCTGCGCGTGTCGACGCACGGCCTGCGCTCGGTCGAGCATAATGGCGGCCTCGACAACTGGCTGATGAAGGCCGGCGACGATCAGCTTTCGACCAATGCCCGCAAGCTGAAGAAGGAAGTGGCAAAGAAGCTGGCCGAAAAGGCCGCCTAAGCCCAGCCTCCGCTGAACTGCATCAAGGCGGCCCGGAAACGGCGCCGCCTTTTTGCTGTCCGGCTGACAGGCCGACGAGTTCGAACTGCACGAGCAGGCTGCGTTGCCAGCGCTGGAAATTATCGTCGGACACAAGCCACAGATAGGTGCGCCCCGACGCCTCGGTGACGGCGGCGCCTTCATAATTGTCGGCAATCGCCGCCGGGACCGTTCCGACCGCGCGCGAACGCAAGATGCTGTCGGCTCGGATTGCGGCGGGGTCGGCGACCGCGACGATCGTCGTGAACACGGGGTTCCAGCCGAGCTTGCGGTGAACGAGCAGGATTCGCCCGTCGGGAAGCGCGGCGGCATCGGCGACCGCGCCCTTGCCTTCGGCATCGTATCGAAAGCGTAGCGGCATACCGCCTTCGACGGGATCGCCTGCATAAAGCAGCGCCTCGGTCGCTCCGCCGCCTGCGCGGCTCTCGGCAAATATTATGAAGCGTCCGTCGGGAAGCCGCGCCATCGCCTCGGCGCCGCGATTTGCGCCCCAATTTTCCGACGGAAGCCGGCGCCGCGCCGCGATGCGGCCAAGCCCCTTGTCGAGCCGCCATAGCTGATGATCGCCTTCGAGCGCGAGCCAGACCCGGTCGCTGTAAGGATCGGTTGCCATCGCCTCGACATCGCGGAGCCCCTTGCTGCGCCGTTCGTCACCCATGTCGGGAAGGCCGCCAAGGTCAAGGCGCGGCTTGTCGCCGCGCAGATCGATCCGCACCCAGCGGCCATTGTCCGCGACCGCCAGAAACTGCCGCGGCGCCACTTCGGCCAACGCCGAAAAGCCGCCGAAGCGGCTGTCGCGGCTTTCGAGGCGCCAGCCGCGGACATAGCGGAGAGCGCCGGCCGCAGCGCGCGGGGCGGCAAGCGGTACGGCCTTCGCCAAATCGCTCTCGATCATCTGGACCCGACGCTGCGCGCTCCACGGGACCGGGCCGAGGAGGAGGAAAAGGAGGGCGGCGAGCAGAATGCGGCGCATCGGCGCCGCGATAGGGCGCGATGCCCCCGCTGCGCAAGTCGCAAGCGCACGCCAATCTGAACGCCAGCCAACCGCGGCGTTCAGGGTTCGCTCAAAACGAATCGGGCAAAAGACCATCAACGACCCAACCCCGCCCCATAAAGGGCACACCGACGAAGCTGGAGTATGACAATGATCAAGAAACTGACCCTCCCCCTCGCCGCCCTGATGTCGGTTTCGGCACTCGGCGTCGCAACCCCTGCCGCAGCCCAGCACGGCTATTACAACGGCGGCTATGACACCTATTACAGCGGCTACGACCGCGACGACCGTCGCTATGACCGTCGCGACAATCGCCGCTATGACCGCCGCGATTACCGGAGCGACCGTCGCTATTATCGTGGCGACCGCCGCCACTATCGCCAGTGCGACAATGGCACGGGCGGCACCATCATCGGCGCGATCGCGGGTGGCCTTGCCGGTCACGAGATCGCAGGCCGCGGCGACAAGACCGTCGGCACGATCATCGGCGGCGCCGTCGGCGCCATCGCGGGCCGCGCGATCGACAAGGGGAATGACGGCTGCCGCCGCTAAGCGCAGACCCGACCCCCAATAAATTTCTGTAGTCCCTTGCCCCCGTCCGGTCCCGCACCGGGCGGGGTTTTTGCGTCGATTCGGCCCGCCGGGAGCCGGGCTTGCCTTCGCGCGCGGCGAGGCCTAGGCTGGCGGCAAGTGCACGCTCGCGGCTTCGCGCGGGCGCGTGATTGGACAGGTTAGAATAGCCATGCGGCAAATGGCAGCGCCATCGGGGCGACCGCCGCGGCCCGGGTCGGCGGCAAAAGGACGGATCAGGACGGGTGCGGGCACGCGCCCCCTGCCTTTCGACCGGCCGCGGACCTATGCCGCCATCGATCTCGGCACCAACAATTGCCGCCTCCTCATCGCCCGACCGCAGGACGGCGAACTTGTCGTCATCGATGCTTTTTCGCGTATCGTGCGCCTGGGCGAGGGATTGCACCATAGCGGCCGAATCAGCGAAGCAGCGATGGATCGCACGGTCGCCGCGCTGTCGATCTGCGCCGACAAGTTGCGCCGCCGCCACGTTACCCTGTCGCGCGCGGTTGCGACCGAAGCGTGCCGCCGCGCGTCGAACGGCGCCGAACTTGCCGAACGCGTCAAGCGCGAGACGGGAATCGCGCTCGACATCATCTCGGCGGCCGAGGAAGCGCGCCTCGCGGCGCTCGGCTGCCACAATCTGATGGAGCCCGGAGACGGCCCGGCGCTGATTTTCGACATTGGCGGGGGATCGACCGAATTGATGCACGTCGATATTTCCGACAATGATGTCGACATCCGCGACTGGATCAGCGTCCCGTGGGGCGTCGTTTCGCTGACCGAATATAGCCCGCTGACCGAAGACAGCCTCGCCGCACGGCAGGCAAGCTATGCCCGGATGCGGGAGGTGACGCGCAGCGCCTTTGCCGATTTCGCCGGACGCGCCGAACGCTTTGCCGGGCAACCGCTGCGCCTCCTGGGCACCAGCGGGACGGTGACGACGCTTGCCAGCGTTTTCCTCGACCTGCCGCGCTACGACCGCCGCGCGGTCGATGGCCTTGCGGTTCCCGCCGAAGCGATGCGCGGGATCAGCCGCCGTCTGGCCGAGGCGAGCCTTGCCGACCGCGCCGAGATCGCATGCATTGGACGCGAACGCGCCGATCTGGTCGTCGCGGGCTGCGCGATCCTCGAAAGCATCATCGACCTGTGGCCCGCAGCGCGCGTCGGCGTTGCCGACCGCGGCATTCGCGAGGGCATCTTGCGCACGCTCGCGCGGCAGGGCCGCGACATCCCCGTGACGCGGCGCGAGTTCCGCAAATGAGCCAGCGCAAAGGGGGAAGTGGCGGCGCCAGCGGTCGCGGTGGTCTGCACGAGCGCGTCAAGACCGCGCGGCGACGCACCGCATCGTCGACGCGCTGGCTGCAACGCCAGCTCAACGATCCCTATGTGCGGCGCGCGCAGGCCGAAGGCTATCGCTCGCGCGCCGCGTACAAGCTGATCGAACTCGACGAGAAATTCGGCTTCCTGAAAAAGGCGCGCGCGGTCGTTGACCTTGGCATCACGCCCGGCGGCTGGTCGCAGGTCGTGCGCAAGACCAACCCGCGCGCCCGCGTCGCCGGTATCGACCTGCTGGCATGCGAGCCGATCGAGGGGGTCGCGATCCTCGAAATGGATTTCATGGACGATGCGGCCCCGGATGCGCTGATCGATGCGCTCGGCAGCGCGCCCGACCTTGTCGTATCGGACATGGCGGCGAACACGGTCGGTCACCCGCAGACCGACCACCTCCGCACGATTGCGCTCGCCGAAACCGCCGCCGATTTCGCGGTGCAGACGCTGCAGCCCGGCGGCGCCTTTGTCGCCAAGGTCTTCGCGGGCGGCGCCGACCGCGAACTGCTGGCGTTGCTCAAGACGAATTTCGCGACCGTCAAACATGCGAAGCCGCCGGCGAGCCGCAAGGGATCGCCCGAGCTTTATGTGATTGCGCAAGGCTTCAAGGGACGCGGCACGCCCGAGGACGGCGAACGGTGACGCGCGCAATTCATCGCCGATTTATGTCGGCTCGCGTATGTTGGGGGGAACCGGGAGAATGCCTTTGAATCGATACAGGCAATCGGTGGCGGCCGTTTCGCTTGCGGCGCTGATGCTCGCATCGTGCGGGGGAGGCGGCAATGGAGGCGGCGGCAGCGGCCCGATCGGCACCGCACCGACACCGACGCCGACGCCGACTGCCAATTGCTCGCTTTCGGCGCGCCAGAGCTTTGCCAAGGCGGTAATCGACGAATGGTATCTGTTCCCCGGCGATGTCGCGAGCAGCGTCAATCCGGCGAGCTACGCGAATGTCCAGGCCTATATCGACGCGCTCGTCGCGCCCGCGCGCGCATTGGGCAAGGACCGCTATTTCACCTACATTACCTCTATCGCCGAAGAAAATGCCTATTATGCGAGCGGATCAAGCGCCGGTTTTGGCGTGCGCCTCTCCTATGATGCGGGCACGCAGCAGGTGGTCATCGCCGAAGCTTACGAAAACGCCCCCGCCTTTGCCGCAGGGGTCGACCGTGGCACGCGCATCCTCGCGATCGGGACGAGCAGCAGCAATTTGCGCACGATCGCCAACATCGTCGCCGCCGAAGGCACCGCTGGCATCACCGCCGCGCTCGGCCCGAGCGACCCCGGCGTCGCGCGCGTGTTGCGCATCAGCGACGCAAGCGGCACGCGCGACGTGACGGTGACCAAGGCCAACTATTCGCTCGACCCCGTTTCCGACCGCTATGGCGCCAAGATCATCAGCGATGGCGGACGCAACTACGGCTATCTCAACCTGCGCACCTTCATCACCTCGGCCAATGCGCAGCTTCGCACCGCCTTTGCCGATTTCCGCGCGCAGGGCGTGACCGACGTCATCATCGATTTCCGCTATAATGGCGGCGGGCTGGTTTCGACTGCCGAACTGATGGGCGATTTGCTCGGCCGCAACCGCACATCGTCCGAGATTTTCTCGCAAACGGTCTTCCGCTCGTCGAAATCGGCGGAGAATGATCGGCACTTCTTTACCGTGCAGCCCGAATCGATCGCGCCGACACGCATCGCCTTCATCGGCACCGGTTCGACCGCGTCGGCGAGCGAACTCGTCATCAACGGGATGCTGCCGTGGCTGGGCACCAACATGACGCTGGTCGGCGCCAATACCTATGGCAAGCCGGTTGGGCAGATTGCGCTCGACAAGGCCGAGTGCGACGACCGGATGCGCGTCGTCGCTTTTGCGACCGCGAACGGGGCCGGTCAGGGCGACTATTATGACGGGCTGGCGCCCAAGATTGCGAACAACTGCGCCGCAGCCGACGATATGTCGTTCCCGCTCGGCGACCCACGCGAAGCGTCGGTAAGCACGGCGATCGACTTCCTCGCCGGTCGCGGCTGCGCAGCGCAGATTGCCGGAGCCGAGGCGGGAGCCGCGTCGGCACGCTCTGCGACGCCCGTGAGCCAACCCGAAATGTTGGTTCCGGAAAAACCCAGCGTCGCCCAGCGCGAGCTTCCCGGGCTCTTCTGACGCGCGAACAGGCAGCCGAAGCCAATCCGCTGCGCGACCTGTGATGCAAGGCTGACGGAACGCGGGGCTGACGAACGCACAGCCGCATTCTCTGCGCCCCAACGCGTAAGATAATTACGCAACATCATGCATTCGCTCTTGAATCGGCACTTTGGAGAGAAACCTACTGGTCGATTTGTGCGCTGCAGCGTAAAGGCCCGATCATGAGGATCGCGATTATCGACACCAGCGCGGGGCGAGCAGCCGTCATATCCGACGGCTTGCGCGAAGCGGGGCTCGACGATCTGGTGATCATCGAGCCCGCAGGCCCCCTCGCCGCACAGATCGAAGCGGCAGCCCCCGAGGTCGTGCTGATCAATCTCGAAAATCCAAGCCGCGACCAACTCGAGGATTTCTTTACCGTGTCGCGCGCGCTCGCAAAGCCGATCGCGATGTTCGTCGATCAGAGCGATGCCGAGGCGACCGGCGCAGCGATCGATGCGGGCGTGTCGGCCTATGTCGTCGACGGGCTGTCGAAGCAACGGATCAAGCCCGTCGTCGATCTGGCGGTGCGCCGTTTCCAGGCCTTTTCGCGCCTTCAGCGCGAGCTGGACGAGGCAAAGGGCGCGCTCGCCGACCGTACGGCGATCGACCGCGCCAAGGCCATTTTGATGAAGCGCCGCCAGATCGACGAGCCGGCGGCCTATGCGCTGCTGCGCGGGCAGGCGATGCGCACAAACCGCCGGATCGCCGAAATCGCCGAGGCGATCATCACGAGCGAAGAATTGATGGGGGACCAGCCGTGAGCCGCGAAACTTTCCGTATCGGCTTCCTTCCGCTCGTCGATGCAGCGCTGCCAATCCTTGCGCACGAGCTGGGCTTTGCAGCCGAAGCAGGTGTCGAGGTCCAGCCGGTGCGCGATATGACATGGGCGACGGTGCGCGACCGGCTGCTCTATGGTCACACCGACGCAGCGCATCTGATTGCACCGCTCGCCATAGCGACAGCCTTGGGCCGCGATCGGCCGCCGGTCGAGCTCGCCGTCCCCTTTGTCCTCGGACTCAATGGCAATGCCGTGACCTTTTCGACCACGCTGGCAAAGGAAGTCGGACTGGGAGCCACGTTGGGCGACCCGGCGGCGATCGGTGCCGCGCTGCGCTCGATCGCCGTCGCGAGAAAGCCGGCGCGGCCGCTGCGCTTCGGCGTCGTCCACCGCTATTCGAGCCATAATTATATGCTGCGCTATTGGCTCGCGGGCGTCGGCATCCGTCCCGATGAGGATGTCGAGATCGTCGTCACCAGCCCGCCCTTTGCCGCCGACGCACTCGCGGCGGGCGAGGTCGACGGCATCTGCGTCGGCGAGCCGTGGAACTCGATCGCTGTCGACCGCGGTGTCGGCCATATTGCACTCGCCACTGCGCAAATCTGGCGGCGCGGCGTCGAAAAGGTGCTCGCGATGCGGACGGCGATCGCCGACGATCGCCGCGATGCCGTGCTCGCGCTGATCCGCGCGCTCCACAAGGCGGCGGCGCATTTCGTCGATCCCGAGGCCGCCGAGGAATGCGCCGCGATCCTCGCACGGAGCGAATATCTCGACGCGCCGAAGGACGCGGTGCTGCGCGCGATCACCGACCGTATCCGCATCGTTCCCGGCGGCAATCCCCTTCACTATCCCGATTTCATGTTCCAGTACCGCGAGGCGGCGAACTTCCCCTGGCGCAGCCAGGCGGCCTGGCTCTACTCGCAGATGACGCGCTGGGACGGGCTTTCCTATTCGCCGCGCGACGCCGCGACGGCGACCGACGTGTTCCGGCCCGACCTTTATCGCGCCGCGCTTGCGGGCTCCGCCGCGCCGCTTCCGGGTGCGAGTTCGAAGCTCGAAGGAGGCCTCGAAGGCCCCACCGGTGCGGGGTCGGTGCAGGGGCGGTTGATGCTCGGCAGCGACCGCTTTTTCGACGGCCGCGCCTTCGATCCGGACGATATCGAAAGCTATCTTTCGGAATTGCCCTGACAAATTCCCCGTCTCGAATTTTATGCTGCACCTGCGAAATAACCGCTTGCGGCGAACACGCGAATCAGGCAGGTTAATCGCACTCGGCAGGGCTGCCGGGGCAGGATAAGGCGGAAGAGGCTCCAGCGCCGGGGCCGGACCGCAGGCGGACGGGGAGCCTTTTCCCCGTTATCCCACAGGCAATGAAGCCGTCAGGATGCGCCCGCATGGCCGCCGTCCTGGCGGCTTTTTTATTGCCCGTCACACAAGGGGACGGACGATGGCAAACACGGGTGATAGTGCAGCGGGTGGAAAGACGAGCTTTTGGTCGAGCGGGCATTTGCCCACGCTGATTGCCGCCTTTCTCTATTTCGATCTCGCCTTCATGGTGTGGGTAGTGCTCGGCCCGCTCGCGCCGCAAATTTCCGAAACATTGGGGCTGACCCCGGCGCAAAAGGGGCTGATGGTCGCAGTTCCCACGCTCGCGGGGGCGCTGCTGCGCGTCGTCAACGGCCTGCTTGTCGATCGCATCGGGCCGAAGCGTTCGGGCGCGATCAGTCAGGCGATCGTCATAGCTGGCCTGTTCACGGCATGGGTCGCCGGCGTGAACAGCTTCGAGGGCACACTCGCGCTGGGCGTTATCCTCGGCTTTGCCGGGGCGAGTTTCGCGATCGCGCTGCCGCTCGCGAGCCGCTGGTATCCGTCCGAACATCAGGGCAAGGCGATGGGGCTTGCCGGCATGGGCAATTCGGGCACGGTGCTCGCCGCGCTCTTCGCTCCGGGTCTCGCCAAGCTGTTCGGCTGGAATGCCGTGCTCGGCCTCGCCTGCATCCCGCTGTCGATCGTCTTCGTCCTCTATCTCTTCATGGCGAAGGATGCGCCGAATGCGCCCGCGCCCAAGAAGCTGGTCGACTATTTCCAGCCGCTCAAAAGCGCCGATGCCTGGTGGCTGATGGCCTTTTATTCGGTGACTTTCGGCGGCTTCGTCGGCCTCGCCGCATCGCTCACCATCTATTTCACCGACCAGTTCGATTTGACGCCGGTGCTTGCGGGCTATTGCACTGCGGGCTGCGTATTTGCCGGGTCGCTCGTGCGCCCCTTCGGCGGCGCGCTCGCCGACCGCATTGGCGGGGTCAAGGCGCTGATGATGGTGTTCGTCGTCGCGGCACTGGCGCTCGCCGGGGTGCCGCAGGCGGACAGCCTGCCGGCCGCGCTCGGACTGTTCGTGGTCGCGATGCTCGCGCTCGGCACGGGCAATGGCTCGGTGTTCCAGCTCGTTCCGCAGCGCTTTTCGGCAGAGATCGGCGTGATGACAGGACTCGTCGGCATGGCGGGCGGGGTCGGCGGCTTCTATCTCGCCTCCTCGCTCGGCTTCGCCAAGCAGTGGACGGGCAGCTTCGCACCCGGATTTTATATCTTCGCCGGACTCGCGGTCGCGGCGCTCGTCGCGCTGACGCTCGTCAAGGGCCAATGGCGTCGCACCTGGGGCGCGGCCGAAGGCGTGCGGATCTGACCCATGAACCGCACGCTCATCCTGCTGCTGGCGCTCGCGCCGGCCGGGGCGGCTCACGCCCAGGCCATCGGGCTGAAGCCGCTCGGCGAGGCGCGGCTGCGCTATGAAACCGTCGATCAGGACGGAGTCGCCGCCGACGCCGACGCGCTGACCCTGCGCGTCCGCGCCGGGGTCGAGGCAAAGGCGGGGCGCTGGTCGGCCCTCGTCGAGGGCCAGGGGAACCTCGCGATCGTCGACGACTATTTCGATGGCCTCCACGGCCCGGCAACGCTGCCGCTGGTCGCCGATCCCCAGAATATCGCCCTTGCCCGCGCGCAGCTCCGCTATGCTTCGCCGGGCTTTGCGATCACCGCCGGGCGGCAAAAGCTGGGCTTTGACGACGAACGCTTCGTTGGCGGTGTCGGCTTTCGCCAGAATGGCCAGAGTTACGACGCGGTGCGTGCCGAAATCGTGCCCGCGCAGGGCGTGAAGGCCGACATCGCCTATGCGTGGAGCGTGCGCACCATTTGGGGCATCGACGGCGCGGGTACGCGGCAGCAGGCGGTGTCGGGGGACAATGTCCTTGCCAATCTGAGCACGCAGACGCCCGTCGGAAAAGTCACGGCCTTCGCCTATCTCGTCGATCAGGACGAAGCAGCGGTTCAGGGTTTTCGGCTGTCGAGCCAAAGCTATGGCCTGCGGCTCGATGGCAACCAGCCCATCGGCAAAGCGAAAATCGCCTATCAATTCAG
This sequence comes from Sphingopyxis sp. P8, assembly GCF_020622175.1. Taxonomy (NCBI): domain Bacteria; kingdom Pseudomonadati; phylum Pseudomonadota; class Alphaproteobacteria; order Sphingomonadales; family Sphingopyxidaceae; genus Sphingopyxis; species Sphingopyxis sp. P8. The sequence continues at coordinate 406,676 of NZ_JACNMK010000002.1, read as the reverse complement.
CTATGCGCGCCAGTCCGATTGGGACCGCAATCCGAACAACTATTCTTCCGACTATTGGATCGCCGACGTCGCTCTCGACCTCGGCGGACCCCGGGTCGGCGTCGGGTATGAAATACTCGGCGCCGACAACGGGGCCGCGCTGACCAGCTTCCAGACTCCGCTCGCGACCGGGTTCAAATTCCAGGGCTGGGCCGACAAATTCCTCGTCACCCCGCCCGATGGAGTGCGCGACCTCTATGCGACCGCGGGCTGGAGCTGGAAGGCGGTCGGCCCGCTCAAGGCCGTGACACTGCAGGCCGCCTATCACGACTATCGCAGCGACCGCGCGCACCGCGCCTATGGCGACGAAATCGACCTGCTCGCGAGCGGCAAGCTTGGCAAGGTGACGGGTTCGGCGCGCTATGCCCGCTACCGTGCCGACGGCTTCGCGACCGACACCGACAAATTCTGGCTTCAACTGGACTGGATACTTTGATGGAACATCGCCCGATCAAGGCCGAAAGCGACACGCGCGAGCACCTCGTCGTCATCGGCAACGGCATGGCCGGCTGCCGCGCGGTCGAGGAACTGCTTGCGCGCGACGCGGCGCGCTACCGCGTGACGATTTTCGGCGCCGAACCGCGCGTCAATTACAACCGCATCATGCTCTCCCCCGTGCTCGCAGGGGAAAAATGCTTCGACGATATCGTGATCAACGATGCCGACTGGTATGCGGCAAACGGCATAGCGCTCGTCGCGGGCGACCCGGTGGTCACGATCGATCGCGAAGCGAAGACGGTGACGACGCGCGGCGGGGTCAGCGAGAGCTATGACAAGCTGCTCATCGCGACCGGCTCCGACCCCTTCATCATCCCCGTCCCCGGCAAGGACCTGCCCGGCGTCATTGCCTTTCGCGACATGGACGATGTCGGCGCGATGCTGAGTGCCGCCGAAAGGGGAGGCAGCGCGGTGGTGATCGGCGGCGGCCTGCTGGGACTCGAAGCCGCGCACGGCCTCTCCCTGCGCGGCATGAAGGTCACGGTGCTGCACCTGATGCCGACCTTGATGGAACGCCAGCTCGACGAGGCGGCGGGATGGCTGCTCAAACAGGCGCTCGAAGCACGCGGCCAAACGATCCTGACCGGCGCCGACACCGCCGAGATTATTGGCAACGGCAAGGTCGAAGGCGTGAAGCTCAAGGATGGAACGCTGATCCCCGCCGACATCGTCGTCATGGCGGTCGGCATCCGCCCCTCGACCGCGCTTGCGCGCGAAGCGGGGCTCGCGGTCGGGCGCGGCATCCAGGTCGACGATCATATGGTGACGAGCGATGCCGATATCCTCGCCGTCGGCGAATGCGTCGAGCATGACGGGCAGGTTTATGGCCTCGTCGCACCCTTGTGGGATATGTGCCGCAGCCTCGCCGACGGGCTGGTCGAAACGCCGACGGGCTATCGCGGCTCGGTCACCTCGACCAAGCTCAAGGTGTCGGGTATCGATGTCTTTTCGGCGGGCGATTTTTCGGGCGGCGACGGGTGCGAGGATATCGTCCTGCGCGACGCCAGCCGCGGCGTCTACAAGCGCGTCATCGTCAAGGACGACCGCATCGTCGGCGCGGTGCTCTATGGCGATACCGCCGACGGCAATTGGTATTTCGATCTGCTCAAGAAGCAGGAGGACGTGTCCGACCTGCGCGACGTGCTGATCTTTGGCCAGGCCTTCGCCTCCGGGGGTGGGCAGGCGGACCCTAAGGCGGCCGTTGCGGCGCTTTCCGACGATGCGGAAATCTGCGGCTGCAACGGCGTCTCCAAGGGCCAGGTCGTCTCGTGCATCGCCAAGGGCGCGCACAGCCTCGACGCCGTGCGCGGCAGCTGCAAGGCCTCGGCAAGCTGCGGAAGCTGCACCGGCCTCGTCGAAAATCTCCTCGCGCTGACGCTGGGCGACGATGTGCAGAGCGGCCCCAAGACGATGTGCAAATGCACGAGCTTCGGCCACGACGACGTCCGCCGCGAGATTGTCGCGCAAGATATGCGCTCGATCCCCGAGGTGATGCAGAAGCTCCACTGGTCGACCCCCGATGGCTGTTCCGCGTGCCGCCCCGCACTCAATTATTATCTGCTCTGCGCGCTGCCCGGCGAATATGTCGACGACCAGCAAAGCCGCTTCGTCAACGAGCGGCTCCACGCCAATATCCAGAAGGACGGCACTTACTCGGTCGTCCCGCGCATGTGGGGCGGGCTGACCAACCCAACCGAACTGCGCGCGATCGCCGATGTCGTCGAGAAGTATGAAGCGCCGATGGTCAAGGTCACCGGCGGCCAGCGGCTCGACATCTTCGGCATAAAGAAAGAGGATCTGCCCGCCGTCTGGGCCGACCTCAACGCCGCGGGGATGGTCTCGGGCCACGCCTATGGCAAGGCGCTGCGCACCGTGAAGACCTGCGTCGGGTCCGAATGGTGCCGCTTCGGCACGCAGGATTCGACCGGGCTCGGCGTCAAGCTTGAGCGGATGAGCTGGGGCAGCTGGATGCCGCACAAGTTCAAGATCGCAGTGTCGGGCTGCCCGCGCAACTGCGCCGAGGCGACGATCAAGGACTTCGGCGTCGTCTGCGTCGACAGCGGCTATGAACTGCATGTCGGCGGCAATGGCGGCATCCATGTCCGCGCGACCGACCTGCTCTGCAAGGTTGCGACCGAGCAGGAAGCGATGGACCATTGCGCTGCCTTCATCCAGCTCTATCGCGAGGAAGCGCGCTATCTCGAGCGGACCGCGCCGTGGATCGAGCGCGTCGGGCTCGAGCATATCAAGGCGCGCATCGTCGACGACGAGGCAGGCCGCGAGGCGCTGCGCGCGCGCTTCCTCTACTCGCAAAGCTTCAGCCAGGACGACCCATGGGCACAGCGTGCCGAGGGCGCCGAGGCCGAACATCATGCGCCGATGGCGCGATTCACGCCCCAAAAGGAAATCGCATGACGACGACCGCGGAATGGCTCGACATCGGCTGGGTCGACCAGATCCCCGTTCGCGGCAGCCGCACGGTGCAGGTCGAGGGCGGCGACGACATCGCCGTCTTCCGCACGGCGGAGGGCAAGGTCTTCGCGCTGCTCGACCGCTGTCCGCACAAGCGCGGCCGCCTGTCGCAGGGCATCGTCCATGGCGGGGCGGTCGCCTGTCCGCTGCACAATTGGCGGATCAGCCTGTCCACGGGCGAGGCGCTCGGCGATGACAAGGGCTGCACGCCGACGGTGCCGGTCAAGATCGACGGCGGGCGCGTGCTGATATGCCGGGCAAGCACATTGAAGGCCGCTGCCTGATGGCCGATGCCATCCGCACCACCTGCGCCTATTGCGGCGTCGGCTGCGGCATTCGCGCGACGGTGACGGGCGAGCGCTCGCTGGAAATCGCGGGAGATCCCGACCACCCCGCGAACCACGGCCGCCTCTGTTCCAAAGGCACGCATCTCGGCGAGACAGTCGGACTCGAAGGCCGCCTGCTCCATCCGATGATCGGCAAGAAGCGCGCGAGCTGGGACAAGGCGCTCGACCTCGTCGCGAAGAAGTTTCGCGACACCATCGCGCGCCACGGCCCGAACAGCGTTGCCTTTTACGTGTCGGGGCAGTTGCTGACCGAGGATTATTATGTCGCCAACAAGCTGATGAAGGGTTTCATCGGCTCGGCGAACATCGACACCAATTCGCGCCTTTGCATGTCGAGCGCCGTCGCCGCGCACACGCGCGCATTCGGCGAAGACATCGTCCCTGCGACCTATGACGACCTTGATGCCGCCGACCTGATCGTTCTCGTCGGCAGCAACACCGCCTGGTGCCACCCGATCGTCTATCAGCGCATCCGCGCACGTTGCGATGCGGGCGCGAAGCTTGTCGTCATCGACCCGCGCCGCACCGAGACCGCCGAAGAGGCCGACCTGCATCTTGCGCTCCGCCCCGGCAGCGACGTCGCGTTGATGAACGGGTTGCTCCAGCATTGCCGCGAGGCGGGTGTGGTCGACGACGCTTATCTCGCCGCGCATGTAGCCGTTCCGCAAGATTTCTGGGATCAGCTTGGAGAGGGGAATGACCTGTGGTCGGTCGCGCGCACTTGCGACGTGCCCGTCGCCGACCTCAGGCATTTCTATGAGCTGTTCGCCGCGACGCCGCGCACCATCACCCTGTTCAGCCAAGGGGTGAACCAGTCGACAATCGGCACCGATCAGGGCAATGCCATCCTCAACCTGCATCTCGCGACGGGGCGCATCGGCAAGCCCGGTGCCGCGCCTTTTTCAATCACGGGCCAGCCCAATGCGATGGGCGGGCGCGAGGTTGGCGGGCTCGCCTCGACGCTCGCCGCGCATATGGATTTCGCGGACGACAATCGCGAACGCATCGCGCGCTTCTGGGCTGCGCCCGCGGTGGCCGAAAAGCCGGGGCTGAAGGCGGTCGACCTGTTTCGCAGCATCGGCGAGGGCCGCATCAAGGCACTGTGGGTGATGGCGACCAATCCCGCCGTATCGATGCCCGACGCGGGCCGCGTGCGCGAGGCGCTCGCCGCCTGCCCCTTCGTCGTCGTCAGCGATGTGATCGAGGAAACCGACACGGGCGCCTTCGCCCATGTCCGCCTGCCCGCCGCCGCATGGGGCGAAAAGGACGGAACGGTCACCAACAGCGACCGCACGGTGAGCCGCCAGCGCGCGCTCTTTCCCCTGCCCGGCGAAGCGATGCCCGACTGGTGGATCGTCAAGGAAGTCGCACGGCGGATGGGGTGGAAGAACGCCTTCGCCTATGACCGCCCAGCCGACATCTGGCGCGAGCATTGCCGCCTTTCGACCTATGAGAATGACGGCGCGCGCTTTTTCGCCCTCCCCGGCGCAGCGCATGGCGGCAACGCCGCCTATGATGCAATGGAACCCTTTCGCTGGGGCGGCGAGCAGATGTTTGCCGACGGCCGCTATCCAACCGAGGACGGACGCGCGCGCCTGATCGCGGTTGCGCAAAAGCCGCTGCCCGAACCGCTCGAAAAATGGCCGCTCACGCTCAACACCGGGCGCTACCGCGACCAGTGGCACACGATGACGCGTACCGGCCTTGCGCCCAAGCTCGCGCGCCATCGCGAGGAACCGCTGGTCGAGGTGCATCCCGCCGATGCGGAGCGGCTCGGCCTTGCAGACGGCGGCCTCGCGCGCGTTTCGACGCCGCAGGGCGACAGCATCTTTCGCGTCGCACTCCACGATGGCCAGCGCCGCGGCGAACTCTTCGTGCCGATCCATTGGACCGATCGCACATCGAGCGGCGGGCGTACCGGCCTTCTCACCCGCCCGCTCGTCGATCCCATCTCGGGCCAGCCGGGGTTCAAGCGGACGCCCGCCGCAATCGAGCCGGTCGCGGTGCGCTGGCGCGGCTTCATCCTGTCGAGGGGCGAACTTGCCGAACGCCCGCCGTGCCTGTGGGCGACGCGCGTCGCCGTGCCGTCGGGGGTGATGTGGGAGGTCGCGGGCAATGGCGATCCCAAGCGGCTCGAAACGCTGCTTCCTGCCGGACAGCGCATCGAAGCGGTCGATGCGGGACGCGGGACGCGCCGCGTCGCAGTGATCGCCAACGACCGGCTGGCCGCCGCGCTGTTCCTGACTGAAAACGGCGAATTGCCGCCGCGCGACTGGCTGATCGCGCAACTTTCGGCGCCGCAAGTTGCGCCGACGCTGCTCGCGGGCCGCGCGCCGGGCGTGCAGGCCGACCGCGGGCCAATCATCTGCAGCTGCTTCGATGTGGGATTGAAGACGATCGTCGCGGCGATCCGCGATCAAGGCCTCGCCGATGTCGCCGCTATCGGCAACGCCATCGGCGCGGGAACCAACTGCGGCTCGTGCCGCCCCGCACTCGCCCGCATCCTGACCGAGGAGACCAGCCATGCAGCCTGACGACTTCGCCCCCGGCACGGTATGGCTCGTCGGTGCGGGGCCGGGCGATCCCGAATATCTGACGATGAAGGCGGTGCGGCTGATCGAACGCGCCGACATCGTCTTTTACGACGCGCTCGTGGGGCCCGAGATCCTCAACCTCATTCCGGCCGGAACGGAACGCGTCCCGGTCGGCAAACGTTCGGGCCGCCATTCGCAGGACCAGCGGACGATCGACGCGATGCTCGTCGCCGCCGCGACCGCGGACCGACGCGTCGTCCGGCTCAAGGGCGGCGATCCTTCGCTGTTCGGCCGCTCGAACGAAGAAATGGAAGCTCTCCGCACGGCGCGATGCGCGGTCCATGTCTGCCCCGGCGTCACGGCCGCAAGCGCGGCGGCGGCTTCCGCAGGCGTTTCGCTGTCGCTGCGCGGCGTGGCACGCGAAGTCCGGTTCGTCACCGCGCACAGTCGCCGGGGCGCGGCGCTCGATCTCGACTGGCACGATCTCGCGCGCGCAGGCGCCACGCTCGCCTTCTATATGGGACGCGACGCGGCGTCCGAAATTTCCCGGCAATTGATCGCCAACGGCATGCCGGGCGGCACGCCGGTCCTCATCGCCTGCAATGTCAGCCTGCCGCACGAAATGATATTGTCGACGCGCCTCGACCTTCTCGGACTGGCGACCCGCGCGCTCGCCGCAACGGCGCCAACCCTGATCTTGGTAGGCGAAGCGGTGCAGGCCGGGAGCGACCGAATCGGGACGACAATGCGTCATGCCACGCCAATTGTCGGACAATCGGAACCGCCATAGGACGCAGACGATCAGTTGGCCCGATTCCGGTCAGCGATGTCCGTCCTAGATTCTCAGAACTCATGCGGATGTCGATGGCGACTGGACGGATGACGATAGCCTGTTAGGGTCAACCGATCCAAAAAGGCATCACGCGAGATGAAGACCGCGAGTCTCATTGCCCCGGCGGACCCCGGCGATCGATTTACCGAGATCGATGCTTTGCGCGGCTTTGCCCTTTTCGGCATCCTGCTCGCAAATCTGCCCGTGTGGATCGGAATCCCGTTCGCCGGTGATCGTACCGCCGATCTGTTGGGAGGCATTACGCTGCAGCAGTTTGCCGCTGTCTTCAACGGATTGCTCGACGGCAAATTTTACACGATCTTTTCCGCGCTCTTCGGGCTCGGCTTTTCCTTGCAGCTCGAGCGGCTGGAAGCGCGTGGCGCCAAAGGCATCCGTATCTTCCGTCGCCGAATGGCGGTCCTGCTCATGTTCGGTCTGATCCATATCTGCCTGATCTGGCCGGGCGATATCCTGATGCTCTACGCGCTCATGGGATTTACCCTGCCCCTCTTCCGACGCTTGTCGGACCGGGCGTTGCTGCTTGTATCGGCACTCCTAATTTTCGTGGTACCCGCACTGCTGGTATGGCTGGTCACCGTGCCGCATCCGGACTGGACGAAACCGATGTGGGACGCCGCCATGGCGATCTATGTCGGCGCCGGCGGCACCGCTACCTCGAACGATGCCTATTTCAACGACCTCGCCACCGGAGGCTTCGCCGAGTTCGTGCCGCGTGCGGCATCCGAGTGGGCGTTCGGGATCATATCCCGGATCGAGGACTGGCGCTTTATCAAGGTGTTGGGGACGATGCTCCTCGGCATGTGGGCGGGTCGGCTGCTCCTGCGCGGGCAACTGATCGGCAATCGTCGCCTGCTTTGGCAGGTCGCGCTTGGCGGGGCCGTCATCGGGGTTCCGTGCGCGATCGTTTACGCGCAACAGATGCCCCACCAGCAATCCCACTGGTCTTCGCTCGCCGGAACCGCGCCGTTGGGGCTCGCATATGCGGCGACCTTTCTCCTGGCGATCTCCCGTTTGCCGCGGGTCGAGCGCGCACTGGCGGACGCGGGGAGAATGGCGCTAACAAACTATGTTGCGACCAGCGTGGTGATGAGCTTTCTGTTTTACGGGATCGGGTTGGGGATGATGGGTACGCTTCGCGTGCCCGAAACCTATGCGATTGGACTCGCCTTCTTCGCGCTGATGTTGGCTTGGAGCCGCTGGTGGCTGGGCTCGCATCGTCAGGGACCGTTGGAATGGCTGTGGCGGCGGCTGACCTATCCTGCGCGCTCCGCGAATATTGACCCTCCCGGAACGGTTACTGTCGGCTGACCATTCTATCGCAAATGACCGAGGGCACCTCGACGACGTCGAAATGGCCGGCGACAGCTGGCCGATGCCAACCATAAGAGCGATTAGTTTCGAAAGGTCTGTCGAATGAACGACGATGGAGCGGGCGAAGGGATTCGAACCCTCGACCCCAACCTTGGCAAGGTCCGCCTCCTGCGGTCCGGGAGGTTCCGGAGGAATCCGTCGCGTTCGGAAAACATTAGGATTACTGCGGTTTACGGGTTATTCGGAGCTCGGAAGGTTTCGGCGGGGTTCGCCGGGACCCGGGTACCGGTAACCTAGCCGGTATCCTCAGATTACTGAGGAGGGCCGGGATGGCAAGCGCAGCGAAGAAGTACCCGATGGAGCAGCGGCGGCTGGCGAACGCTGACTTGAGCAACCTCAGGGTCCCGAAGGGTGCGTTGGCGCTCGAGGTCAGGGACACCGCTTGCGACGGTCTCCGGCTCCGGGTCTCGCCCACCGGCAAGATGACGTGGTCTGTCGTGTACCGTGTCGCGGGCAAGGGGAAGGTGACGAACGCCGGAACGCCCAAGAAGGGTCCGCCCACCCGCGTCACGCTCGGCACGGCAAAGGAGGTCAAGTACGGCGATGCCCGGAAGCAGGCGCTCGAGATCATGGAATTGGCCTCGCAAGGCGTGGACTACGCCGAGAAGAGGAAGGAGGCCGCCTCCGGCCATTCGTCCCGCACGGTCGAAGCGCTCGTTGATCGCTTCATTGACGAGTACGCCCGGCCGGTGACGGCCAAGAGCGGCAATCGGGAGGAGCTCGCCCGGAATTGGCTCACGAAGCCCGAACTCGAGAAGTGGCACGGCCGGGAGCTTTCCGAGATAACACGCGCCGACATTCACGCCGTCCTCGACAAGGTCGTTTCGGGGCGCGGCGAACCGGCCGCAATCGAGATGCGGAAGCACCTCAGCAAGTTCTTCCATTGGGCGGTTGATCGTCAGCTCATCACCACCAACCCGATTAGCCGCCTTGATCGGGTCGAGGCGTACACCGAACGGGAGCGGGTGCTCTCGATGGACGAGCTTCGCCAAGTATGGGACGCGGCGGGCGAGATGGGCAATCCGTTTGGGCCGATGTACCGTATGCTGATACTCACGGGCGCGCGGCGGGCAGAGATCGGGGAAATGGAGCGGAGCGAGCGGCGAGACGTGAAGCTCGACAAGGATGACGAGGAGACGGTCCCCGCCGTTGTTCTCGTGCCCTCTCGGGTCAAGAACCGCCGGGGCCGCACATTCTACCTGTCCCCTCCGGCGGTCGAAGTCCTCGACAGTGTTCCGGTGTTCAAGGACAAATTCGTGTTCTCCTCGACCGGGGGCAAGACCCCGGTTAGCGGATATTCGAAGGCACAGGATCGCATCATGCGCATCATCAGCGAGAAGGCGAATGAAGCCGCAGTGGAACGGGGCGATGAGCCGCCCGAGCCGATGGAGCATTGGACCATGCATGACATTCGTCGTTCGGTGGCAACGTGCATGGCCGAGATGGGCATCCCGGGCGAACATATCGAGGAGGTCCTCGGTCACTCGAGGGAGAAACTCCGGCGCACCTACAACAAGCACACCTACGCATCCGAGGTCCGAGAGGCGATGCTGCGCTGGGGGGCACTCTGGGCATGAGCGGAGACGATTGGCTTTCTGAATACGAGCGCATGGTTGCCGACCTCCCGGCTCCGGTCCCGATGGCCCAATGGACGGAGGAAGAGGCCCGCGCCCACGCCGATGCGGCATTCCACGAGGCCCCCGCTGCGTTAAAGCGGGAAGAGTTGCTCGGAGAGGCCCGGCGACAGGCCCGGGCCGCGAAAACGCCGCGCCGCATTGAGGGCATCCGGCGCAAGTCGCCCGAATTGGCGGACCTCATCCAAGAGGACCTCGAGCATATCCGCCGAACCACCCTTGGCGCGGATGATTGTCCCTTCGACCTCCTCATCCAGTACTGGTATTGGCTCTACACCCGTGACGATGACGGCGAGGGGTTCATGGATTTCCTCATCCGGCGCGAACGGGGCGGGCCGCCGAAGAATGCCACACAGGGGGACCGAAGGAAGGGCGAGCAAAGGACGGCACGGGGCAAGAGGCCGAGCGAGCCGGAGCTCCGGGCGGCCGCCTTCGTGCTCATGGACTGGCGCAATGCGACGGGCAGGTCCGTCACCGCCACTCTCTACAGCACGGCGAAGGACGATCACGGCGATGACCCCCACGCTCCGAGCGAGGCAGTGGCGTGGCTGGCGGACGAGCTCGCCTCGCTCGACCGCCGGTTGGGCCAAGACAGCCGAGGGGAATTGGCAGACTATGAGAGGCTGGCATTCCGGGAGATCGCTGCTTGGCGTGATGCGCCGGAGCCGGGCGCGCGCGTGTAATCGTACCCAATAGCCATAATTTCCCGGGTCAGTGATCCGGGCGAATACCCTCCCGAACCGCAGCGAACCGCGCGGGATAAGGAGGACGACATGGCCGAAGAGGCACCCACCGAAGAGATCGAGGCCAGCGCTGATGACGCTGCCGAGAAGAAGGAGCCGAAGCGCTCCAAGTCCACGGCATTCATGCTCCGGGCTGACGTGATCGAGCACACGACACTGAGCAAATCCGTGTTGCGCCGTCTGATGATGCGCGACGAGTTCCCGAGGCCGGTCAAGCTCGCACCCAATCGCGTTGCGTGGGTCCGTAGCGAGGTTGAGGCGTGGGTCGATGCAAAGAAGCTCGAGCGCGTAGCCGAGGCCGCCTGACTGTAGGGCCGCCCGCCCTGACCATCAGAGGCGAACGGCCCAATTCACAGGGTGGAAAGGAGACTTTCCGTGGAAGAGTATAATGCCCCCAGCCCCGGGGACGAAGAGCGGACCGTTGACGGCGAAGTCACGCTCCCCGAGGCCCGCCTCGAAGATGCCATCGCATTCCTGCAATGGGTCCGTCCCGAGGGACCTTGGGCGCTGACAGCGATATTCCCGGACCCGCCCGAGAGGGGGCCGAAGACACACACCGAGACATTCTTCTCCGGCGAAGAGGACCGCGCGTTGGCGTGGCTCAGTGAGCGCTCCGGCCGCATGAACCTCTACTGGACGGTGAACCCGACAATCGGGCGCATAAGCTCGAAGGCGAAGAAAGAGGACGTGGAGGAGTTCGCTTGGGGTCACGTTGACCTCGATGCCCGGAAGAACATTGACCCGGATGAAGCGAAGGAGGCGGCCGTCGCGGCGCTGCGTTCCTACCGCCCTCTGCCGTCCCTGATCTTGGACAGCGGCAACGGTGCGCAGGGGTTCTGGCGTCTCGAAGAGCGCAGCTTCTACATCGGCGGCGAAATCGAGGAGGCCAAGGAGGCGGAGAGATACAACGAGCAAATCGAGATCGACTTTTCCGACAGCCCGCTTTTCCTAGCCGATAGCTGCCACAACTGTGATCGGGTGATGCGGCTTCCGGGCACGATCAACCTGCCCAACGAGAAGAAGCGGAAGGCCGGGCGGGTCCCGGTCCTCGCTTCGACAATCGAGCGGCACGATGACCGGGTTTATCACCTGGGCGAATTCAGGCAGGCACCAGCTAGGAGCGCCGCCCCAGCCGCCGGACAGGGGAAAGTAAAGCTCGAGGGTCTCCCCCCGCCCTTCGACATCGAGATGCTGCCCGATGCCGTGAGCGGCCGGACCCGAATGCTGATCGTGCAGGGTTGCGACCCGGACGAACAGGCACGGTACGGCTCGAGGTCTGAACCCCTATTCGCGGTTTGCTGCGACCTTGTCCGAGCCGGGTGCGATGACCAGACGATTGCCGCCGTGATCCTTGATCGGGATTACGGGATATCCGCCAGCGTCCTCGACAAGGGCAGCGGGGCCATCCGATATGCTGAGCGGCAGATCGAACGTGCGTGCGACTTCGCGCATGATGTTGACCAGTACGGTCGCCGGGTCCTGTCATTCGCCACCCCGTTCCGCACCGCGCAGCGGCTCCGGGCCGAGCTCTTCCCGAACACCCTGCACACGAACGGCGATTGGCTTGAGTATCGCAACGGGGCCTACGCGCTGGTGGAGGCCAAGACGATGCAGTCGAAGCTGTATCACATCCTCAACGATGCGGTAGTTGTCGCGAAGGTCGAGGACGACAAGCCGATTTATCAGCCGTTCAACCCGGACCCCACGAAGGTTAGGAGGGTGACCGAGGGGCTCGAAGCGGTCTGCCACGAGGAGGCGGACGCGAAGGCACCGCCGGTATGGCTGGGGGAAGCGGGACCGCCGCCGCTCGAGATCATCTCACTTCGCAACGGCCTGCTGCACCTGCCATCCGGTGAATTGCTGCCACCCACGCCGGATTTCTTCACCCGGAACGCGTTGGACCTCGAGTATGACCCCGGTGCGCCTGAACCCGTGGAGTGGATCAAGTTCCTTCGGTCGCTGTGGCCGGACGGGCCGGAGCCGGACGTGTTACAGGAGGTGTTCGGCTATCTGCTGCTGCCAGACACCTCGTTGCAGAAAATCTTCCTGCTGGTTGGGCCGCCCCGGTGTGGCAAGGGGACCATCCTCAAGGTGCTGACAGGCCTGATCGGCAGGCCGAATGTCGCAGCGCCTAGCGTGAGCGAGCTCGGCAAGGATTTCGGCCTCGAGCCCCTCATCGGGAAACAGGTTGCCGCCATCACCGATATGAGGCTGGGTCGGAAGTCTGATCTGGGTGAGATCGCCACCAACCTGTTGCGCATTTCGGGCGAGGACCCGGTCAGCGTGAACCGCAAGGGTGACAAGTACTGGCACGGTAGCCTCAGCGTCCGGTTCCTGATCCTCGCCAACGGCCTGCCGAGGTTCGATGACGAGAACAGCCCCGCGCTGGCGAACCGCTTTGTGCCTTTGATGTTCGACAAGAGCTTTCTCGGGCAGGAGGATCGTGGCCTGATCGACAGGCTGCTTCCCGAATTGCCCGGCATCCTGAATTGGGCAATCGCCGGATGGAAACGCCTTCAAGAACGGGGACAATTCGCGCTGCCCTCCGCCTCGCAGGGCGCGATTGACGATATTCAGCAGCACAGTTCGCCAATCGCCGCGTTTCTCGCTGAGATGTGCGACCTCGGGCCGGGGTTCAGCGTGCCGAAGGATGAAATGTATGCGGCGTGGCTGCGCTGGTGCGAACGCAATGGCGAGAAAAGCCCCGGCGGAAAGACGAAGCTGACCCAGGCACTCAAGGAAGCGGCCGGCATCGGGACGGGCAAGCCCGGGACCGATGATCGCGTGCCGTCCTACATGGGCTTGAGGCTCCGGTCCGGCGGATATGCCCAAGATGCCGGGTATCACTACGGAGGGCCGGGTTACCAAGGCTAAGGCCGACTTACGTCCGGGTTACGTCCGGGTCGAAACCCACAGGAAACGTGGGTGCGGCCGGGACGGCTGACTTTTTCCCTACCCAATAGATCGAAGGGGAGGAAGGGAAGGGGGGCATAGAATAGTACGAACAGAATAGCCACGGACCCGGCCGTTCCGGCCGTAGCCCAGAAAACGTGGAGTTTTACCCGGCCGTTGCTTGGGTGAAAGTCGGACGCGGGGCGGAAAGTGCCGCCGCCTGCCCGCTTGAGCCGCTGGTCCCCGCGCGCGCGGGCGCGAGATCGGCCGCCCGGAGCTGGGGCCGAACCTAAGGGAGGTCCGGGTCGAGCCCCTGCTGTTCCATGATTCAATGGGCGCTTAACCGATTCCGCCCGATCTAGGTTACCGCCCGGGTTTCCTTTGGCGCAAACTTGTTGCCTCGTTCGTGCCACCTGCTGCAGAAATTCCCTAGGAGGTTCCATGCATAGGCCGGAAGAGATCGCTAGAATTATTCGCCGCAATTTGCAGGTGGTGCTTACCTTTGGGTATCAGTCTGCCGTGACAAGCGGAGGCATGGAAGTCGAGGCAGACCACGCCCTTGCGGAGATTGCTTCGGACTTGCGCCTTCTGGATGATATGCTGGGCTTAGCAGAACGGCTCAAAGATAGCGGCTATCCGCCGCTTGGCATCGTTGTTCAAGCAGATGGCGAGCGGCTCGACCTCCATTTCAGGGACATGACCAACAAGGTAATGCATGCCGGTCGATTTGACTGGACCCACGGCGACAGCCCGGTCGTACATTGCATTCCTAACGGTAAGGATCGCTGGCGTTCAGCCGAACTTGGGCTCACCGCATTGGGTGAACTCTGCGCTCATGTTCTGCCCTGACGATGAGCAGGAACTGCTTGAAGCCGAAGGTTACGAGCTCAAGCTTCGGAAAGCATCTGGTCGCTGCTTCCATGAAGAATTGCTCTGAGCTATGTGTCGAGTATGGCCTCACAAAAACCGATCGTCATCGAACATTTGTTCGAAAAGCACTGGGATGAGCAGGGCAATTCGCTACGCCGGACATTGATGAGCCTCGACGATGTTGCCGAAGCGATCCGTGATTGCCGTTCCAAAGGGGTAAAGCTCAGCGACCGCAATCCGGCTAATTTTATGAAGGACCTCTTGCGAGGCGGAAACACGTCGAAGAATTGGCCCGTGTCTGTTGCAATGAAGGGTTACGCTGCCGTCCAACGAACAGGCGCGGGAGAGTGTTTCGAGTTCATCCCATTTGCCAAAGGGCAAACAGACGCTTTCCCTGAGGAATTTCCCGTCCGCCTCGACGCCGACCGGTACAAGATCCAGTCGATAAGCATTCCGCTGGTAACGAAATCCCTTGGCAGGTCAGATGAGACATGGCTGATACAGGTGGCGATCAACCTCAAGGTCATTGAGTCCCATTTTGCGGTAGCGGGATCGTTCCAGTTCCTCGAGCTTGCGCACCTGCAAATGGGCATCAAACTGCGCTCGACAGAAATCGACGCTTTGTTCCTTGGCCATGCTGGGAGTGCCAAGGAGCCAAAGCCGGTGTTGGTGACTTGTGAAGCGAAGCAGGCCAAAGACCCGTTTATCCCGAGCCAGATTATCAATCAGGTTCAGGCAGCGTTTGCGGCAAATGACGATGTCGAGACCGTTGTGCCGATTGGGCTGCGGGCCATCAAGGGAGTCGGATTCTACGTGACTGAGTTTGAGGCGGTCGCGAAGGCCGATGCTGAAAATCTCACTTCGCTCACGCTCGCGAGCGATGCGATCTTTGAACTTCTACCTCGCATCAAGGGCATTTGACGCCTCGATTTCCGACTGCTTGCGTTTCCGCGCGCCGCTCTTGCGGTCGCGCGCCTTGATCGGATTCTCGATTTCAAAAAATTCACAGGCTTGCGACATGTCCATTCGCAGTAGAGCCGTCTTGCCAAGCGTCAGGCTTTCAGTCGGACGTGTCGGTTCGAAGCCGAGTGCTTCAATCACCTTCCCGGCGACTGCTCGCGCCAACGGAGGCGGCACGGAATTGCCGATCTGCCGCGCACCGTGCCACTTCGTCTCATGGAACCGGAACCAGTCGGGGTAGCCGTGAAGCCGCGCCATTTCGCGCACGGTGACGCAGCGGTCGTATTTGTAGTGGATCGGCCTGGGGCTGGTAAAAGCGCCGCGCGCGGCATCCGTGCCAGCGCGCAGAGTGTTCGACACACCATCCGATGCCAGCTTGAAGAAGCGCGAGATAGGCTCGACATTACCGCCCTCGGTACTGCGGAAGCGCCGCCGCGAAATTTCCGTGTGATCGGTCAGAAGGCTCGACGTGAGCAACGATGGGTTCCAGTCGCGCGGATGCCCGAAATGCCACGCGTCGTTAGTCATGCAGCGAAGCTCTTGGGCAAAGGGGCTTGGATCACCCCATTTCGTCGTCGAAACCTCGTCACTGTTCCAAAGCGACTTGAACTGCTCCGCGTCGGGCAAATCGCCAAGCGCATCTTCACAGGTTGGGCCATCCGGCGAGCCACAGTTCGTTGTGCCCGCGGCATGGCTTAAGCGTTCGGGATACTGCGGCAGTGCGCATCCCTTGCGCGCGCCCATCAAGAACAAGCGATGGCGATTTTGCGGAACGCCGTAGTCCGCCGCGTTCAGAACCTGCTCCTTCAGCACAACGCGATATTCGCCACCGTTCTCGAATGCCTCGATGACTTCTTCGAGAAACTTCCGATGCTTCCCTAGCGTCAGCCCTTTGACGTTCTCGAACACGAAGTAACGCGCTTCGAGTTCATGGACGATGCGCACGAAGTCGCGGACGAGGGAGTTGCGCGGATCGTCGAGCGCGCGCTGGCCGATGAGCGAGAAGCCTTGGCAGGGCGCACCGCCGAAAACTACATCGACCTTCTTGTCGCCCAGTTTCGCCTTTTCGCGGATTTCTGCGCCGGTAACGTCCGTCACTGATTTCGGGATAACCGTGCAGTCGGGAAAGTTGAACTTATGGGTGGCGCAATGAATCGGGTCTATCTCGACAGCAGCAACTACGTCGAAACCAGCCTGCTCGAAACCCAAACTCATACCGCCTGCGCCAGCAAAAAGGTCAATTCCGATTGGTCGCCGCATGAGAAGTCCTATTTGCCGGGTATCCTCCCCGGGTCTTAACGGAACGAAACGTGAAAGCAAAGCCGGTCAGGGACCGCGAAGAAACTCCTCCACACGTTCGATAACGAGCTCCGGTTGTCGCAGTTCGCATTGCCACACGACATAAGAAGTCCACCCTTGCTCTGCCAGCGTGGACAATGCCCGACGGTCTCGTTCGATGTTCGCACGAATCTTGGGCTCCCAGTAATCGAGCCTCGTCTTGGGCAGCTTTCCCCAGCGACACCCGTGACCATGCCAAAAACAACCATGAACGAAGATCACTTTTTTCCGAGCCGGGAATACGAGGTCGGGTCGCCCCGGCAGGCGACGCGAGTGCAGTCGGTAGCGATACCCGAGTGAGAAAAGCGCCCTTCGCAGGATCATTTCGGGCTTGGTGTCCCTTTGCCCCACACGTGCCATAATGCGGCTTCGTCGGTCTGGAGAAACGTGGTCGACCATAGCCTCGGACTTAGCTCGTCATGTCGACCAAAGATATGCTGTTCGCATACGTTTGGCGTCCGCAAAGATTCGCATTAGGACAACTAGAAGCACCAAGGGGGGATTCAATGAGCAAGGGATATGTAAAACCAGAACGCTTGCTGATGCGAACCCATCCCGAGTTTTCAGAGAAGTGGGTTCAACAACTGATCGCAGACGACCCTTCGATATTGGGCCTTGGCGACCTCGTGCTTCGAGATCAGGAACGAATTCACCCGCGAGCGGGACGGCTCGACCTGCTACTTCAAGATGCAGACACGAAGCGCCGCTACGAGGTTGAGTTGCAGCTTGGGGCGACCGACGAGGCCCACATCATTCGCACTATCGAATATTGGGACATCGAGCGAAAGCGATATCCCCAATACGACCACTGCGCCGTTATCGTAGCGGAAGACATAACAAGCCGCTTCTTGAACGTCATATCGCTGTTTAATGGCACGATCCCCCTGATAGCCATCCAGATGCAGGCCTTGCGGATTGGCGAGAACGTGACACTGGTTTTCACGACGGTCATGGATGAAATGTCACGCGGTCTTGTCGATGAGGACGAAGATGCCGAGGCTGCACCTACCGACCGGGCATACTGGGAAAAGCGGGCGACAAAGGCTACGGTCGCCTTGGCCGACGACCTGCTGGCGATGGTCCGGCAGTTCGATCCATCTTTGGAACTGAAGTTCAATAAATTCTATATTGGTCTGTCTCGCGACGGCCAACCCTTCAACTTTGTCAGCTTTCGGCCCAAGAAAAATCACATCAATTTCGAAGTGAAGTTGCCCGAAACAGAGGAGCTCGACGCCAAAATCGAAGACGCAGGCATCGAGGCACTTGAATATAACAAGCGGTGGGGCCTCTATCGCCTTCGGCTGTCGAAGGAGCAGGTCAAAGGTACGGCCGCTACACTCAAGGAATTGATGGAACTTGCTTATGAGAGGCGGGCATCGTGAAACTCGGCCCCGCGATACTCGTTGTAGCAGCCGTGGGTGGGTGCGCTGACAGCGGGCGATCCGAAGCTGAAGAGATTGTTCGTGCCACGTTGACCGACCCTGAATCCGCACAGTTTGAGAATGTTGCCCGAAGCGAGCGCAATCCTGATGTGGTCTGCGGTCACGTGAACTCAAAAAATCGATTTGGCGGGTATGTCGGCAACAAACGCTTCTATGTCACACTTAGCAGTAGGGAGGCGCAGCTCGACCCGGGCGAAGCGCTATCGCCCGCCGCGAGAGAAATATTTGGCGACATGGGTGTAGTTGATTCAGTCGACTTCGACAGGCTCTATCGAAAACACTGTTAGGTTCGGGTCCCCTAGCCGGTGCCACGCCTCTTCGAATTCGGGCACCGCATAAACCTTCGGCTCCAACCAGTGCGACACTTGTCCGCTCGAATTGACGTTCCGGGCTGCCAGTTGCCGAACTTCTTCGAGGGTCAGGACATAGCAGACGGGCGAGGCCGAGTTGGCATTCAGGGTGATGATCCACCAAGGGGAGCGGAGGTTGTCGAGCGTGCTGCCCAGCGGGACGGCTGAGCGCTTCGACAGTGCCTTCGACTGTATGGGCAGGACGGTGGCCTCGTCATCGCTGGCGGCATAGAGGTCCGCGCCCCGTGCGTTACGAACCGTGGGCATGACGTGCCAGCCGCGCCGGGATAGCTCCCGTGCGACGTGGTACAGCCCTGAGTTTCCGGTCAGTTGATGGCGCAAGCTCTTCCCCCGTTCGTACAAAATTGTCGTCATGGGCCTAGCCCCGGCGCTGTGGCCTCCTTCTCCTGTGATTCGCAGAAGGAGAAGACACATGAAAGACCAAACATTAGCTGCGACGCGGCTCGGCCGCTTCGATGACTGGACCGAGGACGAGATCGCTTACCTGATCCACGAGCTCGGGCGCGGGATGGGCCGTGACGCGACAGATCGCTTCGATGGTTATTGGGGCGCATACACCGCCCTCAGCATCGCGGGGGCCTTCGTCACGCATGGCGACACGCCGATGGCGAACGAGTTGGCGGTAGCATGGATGGGCGCTCTTGCCGCCTACGCGCTGGACTCGACATATTGGGGCAATGAGAATGCGCCGGTGACGCCGGGGGATTGCGATCCAGTCCACGCCACCGCTGTTTGCGCCCTCTCGATCATCCAACACGCGGCGCGGCCCGTGCAGCACGATCACGGCCTCGAGGGCCATCACCCCGGGGACCCTCGCCCGGCTGCGTGAAGCGCCTAACCCTCTCTAGGTTCGGGCGGCCGGGGCCTTCGCCCATGATTCGATGGCCCCGGCAGTCACTTCTCTGGCGCGAGGTTGCCGGCCCGGTTTCTGCCTTCTCATCAATGCTAACCCGTTCGGTTTCCAGCGGGCCCCAGCTACCTTTCCGGTTATGCAAACGAAGCTGACCGATCGTCGCAAGAAGGTCTTTCTGGCCGAGCTCGCCCGGCATGGAATCATCGTCCGGGCCGCCCGTGCTGCCAGCCCGCGCGCATCCGGCCAGTACGGCGCTGTCCGCACGTTCAAGGACGAGCGGGAGCGTGATGAAGAGTTTGCCCGCCAGTGGCAGGAAGCGGTTGAGGCCGCAGAGGCCAGCATCGAGCATGAGCTCTACCGCCGCGCGCAAGAGGGGTGGGACGAGCCGATATTCGGGGGCCGCCACAAGGAGCGCATTGTCGGCACCGTCCGCAAGTATTCGGACCGCCTACTCGAGCTTCGCGCCCGGGCGATGCTGCCCGCCTATCGGGAGACGCAGAGCATCGCTGTCACGAAGCGCGTGACCCATGAGCTCGAGGCCGGGCTGCTGGGCGATGCCGTGGCGAAGGTCGCCCTCCAGATGGCCAGCAATCTCCGCCCACAACTTCCGGCTCCGGCCCAGGTGATCGACAATGAATAGGGACAGCGCCCTCGACCTCCTCGCTTTCGCCGTGGGCTATCGGTTGATGACCCCGGACGAGCGCCGCGCGCTGCGCATATCTGCGCTGTTTGAGCTGGGCGAGAAAGCCCCTGCCAGCCCCGAGCTTGCAGTCCTGTGGGACGAGGACCGCTTGATACGCGGGGAACGCGAACCGGCCAGCGTCTATGACCGCTGGGTGCTGATGAAGGCCCGGGACGAGGCCGAGCGGCCCGCATTCGACGAACCATTCTGGCGACTGCGCCGCAGCGACCTCGAGGGCGCGGGCTTCGAGCCGAACGAGGCACGGGACGTGATCGCGTCGGTCCGCGTGGCCTTGAGCAACCACACAGAAACCGAAGGAGCCGACAATGGGACTATTTCAGAAGCAGCATGAGGAAGCAAAGCCGGTCGGATTGCTCGAGCGGCTTGGCGAACTCGCGCAAGAAAGGGTAGAGGCGGCCAAGCGCGTCGATGATGCCATTGTCGAGATCGAGGCGGCAATCGAGGAACTGCTAGCTGCTGACGACGCCTTCTTTGCCGAAGTACGTTCTTCCGGCGCATCGGATCATGGAACCGGCGGGCATCTTCGACGAGTGCTTCGAACTCTGCTGATGGGCCAGATGCAAATCGCGGCACCGAAATTCGTCCGGCACCTCGGCATTCCATTCCTACCTGCCCGAGCACAGGGCTCAATACGCGATGCAGTGCAGCGAACCTCCGCGAACAACCTCGCCGATCTAGCTCCGCGACAGGAGACCGTAGCATGAAGAAGATGATTATCCGGGATATGACCGTGACCGAGGTGTCCTCGGTGGACGTTCCAGCCGTGAAGGGTGCAACCGCCGTGATTATGAAGAGCAGCTCGGTCGCCATTCGTAAGAACGCTGCTGACATTGTCGCGGGCGAAGCGGAGCCGCTATACAAGGCTGCCGAATATGCCGATGCGATCATGGTCCGCGCGGGCGAGATCGCGCAGCAGACCGGCGTGACCGTGAGCAAGGCCCTCCTCGACCACTCCGGCACTGACCCGGTGATAATCGAGCTGGCGAAGGGCGAGCGGGCGGCCGAGATGGCGGCGATGCGCTCGAAGCAGTCCGCCGTGTTCGGGAAGAGCGAACAATGGAACTGAACGAAGAGGCGGTCCTGGACCACTATATGGCCCGCTTCGACGAGCGGACCCGGAGGGCGCACACGGTGGCGCTCTCCGCCGCCATTGCCACCGTGAAGGACCGTTGGCCCACCCTCGAGCTCGTCCGGCGCGTCTCGGCCATCTACGGTGTGGCGGTTGAGGAGCTCGGGGCCTACTTCGGGCTTATCCGCCAGCCCGGTGAGCGGGAGGTCTGGGTGGATGTGTTCCGGTCGCCCGACAACCAGCAACTCGTCCGCGATACGATGAGCGCGGACGAGCGCCGGGCCTATGGCACGATGCTGGCGATGCTCGAAGTCTCGTGAGCAACGCGGGCCTGACGCATATGGGGCGTAAGCGCCGGGACGTGCATGGCGAACCCATGCCGACCGAGACCCGGCCTTGCCTCCGATGCCGTAAGCCCTTCGAGAGCGAGGGTGCGCACCATCGGCTCTGCCTGCCGTGCGTGAACAAGGCGGAGGCGGTCAGCCCCTACGCAATCTAAATACGCCTCTGGTAAATCCTTGATTACGTCACTACTTCTCCCGCTCAACAAGGAGGGGGAAGCTCCCCGATCAAGATGGATACCAAGACCAAAGGGGCGTGGCTTCTCGCTCAGTCCAAGAGTTTAGACGGATATTCCGGGGCAGGTGCCGCTCGACTTGAGAACATCACGTACTCGGGGAAAGTCGGTCGCCTGTACAACTTGCTCCGTCGGCACTCCGATGAGGCCAGCACCTTTACCATCTCGAAGCAGGTCGTCGACAACGCTTGCCAACTGAATGGCATCGACAAATCAGCCCGACGCGACGGACTGCAAATTCTCAAGGATGCAGGCCGCGTTGACGTCGCGAAGGATGGCTCCATCGCCGTCTTGGGGGCGACGACGCAGGCGGTATTGGAAGCCACCGTCGAGATTTTCGACGATCAAGGGCCGAGTGCGGACGAGCAGGCAATAATCGACCTCTCGGAATGCATCTCCGGCAAGCCGATGAAGCGCGCCGAGGCCGAGGAGTACATCTCAGACACGCACAAGCTAAAGAAGGCCGACGCGACAACGCTAGTCGACCTTTCGAAGAAGACCGCACTCGTCGACGAAGAGGGTGAACGGGGCAATGGCATCCTGTTTAACTCGCACACGTTCCGCGACGGCAAATACGCCGAGAAAGCGCACCGTGTGTTAGAACAACTCAAGGCCGACGAGCGGACACGCTTATCGGAGGTGCAAGACAAGTTGCGGCGCCACGGCGCGCTATATGACGCCGACGTCCAGAAAATGCTTGGCGCAGACCTCTACAAGCGGTTGGTCAGCGTTGGCCTCTTCGACCGGATGGAGGTTAGCAATAGTACCGAGTCGGTCGGGTACGTAGCCTCGCCAAATGACTTCCAGAAGTACGGGCGCCCCTTTGAGGAGGACCCTATTGACGACGCCAAGGCGCTTATCGCATCGTTGACCTACGGTCAGACCCGGAGCCATCACACTCGCGGGCAAATCACGATGCCCGATGCCCTCATTCGGGCATTGGTTCGCGGAGACGAGTTGGCTGCGAAGGCAGGGGGCGTTCGCGCTATCGGCGAGGATTATCGAGAACTGGAAGCCCGACAAGTTGTCGAGGTCACGGAGAAAAGCTACGGCCGCTTCACGATGCGCCTTCTCAAGAAGGATGTAGGAGAGCTCGCCCTCACCATTGTCCGGGGTGGCGCAGCGGCGCAGGAAGCTGTCCTCATGGATGGCTCCCCGGCCCGTGCTTTCAAGGGTCCCCACGCGACTCGAAACGAGGTACGGGCTAAGAACGACATTGGAGATAAGCGGTTCGTGCACGACGCACTTGACCGCCTCAGGAGCGGGGGTTGATGACATTGGCGAAGGGTGCGGGTCTTGAGGAGTTGGCGCGGGCGTATTTCGCGCGACAGGGCTTCGTCGCGCTCCGCAGCGTCTCAATCCAGTTCGAAGAAGAGGAGGTTACCGACGTCGATGTTTGGCTCTACGGCCGACAAGGCGGCGGAATTCGAACCCGGGCTTTAGTGGATGTGAAGGACAAGAAGTCGCCCAAGGCCTTCGAGCGAATAATGTGGGCTCGGGGGATGCAACTTGCACTCTCCTGCGACCGGGCGGTGGTAACCACCACCGACACTAATGCTAAGGTTACGCGCTTCGCGCAGCACCAAAAGGTTGCGTTGCTAACGGCGGCTTACCTCCGTCATTGGGCGGGCGACGACGACATTTTAAAGGAGCGGTTGAGCCTCGAAGAACTGACGGCGAGCATCCAGTCTTACGGAGGGCACAAGCAAGATGGCGATTGGCTCAAGCAGATTGCAGCCGCAAAGTCCGGCGTAGTTAGCCTCGCCCCCTACCCTGCGTTCAACAGGGCGATTGCATCCTTCCGCTTCTTCGCCGAGCGCGCCGCCACCCGCCCTCAACACCGCGAGCAAGCCCTCCGAGGCGCATTCCTATCCGCAGCACTGGCTTGCATGGCTTTGGACGCTGCACTTGAGCGCTTGACCTTCGAGGAACCGAAGGCGCGCTACAGGCTCTTGTACGCTGGCGTAACCTATGGGGATTCGGGCGACAATCGGGTGCAGGGCAGCATCGACACGGTACTCTCAGTAATCTCCAGAGGAGTGAAAAACGGTCGCGCACTAGCTCGGCAGACAAGCGATGCGCTGGAGGAAATGTTCGCCGAGGTTCGGGCTGAGATCATCGCCGAATTTTTCGCAAAGGAGCAAAACTCGGCACTTCTCTTTCCGATAGCTCGAGAGTTGGAAAGCCGGGCGCACGCTCGGGCACGGGAAGGTCTTATTGGGCTCAGTATCGAGGCGAAGTCCATTATCGGAGTCTTCGCCGATTTCGTTGGAGCCAAGCGGACCGCGCTGTTGAGTGAGGAGTTCGTAACGGCGGCCCCTGCCTCGCTCACCGCGTCACCATCACCATCTGGCAAAATTCAAGCAAAGGCCCCCCAAGGCTCTCAGTCGCCCGTGTCGGCGACTGACACCGATGACTCAAATGCTACCGCAGAAGAGAACGCTAAGTCCGATAAGGATGGCGACAGCAATAGCCCCACGCTGCTTTGAAGCGCGTTGTGGCTCAGCGGCTGCAATCCGAAATATCAATTTCCTGCGGATACCGAAGCCAAAGGTTAGGTAACCTAGCCGGTAACCTGAAGGGTCGCTGACTGCGACCCTAGACCACGAGAATGTTGGAAAAACTGGAGCGGGCGAAGGGATTCGAACCCTCGACCCCAACCTTGGCAAGGTTGTGCTCTACCCCTGAGCTACGCCCGCTCTGGCGGCTGGCGACCGGGTGGTGCCAGCGGGTGAGGCGCGCGATTAGCACCGGCTTTTGGAGTCGGCAAGCCCTGTTTGTGCTTTTCCTGTCGAAGCATCCCGAAGGGTTGGCATATCGCCGTCAATTCCCACATAAGCGTCCGATGAGTCTGTCCCGCCGGCGCGGAAGCGGTTCCGGCTTGCGCCGCCGTCCGGCGCAACAGCGACAATTGAAGGAGCAATCGCCCGTGGCCACCCTGGGACTGAACCCCGCCGACAAGCAAGCCGTCGAGGATTTCCGCCGTGACGTCGTCGAACCGTCGATGTCGAAACTCGTCATCCTCGATTTCTGGGCCGAATGGTGCGGCCCGTGCAAGCAGCTTACCCCCGTGCTCGAAAAGGTCGCGGCCGATTATGCCGACAAGGGCGTGGTGCTCGCCAAGGTCGATGTCGATGCGAACAAGTTCATCGCGTCGCAGTTCCAGGTGCAGTCGATCCCGACCGTCTATGCGATTTTCCAGGGCCAGCCGGTCGCCAACCTGACCAACGCGCGTAGCGAAAGCCAGCTCAAGGCGATTCTCGACCAGCTGCTCGGTCAGCTTCCCATCGAAAGCGAGGCGAAGGACCGCGCGGTCGAGATCGCGCCGCTCATCGAAATGGGCGAATCGGTGCTCGCCGAGGGCGACGGAGCACGCGCTGCCGGGATTTTCGGCCAGATCGTCGAAATGGCACCCGACAGCGCCGCCGCGCACGGCGGCCTTGTCCGCGCGCTCATTTTGGTCGGCGACACCGAAGCCGCGCAGGCGGCGCTCGACGCAGTACCTGCCGACATTGCGAATGACGCGGCGATTGCGCAGGCCAAAAGCGCGCTCGCGCTCGCTGCGGACGCCCCCGACGCGGGCGAGCTCAAGGCGTTCGAGGATGCAGTTGCGGCGAACCCCGACGATCATCAGGTGCGCTTCGACCTGGCCACCGCGCAGATCGGCGCGGGCCAGCGCGACGCCGCTGCCGACAATCTGCTCCACATCGTCGAGGCCGACCGCGAATGGAACGAGGGTGCGGCGCGCGCCAAACTGCTCGAACTGTTCGAAGCCGTCGGCCTCGAAGATCCGTGGGTATCGGCGCAGCGCCGCCGCCTCTCGCTGATCCTGTTCGGCTGATGTCCGAAGCAGCGCCCTTGACCATCCAGCGGATCGCAATCTTTCCGCTTCCCGGCGCGGTGCTGTTTCCGGGGCTGCACCTGCCGCTCCATATCTTCGAACCGCGCTACAAGGCGATGGTGCACGAAGTGCTCGCACGCGACCGTCAGATCGGGATGATCCAGCCGCGCCAATTGCCCGGCGAGGAGGATCGCGAGCCGCCGGCGCTCTATGACGTCGGCTGCGTCGGGCGTGTCGTCGATGTCGAGGCGCTCGACGAAGGGCGCTTCAACCTCGTCCTCGAAGGCGTCGCGCGGTTCCGCGTGCGCCGCGAACTCGACGTCACGACGCCCTTTCGCCAGGTCGAGGCCGAGCTCGAGATCGAGGCCGAAGACGGCGCGGTACTGTCGAGCATCGAGCGCGCGAGCCTCGAGCGCGAAGCCAAACGCTTCGCGGCGCGGCAAGGCTATGTCGTCGACTGGGATTCGGTCGGCCAGCTCGACGATGCGACATTGGTCAACGGCATCGCGCAGGTCGCACCCTTCGACGCGGCGGCGAAACAGGCGCTGCTCGAAACCGCCTCGATCGACGCCCGCGCCGAACTGGTCGTGCAGATGATGCAGTTTTTCGGACGCTTCGACGGCGACGACGGACGCGCAACGCTCCAGTAAATTCCTTCAGTGCGGCTTCGACCGTGTATGCCGAATGATGTCGGCGACCGCGCGGCGGACGATATGGCGGTCGCTTTCGCGCAGGCGCTCGCTTGCGGCCTCGCTGTCACTCAGGCGGCGTAGCACCAGCGCGCGTTCGGCAGCGACGCGCGCCTCGACCTGCACAGCCCCGCGCCCCGTTCCGCGCGAAAGGGCAGCATGGCGGCGGCGCGCCCAATCGTCGACGAGGCGATCGGTCACGCATTGCGCCAGGCAGTCGCTCGCCGCGGCCTCGGTGGCGTCCTCGGCCTCTTCATCGGCCAGCCAGTCGTCGGCGCCGTCGGCGCGCAATGCATCGAGCGAGAGCCAGGCGCCGACACGACGGCGCCCCGCCGACCGCCTGTCGCCGTAGAGCCGCGTGCGCAAGGCCTGAAGCTCGGCGCGAATCTGCCAGTCGATGAAGGTGGTAAAGCGCGCGCGGCACGGATCATATTGGCCGACGGCGCGGTGGAGCGCGATCGCGCACGCCTGTTCGGCATCTTCGGCGACATCGGACAGACCATAGCGCCGCGTGAAATAACGGACGCGCGGGGCGAGCAGTGCAGCGAGCCGCGCGAAACAGCGGTCGGCACGGACCTGCGCGCGCAGTCCGGGCGCGGCGTCGATCGCGGTGCGCGCCTGTAGCAGTTCGTTCACAGCGTTCTCGAGAGCTTCGTTCTTGGAGGGCATGGCTTCGGTCCCCATCGCTTCGCGGCGTCGGTGCCGCGCGGACAGGGATAGGCAAGGATGCTTGGCGCCAGCTTTCGCGGCGCTTACGTAGAAATACCTAGATTTCGGTCCCGGCGAGCAGGCGCGGCAGATCGCCGGCCTCGCCGCGCGCCTCGTCCATAAAGAAACGCTTGAGCGCGGGCAGCCGCTGCACAGCGCCGAGGCCGGCCCGCCGGACGGCCGATGCGGTGCGTCCCGGAATACCGAACAGCCGCGTCAGCCCGTCGGTCGCGAGGCTGACCATCAGGCTGTCGAGCCCGCGCCAGCGCTGGTAGCGCGCGAGCAGCGCTGCATCGCCAAGGTCGAGGCCCAGGCGTGCGCCATCGACGAGCACTTCGGCAAGCGCCGCAGCGTCGCGCAGGCCGAGGTTGAGCCCCTGCCCCGCGATCGGATGAATACCGTGAGCGGCATCGCCGACGAGCACCACGCGATCGCCGACAATCCGGGCGCTGTGGTGGAAACCGAGCGGATAGGTCATGCGCGGCGCGACAAGCTCCATCGACCCGAGCAGCCCCCCTGCGCGCTTTTCGAGTTCGGCGGTAAAACCGCGGTCGCCGAGCTTGGCGAAACCGGGGCCATCCTTTTCCGCCACGGTCCAGACGAAGGCAGAGCGGTGGCGCCCTTCGGCGTCGTCGACGAGCGGCAACAGCGCGAACGGCCCCGACGGGAAGAAGATTTCGTGCGCGACGCCGCCATGCGGCTTTTCGTGCGCGACCGCGCCGATCATCGCATGATGGTGGTAGGACCAGTTGGCGATGCTGAAGCCCGTCGCGTCGCGCGTCGGCGAGCGTCGTCCCTCGGCAACAATCAACAGCGGCGCGGCGAGCCGCGTGCCGTCGGCAAGCGTGAGCGTGACGCCATGACCGTCGATGTCGCGCCGCGTCACCTTTGCCGGCATGTGGCGCGAGACGAGCGACGCGTCGGCGATGGCATCGGCGAGCGCAAGCCGAAGCTGGCGATTCTCGATCATCGTCCCGAGCGCGCGATCCTCCGGCGCGGTCACGAAGTCGAGCTCGCCCTTCTGTCCACCATCGCTGACCTTGATCGCGTGGATCGGGCAGCCATGCCCCGCGAGCCGGTCGGCGAGACCGAGCACGCCGAACATCTGCCATGTGGCGCTGGCGATTGCCGAAGCGCGGCCATCGAAGCCGGGCGCGATCGTCGCGAGCGGATCGGCGGGGTCGACAATGCGCGAGGTCAGCCCATGATGCGCAAGCGCAAGCGCGAGCGTCTGGCCGACAAGTCCGCCGCCCGAAATCAGGACATCGCTGCGCAAGGTTTCGCTCATGGCCTTGCCCTAGACCGCGGCGGCGTGATTGGAAAGTCGCAGCGACGTTCTTGGGCGCGTGCTTGACGGCGACTCCGCCGCGTGCGCATATCGTCGCACCTCTTCTTTTTCGGGACCGCAATACGCATGGCTAGCCGCAGGGCCGCTTCGACCAAGGCCGATTGGCGCTCCGTTTTCAAGGCGAGCATCGCCCGGTCGCTGGTGATCGCGGCTGCCGCCCTTCTCGGCGCCTTCACGCTGTTCCTGACACTCGCCCTCGTCACCTATGACAGCACCGATTCGGCGCTCAACACCGCAGCGGGCGGCGATGCCGCCAATTGGATGGGGCGCGCGGGGGCGTGGTTCGCCGACCTTGGCCTGTCGATCGCAGGGGCGCCGGTCGTGCTGCTTCTGCCGCTGCTCGGCATCCTCGCGTGGCGACTTTGGAAAGGCGATCCGCAGCCCTATTGGAAGCGTCAGCTTGCCTATAGCCTCGCCGGCATCTTGCTCATCGGGCTCGGCGCCGAACTGTGGGCGCCGGCGAGTACCGCCGCGATGCCTGCGGGATGGGGCGGCATCATCGCGCTGATCGTCGGCGGCGCGATCACTCCCTTGTTCGAACGTGCAGGCGATCCGGCGGCGGCGTTGATCCGCATCGGCACGATTCTCGCACTGGCCGGTATCGGATTCTGGCTCGCGTGGCGCGCATTGCGCCTCGAAAAAGGGTGGGCGCAGCGGCTCCGCCTGCCCGCCGCCGGGGCCAGCCGCGTCGTCGAACCGGCCGCGCCCGCAGCCGCCGATGATACGCCGCGCGCGCCCAATTTGATGGAGCGCGTCATCCGCCCGCGCCCGCGCGCCGAACCGAGCGACCGCGCACCGCCCGAGATCGCCGACCCCGTCGAACGCTCGGCGCCGTCGAAGCCCAAGTCCAAACCGCAAAGCGAATTGTTCGCCAATTACCAGCTGCCGTCGATCGACCTGCTCGCCCCCGCGCCCGAGCGCCCGGCGGGGCAGATCGACAAGGCGGCGCTCGAACGCAATGCGCGGCTGCTCGAATCGGTGCTCGAGGATTTTCAGGTCAAGGGCGTGATCACCGCGGTGCGCCCCGGTCCCGTCGTCACCATGTACGAGCTCGAGCCCGCGCCGGGCACCAAAGCGAGCCGCGTGTCGAACCTGGCCGACGACATCGCGCGCAACATGTCGGCGCTGTCGGCGCGTATCGCGCCGATCCCCGGACGCACGGTCATCGGCATCGAGCTGCCCAATGCGAAGCGCGAAGCGGTGGTGCTGCACGAGATTATCGGCAGCAGCCTGTTCCACGATCAAAGCGGTGCGCTGCCGATCATACTCGGCAAGAATATCAGCGGCGACGCGGTAATCGCCGATCTCGCGCCGATGCCGCACCTGCTGATCGCGGGCACGACCGGGTCGGGCAAGTCGGTGGGTCTCAACGCGATGATCCTGTCGCTGCTCTATCGGCTCGGTCCCGATCAGGTAAAGCTGATCATGATCGACCCGAAGATGCTCGAGCTCAGCGTCTATGACGACATCCCTCACCTGCTCGCACCGGTGGTGACCGAGCCGAAAAAGGCGATCCGCGCGCTCAAATGGGCGGTCGAGCAGATGGAGGATCGCTATCGCATGATGTCGTCGCTGTCGGTGCGCAACCTTGCGTCCTACAACGACAAGGTGCGCGCGGCGCTCGCCAAGGGCAAATCCTTG
Organism: Sphingopyxis sp. P8; assembly: GCF_020622175.1. NCBI lineage: Bacteria > Pseudomonadati > Pseudomonadota > Alphaproteobacteria > Sphingomonadales > Sphingopyxidaceae > Sphingopyxis > Sphingopyxis sp. P8. The sequence goes on along the minus strand of NZ_JACNMK010000002.1, from coordinate 376,883 downwards.
GGCCGCCGCGTCCAGACCGGATACGACCCCGAGACCGGCCAGCCGGTCTATGAGGAAGAGACGCTCGACTATGCGCCGCTGCCGCAGATCGTGATCGTCGTCGACGAGCTCGCCGATCTGATGATGACCGCGGGCAAGGAAGTCGAGTTCCTGATCCAGCGGCTCGCGCAAAAGGCGCGCGCCGCGGGCATCCACCTGATCCTTGCGACGCAGCGGCCGTCGGTCGATGTCATCACCGGCGTCATCAAGGCGAACCTCCCGACGCGCATCAGCTTCAACGTCACGTCGAAAATCGACAGCCGCACAATTTTGGGCGAGGCGGGCGCCGAACAACTGCTCGGCAAGGGTGACATGCTCTATGTCCCCGGCGGCAAGCAGATCACGCGTATCCACGGACCGTTCGTGTCGGACGACGAGGTGCGCAAGGTCGCCGATCATTGGCGCGGGCAGGGGCGCCCCGACTATGTCGAAAGCGTCACCGAAGACCCCGAGGACGGCGGCTTTGCGATGGAGGGCGCGCCGGCCGGCGGCGACAGCGCCGAGGACCGCATGTATGCCAAGGCGTGCCAGATCGTCGTCGAAAGCCAGAAGGCGTCAACGAGCTGGCTCCAGCGCCAATTGCGCATCGGGTACAACAGCGCGGCGCGGCTGATCGAGCGGATGGAGGAGGAAGGGCTGGTGAGTCCGCCCAACCATGTCGGGCGGCGCGACGTGCTGACCGACCAATATGGCCAGCCGCGTTGATGCAACCCCGGCGCTGTCCCGGAAGTTGAACGCTGGCGAACCGGCGGGTTCACCGCCTATTCAATCGCCACATGGCATTTCCGCCCCATGCAGAACGAGAATTTGATGAAACCGAAACGCTTTCGATTCCCCCTTCGCGCCGCAGCTTGGGCGCTTGCGCCCGTCGCGGCCGGCGGCCTTGCGCTGGCGGTCCCGGCAATTGCGCAAACCTCGGGCACGCTATCCGCCGTCCAGCAGCACCTTAAATCGACGAACTCGATGGTCGCCGATTTCGTGCAGACCGATCGCAATGGCCAGCGCCTGTCCGGGAAGCTGACGCTCAAGCGGCCGGGCAAGATTCGCTTCCAATATCAGAAGGATGTCCCGTTGCTGATCGTCGGCGACGGCAGCCGCCTGACGATGATCGATTATGAGGTCAAGCAGGTGCAAAGCTGGCCGGTGAAGAATTCGCCGCTCGGCGCGTTGCTCGACCCCGACCGCGATCTGTCCAAATATGCAAAGCTCGTCCCGACCGGGAACAAGGATGTGTTGAGCGTCGAGGTGAAGGACGCGAAGCGCCCCGAATATGGGACAATCACGATGGTTTTCGTCCGCGATGGCGGCGCGCCGGGCGGGCTGCGACTGCGCGGCTGGGTCGCGCTCGATTCGCAGAATAATCGCACGCGAATCGACCTGTCGAACCAGAAGTTCAACGTCGCGGTCGCCGATTCGACGTTCCGCTGGACCGATCCGCGCCCGCGCAAGCGCCGCTGACACACCGACATTTCCTTCGTCGCGCAAAGGGTGGCGGCTCGGCAACAGCCGGAGCCGCCACCCTTTTTCCGGCGAACCGACAACCAACGTCGACGAACGACAGGAGGCCCCCGAAGAAGCCCCTTCTCGTTCAGCTTGGCGACAGGGAAAAAGGGCTATTTCAACCCTCGAAGGCGCCACCAAGGCATCCGGACTTGGGTTTCCCCCTGTTGCCCCATCCGGACCGCCAGGCACCTTCTTTCAAGAGCGTGACGAACGCTGACCTTGAACCCCCGTTCCACCGCCCCTGGGACGGGGGTTTAGTGTATTTTGCGCATGTGAACCGGCTTCATGCCGTTGCACGCGTTGACGCGCCCCGATAGAGCCTCCGGCATGACAAGCACCAGCATTGCTTCGTGGAACATCAACAGCGTCCGCGCCCGTATCGGCATCGTCGAGAAATTCCTGCGCGAAGAGGCGCCGGACATTTTGTGCCTGCAGGAGATCAAGGTCGAATGCGGCCTGTTCCCGAAGGCGATGTTCGAGGCGCTCGGTTACAAACATATCGTCACCCACGGCCAGCGGATGCACCACGGTGTTGCGATCGTCAGCAAGCTGCCGCTCGCCGATGTGCGCAAATATGACTGGCAGGCGAACGGCGAGGCGCGTCATATCGGCGTGACGCTGCCATCGGGGGTGCGGCTCGACAATGTCTATATTCCCGCAGGCGGCGACGTTCCCGACCGCGATCTCAATCCCAAATTCGGGCAGAAGCTCGATTTCTTCGGACGGATGACCGACTGGTCGGCCGAGCTTCGCGACGCGACCGTGCTCACGGGCGATTTCAACGTCGCGCCGCTCGAAAGCGATGTGTGGAACCACAAGGCGCTGCTCGACGTCGTCAGCCATACGCCGGTCGAGGTCGAAACGCTGGCGCGGTTGCAGGCGGCGTCCGACTGGATCGACCTCGGGCGCCAATTCACGCCTGAGCCGACGCCGCTCTACACCTGGTGGAGCTATCGCGCGAAGGATTGGGAAGCATCGAACCGCGGCCGCCGTCTCGACCATATGTGGGTGACGCCCGACATCAAGGAGAGCGCGAAGGCGCACCGCGTCGTCCAGCCCGCGCGCAGTTGGGAGCGTCCGTCGGACCATATCCCGCTGGTCACGGAGTTCGCCTTTTGAGCGACGCGCCCGCCGGTCGGGGCGCACGCAATGCAGCGCGCGCGATCGACGCGCTGCGGCGCGGCTGGCCGCTGCGGATTGCGGGCGCGGGCGGAGCGCTCGACCTGCTCGCGGTCGAAAGCGCCAGCGACGCGGCGCTGGCGGCGTTCGGCGGCGGCGACATATTGATCTCGGGCGAGCGCGCGGTGACGCTCAAGCTCACCAACCAGCGCGCGGCGACGACGCCGGGACCCGTGCGGATCGAGGCGGCAGCGGACAGCGTAGCGGCGGCGCTGGCGATCGCCGATCCGGCGCTCGACCTTGCCAATCCGCTCAAAGGGCCGTTTCGCACCGTGGCGACCGGCGCCGGGGACGCGGCGGCGGCGGCGATGACGATGGCGCGCCACGCGGGGCTGCTCCCGGCCTTTTTCGTGCGCGCGGCGGCGGGCGAGGCAGAGACCGAATGTTCGGCGGACGATGTCGCGGCACTGCTCGACCCGGCGCGCCTCGCGATCGCGGCGCGCGCGCGGCTTCCCGTCGCGGCGAGCGAAACCGCCGAAATCGTCGCTTTTCGCACGCCCGAGGAGGCGTCGGACCATGTTGCGCTGGTCATCGGCAAGCGCGATGCGGGACCGCCAGTCGTGCGGTTGCACAGCGAATGCCTGACTGGCGACGTGCTCGGCAGCCTCAAATGCGATTGCGGGCCGCAACTCCACGCCGCGCTCCACGCGATGGCCGATGCCCCGTGGGGGGTGCTCCTCTATCTGCGGCAGGAGGGACGCGGAATCGGACTCGTCAACAAGTTGCGCGCCTATGCGCTGCAGGACCAGGGCTATGACACCGTCGACGCCAACCTGCGGCTCGGCTTTCCGGTCGAGGCGCGCGATTTTGCGATCGCGGCGCGCATGCTGGACCTGCTCGGCGTTCCGCGCATCCGGCTGATGACCAACAATCCCGAAAAGGTCGCGCGGCTCGAGAAGGAAGGCGTCGAGGTTGTCGAGCGCCTGCCGCTGGCGCTGCCGACCAACCCGCACAACGCGCAGTATCTCGCGACGAAGCGCGACCGGACGGGGCATCAGCTTTAAAGATGCGTCGCCCCGCGAAGGCGGGAGCCGCTGGCAGCCTGGAGCTACTTCGATAGCGCCCCCGCTTTCGCGGGGCGACGGTTTTCCCTATGGGATTTAGTGCACGAACCTTGCCACCACGTCGCGGTAGCTGCGGCTGACCTTCACCTGCGCGCCCGAGCCGAGCACGAGGAAGCATTCGCCGTTGGTGTGCGGTTTGACCTGCTTCACCTGCGACAGGTTGACGATGGTCGAACGGTGGACGCGCTGGAAATTGCGCGGATCGAGCCGCTTTTCCAGATCCTTCATCGTTTCGCGCAGGATCAGGCTGTTGTCGGCGGTATAGATGCACATATAGTCGCCCGCCGCGTCGATGCGTTCGATGCTGTCGACGTCGACGCGGAAAATCTGGCCACGATCCTTGATGTTGATCATCTTTTCATAGCGGTCGGCGGCGGGTGCCTCGGCCGCGGTTTCGCTTTCGAGCTCCTCGACCGCTTCGGGGGCGACTTCGGCGAGCACCGTCTTCAGCCGCTCGACCTCGGCGACACCGCGCTTTTCGGCAAGCCGCTGGCGCACCCGGTCGAGCGCGTCGGCGAGCCGCTCGGGTTCGACCGGCTTTACCAGATAGTCGACCGCCTGCGCCTCGAACGCGCGGATCGCGTGATCCGAATAGGCGGTGACGAAGACGACGAGCGGCGGCTCGACCTCCATCAGCCCCTGGATCACAGAAAAGCCGTCGAATCCCGGCATCTGGATATCGAGGAAAACAAGGTCGGGCTTGTGCGTCTTGATCTTTCGGATGGCCTCGCGACCGTTCTGGGCGGTGTCGACAACCTCGACATCGCTGTGCGCCTCGAGCCGCAGTTGCAGCCCCTGGGTCGCCAATTTTTCGTCATCCACGAGGATGGTTCTGATCGTCATCTGCTGTCGGTTCCAATTCTTGCTTGCCCGTCGGGCTGGAACGGAAACTCGATTACCACCGTGAAGCCGCCATCGGCGCCGCGGTGGGCATCGAACCGGTGTTGGTCGCCAAAGGCCTGCGCGAGGCGGTCCCTTATATTGGCTAAACCCACGCCCGTCGATTCCGTTGCAGGCCTTGTGGTGGGGGCGCCGCCGTCGGGTGACAATCCTGCGCCCGTGTCCGACACGGTAATCCGAACATTTTGACCGGCAAGCTGAGCCGAGAGGGTGATGTCGGCGCCTTCCTCCTGCGGCGTCACCGCATATTTGATGGCATTTTCGATAAGCGGCTGGAGCAAAAGCGAGGGCAGTCGCGCGCGCGCAACCGCAGGGTCAATCGCGAAATGCGGGCGCAGCCGGTCCTCGAAACGCATCTTTTCGATGTCGAGATAGAGCTTCAGCGTCTCGATCTCCTGCGCCAGCGTGACCTGCGCGGTCGGCTCGTTGGCAAGCGTGTAGCGCAAAAAGGCCGACAGCCGCGACAGCATCGCGTTCGCAGGCTCGGTCTGTTTCAAGAGCACGAGCGTCGAGATGCTGTTCAGCGTGTTGAACAGGAAATGCGGGTTGAGCTGATAGCGCAGCATCGCAAGCTGCGCCGACGCGGCCTGCGCCTCGAGCCGCAACACGCGGTCATTCTGCTCCTCGAGCTGAAGAAAATAGTTGATCGCGAAATAGAGCGCCGACCAGGCACCGAGCGAAGTCGCGTCGATATACATGGCGCCGAGGAGCAGGCTCGAAAAACTCGCTTCGCTGTTCGGATTGAGGATCTGCGTCACCCAGGCATCGATAAACGCCCAGAGCGCGGTCGCGAGACCGGCGAGGCCGAAACTGACGCCCCACATCAACAGCGGGCGGCGGTTGATCAGCGCGCGATAGCAGACCGACAGGATCAGCGAGAGCGAGAAGCCGGTAATCGCCTGAACGACGACGGGGACCAGAAAGGTGAAGGGTTGCCCGTTGGCGAGCCCCGACACCGCGCGCAGCCCGAACCAGGCAAGCCATCCCAAGATCTGCAGATTCCAGAAGGCACGGACCTTGTTGCTGAAAAATGGTCCCGGCGAAGAGATTCCGAACAGCTGCATGTACGGTCAGATCGTCGCGATAATCAAAGCATGCGCCGACGGGCGCCGGCGATGCCGGTCATTCGGCGGCGACCGTGTCCAACCGGACGCGCGCCTGGCCGAGCGGCTGCAATTCGGAGCGATGTTTCCAGACCAGTTCCTTGTAGCTCAGCGGGCGACCGTCGTGCGCGGTGATGACGACCGGGCCGATCGGCTGTTCGTCGCGCGTATCGACGAGGACCGGGGTCGAGGGAACGCCCGCGCCCCATTTTTCGCCCCATTGGCGCAGCGCGATCATCACGGGGAGCAACGCGACGCCCTTGTCGGTGAGCTGGTAGCGCACCTTGCGCCGGTCCTCGGCCATCACCTCGCGCGCCATGATGCCATGATCGACGAGTTTCGACAGCCGGTTCGACAATATATTGCGCGCGATGCTGAGTTCCTGCTGGAATTCCTCGAAATGATGGACGCCGTTGAAGGCTGCACGCAGGATCATGAACGACCAGCGTTCGCCCATCGCCTCGAGCGCGTTCGGCAGCGCACACTGCCCCCCATCGAGATCGTTCAGTTTTTCGCGTAATTTTCCCATGGGCGAATCCCTAACGTAAAATCCAGGTCGGCGCCAAAAAAATATAGAGGCTGCGTTGCATTTCGCAACCTAGCCGGCCTCACCCGGCAAGGCGGTTCCGCGCGACGACCAGCGACCAGCGCGCCAGCGCGGGCAGATGCGCGGCGACATAGGCCGAATCGGCGCGCGCCGCGCGCAGAACGAGGTCGGATCGCCAGTCGAACTGGCTCTTGAGCGCCAGCCCGAGCAGTATCTCGGCGCGCAGACGTGCCGGCGCCCCGGCGGGGAGGGCGCGTTCGACGACCTCGGCGGTGAGCGCCTGGATCCGCCGCGCACGCCTGCTCGTCAGGCTGTCCCCATGCTTGCGATAGCAGTAGAGATCTTCGCGCACGGTGACGAAATTGAACCGCCCGGCCGCGCGCAATCAGAAGTCGTAATCCTCGACCCCGAAATAGCGCGGATCATAGCCGCCGAGCGCCGCGGTCACCTGCGCGCGATAGAGGAAGCAGGCGCCGACATTGTTGCCATAGAGCAGCCGGTCGGTCGGCCCAACGCGCGATACGCCGAGATTTCGCCCCTGCTCGTCGACCAGCATGAAGTCGGCGTGGGCAATATCGGCGGAAGGATCGGCATCGAGCGTCGCGACAAGCCGCGATAGCATCGCAGGGCGCAGCAGATTGTCGTCCGACGTCCAGCTGTGAAACTCCCCCCGCGCGTGGGCAAAGCCGTGGTTAAGCGCGGCCGGAAGCCCCGTATTGGTATCGAACCGGTGAAGCGGCACGCGCGGATCGCGCGCCGCCGCGGCCGCCATGATCGCCGTCGAGGCATCGGTCGAGGCGTCGTCGACGAGGATCAGCTCGAAATCGGCAAAGTCCTGTCCGAGGACGGAATCGATCGCCTCTTCCAGCCAGCGCGCACCATTGTGCACGGGCATCACCATCGATACGCGCGGCGGCATCCGATACGCGCGGCGGCATCGAATCAGGCGCTTCGGTCCCCATCGACCATGGCCCCTACTGTGCGCGAACAAATGCTTCCAATCGGCTTTACCATTGTTGCTGACGTCTGGATGGTCACGCACACAAATTTCGCATTGCAATTATGACGCCAAGGGCGACATTGGACCGATGCTGCGGCAATATGAACTTGTCGAGCGCGTGCGCGCTTATGATCCCGACGTCGACGAGGCGTTGCTCAATCGCGCCTATGTCTTCACGGTCCAGAAGCACGGCAGCCAGAAGCGCGCATCGGGCGACCCCTATTTCAGCCATCCGGTCGAAGTCGCGGGAATCCTGACCGACCTGCACCTCGACAGCGAAACCATCGTCACCGCACTGCTCCACGACACGCTCGAGGATACGCTGACGACCCCCGAAGAGATCGAGCGGCTGTTCGGCAGCGACGTCGGACGGCTCGTCGACGGGGTGACCAAGCTTTCGAAGATCGAGGCGCAGACGGAAAATGAGCGCGCCGCCGAAAATCTGCGCAAATTCCTGCTCGCCATGTCGGACGATATCCGCGTGCTGCTCGTCAAGCTCGCCGACCGGCTGCACAACATGCGCACGCTGCATTTCATCCAGAATCCCGACAAGCGCCGCCGCATCGCCAAGGAGACGATGGAAATCTATGCCCCGCTTGCTGAGCGGATCGGCATGTACGAATATATGCGCGAAATGCAGCTGCTCGCCTTTCGCGAGCTTGAGCCCGAGGCCTATGCGACGATCACCGGACGGCTCGCCAAACTGACCGCCGGCGGCAAGGACAAGGTCACCGCGATCAGCCGCGAGTTCAAGGAACTGCTCGCCAAGAGCGGGATCGAGGCCGACGTGTCGGGGCGCGAGAAGCACCCCTATTCGATCTGGCGCAAGATGCAGGAACGGCACGTCAGCTTCGAGCAGGTGACCGACATCATCGCCTTTCGCATCGTCACCCCCACCGACGCCGATTGCTATGCCGCGCTCGGCCTGATCCACCGCAAGTGGAAAATGGTGCCGGGTCGGTTCAAGGACTATATCTCGACGCCCAAGCGCAACGGATATCGCTCGCTCCACACGACAATCATGCACCAGCAGAATATGCGGATCGAAATCCAGATCCGCAGCGAGGCGATGCACCAGCAGTCCGAATTCGGCTTCGCCGCGCACTGGGCCTATAAGCAGGGCGGCAGCGGCCCCGACGGACAGGCGGGGTGGATCCGCGACCTCATCGAAATCCTCGAACAGACGCACGATCCCGACGAGCTGCTCGAAAACACGCGCATCGCGATGTATCAGGATCGCATCTTTGCCTTTACGCCAAAGGGCAGCCTGTTCCAGCTGCCGAAGGGCGCGACGCCGATCGATTTCGCCTATGCTGTTCACACCGGGCTCGGCGACCGGACGGTAGGCGCGAAGGTCAATGGCCGGCTCGTCCCGCTCCGCACGCAGCTCGCCAATGGCGATACGGTCGAGATCTTGTCGTCGGACAAACAGACGCCGCAGCCCGCGTGGCTGGGCTTTGCCGTCACCGGCAAGGCGCGCGCGGCGATCCGGCGTCATGTGCGGTCGAAGGAAAAGGTCGAGCTCGCCGCGCTCGGGCGCAAGATGTACGACGAAATCGTCGAGCGGCTGCCGAACAAGGTCGGCGACAAGGCACGCGCCGCGGCGCGCGAACGGCTGAAATTCGATGACGATGCCGCGCTTTATGTAGCGATCGGGAAACGCCAGCTGTCGGACAACCAGCTACTCGAGGCGCTCGTCCCCGGCATCACCGCCGAGATGAAATCAAAACCGGGCAAGCTGCGCCAAGGCGCGGCGGTGTCGATCGAGGGGCTGACCCCCGGCGTCGCCTACAAGCTCGCCGATTGCTGCCACCCCGTCCCCGGCGACCGCATCGTCGGCCTTGCGCGCGAGGGCGAGGGGATAGAGGTGCATGTCATCGACTGCCCGAGCCTTGCCAACGGGGTCGATGCCGACTGGATCGATCTGCGATGGCAGGAGGATAGCGAGGGCGGCAACGCGCGGCTGTGCGTCGTCATCCTCAACGAACCCGGCACGCTCGCCGAAATGTCGGGCATCCTCGCCGCCAATATGGCGAACATCACCAATTTGCGGCTGTCGAACCGCGAGGGCGATTTTCACACCTACGACATCGTCGTCGAGGTGCGCGACGTCCACCATGTGATGCGCATCCTGTCGGCGCTGCGCGCGTCCGACAGCGTGGTGCAGGCAGAGCGGCTTTAGGTTCGCGATGTCTGTTGTGGGGTGGGGAACGGCCGTTCGAATCCTCCCTGTCGCGAAGCGATGGGGAGGTGGCAGCGCGAAGCGCTGACGGAGGGGCTATGGTGCAGCGTGACGGCCCCTCCACCACCGCCTGCGGCGGCGGTCCCCCTCCCCATGCCTCCGGCACAGGGAGGAAATCATGTTCGCAATCGGTCGCAACCCGCCGCTACCCTCAGTTCGCAAAGGTCAGCGGCGGGCGCCATGCGGCCTGATCGACCTCGTCGCGCACCTTGTAGACGAATCCCTTGCCGTTCAGGAACAGCTTCTCCATTTCCGCGCGCGTGAAGGGGCGCGATCCGAGGCGGCCGAAGACCGCCATCTGCCCGCCGCTCTCGTCGACCGCGCGGTCGCGGTCGAGGCCCTTTGACAGCGCGAGCGCGGGCGACGGGGTTTTGGCCCAGGCGATAAGCTGCGGCGTCGGCTTCGGAGAGAAGCCATAAAGGCCGGGGTTGTCGGGGCTGGTGAGCTGGATCACCTTGATGCCGCCGCGCCCGTCGGCGACATAGGCAAAGAGCGACGCGTTGGTCGACGCGACGATCACATCCTCGGCATCGCGCATCGCGCCGTCGAAGGTGAGCGCCGGCCATGCGACCGGCGCGGCGGGGCGCGTGACATCGACGATGACGAGCCCGTCCTGCTTCGCTGCGACATACATATAGGTTCGCGCGAGGTAGATTTTGCGCGCATCGGCGAGCCGCACGGTGCCCGACGGCACCGCGACCGGGTGCGCCATATCGGTGACGTCGAACAGCTTCACGCCTTCGGCATCGGTCACCCACAGGTAGCGGAACTGCACCGCGCTTGCTCGCGCGTCGCTGAGCGGGATTTGCGCTGTGACTTTCGGTTCGAGCGGCGTCGACAGGTCGAGCACGACGAGCCCCGCGTCGGTGGTGATATAGGCAAAGCTGCCCGCGAGCGTCACATGCCGCGCGCCCGCCAGCACATTGCCCTCGTTCCACGTCAGCGCGCGTTTAAGCTTGTTGTTGCGAAATTCGCCGTCGGCCATCGTGTCGACATCGACGAGCACCAGACCCTCGACGCTGTCGGTGATCACCGCATAGCGATAGATGGGATGCATTTCCTGTTCGAGATTTTCGGGGAAATTCTTGACGATATTCTCGTTGCGGCTGACGCTGATCGGCTGCGTCGTCGCGAGCGCCATGCAGGTCGCATTCTTCGTCCGCACATGCGTGTCATGGCCGAGCGGCGAGAAGGGCGCGCGGACGATGCGTTCGGAAAAGCCCTTGTTGCCGATCGACGCGACGTCATAGACGCGGAAGCCGCCCCGCCCTTCCGCCACGAACATATATTCGCCGCGCTGTTGCAGGCAGTTCACCCGGCCGCTGGTGTCCTGAACGATATTGGCAAATTCCTCGAGCGCCCTGGTCTCGCCCGATCCCTTTGCGTCGAAGGTCTTGCCGCGCACCCAATTCTTGAGCTCACGGCCATTTTGTTCGACGTGGAGCTTCCAATAGTCGGGGTAGGAATAGCGGTGGAGGTATGAGCCGATCACCGCCTGCGGCTCGTCCCATTCGGTGACGCGCGTCGCCTGAAACCCGTCCTCCATTCCCGACCAGACATTGAGCCCGACGAAATTGACGAAATTGGTGCCGAGCAGCAGCAGCTGCGACATGATCGCATTATTGTCGTCGGCGGCCGACAGGTGGCAGTCGGTGCACTGCTTGGTTTCCTGTTTGCGGACCGTGTGCGGGAAATGCGGCGCGAAGGCCTGGCTCGAATAGCCCGCCGACGAGATCGGCGGTTGCTGGATATAGATGCGCTCGCGGTTGATATTGGTCGACGAGAGGATCAGCGCCGAGGTCGAACGCACCGGAGTGATGATGCCGCGCGGGTTGCCGTCGGCGTCGGGTTCGCCGGGCTTGGTAAGCTGGTGGCGGCCGAGCTGGAACATTTCGTCGCGCGCGACCTGGGGGTTGTAGGTCGCGAAGTTGCGCGTCTCCTCCCCCTCAAAATGGTGCATCTTGGTCTTCCAGTTCGCCTCGATCGGCAAATGGCAGCCGCCGCAGCTCGTCGTCCACGACAGGTGACAGGTGAAACAGGTCATCTTGTCGTCGCCGTGCGCGCGGTCCTCCTTTACGATGCCCTGCCCCCATTCATAGGTCCCGCTGTCCGAGCCCGAACGCGCCATCAGCTTGGCGCGCGCCGCCTTGGCGTTGAAATGCTCGCCCGGCGTCACCGCCTGTTTGACGAGGCTGACCTGCCATTCGAGCTTCGGATCGACGATCGAGCGCTGGATGAGGCCGATCACCTCGGCATTGTCGTTATACTGGAATTCGAAGCGGCGGCGTCCGTCGGGGTTGCGGAGCAGCGCGAGATTGGTGCCCTGCGGCCGCGCGGCGACGTTCGAGGTCAAGAGGTTGGGCAGCGCGTCGGCGGTGCCGTGGCAATCCTTGCACGAAATCTCGACGGCATTCGCGACTTCGCCCTGGATATAGCCATTGCCATGCGCGTCCTGCGCGAAGTGGCAGTCGGCGCACTGCATCCCCTTTTCGGCGTGGATGTCCATCATATGGACGGTCTTGCCGGGGTTGATCCCCGCAGGGACGAACTTGCCCTCGCGCCCGTCGGCGGTCGCGCTCGTCAGGCAGAGGTCGCGTTCCTTGGGGTCGCTGTAGCTCGAGCAGCTTTTACGCCATTTTTCGGGGTCGGCGGGGTCGACCATATGCGCGGTGTCGGTCCCCCAGGTCGCCATATTGCCGTCGGCGGTGAGAAGGTTGCCGTTGCGGTCGCGCTTGAAAATGCCGCGGAAGTTCCAGCCGTGGCCGTGATAGTCGGCGAACTGCGTGTCCTTGTTGCTGTCGTTGACATCATAGACGTCGCGCAGGAATTCGACATCGGCCCAAAGGCCGCGCGGCGCGGCGGCCTCGGGATTGCGTTCGAGCACCTGGTGCACCTCGGCGGCTGTCGGATAGCGCTGCTGCTTGAAAAGTTTCTGGTAATCCGCGTCGCTCATCCCCGGCGGGCGCGGCGCGGTGTTTTCGGGTCCGGGCCACATCTGCGGCGCGTCCGATTCATAATCCCACATCGTGTAGCCGAGGTAACTGTTCAGGAAGATATTGGGCTGGTGCATGTGACAGGTCATGCACTGCGACGTCGGGATCGCGCGCGTGAAGGCGTGGCTGATCGGATGCCCCGCCTCGCGGCGCGGTTTGCCGTCCTTGCCTTCCTTGCCATGCTCGGGGTCGATCAGCGCACCATGCCCGCCGCCCGCACCGTGACCGTCGTCGGGCTTGCCGGCATGACCCTCGCCATGCGTGTCGCCATAGCCCGCGGGCTTCCATTTCTTTTCCGCGATCGTCGGGTCGACCGTCGCGGTCTCGCCGTCGCGGCCATATTGGGCATAGGTCAGGCTGTGGCGCGGTTCGCGGTCGTTGGCATAGATGACATGGCAGCCCGCGCAGCCCGAATGGCGGTAATCGCCCGGCTGGTCGTTCGTCCCCATGAACCACATGAAAGGGTCGTTGAGGCGCGTCTTGTGGATGTTGAGGACGGGGATCGCGACGCGAAGGCCGGTGCCGGGGCCGCGGTTCGACTGTTTGAGGTCTGGGCGGCCGGGTTCCTCGAGCCGCTGGATCTGCCCCGTCGGGTTGGGCAGGCCGATTTCGGGGAATTGCGTGTTGATGTTGCGCCCGCCGCGTTCGAACACGCGGAACACGTCGCCCGGCGGGATCACGCTCCAGCGCGGGAGCGGGTACATCTTCGCGAGCGCACCGCGCTTGCGTTCGTCGTCGGTCAGGATTTTTTCGGACGCGAAACGCGGCTTGCACGCCTCGGCATATTCCTCGCGCGTCAGCTTCGACGAGGGCGAGAGGATGCAGGCGGGGTCGCCGGTGCGCGTATAAGCCTCGCCGAAGATGTAGTTCTTATAGGGGACGATGCCGTTGTTATACGCCGCGCCGCCCCACAGCATCGCGCCGGTCGACATCAGCGAACGCTCGGTCGCCTCGATCACCTCCATATGGCACGCCCCGCACGCCTCGCGCGCGACGCGATAGTCGCTGGGGTTGACGAAGCGGATGAATTCGGGGGCTTCCTTGTTGAGCAAAGTATAGCTGCGCACGGGATTCGCCGAGCTGTCGTGCCATGCGCCGGGCAGCGTCGGCTGCGGGTGCGCGACCTTCATCGCGGCGATGTTGTAGGGGTCCTTATAGCCGAGCTCGGGCTTGCCGAACGCCGCGGGCGAGGTTGAATCGCCGCCGTGGCAGTCGGTGCAGCCGAGCCGCACCGCGGGCGTCTTGTGCATCGACGGCTGGTCGGTCCGCGTGTGGCAGCTGTAGCACCCCTTCGATTTCTCGGCGACCTCGGCCTCGCTCTGCTCGCGCGGCGCAGGGGGGGTGAAGCGATATTCGATCTTGAGCGGCTTTTCCTCTTCGGCGGCGCGCGTCACGCTCACGCCGACGCCGACGCTCATCAGCAGCAGGGCAAGAAGGGCGAGGAGGTTACGGGTCATCGTTCGCCCCCCGGCATCGGCAGACAATCCGTTCGCGTCGAGCGAACGGGTTTCGAGAGGGCAAAGGGTCCACTGCATCAGAAGCTCAAAATCACATTGGCGAGGATCGAGGCATAGGCGTTTTCGCGCTGTCTGTTCTCGAACAAATCCTTGAACCCTTTGCCGGGGAGCAGCACTGCGGCGCTCAATCGCCCGACGATATTCTGCGTTGCCTTGGGCCGCCAGATTGCCGCGATCGACAAATCGAAGCCGATGTCCTTGGGAATCGAGCCTTCGACCCGCAATGCCTGCAGCGACGAGGTATTTTCGAACCACAGATGGTTGGCGTTGACGCTGACGCGCGTCTGCGGCGACAGGTCGAAATCGGCGCCTGCACCAATGAAGACGGTGCCGGGGTTGTTGAAATTCGACTGCCCCTCTTCCTTCGACGAGCGCAGCGAATTCAGAATGCCGTTGCGGCCGTTGACCGAAATGACGCGCCCGCCGCCGGCAAAGGGGATCGTCTGGCGAATCCAGTAGCTCGTGTCGGCGCCGCCGAAGATCGGGTTTTCGAAGATCGCGTCGAAGCCGCCCTCGGTCTTGTTATAGGGGTCGCCGTCGCCGGTCGCATAAAGCCCCGACAGGCGAAAGCGCATCCAGTCATAGTCGTAGCTGAGTTCTACCGCGCCGAACCCTGCGCGGATTTCCGCGGGCTTGCTGGTGAAAAAGCTGTTCCGGTCCTCTCCGAGCGCGGCATAGAAGCTCGCGGTCAGGTTGATTCGCCCAATGCGCCCGTCGGCGCTGTAACCCAGATAGACGACGTCATATTCGCGTCCACGCAGATCGCCGAGCAGCGCAGGGCGCACCGGAAAGCCATTATGGTCGATCTGGACGTCGTTCTTCTCGCGATTCATATTGTAGGTCACACTGACCTGGCTGGTCAGCCCGACAACGGGGAAATCCTGGCGATAAAGGTTGCCGGTGAAGATGAAGTCGCTGCGCGGCGTCTGCGTGATGTCGTTGAGGCCGCTGTTGGTGTCCTTTTCGAGCCGCCAGAAGGCCGCGAGATTATATTGGAATCGGTTGTTGTCGCGGTTGCCGAACAGCCGGATGCCGAGCTGGCTGTCGTTGAACAGGAAACCGCGAAAATCGCTCTGGAACGGCTGGATACCAGCGCGGACCGAATAGAAGTCGTAGCGGTCCGACGTGTTGCCAAGATGCTTGTCGACGAACAATTCCTGCACGCCGAGAAAGCTGTCGTAGCGATGGCTCGCCTTCGACGGGCGCACGTCGAGGATGCGGCGCTCGGGCACGTCGACATAATTGGCCTGCCAGGCGAGGGTGAGGCGATATTCGACATCGGGTGGCTTGAACGCGGTCGATCCCTTGATCAGCGCGACGCCGCCGATGAAGGTCTGCGCAGCAACGAAGCTGCGGTTCTTGCCGAACACGTCGAGGCTGCCCGGCCGCTCGGTGGTCTGGACGCCGACCGGAATCGGAAAGGTGCGCGGCTCGAACACCGTGTCGGACACCGCATTGGCGACGAAGAACCAGTCGTCGCCCTTGATCGGCAGCCATTTCACCTTGCTGCGGTCGATCGCGCGATCACCCTTGAGCGTGTTCTGGTGATAAGGGTCGAACCAGCGTTCCTTGACCACGCCCAGCGTTTCAATCAGTCGCCAGCGGTCGGGAACGGGAAGCTGGTCCTCGATCCCCGGAAAGGCTTGGGGCGGCGGCGGGCGCAGCGCGCCTTCATTGTCCTGGCTCAGCGCATCGGGAAGGTCGGGGCGATAGCCCGGACGGCGGCGGCCCTCGATGATCTGCGTCACCAGGTCGTCGCCAACCGAATCCTGCCAGTCGACCGGCGGCGGCGGTGGGGTGAGTTCGTCGGTCGGCGCGGCCGCTTCGGCATGGGGGTCGGCTGCCGCGGGTTCGGGCGAAGGCGTGGGCGGCGGCGCTTCGCTGCCCGGCGCCCCCTGCGCCGCAAGGCTTGCGACGATCGGTAAAAGGCTGCTTCCCACGAGACTCATCGCCTAGAGCCCCTGACAGACATTCTGCTGCGCCGTGTCGAGGAACGGCGCAAAGGGGCAGCTGATATAGCGCAGGCGGACCGTGCGGTTGTCGGCGAGCGTGACGACGATGGTGTCTGCACGGATCGCGGGCGGCGCATTTCCGATCCCGCCGACGCGCGCACCGGCATTATGGAGCCCAAGGAAACTGATCATATCGTCCTGATCGATGCCGTCGCCCGACACGCCGATCGCGCCGACGAGCGTATTGCCGCGATAGATGGGGACCGAGCCGGGGAAGATCTGAATACCGTTCTGCAGCCGGTTCTGCCCCGGCGCGACGTCGGGCAAGGTCGTGCAGCGCGCGGGCGTGTCGGTCGGACTTGCGCCCGAAACGAACCCCAGATGCGCGCCGAGATTGCCGATAATCAGCGCTGACTGGAGCCCGGTCGAGAAGGGATTGAACTGCGCGATCGGACGCGACAGCGGGCCGTGCGGCCGCCCGACCTCGCCGTCGGGAAAATAGGGGCGCGAGAGATTGCCGCCCGAACGGTCGGCGAAGGCGATGGTGCCGGTGAGCGCCGCCGGATCGTTCAGGAAGGCTCGCGTCGCCGGAACGAATTGGCGGACGTCGGCGCTGGCGTTCGCCGACAGCTCTGCCCCGGCCTGCGGGTGCGAGAAAAAGGCGGCGGTGCGCGCCTTTTGCAGGCTGACGTCGGTACCGAAAATCGGCGCGTCGGGCGAGCGCACGATGCCGAGCACCGACCCGTGCGTATCGACGAGGCTGATCGTCACCTGCGCGCGGCTGTCGAGCGGGCGGCGGATTTGCGCGCGCGCGCGGCTCATCACCGCAAAAGCTTCCTCGAGCACCGCGCGCGCCTCTGCAGCGGTGAGCGGCGCGCTGTTCGACGCCCCATCGGTTCCGGCACGGATCGGAAAACGGTTCGCTCCGCTGCCGTCGGAGAGCACGAAAGCATCGCGGTTCGAAAATTCAGCGGCGGTCGAGGCGCGGATCCCCGAAGCTTCGCTGCCATAGGCAGTGCCCGCAATGACCGTTGCGGCAGCATAGCCCGTCACCGCGACCAGATTGCCCGCGCTGCCGTTGAGGCTCGCAAAGCTTGCGCCGCCCGGCGACATGACCCCCGCGAAGGTCGCGTCGGAAAAGCGCAAGGTCGTGCCGTCGACCGCAATCCGGTCGGCAACGATCGTCGAGGGCGGCTCGAACCCACGCGTCCCGGCGAGCGCGATAAATTCCTCGGGATCGTTGTCGATGTCGAGGATATTGGGGTCGCTGCCATAGACGCCGTCGCCCATTACCCCGATGCCGCCAACGATCACGCCATTTTTGTAGAGCGGCAGCCCGCCGGGATCGGCCGCGAGGCCGAGCGGCGAGCGCTTCGGTCCGATCAGTGCCGCCGCGCCACCAGCGCCGAAACGCGACACAAGGTCGCTGCACGGAAGCTGGCTGAACTGCACCCCGAACAACGGCCCGCTTTCAAGACCAACAGTTGTCGGCGCGGGCGGGAAATGTTCCTGGACAATCTGGCTCGCCGTGCGCGTCGAAAAAGCGTTGCCGCCGCTCGACAGATAGGCGCCGGTAATCGCCTTCGCGATCGCTCCGCCCTCCGCAGGAAAAGTGACGTTCTGCGCGTCGATACTGTTGCCGTTCGGCGCCGCCGACGTCGTTGCGGTCGCGCGCGCGCCGGTCATGCGAAAGACGGCGAGCACGTTTCCGACACGGTCGGTCACCGCAATCACCGACGGCAGATTGCGCGCCTGCGCCTCGGCGATTGCGTTGGCGAGGATCGTTTGCACATCGGCGACGCTGAGCGCCTCGGCCGCGGGCGGCGCATAGAGCCCGCCCGGCGGCGGCGGGGCCGGCGTCGGGGTGGGCGAAGGCGTCGGCGTTCCGCCACCGCCCCCGCCGCCGCACGAGGCGAGGAGCAGAGCGCCGATGGCGACGCAGACCGACGAACGGAAAAGATGGGACCGTTTCTGCATGGCGCCTATCGCAGCGCTCCGATCGCGCGCACTGCCCGGCCGAGCGACGCCTGGAATTCGGCGGGCTTGTATGCATTGGGGTCTTGGACCGCGGCATAGGCGCGGTCGATGTCGGCGCGGATGCCCGCTGCCGCGCCAACGGTCACGCGCCCCGACGAGACCATCGCGCCGAGCAGCGTGTCGACACCCATCACCGCCTGCTGCGAGCCCGAATAGTCGGTGAAGCGATCGTTGATCGCCTTGGCCGCGATCGCATCGACCATCGCGAAAGCGTCGGCACCCGAAAAGCGGCGCGAGGCAAAGGCCGCCTTGAGCGCCGCCACCGTCTGCGCCAGTTGCGCGGCGGCGGCGGTCGCGGCGGCGCGGTCGGTCACCATCGCCTTGTGGAATGCGGCGGTGCGCGCGGCGAGCTGATCGGCGAGCGCGGGCGAGGCGAGGCGCGCCGCCGCCGCCAGCATGATCAAATTCTCGTCATTATAGGGCGGCAAGCCTTCGGGCCAGCCTTGGCCACCCCCGACCGACCGGCCCGGATTGTCGACCCCGGTGCGCACCGCCTGTGCCTGGTCATAGATGCGGCGGTGGCAGCTGTGGCAGTCGAGGAAATAGAATTCGGGAAACATTCCGTCGGTCCCGCGCCGCGACTGGAAGAGCGTCAGGCTGCGCTCAATCGCCGCCGCCTGCCCGACCGCCCACATCTGGACATGGTCGGTGCGCGCTTGTCCGGCGCCGAATTTGCGCCAGCCGTAATCGGCATCCTCCTGATGATGCGCCTGGAGCGAGGAGAAAAGATCGAGTTCGAACGCTATGCGCGGATGCCCCGCGGCCATGATGCGGTGCGTGACGAATTGTCCTTCGCCCGCCGCGCCGAAATGGCAGTCGACGCAGACGCCCGCGCGCACCACCGGATCTTCCAATTTCCACACGCCAGCGCGCAGGTTCGACAGATGCTTTTCGCGCATTTCGGCGTCCGGGTCGGCATTGGTGCCGACGCCCGCATAATGGCTCGCGATCCAGCTTCCCGCAGGGCCGTGACACGATTCGCAGCCGACGCCATCCTCAAGCGGCACCGTCCCGCGCATCGCTCCGCGCGCGGCGACTGCACCCGCGGTGCTATGACAGCCAAGGCACATCGGCGCCGTCGCCGGATCGCCGATACCCAGATTTTTCGCAATGAAGCGGCTGCGATTGTTCGAAAGCACCGCCCAGGCGCGGCTGTGCGCGCCGCCGGGGGTCGAAGGTTCCTGCCATTTCATCAGCTCGTCCTGGCGGACGACGGTGCCGTCGCCCTCCATCCGGCCGTGGCATGTCGATCCCGCGCAAGAGGCGACGCCGGTATAGCGCGCGCCTGTCTCGCCCTGCGACCGTGCGGGTTGAGCGACAAGCAGTGCGGCGATGGCAAGCGTGCCAAGCGTCACGACAAAGGCAACAAAAACCGCCCAAAGCCGCCCGCCGCGCCGATATACCGCGTGGGTCATCCGACTACCCCCTTAGAATCGCTCGTCGCCTTAGCGCCTAAACCACCCCGAATGCCAGCATTGCGTCGGCCACTTTCTTGAATCCGGCGATATTGGCACCCTTGACATAGTCGACATAACCGCCGCCCTGGTCGCCATAGGTCAGGCAGCGCTGGTGGATACCCGCCATGATGTCCTTCAGCATCTGTTGCAATTCACCCTCGGTCCAGCTGCGCCGCTCGCTGTTCTGGCTCATTTCGAGCCCCGAAACCGCGACGCCGCCCGCATTGGCCGCCTTGCCCGGCGCGAACATGATCTTGGCATCCTTGAAGACGTGCACGCCTTCGAGATTGGTGGGCATGTTCGCGCCCTCGCTGACCGCGATGCAGCCGTTGCTCACAAGCATCTTCGCATCGGCCCCGAGCAGCTCGTTCTGCGTCGCGCAGGGCAGCGCGACGTCGCATTTTACGCCCCAAGGCGTTTTGCCCGCGGTGAAGGTCGCCGATTTGAACTCCTCGCAATATTCTTCAATTCGCCCGCGGCGGTGCGTCTTGTGCGCCTTCACCCAATCGATCTTTTCCTGGGTGATGCCGTCAGGGTCGTGAACAAAGCCACCCGAATCGGAAAGCGTGAGCACCTTGCCGCCGAGCTGGACGATCTTTTCGGCCGCGTGCGTCGCGACATTGCCCGAGCCGGAGATGACCGCGGTCTTCCCCACAAGGTCCATGTCCTTGGCCGCAAGCATGTTCTGAAGGAAATAGACCGCGCCATAGCCCGTCGCCTCGGTACGGATGAGCGACCCGCCCCATTCGAGCCCCTTGCCCGTGAGCACGCCGGTGAATTCGTTGGTGATGCGCTTGTACTGGCCGAACATGAAGCCGATCTCGCGCCCGCCCACGCCGATGTCGCCCGCGGGCACGTCGACGTCGGCGCCGATGTGACGGTAAAGCTCGGTCATGAAGCTTTGGCAGAAGCGCATGATTTCGCGCACGCTCTTGCCCTTGGGGTTGAAATTCGACCCGCCCTTGCCGCCGCCCATCGGCAGGCCGGTCAGCGCGTTCTTGAACGTCTGTTCGAACGCCAGGAATTTGAGCACGCTTTCGGTAACGCTGGGGTGAAAGCGGATGCCGCCCTTATAGGGGCCGATGGCATTGTTGTTCTGAACGCGCCAGCCGCGCTGAACGCGGATATTGCCGTTGTCGTCCTCCCAGCAGACGCGGAATGACACCACGCGGTCGGGTTCGGCGATGCGCCGCAATATCTGCTGCGCATGATATTCTTCCTTGTCGGCGATGAAGTCGAAAATGTCCTCGGCGACTTCCTGCACCGCCTGAACAAATTCGTCCTGCCCCGGATTGCGCTTCTTCACGCCCTCCATGAACGTCGGAAAATCGACGTGGTCCGATACTGCCATGCACCCCTCCCCTGGAATAGCGGGAAAGCCGGTGCGACCCCATTGACGAATTAATCGTTGACCGACCTTGCCCCACCGAGGCTACACCATCGCGGGGCAAAGGCAATGGGGCAGCGCGCCGCGCGCACCGAATTTATTGCGAGCGCACAAAGGGGCAATGATGAGCGAGACCAAGGACATAGTGGACGAGCGGCAACGCGGCATGACGCGGACGAACCTCGCGGTCCTGATCGCCGCAGGCGCCCTGTTGGCCGCCGCGATCGGGTACACGGTGTGGCGCGACTCATCGTCAGCGGGAAACGACGGCGGCATGCAACAGTCGTTCGCACCGTCGGACCAGATCGCCGACCTCGAAGCGCGAACGAAGCGCGAGCCGAACAGCGTCGACGCCTGGCGCGCGCTCGGCGCCGCGCGTTTCGACCTCGAAGACTATCGGGGTGCGATTGCAGCGTATGAAAAGGCGGTCGCACTCGACGGCGAAACCGCCGCGCTCTGGTCGGCGCTCGGCGAGGCACGCGTCTATGTCAGCGATCGCGACCCTCTGCCCCCCGCCGCGCGCGAAGCATTCGATCGCGCGATCGCGCTCGACCCGCGCGACCCGCCAGCGCGCTATTTCAAGGCGGTCGAAAAGGATCTGGCGGGCGACCATCGCGGCGCCATCGACGACTGGTTCGCACTGCTCGCCGACACACCGCGGGGCGCGCCGTGGGAGGCCGATTTGCGGCGCACGATCGAACAGGTGGGCAAGATCCATTCGATCGACGTCGCGCCGCGCCTGGCGCAAACACAGGCGCGCGCGCCGACGGGCGCGGAAATGCCCGTCGCAGCGCGCGCAATTCCCGGCCCGAGCCGCGCCGACATGGAGGCGGCATCGCAGCTTCCAAAGGGTCAACAGGACGCGATGATCGCCGGCATGGTCGACGGACTGGAAGCGAAGCTGAAAGCGAACCCGTCCGATGTCGACCGCTGGATCATGCTGATGCGCAGCCGCATGACGCTGGGAGAAACCGCCAAGGCGGCAAAGGCGCTCAAAGACGCGATCGCCGCGAACCCGGGCTCGGCGGAAAGGCTCCGCGCGCAGGCGCAGTTGCTCGGCGTACCCGGAGCCTGATGGCGAAGGCAATTGACCCGCCCGCACGGCTGTGCCAATCGCGCAATCCGTGCGGGTGTAGCTCAATGGTAGAGCAGAAGCTTCCCAAGCTTACGACGAGGGTTCGATTCCCTTCACCCGCTCCAGCCCCACACTGCTGAGCCGTCGATGACGTCGTCGCCCCGACGGCGCCGCCTTATGTGGTGACGGAAACTGTCTCGTCGCGCGACGAATCGATATTGGCTATCGGCGTTTACCGGAAAGGACCGACCGTGATTGCAGCCGCCCCAAGCCTGTACGGCGCTTTGCAGGCGCAAGACCGGCCATGACGCGCGCGCGGACCATTCCCTTCATCGTCGTCACCATCTTCATCGACGCGGTCGGGTTCGGCATCATCATGCCGGTGCTGCCGCAGCTGGTGATGGAGATCGGCCGCGTCGACCTGCCCAAGGCGATCGAGATCGGCGCGTGGATCGGACTCGTCATGGCGGTGGCGACCTTCTTTGCCTCGCCGCTGCTCGGCAATCTGTCGGATCGCTATGGGCGCCGCCGCGTGCTGTTGCTTTCGCTCGGCGGGCTGACGCTCGACTATCTGCTGCTTACCTTTGTCGATACGCTGCCATGGCTGTTCATCGCCCGCGCGCTGTCGGGCATTTTTGGCGGCAGCTATGCCGCAGCGCAGGCGGCGATCGCCGATGTGACGAAGCCCGAAGAGCGCGCGCGCAACTTCGGCCTCGTCGGCGCGGCATTTGGCGTCGGCTTTGTCGCGGGCCCTGCGATCGGCGGTTTCCTGGGCGAGGTCGGCCCGCGCGCGCCCTTTGTCGCCGCGGCGCTGCTATCGGCGGCGAACATGTTCTATGGCCTGATTATCTTTCCCGAAACGCTGGCACCCGAGCGGCGGCGCGCCTTCGATTGGCGCCGCGCGAACCCGCTCGGCGCGCTCAATGCGATGCGCGCGCTCCCCGGAATGGGCGGCGTCGCGACGGTGATCGTGCTGTGGCAGATTGCGAGCCTCGTCTATCCGCTGACGTGGAGCTTCTATTGCATCGCGCAGCTCGGCTGGACGCCGTCGATGATCGGCGCCAGCCTCGCCGCGGTCGGCGTGATGATCGCGATCGGGCAGACGTTCGTTGTCGGCCCCGCGGTCAGGCGATTCGGAGAACGCGATGCCGCGACGCTGGGGCTCGCGGTCGCGGTCGCGATCTTCATCGGCTATGCCTTTGTCGAGACGACCTGGGGCGCCTTCCTGCTGCTTGTCCCGATCGCACTCCAGGCGCCGGTGCAGCCGTCGCTGATGGCGCTGATGTCACGGCGTGCGACCGCCGAATCGCAGGGCGAGGTGCAGGGGATTTCGGCGATGGCAATGGGACTCGGCTCGCTCGCCGCGCCGATCCTGCTCACCGGGACGATGGCTTATTTCACCGCAGACGACGCGCCAGCGCGTTTTCCCGGCGCAGCCTTCATCGTCGCGGCCGCCTTTGGCCTCGCGGCGATGGCGATGCTGCGCCGCCTTCCGCGCGTCACGCGCGGAAGCGACGACGAGGGCGTCGATCAGATACCGCCGTCGGTGACCGCATAGCCCGCGGCCTCGATCGAAGCGCGAAGCGCGGCGACGCACGCGGCGACGCACGCGCCGTCGGTCGAGCGGACGACGAAATTGGCGCCGACGCGGCCCTCGCGGAAAAAGGGATAACTGCCGATCGCGACGCCGGGATGATCCTTTTCGCCCTGGCGGAGGAGATCAGCGACCTCGCTCTCGGCCGCCCATGCGCCGATTGTGTGCGCGACGAGCGGCGCCCCGCCCTCGAGTTCGCCGGTGAGAGCATCGAGCATGCCGGCGGTGATGTGCGGCACCCCGGCCATCACGAAGAGATTGCCGATACGGATTCCCGGCGCGCCCGACATGCGGTTGGGGATGAGCTCGGCGCCTTCGGGCACGCGCGCCATGCGCAATCGCGCCTCGGTCAGTCCGCCGCGGCTTTCGTAATAGCGCTCAAGGATTGCGCGCGCCGTGGGGTGGATGACGACATCGACTCCCAGCGCCTTGGCGACCGCATCGACGGTGATATCGTCGTGCGTCGGACCGATGCCACCGGTGGTGAACAGATAATCGTAGCGCGCGCGCAGTGCGACCAGCGCCGCGACAATCTCTTCCTCGACATCGGGAACGATCCGCACCTCGCGCAGTCGGATGCCCTGCACGTCGAGCCAGGTCGCGATCTGCGCGACATTCTTGTCCTGCGTGCGGCCCGAGAGGATTTCGTCGCCGATCACCAGCACGGCGGCGGTCCAGATGCGTTCGTCGCTCATTCCCCTGCCTTACCTGCCTGTGGTGACAAAACAAGCCTGCTGGCCGGCGATGCGTGTTCCTGATATGTTCGATGACGACTCAAGCCGAAGGGAGCATGACCGTGGCCGACGATCTTATCTTTTACACCAACCCGATGTCGCGCGGACAGATGGTTCGCTGGATGCTCGAAGAGGTTGGCGCCCCCTATGAAACGCACATTCTTGACTATGACACGGCGATGAAGGCGCCCGATTATCTCGCGATCAACCCGATGGGCAAGGTTCCCGCGATCGTCCACAATGGGCGGGTCGTCACCGAATGCGCCGCGATCTGCGCCTATCTCGCCGATGCCTTCGCCGGCGCCGGATTGGCTCCCGCGCCCGCCGACCGCGCCGATTATTATCGCTGGCTCTTTTTCGCCGCGGGACCTGTCGAGCAAGCCGTCGTATCGAAGCATCTCGGCCTCGAACCCGAGGGCGAGCAGCGGCGCATGGCGGGGTTCGGAACGCTCGACCAAACGCTCGACACGCTCGAAACAGCGGTTGCGGGCAAGAATTTTGTCGCGGGCGAGCGTTTCAGCGCTGCCGATGTCTATGTCGGGAGCCATATCGATTGGGGCCTGCAATTCGGGTCGATCCCGTCGCGTCCCGCATTCGAAGCTTATGTCGCGCCGCTGCGCGAACGCGCAGCCTACCAGCGCGCGAAGCAAATCGACAATGCGTTGATCGCCGAAATGCAGGCGCCTGCCGCGTAAAGATTAAAGCGAAGGCCCGGCGAATCGCTCCGCCGGGCCTTCCTTTTACCTGTGCCTGTTACGCTCGCTTATTCGCGGCTTCCAAGCAGGTGGAGCAGGAAGGTGAACATGTTCACGAAGTCGAGATAGAGGTTCAGCGCTCCCATGATCACGGCCTTGCCGACGAAATCGGTGCCGCGAACATAGAAATACATGCTCTTGATCTTCTGCGTGTCATAGGCGGTGAGACCCGCGAAAACCAGCACGCCGATCACGCTGATCGCCAGCGCCATCGCGCCCGACTGGAACACGAAAGCGTTAAGCAGCATCGCGACGAGCAGGCCGACGACGCCCATGATCAGGAAAGTGCCGAAACCCGACAGATCCTTTTTGGTCGTGTAGCCATAGAGGCTGAGGCCGAGGAAGGCTGCGGCCGTCGCGAAAAAGGTCTGTGCGATCGACGTGCTGGTGAACGCCAGAAAGATCGTCGACATCGACAGGCCCATCACGGCGGCATAGACCCAGAAGATCGTCTGCGCCGCGACCGTCGACAGCTTGTTGATGCCAAAGCTCAGCACCATCACGAAAGCCAGCGGGGCCAGCATCACCACCCACATCAGCGGGCTGCCGATCATCGAGGCGGTGAAGCCCGACTGAAAGGCGAGCATCGCGACGATGCCGGTAAGCAGCACGCCCGAGCCCATATAGTTGTAAACCGACAGCATGTACGACCGCAGGCCGGCATCGACGGCCTGGTCCGTTGCACGCGTGCCGGCGCCAAAACCGGAAGCCGCCATATTGGGGTCGTTCCAATTCGCCATTGTCATTCTCCATCACCGGCCAGCCCATACCGGCCGTGACCATAATATCGGGTCTTTCCCGTATAGATTCAAGCGAAACCGGACAGGGGCGAAATTGTTGCGCGCGGGCACGGTCGCCCTATGTTCTTCGTACCATGTCCGCGCACCGCCTCTTTGTCGCTTTGCGGCCACCGCGTCCGATCCGCGCCCAGCTTACGGCCGCGATGCACGGGATTTCGGGCGCGCGCTGGCAGAGCGACGATCAACTCCATCTCACGCTCCGTTTTATCGGCGAGGTCGACCATCATCGCGCCGAGGATGTCGCCGCTGCGCTCGGTGCACTCCATGCGCCGTCGGTCGCGGCGCGGATTGCCGGGGTGGGGATGTTCGAGCGGCGCGGGCAGCCGCACACGGTGTGGGCGGGGGTCGCGCCCGCCGAGCCGCTTGCTGCTCTCCATCACAAGGTCGATCAGCTGCTCGCGCGGGTCGGTGTCGCGGGCGAAACGCGGGCCTTCGTGCCGCATATCACGCTCGCGCGGCTCAACCGCTCGTCGGGGCCGGTCGCACCCTTTGTCGCGCTGCACAGCGACCTCGCGAGCGAGGCATTCACATTCGACCATGTCACGCTGTACGAAAGCGAGCTTGCGCACGGCGGGTCGCGCTACCATCCGGTCGCGCGCTATCCGCTCGCGTCCGACACGAGCGCCTCGGCAACCGCACGCACATCGGACCAGGTCGCCGCGAAACCATCTTCCTCACCATAATAGGGATCGGCGACGCTTTCGCCAGCGCGCCCGGGCACCATGTCGAGCATCAACGCGAGCCGCGCGGTCGCATCGGGCGGCGCGATCCGGCGCGCGTCGCGCAAATTCTGCGCGTCGGCCGCAAGGATCAGGTCGAAACGGCGGAAATCCTCGGGAACAAGCTGCCGCGCGCGCAGATCCGAAATGTCGATCCCGCGCCGCCGCGCCTCGGCCTGCGCGCGTGCGTCGGGCGGGCGTCCGACATGCCAGTCGCCGGTCCCCGCCGAATCAAGCCGTGCCGCGACGCCACGGGCGTCGAACGCCGCGCGCGCTGCCCCTTCGGCCAATGGAGAACGACAGATATTTCCAAGGCAGAGGAACAGGATCGAGGGTGTTTCCGTAGCGTCGTCCCTCATGCGGCCCTCGTACCGTTCAAAGTTGAACCGACTTTCAACTTGCACCTCTTTGCCGCTCTGCTAGCCATGTCCGCCAATGAATAACGGGTTCGGGAGAGGGTTGCCAGATGACCGAGAAGGATGTGAGTGGCGCATCGGCAGCGGAACCGAAAGCGACGGGGTACAGCTGGTACGTCCTCTCCGTGCTCGTCATCGTCTATATCCTGAATTTCATCGACCGTCAGATCATCAGCATCCTTGCAGTCGACATCAAGGCCGATCTCGGCCTCACCGATTCGCAGATGGGATTCCTCGGCGGCGCTGCGTTCGCGGTTTTTTATGCGCTTTTCGGAATCCCGCTCGGACGACTGGCCGACAATTGGAGCCGCGTGAAGCTGCTGTCGATCGGCCTTACCCTGTGGTCGGCGATGACGGCCTTTTCCGGGCTCGCCTATGACCGGCTGACCCTGACGCTTGCGCGCATGGGAGTCGGCGTCGGCGAGGCGACGGCGAGTCCGACCGCCTATTCGCTCATCTCCGACTATTTTCCGAAACGGCAGAAAGCGACCGCGCTCGCCATCTATTCATCGGGTCTCTACCTCGGCGGCGGTGTCTCGCTGTTCATCGGCGCGTTGATTGTCGAAACATGGAACGCCGCCTATCCGGGCGGCGGCCCGCTCGGGCTGGTCGGCTGGCAGGCGGCGTTCCTTGCGGTCGGCGTGCCCGGCATTCTTCTCGCGCTATGGGTCGCATCGCTGCGTGAGCCGGTGCGCGGGGCGATGGACGGAACCCCCGCCAAAAGCTCGCCCACCCCGTTCCGCGAGTTCGGCCGCGACCTGTCGATGATTGTCCCCCCCTTCACCCTTTATGGCGCATGGAAGCGCGGACCGGCTGCGCTGGCAATCAACATCGGCGCTGCCGCCGGATTCGCCGGATTCGCCTGGTGGATGATCGAATTGACCGGGAACATCCCACAATGGTCGGCGGTCGCTTTCGGCTATTATGCGGTTTTTTCCTGGGCGAGCACCTTGCGGGCCAACGACCCCGCGACCTTCCGCCTGATCTGGGGGACGCCCGCTTTCATCTGCACGACGCTCGGCTATGGTCTGGTCAGCCTTGCGGCCTATGCGCTCGCCTTTTGGTCGGCGCCCTATGCCGAAGTCGTGCTTGGCCTGCCAAAGCAGGAACTCGCCTCGATCCTCGGCGCCAACGGTGCGCTCAGCGGCTTTGTCGGCGTGATTATCGGCGGCCGCGTCGCCGACGCCCTGCGCGCGCGCAATCCGGCGGGGCGCATCTGGATGATCATCTTTGGCGTCGTTGCCCCAATCATTCCGATCTGGATCGGATACACGACCGAAAACGCCGTTCTATTCTATACCATGAACTTTCTGGCGGGGCTCTTCGGCGCGGCCGCCCTCGGCGCGGCCGCTGCGACGACGCAGGATCTGGTGCTCCCCGAAATGCGCGGCACCGCGACCGCCGCCTTCTTCCTTGGGACCACGCTCGTCGGCCTGTCCTTCGGCCCCTATATGGTCGGACAGATTTCCGACCTGACCGGCACAATGGTCGACGGAGCCTATGTCGGCAATCTGCGCATCGGAATTTTGTCGCTCATCGGTGTCGCGCCGATCGCGCTGATCCTGTTGTTCTACGCTTACCGCGCCCTGCCGCACGCCGAAGCGACGCTCGTCGAACGCGCGCGGGCCGCGCGCGAAGGCGCATGATTCGACGCGGCGTTACTTTTAAAGGGCCTTGCGACCTCAGCCGCCTCAGTCCCCACCGCTGCCTTTGACGACCACGCCGCAGGCGACGCGCGCGCCGCTGTTGCCGCTGGGATCGGTGCGCATGTCGTCGGGGCCGGCATGAATGACGAAAGCCGCGCCGTCGGCATCGAGCAGCGCGCCCGCGCCCTCGAAGCGCGACCCGACCATCGTCACCGTAGCGCGGCCGATCTGTTCGGCTTCGATTACGAGGTTCGGCAAATCGCCGTGGTGCGCGCCCATCGGATTTTCGCGGCCATGCTGCGCATCGGTCGGGTTCCAGTGGGGACCTGCGCTCGCGAAGTCGGGCGGAGTGCACTGACCGACAGCGTGGACGTGCATACCATAGGTGCCGGGAGCGAAGCCGCGCGCGACGAGTTCGATTCGCAGGCCGTTCGCCTCGCGATAAATGTCGGCGCGTCCGCGGTCGGCGCCGCGCGCGTCATAGAGCTGCGCGTGCGCGTCGGCGGGGGGCAGCGTCGATACGGGCTTGCCGCCCATATTGGCGCAGCCGCCGATCGCAAGCAGCGCCGCGCCGGTCGCAATCGGCAAAGCCACGCGCCCGAAGTGCAATGTCTTCGTCATGCAGTTGATTCCTTTCGCCCTGTTTCGTCGTCGCTCTGCCGACCGAACGCCGCAAAGTCGCTTTTCGATCCAACATCCTACCTTGCCGAACCGTTTTTCGCGATCCAAGCCCGATAATTGTCCCGCCCATGCGGCGCGCAAACAAAGAGGCCGCGAATCGCTTCGCGGCCTCCTCTTGTCCTGCGGTTCGATCAGCGATCAGAACACGCGGGCATATTGTTCGTTTCCGACAAAGCCGAGCTTGCCGACGCCACTGCGCTTGACCACCGCCATCACATTATCGACGACGATATAACGCGCGAACGGGTCCGGCTGGACCTGCAGTTCGGGCTCGACGGGCAGTGCCTTCGTCTGCTCGAGGTAAACCGCGAGCTGCGCAAGATCGACCGGCGTGCCGTTCCAGCTGATCGTACCGGCCTGGTCGATCATCACCTTGTTCTTTTCCGGATCGACATTGCTTTCATTGTCGCTCGGAACCGGCAAATCGATCTTCACTGCGTGGGTTTGCACCGGGATGGTGATGATGAACATGATGAGGAGCACGAGCATGACGTCGATCAACGGCGTCGTGTTCATGTCCATCATCGGTTCATTTTCGTCCCGATCGCCAACGGCCATCGACATAGGATTATTCCTTCACTCTCATGTGGGCGCGGTCCTTACAGACGTCCCAGCGTGCCCGATCCCGCAGCAGGTTCGGAAATGAACCCGATCTTCTGGAAACCGGCAAATTGCATCGTATAGATCACGCCGCCGATGCACTGGTACGGCGTGTTGACGTCGCCGCGAATGTGCACTTCGGGGAAATTTTCCTCGGTGATATTTTCCGGGCCGCCAATATCTTCGAGCAATTTCTCGAGCTTGTCCTGGCCCATCGTCAGCAGCTCGCGCGAATCGACGGGGGTCTGGCCCCAATAAACTTCGCATGCGGTGCTGTCGGCGTTGGGCCGGCCGTCACCATCGGTATCGGCCGAACGCACCGACAGAAGCACATTTTCGGGCTTTGTCGTCGTCGGCTCGAAGACCACGTCGGGAAGCTCGAGATCGACCGTTTCCAGCACCACGGGGACCGTGATGAGGAAGATGATCAAAAGCACGAGCATGATGTCCACGAGCGGGGTCGTGTTGATGTCGGACATTGGGGCTTCTTCGCCGCCCTTATCCCCTACACTCATCGCCATCGGATTAGCATCCTGTCACAAAATTTCTGTCATGAACTTGGAGAGGTTCGCCGGAGGCGTTCCACCCAGTCCAGCGGACCCCGCTCGCTGCCGTAGCGCGGCGAGCGGGAATCCACAGACCAATCAGGCCTTCTTCGGCGCCGCGGCCGGAGCAGCGGCTTTCGCCGGAGCCGACGGGATGGTCGGCTTGACCTGGCCGCCCGACATCATCGCACCGAGAACGTCATTGGCAAAGGTCGACAGGCTGCGGGCGATCGCCTTGTTGCGGCTCTGCAGCCAGTTGAACGCAAGCACCGCGGGAACCGCGACGATCAGACCAATGGCGGTCATGATCAGCGCTTCACCGACCGGACCGGCGACGGTGTCGATCGAGGCCTGGCCCGACGCACCGATCTTCACGAGGGCGCGAAGAATACCGATGACGGTACCGAACAGGCCGACGAACGGTGCAGTCGAACCGACGGTCGCGAGGAAGGCGAGGCCGCTGTTGAGCTTCGAGTTGATGTGGTTCTGCGAACGCTCGAGCGTGCCGTGCATCCAGTCATGGGCTTCGACGGGGTCGGTGAGCTTGGTGTGCTCTTCGTTCGCGCGCAGGCCGTCTTCGACAACCTGACGATAGGCGCTGTTCTTCTCGAGCTTGTTCATGCCGTCAGCCAGCGTCGGCGCGCGCCAGAAATTGGCGTCGACGGCCTTGCCTTGATTGATGACCTTGTTCTGCTCGAACAATTTGGTGAAAAGGATGTAGAGCGTGCCGACGAACATGATCAGCAGGACCAGGAAGGTCATCTGCGACACAATGCCGCCTTCGCACAGCGCGGGAACGAGACCATAGGGGTTCGTCCCTTCTTCCATCACGCACATGCCCGGGGGCATCATGCCATGCCAAGAGTTGGCGCCGCCGGCAGCGGCAGTTGCGATCAGATTAAACATGTTGGTTATTCCCTCTCAAAATAATCGAAATCAAAAATTCAGATCATTGGGCCGCATGGAAATCGTCGCGCCGATCAGCGCGGGATCTGCCAGCGGATACGATTGCTGTAGCTTCCGCCCTTTGGATTGCCCGCCCGGTCCTTGCCCGGGTTGAAGCGTGCACGGCGCGAAATGAGCTTGCACGTTTCGGCATCAAGGTCGGCGTGACCGCTCGACGACGTGATGTCGCACGACGTGACCCTGCCATCGGCACCATAGGTGACGCGGAAACCGGTCGTACCTTCACGATCCTCGCGCATGGCGCGTGCCGGATAATCGTCGTTCGTCGCCCAACGCCCAGGGTTGCCGCGCGGCGAACCTTCCTCGCTGAGGTCAGGCGTCGGCGGCGGGGCCGGCGGCGCAGGCGGGATATAGACCGGCGGCGGCGGCGTCGGCGGCGCCTTCGGCACCGACTGCACCGTGTTCGTCGTCACCGGCGGCGGGATCGGCGACGGCGGCGTCACGACCGGCGGCGGCGGCGGCAGGACATTGTCCGGCGGCGGCGGCGGCGGCGGCTCCTCGGGCGGCGGCGGTTCTTCGACGTCCACGACGTCCAGTTTTTCGGCAATCTTCTTGACGATGCTGATGTTCAAGCCGTTGACCAGGCCGTAACCCAGAACCGCTGTAAACAGACCAACCAAGACAATTGCCACTACCCTGTTTTTAGGGTCGACATTATCACCATAAGCCATTCAGGGACGACGCTCCTTGCTAGATCATCCTGACACCAATTCCGAACCGACAGGTTGGTTGCCTTGTGCCCGGATGTTTTCCGATGCGACGAGGAGACCCGGCGGCCTTGCAGCCGGCCTGTTCTGTTTTTGCCGGACGCTTGCACGCCCGTCTATCGCGGTGGCGGCAAGTTCGCAAACCCTTTATCAGCGGTTAATGTGCCCCGCGCCATGATGGGACTTTGGCAGCCTGTATGGCGCTTTGATAACATGATGAGGAACAAACATGCGCGTGCTCTTCCCCGCCCTTTGTGCCGCAATGGCGATAGCAACTATCGGGAATAGCGGCGTTTTCGCAATGCAGCCCGCGACACCGGTGGCAATGGCCGATCGCTTTAGCTATGCCGACCTTGCCGATCTGGCGACGACGGCGCCGATGACGATCCATGCACGAATATCTTCGTCGGCGGTGCTCAAGCCCGAACGCGCACCGGGACTCGCGGCGGGTCATGCCCGATTCTATGTCGAGGCCGATGTCGTCAGCCTGATTCGCGGCGGCGGGCCCCTCGCGTCGCGGATAAGCTATCTGGTCGACCTGCCGCTCAACGCAAATGGCAAGGCGCCGAAGCTCAAGAAGAAGCAGCCGGTGCTGCTCTTCGCGCGTCCGGTGTCCGGCGCGGCTGCCGGAACGACCGACACCGGCAGCGTCCGACTCGTCGCACCCGACGCGCAGATCGACTGGGATCCGCAGACCGAATCGCGCATCCGGGCGATATTGACCGAACTCGTCAAACCAGGCGCGCCGCCCGCGATCACCGGGATCGCAAATGGATTCCATGTACCCGGCACCTTGCCCGGCGAGGGCGAGACGCAATTGTTCTTCGATACCGCGACCGGCGAGCCCGTTTCGCTCACAATCCTGACTGCCGCCGACGGCACGCGCCGCTGGGCGGCCGCCTTTGGCGAGATCGTCGACGAATCGGCCGCCATTCCGGCGCGAAACACGCTCGCTTGGTACCGGCTGGCGTGCGGACTGCCACGCACCCTGCCGCTTGATCGGCTCAAGGGCACGACGGCCGCCGACCGGCGCAAGGCAGCGTCTGACTATGCCGTCGTGCTCGGCGCGATCGGCGAATGCGCGCGGACGCGGACGCCGCCACCTGGCGCTGAATA
This sequence comes from Sphingopyxis sp. P8, assembly GCF_020622175.1. Classification (NCBI taxonomy): domain Bacteria; kingdom Pseudomonadati; phylum Pseudomonadota; class Alphaproteobacteria; order Sphingomonadales; family Sphingopyxidaceae; genus Sphingopyxis; species Sphingopyxis sp. P8. Next base: position 343,609 of record NZ_JACNMK010000002.1, on the reverse strand, counting down.
GGTCGGCAATATCGCCGCGGCGGCTTTGTTTCCGGACAAAAAGGCGATAGGGGCACCGCCATCGGCGGGCGCCTGCCCGCGTCCATGACGAAAGTAGCCGCATGTCGCCCCATCCTTCGCCGTCCACTCCCCGCCCACCGCTTCGCGTTGCGCTCGCGGGTATTGGCGTTGTCGGCGGCGGTGTTGTCCGGCTGCTCGAGGCGAACCGCGATCTGATCGCGCGCCGTGCGGGCCGCGCGATCGAAATCGTCGCGGTGTCAGCGCGCGACCGGCACAAGGACCGCGGCGTGGACCTCGGCGCCTATCGCTGGGAAGACGATATGGGCGCACTGGTCGCGGCCGACGACATCGATGTCGTCGTCGAGATGGTCGGCGGCGCCGACGGTCCCGCGCTGACCCTCGCGCGCCAGGCGCTCAGCGCGGGGAAGGCGCTGGTCACCGCCAACAAGGCGATGATCGCGCACCACGGCCTCGACCTTGCGCGCATTGCCGAGGAGAAGGACACGCCGCTGAAATATGAAGCGGCAGTCGCCGGTGGGATTCCCGTCATCAAGGCAATTCGCGAGGGCGCATCGGCGAACGAGATCGCGCGCGTCTATGGCATCCTCAACGGCACCTGCAATTATATCCTGACGCTGATGGAGCGCGAAGGCGCGAGCTTCGCCGCCGCGCTCGCCTCGGCGCAGGCCGAAGGCTATGCCGAGGCCGACCCGAGTTTCGACGTCGACGGCGTCGACGCGGCGCACAAGCTGGCAATTCTCGCGGCACTCTGTTTCGGCACGCGGCTCGACATCGGCGCAGTGACGGCGAGCGGCATCCGCGACCTTATCGCTGCCGACATTCGCGAGGCCGAGGCGCTGGGCCACCGCGTCCGTCTGATCGGCATGGCCGAGCGTAGCGGAGAGGCGCTGTACCAGCATGTGCAGCCCTGCCTCGTCCCCGCCGACCATCCGCTCGCTTATGTTCCGGGCGCGCTCAACGCCGTCGTTGCCGAGGGCAATTTCGTCGGACGCCTGTTCTTTGAGGGCGCGGGCGCGGGCGCGGGGCCGACCGCGTCGGCGATCGTCGCCGACATCATCGACATCGCCCGCGACGAATATGGCCCGGCCTTTGCCATGCCGGTCGATTCGCTCGACGCCGCCCCCGCGGCCGACGCGGGCGCGCGCATCGGCAAATATTATGTGCGGCTCGTCGTCGAAGACCGCGTCGGCGTGCTCGCCGAAATCGCGACCGCGATGCGCGATGCCTCGGTGTCGATCGAAAGTTTCATCCAGCGCGGCAATGACGAGGGCGACGATGTCGTTATCGCGCTCGTCACCCACGAATGCCCGGCGCGCGCAATCGGCGCCGCGCTCGATGCGCTTTCGGCATCCGACCATCTGGTCGGAAAGCCGATGCTGATGCCGATTCTCGCACTTTAATCCTCGGGCTCGGGCGGCGGCGGTACGCCCGTATCGGGATCGGTCGCGCGCTTCGCCATTTCATAGAGCGGATTATATTCGGGGCCGGGCGGATAGCGTCCGCCCATCGACACCCAATTATAGGGCAAGCGGTCGAGGCTCATCGCCTTTGCCTCGGCGCGCGGCAACTTGGGGGGTGCCACGCGATCCTCATTGGCTATCGCCCGCAGTTCGGGCGACAGGCGGTGGCGGTCGGTGTCGCTGCCGCAGACGGTGATCGACCCGTCGTCGGCGGGGCGGCAGCGGCGGACCGGATCGACGAGTTCCTTCGCGGTCTCTATCGCGCTGTCGGCGTCGGGCGCGGGCGGCCCCTGAACCTGCGCGGTCGCCGCGGTCATCGCCATGACACAGCCAGCGCCGAAAGCGCCCGCGAATCGGGCGATGTATCCTCGACAAGCGGTGCGGCGCGCCATATGGCGCCCACCATGCCGGGAAGGCGATATAAGTAAAGGGCGGAAGGATAAGGGAATGATGACGAGCGGCAGCAACCTCGACCGGGTCCTCGTGCTCGAAATGGTGCGCGTGACCGAAGCGGCAGCGATTGCCGCAGCCAAGCTGATCGGGCGCGGCGACGAAAAGGCCGCCGACGCCGCCGCGGTCGAGGCGATGCGCAACGCCTTCAACACCCTATATATGGACGGCACCATCGTGATCGGCGAGGGCGAGCGCGACGAGGCGCCGATGCTCTATATCGGCGAAAAGGTCGGCAATGCGCCCGGCAAGGGCCCGAAGATCGACATTGCGGTCGATCCCCTCGAAGGAACGACGATCACGGCGAAAGCGGGGCCCAACGCGCTCGCCGTGTTGGCGATCGCCGAGGAAGGCTGCCTCCTCAACGCCCCCGACGTCTATATGGACAAGCTAGCTGTCGGCCCTGGATATTCGCCCGACGTCATCGGATTCGACAAGAGCGTGCGCGAGAATGTCGAAGCGGTAGCGCGCGAAAAGGGGTGTGCGCCCTCCGACATCATCGTCTGCGTCCTCGACCGGCCGCGACACGAAGCCAAGATTGCCGAACTGCGCGCGATCGGCTGCGGCGTCGCGCTGATCCCCGACGGCGACGTCGCCGGCGTCATCGCAACGACCAACCCCGAAACCAATATCGACATCTATATGGGTTCGGGCGGCGCACCCGAGGGTGTGCTCGCCGCCGCGGCGCTGCGCTGCGTCGGCGGGCAGTTCAAGGGACGGCTGCTCTTCCGCAACGACGACGAACGGCTGCGCGCGAAGAAGTGGGGGATCGACGATCTCGACCGCATCTATGACCTTCAGGACCTGGCCAAGGGCGACGTGATCTTCGCCGCGACCGGGGTCACCGACGGCTCGCTGCTGCGCGGCGTCAAGCATCGCCGCGGCGGCGTGCTGACCACCGAAAGCGTTGTGATGCGCGCCTCGTCGGGCACGGTGCGCTGGGTGAAGGGCGAGCACCGCATCGGCTGACGCGCGCGACTTGACGTCTTGCTGTATTGTCGTATTATATCGGCAATACAGCAAGAGGATGCCATGCTCAGCCTGATTCTCGCCGCCGCGATCGCGGCCGCGCCGCCCCCCGACGCGCGCCCCGTCTATCATTATGAGCGCACCAACAGCGACGGCACGATGGGCGAGGATGTCGTCGTCTTTGTCGAGGGCGAAGGGCGGCTGTCGGTGATGAAGGCGCGCGACCGCTGCACGCCCGCCGCCTATGTCACCGGCCGGCTCGACCCCGATACCGGCGCGCCGATCGAGCTCGTCGGCGGGCGGCTGACCCCGCAGGCCGAACAGGCGCCCTTTCTGTGGCTGCGCCCCGTCGAGGGCGGCGGCCGGATCGCGATTCACGAGGGCACGGCCGACGCGCCGCCCTCGGCCGCGGTGGCGGTGGACAGCCCCTGGCATATCTATGATTTCGACTTCGCCGACCTGATCGCGCACCCGCTCGCCGAGATCGCGAAGCGCGCGCCCTTTTCGTTCGACCTGCCGCTGATCCTGATGGCGGACGGCAAGCCGACGCTCTCCAATCGCGGGCGGCTTGAGCTCAGCCGGCCGGTCGAGGTCGTGCGCGCGGGTCGCCGCGCGCTGCGCTATCGCGCGGCCGGCCCCGCCTTTGGCGATGCCAAGGGCTATATGTGGTTCGATGCGCGGTCGGGGGTGCTGGTCGAGGCGAAGCTGCCGCTGCCCAACCACAGCGAGTATCGCGATTTCCACCTGACGCTCGTCCGCACCACGCGCGGCGCGGCGAGCTGGCATGCGCGGCTGGCCGAGCATTGGCAGGGCTGCCCTACCGCCACCGAATGAAGGGCAATTCGGAGTCGGTCGCGGCCAGATGGAATCGTTTCCAACCAGTCCGAACCCAGCCCCCTAGAAAATCCCCGCCGAGAGCCCTTCGGCCAGCGCCGCCCCCAGGTCGCGCGCCTCGGCCAGACGGTCCGCCGCAATCGTCTTGGGCGCGAGGATCGCCTCGGGCGTTTGCGCCGCGACATTGACGATCACCGGATCGGCGACGCGCCGCAGCCGCCAGCCGGTCGCGATGCGGTCGAGCTGGCGCTGGGCATTTTCGCCGTCGGAGCCCGCGCAGATGATCGTCGCATAGGCGCGCCCCTCGATCCGGCCGAGGCAGGGATAATAGCAGCGGTCGAACATCTCCTTCATCGCGCCCGAAAGCGCGGCGAGATTTTCGGGGCCGACGAACAGATAGCCACCCGCTGCGCACATCAGACCGGGCGTCACATCGTCGGCGGGCACCAGCCCCCCCGCGTCGCCCGCGCCTTCCGCCGCGGCTTCGGCGAGCGCGCGGCTGCCGCCGGTGCGGCTGTGCCAGACGATCAACAGGTGCGGCGCGTCCTCCATCACCCCTGCTTGCCAAGCGCGGGTGCGCGGCGCAAGCTGCGCGCAAAACGGGGAGGATGACATGCACCGACTGACCGCGCTGCTGCTCGCAGCCAGCATTGCCAGCACCGCCGCCGCGCAGGACGCCGCCAGTGAGGCGACGCGCGCCGCGCAAGCCGACATTGCCGCGCGGCTCGCGCTCGACGACCCGCGCGACATGGCGAACGCGACGCGCGGCAAGATTGCCGAGATCGCGGACGGGGTCATCGTCGCAAGGGACGGGCGCGTCATTTGGGACCGGCGCCCCTATGCCTTCCTGAATTCCGCAACGGCGCCCGATACCGTCAACCCGTCGCTCTGGCGGCAGGCGCGGCTCAACGCCGTCCACGGGCTGTTCGAGGTGGTGCCGGGGCATATCTGGCAGCTGCGCGGCTATGACCTGTCGGTGATGACGGTGATCCGCGGCAGGTCGGGCTGGATCATCGTCGACCCCCTGCTGTCCGAAGAGGCCGCGGCGGCAAGCTGGAAGCTGTTCAGCGACACCGTCGAGGTGAAGGATGGCAAACGCCCGATCAAGGCGATCCTCTTTTCGCACAGTCACAGCGATCATTTCGGCGGCGTGGGCGGCATCGTCACCCCCGAACAGGTTGCGCGCGAAAAGATCCGCATCATCGCGCCGCACGGCTTTTCGGAGGAAGCAACGTCGGAGAATATCCTCGCGGGCAATGCGATGAGCCGCCGCGCGCTTTATATGTTCGGGTCGATCCTGCCGCCGGGGCCGCAGGGGCAGGTCGATACGGGGCTGGGGCCGCGGCTGTCGGCGGGCACGATCGGCTATATGGAGCCGACCGAGACCGTGCCCGCCACCGACGCGACGTTGAGCATCGACGGGCTGGCGTTCGAATTTCTCGACGCGGGCGGGACCGAAGCGCCGTCGGAATTCGTCTTTTACGTGCCCGCCTTCAAGGCGCTCCACACGACCGAGGTCGTGACGCGCAACCTCCACAATGTCCTCACCTTGCGCGGCGCGCAGGTCCGCGACGCGCTGCGCTGGTCGAAGGTCATCGACGCCGCGCTGCTCAAATGGGGCGGCAAGGCCGAAGTCGCGCTCGCGTCGCACCATTGGCCGACCTGGGGCGCGGACGAGGTGTCCGAACTGCTCGCGAACCAGCGCGACGCCTATCGCTATGTCCACGACCGCGCACTGTTCCACGCCAATCGCGGCGCGACCTTGCACGAGATCGCCGAGGCGACAGCCGAAGCGCCGGTGCAAAGCCGCGATTTTTCGACGCGCGGCTATTATGGGACGCTCAATCACGATCTGAAGGCGGTGTATCAGCGCTATTTCGGCTGGTGGGACGGCAACCCCGCCACTTTCAATCCCATTCCGCCCGAAAAAAGCGCGCCCAAATATGTCGCGCTCGCGGGCGGGGCCGACAAGCTGCTCGCGGCGGGCAGGGCGGCGATTGCCGCAGGCGACTATCGCTGGGCCGCCGAACTTCTGGGCAAGCTGGTGTTCGCCGAGCCGGATAACACGGCGGCACGCGACGCGCTCGCCTCGGCCTATGACCAGATCGGCTATCAGGCCGAATCGGGGGCGTGGCGCAACTATTATCTCGCCGCCGCCGCGACGCTGCGCGGCAATGCGGTCGCCGCAGGCACCGACAATGGCCGCAGCCGAAGCTTCGTCCGCGCGATCCCGACCGAGGTCTTCTTCGACGCGCTCGCGACGCGCTTCGACGCCGAAAAGGGCGCAGCGCTGACCGGCACCTTCCAGTTCATCCTGCCCGACAGCAAGGAGGCAGTCGCGGTGGTCGTCGGCGGCGGGGTCGAGTTTCCGCGCTTTGGCGTCACCGACGCCGCGCCGACCGCCACGGTGACGATCGACCGCGCGACGCTCGACGACATCATGCTCGGCGCGGCGCAATTCCCTGCGCTGATGCAGGCGGGCAAGATACGGATCGACGGCGACCGCATGGCCTTTCTGACGTGGTTCGCACTCCACCCGACCGCCGATCCCGCCTTCAATATTGTTGTGCCCTAGGAGGCTGTCCCGTAATCGGAGATCCATGACCGACATCGCCGCAGCGCACCCGACCGACCCGTTCGACCCTGCCGCCATCAATGCGGCAGAAGGGCTCGATCCGGTCGATCCCGCTTTCACCCATGTCCTGCGCGTCACCGCGCTTCTCAACATGGTGCCGCTTGCTATCGGACTCAGCGTCGCCGACCGGCTGCTGATGCCCGCCATCGACGGTCCTTATGGGCTGGTGACGACACTCGCCTGGCTCGTCGCCGCAGCGGTAGTGCTCGTCTTTCCGTCGCGGCGCGCGCAGCGCTGGGGGTTCAAGATCGGCGAGGGGCAGCTCCGCGTCGCGCGCGGCTGGCTGTTTCGCACCGATACGATCGTCCCCTTTGTGCGCGTCCAGCACATCGATGTCGGGCAGGGGCCGATCGAGCGCTGGTTCGGCCTGTCGCACCTGATCGTCCACACGTCGGGGACGCACAACAGCACGGTGACCTTGCCCGGCCTTCCCGCCGACCTCGCCGCCGCGATGCGCGAGACGATTCGGCGGCATATCCAGACCGATTTCGCATGACCGACGGCGCGGTTCCGCTGCCCGTCGTCGATGCGGGCGCCGACGAGCCGGCGTGGCAGCGGCTGCACGCCGCGACGCTCGCGCTCGCGGTGGTCAAGCTCGGGCCGCGCTCGCTCAACTTCCTTCCCGCACTCGCCGCCATCGGTATCGCGGGGCGCTGGGCCTATGTCGTTCCGGCGTTGCTGGTCTTCCTCCTCGTCTCGCTCGTCTTTGCCTGGGCGGCGTGGCTGCGCTTTCGCTTCCACGTCGGCACCGACGAGGTGGTGATCGAAAGCGGTGTGTTTGCGCGCCAACACCGCACCATCCCCTTCGACCGCATCCAGGACGTCAGCATCGAACAGGGCCTCGTCGCGCGCGCGCTCGGCATCGCCAAGGTCGGGTTCGAGACGGGCGCGGGCGGCAAGGAGAATGACGCCAGCCTCGATTCGATCGCGCTCGACGCCGCGCAGGCGCTGCGCACGACGATCCGCACGCATCGCAGTGTGCCCGCTGTTCCGACCGTATCCGGCAGCGCGCCAGACGCCCCCGTGGAGGCGACCGAAGACCGGCTGCTCTTCGCGATGGGGCCGCGCCGGCTTTTCGTCGCGGGGCTGTTCAACTTCTCGCTCGCCGCGCTCGCGGTCTTCGGCGCGGCGATGCAGTTTTTCGACGATCTTCTGCCCTTCGACTTCAACATCTTTGACCCGCGCGACTGGATCGATATTGCCGAGGATTATGGCCTCGACGCGTGGGTCGCCGCGCACCGCTGGGTTGCGGGCATGGGCGCGGCGCTGTCGCTGATCTTCATCGGCTTTGCGAGCGGCGTCGTGACGATGGTCTTTGCCAATTGGGGTTTCCGTCTGACGCGCGAGCCGCGCGCGCTGCGCCGCACGCGCGGGCTGACGACGCGAACCGACGTCGCCATCCCGGTGCGCCGCGTGCAGGCAGCGATAGTCATGACCGGCTGGTTCCGCCGCCGCTTCGGCTGGCACGAGCTGCGTCTGCAAAGCCTTGCGAGCGATGGCGGAAAGGAAGCCGATCATCAGGTTGTGCCATTTGGACAATATGACGAAATCGACCCGGTGCTTGCCGAAATCGCGATCCGCCGACCCGGCGAACAGGCCGAATGGCAGCGCAGCCACGGAATCATCGCATTGGGCGGGCTTGCGGGCGCGGTCTTTGCGGCAGTCGGCGGCATCATCGCGCTCGCGCTCGGCCAACCGCTCGGATGGCTGGCATTCGCAGCCGTCCCGTTGATCGCCGCGGGCGCGATCGTCGGCGCGCGCACACACCGCTGGACCGACCTTGGCGACCAGCTTGCGATCCGCCGCGGCATCTGGAAACCGCGCGTGACCTTGCTCCCGTTCGCGTCGATCCAGAGCGTCGACCTGCGCACCGATTTCGTCCAGCGCCCACTCGGCCTCGCGAGCCTCGCGTTCGGCGTCCCCGGCGGCAGTGCGCTGTCGGCGCACGAAATTCCCGCGATCCCCGCCGAAACCGCGCAGGCGCTGCGCGCGCGCATCCTCGCTGCGGGGGGCCGGGCATGAGCGACGCCGCGCTCGGCATCACCTGCTCGATCGCCGGCCAGCCGTGGCGCTGGCGCGCGACGAGCGCGGCGATGGGCGGCGACACGCTCGCCCCCGACGATCTCGTCACCCAGCTGCTGCTCGCGCGCGGGGTCGAGCGCGCCGACCTCGACCGCCACCGCGCGCCGACCCTGCGCGGCTTCATGCCCGATCCGTCGATCTTTCGCGACATGGACGCCGCCGCGGCGCGGCTCGCCGATGCGGTCGAGGCGAAGGAGGCGGTGACGATCTTCGGCGATTATGACGTCGACGGCGCGACCTCGGCGGCGCTGCTCGTCCGCCTGCTGCGCGGGCTGGGCGTCCCCGTGGACGCCTATATCCCCGACCGGCTGATGGAGGGTTATGGCCCGTCGGGCGCCGCGCTCGTCAAGATCGGCGAAGCGGGGTCGCGGCTCATCGTCACGGTCGACTGCGGCGCGCAGGCGTTCGACGCGATTGCCGAAGCCAATGCGGCGGGGGTCGAGGTGATCGTCGTCGACCATCACCAATGCGCGACGACGCTGCCCCAGGCCTTTGCTGTCGTGAACCCGAACCGCCTCGACGAGGCCGTCGATGCGGCGATCCACGGCAATCTGGCGGCAGTCGGCGTCGCCTTCCTGCTGGGCGCCGCGCTGCTCCGCACCTTGCGCGCGCGCGGCTTTTTTGCGCAGCGCGACGAGCCCGCGCTGATCGACCTGCTCGATCTCGTCGCGCTCGGCACCGTCGCCGATGTCGCGCGGCTCACCGGTTTCAACCGCGCGCTGGTGACGCAGGGGCTGAAGGTGATGGCGCGCCGCGGCAACATCGGCCTGTCGGCGCTGATGGACGCCGCACGGCTGACCAAGCCGCCCGGCGCGAGCGACATGGGTTTTGCGCTCGGCCCGCGGATCAACGCGGGCGGGCGCGTCGGAAAATCGGACCTGGGCGTGCGCCTGCTGACGACGACCGATCCGCAGGAAGCCGCCGACATTTCGCAGGAGCTCAACCGCCTCAACGAGGAACGCCGCGCGATAGAGGCCGCCGTGCTCGACGAGGCGATCGTCGCAAGCGCCGCCTGCGCCAACGCGCCCGTCGCGCTCGTCGCGGGGGCGGGCTGGCATCCCGGCGTCATCGGTATCGTCGCGGGACGGCTCAAGGAGCGGCTCCACCGCCCCGCGATCGTCGTCGCGATCGACGATGACGGCGTCGGCAAGGGGTCGGGACGCTCGATCGGCGGGGTCGATCTGGGCGCCGCAATCCTCGCGGCCAAGGAATCGGGGCTGCTCGTCGCGGGCGGCGGGCATGCGATGGCGGCGGGGCTTACCGTTGCCGCCGACAAGATCGACGCGCTCGGCGCGTTCCTGAACGACCGTCTCGCCGCCGACGTCGAGCGCGCGAGCGGCGACAAGGCGCTGCTGATCGACGCAGTGCTCGCGCCGCGCGGGATCAATCCCCTGTGGTGCGAGGCGATCGAGAGCGCGGGTCCCTATGGCGCCGGCTGGCCCGCGCCGCGCGTCGCGACCGGGCCGGTGCGCATCGTCGAATCGGGGATCGTCGGCACCGACCATCTGCGCCTGATCGTATCGGGCGACGACGGCGCGCGGTTCAAGGCGATCGCCTTTCGCGCGGCCGAGACCGACCTCGGCCAAACGCTGCTCCACGCGCGCGGCGGGCGCAAGCTGTGGCTCGCTGGCCGCGCGAAACGCGACGATTGGGGCAGCCGCCCCGCCGCCGAGCTGCATCTGGAAGATGCCGCCTGGGCCGAATGATCGCGGCCCCGCGCAATATTTTTGCGCGCCGCGCCGCCAGTCGGCTTGACCGCACCGGCACGCGCGTCTAAGGCGCCGCTTCACCGAGTGACGGCCCCTTCGTCTAGCGGTCTAGGACGTCGCCCTTTCACGGCGAAAACACGGGTTCGAGTCCCGTAGGGGTCACCATCTCTCCGGCGCGCGGTCGGCGCGTCCGCCCAACAAAATCCCGACCAATACGGCCCCTTCGTCTAGCGGTCAGGACGCGGCCCTCTCACGGCTGAAACACGGGTTCGATTCCCGTAGGGGTCACCAACATCCTCTCTCAGAGGGTGCCAAACAGTCTCATAAATGGCTGTTTTCCGCGACTTTTGTGATATGAGGTCTCATGGCGAGCGGCCGTGTACCACTTCATACCAGCAATCTGATGGTAGATTTGATGGAATGTCGCCGCTCCCGATTCGGGAGATGCCATCATGGCGTTTTCGGCTGTCGCCATCCGAAACGCAAAAGCACGCGACAAGGCCTATAAGCTCACCGACGGAGACGGCCTCTATCTCATGGTGATGCCCAGCGGCGCGCGCTACTGGCGGATGAATTACCGGTTCCTCGGGAAGCAAAAGACACTGGCCTTCGGCGTGTGGCCGGACACCGGCCTCGCGGAAGCCCGCGCGCGGCGCGACCATGCACGGCGTCTCATCGCGCAAGGCGAGGATCCAGCCGAACGCGTGAAGCTCGACCGTATCGCCGCGACCGTTGCCGCCGCGAACAGCTTCAAGGCGGTCGCGGACGAATGGCTCGTCAAAATGGAGAGTGAGGGTCGCGCGCCTGTCACGATGAAGAAGCTGCGGTGACTCACCGGCTTCATCAATGCCAGCATCGGAACCCGGCCCATTGCGTCGATTTCAGCACACGAGCTGTTGGTCATGCTGCGAAAGATGGAAAGCCAAGGGAAGTATGAGACCGCGAAACGACTGCGAAGTACCTGCTCCAAAATCTTCCGCTTTGCGATCGCCACTGCGCGTGCCGACCGTGACGTCGCTGCGGACCTTGGCGGTGCGCTGATCGCGCCGCGGCCGGTCCATCGACCGGCGATCACCACCGAGAAAGCGGCAGGACCGCTTCTCAGGGTCATAGAAGGGTTCGACGGGCATCCCCGACCACCAAGGTGGCGCTTCGCCTTCTCCCGCATGTGTTCGTGCGCCTTGGGGAGCTTCGCCACGCCGAATGGGAGGAGTTGGACCTCGCCAACGCGGAATGGAGGATCCCGCCTCACAAGACGAAGATGCGCCGCGCGCATTTCGTCCCTTTGTCGAGGCAGGCGCTCGAGATCATTGGTACGATCGAGCATGATGGGTCGTTCAGCCGCTATCTATTTCCTTCCCTCCGGTCGGTCGACCGCCCGATGTCCGAAAATACGATCAGTGCCGCACTGCGGCACCTCGGCTATGCTCAGGACGAAATGACCGGCCATGGCTTTCGGGCAATGGCATCATCCCTCCTCAACGAAATGAAACTGTGGCACCCCGATGCCATATGGAGGTCAGCATGGATGGATCGACAGGAACTGAGCGACGCGCTTTGGGAGCGGATTGAACCTTATCTTCCGGGGAAGGCGAGCGATCCTGGCCGGACGGGGCGGGACAATCGATTGTTTGTCGAGGCTGTTTTGTGGCTGGCGCGTTCCGGCGCGCACTGGCGAGTATTGCCGAAGGAGTTCGGGCGCTGGCACACTGTCTACCAGCGCTTCAACCGCTGGTGCCGCAGCGGCGTTTGGGAGAATCTTTTCAAGGCTTTGAGCGACAATGCCGACTTCGAGTACATCCTCGTCGACAGCACCATCGTGCGGGCGCATCAGCACAGTGCCGGTGCCCCAAAAAAAGTGATCGATCCGAAGATCGGTTTGAAGCTCACGCGCTGGGACGCTCCAAGGGCGGGCTGAGCACAAAGGTCCATGTAGCGACCGACGCTTTGGGCAACCCGGTTCGCTTCATTCTGACCGGCGGCGAACGCAACGACATCACCCAGATCGAGGGGCTTCTCGCTGGGCTGCGCACAAACCATGTCCTCGCCGACAAAGGCTATGATGGCAGACGCGCCATGGATGCGATCGCCGCAGCGGGCGCAAGGCCGGTCGTCCCGCGACGAAAGATTACCGCAGCTTGGCGAGCCTTCGACGCATCCCTCTATAAAGACCGCAATCTGATCGAACGCTTCTTCAACAAGATCAAACACTTCAGAAGGACCGCTACCCGATACGATAAACTCGCCCGGAACTACGCCGGCTTCCTCAATCTCGTCGCTGCTCTCATATGTTGCATGTGAATGTAAACACCGCCTAGGGTCAGGATCCTAGCCGCGCTTGCCGGTGATGCGGCTGATCTCGCGCGCGACGAGCGTTTCGACGAGTGACGGCAGGTTGGTGTCGAGCCATTCCTTGAGCATCGGGCGCAGCGCCTCGATCACCACATCTTCCATCGAACGCCCGTTGCTCGGCGGGGTGGTGGCCACGGCGGCGGTCGCAACCGGCGTCACCGCGGCGGTGAGCGCCTCGATCGACTGGCGCGCGGCATCGGCGCTCGCCGCGGAGACCAATTCCTCTTTGGCTGTGTCGTCGGCGGTGGACGCATCGGCTTCGGTCGTGCCGAGGTCGAGAATGTCGTCCTCATTGGCGGCGGGAGCCTCGCGCGCGGGCGCAGGCGCCTCGTCGCGCGCGATCACGCGGCGGATCGACGACAAAATATCTTCCATTGACGGCTCGCGCGACAGATCGCCCATAAGACCCCCTTTACCCCACGAACTTCGGGCGGTTAACCGCAACCTTACCGTTTCGGGGCGCGAATTGCCAAGCCTTATTGTGCCGACGGCGTCGGCGGGCCTTCGGGCGCGTTTGCGTCGGCGGCGGGCACCGCGCGCGTGTCGGTTGCCTGTTGCTGGGGTTTCGGGTCGTCGGCCCAATCCCAGATCTGGCCCTTGACGCGGCGATAGTTGACTTCGGGGTCGTAGAACGCGCCGCCCTCGATACCAAGGTCGCGGGCTTCGGCTTTGCCCATTGCCGCAAGCAGCGAAAAGGCGGCGACATAGCTGTTGCGCTGCGCCGAAACGAGCTGGACCTGAGTATTCAGATATTCCTGCTCGGCGTTCAAGATGTCGAGGATCGAGCGGGTGCCGACGCTGTTCTCGGCGCGCACGCCTTCCAGCGACAGGGCGTTGGCACTCACCGCCTGTTCGGTCGCGGCGATCACGCGCTCATTGGCTTGCCATGCGGCATAGGTGCCACGCGTTTGCGCGATCACGTCGCGCTCGACCGCTACATAATTTTCAATCGCCTGGCTCGTCTGCGCCTGTGCCTGGCGAACGCGCGCGGAAGCGCGGCCTCCCTGAAAGATCGGGAGCGTCATCGACACGCCGGCGATCGTGCTCGTCGTCGTATTTTCCGACGTCGTGTTGCCCGCGGGTATCGAATTGAGATTGTTGTTATATCCGCCGGTGACCGTCGCTGATACACGCGGCGCGCGCGTCGCTTGTGCCGCGCCGATGTCGGCGCGCGATGCGTTGAGTCGCTGGTTCGCCGCTTCGATATCGGGATTGGTGGTAAGCGCGATCGCGACAGCCTCTTCGGCGGTGGTGGGCAGATTAGGCAGCGGCGGAGGCGGCTGGAGGTCGGTGGGTGCGTCGCCAACAAGGCGGATATAGGATTCGCGGCTGCGGATCAGGTTCGATTCGGCCGTGCGCAGGTCGCCCTCGGCGAGCGCGAGCCGCGCTTCCGATTGCGCGACGTCGGTACGCGTCAGGTCGCCGATCTCGAACCGGTCGCTCGTGGCTTGCAGATTGGTGCGCAGCACCGACACATTTTTCTGGTTGAGCTGAACGATCGCCTGATCGCGGATCACGTCCATATAGGCGCCGACGACCTGCGCGAACACGCTTGCTTCGGTCGCGCGCAAATCGGCCTGTCCGGCCTCGACGCGATATTTTGCTGCCCGCACTGCGTTGCGCACCGCGCCGCCCTGATAGATGGGCACCGAAAGCTGCGCCCCGGTCGCAAAGGTCCGGCCCGGCGTGAAAAAGCTGTTGCCGGGCAGCACCAGATTTTCCTGAAAGTCGGCGCTGACGCCAACGGAGGGCAGACCCGATGCTTTCTGGATCGGGACGTTTTCATCATTCGCGCGCTGACCGGCGCGCGCCGCGGTGAGCGTTGGATTATTCTCATAAGCCTTGGCGAGCGCGCCTTGCAGCGTCTCGGCCTGCGCCTGCGACGAGAGGAGCAGGGCGCCGAGCGCCATGCCGGAAAGCCAACGGGCGCGTTTGGAATGCTGGGCAATCTTCATATCGTGCATCGTCGTTTCCGCTGGAGGGGAGGGCCGAAGGTTAGAATGAAAACCCGCGCGGCGCCGCAAAGCCGGGCAGCAGTGCGACGTCCATGTCGGCAAAGCTGCGCAGCGTGATTGCGCCGCCTGCCTTGATGCCGTGGACGAGCCTGGTCACGGCTCCCTCGCGCTTTGCTGCAACGAGCTTCCCGCCGTCGGCAAGCTGGGATGTGATGGCATCGGGCAATTGCTCTATCGCGCCATCGATCAGGATGCAGTCGAAGGGCGCGGCCTTGCGCACGCCCTCGACGAGCGGGCCTTCGATCCATCGAATCGCTGGGTTGGTCGCGGCGGTGCGCGCCGCTGCCATCAGTTCGACTTGTTCCTCGAGCGCATGGACTTCGGCGCCGAGAGTGGCAAGCAACGCCGCAACATAGCCGGTCGCACTGCCGACAAGCAGCACGCGCATACCGGGACGGATCGCCGCCGCGACAAGCATCCGTCCGGTAACGAGCGGTGGATTGAGCATGCGTCCGTGGCCAAGAGCAATTGGACGGTCGTTATAGGCCACCGCTGCCAACGCGCTGGGGACATGCGCTTCGCGTGGCACAGCCGCCATCGCGCCGACAACGGCGGGGTCGATGACGTCGTTGGTCCGCAGCTGGCTGTCGATCATTGCAGCTCGCATGTCTGTTGCGGAAAATTCGCTAAATTTGGTCGCCATTGATGCAATCCGTTGTCAGGAATCTCTACATTCGCCGGACGGCTCTAGCCTAAGCCATGCTGTATTGCAATAGTAATACAGCGAAGGCGCCCGTATGTTCGCGGCGCATAGCGTTCCGTGGCTGCGCCGCCAACCCCGCTTCGTTTCGTGCTCCAGATAGGGAGAGGCGCCGACCCGGCGCCGATCGGTATTTTCCGAATTGACCGATTGCCAGTGCGGGGCGAAATGGCTAGGGGCGCTCAACCACGCTTGTCTGCGTCGAGGCCCGATGGCGGAGTGGTGACGCAGCGGACTGCAAATCCGTATACGCCGGTTCGATTCCGGCTCGGGCCTCCAATAACCGGTCGGCAGATGGTTGCTGATGGTTGAAAAACTCTCGATTTTCTGCTAGTTATGAGGCATTTACTGATTGTCGGTGATGGTCTCTGCTTGTCCGTAATTGCGGCCGTTGGGGGCCTTTTCGGGGCAGGAGAGGCCCCCATTTGCGCGAGCCCCCCCCATGGCGCTGACAGATGCTGCGATCCGAAACGCCAAGCCTAGGGTCAGGACCCATTAATTACGCGTTCGAGGTTTGAAGCGATTTTGTTCAGTGCGAGGAGGCAAGACGACGGAATATGTCGATATTTCGCGGCTTGCCGACGAAGCAATGGACAAAATCGGTCAAATCCCGGAGGGACGCCGAAATGGCTTCGATATCGGGCCCGCGCGGCCTTGCGGGTAGCGATGCTACCCGCTGCACCCGCCCGGACCCGATATCTTCGCCATTTCGACGCCTCGAACGCGCAATTAATGGGTCCTGACCCTAGTAATTCATTTTCAGCCGCACCGCTACAACTCGGGAGGAACTCTACTCCGTTGTTTTGCGGCGGCGGAATCCAACCTCCGTCGCTGCCCCGCGTCCATCCCCCTGCCTCCTTCTGCGCCGGTGTGCCGAGACCACCGATACCCGTGTTCCAATAACCGGCACCGTCCGCACAATTACCGTAGCAACTCCACTGCCATTTTGCGAGACCTGTAGCGCCGCTCGGATCCACACCATTCACCGGATCGCCCCCGACATAGGCGTACCAGTTCATCCCGTCGGCATAGCCGATGGGATCGGTCTGCAGGAACCGCCCGAGCGTGGGTGAGTAGATGCGCGCCTTGTAATACCACATGCCCACCTCGGGGAGCCATGTCTGGCCCGTGTAGCCGAACCGCCCGATATTGCCGGGCGCGGGGATGCCGTACTCGTCATAGGCGTTGATCGCGATCGTCGCCCCCGCGCTGTCGGTGATGCTGACGATGCTGCCGCGCTCGTCGGCCATCAGGAAGCGGCGGTCGCCCGTCCCGCTGCCTTCGTACCAGACGATCGCATTGTCGATGCCGGGGCCGTGCACATAGCGGCGCTGCACCGCATTGCTCGCATTATATTCAGCGATCAGGTCGATGCCGTCATATTGGAAGCGCGTCGTGACACCGCCACCAACGGTCTGATAGAGCCGCCCGAGCGGATCATAGCCCAGCGTCGCACCCGCAGGCCCCGTCTTGAGCAGATTCTCCGCGGTGTAGGTAAAACCGTTCGTCCCGTCGTTGACGAGGTTCCCCCGCGCATCATAGCTGAACCCGATCCCGCCCGCGCTCATGATCCGGTTCAGACCGTCGGCGATGTAGGTCCGGTCGACATTGTAATGCGCCTGCCAGGCGTAGGCGTCATTCGTGCGCGTCACGCTCGCGATCTGGCTCGCCGGACTATAGCTGAACGTCTGCGTCAGATCGTGCGTCGTCGCCGGAACGGCCGGGAATTAAGTCGGGGCTATCGTACCTGTTACCATGATTCCATTTCCACCTATCGGCGGAAGTACGATATTGCCCTACCGACCATTAGAGGAACTGGCCAGATAAGAAATAAGATTACAGCCCATGTAATTGGATTATTATAAGGGTTTTCATTACCAAATGAGCCTTCTTGATACCTGAACAAGCAGCCTTGGTCAAGAGCAATAAGCACAGAAGATATGATTATGGCTATGTATAGCACAAAATATGACAATAATATCATATCAATAATTTTCATTGTCTAGTTTCCTTCAGCTTTATTGTATGCAGTTCGAGATGGGCCACCTTTCCAGAGACCCGTTACAATCAAGCCAAGAGAATAGACCATGCCAGCTGCAACAGCTTTTACATTAGCATCAGGACGCCCAAACTCCTTTATCGCAATGGCTCCGGCTATAAAAAGTCCTAAAACACCGTCGCAATATTCTTTTCCGGATTGCGCGGCATAACACGCATCATGCCAAGCACATGCCTCACCCCAGTTACCATCCGGAACCCACCCAGATCCTTCTGATCCACAATAATCCTTCGGAGACGCAGCAACCGCGTTTGACCCACTCGAAACGTCAGCAAATCCTGCCGTTCCATATCCTAAGGGAATACTTGGATTACGGTGGGATTACGGTGACAGGTGCATAAACCCCTAAACTGATCCATTCCGGCGCCAACTGGCTTTTCGCTGGATTGATCCTTCGGCCGGCTTGACCGAGACGGGGGCATGGCCAGATTACGTCGCATCGTCCTTCCCGGCATCGCGCACCATATCACGCAGCGCGGCAACCGGCGCGAGCGCACCTTCTTCGAGGATGGGGATTATGCCCTCTACCTTGATCTGCTTGCCGACGCGTCGCGAAACGCGGGCGTCGCGATATGGTCCTACTGCCTGATGCCAAATCATGTGCATATCATTGCGGTGCCGTCCGACGAGGACGGGCTGCGGCGGGTCTTCCGTCACGTCCACCGCCACTACACCGGATATGTCAATGCGCGGCTGCGCACGACGGGGCATTTGTGGCAGGGCCGGTTCAGTTCGGTGGCGATGGACGAGGCGCATCTGGTCGCGGCCCTGCGCTATGTCGCGCTGAATCCCGTCCGCGCGAAGCTTGTGAAGCAGGCGAGCGATTGGCAATGGTCGAGCAGCCGGGCGCTTTGCAGCGCTGAGGACGACGGCATCGTCATCGTCGCACCGGCGCTGGAACGGGTAGGAGATTTTACTGCCTTTCTGGACGAGGCCTTCGATGAAGCCTTCACTTATGCCGCTCTTCGCAAAGCGGAGCGTATCGGCAGGCCGGTCGGTTCCCTGCAATGGCTGGAGGATATGGAGGCGAAGACAGGCCGCGCGCTCAAGCCACAGAAGCGCGGGCCCAAGCCGCAAAATATTTAGGGGTTATTGCACCTGTCACCGTAATTCCATTTGGAGTTAAGCAAACTGTCACCGTAACGCCCTATAGCATACCGCCAACTTATACAACACGTAAATAGTCGGAGTCATGATTGAAATAGTGAAAATACTTATCTCATAAATGGTAGAGTGATTTATATAAATCGACAATATCATTATAGATGTAAATATGACCAAGAGAATAACGTATCTATGAAATTCATTCTTAATTATTATAGATAATATTAATAATAGCAGTATCGGGGCAATCATAATTGAATAATATATCATTGCAAGAAACTTCATCATGTCCAATCCGTGCTTTGATACCGAGGGGGTGGATGCGAAGAATCCCGTTAATGCGCTCAAAAAGAACACGAAAACGGAAATCAGAAAGAACGCTACGATATCTCGATACATAGAATTGAAGATCCCAAGTGAATCAGTTTTCAAGCTCGTTCCTTATAGCTTTATCCATTGCATTAAACTGGCGAGGTCCACCCCATTGGTTCGCGGCTGCATTAAAGGCTCCTCCGTAATAGTTGGTCCCCTTCCCGTGGGTAATTGAATACCAAGCTCCACTTGAAAGTTGAATGGCATTTCTGTTAATCCATCCGCTGTGTAGAGCGTGATTCGGAAGGGTAACGTTTGATATTGTTAGACCCCCAGATCCAACATAGGACTTAACATCGCCAATATAGACGCCAAAAATTCGTACCGGATAGGTGTTGCCACTGACAATTTTTTGGTCACCGTCCCCACCTGGAATGCCATATTGGACTTGCGAGTACACTGCACCAACCTCCGCGGCGGTACAACCAGCCGATGCTGCGCAGATGAGATTTGGTCCTGCAATGTAGTCGTGATCGCCGAGCAGTACGCCATCGGCGCTTGCCAGCTGGACCCCAACTAGTGCGGAAACCGTACCATCAAATGATGCCCTTCCAAGCAAGTAGCTTGTGACTGCCCTTATTGCCTCGCGCCGCGCAATTCCTGACACTTGAGGCATGTTGCTGTCTACTGCTGCCTTTGCAGCAGATTGAGCCATTGACCAAGTTGTTGGCGCAGTACTCGCCGTGGTATAACAGCGACTGCCCGCAGGGCAACCATTGCCTAGCTGGCTAAACACCGTTCCGGTCGGATCCACACCATTCACCGGATCGCCCCCGTCGCCGTCCCCACCTGGCGGCGGATCCCAAGTGGGCCGGCGGAAGCACCCGCGCCTCCGCCGGCCCATTCATTTGGTAACCAGCGCGCGCTGTTCGGCGCGGCCCATCGACAAAAGGATCGGGTCGCGCGCTTGCCGCGCCATGAAATCGGCCTTGCTGCCGATCCCCTGCCATTCGATGCCGATCAGCGCCTGCGCGATCGCACCGCCGAGCGTGTCGCCCGGCCCCGGCAGGATGATGACGTCGGGCGCATATTCCTTGACCGCGACCTGCACCGACAGGGTGAAATCATAGGGGGCAAGGATCTGGTGGCCGAAGGTGTAGTCCCACATCGCCGCCGGATCGCTCGAATGGCAGCGCCAGATATGGCCGCGCCCGTCAACGAGCGGGAGGGACGGCACGCCGACAAGCGATGACGAAAGCTCAGCGCGCGCGCGGTCGGCGCTCCCCTGCATCAACGGCGTGTGGAATGGCCCGTGGCCCGCGAGCCGCAGCGGGTCGCGCCCCGGCGTCGGCGGCGCTTCGGCAAGCAACGCGGCGAGCCCCGCCTCGTCACCCGCGAACAGCAGCATCCCGCCGAGGTCGATCGACAGCGACAGTGCATGCCCCGGCCGCGCCGCGATGTCGGCGACGAGCGCGAACATCGCATCGCGCAGCCCCGGGACGGCGCGCCAATCCTCGTCGACGATCTGGAACAAGAGCTGCCCGCCCGGCCCGTGCGCCTGGCTGTTCGTCCCCATCGCATTGGCAATGCGAAAGCCGTCGGCGACCGACACGGCGCCGCCCATCGCGAGCGCGCTGTACCAGCCCATCGAATTGCCCGCGACGGCGACGACATTATAGGCCTCGCGGTCGATGCTGAGGAAATCGAGGATCGAGGCGGAGTAGATCAGCGGTGCCGCGACGTCGCCGCGCATGTGGAGCGCGACGCTGAAACGGTCGGCGCCGTCGAGTTCACTCACCGTCGGTTCGCCGCGCGCTGTGCGCTGCGCGTCGAAATCGGCGATTTGCTCAGAAAAGCGGAGTCCATGCAGGCGCGCGATGCTGCCGAGCTCGGCCTTGCCATAGGTGCCGCGTCCGGGGGCGATGACGAGGGCGGACTTGCGCGCGGTCACGCCAAAAGCTCCTTCGCGGCAGCGACGATCGAATCGCGGCTCGGCAGCGTCAGCGTCGCCGCCTTGCCGAGCGGGATGAAGCTGTCGTCGGCGGCGAGGCGAGCGAGCTTCCGATCCGACGCGCGCTCGGTGAAGAGCGCCATCAGCGCTTCGCTCTGCGACCCCGTGATGCGGCATTCGTCGACGATCAATATGCGCTGGGCGTCGCCGACCGCCGCGAGCAGCGAGTCCTCATCGACCGGGCCGAGCCAGCGCAGGTCGATCACGCGCGCCTTCACGCCATCCTCTGCAAGCAGCTTTTCGGCCTGCCGCGATAGATAATAGCCATTGCCATAGCTGACGATGGCAAGGTCGGTGCCGTCGCCATGCACGCCGACCTCGCCGAGGCGGATCGGCTGTCCCGCGCCCGGTGCCTCATAAACGCTGGTCCACAGGCCATCGCCCTCCTCGTGCAGATCGCGCGTCATATAGAGCGCGATCGGTTCGACAAAGACGACGACGCGCTGCTCCTCGCGCGCAAGGCGGACACATTCGCGGAGCATCGCGACGGCATCGCGTCCGTTCGACGGCACCGCCAGGATGACCCCCGGAATGTCGCGAAACACCGCGAGGCTGTTGTCATTATGGAAATGGCCGCCGAAGCCCTTCTGATAGCCGAGCCCCGCGATGCGGATGACCATCGGGTTCGTATATTGGCCGTTCGAAAAGAAGCTGAGCGTCGCGGCCTCGCCGCGGATCTGGTCCTCGGCATTGTGGACATAGGCGAGGAACTGGATTTCGGGCATCGGCAGGAAGCCGTTATGCGCCATACCGATCGCAAGGCCCAATATCGCCTGCTCGTCGAGCAGCGTGTTGACGACGCGCGCCGATCCGAAGCGCTGGTGGAGCTTTGCCGTAACATTATAGACGCCGCCCTTCGGCCCGACATCCTCGCCCGCGACGATGATTTCCTTGTGCGCGAGCATCAGGTCGGCGAGCGCCCACGACAGGAGCCGCGCCATGTGCATCGGCTTGTCCATCTGGCCCGCATCGCTGCCGAACATCGCCTTGCGGTCTTTGGCCGACGGGGTGTTGACGCGCGGCAGATCGCGCTTCGGCGGGACGATGCTCTCCATGACGGCCGAGGCGGTGGTGAGCCTGGGACGCTTTATCGCCGCTTCGGCCTGGCGCGCGAGCGTCGCACCGATATCCTCATAGGCGTCGGCAATCTCTGGCGCGCTCATCCAGCCCTGCTCGACCATCAGCGCCGCACCGGCGAGCAAGGGATCGCGCGCCTCGTCGGCTTCGATGAGCGTCTTGGGTAGATAGGCGCCCTGCACGTCGGAGCCGGCATGGCCGTAAAGCCGCACCGTCGCCATGTGGAGGAATACCGGCCTGCGCGTGCGCCGCGCAAAATCGGCCGCTTCCTTCGCCCCGGCATAGGCCGACACCAGATCGGTTCCGTCGCACTGGATATAATGGAGCCCGGCGCGGTTGCGGAACTGCGCCTCGATCCACCCCGTCGGGGTGCGCGTCGAAATGCCGATGCCATTGTCTTCGCACAGGAAGATCATCGGCATCGGCGTGCCTTGATGCGCCGCCCAGCCCGCGGTGTTGAAGGCGCCCTGCGCGGTCGAATGGTTCGCCGACGCGTCGCCGAAGCTCGCGAGCACGACCGCGTCGGGGGGGAGCGGCAAGTCGCACATCTCCAGTTTTCGGGCGATTCCGATCGAAAAGGCCGCGCCGACCGCTTTCGGAAGGTGCGAGGCGATGGTCGAGGTTTGCGGCGGGATATTGAGCGGCTTTGACCCGATCACCTTGTGCCGCCCGCCCGAAATCGGGTCTTCGGCCGACGCGGCGAAGCTCAGCAGCATGTCCCAGTTCGGCGTCTGCCCCGGCAACTGGCGCGCGCGGTGGAGCTGGAAGGCATTCGAGCGATAGTGGAGAAACGCCATGTCGGTAACGCGCAGCGCCGCCGCGACCGCGGCATTGCCCTCGTGCCCCGACGAACCGATCGTATAGAAACCCTCGCCGCGCGCCTGAAGGTCACGCGACAGCCGGTCCATCTGGCGGCTGGTGAGCTGCGACAGGAAAATATCGACTGCTTCGGTGCGCGACAGCCCCGCTGCCGCCGGATCGGGGGCGCTTTCGCGGCGTCCCGACGCGCCGCGCGCCAACGCCGCCATGAATTTCTCGTGCACCGCCTGCGCTGCGTCCACCCGCCATTCTCCCACTCGCGCCGTCTGGTTGCACCCGCAACCATTGACGAACCTCGCGGGCGCTAGAACGCGACAGGTTTGGGTGCAACCCTCTCTTGCGTTGCGCGGCTCGCCCGCGCTACCACGCTTGACGATGAGCAAGCCGGGCGGGGCCATAAATTCAATATGATGACGCTTTGGGCTGCCCAGGCGTCCGTCGCTGCGCCAACCGCGGACGAGGGTTGGCTTATCGACCCCGAGCTTTTCGACCCCGGCTATGCCCAGACGGTCGCCGGCGGACAGATACAAACGAGCTTTCCGCCACCCGAACCGCCGCCGCAGACCCCCGATTGGCTGAAAGCGATTTTCGACGCCATCGGCAGCTTTTTCGAATGGGCCGCACCCGCAGGCAAACCGTTGCTATGGCTTGCGGCGGCGGTGTTGCTGCTTGTCATCCTTTATCATTTCGTCCCCGCCTTTGCGCGCTGGGTCGACAATCTGCCGCTGCGCCGCCGCGCTGCCATCGAAGCCGAGGACGGCGTCGGCGAAGCCGAGGCGGGCGCCGCGCGCGCACTGCTGGCCGAAGCCGACGCGCTCGCCGCCGAAGGGCGCTTTGCCGAGGCGGTTCACCTGCTCCTCTATCGCAGCGTCGAGGACATCGAGGACCGTCGTCCGGGGCTGGTGCGCCCGGCGATGACGTCGCGCGACCTCGCCGAAGCGCGCGATCTCCCCGCGGTGGCGCGCGACGCCTTCAGCCGCATCGCGCGCGCGGTCGAAATTAGCCTGTTCGGCGGCCGTTCGATCGACGCGGGAGCGTGGGAGGCGTGCCGCGGCGCCTATTCGGAGTTGACGGTCGCCCGGAACTGGGCACGCGCATGAGCAAGGCGGGCGCCAGCGATCATGGCTTCAACCCCCGGCTGATCGCCGCGGTGGTCGCGATCGGCGTCGTCGCCTTTGTCGCACTGTGGGCGCTGATCGCGCTCGGACCGCAATTGTCGAACGGCAATGATGGCGGTGGCCACGCCCTGTCGAAATCAGCCCCCGGTTACGCGGGAATTGTCGATCTGAGCGAGCGCGCGGGCGCCGATGTGTCGCTGTGGCGGAGCGTGACCGGAGAGGGCTATGAGGACTATGAGTGGCTGCTCGTCCTCACCCCGACGCACCGGACAAAGGCCAGCGAAATCGCCGAAATCCTCGATGCGCGGGGCGGCGACAAGGCATTGGTCGTCCTTCCCAAATGGGCGACGGGTCGTCTGCCCGGACAGGACGTGAAGCCGGGATGGGTCGGCACGGGCTTTCCGGTCACCCCCGACGGCGACCTGCTGCCGACCGGCCATTTCGGCGAAGTGACGGTCGAAGCCGCAACCACCAAGCCACAGCGGATTGCCGCCGAGGTTGCCGGGCAGCGCTTCGCGCTCGACCTTCCGGCCGATGTCCAGACGGTCGAAGGCCCGCAGCTCGAAACGCTGATTGCTGGTCCCAAGGGTGGCGCCGTGCTTGCGCGGCTCGAGGATCGCGATCTTTACATCCTCGCCGACCCCGACCTTATCAACAATCTCGCCTTTGCCTCGCGTGAGAAAGCTGCGGGAGCGGCCATGCTAATCGACGCGGTGGCCGAAGATGCGGCCATCGACGCGCTCGCCTTCGATGTCACATTGAACGGCTTCGGCGGCCAGCGCTCGCTGCTGCGCTTTGCCTTCGTCCCGCCCTTCATCGGAATCACCTTGTGTCTGATCGCGGCGGGGCTGCTCGCACTTTGGCAGGCATGGATGCGTTTCGGCCCCGCACTGAGGCCGCAGCGTGCCATCCCGATATCGAAGGCGGCGCTGATCGCGAACAGCGCCGACCTCATCAAGCAGGCGAGGCGCGAACTCGACGGCGCCGACGCCTATGTGACGAGCCAGCGCAGCGCAATTGCACGGCGGTTGCACGCTCCCGCCGGTCTCGACGCCCAAGAAACCGACGCATGGATCGACAAGCATATGCGTCCCGGCGGCGAGCTGTTTTCGGCGCTCGCCCGGCGCCTCCCGCTCGCGCGCAACCGCCACGAATTCCTTGCAGACGCGCAGGCGCTGCATGCCATCAGAAAGGACCTTCTCCGTGACAGCTAATCCTATCGAGCGCGTGCAGGCGCTCGGCGCCGCGATCGACGCCGAGGTCGCAAAGGCGGTGTTCGGTCAGCATGACCTGACGCGCATGGTGACGATAGCGCTGCTCGCGGGCGGGCATGTGCTTCTCGAAGGCCCGCCGGGAACCGCCAAGACCCTGCTCGCGCAGGCATTTGCCCGCGCGGTCGGGCTCGATTTCGGGCGCATCCAGTTCACCCCCGACCTGATGCCGGGCGATATTTTGGGGTCGAACCTGTTCAACTTCCAGACGTCAAGCTTCACCCTGACCAAAGGTCCGATCTTCACCGAATTGCTGCTCGCCGACGAGATCAACCGCACCCCGCCCAAGACGCAGGCCGCGCTCCTCGAGGCGATGCAGGAGCGCCGCGTGACGATCAATGGCGAGCCGCATGCGATGAGCCCGCGCTTCACCGTGCTCGCAACGCAGAATCCGATCGAACAGCAGGGCGTCTATCCGCTCCCCGAAGCGCAGCTCGACCGTTTCCTGTTCAAGCTCGTCGTCGACTATCCCGACGCCGACGAGGAACGGCGCATCGTCGCCGATCATGGCGGGCGCTTCAAGAGTCCCGCAGTCGCCGATTTCGGCGTCGAACGGATCGCCGATGCAAAAGTGATTGCCGACGCCATCGACGCGATTGCGAGCGTGCGGCTGGCCGAGGAGATCGTCGACTATATTGTCCGCCTGGTCCGCGCGACGCGAGAGAGCGCCGATCTTGAATGCGGCGCAAGTCCACGCGCCGCGACCTTGCTTGCGCGCGCCGCCTGCGCCGCCGCGGCGCTCGACGGGCGCGACTATGCCATCCCCGACGACGTCCAGCGCCTCGCCGCGGGCGTGCTGCGCCACCGAGTCATCCTGTCGGCCGCCGCCGAGATCGAAGGACGCAGTGTCGAGCAGATCGTCGCCGCGCTGCTCGAGCATGAGGAAGTGCCGCGGTGATTTACCCCACCCGGCGCGCCATCTACCTGCTTCTGCTAGGCGCTCCGATGGCGCTTGCGCTCGGGCTGGTGCGGCCCGAATATTGGCTGGTGGCGCCCGGCTGGATCGCGGTGATCCTCGCCTGCATCCTCGTCGACGCAATGGCCGGCGCCAATCCGCGCCACATCGCGCTCGACGCGCAATTTCCCCATCAGGTCGGCGTCGGCGATCCGTTCGACCTGACGCTCGCCGCGCGCGGAAGCCGCCTGCCGCCGCGTGCCGAACTGGCGCTCGCACTCGACGAGCGACTCGCGGCGGGCGGGCGGTTCGCGGAAAATCTGTACCGAAGCGCCGACGGGACCGCGCTCGCGACGTCGCTGCGGTTGAGCGCGGCGCGGCGCGGGCAGGCGCTTGTCGAGGCGCTCTGGCTGCGCTGGGCGGGGCCGCTCGGGCTGGTTTGGAAGCAACGCAAATTCGCGATCGGTCGCGCAATCAGTGTACTGCCCAGCCTGCGCGCGGTCGCCGAGGAAGGAAGTCGGCTGTTCCAGCGCGACAGCTGGTTCGGGCTGCGCCAGCAGCGCCTTCGCGGCGAGGGAACCGAATTCGAGGCTCTCGCCGATTATCAGCCCGGAATGGACCGGCGCTCGATCGACTGGACCGCGTCGGCGCGCCATGTGCGGCTGCTTGCCAAGGAATATCGTGTCGAGCGCGACAATCGCGTCGTGCTGGCGATCGACGCGGGGCGCACGATGGCCGAACCGGTCGACGGCATGCCGCGCGTCGACCGCGCGGTATCGGCGGCGCTGCTTCTTGCCTATGCGGGGCTCAAGCTCGGCGATCGCATCAGCCTTTATTCCTTTGCCGCCAAGCCGCTGGCCTTGACCCCCGCCTATATGCACACGCAGGATTTCCCGGCACTCCAGCGTGCGGCGAGCCTGATCGACTATGCGCATGTCGAAAGCAATTTCACGCTCGCGCTGGCGAGCCTGTCGGCGCAGCTCAACCGCCGCTCGCTCGTCATCATCTTCACCGAATTCACCGACGCGACGAGCGCCGACCTGATGATCCGCGCGGCGCGGCGCATGGTCAGCAAGCACCGCCTGCTGTTCGTCGTCGTCAAGGACGAAGAGGTCGAGGCCGAGGAGAGACGGCGCCCCGAAAGCGCCGCTGACATCACCCGCGCGAATGTCGCGGCGGCGATGCTGCGCGACCGGCAGCTGGTGATCGCACGGCTCCAGCGGCTCGGCGCCGATGTCATCGAGGTTCCCGCCGATGCGATGGGCGCGGGCGTCGTCGAGGCCTATCTTGGCATCAAGCGAAAGGGCAGCCTGTGATTCCCGCCATGCCCGCCCAGCGCAGCGTCGATGCACCGGGTTTTTCGACGCGCCGCTTTCGCGAGGAGCGCGAGGCCGATTGGGTCGCGTTCGACGCGTTGCTCGCCAAATTGGAAAAGAAAGGCGCGACCGCGCTGACGAGCGACGAACTGCTCCAACTCCCCATATTGTACCGCGCGACGCTCTCGTCGCTGTCGATCGCGCGCGCGACGAGTCTCGACAAGGCGCTGCTCGACCATCTCGAAGCCCTATCGATGCGCGGCTATTTCCTCGTCTATGGCGTGCGCGAATCGCGCGCCGCGCGCCTTCGTCGCTTCATCCTTTACGACTGGCCCGCCGCAGTGCGCGCGGTATGGAAGGAAACGATCGTCATCGCGCTGGTGATCCTTCTCGGCGCGATCACCAGCTGGTCGCTCGTCGCGAGCAATCCCGAATGGTATTATAATTTCGTCCCCGACGAGATGGCGGGCGGGCGCGACCCGCGCGCCTCGGTCGAGTATCTGCGATCGACGCTGGGGCACGGTCCCGATGCGGAAAGTGAGCAGAGCGGCCTCCACGTCTTTGCGACCTTCCTCTTCACGCACAACAGCGGCGTGTCGATCATGTCCTTTGCGCTTGGCTTTGCCTTTGGCGTGCCGACCTTGATGCTCGAATATTATCAGGGGATCGGGCTCGGCGCGATGCTCGCGGTCTTCACGTCGAAGGGCCTCGGCGTCGACTTCGGCGGCTGGCTGTTCATCCACGGCACGACCGAGCTGTTCGCCGCCGCACTGTCGGGCGCCGCGGGACTTCGGATCGGAACCGCGGTGCTGTTTCCAGGCGCGCGCGGGCGGTTGCAGGCTGCGGCCCATGCCGGGCGCACGGCGGGCAAGGTGATGGTGGGGGTGATCGCGATGCTGCTTGTCGCGGGGCTGCTCGAGGGCTTCGGCCGCCAGCTCATCACCGATACGGCGATGCGCTACGGCATCGGGACGCTGATGATCGCCTTCTGGTTCGGCTATTATTACATCCCGCGGCGCGAGGACGCCGCATGACCGACGCCGCAACCGCCCTCGCCAAGCGCCGCGCAGCGCAGGCGGGCAAGGTCCGCCAGTTCGTGACCCCCGAGGGGGTCGATCTCGAACTGCGGATCGCGAGTGCGAGCCTGCGTTTCGGCGCGCTGATCGTCGACCTGACGCTGATCGCATTGGTGTTGATCCTCTTTTCGTTCGGCGCGGCTTATGCCGGTTTTGCTTCGGGTTCCGACATTGTGCTGAGCATCTGGATGCTTGGGGCCTTTGTTCTCCGGACCTTCTGGTTTCTCGGCTTCGAACTCGGCGCGCGCGCGGCGACGCCGGGCAAAAGGCTGATGGGTATTCGCGTCGTTGCGCGCGACGGCGGGCGGCTCACCGCCGATGCGGTCGTGGCGCGCAACCTGATCCGCGAGCTCGAACTGTTCCTGCCAATGATGATGATCGGAAACGGCGCAGCCGAAGATATTGTCGCGGGCTGGACAATCCTGGCCGGGGTTATCTGGTCACTGACGCTCAGCCTGTTCCTGCTGTTCAATCGCGACCGCATGCGGATGGGTGACCTGATCGCCGGAACATGGGTGGTGATGGCGCAGCGCGCCAAACTCGACAGCGAGATTGCGACCAGCGAGGCGGAAGGCGGCGCGATGCGCTTCAGCGACGCCGAACTGTCGGTTTATGGCATCTATGAACTGCAGGAACTCGAACGTGTGTTGCGCACCCGCGACGCGCGCGCGATGCGCGAGGTCGCCGATGCAATCCGCAGCAAGATCGGCCGCCCGGTCGCCGAAGAGGATGACGTCTTTCTGCTTTCCTATTACCGCCAGCTCAAGGAACGGCTCGAACGCGGGCTGCTGTTCGGAAAAAGGCGGGAGGATAAATATGCCAGCGACTGACAAGCAGGGGGCGGATATCGGCGTGACCGAGGCGCTGCATCGGCGCCGGTCGGTCCGCGCCTTTACCGACAGGGCGGTCGACCCCGCGCTGCTCCGCGATATTTTCAACGCCGCCCAGCGCGCGCCGTCGGGCGGCAACCTCCAGCCGTGGCAGGCGGTGGTGCTCACCGGCGCACCCTGGCAAGCGGTGAAGGATGCGGTCGCCGGACGCATTGCGATGGGTCGCGAGGGCTATCAGCCCGAATATGACATCTATCCCAAGGGTCTGGTCGACCCGTGGGAATCGCGGCGTTTCGGCGTCGGCGAAGCGCTCTACGGCGCGCTCGAGATCCCGCGCGAGGACAAAAAGGCGCGGCTCGCTCAATTCATGGACAATTACCGTGGCTTCGGCGCACCGGTGATGCTTTTCCTCCATTGCTCGCGCATCATGGGTCCGCCGCAATGGGCCGACATGGGCATGTGGATGCAGTCGGTGATGCTGCTGCTCGTCGAAGCCGGACTCGCCAGTTGTCCCCAGGAATGCTGGGCGATGTATGGCGAAACGGTGCGAAAGACGCTCGGACTGGACGACGGGCAGATACTCTTTTCGGGCCTCGCGATCGGCTATGCCGACGCGACGCAGCCGGTGAACCAATGGCCGGTCCCGCGCGTCGGGATCGACGAAGCGATCGAATGGCAGGGATTTTGAAGATGAAGCTGGCACCGCGCAATGCGCACATTGGATTAAGCGCCGCCGCGATGTTGGCGATGGCAGGCTGTTCGGCGATCCCGACGCCCGAAGCGCCGCCGCCCCCGGCGCCGCAGCCCGTCGCCGCGCCGCTCGCCCCGACGCCCGCGCCGCTCACCCCGGCAAAGCCGTGGGACGAGCGCGCCGTCGATGTCGGCGCGTGGCGCTATGATGCCGGAAGCCGGACGGCCGCCTTTGTCCCGACGGGAAGCGCATCGCCGCTCGTCAGCCTCGCCTGCGCCGGTGGCTCGATCCGTTTGGCGGCCGACGTCGGCGAGCCCGGTCAGGCGTCCGACGTCCACCTCCAGACCAGCGCGGGAACGGACCGCCTGCGTCTCGACAGCGGCGCGGTGAGCCTGTCAGCGCGCGATCCGCGCCTCGACCGCATCGCCTTCAGCCGCGGGCGGTTTGCAATCGAGGCCGACAACGGCCGCGCGCTGACGCTGCCCGTCCAGTCCGAAATCGGCCGCGTGATCGAGGATTGTAGGGGATAGAGCGCGCGTCGGCTTTGGGGTGGAAATTTGCCGCTAAATCCTCCCTGTGGCGAAGCCATGGGGAGGAGGACCGCTCGCGAAGCGAGGGGTGGAGGGGCCGCGACGTTGCGCCATTAGCCCCTCCGTCAGCCCTTCGGGCTGCCACCTCCCCATGCCTGCGGCACAGGGAGGATCTGATGTCCGCTTTCGGTCGTTTCCAGACATTCGTCATCCCGAACCGGGCCCGATGACCGATTGGACGCGCCCGCCCGTGCCCGAACGCGCAGTCCTGAAACGGGCTGAATCCTCCATCAAAAGAAAGGGCCGGAAGGAAGGCTGGCACCGCCGAATATTGTAGGAAAGCCCTATTTGAATGTGGCGGCGGTTACGGGGTGGATTCCTGCCTCGTCGTCCCCGCGACGGCCAGTTACGTTCGAAACCCGCCATATCGGAGGCCCGCAGGAGTCGGCGCTTAACCTCCCAGCCGTACCGAGCCGCCCTTGATCCAGCCCCAGCGGCACGGCCCCTGATATTCTCGCGCATTGGGCACCGTCTTGCCGACGCCGCACATATCGGGATCGGTGCCGGGGGCGGCAAAGACGATCCCGAACCATCGGTCGTCGTCGGTCGCCTCGCACACCGATACCCGCACGCCGCCCGCAAGCTTTGCCTTGACCGCGCGCGTTTCGTCCGGCGCCCAATAGACGTCGGTGCCGCCATCGACGACGCGCGAGATGCTCGAACAGGCGGGGAGGCTCGGCCCCTCGGTTCCGATCACCACCGCGCGCGTCGCGAGCGGCTCGCCGGAAACGACAGGTGCATTGTCGGCGGGCGGCGCGGGTTCGCTGCACGCAGCAAGTGCGAGGACAGAAAGGCTGGCGAGCAAGATGGCAAAGGCTTGTTTCATGGCACCGAATCTAGCCGCCGCAGCGTGCCCGCGCAACGCCCCTTGCCACAGCGCCAAGGGCCGCATTTTAGCTTGGGTTTTGCGCCCGCCGACCCTATATAATCGGCATGACAGACCCGCAGGAAAATGGCGCAAGCGAAGGCGCCGCAAAACAGCCCAATGCAAACGCCTATGGCGCCGAATCGATCAAGGTCCTGAAGGGCCTCGACGCGGTCCGCAAACGCCCCGGCATGTATATCGGCGACACCGACGACGGCTCGGGCCTCCACCATATGGTGTTCGAGGTCAGCGACAATGCGATCGACGAGGCGCTCGCGGGGCATTGCGATCTTGTGCTCATCACGCTGAACAGCGACGGTTCGGTCAGCGTCGAGGACAATGGGCGCGGGATTCCGACCGACATCCACCGCGAAGAGGGCGTGTCGGCCGCCGAGGTCATCATGACGCAGCTCCATGCGGGCGGAAAGTTCGAGAATACGAGCGACGACAATGCGTACAAGGTGTCGGGCGGCCTCCACGGCGTCGGCGTCAGCGTCGTCAACGCGCTTTCCGAATGGCTCGAGCTCACCGTCTGGCGCGACGGCCAGGAACATTGGATGCGCTTCGAGCACGGCGACGCCGTCGCGCCGCTCAAGGTCAACGGCCCTGCCCCGGCGGGAAAGAAGGGGACGCGCGTCACCTTTTTCGCGTCGACCGAGACGTTCAAGAATGTGACCGAGTTCGACTTCGACAAGCTCGAGCATCGTTACCGCGAACTCGCCTTCCTGAACTCCGGCGTCCGCATCAAGCTCGTCGACGCCCGCCATGCCGAACATGTCACGCACGACCTCTTTTACGAGGGTGGGATCGCGGCGTTCGTCAAATATCTCGACCGCAACAAGAATGCGCTGCTGCCCGATCCGATCGCAATCAGCAGCGAGCGCGACGGCATCGGCATCGACGTCGCGCTCGAGTGGAACGACAGCTATTATGAAAATGTGCTCTGTTTCACGAACAACATCCCGCAGCGCGACGGCGGAACGCATCTCGCCGCCTTTCGTGCCGCGCTGACGCGTACGATCAACAGCTATGGCGAAAAGTCGGGCATCCTCAAAAAAGAGAAAGTCAGCCTGACCGGCGAGGATATGCGCGAGGGGCTGACCGCGATCGTGTCGGTCAAGCTGCCCGATCCCAAATTTTCCTCGCAGACCAAGGACAAGCTCGTCAGCAGCGAGGTCCGCCAGCCGCTCGAAAGCCTGATGGCCGACCGGATGAGCGAATGGCTCGAGGAAAATCCCGCCTATGCCAAGGCAGTGATCCAGAAGGTGATCGACGCCGCCGCGGCGCGTGAGGCCGCGAAGAAGGCGCGCGAACTGACGCGTCGCAAGGGCGCGATGGACATCGCCTCGCTGCCCGGCAAACTCGCCGATTGCCAGGAACGCGATCCGTCGAAATGCGAGCTTTTCCTCGTCGAAGGTGACTCGGCAGGCGGCAGCGCCAAGCAGGGCCGCGATCGCAAGGTTCAGGCGATTCTGCCGCTCAAGGGCAAGATTTTGAACGTCGAGCGCGCGCGCTTCGACCGCATCATTTCGTCGAAGGAGGTCGGCACGCTGATCCAAGCGCTCGGCACGGGCATCCGCGACGAGTTCAACATCGAGAAGCTGCGCTATCACAAAATTGTGATCATGACCGACGCCGACGTCGACGGCGCGCATATCCGCACGCTGCTGCTCACCTTCTTCTATCGCCAGATGCCCGAAATCATCGAGAACGGTCATCTCTACATCGCGCAGCCGCCGCTCTACAAAGTGTCGAAGGGGCGCAGCGAAGTGTACCTCAAGGACGACGCCGCACTCGAAAACTATCTCGTCGATGCTGGGATCGACGCGCTGCTGCTCGAAAGCGCGGGCGGTGCGCGATCGGGCAACGATTTGCGTGGCCTGATCGAACACGGGCGACGGCTGCGCGCGCTGATGCGCTATGTTCCGCGCTCGATCGATCATGGACTGGTCGAGGCACTCGCGCTTACCGGCGCGCTCGACCCGTCGCTCGATGCCGCAGGGCGTCACAGCGCAGCCGAGACCGCGGCCTCGTGGCTCAACGCCGCCGAGCGCGCGCTGACTGGCGGCGCCGAGGCATTGTGGACCGTCACCGCGGTCGAGGGCGGCGGCTATACGCTCGAGCGGCGCTGGCGCGGCGTGAGCGACCATCATGCGGTCGACAATGCCTTCCTCGCGAGCCAGGAGGCGCGGCGGCTGCACAGCCTCGCCGCCGAACAGTCCGACACCTATGCGCGCCCCGCGCGGCTCGTGAAGGCGACCGCGGCGCAGATCGAGGCCGAGGCCGAAAGCGAGGCCGAAGACGGCGATCTGCCGACGACGAGCGCCAAGGTCACGCCGGTGACGCGCCCCTCCGAACTGCTCGAAGCGATTTTCGCGCATAGCCGCAAGGGACTGTCGATCAGCCGCTACAAGGGGCTGGGCGAGATGAATGCCGAACAGCTTTGGGAAACGACGCTCGACCCTGCCAACCGTTCGCTGCTGCGCGTCGAGGCCGAACAGGCCGACGTCGCGCACGAGATTTTCGAACGGCTGATGGGCGACGAGGTCGAACCGCGGCGCGATTTCATCCAGACCAACGCGCTGTCGGTCGCCAATCTGGACGTCTGAAGCCGCATCTGGCCGCGATTCGGCTTCGATTCGACGCGCATCCGATTGATTTTGTGTGCCGGGCCTGCTTTTGGCGCCTCCTCTGACAAGGGGATGACGTCATGCGGGCCGTTTCTGCCATGCTGCTTCCGCTTCTGCTCGCCGCTTCAGCGGGCGCGCAGGAAGTCGAAATCGCCGACAATCCGATTGCCGAGATCGTCCAGGAAACCGAAATCGACGGCGGGATGGCGAGCTATTACGGCAATGAGCTCGCCGGAAACCGCACCGCCAATGGCGAGCGATTCGATCCCTCGCAGCTCACCGCCGCGCATCGCACCCTGCCATTCGGCAGCATGGTACGCGTGACCAACATGTCGACCGGCGACAGCGTGGTCGTCCGCATCAACGATCGCGGCCCCTTTGCCCACGGCCGCGTGATCGACATCAGCCACGCCGCGGCGCGCGAAATCGGCATGCACCGCAGCGGCACCGCGCGCGTCGCGCTGGCGCTGATCGACGAAGACTGACGGGAAAGCCAGCACCCACGTCCCATCCCCTCACTACCTCCTGTCGCTAATCGAACACCGACCAGCCCGCCGCATAGGCAAAATGTTCGAGCGCGATCGCGCCGACGAGCGACGTTCCCGCATCGTTCAGCCCCGGCGACCAGACCGCGATCGACCCATGCCCCGGCGCGATGCACAAAATGCCGCCGCCGACCCCGCTCTTCCCCGGCAAGCCGACGCGAAAGGCGAACTCGCCAGAATTGTCGTAATGACCGCACAGCATCATGATCGCGTTGATGCGGCGCGCGCGATGCGCGTCGATCAACTGTTCGCCGCCAAGCGGATCGCGTCCCTCCATCGCAAGAAAGAGTCCCGCGCGCGCAAGCTGGCGGCAGCTCATCGCGATCGCGCATTGGCGGAAATAGACGCCGAGCACCGTTTCGACCGGATGCCGCAAAGTGCCGAACGCATCCATGAAATGCGTGAGGCTGCGGTTGCGCGCGCCCGTTTCGGATTCGGACGCAGCGACGTTAAGATCGACGTCGACCGCATGGTCGCACGCGCGGGCGCGGATGAAATCGAGGATTTCGGCGATAGTCGCATCACCGCTGCGTCCGTCGATAAGCCGGTCGGTCGTCGCGATGGCGCCCGCATTGATCAGCGGATTGCGCGGGATGCCCGCCTCGCTTTCGAGCTGAACGATCGAGTTGAACGCGCTGCCCGACGGCTCGCGCCCGACGCTGTCCCAAAGCGCGCTTCCGACGCGGCGGAGCGCGAGCGCAAGCGTGAAGACCTTTGACACCGACTGGATCGAAAAGGAGATGTCGGCGTCGCCGGCGGTGTGAACCGTCCCGTCGGGGAGCGCGAGCGCGAAACCGAAATGCTGCGGATCGACCCCCGCGAGCGCCGGGATATAGTCGGCGACCTTGCCCTCGCCGCGGTGCGGCAGCGCGATGTCATAGGCTTCGGCGACGCAGCGGGCGAGATCGGTCATCGACGACAACTAGCGCAGGATAGCGGCGGATTGAAGGCTTGCCGCCCTTCCCTCGACGCGCCACATCGGACCCATGTCGCTCCCCGCCCCCTTCAACAACTGGTTCGCCGCGCGCGGGTGGAGATTGCGGCGTCATCAGGCCGAGATGCTCGCGGCAGGTGCGCGCGGCGACCATGCGCTGCTCGTCGCCGCGACGGGTGCGGGGAAGACGCTAGCGGGCTTTCTGCCAAGCCTCGTCGAGCTGGCCGAAAGCCCGACCGACCGGCTGCACACGCTTTACGTATCGCCACTGAAGGCGCTCGCCGCCGACGTCGAGCGCAACCTGCTCGGCCCTATCGCCGAGATGGGACTCGGCATCAGCGTCGAGAGCCGCAGCGGCGACACGAGTTCGGACAAGAAGACACGCCAGCGCAGCCGGCCGCCCAATATCCTGCTGACGACGCCCGAATCGCTGTCGCTTTTGCTCTCCTATCCCGACAGCTTCACGATGTTCGCCGACCTCAAGACCGTCGTGATCGACGAGATTCACGCCTTTGCACCTGGCAAGCGCGGCGACCTATTGAGCCTGGCGCTGGCCCGGCTCCAGCAGATCGCGCCCGAGACGCGCCGGGTCGGGCTTTCGGCGACGATCGCCGATCCCCTCCAATATGCCGCCTGGCTCGCCCCCGATGCCGATGCGGGCGCGGTGACGCTGGTCGAGGGCGAGGCCGGGGCAGATCCCGACATCGAAATCCTCCTCCCCGAAGGCGCGGTGCCGTGGGCGGGCCATTCGGGACGATATGCGGTGCATCAGGTGATGGCCGAGGTCGCGAAGAATCGCACGACGATCATCTTCTGCAACACGCGCGGGCTCGCCGAACTGATCTTTCAGGAGCTTTGGAAGGTCAACGACGCCTCGCTGCCGATCGCGATCCACCACGGCAGCCTCGACCGCGAGGCGCGCCAGCGCGCCGAAGCCGCGATGGCCGAGGGGCGGCTGCGCGCGCTCGTCGCGACGTCGAGCCTCGATCTGGGGCTCGACTGGGGCGACGTCGATTGCGTGATCCAGATGGGGGCGCCCAAGGGCAGCTCACGGCTGCTCCAGCGCATCGGCCGCGCCAACCACCGGCTCGACGAGCCGAGCAAGGCGCTGATCGTTCCCGGCAACCGCTTCGAATATCTGGAAGCGCGCGCCGCACTCGATGCGGTCGAGGCGGGCGAGCGCGATGCCGACCGCTTTCGTCCCGGCGCGCTCGACGTGCTTGCCCAGCATGTCATGGCGCTCGCCTGCGCCGCGCCGTTCGACGAGGCCGCCCTGCTGGCGGAGGTGCGGAGCGCCGCGCCCTATCGCTGGTTGGGTGCGGACGTCTTTGCGCGATTGCTCGGCTTCGTGCGCGACGGGGGCTATGCGCTCAAAAGCTATGACCGCTTCCGTCGGCTTGCGCCCGATGGCGAGGGGCGGTGGCGCATCGCGCATCCGCGACTGGCGGCGCAGCACCGGCTCAACGCAGGGATTATTGTCGATGCGCCGACGCTCGATGTGCGCTTCAAAAGCGGTCGCCGTCTCGGCACTGTCGAGGAGTATTTCGCAAGCACGCTGACGGCAGGCGACACTTTCGCATTTGCAGGGCTCAGCCTGGAGGTTGAGGCGATCCGCGACACCGATCTGATCGTCCGCGCGACCACGCGCCCCGCGCGTATCCCCTCTTATGTCGGAGCGCGCATGGCGCTGACGACGCGGCTCGCCGACCGGGTACGCGCCTTTCTCGGCGAACCCGAAAGCTGGCAGCGTTTTCCGGACGATGTCCGTTTCTGGCTCGAGATGCAGGCACTGAGGTCGGCGCTGCCGCGTCCGGGCGAATTACTGGTCGAGACCTTCCCCCACGAAGGGAATCATTATCTGGTCGCCTATCCCTTCGAAGGATGGAATACGCACCAGTCGCTCGGCATGCTGATCAGCAAGCGGATGGAGCGCGCGGGGTTGCAGCCGCTCGGCTTCGTCGCGTCGGACTATGCGCTTGCCCTCTGGTCGCTGCGCCCCGTGGCCGATCCGGAAGCCCTGTTCGATTCGACGATTCTTGAACAGGAGTTCGTCGAATGGGTCGAAGGGTCGCATCTTTTGAAGCGCGCCTTCCGCGAGGTGGCGGTGATCGGCGGGCTGATCGAACGCCAGCACCCCGGCAAGCGCAAGACCGGAAAGCAGGTCACTTTTTCGACCGACCTCATCTTCGACGTGCTGCGAAAATATGAGCCCGACCATCTGCTGCTGGAGGCGGCATGGACCGACGCGCGCGAGCGGCTCACCGATGTCGCGCGGCTCGGCGACCTGCTCGACCGGGCGGCGGGGACCATGCTGCACAAGGCGCTGCCGCGCATCAGCCCGCTGGCGATCCCGGTGCTGGTGCTGATCGGGCGCGAAAATGTCGCCGCCGCCGACCTCGACGACATATTGCTCGGCGAACTGGCCGATGCGCTGGCGCAGCAGGCAATGGGCGCCGAATCGTCCTGATCGGCCGCCCCTTGCTGAGCCGGCAGAGGAGGCGTAGACTGTAGGGCGGAGAGAAACGATGCCAGCGACTACCCCGACGAGGCGTTTCAGCCTGTGGATGTTGTTCGCGGCCCCGGCACTGGTCGGCGCCACGCCTACGCCCCAGACCTCGACCCCGACGCCGACCGCGGCGCCACCGGCCCAGCAAGCACCGGACGAGGCCAGCACGACCGGAGAGGTCGTCCCCTTTGTCCAGCCGTTCGATCTCGACGCGACGCGGCGCATGTCGGTCAAGGTAATGATCGGCGACGAGGGGCCCTTCTCCTTTCTGGTCGATACCGGCGCGGAGCGGACGGTCATCGCGCGCGAACTCGCCGCCCGCCTCGACCTTGTCGAGGGCCAAAAACTTCGGATGGCGACGATCGGCAGCGGCGCGACCGTTCCCAGCTTCCGCGTTGCCGCGCTGCAGATGACCAATCTCCGGCTCGAGGAATTCGACGCCCCGGCCTTTTTCGGGCGGCATATCGGCGCCGCCGGCCTGATCGGCGTCGACATGCTCGAGGATCGGCGCCTGCTCATCGATTTTCGCAACGAAAGCATGAAAATTCTCGAAACGCACCGTCGCGCGCGCCCCGTCATCCGCGACCGCGACGCCATTGTCGTGACAGCGCGCAACTCGGCGGGTCGTCTGATCCTGTCCGACGCGCGTATCGGCGACCGCAGGATCGATGTCATCGTCGACACGGGTGCGCAGACGAGCGTGGGCAATATGGCGCTGATGAAGCTCGTCGCGTCGCGCCGCGAAAATCGCGTGCCCTTCTTTTCCGCCACATTGGGCGCCGTGACCGGTGAAGATGTTCCTGCCACCCGGACGGCCATCCGGCGCATCACGATCGGCGGCATCGACATCAACGATCTTCCGATTTCCTTTGCCGATGGGCAGGCCTTTCGCGTTCTTGGATTACACGAGCGGCCGGCGCTGCTTCTCGGTATGGACAGCCTGTCGCTGTTCGACCGCATCGAAATCGACTATCCGAACAAACGCGTCGTATTTGACATGCCCGATGCGGCCCAACGTCCGGCCGGATATCGTTTCGCGGCAAGCGACCTTCGTCCCGGCAGCTAGGCAGGCTTGCCGGACTTTTGCGCCATTGCCATAGCGGGGCGATGGAGTTTCAGCCCAGCCTGGATTTTGCGAACCAGTGTGTCCGGCCCTTGGCCGATCGCGCGCTATTCTGGCCGCGCCACGGCGCGCTGATCGTCGCCGACCTGCACCTCGAAAAGGCGAGCTGGTTCGCAGCCCAAGGGCAACCGCTCCCCCCCTATGACAGCCATGATACGCTCGACCGACTCGACCGGCTTGTCGACGCGACCGGCGCGCGCGCGATCTGGTGCCTGGGCGACAGTTTTCATGACCGGCTGTCGGCGGACCGGATGGCGCCCGCCGCGGCCGAGCGGTTGGCGAGCCTTTCGAGCAGGGTCGAACTCCTCTGGATAGCCGGCAACCACGATGGATTGTCGGCGGGCGCGTGGGGCGGTGCGGTCGCCGCCGAGATCGAGGTCGATGGCATCGTCTTTCGTCACCAATGCAAGCCCGCCGATCGTCGCCCCCAAGTCTCGGGCCATTTCCATCCGAAGTTGCGTGTCAACCTTCGCGGTCGCCCCGTGGTTCGCCCCTGCTTCGCCCGCGACGAGCGCACAATGATTCTGCCCGCTTTCGGTAGTCTGACCGGCGGCCTCGATGTCGGCGACGATGCTATCGCCGCCAATTTCGACGGCACCTACCACGCAATGGTCGTAGCGGGCGAAAAATTGCTGTCAGTTGCTTATGGTAGAGCCATTTTCGATGACGCTACGTCAAGCGGGCACGGGGCCTGAATGCACGCGAAAGTGCGGCTTTGGCGCCTGTGACACAAAAGCATCACTCGCCGAAAACATGACGTGAATCGGGCGCATCGTCTGGAACAGGGCGGCATTTCCGGTATGTTTCAGGGCCAATAAAAACAACGAAATGTTGAGAGGAGTGCCCAAAATGAAATCATCGACCCTTTGTGCTGCCCGTCTCCTGCGCTCGAGTGCGCTCGGCGTATCGCTGGCTGTCGTGACTGTCGCCATGCCAGCGCAGGCGCAGGACAGCGCGCCGCAGAACGATTTCGACGACGCGCCGATCGTCGTCACGGCGCAAGGCCGTTCGCAGCTGCTGTCGGACGTTCCCGTTGCCATCTCGGCCGTGAACGCCGAAACGCTGCAGAACAGCGGCGCGAACGATATTCGCCAGCTCAACCAGGTGGCGCCGTCGCTGCTCGTGTCGTCGACCGGCTCGGAAGCAAATGGTTCGGCGCGTATCCGCGGTATCGGCACGGTCGGCGACAACCCCGGACTTGAAAGCTCGGTCCCGGTTTTCATTGACGGCGTCTATCGCTCGCGTTCGGGCATCGGCCTCAACGAACTTGGCGAAATCGACCGCGTCGAAGTGCAACGCGGCCCGCAGGGAACGCTCGGCGGGCGTAACTCGTCGGCGGGTCTCATCAGCATCTATTCGAAAAAGCCCGATTTCCAGTTCGGCGCGACGGGCGAGATCACTTATGGCAATTACGACTATTGGCGCCTCGGCGGCAGCGTCACCGGCCCGATCAGCGACACGCTCGCCGCGCGCCTCGACGGCATCTGGGTCAAGCGCGACGGCTTTTATCGCGACACGACGAACAACACCGACGTCAACGACCGTGACCGCTATTTCCTGCGTGGGCAGCTGCTGTTCGAACCGACCGACGCGCTGTCGATCCGGTTGATCGCCGACTATACGTTCCGCGACGAGAAATGCTGCGGCGCCATCTATGTCGACAACAGCGTCAACCCCTATATCGGCAACCTCAACAATCCGTCGACGCCGCTCGCGCCGCTTCAGCCGGACGGCAACAACATCATCAACGTGCTGCGTGACCTCGGCCAGCCGCTCAGCGCGTTCAACCAGGGCTATGATCGGACATTGTCGGTCAGCCCCGGCCGGAGCTACGCTGGCGAGACCAAGGATTATGGCTTCTCGGGCCAGATCGACTATGATCTCGGCGGCGCGACGTTGACGTCGATCACCGCCTATCGCGAATATCGGTCGAGCCAGGCGTCGGACACCGACTATGGCGCGGTCGATATTCTCTATCGTGCCCCAAGTGACGATGCCTATCGCCAGTTCCACACCTTCACGCAGGAATTGCGCCTGCAGGGCGAGGCGTTCGACGGCAAGCTCGACTGGCTCGTCGGCGGATTCTACGCCAATGAAAAGCTGCGCGTGCGCGACAATCTGCGCTTCGGCACCCAATATGGCCGGTTCGCGAACTGCCGCATCATCACCGGCGGCGGGCTCGCAGGGCTGTATTCGCCGAATAGCCCGCTTTGCGTGGCGCCCGGCGTTGGTCCCGCAACAATCGCTGGCGCATCCGGCGCCTCGGGTCCCGACATCGTCGCGGCCTTTACCGCGCTCGACGGGCTCAACGACCTGGGAAGCATCAACGATCGCTACAGCCAGAATGGAGAGAATTGGGCGCTCTTCACGCACAATATCTTCCACATCACCGATAAACTCGATTTCACCTTCGGCCTGCGGTACACGAACGACAAGAAGGACTTCGGGGCGACATTCTCGAACGACAACACCGTCTGCACCACCGTGCAGGGTCTGGTGCTCGACGATCTGGCGAGCCCCAACGCCACGGCCCGCGCGCTTGCCGGCGCGCTCATCGGTCTGAGCTGCCAGGGCAATTCGACCGCCGAGCTCAACGGCGTATCGATCAGCGACAGCCGCAGCGAGGATGAATTCACCGGCACCGCGATCCTGTCGTACAAGCCGGTCGACGATCTGTTGCTCTATGCCAGCTATTCACGCGGCTACAAGGCAGGCGGTTTCAACCTCGACCGCTCGGCGCTCAAATCGCCGATCTTTCCGTTCGCGGCGACGCCGGGCGGGGCGCAGAGCCTTGTCGGGGCGCTGCAGTTCGACCCCGAATTGGTCAACAGCTATGAACTCGGCGCGAAATATTCGACCGGCCCGTTCAGCCTCGGCGTCTCGCTGTTCCGCTCGGACTTCAAGAACTTCCAGCTGAATACGTTCAACGGCACGGTCTTCCTCGTCCAGAATATCAACGGCTGCACCACCGATCTGGGCGGTGCCGACCGCGATACGAGCGCGGCGACCGGCGCCTGTGCGCAGGACGATGTGAGCTGGGGCGTGCGGGCCGAGGGCGTCGAGATCGAGGCTTCGCTCGTTCCGGCGCGTAACTTCCGCGTCGCGGCAGGCCTTACCTATGCGGACACCAGCTATCGCAACAATCTGGTCGGCAACCGCTTCGGCGCGCCGCTCGACCCGGCGCTGCGCAAGCTGCCCGGCGACAATCTGTCGAACGCGCCCGAACTGGTCGCGACCGGCAGCGTCACCTGGACGCCCGAACTCGGCAGCGGCGGACTTACGGGCCTCGTCTATATCGATGGTCGCATGACCAGCGATTACAACACCGGCTCCGACCTCTTCCCGCAGAAGGAGCAGGACGGCTATGCGCTGTTCAACGCACGCATCGGCGTTCGCGGCCCCGACGAGAAATGGGGCATCGAACTGTGGGCGCAGAATATCTTCAACAAGCAATATTCGCAGGTCGCGTTCAACTCGCCCTTCCAGGCGGGGACGACGTCGGCGCCCTTCACCGACCCGCAATATCCGGGCGGCCGCCAGATTTTCTCGCAGTTCCTTGCCGAACCGCGGACCTATGGCGTGACGGGGCGCTTCCGCTTCTGATCCAAGGGCACAGCATATCGGGGGCCGCTCTTTCCAGGGGGAAGAGCGGCCCTTTTTTGTAGCCGCGGGCGTGCCGCGCCGACTAGGAATGGTCCATGTTCGCAATCGAATCCCTGCTCGTGAAAATCGCCCTGATCGGCGTCATCGGTATCGGCGCGCAGTGGATCGCGTGGCGTACCGGCCGCCCGGCGATCGCGCTGATGCTGATCGCCGGCATCGTCGCCGGTCCCATCCTCGGCCTGCTCGACCCCGAGCGCGATTTTGGCGAGCTGCGCGAGCCGATCATCAAGCTGGCCGTCGCGATCATCCTGTTCGAGGGCGGGCTCAGCCTCAAGTTCCGCGAGCTTCGGCAGGCCGGGCTGGCGGTCGCGATGCTCGTCTTCGTCGGGGTTCCGGTCGGCTGGGCGCTCGGCACCGCTGCCGCCTATTATGGCGCCGGGCTTCCTTTCGAGCTCGCTGCGCTGCTCGGCGGCGTGATGATCGTGACGGGGCCGACGGTCATCATTCCAATGCTGCGGTCGCTCAATATCGCGCCGCGCGTCAAGAATATGCTGAAATGGGAAGCGATCGTGAACGACCCGATCGGGGCTCTGCTCGCGGTCGGCATCTACGCTTATATCATCCACGGCGGCGCAGAGGCGAACAGCGTCGGCATCGTGATCGACGTCGTCGCGGCGAGCGTGCTCGCGATCATCATCGGCGGCGCGGCGGGCTTTGCGCTCACCTGGGCGTTTCCGCGCGGCTGGGTGCCCGAGTTCCTGAAGGCCCCGGTGCTCCTCACCACGGTGGTCGCAACCTTTGTCCTGTCCGACCTGATCCTGCATGAAACGGGGCTGATTACTGTCACCGTGATGGGCGTCGTCATGGCGAACCGAGAGACATATTCAACGCATGTGCTCCAGCGCTTCAAGGAGGACCTCACCGTCATCCTCGTCTCGGGCGTGTTCATCATCTTGTCCGCCACGCTCGACTGGGAAGTGGTGCGCAATTTCGAGTTGCGCTTCGTCGTCTTCCTCCTCCTGCTGCTCTTTGTCGTCCGTCCGCTGACCATCATGGTCGCACTGCTGTTCACGCGTATCCCGTTCAAGGAGCGGCTGTTCGTCGCCTGGATTGCACCGCGCGGCATTGTCGCGGTGGCAGTGACCGGCCTCTTTGCCCTGCGTCTCTCCGACTATGGGATCGCGGGGGCCGAGGCGCTGGTTCCGCTGAGCTTTGCGGTCGTCATCGCCACGATTTTTGCGCATGGCTTTACCGCCGCGCGCTTTGCCCAGTGGCTCGGGCTCGACCGCGGCAAGGGTGATGGCGTGTTGCTCGTCGGCGCGAACAGCTGGACGATCGCCTTTGCCGAATTCGTCAAGGCGCAGGATCGCAAGGTGCTTGTCGCCGACCCCAGCATTCTTGCGCTGCGCCGCGCTCGACGGGCGGACCTTCCGGTCTATCATGGCGACATATTGGACGAAGCCCATGACGACAGCCTCGACATGGGTGACTATCAGCAGCTGATCGCCGCGACCGACAATGACAGTTACAATGCGCTTGTATGCAGCGAGCTCGCGGCCGAGATCGGGCACGACCGGGTCAGCCGGATGGTCGGGGAATCGCGCGCTGCAAGCCAGCGGCGCGGGCGCATCTTCACCCTGGCAGGCACGCCGATCGAGGAACAGCTTGATCGTTTGCAGGCAGGCTGGACGTTCGGGCGGACAAAGATCACCGAGAAATACAGCTATTCCGATTTCGTCGAGCGGATGAAGGCGACGGGCGGCGACAGCCTTGCCGTGGAGCGCGCGTCGGGCGAGTTGCGGATCTTTTCGACGCAGTATCGCCCGACAGTCGAAGCAGGCGATACCGTCTGGACCTTCGTTCCGCCCGACGTTCCCAAAGCGCGCAAATCGTCGGACGACGGCGCATAATCCGTCAGCGCGCGCGCGCCGCCTGATGGGCAATGTCCGTCATGAGTTTGCGGAACAGGACCGCGCCTGCGGTTCCCGACGACTTCAGGGCACGCTCGCATTCGATCAGGCGGGTCATCAACCGCGCGA
Source organism: Sphingopyxis sp. P8 (assembly GCF_020622175.1). Classification (NCBI taxonomy): domain Bacteria; kingdom Pseudomonadati; phylum Pseudomonadota; class Alphaproteobacteria; order Sphingomonadales; family Sphingopyxidaceae; genus Sphingopyxis; species Sphingopyxis sp. P8. The sequence continues at coordinate 298,968 of NZ_JACNMK010000002.1, read as the reverse complement.
CGCGGACCGAGTCCCAGATGTGGAGCTGCGCCGTCACCGCGTCGCGTTCCTTCCAGAACACGCCGCTGCTGCGCGCTGACACGACGGTTGCAGGATGCGCCCCGGCATCGACCTCGGCCCGCAGGCGCGCAAGCTGCATCGCGCGGATCGCGAGCGCGCGAATGATCCGGATTTCGGCAACGCCGACCGCCGCCGCGGTCGCCAGCATCTCGTGCAGCTCGCGCAGCTTGCCGCCAAGCGCGACATTGATGCACGCGCTGACGTCCTCCTCGTGCGTCGCGGCGCCAAGCGCGGCAATATCGGCGGCGGTCACCTGCCGTTGCCGGTCGGGTGCGGCATCGAGGTAGAGCGCGATCTTCTCGATCTCGCGGCGCATCAGCGCCTGATCGCCCGACACAAGGTCGACGAGCAGCTGCGCCTCTGCATTGGCAAGCCGCAATCCCTGCTCGGAAGCCGCCGCCATCGCTATGCCGACGAGCGCGCGGCGGTCGGGTTGGTAGCAGATGGCAGCGACCGCATGTGGTGCGGCTTCGACCAGCTTCACCAGTTTCGACTTGGCGGTGATCGCCGCGCCCGATGCGATGACGGGATTGATTGCGGTCTCTGCCGCAAACAGTGCTTCGACTGCGGCAAGGCAATCATCGCCATTACCGGCGATCTCGAGACGGATCACACGGCTCGGCGAAAAGAGCGACATCGACGCGGCTTCGGCGGCGAGGAGCGACGGGTCCTGCGCAAGCTGCGTTCCGCTAAGGTCGAGCCGCTCGGCCTCCTTGCCCGCGAGTCCGACAAGGTGCGCCGCGACCGCCGCCATCGTCGCGTCATCGGGACCGGTAAGCAAGGTCAGGCGGATATTCGGATCGAGCCGCGACTGGCGTTCGAGGTCGACGGGCTTGACGGACTTCATCGTCGCGACGACCGGATCACGAGGCGGGCGCTGCGGCCGGGCCTCCGCGCTGCGCATAGACCGCGAGCCGCGCAACGATCTGGTCGGCGATTCCCGAGGCGAGCCGTTCGAGCGCCGACGATTCGGCAGCGATCGTCGCATATTCGCTGCCGACCACGTCGATGCCGGCATCCTGCGCCGCCGTCGCGTCGAGCAGCACTTCGCCGGTTCCGGCGTCGACAAGCTGGTAGCGTGCGCGCAAGGTGCGCCGCTCGCGCGTCACGGCATCGTCGGCGCGCACGCCGAAACCGGTGATCGAATCCTCGAGCCGCACGTCGAGACGCAAGCGGCCGCCCGCACCCTGCCCTGCCTGCGTCGGCTGGAGCCGGTCGCGCAGCGCGTTGCGGACGAGCCATCCCGAATGCCCCTCGATCGGCGCGACATCGACATCGGCGAGCATCTGCGCGACCGCCCCCTTGCTCCCGCTGGCGTAAAGCGGGCGAAGGCCGCACCCGCCAAGGGCCAGCGCGGCGGCAACAATCGAGGCGGTGACAAGCTTATGCATCAAATACCCTCATGCCCCCTAACCCCGTTCGTGTCGAGCGAAGTCGAGACACGCTGGCGCTGCGCCAGACGCATCTCGACTTCGCTCGACACGAACGGAATTGGGAAGGGTTTGTTCCCGGTCATCCGCTCAGGGAACGATATTCACCAGTCGGTCGGGAACCACGATCACCTTCTTCGGCGCGGCCCCGCCGAGCAGTTCCGCGATGCGCGGGCGCGCCAGAGCGGCGGCTTCGGCGGCCTGCTTGTCGATGCCCTTGGCGAGCGTCATCGTGTCGCGCAGCTTACCCGCGACCTGAATCGCGATCGTCACCTCGTCGTCGACGAGCAGCGCGGGATCGGCAACGGGCCAGACGGCGTCGGCGACGAGTGCGCTCGTGCGCTGCGCCGCAGGGAGCGCGGCCCATGCCTCTTCGGCCAAGTGCGGCATCATCGGCGCGACGAGCAGGATCAGCGTCCGGCACGCCTCGGCGCGGGTGGTCGAGGGTTTCGCCTTTTCGATCTCGTTCGCCAGCGCGTGGATCTTTGCCACCGCCTTGTTGAACCCGAGCGCCTCGATATCGGCGGCGACCCCGGCGATCGCCTGGTGGAGCTTGCGTGCAAGCGGTTTGTCCTCGCCACCGTCGCCGACATTCCCGGTCTCGCCGAACAGGCGCCACAGCCGCTGGACGAAACGCCACGCGCCCTCGATTCCCGCCTCGCTCCAAGGCAGGTCGCGCTCGGGCGGACTGTCGGAGAGCATGAACCAGCGCGCCGCGTCGGCGCCATATTGGTCGAGGATCGCGTCGGGATCGACGACATTCTTCTTCGACTTCGACATCTTGATGACGCGGCCGATTTCGACCGGCGCACCATCGGCCTCGAGCGTCGCCCCGTCGGCGCCGCGCACCACCTCTTCGGGGGTGAAAAAGAGCGGCGGGAGGCCCTCGCCCTGCGGACGGCTGTAGGTTTCGTGCGTCACCATGCCCTGCGTAAACAGGCTCGCGAACGGCTCCTTGACGTCGACCATCCCGAGCTTGTTGAGCGCACGCGTCCAGAAGCGCGCGTAGAGCAGGTGCAGGATCGCATGCTCGATCCCGCCGATATATTGGTCGACGGGCAACCAGCGGCGGATGACCTCGGGATCGAAGGGCTTGTCCGAAGGCGCGCTGGCAAAGCGCAGGAAATACCAGCTCGAATCGACGAAGGTGTCGAGCGTATCGGTCTCGCGCACCGCATCGCCGCCGCACGACGGGCAGGCGACATGCTTCCACGTCGGATGGCGACCCAGCGGATTGCCGGGGACCGAGAAATCGGCGTCCTCGGGAAGCTCGACGGGAAGCTGGTCCTTGGGGACCGGAACAAGACCGCATGCGGGGCAATGGATGAAGGGGATCGGCGTACCCCAATAGCGCTGGCGCGACACGCCCCAGTCGCGCAGCCGCCATACGGTCGTGCCCTTGCCCCAGCCTTCATGTTCGGCGCGCGCGATGACCGCGGCTTTCGCCTCGTCGATGTTCATGCCGTTCAGGAAATGGCTGTTCACAAGGCGGCCGGGACCGACATAGGCCTCGTCGCCCGCGAAGCGCTGTTCGGTCTCGTCGCCATCGGCGATGACGCGGTGGACGGGCAGTTCATATTTGCGCGCGAAGTCGAGGTCGCGCTGGTCGTGCGCCGGGCATCCGAAAATCGCGCCGGTGCCATAATCCATCAGCACATAGTTCACCACCCAGACGGGCAGATGCCAGTCGGGGTCAAGCGGATGTTCGACCGACAGCCCGGTGTCGAAGCCCATCTTATCGGCGGTTTCGAGCTGTTCGGCCGAGGTGCCCTGACGGCGACATTCGGCGATGAATTCGGCAAGGCGCGGCGAATCCTTCGCCAGCTTTTCGGCGAGCGGATGGTCGGGCGAAATCGCCGTGAAGCTCGCGCCGTACAGCGTGTCAGGACGCGTCGTAAAGACGTCGAACCCCGGCTTTCCGCCGACGAGCTTGAACGAAAATTCGAGCCCCTGCGACTTGCCGATCCAGTTTTCCTGCATCAGCCGCACCTTGTCGGGCCACTGGTCGAGTTCCTTCAGCCCTTCGAGCAACTCGTCGGCAAAGTCGGTGATCTTGAGAAACCACTGCGACAGTTTTTTCTTCTCGACGAGCGCGCCCGAGCGCCAGCCGCGACCGTCGATCACCTGCTCGTTCGCGAGAACGGTCATGTCGACAGGGTCCCAGTTGACGTAGCTTTCCTTGCGATAGACGAGGCCAGCGGCGTGAAGGTCGAGGAACAGCGCCTGTTCCTGTCCATAATAGTCGGCATCGCAGGTCGCGAGCTCGCGGCTCCAGTCGATCGCGAGGCCGAGGCGCCTCAGCTGCGCGCGCATCGCGTCGATATTGGCGCGCGTCCAGCCGCCGGGGTGGACGCCCTTTTCCATCGCGGCATTTTCGGCGGGCATGCCGAAGGCGTCCCAGCCCATCGGGTGAAGCACGTCGTGTCCGGTCATCCGCTTGAAGCGCGCGAGCACGTCGCCCATCGCATAGTTGCGGACATGCCCCATATGGATGCGCCCCGACGGATAGGGGAACATTTCGAGGATATAGGCCTTGGGCTTGCCGCCCGTATCGGGCGTGGCAAAGCTGTTCGCGGCATCCCATGCCGCCTGCCAGCGAGCATCGGCGGCGAGGGCGCTAAAGCGCGTTTCGCGGGTCATGTGTCGGTTACCCCGTTGGTCTGACTTACATGATCGTCATCCCGGCGAAGGCCGGGATCTCGCCCGTGGATCATGACGCCGAGGTCGAGATCCCGGCCTTCGCCGGGATGACAGGAATGGAAATTACCCCTCGATCGCGCTGCGGCGCAGGTCGCGGGCGCGGGTGAGGATGATTTCCTCGAGCTTTTGCACCGTTGCCGCCTGAACCGGCGCATCGACCCAGGCGCCGCCCTGCGCAACCTGGCGCGATGCGGCGACGCGGAGCGCGTCGGCGCGCAGATCCTGATCGAGGATCGACACCGTGACCTTCATCCGCTCGTTCGGGTTCGAGGGGTTCGCATACCAGTCGGTAATGATCACCCCGCCCGAACTGTCGGCCTGGAGCAGCGGCATGAACGACAGCGCATCGAGCGAGGCGCGCCACAAATAGCTGTTCACGCCGATCGTCGTGACCTGCGATGCAGCAAGGTCGGCGCGCGGACGTTCCCTGCCGCCGCACGCCGAAAGGCCGAGCGCGACGAGCCCGAGCAGCGCGAGCGCGGCCGGTCGGCGACTGCGCGAAGCAAGGACGGAAAGCTGGAACATGCCGAAACACCTTATTCTGGGCACCGCCGGGCATCGAAAACGCGGCCGCGCATGCTGGATTTGTCAGCGTCTCTATCGCCCTTGCCCGCATCGGGCAAGCACGGCAATTCGGCACGCGCCACCGTTCAGTTTCCAGTCATCGAATGCTTTCGCCTGCAACCAAACTGTGGTCATTGCGCAACAATTTCGGCAAAATAGGAATGCGGTACGGTTTATGGGGTGCGAATCACTGGAATTTTGGGTGCAAGCGGCCTATCTGGTGAGTCGTAGAGGAGTCGCAGAAAGATGGCGCGTAGTTCGCGACATTATTGGAGAGGGAGCCTTGCCGTTCTGGCGGCGCTTTCGCTCGCCCTGCCCCCGGCGCTTGCGGCAATGTCGCGCGCCGAGCGGATTCTCGACACCCAGCTTTCCGAAACGCTGCTCGGCCAGTTTACGCCTGCGTCGGGCGACCCGCGGCTGATCGCCCAATATACCAAGATGTCGGCCGAGGCGCGCAGCGGCTTCCGCTTCACGCCCGCGATCACCGACGACAGTCGCAAGAATCGCGCAATCACCGTCGTGATCCGCGCACGCGACGACGCATCGAGTGCCGCGCGTACTGCCGCGCTGGCGACGGGCCGCACCAAGGCGCCGGTCGCAATCACGCCGGTGACATATGATCTGGGCGCATCGGTCGGCTATGAGAAGTTCGCAACGCCTTCGCTGCCGCGCGGCGTCGATATCGCCAACCTGCCCGTCGCGCGCGCGCCCGAGCAGGCCGAAAAGAAATCGCGCTTTGCAACGCGCATGGTCAGCCGGTCAAGCGACCCGGCGGGTGCGACCGACCGCGTGACCGCGCCCGGCGAAGACCAGACCGTCGATGTCGTGAGCAGCTATCGCCTGACCAAGAATATCGATGTCACCGCCGGCGTGCGCTATCGCCCGGGCGACCGCGTGGAGCCGCTGACCGATTCGCGCCGCGACAGTCAGGCGGTCTATGTCGGAACCGCGTTCCGCTTCTGACGCTTTTGGCGCGCGAGCGCCTTGTCCTCCCACGCCCCGATCGCTGCCCACGCCACGCGCATGCCTTGCGCAGCGACCTGCCGCTGCAGCCGCCGCGCACGCCCACGCGTCATTCCGCCGAGCGCAGCAGGGCCGGCACCGCTCGCCCGCGCGAGGCGTGCCCATTTGGCGGTACCGAGCGCGGGCGCGCTGGGGTGCGAGCGGGTCGGATAAAGCGGCGAAACGAAAGCGAGCATCGCCCCCGCTCGCTGCGTCCGGCGCGCCTCCTTCCCATCATGGACCGGCATCGAGACGATCAGGCCGTTGCGCCTGGCCTGCGCCGCGTGCCGTGCATCGCGCTGGCGCAAATGGACGCCGTCGGCTCCCCAGCGCCGTGCGGTTTCGGGGATTCCGGCGAGCAGCAATATATGTCCGCGCGCCCGCGCGATAGCAGCGAGCCGCCGCACAAGGCGCCAGCGTGCCCCTGGCACCAGCCTGTCGTGCCGCACAACGATGCCGCTCCCCGGTGGCAATGCAGCCGCGACGCGCTCGACCGGAAGCAACAGCCGCTCGTCGGTAAAAAACCACGCGACCGGAAGTGCGGCGGACAGGGGGTGGCGTCGAACCATCACCCTTCCTATAGGCGCGTCGCGGGCGGGCGCAACGCGCGCTACTGACGGGACGAGACATGGACGAAGCGACCGAAAGATTGGCGGATGTGCGTGCGACAATCGCCACCGCGGCAGCGCGCGCCAAGCGACGCGCCGATGATATCTGCCTGATTGCCGTATCGAAAACGCATGCCGCGGCGGCAATCCGGCCGTTGATCGCGGCGGGGCAGCGACATTTCGGCGAGAATCGCGTGCAGGAAGCGGCGGCCAAATGGCCCGAGCTGCGCGCAGAAGCCGCCGGACTCACGCTTCACCTGATCGGCCAGCTCCAGTCGAACAAGGCCGAGGATGCGGTGCAATTGTTCGACGCCATCCATTCGGTCGACCGCCCGTCACTCGTCGCCGCACTGGCCAAGGCGTGCGACAAGCTGGGCAAACGCCCGCAATTGTTCGTACAGGTCAATGTCGGCGACGAAGGACAAAAGGGCGGCTGTGCAGTCGCCGACCTTCCCGCGCTGCTCGCCGAAGCGCGCGCAGCGGGGCTGGAGATCGACGGGCTGATGGCGATCCCCCCCGCCGATGTCGAACCCGCTCCCTATTTCGCGCTGCTCGACGAACTTGCCGAGCGCCACAGCCTGCCGCTGCGATCGATGGGGATGAGCGGCGATTATGCGACGGCGGTGATGCTGGGCGCGACGCATGTGCGCGTCGGAACCGCGCTGTTCGGTGCGCGCGGCTGACGCGCTATTGATAGTCCACAGTCACCAAAATTCGCGCGCAATAGTCGCAGTCGTCGAGCGCGCCAACCGCGACGCGCCCCATGTCGAGCTGCGTTTCGACCTCGACGCGCAGCGGCGCGGATATTCTCGCCTGCGTCCGAGGTCCATCATGGTTAAGGCGCGGTAAAGCCGCCCGGCGCGAGAAGGGGGCGACGAGGCGCCGAGGCCCTTGCGGGGCGGTGGCCGCAGACCAATATTGGCGCGGTACAGGCGGCGCGCGCAGCGCTCCCGCCAACAGGAGTTTTCCCATGACCGACCCCAAGACCGACCGCACGCTCGACCCGATGGCGCATTATGTGCTGCGCGAAGGCGGCACCGAGCGCGCTTTTACGGGCAAATATACCGATCACAAGGATGACGGCGTCTATCGCTGCGCGGGCTGCGGCGCGCCGCTGTTCGACAGCCGGACCAAATATGACAGCGGCTCGGGCTGGCCGAGCTACACCGCCCCTGCCGACGACGCCGCGCTGACCGAGTTGACCGACACGAGCCATGGCATGGTCCGCACCGAAGTGCGCTGCGCGGCGTGCGAGGGGCATCTGGGCCATGTCTTCCCCGACGGCCCCGGTCCGAACGGCTTGCGCTATTGCATCAACAGCGCGGCGCTTGACTTCGCCGAACGCGGGAAGGATGACGTAGGAGCCGACAAGGACTGATTTTCGGGCCAAGGCACTTGCGTCACGGGCGCAGCGGAAAAAGGAACAGGCAGGTTGCGCCGCGAACGACAGCAGGCATCGTCGGGTAAATCGTCACAATCGAACGCGAAACGGACCGCTTCGTCGGGCGGCGGCGGGCCGTCGCGGCTGCGCATCTGGATCAAGCGGATCGTCCGCTGGGCGCTTGGGCTGGCGCTGGTCGGCGCGGTCGCGCTGGGCGTTGCCGTCGCGATCGCGGTGCAGCGAATGCCGAGTTTCGAGGAGCTCAAGAAATCGCCAGCCGGACAGACGATCCGCGTCCGCGCCGCCGACGGCACCGTTTTCCTGTCGCTCGGCCCCAATTACGGTCGCTGGCTGACGCTCCGCGAAACGCCCGAGGTGATGCAGGATGCGATGGTCGCGGTCGAGGACCGCCGCTTTCGCTATCACCCCGGCATCGATCCCGTCGGCATGGCGCGCGCTGCGATCGTTGCGGTGGAGAACTACGGCACCGGTCGCCGGATGCAGGGCGCATCGACGATCACGCAGCAGCTTGCGCGCAACATCTTTCTGTCGAACAGCTACACCTGGACGCGCAAGATGCGCGAAGCGGTGCTCGCGCTGGCGCTTGAATGGAAATTCTCGAAGGACGAGATTCTCGAGCTCTATCTCAACAAGGTCTATTTCGGTGGCGGCAGCTATGGCATCGACGCCGCGTCGAACAGCTTTTTCGGCCATAGCGCGACCGAAATGTCGCTGTCCGAGGCCGCGGTGATCGCGGGGCTGGTCAAGGCGCCGTCGCGCTATTCGCCGACCGCCGACGCGCAGGCGGCGCTGGGACGCGCGGGCGTCGTGCTGTCGGTGATGGTCGATGCAGGGGCCATCACGCAGGCGCAGGCCGATGCGGCGAAACCCGCCGATGTGCGGCTGGCCAAGGAGACCGGACAGAATAGCGCGCGCTATTTTACCGATTGGGCGCTGCCGCAGCTCGACATGCTGATCGACGAGGGCAGCGAGGCGCTCGACGTCTATACGACGATCGACCTCGGCATGCAGCGCGCCGCGACGGCTTCGATCCAGGCGAATACCCCTGGCAGCGTGCAAGGCGCGCTCGTGTCGCTCGATCGCGACGGGGCTGTGCGCGCCATGGTCGGCGGCACCGACTATGTCACCTCCAACTACAACCGCGCGACGCAGGCGCTGCGCCAGCCGGGGTCGGCGTGGAAGCTGTTCGTCTATATGGCGGCGCTCGAGGCGGGGTATAAGGTCGAGGACGAGGTCGTCGACGAGCCCGTGACGATCAACGGCTGGAGTCCACGCAACTCGTCGGGCCGCTTTTCCGGCGCGATCAGCCTGCGCACCGCCTTTGCCTATTCGATCAACACGATTGCCGCGAAGCTGGGCGACGAGATCGGCTTTTCGACCGTCGCCAATATGGCGCGACGGTTCGGCATCACGACGCCGGTCAACACCCATCCGTCGATGGTGCTCGGCAGCGCCGAAGTGCGCGTCATCGACATGACCGCCGCCTTTGCCGCCGTATCGCGCGGCGGCATTTCGGTTCAGCCCTATGGCATCACCAAGGTCACGACCGCGGGCGGCGAGCTTCTCTATCAACGCCCGCCCGAGCGCGGGCAGCTTCTCGTCGACAAATGGGTCGCGGCGGGAATCACCGACCTGCTCCAGACCGCGGTCAACACGGGTACGGGCCGCGCCGCGCAGATCGGCCGTCCCGTCGCGGGCAAGACCGGAACGACGTCGAGCAACAAGGACGGCTGGTTCCTCGGCTTTTCGAGCGGGCTCACGACCGGCGTGTGGATGGGACGCGACGACGCTCGCCCCGTCGGCGGGCTGCAGGGCGGACGGGCACCCGCAAAGGCCTTTGCCGACTATATGCGCATCGCGGTTGCGCGGCGCCCGGTCGAGCAGTTCGATACCGAAGTCGTGCTTCCCGAATGGCAGCTCGAGGAAGAAGGCGACGCCTATTTCGGCGAGCCCGGAGAGGAAGGCTATGTCGACGAGAACGGCATGCCGATCGAACTGCCCTATGGCGGGTCGCAGCCCGAGTTCGGCGCGCCGCCGCCACCGCAGCCCGAGGGGCCGGTGCTCGACCAGCAATGGATCGAGGAGCAGACAGGACGCCGCGCGCCGCAGCCCGAGCCCAAAGGGCCGACACCGAAAACAGTAACGCCCCCTGCTCCCAAAACGACCCCGCCGCCCAAGGCGCAACAAGCGCCACAACAGCGCGCACGCGAACCTGGAACCGACGGAATCTATTAGGCGGTAAAGCGGTAGCGATGGAGCGCGCGCCCTTCGCGGCGCAGCCATTGCCGCGCCGCGCCGACATCGCCGTCGTGAAGCCTGTCGACGAGCGCGTGGAAATCGGCACCATGGTCCATATGGCGCAAATGGGCGACCTCGTGCGCCACGGTCGCGCGGCGGACATGATCGGGCGCCATCACGAGCCGCCAGCTGTAGCGCAGATCGCCGTTCGCGGTGCAGCTGCCCCAGCGGCTGCGCGGATCGCCCACGCCGACGCGCCCCACCCTGAGCCCGGCCGACGCGGCGATCGCCCGGCTTTCGCGATCGAGCAGCGCGCGCGCCTCGGCCTTCAGCCAGCGTTCGATGCGGCGGCCGACGGTTTCGGCGGGGCCGCCGACACCGAGCCGGTCGGCGTCGAGGCGCACAATCCGCGGCGCCTTTGCTTCCCAGTCGACGCGGCGCGCAATCCCGAAGACCGGCACCGCCGCGCCGGGGCCGACGAGCACGGGCGCTGCCGCCTTGCCCGCTTGCTCGCGCAGCCACTCCTGCTGTTCGCTCGCCCATTTGATCGCGCGGGCCGTACTCGACCGGCGCGGGAGGGTCAGGCGCAATTCGCCACGCGCCGCGTCGAGAATGAGCCGGTACCGACGCGCGCGCGCATGGGCGACGATGCGGACCGGCCACGGCGTATCGCCGATCCAGATGTGGGGGCCATCGGGCGCGAAGTCAGACGACGCGTTCGACAAGATGATTCTCGAGCGGTCCGGCGACGTCTTCGCCGACCGTCCAGCCGACGATCGATTCACCGGCCCGGTGAACCGCATCGCGGTCGCCGCAGACGAGATAATGCCAGTCGGGAAGCGAAAGCCCCTCGGCACGCAGGCGATAGGCGCAACTTTGCGGCAGCCATTCGATGTCGCCGACCTTTGCCTTGGTCAGCGTCAGACAGTCGGGAACGTGGCGCCGGCGATGTTTATAGTCGCCGCAGCGTGCGGTCTTGAGGTCAAGCAGGCGGCACGCGACATTCGTCGGATAGATGCGCCCCGTATCGGCATCCTCCAGCTTGTGGAGGCAGCATTTCCCGCACCCGTCGCACAAAGCTTCCCACTGCCCCGCGTCGAGGCTGGCGAGCGGCGCCTCCCAAAAGGGCGGCGCTGCCAAGGTCGGCGTTACTTCACCCATTTTTCCAGCTCGGCGGCGACCGCATCGGGGGTGCCTTCATCGGCATCGGTCGATGGATCGTCGAGCGGAAGCAGCGCCAGTGGCTTGCCTTCGGGATCCATTAGGAAGGCCAGCTGGCTATGCGCCATCAGATAGCGGTCGGGCGCCGACCCTTCGACCTTGTTATAGGTAACGACAAAGGCCTTTGCCGCAGCGGCAATCTGTTCGGGCGTCCCCGTGAGGCCGAGCAGCCGGGGGTGATAGCGCGCCACGAAAGGCTTGAGCGCCTCGGGGGTGTCGCGGGCAGGGTCGACGGTGACGAAGAGCGGTTGGATCTTCGCGCCGCGCTCGGGCGCCGCTTTCTCGAACTGCGTGAGGCCGCGCATCAGCTTTTGCAAGTCGATCGGGCAGATATCGGGGCAGAAGCTGTAGCCGAAATAGAGCAACCGATATTTGCCCGCAAAGTCGGTGTCGCTGACGCTGTTGCCATCCTGATCGACGAGTGTGAACGGGCCGCCGATGCGCGCACCCTCGAGCGGCGGGCGCGCGGGCGGCGCTTCGGCGGGGCCGCCGCATGACGCGAGAGCGGAAGCCAAAACCAGCATCAGGCTTGCACGGACCAGCCTTTGTCCCATATTTGCGAAGTTCATCATGCAGCCAGCCTTGGTCGGCTAGGTAGCGAAAATCAACCTTTGTCGTCGCGCGTGCGGCGCTTGCCTGTGGGGGCCCTTTCATGTTTCGTCGCGCGGAATTCCGCCTCGCCGCTTATCTGCTGTTCGCCGCCGCCGTTGGCAGCGCCCTTGTAGCGTCGCCCGCCAGCGCACAGTTCCGCGGCGGCTACGCCTTTTTGCAAGCAGTCGACAACCGCGACGGGACCAAGGCAACCGAAGCGATCAATGACGATCCGGCGCTCATCAACACGCGCCATCCCGACAATGGCGAGACGGCGCTGGCGATCGTGACCAAGCGCCGCGACACGACCTGGCTGCGCTTCCTCCTCGGCAAGAGCGCCGATCCGGGGATTGCCGACCGGCAAGGGATGACGCCGCTGATGCACGCCGCCCTCCTCAACTATACCGAAGGCGCCGAATATCTGGCCGACGGCGGCGCGCCGATCGATCAAACGAACCGCCGCGGCGAAACCGCGCTGATCCTGGCGGTCCAGTCGCGCAACGTCGCGATGGTCCGTTTTCTTGTGCGGCGCGGCGCCAATCCCGACAAGGCCGATCATATCGCGGGGCTTTCGGCACGCGATTATGCCAAGCGCGACGACCGCACCGGACAGATCATCGCGCTGCTCGATGCCAAGGCGGACACCGCCGAGCGCGACTTCGGACCGACCTTCGGCCCCGAGTGACCAGTACAATGTGATGTGGATATTGACTTTCACATTGAAATGTGAAAATTCGCCAGCATGTCCACGCAACTCATCGAGCGAATCCGCTCCATCGTAGAAGACGGGTCGGTGACCCGCTCGGGCCTCGCGCGCGCCGCTGGCCTACACGCCAACAGCCTTCGCGACCTCGATTCGGACGGTTGGAATCCCACCGCCGAAACGCTCCGCAAGCTGGAAAACTGGCTCGCCCACGGCAGCGACCTGTCGCCGATGGCGACGCCGGAGGAGATTATTGCCGAGGCGCGCAACGGCCGCATGTTCATTCTTGTCGACGACGAGGATCGCGAGAATGAAGGCGACCTGATCATCCCCGCGCAGATGGCGACGCCCGATTCGATCAATTTCATGGCAACGCACGGTCGCGGGCTCATCTGCCTGACCCTGACGCGCGAGCGGGTCGAAGCTTTGGGGCTCGAATTGATGAGCCGCAACAATCGCTCACGCCACGGCACCGCCTTCACGACGTCGATTGAGGCACGCGAGGGAATCGACACGGGGATATCGGCGGCCGACCGCGCGCGAACCGTGTCGGTGGCGATCGATGCCGCCAAGGGCCGCGACGACATCGTCACGCCCGGTCACGTCTTTCCCTTGATCGCGCGCGATGGCGGCGTCCTGGTCCGCGCCGGGCATACCGAGGCAGCGGTCGACATCAGCCGGTTGGCAGGGCTCAACCCGTCGGCGGTCATCTGCGAAGTGATGAACGACGACGGCACGATGGCGCGGCTCGACGACCTTATCCCTTTTGCGCGGCGTCACGGCATGAAAATCGGCACGATCGCCGACCTGATCGCCTATCGCAGCCGCACCGACCGGCTTGTCGAATGCGTGGCGGACGAACCGTTCGAGTCCGACTATGGCGGCGACTGGCGGCTCAAATCCTATCGCAACAAAGTCGACGGCAGCGTCAATCTGGTGCTCCAGAAGGGCGCGGTCGATCCTGAAGGCGTGACCTTGGTCCGCATGCACAAAGTGTCGCTGCTCGACGACATCATGGGGCGTCCCGGACCGCGCAAGCGCCGGCTTCAGCGCTCGATGCAGGCGATCGGCGAAGCCGGGTCGGGGGTCATCGTGCTATTGCTGCGCCCGCTTCCCGGAGCCGAAGATCCCGAAGCGGCTGCCCCGGCCGACGGCAAGGAGCTTCGCACCTATGGCATCGGCGCGCAGATCCTTGCCGACCTTGGCGTCCATGCGATGGAACTGCTGACGCCGACGCACAGCAATATCGTCGGGCTCGAGGGCTATGGCCTGTCGGTCGTCGGCGAACGCGCAATTCCGGGGGAGAGCGAATAATGGCGCATGTCCTGATCGCCGAAGCACGTTTCTACAGCCATCTCAACGATATGCTGCTCGACGGTGTGCGCAGCGCGCTCGAAACCGAAGGGCATAGCCACGAGACGGTGACCGTTCCCGGCGCACTCGAACTGCCCGCCGCGATTTCGCTTGCCGCAGACAGCGGGCGCTATGACGCCTATGTCGCGCTCGGCGTCGTCATCCGTGGCGAAACCTATCATTTCGAGGTGGTGTCGAACGAAAGCGCGCGCGGCATCATGGCATTGACGCTCGACGGGCTCGCCATCGGCAACGGCATCTTGACCGTCGAAAATGAAGAACAGGCGCTTGCACGCGCCGACAAGACGCGCAAGGATAAGGGCGGTGAAGCGGCGAAGGCCGCGCTCGCGATGCTCGCGCTGAAGGAACAGTTCGGAATTGGTTGATCGACCACCCCCCAGCCGCCTTTCCGTTGTCGAACGCGACGGGCGGCTGGTGGTCGTCGATCGCAAGACGGGCAAGACCCCGCCGAGCGCGGCCGAGCGCATGGCCGAACATGACCGCCGCCGCGGATACGAGGCCGAACGTCCACCGCTCCCCGAGCCGGTTTCCGAAGCCTTCGTCGAACCTGCGCCGCCACCCAGGAAAATAGCCGCGCCCGCGGCTTCGGTCCGCGCCGCGAAGCACGAAGCCGACGCGGCCGCGCGCGGACGCACGGCCGACATGCGCGGCGAGCCAAAGCGCAATCCGTGGGGCGAGCAGAAGCAGCGCAATCGGCCCGAACCGGCACCCGCTCCTGCCGCGGCGCGCGCGCGAATCGCCGCGCGCGTCGCCACATCGGCGCCCGGTCGCAAGACCATCGTCACGGGCAAATGGTGGGACGAAAAGGGGCCGCGGACGATCGACCTTGGCCCCAAGGGTCAACAGGTGCTGAGCGGCGGGTTCGTCACGCTGGCAATCGTCGCCGCGGTCTTTGCGATTACCTTGCTGCTGATCCAGCCTGTCCTGCTCTTCATCGTCGCCTTTCTCGCTTTCCAGTTCGGCGGCAAGGCGTTGGCGCCGCTCGGCGCGTCGATCGTCGACAAGGCGCTCGCCGAGCGACATTAGCCTTTGATTTTACACCGACAGGCAATGCGCCCCCGCCTTCGCGGGGGCACAAGATGCGTTACGCCGCCTCAAGCGCCGGATAGTCGATATAGCCCTCCGGACCCGGCGAATACCAGGTTTTCGGATTGTCGGCGGCCCATGGCGCGCCCGTCCGGATGCGTTCGACAAGATCGGGGTTGCCGATGAACGGCCGCCCGAAGGCGATGGCATCGGCAATGCCGTCGGCAAGCGCGGCTTCGGCGTTCGCTGTGTCATAGTCGCTGTTGAGGATCAGCGGCCCCTTGAACGCCGCGCGAATCGAGGGCGACTGTTTCGGCACGTCGGTCCGCCCGAATGTACCGTCAGGACCGGGCTCGCGCAGTTCAAGGAAGGCAATGCCGAGCTTGTCGAGCGCCGCGGCGGCGACCGGGAAGAGCTTGTCGGGCGCGCTGTCGTCGACGCCCTGCGTGTCGCCGTTGGGCGACAGGCGCACTGCGACGCGGTCGGCGCCCCAGACGCCGATCAGCGCCTCGGTCACTTCACGGAGCAGGCGGATGCGGTTCTCGACCGGGCCGCCATAATCGTCGTCGCGCAAATTGCTGTTGTTGCGCAGGAACTGGTCGATCAGATAACCGTTCGCGCCGTGGAGCTGGACGCCGTCGAAGCCCGCCTTTTTGGCGTTTTCGGCAGCATGGGCATAGTCGGCGATCACGCGCGGGATTTCGTCGAGCCGCAGCGGGCGCGCGACCTCATAGTCGAGCCGCCCGACGGACGTGTGCGCCTGCCCGGGCGCCTTCGTCGCCGACGCCGACACCGGCGGCTTGCCGTCGTTGAACACCGAATGGACGACGCGCCCCATGTGCCAGAGCTGCGCGACGATCCGCCCGCCCGCTTCGTGCACCGCATCGGTCACCGGCTTCCAGCCTTCGACCTGCGCGTCGGTCCAAAGCCCCGGCGCATTGGGCCAGCCGAGTCCCTCCTGCGAGATCCCCGTCGCTTCCGAAATGATCAGCCCCGCCGACGCGCGCTGTCGGTAATATTCGCGCGCCAGCTCGTTGGGCACGAAGCCCGGGCCGGCGCGACCACGCGTCAGCGGCGCCATGATGATGCGGTTGGGCGCGTCGATCGCGCCAAGCTTGATCGGATCGAAGAGCGAGGGGGCTGAGGCCATTATTGCTTACCTTTCACTTTCTTCGCGACGGCGCTGCGGGCCGCCGCTATTGGGCTCGAAAGCTATGGACGCGGCGCGGCGATGACAACAGCAAGTAGCAAAAGAAAATCTAAATGAACGAGAAGGCCCCCGCTCCCGACACCGCCCCGGTCGCGGCAACCGTGAGCCGCTGGGCCTTTGCGGCGCTCGTCGGCGGCAACCTTGCGCTCTCGCTCACCGCAATGGTCGTGCGCTATGCCGATACCGGGCCGGTGGCGTCGGCGATGTGGCGGCTGCTTCTCGCGCTTCCCTTCCTGGCCCTCCTCGCGTGGCGCGAAACGGGCGGGCGGGCTCCGTCGAACCGCGCGCTGTGGATCGCGGGCGGCGCAGGCATCTTCTTCGCTTTCGACCTTGCCGCATGGCATATCGGAATCCTCCAGACCAAGGTCGCCAACGCGACCTTGTTCGGCAACAGCGCGAGCCTGTTCCTCGTCCTGTGGGCCATATTGATCTCGCGCATGCTGCCGCGCGGGTGGCAGGCGCTTGCCGTGCTGCTCGCCTTTGCCGGGTCGGCGCTGCTGATGGGGCAAAGCTATGAGGCGTCGACGCAATATCTGGTCGGCGACCTGTTCAGCCTGCTCGCGGGCGCACTCTATACGGGCTATGTCCTGCTGATGCAGCGCGTGCGCGGCGAGATCGGACCGTGGTCGGCGCTCGCCTGGTCGTCGGGCGCGGGCATTCCCATCCTGCTCGGCACGGCGCTGCTGCTGGGCGAGGCGATCCTGCCGCACAATTGGACCCCGCTCATCCTGCTCGCCGCGATGAGCCAGATCGTCGGGCAGGGCCTGCTCATCTGGGCGCTCCCGCGC
This sequence comes from Sphingopyxis sp. P8, assembly GCF_020622175.1. Taxonomy (NCBI): domain Bacteria; kingdom Pseudomonadati; phylum Pseudomonadota; class Alphaproteobacteria; order Sphingomonadales; family Sphingopyxidaceae; genus Sphingopyxis; species Sphingopyxis sp. P8. The sequence continues at coordinate 282,051 of NZ_JACNMK010000002.1, read as the reverse complement.
TTCTCGCCGCTCGTCGTCGGGCTGACATTGCTTGTCCAGCCGGTGGTCGCGGCGCTCGCGGGATGGATCGCGTTCGGTGAGGGGCTGAGTGCAGGCGATGTCGCGGGCGGGCTGATGGTGGCGGCGGCGCTCGTGCTGATACGGTTGCCGAACCGCCGCGCGAAGCCTATCGAAGCCTGATGGCCTCGATCCTGCCCGCCGACCCGACGCTCGACGAGATTCGCGCCGCGCTCGCGCCGCTCATCGCGCAGAATGCCGCGTTCGACGGCTTTGGCGACGCTGCGCTTGCTGCGGCGGCTGAACGGCTGGGGATCGACCCCGACGTCGCGCGGCTCGCCTTTCCGGGCGGTGGGCGCGACATGGTCGACGCCTGGTTCGCCGACATCGATGCAAGCATGGCGGCGAAATGCCCCGCCGGAAAGCTCGCCGAAATGAAAATCCGTGTGCGCATCGTAACGCTCGTTGAAACTCGGCTGGAACTGATCGCCCCCTATCGCGAATCGCTGCGCCGCGCGCTCGCGCTACTCGCGCTCCCGACCAACGCACCGCACGCCGCGCGGCTTGGCTGGCGGAGCGTCGATATGATGTGGCGCCTCGCAGGCGACACCGCGACCGACTATAATCACTACAGCAAGCGCGCGATCCTCGGCAGCGTCTATGGTGCCACGATCGCGGTCTTCCTGAATGACGAGAGCGAGGATTTCGCCGACACGCGCGCCTTTCTGTCGCGGCGGATCGACGGTGTGATGCGCTTCGAGGCGTGGAAGCATCGGCGCGCTGCACGAAAGACCGACCGGCCGAGCCTCGCGCGCTTCATCGGACGGCTGCGCTACCCGGGACGCTGACCTTCGCATAAGGGCTGGCCTTCGCTTCCCGATATTGATAATCGCTCGCAAATGAACGCGAACCTCGATTCCTCCCCGCTCGGCACGCGCGTGCGCATCGCGCATATCGACTGGTCCGGGCTGTCGCACGACGAAGGCCGGCGGCTGCGCGAATTCGGGCTGATGGAGGGGGTTGAGGTGACGCCACTGCATCGCGGCAGCCTCTTCTCGCGCGACCCGCTTGCGCTCGCGGTCGGGCGGATGCGCGTCATCATCCGCGCGCGGCAGGCGGCGGCGATCCGCGTGGAGCCGGCGGCCGCGGCATGACAGGCGCCATCCCCAGCATCGCGCTCGTCGGCAATCCCAATGCCGGCAAATCGAGCCTGTTCAACGCGCTGACTGGCGCGCGGCAGAAGATCGCCAATTATCCGGGCGTCACAGTCGAGCGCAAAGCAGGGCATGCGGCCTTCGCCGACGGACGACCGCTCGCGCTGATCGATCTGCCGGGAAGCTATAGTCTCGACCCGTCGAGCCCCGACGAGGCGGTGACGCGCGACGTCATCCTTGGCAAGCAGGCGGGCGAGCGGCGCCCCGACGCGCTCGTCGTCGTCGTCGACGCGGCGAACCTCGACAATCATCTCTGCTTCGCGCTCGAACTGATCGCGCTGGGGCTGCCGACGGTCGTCGCGCTCAACATGGTCGACCTTGCGACGCGCGACGGGTTGACGCTCGACCCCGACCGGCTCGCGCACGAGCTTGGCGTTCCCGTAATCTCGACCGTCGCGGTGCGGCGGCGCGGGCTGAGCGAACTGCTCGCGGCGGTCGATGGCGCAATCCTGTCGCATCAGACGCAGGCCGTCACCCCCGCCGACGCGCCGCGCAGCGACCAATCGCTCCACCAGCGAGCGCGCGCGATCGCCCGCGCCGTTACGATTGCCGAAACGCCCGTGCGGCGCTGGACGCAGCGCGCCGACGCTGTCTTCCTTCACCCCGTGGGCGGCTTCCTGATTCTGCTCGCGTTGATGTTCGTCATGTTCCAGGGCGTCTACGCCTGGTCGGAGGCGCCGATCGGCTGGATCGAGGGCGGCATCGCCGCGCTGCAGGAAGCGGCCATCGCGACCATGCCCGACGGCTTTTTGCGCGGGCTGATCGTCGAAGGGATATTGGGAGGCGTCGGATCGGTCGTCGTCTTCCTGCCGCAGATCCTCATCCTCTTCTTCTTCATCCTGCTCGTCGAGGCGTCGGGTTACATGACCCGCGCCGCTTTCCTGATGGACGGCATCATGGCGAAGGTCGGCCTGTCGGGGCGCGGTTTCATCCCGCTGTTGTCGAGCTTTGCCTGCGCGGTGCCCGGCATCATGGCGACGCGCGCGATACCCGACGCCAAGGACCGGCTGACGACGATATTGATTGCGCCGCTGATGACCTGTTCGGCACGGCTGCCCGTTTATACGCTGATCATCGGCGCCTTCATCCCGGCGCAGAGCGTCGGCAACACGCCGATCGGGCTGCAGGGTCTGGTGCTCTTTGGCCTCTACGTCTCGGGCATCGTCGGCGCGCTGGTCGTCGCGCTTGTGCTGCGGCGAACGGTCGCCAAAGGAAACGCAGCGGGCTTCATGATGGAAATGCCGCGCTATCAATGGCCGCGGATGCGCGATGTCGCGATCGCGCTCTGGCAGCGCGCGTGGATCTTCCTGCGCCGTGCGGGGACGATTATCTTCGTCACGACGATCGCATTGTGGCTGCTGCTGACCTACCCCCAGGTGCCGGAGGGGACTAGCGAAAGCCAGGTCGATTACAGCGTCGCCGGCCGCATCGCGAGCGGGCTGGAAGTCGTCGTTGCGCCGATCGGTTTCAACCACGACATCGCTGTGGCGCTGATCCCGGCCATGGCGGCGCGCGAGGTCGCGGTGTCCGCGATGGCGACCGCCAATGCGATCGATGCTGGCGATGACGAGGAAGCGATGGCCGAGTCGCTTGCTGAACGGCTTCAGGGACGCTGGAGCCTTGCAACCGCGCTCGCCTTCCTCGCCTGGTTCGTCTTTGCGCCGCAGTGCATTTCGACGATCGCGATCACGCGGCGCGAGACCAATGGGTGGCGCTGGCCGTTGTTCATGGTTGGCTATTTGTTCGCGCTCGCCTATGCCGCTGCTGGTATCACATACTGGACGGCCGTCGCTTTCGGGCTAGGCTGATCCTTCCAACTTTCAAGCGGAGCGGAGCGGCGGATGGCTGGCAGCGTCAACAAGGTAATTTTGATCGGCAATCTGGGCGCCGATCCCGAAATCAAGTCGTTCCAGAATGGCGGCAAGATCGCCAACATCCGCATCGCGACCTCCGAACAGTGGAAGGACCGGATGACCGGCGAGCGCAAGGAGCGCACCGAATGGCACAATGTCGTGATCAACGGCGAGGGTCTGGTAGGGGTCGTCGAACGCTATCTGAAAAAGGGCAGCAAGGTCTATATCGAAGGCAGCCTGCGCACGCGCAAGTGGCAGGACCGCGACGGCAATGACCGTTATACGACCGAGGTCGTGATCGCGGGCATGGGCGGCACGCTGACGATGCTCGACGGAGCGCCCGGCGGCGGCGGATCGCGCGGGGGCGGTGGCGGCGACGACTGGGGTTCGTCGGGCGGCGGATCGGGCGGCGGCTGGAACCAGGGCGGCGGCGGATCGCCGGGCGCCAGCAGCTCGGGCGGCGGACGTCCGCCGTTCGACGACGACCTCGACGACGACGTCCCATTCTGAGCGCAGCATAGGTGACGAGCGAACAGCTGACCGCCGCCGATGTTGCGCGCGGCGTGTGCCGGCTGTTCGCGCAAGCCGGGCTCGTCGCCATCCCCGAAGTGACATTGCCGAACGGACGCCGCACCGACCTGACCGCCATCGATGCCAAGGGCCGGATCACCATCGTCGAGATCAAGGTCAGCCGCGCCGACCTGCACGGCGACGGCAAATGGCCCGACTATTGCGACTGGTGCGACCATTTCTATTGGGCGCTCGCGGCGGGGCTCGACCCTGCGATCCTCGACACGCCCGACTATCGCCCCGAGACATCGGGGCTGATCGTCGCTGATCGCTATGGCGCCGCCGTGGTGCGTGAAGCGGCGAGTTGCAACCTGGCGCCTGCACGGCGCAAGGCCGAACTGCTCCGCATCGGCCGCATCGCGATGCGGCGATCGATGATCGCGGCGGACCCGGAACTGGCGGCAGGGTGGGCCGAGGGCTGATTCGACTGGCGGCGGCGCGGGAAGATTATCTCACGCGAAGGCGCGAAGAGGAAAGCCAGAACAGTCGCCATTCGATTATCTAACACAAAGGCACAAAGAGGGCGGCTGGCCCAAACGACGCAGCCGAGAGACTGGTGCGAAGCGCCATTGTCATGCTCGGCTGCGGCGACCAGAGACCGACGCGCAGCACCGCTCGCTCGTTGTGTCTTTGTGTGAGATTCGTTTTCTTTGCGCGAGCCAATCCGGTAACCTGCCTCGAAGGCCAGTTAACCCCGCACCTGCTGCATCCGCGCCAGATAGCGCGCAAGAATGTCGATTTCGAGATTCACTGGCCGCCCCGCCTTCACCTCGTCGAGCGTCGTCATCTCCTGCGTGTGCGGGATGATGTTGAGCGTGAAATGCGCGCTGCCGCCGGGCTGATCGGCGACCTCGTTAACGGTCAGCGAGACGCCGTCGAGCGTGATCGATCCCTTGGGCGCGATATGCGGCGCGAGGCTTGGGGGCGCCTCGACGGTCAGTTTCACGCTGTCGCCGACCGGTTCGACCGCGACGATCCGGCCGACCGCGTCGACATGGCCGGTGACGATATGCCCGCCCAGTTCGTCGCCGACCTTGAGTGCGCGTTCGAGGTTGAGGCGGCGCCCGGCGTCCCACATGCCGGGTGCGGTGCGCGCGAGCGTTTCGGCGCTCGCGTCGATCGCGAACCAGTCGCCCTGGCCATCGCGCCCCTTGTCGACAACGGTCAGGCACGCGCCCGAACAGGCGATCGATGCGCCGAGGTCGATCGTGGCGGTGTCGTAGGTCGTGCCGATGACGAGACGCGTGTCGCCGCGATCCTCGCGTGCGCGGATGGTGCCGATGTCGGTGATGATGCCGGTGAACATGAAGCGGTCATTCCTTCCTGACGCGCTCGTAAACGTCGAGACGGTCGCTGCCAAGCATGCGGCTGTCGACAAGGCGCCAGCGGCCGTGCGCCGCTGCCAGATCGGCGAGTCCTATATCGCCGAGCGCTGACTTGCCATCGCCAATCAGGATTGGCGCACGATAGAGGAGAAGCCGGTCGACACGGTCGGCGGCAAGGAATGCCGATGCCGCGCCTGCGCCGCCCTCGACGAGCAGCGAGTCGACGCCGGGGTCGGCGTCGGGCGCCGATAGTGCGGTCCACCCGTCGGGCGCCATTCCCCGTGTAAGAAGGTAGCGGCGCGGCGCGCGCGCTTCGAGTCCCGCAAGGCGGACGTCGAGCCGCGGCGCATCGGCGTCGAGGGTGCCGCGTCCGGCGACGATTCCCTCGTGCCGCGCGCGTTCGAGATGCGCGTGCGCGCGCGCGCGGGCGCCGGTGATCCAGCGGCTCGTCCCGTCGGCGCGCGCGATGCAACCGTCAAGCGATGTCGCGAGCTTGAGCGTGACGAACGGCCGGCCGCGCGTAGCGCGTGACCACCACGGGGCCATCGCGGCGCGCGCAGCGTCGGCACCGACGCCGGTATCGACCTCGACGCCAGCCTCGCGCAGCCTTGCAATGCCGCGTCCGTCGGTGCGCGGGTCGGGATCCTGCAGTGCGACAACGACGCGCGCGACGCCCGCGTCGATCAACGCGTCGGCGCAACAGGGACCACGCGGACTCGCGTGCGCACAAGGTTCGAGCGTGACATAGGCGGTCGCACCGCGCGCGCGCGCACCGGCCGCGGCGAGCGCCATCGCTTCGGCGTGCGGACGGCCGGCGGGCTGCGTCCAGCCGCGGCCGACAGTTTTGCCTTCCGCGACAAGGATGCAGCCCACGTTGGGATTGGGGGCTGATAGCCCATAGGCGCGCTGCGACAGCGCGGTGGCGGTGGCCATCCAGTCAGCCCGGCTATGCGCCATTCGCGTCAGCGGTCCTGCGATGGTGCCGCGCCGCGCGCCGCGCGCTCGGCGAGCGTTGAACGCTTCGGCGGCTCGGGGCGGCGTTTGGCGGCCTCGGCGGCCTCCTCGCCGATAGTGTCGCGCGTTACCTCGTCGGCTTCGGCCGAATCATATTCGATCCCCAGGCTATCGGCGAAGCGCTGATATTCGGCGCGCTTTTTCGCGTTGCGCGCTGTCGTTTCCTTCGCGCGGTCAATCCAGTCAGCGCGCACTTCGGCGGCGCTGCGGTTCGTGGTCCAATTCTCGAAATAGATGATTTGCCGTTGCGGCGGGTCATAGGGGATCAAATGCTCCGAAAAGCCATAGAAGACGACGACCGGAAGGACGAGTGCGACACCCCACGCAGTCCAGCGGTGCGGCCGCGGTTCGCGGATATAATCCCAGAAATCGGACAGGCCGCCGCCGATGTCGACCTTGCTGAACATGCTCATGGGTCCGATTTAAGGCATCGCGCGGCATATTGCGAGCGGAAGCGGCGATTGCATCGGGCAACAGCAACCGTTTTCACGATTGCAAAAACTGCAATCGCGGATGCTTTTTTCGCAGTTGCGAAATTCATTGTGCACTGCAATATCACACTTGCCTTTTAGGCATCCTCTCCCAAAACTTTTACGGGCCGCCTTCGGGCGGCCCTTTTTTTCGACTTTTTTGGTTGAGTGACGATTCGCCCGGCGAATCAGGCTTGAAGCGGCATGCGCCTTTCGAAACGGCGCACTTCAGCGATGAAGCTTCCCGGCAAAGCTGTCGCTTTCCCGGTGTCGAGATCGACATGGGCATAGACGATCTCGATGTCGGTCAGCCGTTCCTCGCCGCGAAATATGGCGCAGTGAAGCGTGAAGCTGGTCCGGCCGAAATGGCTTATGCGCGCCGCAATGGTGATGAGCTCGTCGAGCCGTGCCGGGGCGTGATAATCAATTTCGCAGTGCGTCTCGCGGATATCTGTACCATATTGGTGAAAATAGGGTCCCGGCTGCCCCTCGCCGAGCGCACGGAAATATTCGGTCACACCGACATCGGCGTAAATCAAATAATTTCCGTTGAAGACGATATTCTGCCCGTCGATCTCGTTAAAGCGTACGCGCACCGTCTCGCGCACGCGAAAATCCTCGAGCGGGACGGCCGACCGGTCGCTGCTGCCCATCGCCGCCTCAGGCCGCGAGCGCCGACGGCGCGCGCGCAATCGGTGCGCACGCGGCTTCGAGCCAGGCGCGATCGGCGCCGTCCATCGCCGGTCCGAGTTTCGCAAGCACCGATGCATGATAGTCGTCGAGCCAGTCGGCTTCGGCGGGTGACAACAGCGCAGGGTCGATCAGGTCGCGCGCGATCGGCGCAAAGGTGATCGTTTCGAACCCCAGCATCTCCTCTTCGGCGCCGTCGATCGCCTGCGGCACGACGACGACCAGATTCTCGATGCGAATGCCGAAATGCCCCGCCTTGTAATAGCCTGGCTCGTTAGACAGGATCATCCCCGCGTGTAGTGGCTCCTCGGTCCCCGCCTGCCCGCCGGCGGGCTTGGCGATGCGCTGTGGCCCTTCGTGAACGGCAAGATAGGTTCCGACCCCATGGCCGGTGCCGTGCGCATAATCGACCCCGTCGGCCCACAGATATTGGCGCGCAAGGATGTCGAGCTGGCTGCCGCGCGTTCCCTTCGGGAAGCGCGCGGTCGCAAGCGCGATGTGGCCCTTCAGCACCTGGGTGAAGCGGCGGCGCATCTCGGCGGTCGGAGTCCCGATTGCGATCGTGCGCGTGATGTCGGTGGTGCCGTCGTCATACTGGCCGCCCGAATCGACAAGATAGAGCGTGCCTGTCTCGATCGCGCGATTGGTCGTTTCGTCGACCTTGTAGTGCGGCAGAGCGCCGTTGGGGCCGACAGCCGAGATGGTGTCGAACGACAGGTCGCGCAGAACGCCGCTCTCTTCGCGAAAGGCGCGGAGCTTTGCCGCGGCGCCGAGTTCGTCGAGCCCGCCCTGCGGCGCGATTTCCTGCATCCATTTGAGAAAGCGCGCGACCGCGGCGCCGTCGCGAACGTGCGCGGCGCGGGTGCCCGCGAGTTCGGTGTCGTTCTTGATCGCCTTCGGTAGCACGGCTGGATCGCGGTGCCGCTCGATTTTCGCGCCCGCACGTTCGAGCGCGGTGAAGATTGCGGCGACGGCGCGGTCGGGGTCGACCGCGACCTTCTGGCCGGCGAGGTCCGCAAGCGCTCCCTCGAACGCATCGCGATCGTGGATGCGCACGCTGTTCCCCAGATGCGCGCGCACCGCGTCGCTGACCTTTTCGGGCGCGATGAACAGGTCGGCGGTCGCATCGGCGTGGAGCAATGCGAAGGCAAGACCGACCGGCGTATGGCTGACGTCCTCGCCCCGGATGTTGAAGGTCCATGCAACCGAATCGAGCGCGGTCATCACCGTCGTGTCGAGGTTGTTCGCCTTCAGCCAGTCGGCGATGATCGTGCGCTTGTCGGCCGCCGACTGGCCCGCGCGCTCGGCGTCGTACACCGATACCGGCGCGGCGCTCGGCGCGGGCTGATCGGTCCATGCGGCATCGACCGGATTGGTGTCGACGGCGACCAGTTCGGCTCCCTTCGCCGCGAGCGCACGCTCGAGCGAGCGAGCCCAGTCGATCGCATGGAGCCACGGGTCATAGCCGACCTTCTGCCCCGCCTTGACGTTCGTGCCGAGCCATTCCGCGACGCTCGATTGCGGCACGCCGACATAGTCGTAAAGCGCGCCGTCGACCTGATCGCGCACCTGCACCGTGTAGCGCCCGTCGACGAACACTGCGGCCTTTTCGGGCAGCACCGCTGCGGTTCCCGCCGAGCCGCCGAAGCCGGTCAGCCACGCCATGCGCTGGGCGTATGCGCCAACATATTCGCTCATATGTTCGTCGCTGATCGGCACGACGAAACCGGAGAGACCGCGCGCCGCGAGTTCGGCGCGCAGGCGGGCGAGACGGTCGGCATAATCGGGGCCGGTGACAGGGCTGGACATCGGTGCTTCCTTGTTCCTACATCGCAGCCTTCCCGCCCAACCGGGCGGCGCCGCGGGAGTTTTGTCGATGCGCGCTATTTGGATGTTTCTGGCAGCAATTGCCACCCCGCTCGTCGCGCCCGCCGATGCTTTTGCAGAACAGAAAGACGCCGCATTGACCCACAACGACCTGCCGCCTGCCCCGATTGCCGAACAACGCCCGCGCGAGGTGACATTGCACGGGAGGACGCTGTCGGACCCATGGCACTGGCTGCGCGACCAAAGCTATCCCACGATCGATGACGAGGACATCCTTGCCTATGTGAAGGCCGAGAATGCCTATTTCGATGCTGCAATGAAGCCGCATGCGGACCTTGTCGAAACCTTGTTCCAGGAAATGAAGGGCCGCATCAAGGAAGCCGATGCCAGCGTGCCGCAAAAGGACGGCGACTGGCTCTATTGGGTCGAATATGAGGAAGGCGCCGAATATAAGAAATGGTATCGCAAGCCGGCAGCGGGGGGCGGCGAGGCGCAGCTGATCCTCGACGAAGTCGCGATGGCCGAAGGCAAGGAATATTTCCGCCTCGCCGAACTGTCGGTCAGCCCGAACGGCAAGCTGATGGCCTATTCGTTCGACGACAATGGCTCCGAACGATTCGAGGCGCGCATCCGCGACCTCGAGACGGGCGAACTCCTGCCCGATACCATCCCCGGCACGCTCTCGTCGCTCGTCTGGACGGCGAACAACGACGCGATCCTCTATGGCCTCGCGAACGAGAATTGGCGCACCGACAATGTCCGGCTTCACAAGCTCGGCACGCCGGTTGCCGAGGACAGGCTGCTCTACAAGGAGGCCGACATCGGTTTCGGCGTCGGCATCGGCAAGACCGCCGCCGACAATTATATCGTGATCGCGACGGGCGATAACGAGACGAGCGAGGTCTATCTGCTCCCCGCCGACAATCCGGAGGCCAAGCCGCTGCTCGTCGCGCCGCGCCAGAAGGGCCGCGAATACAGCGTCGATGAGCGCGAGGACATTCTTTATATCCACACCAACGACGAACATCCCAATTTCCGCGTCGCGACCGCGAGCATCGACAAGCCTGGCGAATGGAAAACGCTGATCCCCGGATCGGACCACAGCTACATCACCGGCCTGTCGATCTTCCGCGACTATTTCGTGCTGGAGGCGCGCGAGGACGGGCTCGATCAGGTCGATGTCCGCAAATATGACGCGCCGTTGACTCCCGGCCGGATCAAGTTTCCCGAGGCGACCTATGTCGCCGGCCTCGGCGACAATCCCGAATATCATCAGGACAAGCTGCGCCTCGACTATGAATCGATGGTCACCCCCGACACCGTCTATGACTATGATCTGGCCAGCGGGACGCTCGAAACGCTGAAGGTGCAGGAAATCCCTTCCGGTTACGATTCGTCACAATATATTACCGAATGGGTGAATCTTCCGAGCCGTGACGGCAAGACGATGATTCCCGCCTCGCTCGTCTACAAGAAGGGTACGAAGCTCGACGGCAGCGCGCCGATGCACCTCTATGCCTATGGCTCCTACGGCTATCGCGTCCCGCCGGGCTTTTCGACGACGCGACTCAGCCTCGTCGATCGCGGTATGATCTATGCCATCGCGCATGTCCGCGGCGGCGACGACATGGGGCGCGCCTGGTATCTTGCGGGCAAGACAACCGAGCGCACGAACACGTTCAACGATTTCATCGACGTCGCAAAGGGCCTGATCGCCAAGAAATATACGAGCGCGGGCAAGATTTCGATCGAGGGCCGCTCGGCGGGCGGACAGGTAATGGGCGTCGTCTATAACGAGGCACCCGAATTGTGGGGCGCGGTGCTCGCAGGCGTGCCCTTCGTCGACGTCATCAACACGATGATCGACGAGGATTTGCCGCTCACCCCCGGCGAATGGCCTGAATGGGGCAATCCGATCACCGACAAGGCGGCGTTCGATTATATGCTGGGGTACAGCCCCTATGACAATGTGACGGCAAAGGCCTATCCGCCGATGTTGGTGTCGGCGGGGCTCAACGACCCGCGCGTCACCTATTGGGAGCCCGCCAAATGGGTCGCCAAGCTCCGCGCGACGCGCACTAATGACGCACTCCTTCTCCTGCGCACCAACATGGGCGCGGGCCACGCTGGCAAATCGGGCCGCTGGGGCGCGCTCCACGAGGATGCCGAAGAATACGCCTTCGTGCTGACGCAGCTGGAGGTGGAGAAGTAATCTGCTCTGGTGATCCCGGCGAAAGCTGGGACGACATCGCTATCGAGAGAGACAGCCGCGCGCCACCAGTTCGCGCTCCAACGTCGTCGCATCGACGAAAACATGTCCTGCGATGCCCACCGACTCGGCGCCCGCGACGTTCTTCGCCACATCGTCGACGAACAACGCGCCTGCGGGGTCGATGCCGAATCGGTCGATCGCGAGGCGAAAGATGGCGGGTTCGGGCTTCATCAGCCTTTCGGTGCCCGACACGATGATGTCCCGAAAGCGATCGAACACCGGCTGGGTCGGCCGGAAACCCTCCCAGAATTCATGGCCGAAGTTGGTGATGGCGAAGAGTGGCACGCCCGCGGCGTCGAGGCGCTCGACCAGTTCGAGACTGCCGGGCACCGGGCCCGGAATCGTCTCGTTGAAGCGCGCCGCATAGGCATCGATGAGCGCGGCATGTTCGGGGAACTCCGCCTTGCGCTCGGGCAGCATCTCGGCGAGCGGGCGGCCGGCATCGTGCTGGAAATGCCATTCGGGCGTGACGACGTTGGTCACGAACCATTCGAGCTCGTCGCGGTCGTTGATCAGCTTCGCGAACAAATGGCGCAGGTCCCAGTCGAAAAGAACGCGGCCAACGTCAAAGATCACGCATCGGCGAATCATGGGCACTCCACACGCGCGAAAGCGCCGCCGGAATCATCCGACGGCGTCACGCTGGCTTGCAATAGCGCGCGGGACATAGGCCCCGGCAGGGCTGGTCAGCCCTGGCGCGCCTTGAAACGGCGGTTGGTCTTGTTGATCACATAGGTCCGGCCGCGGCGGCGGATCACGCGGTTGTCCCGGTGGCGGTCCTTCAGCGACTTCAGGCTGTTGCGAATCTTCATTGCTCTTGTCCGTAAAAACTCTGGCGTTGCACGCGAAGCGGCGCACCTATGGCGAAGCGGGTCGAAAGTCAACCGGGAACGCACGCAATTTCAGGCAGCGAGCCGCCTTTCGGCGAGCGCGCGTTCCCACGCCAGCGCATGCGCAACGATCGTGTCGAGGTCGGCATAGAGCGGTGCCCAGCCGAGCGCCGCGCGAATCGCGCTGTTGTCGGCGACGAGCGCATCGGGGTCGCCCGGGCGGCGCCCGACGATGCGGCGCTCGACTGGGCGGCCCGTCGCGCGATCGACCGCGTCAAGCACTTCGCGCACCGAAAAGCCGCGCCCATATCCCGCGTTGAGCCGGTGGCTCTTCGCCGGTTCGGCGATCAGCGCGTCGAGCGCGAGCAGATGCGCGGCGGCGAGGTCGCTGACGTGGATATAGTCGCGCACCCCCGTTCCGTCGGGCGTTGCGAAATCGGTCCCGAAAATGTCGACATGGCGGCGGCGGCCGAGCGCCGCTTCGACCGCTACCTTGATCAGATGCGTGGCACCGACGGTCGACTGGCCGCTGCGTGCGTGCGGATCGGCGCCCGCGACGTTGAAATAGCGCAGCGCGCAATAGTTGAAGTCATGCGCCGCAGCGACGTCGGCGAGCATCGCCTCGGTCATCAGTTTCGACATGCCATAGGGGTTGATCGGACGTTGCGGCGCGTCCTCGCGCACCGGGATCGCGTCGGGGATACCGTAGGTCGCCGCGGTCGAGGAAAAGATGAAGTGGCGCACCCCGGCGAACACTGCAGCCGCGATCAACGACCGGCTGCGCGCGCTGTTGTTGTCATAATATTTGAGCGGGTCGGCGACCGATTCGGGCACCACGACCGATCCCGCGAAATGCATGATCGCGCCGATCGGATGCTCGGCAAGCACCCGCGCGACAAGCCGTTCGTCGCCGACATCCCCCTCGACGAAGACGGCACCGGTGGGCACCGCCCAGCGGAAGCCCGTGACCAGATTGTCGAGCACGACGACGCGCCAACCGGCATCGAGCAGAGCCAGAACGGCGTGGCTGCCGATATAGCCCGCACCACCGGTGACGAGCACGGCAAAGGGACGCGGCGAATGGCGATGGGGCGCAGAGGGCACGGCTTGTCGGCTCCTTTGGCCGAAAAGCTAGCCCGCAAGTGGTTAGAATAAGGTTAGCGGGAGGCGCGTGCGCCTATCCCGCCAGCGCTTTCTGCCGCCGCCGCTGGACCGACGAACCATAGCCCATCGATTCGCGATATTTGACCACGGTGCGCCGTGCGATGTCGTGCCCCTCGGCCGACAGTTTCTGCGCGATCGCCTCGTCGGAGAGGATCGCCTTCGGGTCCTCGGCGTCGATCAGCGCCTTGATCCGGCTCTTGACCGCCTCGGCCGACACCGCGCCGTCGCCGTCGGTCGCCGATATGCCCGAGGAGAAGAAATATTTGAGCTCGAACAGCCCGCGCGCGCACGACAGATATTTATTGCTCGTGACGCGGCTGACGGTCGATTCGTGCATCCCGATTTCCTCGGCGACCTGCCTCAGCGTGAGCGGGCGCATGTGCGCGACGCCGTGGAGGAAGAATCCCTCCTGCTGCTTGACGATCGCGCTCGCGACCTTGACGATCGTGCGCTGGCGCTGATCGAGCGCGCGCACGAGCCAGTTGGCACCCGCAAGCTGTTCGGACAGCCATGCCTTGCTCTTCGCCGCCGCGCCCTTCGCAAGTTCGGTATAATAGCGGCGGTTTACGAGCAGACGCGGCAGCGTCCCGCTGTTCACCTCGACCGCCCAGCCCTTTGCCGTCTGGCGCACGAACAGGTCGGGGACGACCGCCTGCGCCGGGGTGCCGCCGAAACGCAGTCCCGGCTTGGGATCATAGCCGCGAAGTTCGCGGATCATGTCGACAATATCCTCGTCATCGACGCCGCAGATGCGCTTGAGCTGCGGGAAGGCGCCCTTGGCGACCAGGTCGAGGTGCGCGATCATGCACGCCATCGCCGGGTCGTAGCGGTCGGCCTCGCGCGCCTGGATCGCGATACATTCAGAGAGGTCGCGCGCGCCGACGCCCGACGGGTCAAAGGTCTGCACGCCGGCGAGCACCGCCTCGATGAGTGCAAGCGGGACGCCGAGCCGCTGCGCGAGCTCGGTCAGGTCGGCACGCAAATAGCCAGCCTCGTCTATCAGCGCGACGATCTGTTCGGCGACCATCGCCTCGATGCCGGAAAAATGCTCGCCAACTTGCGCGAGAAGATGTTCGTGGAGCGTTTCGTCGGCGCCCGCGAAACTGTCGAAGTCGATCCCCTCACCGTCGCCGCCCGAAAGGCCGACGCTGTCGCTGACGCTGTCATGATGGAATTGTTCGGCGCCGAAATCGACATCAAGATCGTCAGCGGTCCCGGCGGCGGATTCGAGCGCCGCGTCGGTTTCGGGGGCTTCGATTACGGGAGGCAGGGCCTCTTCAACCGCTTCGTCGGGGGAGGCATCGCTATCACCTGATGCCGCATCAAGCAGCGGATTGCCTTCGAGCGCTTCGGCGAGATAGGCTTCGAGTTCGAGGTTCGACAGCGCGAGCAGCTTGATCGCCTGCTGCAGCTGCGGCGTCATCACCAGCGATTGCGACTGGCGGAGATCGAGGCGCGGACCCAACGCCATGAGAATTATGACCTCACAGCATGCTCAAAGCGAAAAGCCCTCGCCGAGATAGAGGCGGCGCACCTCGGGGTCGGCGACGAGCTCGGCGGGCGACCCGGCGAGCAGCACTTTGCCGTCATAGATGATGCATGCACGGTCGACGAGATCGAGCGTTTCGCGGACATTATGGTCGGTGATGAGGACACCGATGCCGCGCGTCTTCAAATCGGCGACAAGGTCGCGGATGTCGCTGATCGAAAGTGGGTCGATACCGGCAAAAGGTTCGTCGAGCAGGATGATCGACGGGTTTGCGGCGAGCGCGCGCGCAATCTCTGCGCGGCGCCGTTCACCGCCCGACAGCGCCATCGCCGCAGCATCGCGCAGCCGCGTCAGCCCGAATTCGTCGAGCAGCTCCTCGAGCCGCCGTTCGCGCGCGACCTTGTCGGGCTCGGCGAGTTCGAGCACCGCCTCGATATTCTGCGCCACCGTCATACCGCGAAAGATCGAGGTTTCCTGGGGAAGATAGCCCAGGCCGAGGATCGCCCGGCGATACATCGGAAGCGCCGTAATGTCGGAACCATCGAGCATGATGCGTCCGGCGTCGGGCTTCACCAGCCCCATGATCGAATAAAAACAGGTCGTCTTGCCCGCACCGTTGGGGCCGAGCAGGCCGACGACCTCGCCCTTCGCAACCGAAAGCGACACGTCGGACAGGACGACGCGCTTGTCATAGCTTTTGGCAATCGAAATAACGGCAAGGCCGTTGCCCGACGCGGCATCCTGCTGCGCGTGCGCCGTATGTTCGGCAACGCCATGATCGTCGGCGACGAGCGTCGCGGGGGCAGTTTCGTCAGTCATGACGCCGCGTTACCCGACGCGGGCCGTCAGCGTCAATCTGGCAGGATTTTTGCAGGCGGGCTTTTGGTCGCCCCGGTTGGCGATGGATGCGGGTGTCAGTGTGCCGCCTGCGGCCCGCGCACCACCCCCGACTGTGCGAGTTGCTCATCAATTGCCGCAATCAGCCGCTCGAGCGCGGCTTCGTCCTGCGCCTCGGCGCGCGCGACGAGTACGTCCTGCGTGTTCGACGCGCGGAGCAACCACCAGCCGTCGTCGGTCTTCACACGCGCGCCGTCGGTGCGGTCGACTTGCGCGCCCGAAGCCGCAAGGCGGTCGAGAACTTCGTCCACAATGGCAAATTTGCGCGACTCGTCGACCTGAAAGCGCATTTCGGGTGTGTTGACCATCGGCGGCATCCCACCGCGCAACTCGGTCACGCTCTGCCCCAGTTTCGTCGCCGCCTCGATCAGCCGTACCGCAGCATAGGGAGCATCGTCGAAACCGAAATAGCGGTCGGCGAAGAAGATATGACCGCTCATCTCGCCCGCCAGCGGGCTGCCGGTCTCCTTCATCTTCGCCTTGATCAGGCTGTGCCCCGTCTTCCACATCAAGGGGACGCCGCCCAGTTCGGCGACGCGGTCGAAGAGCGCCTGGCTGGCCTTCACATCGGCAATCACCGTCGCGCCGGGATGCTCATGTAGCAGCGCGGCGGCATAGATTTGCAGCAGCTGATCGCCCCAGATCACGCGACCCTGCCCGTCGATCGCGCCGATGCGGTCGCCGTCTCCATCGAATGCGACGCCGAAATCGAGGCTCTTCTCCGCGACCAGTTTCCGAAGATCCGCCAGATTCTTCTCTTCGGTGGGATCGGGATGGTGGTTCGGAAACTGCCCGTCAATGTCGGTAAAGAGCAGATGATGCTCGCCCGGAAGGCGCGCGGTGAGCTTTTCGATGACTGTGCCCGCAGCGCCATTCCCTGCGTCCCAACCGATACGGAAGGCGCCGCCGGCGAATCCTTCGACAAGCCGGTCGACATAGGCGTCGACGATGTCGATGCGCTCCACCGCGCCTTCGCCGCTCTCCCAGTCGCCCGCCGCAGCAATCGTCCCGATCCGCTGGATGTCGGCGCCGAAAAAGGGCCGCCCCTGCAGCACCATCTTGAACCCATTATAGTCGGGGGGGTTGTGGCTGCCGGTTATCTGTATGCCGCCGTCAACATCCTGCGTTGACGCGGCATAATAGAGCATCGGCGTCGGCCCGAGCCCGACATTCAGCGCGTCGACGCCCGCATCGTTGATCCCGCGCACCAGCGCCTCGGCGAGCATCGGCGACGATAGCCGCCCATCATAGCCCACCGCGATGCGCCGACCGCCCGCGCGCATGACCAACGTCGCGAAGCTGCGCCCGATTGCATAGGCGTCGGCATCCGACAAAGTGTCGCCGACGACACCGCGAATATCATATTCGCGCAGCATCGTCGGATCGAAAACATGGGTCATTGTCACTCCCCGGAGAATTCTGGTCAGGCCGCGGCGAATAGGTCGCCGTCGGGATGGAACCGTTCGCGCGCGGGAAGGTTCAATCCCCCCATCGCCTCGCGCAATTCCTGCCGCGCGACGACATGGCCGATGCCCATCCCGCCAAGATGCGCCTTGTCGAGCAGGGTCAGCCCCGCCGGGAACAGCTCGCGGTAGATGACGCGCTCGCCGAGTCCCGGGATGACGCGAAAGCCGACGCGGCGCGACAGCTGGTTCAGCGCCTCGCCGACGCGCCGCATATTGTGCGCGTCGACGTGCTGGAGGCGGTTGCGCAATATGATCCAGTCGATCGTCCGCCCGTCGGTTTTCGCGCGCGCCTTGCGCGTGTCCCAGATGAGTTCCGAATAGAAGCTGGGTCTCGTGACTTGGAAATTTTCCGGATCGACCTGCCCGATCAGATCGAAGTCGATGAAGCTGTCGTTGATCGGAGTGATCAGCGTATCGGCGCTCGTCGCAAGGTGACGCGCGAAGACGTCGTCGCGTCCGGGCGTGTCGGCGATGAAATAGTCGGCGCCCTCGCTGAGGCGCGCGACCTGGGCGTCGAGTTCCTCGATCGTCGTCCCCTCGAACACCTCGAAGCGCGGCGTCGGCAGAATGATGTCGCGCCGCTTCGCCGTGTTTTCGCGATTCTCGAGATAGCGGTGAAACGTGCGCTGGCGCGGGTCGAGGTCGATGCCCGCGACGCGCCAGCCCTGACTTGCGAGCGCAACCGCGAAATGCACGGCGCAGGTCGACTTGCCCGTCCCGCCCTTTTCATTCGCAAAGATGATCCGGTGGGGGGCGGGCGTCGTCATGACCGTTGCGAATTTCCTGCTGGCGCGGCATGGCGGCCGCACGGGTTGGCGTTTCAACGCCGCCAATATCGGAGGGCGGGCAAGCGTGCAAATCATCCGTGACATCGCCACGCTTCATCGCGCGGTCGCCGCGCTGGGGCAGGGCGGCAAGAGCGTCGCGCTCGTGCCCACGATGGGCGCGCTCCACGAGGGACATCTGTCGCTCGTGCGCATGGGCAAACGCGTCGCCGACCATGTCGTCGCCTCGATCTTCGTCAATCCAACGCAATTCGGTCCCAACGAGGATTATGCCGCCTATCCACGCGACGAAGCGCGCGATGCCGCGATGCTGGTCGAAGCGGGGGTCAGCCTGCTGTGGGCACCCGATGTCGGCACCATGTACCCCGAAGGGCACAGCACCCATATCGAGGTCGCCGAACTCGGCAGTGACTATTGCGGTACTGCGCGTCCCGGCCATTTCGACGGGGTCGCAACGGTTGTCGCCAAACTGTTCAACCAGGTACGTCCCGACATCGCGATTTTCGGCGAGAAGGATTGGCAACAGCTTGCCATCATCCGCCGGATGGCGCGCGACCTCGACCTTGGTGTCGAGATCCTGGGTGCGCCGATTGCGCGCGACACCGACGGACTCGCGCTGTCGTCGCGCAACGCCTATCTGACAGCGGAAGAGCGCAAGCTTGCGGCGGTCTTTCCCAAAACGCTCGCCGCGACGGCGGACGCGATCGCCGGCGGCGCGAGCGTCAGGGAAGCCCTCACCGAGGCCGAAGCGGCCATCGTTGCGGGCGGGTTCGACCGCGTCGATTATGTGGCGCTCGCCGATGCCGGCAGCCTCGAACGGCTGTTCGAATGGCGCCCGCCCGCCCGTCTGCTCGCCGCCGCGCGAATCGGGAAGACACGCCTGATCGACAATTATCCCGTCGGTTGATACGCAACAAAAAACACGGTTTTTCAATAGAATTGCCGTTTATCCACGAAAAACTGTGGTCGCTGTTAACGCTTTGTTGACCATAAACCGCAAGGTTCGACCTCGAAGTTTCCTGTGGGGGGAAATGACAGGGGGTATTCATGGCCAACAGTCTGAAGTCCGCTCAATATCTGATCGAAAGCCGACTGCTCGATGCGGCACGCGGCGATGCCAACGCTTATTTCGATCTCGGCATCGCCTTTTCGACGGGCACCGGCGGCGTCGACGTCGACCTGATCCAGGCGCATAAATGGTTCAACCTCGCCGCGCTCGGCGGCAACAAGGAAGGCCAGCGCTGCCGCGCCGACCTGTCCGACGAGATGAGCCGCGACGAGATCGCCGAGGCGCAGCGGCAGGCGCGCGCATGGCTCGACGAAACCGCGCGGCGTCCGGATAGTCGGCGTTTCGCGGCCTAATCCTTCCGCCTGAACGGCATCTGGCCTTCGAGCCAATCCAATTCCTGCTCTTCGACCTGCCGCTCGCGCTCCAGAAAATCCGCGACGGCGCGGCGAAAGCCCGGATCGGCGATGAAATGCGCTGACCAGGTCGCAACGGGGCCATAGCCGCGCGCCAGCTTGTGCCCGCCCTGCGCACCCGCCTCGACCCACGATAGCCCGCGCCCGATCGCAATATCGATCGCGCGATAATAGCAAAGCTCGAAGTGCAAATAGGGGACGTCGGCTAGGCATCCCCAATAGCGCCCGTACAGCGTATCGCTGCCCACAAGATGCATCGCACCCGCGACCGGCCGGTCATCGTCATAAGCGATCAGCAGGATGACGCGGTCGGCCATGCGCGCGCCCATCAGGTCGAACGCCGCGCGCGTCAGATAAGGATGCCCCCATTTGCGCGCGCCCGTGTCCTGATAGAAAAGCCACATCGCGTCCCAATGCTCGGCGCGGATCGCATCGCCGGTCAGTTCCTCGACGCGTAGTCTTTCGACGGCGCGCGCGCGTTCCTTGCGGAGTTGCTTGCGCTTCGCCGATGTCAGCGTGCCGAGAAAGTCGTCGAACGATGTGTAACCGCGGTTGGCGAAATGAAACTGGATGTCGCGGCGAACGAGCCAACCCGCCTCCTCGAACAACTCCATCTGCTCGGGAGCGACAAAGGTCGCGTGCGCCGACGACAGCCCGTTCTGCCGCACCACCGCCTCTGCTGCGCGGATCAACAGCATCGCGTCGCCGCGGTCGCATGCGAGCAGTCGCGGCCCCGGTACAGGGGTGAAGGGCACAGCGAGCTGGAGCTTCGGATAATAATCCCCGCCCGCGCGCGCCCAGGCGTCGGCCCAGCCATGATCGAACACATATTCGCCCTGGCTGTGCGACTTGAGGTAGGCGGGCGCAGCGGCAACGAGCGTGCCTCGGTCATCCTCGACAAGCAGCGGCGCAGGTTGCCAGCCGGTGCCTGCCCCGACGCTGCCCGATTCCTCGAGCAGCGTCAGAAAATCGTGCCCGACGAAGGGGTTGCCGCCGTCGTGCAGCGCGTCCCACGCCGCGCCTTCGACGGTTCCGATGCCCGTGCCGAGCGAGATCGTCCGGGCTGGCGGGTCGGCTTCGGCCACCGGCGCTAGGCGGCTTTCACCGCAACGATGGCATCGACTTCGACCGCTGCGCCGAGCGGGAGCGCCGCGACGCCGACCGCGCTGCGCGCATGGCGCCCGGTATCGCCGAACAATTGTTCCATCAGTTCCGACGCGCCGTTCGCAACCTTGGGCTGTTGGGTGAAGGCCGGGTCGCTGTTCACGAAGACTCCGAGCTTGACGATCTTATCGACGCGCGACCAGTCGCCGCCGAGCGCCTGGCCGATCTGCGCGACAAGCATCAGAGCGCAGCGGCGTGCGGCGTCATAACCGGTCGCCTCGTCCATGTCGGTGCCGAGCCGGCCGGTAACGACCTGCCCGTCACGGAACGGCAGTTGTCCGCTGATGTGCAGGAGCCCACCCGCCTCGACGGTGGGGACATAGGCCGCGACCGGGGCCGCAGGCTTGGGGAGTTCGAGGCCGAGTTCGGCGAGCTTGGCGGCAATATCCATGGGGTCGATCCTTCTTGTTCAAGCCAGTGCGGGTTCGGGCGCGCGAACGCCCTCGGCGATCCGCGCCAATATCCAGTCGCGCGCCGCTGTCCAGTCGTCGATACGCGCATGCGCGTGCGATGCAGCGACAATCTTGTCCGCAATCGCCGGTTCGCCGACCATGTGCAGGCGCCACACGCCCGGCGCTTCGTCCGCAACCGAGCGGTGATGATTGGCAATGTCGTCGATGAAGATCGCGACCGGCGGCTCGCGTTCGGCAATCAGCCGCGCAACGGGTTCGCCCTTGCCGCCGCGGCTGCCGATCACCGGCGCGTCAAGACCGAGCGCGGCGAGCTGGTCGGCGCGGCGCTGCTGATGATCGGGGCCGACATTGGTGAGCACGACGATATCGGCCTGCGCGCCGATCGCCGCCATCGCTTCGAGCGCGCCGGCAATCGGATATTGGCGCCCCATTTCGGTGCGGAAAAAACCGTCGAGCAATGGCCAGACCTCGGCCGCCTCGAGCGGCGTTCCGCACTCCTTGCGCTTGAGCGCCCCCGCGAAGCTCGCATCTTCGATGCGAAAGATCACGCCATGTTCGGCGTCGACCCATTCGGCAAAGGGGACGACCATGTGCATCAGCACCTCGTCGCAATCGGTAATGACGAGCGGGCGGGTCATGCATCCATCCTTTGGTTTCCTTCGAGCCGCTGCGCGGCGGCGGCAATTATCTGCGGTTCGAGGCCGAGTGCGTCGGCGCAGGCGACCAGATCGGGTTCGTGCGCGACCAGAAACCCCAGTATCGCGGCGAGTGTTGCGCGCTCGCCCAGCGTTGCGCGCAGCCCGTCTGGGGTCAATCCCGTCATGCCGAGCAATCGCTCAGCGCGCGGCTCGTCGGCCAATATCCACCCGAGCGCGCCCAGCGCTATCGCCGCATCTTCGTCGCGCACCCGAAATTTCCCTTCGCCGCGAGGCAATTGAGTCGCGCGGCCGATTCGCCTAGACCGGCCGCTTACGCAAGGTGGGAAACGGAAGCGGCATGGGCAAGACCATATTGGTCGTCGAGGATAATGAGCTGAACCTTCGGCTCTTCTGCGACCTGCTCGACGCCCATGGCTATCGCGCGCACCCGGTCCGCGATGGCCGCGATGCCGTCGCCCGCGCCCGCGAAGTTGCGCCCGACCTCATCATCATGGACATCCAGCTGCCGCACGTCAGCGGGCTCGACCTCATCAAGCAGATGAAGGCCGATGATGCGCTTAAGGCCGTGCCGATCATGGCGGTGACCGCCTATGCGGGGAAAGGCGACGAGGAACAGATCCGCGCCGCGGGTGCCGAAGCCTACGTGTCCAAGCCCATTTCGGTGATCAAATTCATCGAAAGCGTGGGGGCGTTCGCGTAAGTCGGGCTTCCGACCAATCGCGGCCATCAGATCCTCCCTGTGCCGCAGGCATGGGGTGGTGGCAGCCCGAAGGGCTGACGGAGGGGCTAATGGCGCAACGTCGCGGCCCCTCCACCCCTCCCCATGGCTTCGCCACAGGGAGGATTTACGGCCGCTTCCTACCCCAAAGCCGCCATCCGCCACATACGAAAAAGGGCGGCGCAAGGCCGCCCTTCTGGACCCCGCCTTCGCGGGGAGGATGCATCGCTAGCCGTTCAGCGATGCTGAACGGACCAATGCGTCACTTGATCTTGGCTTCCTTGAACTCGACATGCTTGCGTGCACGCGGATCATATTTGCGCACCGACATCTTCTCGGTCATCGTGCGCGGGTTCTTCTTGGTGACATAGAAAAAGCCCGTGTCGGCGGTGCTCACCAGCTTGATCTTGACGGTCGTCGGCTTGGCCATGGCCCTGTTCCTCGAAAAATCTGCACATCCGCCGGTTGCCTGGCGCATGCGGCGGGACTGTGGGCCCCGGCGGTTGGTTTGAAAAGCAAGAGGGCCGCGCGACTACCGCGCCGCCC
Source organism: Sphingopyxis sp. P8 (assembly GCF_020622175.1). Taxonomy (NCBI): domain Bacteria; kingdom Pseudomonadati; phylum Pseudomonadota; class Alphaproteobacteria; order Sphingomonadales; family Sphingopyxidaceae; genus Sphingopyxis; species Sphingopyxis sp. P8. Next base: position 259,266 of record NZ_JACNMK010000002.1, on the reverse strand, counting down.
CCATTTATCCGCGCGCCATTGGCCGGATTCGGCGCTTGTGTCAAGCGAAAGGACGCGCGGGCGGCACGAAACCGCCCGCGCTATCGAAGACCTCAACCGCTCCGGATCTGGAAGCGCACGGTCATCACTTTCCAGCTTTCCTCGGCCACGCCGCCTCGCGTCGCAGGCTTGAAGCGCCATTTGGCGAGCGCGCGTCGCCGTGTCTCCTCGAAAAAGCCTGGGCTGTCGGTGCTGACAAGTTCGACCGCCTTGACGCGCCCGTCGGTCCCGATCAGCACGCGCACTTTGGCGACGCCCTCGATTCCGCGCCGCTGCTCGCTGGGCGGATATTCGGGCTGGAACGCCCCTGCATAGCGCCCATCGATTTCGGCGATCACGAGCCGCGGTTGCGGCGGCGCGGGCGGGTCCACAATCACCGGCCCGCTGCCCGTCCCCGACGGCAGAACATAGGGCTCGGGAGCCATGACGACCGGCGGGACCTGCGCGACCGGTGGCAATGGGGTGGGCACCGTCGTCACCGCCGGGGTGACCTGCCGGGGCGTCGTCGCCGGCTGGGGTTCCGGCTCCGGGGGAGGTTTGGGCAATTCGATGAGCGTGCCAGTAATCGGCTTCGTCCGGGGTGCCGGCTCGACGACCATGGGCGACAGCGCCACCGCGACCACCAACCCCGCAGGCAAGCCGATCGCTATCGCCGCCGCCAGCGGGCGGTGGCGCGCGCCGGGATCATAACCGCTTCGCTTGCGCGGCGCCGCAGGGCCGACCGGCGCGGTCATCGCCTCGGGCGTCGCGACAATTGCCGAGATAAGGGGAATCAGGGTCATGGCACCTCTCCTTGCCAAAAGAACCCGCCGCCGCCGCGTCGACCGCAATCATCCGGCGAGATGGAGAAGTTATACTATAACATAACTAAACTGGTCAAGTTTCTCGGCGCTGGCTCCAACTTTGGCGACGGCGCTATTGAGCAGAGAGCCGCGCGACCGCCGCATCCTTGGCGATCAGCGGGAGCAGTTCCGCCATGTCGGGGCCGTGATCGCGCCCGGTGAGCGCACGCCGCAACGGCAGGAACAACGCGCGGCCCTTGGCGCCAGTCGCCTCTTTCACCGCCGCGCCTAGTGCGTGCCACGGGTCGGCGCTCCAGTCGAGTTCGGTCGCCGCAGCGGCGGCAGCAGCGAGCACCGGCCGGTCGCCCGCGTCGGGAACCGGGGGCGTGAAGGGGCCGTCGAATACCGGAACCCATTCGGCAGCCTCGGCGAGTGTCATCAGATTGGGGCGAATCGCATGCCAGCGCACTGCATCGATTCCTGCGGGCAGCCGGTTGGCAACCGTCTCATAGTCCAGATGGTGCAGGATCTTCTGGTTGAGCAGCGCAAGTTCGGCCTCGTTGAAACGCGCCGGGGCTCGGCCGAAGCGCGCAAAGTCGATGCTCTCGACCAGCGGCGCGGCATGTGTCACCGGCTCGACCGGATCGCTCGTCCCGAGCCGCGCGAGCAGCGCGACGAGCGCGATCGGCTCGATCCCCTGTTCGCGCAAATTGTCCATCCCGAGCGAGCCGAGCCGCTTCGACAATTTGCCCTCGGTACCCACCAGCAGCGCTTCGTGCGCGAAGGCGGGCGGCGCGGCGCCGAGCGCTTCGAACATCTGGATCTGCGCCGCGGTGTTCGACACATGATCCTCGCCGCGGACAACATGGGTGATGCCCATCGCAATGTCGTCGATCACGCTGGGGAGCAGGTAGAGCCAGCTGCCGTCGGCGCGGCGCACCACGGGATCGGACATGGTTTTCGGTTCGAAGTGCTGCGGTCCGCGAACAAGGTCGGTCCATTCGATCGCGGCGTCGTGGTCGAGGCGAAAGCGCCAGTGCGGCGCCACGCCTTCGGGGACCGGCGCACCATCGGGCTTGCGCTCATAGACCGGCGGCAGCCCACGCGAAAGCAGCACCTTGCGCCGGATATCGAGCTCGTCGGGCGTTTCGTAGCAAGCATAGACGCGCCCCGCCGCCTTCAGCTTTTGAAATTCGGCTTCGTAGAGATCGAAGCGCGCCGACTGCCGCTCCTCGCCGTCGATATCGAGCCCGAGCCACGCAAGGTCGGCGCGGATGCCCTCGACATATTCCTCTTTCGAGCGTTCGAGGTCGGTGTCATCGATGCGCAGCAGAAAACGTCCGCCATGCCGGCGCGCCCACATCCAGTTATGAAGCGCGGTGCGAACATTGCCGACATGCAGGTTGCCGGTCGGCGAAGGGGCGAAGCGGGTCGTGACGGTCATAGCGCGCGCCTATAGCGAGCTTTTTCCCGTGCGTCAGTCGGCTTCCTCGACTTCGTCGATCTTGCGCTGCGTGATGACATGCGCGGCCCAGCGCATCGCCATCCCGACGACAGACAATAGCCCGCCGCCGATGATGACCAGCGCAATCGTTTGCGACTCGCCCGGCGCGGGCCAGGCGACCCAAGCAAGCAGTACAACGCTGACGATCGACAAGGCATAACCCAGTCCGGTGAGCCAGTTCGTCATGACGCCGTCAGGCTGTCCGAAATCCGTGGGTGATCGGATAGCGCCGGTCGCGGCCGAAATTGCGCGTCGACAGCTTGACCCCCGGCGGTGCCTGGCGCCGTTTATATTCGGCGATCGCGAGCAGCCGCTCGATCCGCGCAACCGCATCGCGGTCGAAGCCGTATCGCGCGACAACATCGTCGACGCTCGCCTCTTCCTCGACGAGCATGTGGAGCATGCGGTCAAGGTCCTCATAGGGCGGCAGGCTGTCCTCGTCCTTCTGATCGGGGCGCAGCTCGGCACTCGGTGGCTTGGTGATGATCCTCTCGGGCATCACGGGGGCGACCGGATTGCGCGACAGGCGCGGCGCGTGCGCATTGCGCCATTTGGCGAGTGCAAACACCGTCGTCTTGTACGCATCCTTCAGCGGATTATAGCCGCCCGCCATATCGCCATAAATGGTCGCATAGCCGACGCTCATCTCGCTCTTGTTGCCGGTCGTCAGCAGCATCGGCCCGAATTTGTTGCTGAGCGCCATCAGCGTCACGCCGCGGATGCGCGACTGGACATTTTCCTCGGTGATGTCGACGTCCCTGTCGGCGAAACTGCCTTCCAGCATCGTGTCGAACGCCTCGACCGCGGGGACGATCGGGATAGTGTCGAGGCGGCAACCGATCATGTCAGCGCACCGGGCGGCATCGTCGAGGCTTTCCTTGCTTGTGAAGCGGCTCGGCAGCATCACGCACCAGACCTTGTCGGGACCGAGCGCGTCGGCGGCGATGGCAGCGCAGATCGCCGAATCGATGCCGCCCGACAGGCCGAGCACCACGCCGGGGAATCGATTGCGCGTCACATAGTCGCGCAGCGCAATCGTCATCGCATGATAGATGTCGGCGGGATGATCGTCCCACGCCGCGACCACGCCCGGCGCGCATATCCAGCGGCCGTCGGCGTCCTTGGCCCAATGCGTCACCCGCTCTTCGGCTTCCCAATCGGCGAGGCGGTGCGCGGTACTGCCATCGGCATTGAGCACGAAGGAGCAGCCGTCGAACACCAGTTCGTCCTGCCCGCCGATCCGGTTGAGGAAAGCCAGCGGCAGGCGCGTTTCGGCCACTCTAATTCCGAAGACATGGCTGAGGCGCCGATCGTCCTTGTCGATCTCATAGGGGCTGCCGTTGACCGAGATGAGGAGCTCGGCGCCCTGCGCGGCGAGGTGGCGGCACACCGTCGGCAGCCAGCCGTCCTCGCAGATCGGAAGGCCGAGCTTCACCCCGCGCCATTCGACGACGTCAGGCAGCGGTCCGGGTGCAAAGACGCGCTTTTCGTCGAAGGTACCGTAATTGGGGAGTTCATGCTTGCGCCGCACCGCGACGATGCGCCCGCCGTCGAGGAGCGCGACGACATTGTAGAGATGCGGTCCGTCGCGCTCGACCGAACCGACAAGCATCGCCGGTCCACCATCGGCGGTTTCCGCCGCAAGCTCGGCAAGCAGCGTTGCGGCGCGAGCGGCAAGCGCGGGCTTGAGCACCAGATCTTCGGGCGGATAACCGATGAGCTGAAGCTCGGGATAGACGATCAGGTCGGCGTCGCCGTGGCGCGCGCGAACGCTGCGCATCGCTTCGGCGTTGGCAGCGAGGTCGCCGACCGCCTGCGTCATCTGCGACAGGACGATGGTGAGCGTATCAGCGGGAGCGTCGGTCATGACCCTAGCCTCTATTCCGCCCGCCGCGCCGGGGCAATGGCTCGCAACTTCGCCCTTCCCCTTCGCGCCTTCGCTGGCTAAGGGGGCGCGCAATCCCATCCGCCGCGAAAGGGCCTTGCACGCCATGAAACTCATCTCCGGCAATAGCAATCTGCCGCTGGCGCGCGCGATCGCCGACTATCTCGAACTGCCGCTCACCGACACCAGCGTTCGCCGCTTCGCCGACGAAGAGGTATTCGTCGAGATCCACGAAAATGTCCGCGGACAGGATGTGTTCGTCGTCCAGCCCACCAATTTCCCGGCGAACGACAATTTGATGGAGCTGCTGATCATCACCGACGCGCTGCGGCGCGCCTCGGCAAAGCGCATCACCGCGGTCATCCCCTATTTCGGCTATGCGCGGCAGGACCGGAAACCCGGCCCGCGCACGCCGATTTCGGCGAAGCTCGTCGCGAACCTCATCACTACATCGGGCGCCGACCGCGTGCTGGCGATCGATCTGCACGCGGGGCAGATCCAGGGCTTCTTCGACATCCCGACCGACAATCTTTACGCCGCGCCGGTGATGAGCGCCGACATCCAGGCGCGCTTCGGCGACAAGAATCTGATGGTCGTTTCACCCGACGTCGGCGGCGTCGTGCGCGCACGCGCACTCGCCAAACGGCTCGATAACGCGCCACTCGCGATCGTCGACAAGCGCCGCGAGCGCGCAGGCGAATCCGAAGTCATGAACATCATCGGCGACGTCGAAGGCCGCTTCTGTGTGCTCATCGACGATATCGTCGATTCGGCGGGCACCCTGTGCAACGCCGCCGCCGCGCTGAAAAACGCCGGCGCCGAGGGCGTCGTCGCTTATTGCACCCACGGCGTGCTGTCGGGCGGTGCGGTGGCGCGCGTCGATGCGAGCGAACTGACCGAGCTTGTCATCACCGATTCGATCCAGCCGACCGACGCGGTCAACGACAGCGCGAAGGTGCGTGCGCTGACCGTCGCGCCGCTGCTCGGCGAGGCGATCAAGCGCATCGCCGACGAATCGAGCGTGTCGAGCCTGTTCGACTAAGGAATAGTCCCATGGACCCGACGAACATCTTCACCCAGCCGCTTCACCTCGGGCTGGGCGCGACGGCGATCGTCCAGCCGCCGATGACCGGAATGGAATGGTACGCAGCCTATGGCGAACGCGTAGCTGCCGACGGCAAGGAAGGCCGACTGGTGAGCGCCTATCGCTTCACCGAAAATTGGGACGCCTGGGAAATGCACCCTGCGGGCGACGAAGTCGTGATCTGCCTCGACGGGTCAATAACGCTGCATCAGCAATTCGCCGATGGAAGCGAAGCGGCGGTTACGCTGGCGGCGGGTGACTATGCAATCAACCCCCCGGGCTGCTGGCACACCGCCGATATCGACGGAGCGGCTACGGCGCTGTTCATCACCGCCGGCCTCGGCACCGAACACCGTTCGCGCTGACAGGCTCAGCGCGCGACGAGCGCGCCCAGGATGTGATCGATCTGGCGGCGAAAGGTTGCATGATCGGGCACCGCGTGGACGAGCCCACGCGCGGTCCAGCACAATGCCTGCGCCATGCTGCCTGCCCGCGCGACGGCCGCACCAGGACCGCTCAATCGAATCGCGTCGGTCATCGCCGCGATCAGTCTGCGCTCGGCGGCGCGCGTCATTGCGTCGGACTCGCGCCGCAACATCGGCACCGCATCGGCACCAGACGGCGAAAGGTTCAGCGCATCCATATGCCGCCCAACCCACTGGTCGAGTGCGTCGGCCAGGCGATCAGCGAGCGTCTTGCTGGGCTGCTCGACTGCGGCGAGCGCCGCGGACAATGACGCGTCGATAAGCGACGCCTGCGCCCAATCGGCGAGCGCCTGTTTGGACCCGAACCGATTATAAAGCAGCTGGCGCGAGACGCCGAGCGCCGTAGCAACATCGCCCATCGCGGTCTTGCGATAGCCGTGCCGTGCGAACGTCGCCACGACCGGCTCGAACGGAAGCTTGGAAGGCATCAGTTTGATTTTACAGATATTACATTAATTGTAAAATCGATATTTGCCGCGATTCTGGAACATGTTTGCCGGGGTCAGCAAATCGTCGGAAACCGGGGCTGGCGGGCGTAGCGCGAGTGCGCTAGCGCGGAGCCATGTCGCTCGAATCCGATCTCGCGCTCGCCAATCGCCTCGCCGATGCTGCCGCCGCCGTCATCCGTCCGCTGTTTCGTAACGCTTTCACCCACGAGGCGAAGGGCGATGCGTCGCCCGTCACCGAAGCCGACCGCGCCGCCGAAGCCGCGATGCGCAAACTGCTCGACGCCGAGGCCGCGAGCGACGGGATCATCGGCGAGGAATATGGCGCCGAGCGTCCGGACGCGGCGCGCCAATGGGTGCTCGACCCGATCGACGGCACCGTGAGCTTCATGGCGGGCCGCCCGATCTTCGGCACGCTGATCGCGTTGCTGCAGGACGGCTGGCCGGTGCTGGGGATTATCGACCAGTCGGTCAGCGGCGAGCGCTGGGTCGGTGCGACCGGGCGGCCGACGCTGTTCAACGGGGTCGAGGCGCGCACGCGCCGCTGCCGCGAACTCGCCGACGCGACGCTTGCGACAACGGGGCCGCAATATTTCACCGACCATGACGGTGAGCATTTCATGGCGCTCGCGGCGAAGACGTCGCACAAGCGTATCGTCTTTGGCGGCGACTGTTACAATTACGGCCTGCTCGCGTCGGGTCATATCGATCTGGTCGTCGAGGCGGGGCTCAAGCTGCACGATTTCGCCGCACTTGTACCCGTGGTCGAGGGCGCGGGCGGGACAATGTGCGACTGGAACGGCGATCCGCTCCACGCCGAAAGCGGCGGCCATGTCATCGCGCTCGGCGACCCCGCGCGGCTCGAGGATGTGATCGAGGGGCTCGCCTGCGGCCATTGACGCCGCGCGGCGCTTGCATTTCGACGCGAATCCGTCTAGGCGCGCGCCTTCCGATTGTGTCGGCTGGCTGAAAGGGCTGCCAGGCCGATACGCAAACGGACTTCCAAAGGAGACCAAAATGCCCAAGCTGAAGACCAAGAGCGGTGTGAAGAAGCGCTTCAAATTCACCGCGTCGGGCAAGGTGAAGCACGGCGTCGCCGGCAAGCGCCACCGCCTGATTTCGCACAATTCGAAATATATCCGATCGAACCGCGGCACGACCGTGCTCAGCGACGCGGATACCGCCCATGTGCGCCTCTGGGCGCCCTACGGCCTGAAGTAAGGAGCGCTAGACCATGTCACGCATCAAACGCGGCACGACGACGCGCGCCAAGCACAAGCGGATTCTGGATCAGGCGAAGGGCTATTATGGCCGTCGCAAGAACACGATCCGCATCGCGCGCCAGGCCGTCGAAAAGGCCGGCCAATACGCCTATCGCGACCGCAAGGTAAAAAAGCGGAGCTTCCGCGCGCTGTGGATCCAGCGAATCAACGCTGCGGTTCGCGCCGAAGGCCTCACCTATTCGCAGTTCATGCACGGTGTGAAGCTCGCCGGGATCGAACTCGACCGCAAGGTCATGGCCGACCTCGCGATGAATGAAGGCGGCGTCTTTACCGCCATCATCGCACAGGCGAAGGCGGCGCTGCCCAAGGCGGCGTAACGCACCGGCGGACAAGCCAGTGACAAGGGGGCGGTTCCGCAAGGGACCGCCCCTTTTTCATGGCGCTGCTCCGGGGTTGACCCGCTCGCCCCATCCGGTGCAAGCGGCGGCGGGCGAGGCGGACTTCCCGCCGCGGACAGCCCGACTAGCGGATTGGAACAATGCGGTGGCGCGCAATGCGCCCGTCACCGCCGCAGGACGAACGACGATGAGCGATATCGCGGCGATGCAGGCCGGGCTGGTGGAAGAGATTGCGGCGACGGAGAATCTCGAGGCGATCGAGGCGCTGCGCGTCGCGGCACTCGGCAAGGCGGGCAGCGTGACCGCGCTCCTCAAATCGCTCGGCGGCATGACCCCCGACGAACGCCAGGCACAGGGGCCGCTGATCCACGGGCTCCGCGAGGCGGTCACCGCCGCGATCGCCGCGCGCAAGGCAGCGCTCGAAAGCGCGGCGCTCGACGCCAAGCTGGCGGGCGCAACGCTCGACATGACGCTGCCCGCCGACGCGGCACCGAAGGGGAGTGTCCATCCGGTGAGCCAGGTGATGGACGAGCTTGCCGAAATCTTTGCCGACATGGGGTTTGCGGTCGCAACAGGGCCGGAGATCGAGGACGACTGGCATAATTTCACCGCGCTCAACATTCCCGAGACGCATCCGGCGCGGGCGATGCATGATACTTTTTATTTTCCGGAAGTTGGCGAAGGTGCCGCGCAGCGGATGTTGCTGCGGACGCATACGTCGCCGGTGCAGATCCGGACGATGATGGAAAAAGCGCCTCCGATCAGGATCATAGCGCCGGGTCGCGTCTATCGCAGCGATAGCGACGCGACGCACACGCCGATGTTTCACCAGGTCGAAGGTCTCGTCATCGACCGCGGCATCCACATGGGCCACCTCAAATACACGCTCGAGACCTTCCTCAAGGCCTATTTCGAGACCGACGACATCGTGCTGCGGCTGCGCCCCAGCTATTTCCCCTTCACCGAACCCTCGGCCGAGGTCGATGTTGGCTATAGACAGGAAAAGGGCCGCCGCATCGTCGGCGGGCATGGCGACGATGAGGGCCATGCGTGGATGGAGCTGCTCGGCAGCGGGATGGTCAATCGCCGCGTCATCGCCAATTGCGGGCTCGACCCCGACGAATGGCAGGGCTTTGCCTTCGGGGTGGGGGTCGACCGGCTCGCGATGCTGAAATATGGGATGGACGATTTGCGCGCCTTCTTCGACGGCGACCTGCGTTGGCTCGCGCACTACGGATTCAGCGCGCTGAATGTCCCGACGCTGAGCGGGGGGATTTCGGCATGAAGATCACCCTCGACTGGCTTCGCGACCATCTCGACGGCGATTTCACCGTCGCGGACGTCGTCGCCACGCTCAACCGCATCGGCCATGAGGTCGAAGGCGTCGAGAATCCGGCCGAAAAGCTCGCCGGTTTTCGCGTCGCCAAGGTGCTGACCGCCGAAAGGCATCCGCAGGCCGACAAGCTGCAACTGCTCACCGTCGACAGCGGCGACGGCGTGCCGCTGACCGTCGTGTGCGGCGCGCCCAACGCGCGCGCGGGCCTTGTCGGCGTGCTCGGGCTGCCCGGCGCGGTGGTGCCCGCGAACGGCATGGAGCTGAAGGTCGCGGCGGTGCGCGGCGTCGAATCGAACGGCATGATGTGCTCGTCGCGCGAACTCGAACTCGGCGACGACCATGACGGGATCATCGAGCTGCCCGAGGATGCGCCGGTGGGCACGCCCTTCGCCGACTATCAGCAAGCCAACGACCCGGTGATCGACATAGCGATCACCCCGAACCGGCAGGATTGCATGGGCGTGCGCGGCATCGCGCGCGACCTGGCCGCCGCAGGGCTCGGCACGCTGAAGCCGCTGACCGTTCCGGTGATCGAGAGCCAGGGCGCCCCGGCGACCGAATTCGGTACCGATGAGCCCGATGCCTGCCCGGCCTTCTATGGCCGGACCATCGCGGGCGTCGACAACAAGGTCGCGACGCCCGAATGGATGCGCCGCCGCCTCGAAGCGATCGGCCAGCGGTCGATCTCGGCGCTCGTCGACATCAGCAATTATGTGATGTTCGACCTCGGCCGCCCGAGCCACATCTATGACCGTGCCAAGCTCCACGGCGCGCTCGTCGCGCGCCGCGCGCGCGACGGCGAGACCGCCACGGCGCTCAACGGCAAGCAATATGCGCTGACCGATACGATGACGGTGATCGCCGACGAGCGCGAGGTCCACGACATCGCCGGAATCATGGGCGGCGAACATTCGGGGTGCAGCGAGGACACGACCGACGTCCTTGTTGAAATCGCCTATTTCACCCCCGAGCGCATCGCGCTGACCGGACAGGCGCTCGGCCTGACGAGCGACGCGCGCACGCGCTTCGAGCGCGGCGTCGATCCCGCCTTCCTCGACGACGGCACCGCGATCGTCACCCAATATGTCCTCGACATCTGCGGCGGCACGCCGTCGGCGATGACCCGCTCCGGCGCACCGCCGGTCGAAGCCAAGACGGTCGACTATGACCCCGCGCTGTCGGCGACGCTCGGCGGTATCGCGATCGATCCCGAACGGCAGAAGGCGATTCTCGAGGCGCTCGGCTTCGGCGTCACCGAAGGGAACCCTTGGAAGATTGCGGTGCCAAGCTGGCGCCGCGACGTCGACGGTGCGCCCGACATCGTCGAAGAGGTCACGCGCATTACCGGCTTCGACGCGGTCGAATCGGTCGCACTCCCGCGCGACGAGGGCGTCGCCAAGCCGACCGCGACCGCCGACCAGCTTCTCGAACGCCGCCTGCGCCGCGCCGCGGCGGCGGCGGGCTTTCACGAGGCGGTGACGTGGAGCTTCGTGTCCGAACGCGAAGCCGCGCCCTTCGGCGGCGGCGCGTGGAGCCTTGCCAACCCGATCAGCGAAGATTTGAAGGTCATGCGCCCCTCGCTGCTGCCCGGATTGTTGTCGGCGGCGGCGCGCAACCAGAATCGCGGCGCGGAGAGCATCCGCCTGTTCGAGATCGGGCGGCGCTATCTGGCCGATGCCGAGCATCCGACGCTCGCGCTGCTGATGGCGGGCGACAAGCGCGCACGCGGATGGCAGGCGGGCAAGGCGGCGCCCTTCGACGCCTTCGACGCCAAGGCCGCGGCGCTCGCATTGCTCGACGCGGCGGGCGCGCCCGCCGACCGATTGCAGGTGATGGAGGCCGTCGCCGAAGCGGGCATCTGGCACCCCGGCCAGTCGGCGACGCTGCGCCTCGGCCCCAAGGCGGTGCTCGCCGAGTTCGGCGCGCTCCACCCCGCGCTGACGCGCCATTTCGACGTCGACGGGCCGGTGATCGCGCTGCAGATCTTCCTCGATGCGATCCCGGCGAAGCGCGCGAGCGGCCCCGCGCGCGCGGCCTTTACCCCGCCCGCGCTGCAATCGGTGCGCCGCGACTTCGCCTTCCTTGCGCCCGCGACGCTGAGCGCCGCCGACCTGGTGCGCGCGGTGCGCGGCGCCGACAAGGCGGCAATCACCGACGCGCGGCTGTTCGATCGCTTTGCCGGACAGGGCGTGCCCGAAGGGCAGGTGAGCCTGGCGGTCGAGGTCGAACTGCAACCGCTGGACAAGAGCTTTACCGACGCCGAGCTGAAGGCGATTGCCGACAAGGTCGTCGCGGGGGCGGCAAAGGTTGGGGCGATTTTGCGCGGTTAGGGTCAGGGCCGCTGGAAGCCCCGTTGTTTGTCGAAGGCGACTGGACAAAGGCGGCGTGACAGGCAACGCGAGGTTTCCCGAATGCGCTTTGTCAGGGAGGAAAAATGGCGCTCGAGCTTCGCCCGAATTGCGAATTTTGTGATCGCGATTTGCCGATCGATGCTTTGGACGCGCGTATTTGCACCTATGAGTGCACATTCTGCGCCGATTGCGTCGATAATATCTTGCTCAATGTCTGCCCGAATTGCGGGGGCGGATTCGTGCCGCGGCCGATTCGCCCCGCGAACGAATGGCGCCCCGGCGTGTCGCGCGTCCACCAGCCTCCGTCGACGCAGCGTCGCAAGGTGAGTTATGACGCCGAGAATATTCGGGCGCATTCGCTCCGCTTGCGCGACATTCCGCCCGAGCAGCGATGAGCGCCGCCGACCTGATGCGCGCGGTGCGCGGCGCCGACAAGGCGGCGATTGCCGACAAGGTCGTCGGCGCGGCTGGCAAGGTCGGCGCCGTGCTGCGCGGCTAGGTCGACAATCCGACCTTGACCGAGATCCTGATCCTCGCCGTCGGGCTCGCGATGGATGCGGTCGCGGTCGCGCTGGTGCGCGGCTCGGTCGGCGAGCATCGCCCGTGGGGCGCGATCGAGGTCGGCCTTTTCTTTGGCATCGCGCAGGGTGTCATGCCGCTCGCCGGATGGGCGCTCGGCACCGCCTTTGCCGACCAGATCGCCGCGATCGGCCATTGGGTTGCCTTTTCGCTGCTCGCCCTCCTCGGCGGGCGGATGATCCATGAGGCCCTGGGGGCGGACGACGATGCCGCCGGATCGAAAGCGCGGTCGCATTATGCGGGCCTCGCTATCGCGGCCGTGGCGACAAGCATCGATGCGGCGGCCGCCGGCATCGCCCTGCCCCTGCTCGATGCGCCGGTTGCGCTGTCGTGCCTGACGATCGGCGGCGTAACCGCGCTGCTCTGTGCCTTTGCCTATGTCGGCGGCATGCGGGCATCGGAACGGTTGGGGAAATGGGCCGAGCTGGCGGGGGGCGTCATTCTGATCGGGCTGGGCACAAAGATTCTGGTCGAGCATCTGGCACGATAGCGGGAAGGTCCGGCTGCCCCCGTCACTCCGCAGGGGCGAGTATCGCTTCGAGTTCCTTCACCAGCATTGCCGGTCGCAACGGCTTGTCGAGATGCGGCGAATTGGCAAATACCGGCGAGCGATCGTTCACCCCGTAACTCGATAGCGTCAGAAACGGGGTCCCGTTGCGCCCGAGCCATTCGGCAATCGGTTCCGACGTCTCTCCGCCCAGATTGATATCGAGCACACCGACATCGCAGGCCTCGGCGTCGAGCAGTTCGATGGCCTGCTTGACCGAACCGACCGGACCCAAAATCTCGAACCCCGCATCCTTCAGAAATTCGGCGACCTCGACAGCGATAAGCACCTCGTCTTCGACGACAAGAACGCGTCGTCCGCGCAGGCCGGGCGCCGCGTCATTCGCCGCTTTCCCCTTCTGGAGACTGGTGCCCGATTCATGCTTTTCGAGCACTTTACGCGCGGGACATCGTGCACGGCACACGAGGCCGGTCGGCGCGTAGTCGAGGTCGACTTCACCGTCGATACTGAGTTTCAGGATCCGCTCGATCACCGTCGATCCAAAACCCCGTCGGTCGGGCGCGGCGACCGGCGGGCCGCCGCATTCGGTCCACGCCAGTTCGAAAACAGGGTCCGCGGCATCGTCGCCGACGATCTGCCAGCTGATGTCGACGGCCCCATCGTCGTTCGACAGCGCGCCATATTTCGCCGCATTGGTCGCCAGTTCGTGAAGCGCCATTCCGAATGCCTGCGCCGCAGCCGCGCGAAGGCGCAGATCCGGACCCGAAAGGCGAATGCGCTGGCCGAAATCCGCGCCGAAATATGCGAGCTGCGACCGGACCAGTTCGTGAATCGGAACATCCTGCCACCCGCTCTGCAACAACACGTCGTGACTGGCCGCCAGCGCCTGGATACGCTCGTCAAACCGCTCCAGGAATGTCGTCGGATCGCTCGCGACGGTCTGCCGTGCAATGACCTGAACGAGCGCCAGCATATTCTTGGCGCGATGATTGACCTCGCCCATCAACAGGCGCTCGCGCGCTTCGGCGCGTTTCCGCTCGCCAACGTCGTGCGCTATTTTCGATGCGCCGACAATTTCGCCCGACGTGTTGTATATGGGGGACACATTGACGGAAACGTCGACGTGCCGTCCGTCCCGGCAGACGCGAACCGTTTCGTAATTGCTGACCATCTCACCCTTGCTGATGCGGGCAAGAATCCTGTCCTCTTCGTCTTTCCGGTCGGCCGGGATCAGGCATGTCACCGAGCGGCCCATCATTTCGTCGGCGGCATAGCCGTAGATTTTTTCGGCGCCCTTGTTCCAGCTGCGCACGGTGCCGTCCAGCGCGGTCGAAATAATGGCTTCGTTCGACGACGCGACGATGGCCGCAAGATGCGCGCGCGCCTGTTCGGCGCGACGCCGGTCGGTGATGTCGGTGATCGATGCGTAGAAGAGATTTTCGACGCCGGCAAAATATTGGAGCTGCACGGCCACGTCATAGAGCGACCCGTCCTTGCGACGATGGGCGGTCTCGAACAGCAGGTTCGGCACCTCTCCCCGGCGCAGGGGGGCAACGAAAGCCAGGAATTCGTCGCGGGTGAAATCGGGCTTGATATCCCATGGCGTCAGCAATCGCAGCTCGTCCATCGAATAGCCGAGATTTTCGCGCGCGCCGCGGTTGACCAGTTCGAAGCGACAGGTATCGCCATTGAAAATAAAAACTTCGCTGACCGAATCTTCAACGATCCGCCCCAATCGTTCGTTGATCGATGACGTCATCAGCCGCTCCAGCTCGGCGGCGGCGCGCCCCGAGAAAAGCTCCAATATCTCCGCAGCCCGATCGCCATGGAGGATCGGCTTTTCGTCGAGCGCCGCCAGCAACCCCAGAATCTGCCCCGACGACGAGCGAAGCGGGGTGCCGACATAACTTGTCGCCCCCATTTCCTTGAGCAGATCGTCGCGGGGGAACAGGCTGGTGATATTGTCCGGGAAGCAACAGGCGCCCTGGGTCACAATATCGGCGCACGGCGAATGCCGGAGATCATATTCGAAATTGTCGGTCGGCCCATTGTCCCACGCCGCAAGCGTTGCGGCGCGGTCGGGGTCGCCCGGCGTCAGGACGCACATAAAGACCCAGCGAACCGACAGCGAATGGGCAAGCGCCTCGACCATCATGGGGAAAAAGGCCTCGCCGACGACCTTGGAGCAGCCGGCGAGCATTTGATACACCAGCCCGAAGTGCGATTCCTTGCCCTGCGGCGTCAGCGACATCTGCCCCATAATTCGCGCCCTCCCGAACGCAGCGCGTCAGTCCGTGCGGTCCGACGAGCCCTCTCCGCCTTCAAAGGGCGGAAACAAAGGGAACGACGAGCGGACGAAAAGGTTTCAGGCCACCTCAACTTCTTCGTCGGCCCCCGCGGCATCGAGCAGGCGCTTTTCCAGGGACTTCACGCGCGCCGCGCTGTCGATTTTCCCGCCGAGCAGGTCGGTGACATAGAAGGTGTCGACCGCGCGCTCGCCATAGGTCGCGACATGCGCGCTGTGGACGGTGACCTTCGACTGGAAGAGCGCATGCGCGAGCTGGTTGAGCAGCGCGGGGCGGTCCTGCGCGTTGACCTCGATCACCGTGAACCGGTTCGACGCCTTGTTGTCGACGAACACGTTCGGCGCGACGCGAAAGGCTTCGGCGCGGGCGCGGGGCAATGCGCGCGCTTCGAGTTTCGGCAGCAGTTTCTGGCGGTTGGCGAGCGCATCCTCGATCGCGCGGGTGAGCCGGGCGATCTGGTCGGCCTCGTCAAAGGGGCGGCCGAGCGGGTCCTGGACAAGGAAATTGTCGAGCGCGAGCCCGTCGCGCGTCGTGTGGATGCGCGCATCGATGATGTTGCCGCCGGCGAGATGGATGCCCCCCGCGATGCGATAGAAAAGCCCCGGATGGTCGGCGGCGAGCACCATCACGAGCGTCGCGCCGCGGTCGTCGTCGGGCACCGCCGCGATATGGAGCGGCGCGCTGCCCGCCTTCTGGATGTGGACGAGGTTCGCGGCGATGACCTCGACCGGCTCGGCGATCCAATAGCTTTCGGGAAGGCGTTTCGCGAGCTTCGCGAAATCCTTGTCGCCCATGCCGAGCAGCGCCTGCGCATCCTCCTTCTTGTTCGCGATGCGCTGTTCACGCCCGCGCTGCTTGTGGCCGAGGCGCAGCACCTCTTCGGCGGCGTCGTAAAGCTCGGTGAGCAGCTGGCGCTTCCAGCTGTTCCACACGCCGGGCCCGACCGCGCGGATGTCGACGACGGTGAGGACGAGGAGCAGGCGGAGGCGCTCGGGGCTTTGCACGACCTGCGCGAAGTCGAGGATCGTCTTGAAATCGGCAAGGTCGCGCTTGAACGCGGTCGCCGACATCAGCAGGTGGTAGCGCACGAGCCACGACACCGTCTCGGTCTCGGCCGCGGTCAGTCCGAGGCGCGGGCAGACGCGCAGTGCGAGCTCGGCCCCCAAGATGCTGTGATCGCCGCCGCGCCCCTTCGCAATGTCGTGGAGCAGCACCGCCATATAGATGACGCGCCGCGAATGAATCTGCTGCATGATCGCGGTCGACAGCGGGTGATCGCCCTTGAGCCGGTTCTGCTCGATATCGGCGAGCAGGCCGATCGCGCGGATCGTATGTTCGTCGACCGTATAATGATGATACATGTCGAACTGCATCTGCGCGACGACGCGGCCGAAGTCGGGCACGAAGCGGCCGAAGATTCCCGCCTCGTTCATCCAGCGCAGCACCGTTTCGGGGTCGCGCGGGCTGGTGAGCACGTCGAGGAAGAGCGCATTGGCGCGCGCGTCGCGGCGCACCCCCTGCGTCTCGATGAGCTTTGCATCGTGGCGCGCCTGGCGCATCGCCTGCGGGTGGATTTCGAGCCCATATTTGTCGGCGAGCGCGAAAATCTCGATCAGCCGCACCGGGTCGGCCTCGAAAAAATCGTCGGACGGGAGCGCGAGCCGCCCGCGGTCGAGCACGAAGCCGTTGAGCTTGCCGGGGCGGCGGCGGATCGACGGCAGGAACCGCCGCCCGCGCGCCGCGAGCTGGTCGTCGAGGTGCGCGAGGAAGGTGCCCGTCAGGTCGCCGACGCTTTTGGCGTGGAGGAAATAGAGCTGCATGAAGCGCTCGACCGCGCTTTTCCCCGGCCGCTCGGCAAACTGCATCCGCGCGGCAATCTCGCGCTGGAAGTCGAAGGTCAGCCGGTCCTCGGCGCGCCCGGCGAGGGTGTGGAGATGGCAGCGCACCGCGAGCAGGAAATTTTCGGCGCGCGCGAACTGGCGCAGCTCGCGCGCGGTGAGCAGCCCCGCGTCGACCAGCTCGGGAACGGTGCGGACGCGGTGGATGAACTTGCCGATCCAGAAGAGCGTGTGAAGGTCGCGCAGCCCCCCCTTCCCTTCCTTCACATTGGGTTCGACGACATAGCGCGAATCGCCCATCTTCTTGTGCCGCTCGTCGCGCTCGGCGAGCTTGTCGGCAACGAAGGCGCGCGCATTGCCCGCGACGACCTCGGCATCGAAGCGCGCCGCCGCCTGATCGTAAAGGTCGCGGTCGCCCCAGACGAAACGCCCTTCGAGCAGTGCGGTGCGGACCGTCAGATCCTCCTTCGCCGCGCGAATCATCTCCTCGAGCGAGCGCGACGAATGGCCGACCTTCAGCCCGAGGTCCCACAGCGTATAAAGCTGCGCCTCGATCACCTGTTCGGTCCAGCTCGTCTGCTTGAACGGCGTGAGGAAGCCGATGTCGACGTCGCTGTGCGGCGCCATTTCGCCGCGGCCATAGCCGCCGACCGCGATCACCGTGATCCGCTCGCCCGCCGAACGGTTGCCCGAGGGATAAAGATGGTCGACGGTGAAATCATGGCTGAGGCGCACGATCTGGTCGATCAGGAAGGCCGTGGCCTGCGCAGCCAGCCGCCCGTGCGACGGCGCCTCGAGCAGGCGATGCGCGATTTCGCTGTGCCCGGCGTCGAGCGCTTCCTTGAGCAGCGCGACCATCGCGCGGCGGCGCTGGCCCGTGTCGTTCGTCTCGGCCGCAATCGCAGCGAGCTGTTCGCCCAGCTTGCGCCGGTCGATTATCGCGCGCCGCTGCGGCAGCTTGTCGAACAGGTCGCTCATATCTCGTCCGCCGCAATCTGCTTGAGCCGGTAGAGCGCCTCCAATGCCTCGCGCGGCGCGAGCGCGTCGGGGTCGATTCCGGCGAGCGCGTCGCGCAGCGCGTCGCGCACGGCCTCTGGCGCCTCGGCGAGCGTCGCGGCGAACAGCGGCAAATCGTCGAGTCCCGCGGCGAGCCCGCCGGTCCTCTCGCGCCCCGCCTCGAGCTTGGCAAGCACCGCCTCGGCGCGCCTGACCACCGTGGGGGGCACCCCCGCAAGCCGCGCGACGGCAAGGCCATAGCTGCGGTCGGCCGGCCCCTCGGCAAGTTCGTGGAGCAGCACGAGATCGCCCTTCCACTCGCGCGCGCGGACATGGTGGAGCGACAGCGCGCCGAGACTTTCGGCGAGCCGCGTCAGCTCGTGATAATGGGTCGCGAAGAGGCAGCGGCAGCGGTTGACCTCGTGCACCGCCTCGACCACCGACCAGGCGAGCGCGAGCCCGTCGTAGGTCGAGGTGCCGCGCCCGACCTCGTCGAGGATGACAAAGCTTTGCGGCGTCGCCTGCGCGAGGATCGCCGCGGTTTCGACCATTTCGACCATGAAGGTCGAACGCCCGCGCGCGAGATTGTCGCTCGCGCCGACGCGGCTGAACAGCCGGTCGACGAGCCCGAGCCTCGCCGAAGCCGCAGGCACGAAGGCGCCCGCCTGCGCGAGCAGGACGATCAGCGCATTCTGGCGCAGGAAGGTCGATTTGCCGCCCATGTTCGGCCCGGTGACGAGCCACAGCCGGTCGGCCTCCGACAGCGACACATCGTTGGGGACGAACCGTTCGCCCGCCTTCGCCAACGCCGCCTCGACCACCGGGTGACGCCCGCCGGTCACATCGAGGCACGGCTCGTCGGCGAGGTCGGGGCGGCACCAATTGTGGCTCATCGCATGGTCGGCGAGCGCCGCGGCGACGTCGATGCGCGCGAGCACGTCGCAGCTGGCGGCGATCGCTTCGCGGCGGCGGGTGGCCGCTTCGGTGAGCGCCTCGAGATGCGCGGCCTCGGCGGCGAGCGCGTGGACGCCCGCCTGCGTCACGCGGCTCGCGGCTTCGTGCAGGTCGGCCGAGTTGAAGCGCACCGCGCCCGCGAGCGTCTGGCGGTGGGTGAAGCCCGATTCGGGCGCCATCAGCGCGTCGGCGTGCTTCGCGGGCACCTCGACATGATAGCCGAGCACGCCATTGTGGCGGATCTTGAGCGCGGCGATGCCCGTGCGCTCGCGATACTGCGCCTCGAGCGCGGCGATCGCCTTGCGCCCGTCGCGCGCGGTTTCGCGCAGCGCGTCGAGCGCGGCGTCATAGCCCTCGGCGATATAGCCGCCCTGCGCGGCATCGACAGGGGGCGTTTCAACGAGCGCGCGGCCGAGTTCGTCGACGAGCGCGCCATGGCCGTCGAGCCCCGGCAGCAGCCGCGCGAGCAACGGCGGCAGGTCGGCGCGCTGCGCCAGCCGCTCGCGCAGCAACCGCGCGCCGCCCAGCGCATCGCGCAGCTGCGCAAGATCGCGCGGCCCGCCGCGTCCCGCAACGAGCCGCCCGAGCGCGCGCCCGGCATCGGGAAGCGCGCGCAGCGCGGCGCGCAGCTCGCCGCGCCACAGTGCATCGCGCGCGAGCGCGTCGACGAGGTCGAGCCGGTCGAGGATCGCCGCGCGGTCGGTGAGCGGGCTCGCGAGATCGTCGGCGAGCAGCCGCGCGCCCGCGGCGGTGACGGTGCGGTCGATCGTCCCGAGCAGGCTGCCCTCGCGCGTTCCCGCCATCGTGCGGACGATTTCGAGGCTTTCGCGCGTCGCCGCGTCGATCGCCATCCGGTCCGACGCCGCGACGCGCAGCGGCGGCTGGAGGAAGGTCGCGCCGCCGGTCCCGACATGGTCGAGATAGGCGGCGATCGCGCCCATCGCGGCGAGTTCGCTGCGGCCGAACTGGCCGAACCCGTCGAGCGTCTGGACGCCGAACAGCGCCTCGAGCCGTTTCTGCCCCGCGCCGCTCGAAAAATCGGCGGCCGGACGGCGCACGATCTGGCGCACGCCCGCTGCGGGCGCTTCGTCGGCCGCCTCGCTGAGCAACAGTTCGGACGGCGCGAGGCGCGCGAGTTCGGCGTCGACCTGCGCGCGCGCCACCGCGACCACCTCGAACCGCCCGGTCGAAATATCGGCGGCGGCGATCGCCACCTCCTCCTCGCTGCCGACGGCGGCAATCGCGGCAAGGCGGTTCGCGCTGCGCCCTTCGAGCAGCGCCTCTTCGGTCAGCGTGCCCGCGGTGACGAAGCGCACGATGTCGCGCGCGACGAGCGCCTTCGACCCGCCGCGCGCCTTCGCCTCTGCCGGGGTTTCGACCTGTTCTGCAATCGCGACGCGGTGCCCCGCCTTGATCAGCCGCGCGAGATAGGATTCGGCCGAATGCACGGGAACGCCGCACATCGGCACCGGCTGTCCGTCATGTTCGCCGCGCGACGTCAGCGCGATGTCGAGCGTCGCCGCGGCCGCCTTGGCATCGTCGAAGAACAGCTCGAAAAAATCGCCCATCCGATAAAAGAGCAGGCAATCGCCCGCGCGCGCCTTGAGCGCCCAATATTGCGCCATCATCGGCGTCGCTGCGGCGGGGGGAGCGGCAGGGGCGGCGTTGCTGTCGGCGGCTTTGCGGGCGGTGGCGGGCATGCGCCCTGCTTAGTGACTGGGCGCGGCATGGCAAGGTCGGAGGGGAAATGCGGGCGGAATGGCCGGTATGGAGCGGGGAGCGGACCTTTCCTGTTCCGTCATCCCGGATCGAGTCCGGAATGACCGATGAAAGGAAGGTGGCCTTAGGGTCAGGACCCAAGGCCGCAAGCCCCCTCGCCGTCCAATCCCCCTCCCCGACCAGCGCGCAAACATTGCCGGTTACATTTTCGCATGGCGGCGCTAGGGGAAAGGACGGACGCGCATCTTGTGACTTTATTGAGAGGACGACGAATGGATAGCGGCAACAAGGTGCAATTTTCCGACCGCGAGGCGCTGCTCTATCACAGCTATGGGCGCCCCGGGAAAATCGAGATCGTCGCGTCGAAGCCGATGGCGACGCAGCGCGACCTTTCCCTCGCCTATTCGCCCGGCGTCGCGGTGCCGGTGAAGGCGATCGCCGACGATCCCGCCGCCGCCTATCAATATACCGCCAAGGGCAACCTCGTCGCCGTCATTTCGAACGGCACCGCGATCCTCGGGCTCGGCAACCTCGGCGCGCTCGCGTCGAAGCCGGTGATGGAAGGCAAGGCGGTGCTGTTCAAGCGCTTTGCCGACGTCGATTCGATCGACCTCGAGGTCAAGACCGAAGACCCGCAGGCGTTCATCGACGCGGTCGAGCTGCTCGAGCCGAGCTTTGGCGGCATCAACCTTGAAGATATTGCCGCGCCGAACTGCTTCATCATCGAAGCCGCGCTCAAGGAAAAGATGAACATCCCGGTGTTCCATGACGACCAGCATGGCACCGCGATCATCACCGCCGCGGGGCTGATCAACGCGTGCCACCTGACCGGGCGCGACCTGGCCACCGTCAAGGTCGTCGTCAACGGCGCCGGCGCCGCGGCGATCGCGTGCACCGCGCTGATCAAGGCGATGGGCGTGCGGCACGAAAATGTCATCATGTGCGACCGCAAGGGCACCATCTATCAGGGCCGCACCGAGGGGATGGACCAGTGGAAGTCGGCGCATGCGGTGCCGACCGAGGCGCGCGACCTGACCGCGGCGCTGAAGGGCGCCGACGTCTTCCTCGGCCTGTCGGCCGCTGGCGCGCTCAAGCCCGAGATGGTCAAGGACATGGCGCCCGCGCCGATCATCTTTGCGATGGCGAACCCCGACCCCGAAATCTCGCCCCCCGATGCGCGCGCGGCGCGGCCCGACGCGATCATCGCGACGGGGCGGTCGGACTATCCGAACCAGGTCAACAATGTCCTGTGCTTCCCCTTCATCTTTCGCGGCGCGCTCGACGTCCATGCGACCGCGATCAACGAGGAGATGAAGATTGCCGCCGCCTATGCGATCGCCGACCTTGCGCGCCAGCAGGTGCCCGAAGAGGTTGCCGCGGCCTATGGCGGGCGCGCGTCGAGCTTTGGCCCCGAATATATCATCCCCTCGCCCTTCGACCCGCGCCTCATGGAAATCGTCCCCGCGGCGGTCGCGAAGGCAGCGATGGAGAGCGGCGTCGCGCAGGCGCCGATCGACGATCTCGACGTCTATCGCACGCAGCTGCGCGGGCGGCTCAACCCGACGACCTCGGTGCTCACGCTCGCCTATGAAGCGGCGCGCGCCAACCCGAAGCGCGTCGTCTTTGCCGAAGGCGAAGAGGAGGTGGTCCTGCGCGCCGCGATCCAGTTCCGCGACGGCGGCTATGGCATCCCCGTGCTCGTCGGGCGCGAAGGCCTGCACGACAAGCTGCGCGCGATGGGGGTGGCCGACCCCGACAGCTATGAGGTCCACAACAGCGTCAACTCGCCGCACGTCCCCGAAATGGTCGACCTGCTGTATAAAAGGCTCCAGCGCCGCGGCTATCTGCGCCGCGACTGCGAGCGCATGGTCAACCGCGACCGCAACATCTTCGGCTCGCTGATGCTCAAGCTCGGCCTCGGCGATGCGATGATCACCGGGACGACGCGTCCCTATTCGCAGACAATGCGCGAAGTGCGGCGCGTGATCGACCATGCCGAGGGCAAGACGCCGTTCGGCATCCATCTGCTCGTCGGTCAGCATCACACGATCTTCATGGCCGACACGACGGTCAACGAGCGCCCCTCGTCCGAGATGCTCGCCGACATCGCCGAGCGCACCGCGCAGGTCGCGCGGCGCATGGGGCACGAACCGCGCGTCGCCTTTCTCTCCTATTCGACCTTCGGCAACCCGCCGGGATCGTGGCTCGACAACATCCGCGACGCGGTGAGCATCCTCGACGCGCGCCAGCCGTCGTTCGAATATGAGGGCGAAATGGCGCCCGACGTCGCGCTCAATCCGCGCGCGATGGCCAATTATCCCTTCTGCCGCCTTTCGGGCCCGGCGAATGTCCTTGTCATGCCGGGGCTGCAGTCGGCGAACCTGTCGGCAAAGCTGCTCCGCGAACTCGGCGGCGGCGCGGTGATCGGGCCGATGCTGATCGGGATGGAAAAGCCGGTGCAGGTCGCGACGATGGCGTCGCCGGCGTCGGACCTCGTCACGCTCGCCGTGCTCGCCGCGGGCGGGATCGCGCAATAAAAAGCGGCGGCCGCCCATCGGGCGCCGCCGCGCGATCATCCTTTGCAGCGGGACCGGCTTATTGCGGCGGTCCGCCCGTGCCCGGCGCGCCCACCGCGCCGATATTGCCGAAGATATCCTCGAAGAAGCTGCGCTCGCGGCCCAGCGTCGGCGTCTTGTCGCCTTCGGGGCTGATCTTGCTCACCTGATCGAGCCCGGTGCGGTCGACCGCCACGACATTGCCCGCGGGGTCGAAACGGATGCGCAGCGCCATCTGCGCAACGGGGCGCGGATTGGCAAAGGCGAGCTGGCGCGTTTCGCGCGCGAGATAGAAATATTCATTGTCGCTGAACTGGCCGACGAAGGTCGGGCGGCCGAGCGTGCGTTCGACCGATTCGCGATTGTCGACCCCGGGCGTGATCGCGTCGGTAAGCACCGTGTCCACGACATAGCCCTGCCGTCCGCGCACCTGCGAACAGCCGCTGACGGTCATCGCCACGATCAACCCGGCCAACACCAGGCGCGCACGCGGACCGGAAAGCGAAGCGGCAATCTTGGGCATCAAAAAATCTCCATTGCGTCCGCGCACTCCGCAACCGGTTGCCGGTGAAGCGACGACGCCTGTTTCGCGCCTCTTAACCGCAAGCAGCCGAGGGGCACAAGCGGCTTATGCCGCGGCAAAGCTTGCGCCAAGCTGACCGACGCCCCTTTTCGGGCGAGCCGAATGCGCCTAAGCGATGCGCCATGTTTTCGATTTCACGCATTTTCGGGGCGCGCCCCGACCCGCGCGAGGCGCGCCGTCCGTTGTGGAACGCCGTCGTCGCGGCGGCGCGCGCACCGCACTGGTACGTCGAGGGCGGGGTTCCCGACACGCTCGACGGACGTTTCGACATGATCAGCCTGATCCTCGCGCTGGTGCTGCACCGGATCGACGACGCCCCCGACCAGGCGCTCGCCGGGGTCGAACTCACCGAATTGTTCGTCAACGACATGGACGGCCAGATGCGCCAGGTCGGCTTTGGCGACATGGTCGTCGGCAAGCAGGTCGGACGGATGGTCGGCGCGCTCGGCGGGCGGCTCGGCGCCTATCGCGCGCCCGACGGGTCCGACACGCTCAAGGCCGCGCTGGTGCGCAACCTGTGGCGCGGCGTCGAGCCGGACGCCGAAGCGCTGGCGCATGTGATGGCCGCGACCGCGAAGCTGCGGGCGGCGTTGCAGGCGATGCCGGTCGAGGCGCTGGTCGTCGCCGACAGGCTCCCCGAATGACCGCGCCCGAATTCTCGCACATCGTCACCGTCGCCGAGGCGGGGCCGGGGCGCAGCGTCGCGATCGAGGCCGACGCCGACGCGCGCGCCGCCATCGCGCGGCGGCTGGGGCTCGTCGAGCTTGGCCATTTCGCGCTGTCGGCCGAGGTGCGCGCGGTGGCGGGCGGGATCGCCGCCCGCGGCGAGGTCGTTGCCAAACTGGTCCAACGCTGCGCCGCGACCGACCTGCCCCTTCCCGCGACGATCCGCGAGCCCTTTGACCTGCGCTATTTGCGCGATGTGGCGGCGGGGGCCGGCGAAGATGACGAGGTCGAGATCAGCAGCGACGACTGCGATATCCTCCCGCTCGAAGCCGAACGCATCGATTTGGGCGAAGCGGCGGTGCAGACGCTGTCGCTCGCGCTCGACCCCTTTCCGCGGCATGCGGACGCCGACCGCATCCTCGCCGAAAAGGGCGTGCTGAGCGAAGAACAGGCGGGGCCGTTCGCCGCGCTGGCCAAGCTGCGCAGCAAGGCGGACGGCTAGGGTCGGGACCGTAGGGTCAGGACCCTAGAGGCGCGCGTCGGGCTTCGGCTTCGCGTCTTGCTCGATCAGATCGGCGACCGCGGCGTCGAGGCCCGATTCCGCCGCGGCTTCCTCTTTGGCCGGCGGCGTTTCGGCGTCAGGCGCGCCGGCCTCTTCCGCCGCCTTTTCGGCGCGCGTCGGGGGCAGCGCCCCGCCGAGCGCAGCGGCCAGTCCCGCGAGCTGTTCGCCAATCACCGTATCGACCGCCGGCGCGATCTGCGCGACCTTGAAGCGCATATAGCCGCCGACGACATAATCGAAGCGCAGCGCGCTGCCCGTCGGGGTTTCCTTGATCTGGATCGTCAGCGTGCCGGTCACCGCCTCGCTTTGCAGCGGACCGAGCGCGCCCGAGAGGCGCAGCAGCTCGTTCGGCCGCGCATGGATGATGCGCGCGTGCTGGACGCTGCCGAGGCCGTCGCCGCTGCCGGGGATTTTCTCGCAGAAACAGCCGCCGGCCTGCGAATCGAGCCAGAAGTTGGCGGCGTCGCCGGTCCAGCTATGCTCTTTCGACCACCATTTTTGCGGCATGCGGAGCATTTTCCACACATCGGCGGGGGTCGCGGCGACCTGCGCCGTATGCGCGACGGTGAAGCCCGCCTCGCTTTCGTCGACGACCTTTGCCGACGCGGGCGCCGCGAGCAGCGCCGTGGCGGCGAGAATTGTCTGACAGATGTAAGTGCGCATAGCCAAATCCCCCAATGGCCCGACCATAACGGGCCGCTGGGGGGCTGGCTAGCAGGCTATCCGGCGGGCGCGAAAATCGCTTCGATCGCGTCGTTGACGCTCGCGATCGCCGCCATGCCATCGACGCGCGCGACGATGCCGCGCGCTTCGTAGATCGGGAGGATCGGCGCGGTCTTGGCACGATATTCGGCCATGCGCGTGCGCACCGTTTCCTCATTATCGTCGGGACGGCGCTTGAATTCCTGATTGCCGCAGACGTCGCACGTGCCGGCGACCTTGGGCAGCTTGTAGCGGTCGTGATAACCTTCGCCGCAGTTGGCGCAGGAAAAGCGTCCGGTGATCCGGTCGACCAGCGCATCTTCGTCGACGAGCAGCTCGATCACATGGTCGAGCTTGCGGCCGCGTTCAGCGAGGATCGCGTCGAGCGCCTCGGCCTGGGCGGCGGTACGCGGATAGCCGTCGAAGATGACCGATGTTTCGCCGCCGAGTTCGTCGAGCCGTTCGCCGATCAGCCCCGAGACGATCTCGTCGGAGACGAGCTCGCCCGCGTCCATCACGGCTTTCGCCTGCATGCCGATCGGGGTGCCGGCCTTGACCGCCGCGCGCAGCATGTCGCCGGTCGACAGCTGGACCATGCCATGCTCGTCCTCGAGGCGCGACGCCTGTGTCCCCTTGCCCGCCCCCGGCGGTCCAAGCAAAATGATGTTCAGCGTCATCGGAGCCCCTGTTGCCTTTGTCCTGGTCGCTTTGCCGTAGCGAGGCGGTCAGCGCCGTGCAACGCCGCCCTTCAATTTCGCCTTTTTGATCAGGTCGCCATATTGGTGCGCGAGCATGTGGCTCTGAATCTGGCTGATCGTGTCGATCGTCACGTTCACGATGATGAGCAGGCTGGTGCCGCCGAGATAGAAGGGCAGCCCCGACTGCGCGATGAAATATTCGGGAACGAGACAGATGAGCGCCAGATAGGCCGCGCCGATCACCGTGATGCGCGTCAGCACATGATCGAGATAGGCGGCGGTGTTCTTGCCCGGACGGATGCCGGGGATGAAGCCATTCTGGCGCTTCAGATTGTCGGCGGTTTCCTCGGGATTGAAGACGACGGCGACGTAGAAGAAGCAGAAGAAGATGATCCCCGCGGCATAGAGCAGCATATAGAGCGGCTGGCCGTGCGCGAGATACTGGTTGAGCGTGATCAGGAAGTCGCCGGTCGCGGTGTCGCCCTGGACATTATTGCCCATCATCTGCGTGATGGTCAGCGGCATCAGCAGCAGCGACGAGGCGAAGATCGGCGGGATCACGCCGGCGGTGTTGACCTTGAGCGGCAGGTGGCTGCGGTCGGCCTGCATCCCGCCGCGCTGTGTCGCGCGCTTCGGATATTGGACGAGGACGCGGCGCTGCGAGCGTTCCATGAAGCTGATGAAGGCGATGATGGCGATACCGCCCGCGATCACCGCGATCACGGTGCCGCCGCCCATCGATCCTTCGCGCACCTGCTGGAACATCTGCGCAAAGCTGCGCGGCAGCTGCGCGAGGATGCCCGCCATGATGATGAGCGAGACGCCGTTGCCGATGCCGCGGCTGGTAATCTGTTCGCCGAGCCACATCAGGAAGAGCGTGCCGCCGACGATGCTGATGACCGCGCCGATGCGGAACATCATCCCCGGATCGACGACCGCGCCGATGCCCTGGCTCGCGCCGAGCGTTTCGAGCCCGACGGCGACGAAATAGCCCTGGATCGCGGTCAGCGCGACGGTGCCGTAGCGCGTATATTGGTTGAGTTTCTTGCGCCCGCTCTCGCCCTCTTTCTTGAGCGCGGCAAGGCTCGGCGACAGCGCCGAGGCGAGCTGGACGACGATCGACGCCGTAATATAGGGCATGACGCCGAGCGCGATGATGCTCATGCGCTCGAGGCTGCCGCCCGAGAAGGTGTTGAAGATGTCGAGGACGCCGCCCGACGCCGCCTGGTCGTAAAGGCGCGACAGCGCGACCGGGTCGACCCCCGGCAGCGGCACGAACGACAGGAAGCGGAAAACGATGAGCGCGCCGATGGTGAACCAGATGCGGTTCTTGAGCTCGGTCGCCTGGCCGAATTTCGAGAAATTCAGGTTGGAAGCAAATTGGTCGGCGCGAGAGGCCATGATCTTCTTTCCTCGAGTGCGGACCGCGCCCCCCGCGACCCGGCGCCTATGTGCGTTCGCATGGAACGAAGCGCAAGGGGAAAGGCCCTATTTTACGCGGCGGGCCGAGGGCGTGGACCGCTGTCATTGTCCGTTCGCATCGAGCGACGTCGCAATGCCCCTGAATCCTGGGTTGTCCCGAGGGGCATCAGCCTTCGATCGACCCGAACGGGAATGCGGGTCAATCAAATGACGAAGGGGCGGCACGCATTGCGCGCCGCCCCTTCGCCTGATTATTTTGCCTTGGCGTCGGCGCGGCGCTGGGCCTTCTTGCCCTCGGGCGCTGCTTCCTTGACTTCGGGCAGTTCGACCTTGCCGCCGGCCTTTTCGACCGCCTCGATCGCGCCCTTCGACGCGCCGGCGACCGCAAAGGTCAGCTTGGCAGTGAATTCGCCCTTGGCGAGGAGGCGGACGCCGTCCTTGCCGCCGCGCGCCACGCCCGCGGCCTTGAGCGCCGCGTGATCGACGGGCTTCTTCGCGTCGAGCTTTTTCGCGTCGACGAGCTTCTGCACCTGGCCAAGGTTCACGATCGCGAAATCCTTGCCGAAGATGTTGTTGAAGCCGCGCTTCGGCAGACGCATGTGGAGCGGCATCTGGCCGCCCTCGAAGCCGTTGATCGAAACGCCGCTGCGGCTCTTCTGACCCTTTTGGCCGCGACCGCCGGTCTTGCCCTTGCCCGAGCCGATCCCGCGCCCGACGCGCATGCGGCCCTTGCGGGCACCGTTGTTGTCACGAAGGTCGTTGAGTTTGATAGTCATGTTGCACTCGCTTTCGCTGTGTTCGCGCTATGGGCTGACCGCCGCGGCGGATCAGTCCGGTTCGATTTCGCTCGATGGCTGAAAGCCGGGATAGGGTCCGGCCTTTTCCATCACGATGGCCTGGGCGACATAGCCGCGGCCATCGACGCTGGTAATCGACGGGCTTCCGTGAAGTTGCCATCCCCGGTTGAGCAGCCCCTCGACCCGCGCACAAAAGGCGCTGTCATCGGGACCGGTCAACAGGCGATAGAGCTTCATTCAGCCCTCGACGACTTCCACCATGTGCGGAAGCTTGCGGATCATGCCGCGCACTTCGGGCGTGTCGACCAGCTCGACCTCGCGGTGCATCTTGCCCAGGCCGAGGCCGGTCAGGATGGCGCGCTGTTCCTTCGGACGACGGATCGGCGAACCGATCTGGCGGATCTTGATTGTCTTGTCGGCCATGTTCTTACTCCGTCACCGCGGCGGCTTCGGCCTCGGCGGCGCGATCGGACGAGCCGCCACGCTTGATGAGGTCCGACACCTTCTTGCCGCGACGCTGCGCGACCGACTTGGGGCTCGTCTGTTCGCCGAGCGCCTCAAAGGTTGCGCGGATCATGTTATAGGGGTTCGAGGTGCCGACCGACTTGGTCACCACATCGGCAACGCCGAGCGATTCGAACACCGCGCGCATCGGGCCGCCGGCGATGATGCCGGTCCCCGCGGGCGCCGAGCGCAGCGTGACATTGCCGGCGCCGAAATGGCCGCGGCCGTCATGGTGCAGCGTGCGGCCATCGCGCAGCGGAACGCGAATCATCGCCTTCTTTGCCGCGGCGGTCGCCTTCGAAATGGCTTCGGGCACTTCGCGCGCCTTGCCGTGACCGAACCCGGCGCGGCCCTTGCCGTCGCCGACGACGACGAGCGCGGCGAAGCCGAAGCGCTTACCACCCTTCACCGTCTTCGACACGCGGTTGATGTGGACAAGCTTTTCGATCAGCTCTTCGCCACCATCGTCGTCGCGCGGACGGCGATCGTCGCGGCGGCCACGGCCACCGTCACGTCCGCCGCGACCACCGTCGCGACCGCCACCACGACCGCGGCGCGGGGCCTGGTTCGTGACTTCGGCGTTGGTGGTTTCGGGCGCCAGGATCGCCTCGGGCTGGTTGCCCTGACCCGTGGTGTTTTCGTCTGCCATCATTAAAACTCCAATCCGCCTTCGCGTGCCGCGTCGGCCAGCGCCTTGATGCGCCCGTGGAACAGGAAGCCGCCACGGTCGAACACGACCTGCGTCACGCCCGCCTTCTTGGCGGCAGCGGCGAGGCGCTTGCCGACATCGGCAGCCGCAGCAGCCGTCGCGCCGGCCTTGCCGCGGACATCCTTGTCGAGCGTCGAGGCAGCAGCGAGCGTGCGGCCAGCGGCGTCGTCGATGAGCTGCGCATAGATGTGACGGCCCGAACGGTGCACCGAAAGGCGCGGACGCCCGGCGGCGCGCTGACGGAGAGCAGTGCGGACGCGCTGGCGGCGTTTTTGGAAAGGGGTAAGATGTGCCATGGCTTACTTCTTCTTGCCTTCTTTGCGGAAGATGTACTCGCCGCGATATTTGATGCCCTTGCCCTTATAGGGTTCGGGCTTGCGCCAACGACGGATTTCCGCCGCGACCTGGCCGACCATCTGCTTGTCGATGCCGCTGATCTCGATCGTCGTATTGTCCGGCGTCTTGATCTCGATACCCTCGGGTACCGCAAAGTCGACATCGTGGCTGTAGCCGAGCTGCAGCTTGAGCGTCTTGCCCTGCGAGTTGGCACGATAGCCGACGCCCGAGATTTCGAGCGTCTTGGTGAAGCCCTCGGTCACGCCCGTGACGAGGTTCTGCACCAGCGTGCGCTGCATGCCCCAGAAGGCGCGCGCTTCGCGCGTGTCGTTCGCGGGCTGGACCGAGATGCTGCCTTCGCCGACTTCATATTTGATGTTGTCGGAAAGCGGCATCGCGAGCGTGCCCTTGGGACCCTTGACCGACAGCTCGCCGCCGTCGATCGCGGCGGTGACGCCGCTGGGTATCTCCACTGCCTTTTTACCAATGCGCGACATCAGAACACCTCCGCCAGCACTTCGCCGCCGACATTATGCTCGCGGGCTTCGGCGTCCGAGAGGACGCCCCGCGGGGTCGACACGATGGTGATGCCCAGGCCGTTGCGCACGATCGGCAGTTCCTTCGAACCCGAATAGACGCGGCGGCCCGGCTTCGAGACGCGGGCCACGTGGCGGATCGCCGGCTGGCCTTCGAAATATTTGAGCTCGATGCGGATGCCCTTGTGCTGGCCCCGCACGCCCAGCGCTTCTTCGCTGTAGCCGCGGATATAGCCTTCGCGCTGGAGAACATCGAGAACGCGGACGCGCAGCGTCGAAGCCGGCGTCAGGACGCTGTCCTTCTTCGCCTGCTGGCCGTTGCGGATGCGGGTGAGCATATCACCCAGAGGATCGGTCATTGCCATCTTGCGTCTTCCTTACCAGCTCGACTTCACAACACCGGGGATCAGGCCCTTGTTGGCCAGATCGCGGAGCTGCACGCGGCAAAGCCGGAACTTGCGATAATAGGCGCGCGGACGCCCCGTGAGCTCGCACCGGTTGCGGATGCGGGTCGGGTTTCCGTTGCGCGGGATTTCCGCCATCTTGAGGCGCGCGATCAGACGCTCGCCATCGTCGAGCGACGTGTCCGCCGCAATCGCCTTCAGCTTCGCATAACGGCCGGCATATTTCTTCACCAGCTTCTTGCGACGCTCATTCTTGTTCATCGAACTCAGTTTCGCCATGACTTAAGTTCTCTTTCCTTCTTGAAAGAGCCGGCCTGGTCCCCTCGCGGGGCTCAGGCGGCTTCCTTTTCCTGCGCTTCGATCGGGAAGGGGAAGCCGAACAGCTTGAGCAGTTCGCGGGCTTCATCGTCCGTGCGAGCGGTGGTGGTCACGATCACGTCCATGCCGCGCACCTGGTCGATGCGGTCATAGTTGATTTCGGGGAAGATGATCTGTTCCTTGAGGCCCATGGCATAGTTGCCACGGCCGTCGAAGCTCTTCGCCGACACGCCGCGAAAGTCGCGGATACGCGGCATCGCGATCGTGATCAGACGATCGAGGAACTCGTACATGCGTTCGCGGCGCAGGGTGACCTTGCAACCGATCGGCATGCCTTCGCGCAGCTTGAACTGGGCGATCGACTTCTTGGCCTTGGTCACGACGGGCTTCTGCCCGGCGATCAGCTCCATTTCGGCTGCCGCGGCTTCGACCTTCTTCTTGTCCTGCGTGGCTTCGCCGACGCCCATGTTGAGCACGATCTTTTCGATCTTCGGCACTTCCATCGCATTCTTGTAACCGAATTTCTCGGTCATCGCCTTGACGATCTTGTCGTCATAGAGCTTGCGCATGCGCGGGGTGTAGTTGTCAGCCATTGAGAGTCTCCCCGGACTTCACGGCCACGCGGACCTTCTTGCCGTCCTTGGTTTCAAAGCGGACGCGCGTCGGCTTGCCGGTCTTGGGATCGGCAATCGCGACCTTGCTGGCGTGCAGCGGCGCTTCCTTGCGTTCGAGGCCGCCCTGCGGGTCCTGCTGGCTCGGCTTCTTGTGACGCGTGATGATGTTGACGCCCGCGACGACGACCTTGCCGTCCTTCGGCAGGCTCTGCGTCACTTCGCCGGTCTTGCCCTTGTCCTTGCCGGACAGGACGACGACCGTGTCGCCCTTCTTGATCTTGGCCATACCCATGGTCAGAGCACCTCCGGCGCCAGGCTGATGATCTTCATATAGCCCTTGCCGCGCAGTTCGCGGACGACGGGGCCAAAGATACGCGTGCCGATCGGCTCTTCATTCTTGTTGACGAGCACGGCGGCGTTGGTGTCGAAACGGATGACCGAGCCATCGGCGCGGCGCACATCCTTCGCGGTGCGGACGATGACGGCGCGATGGACATCGCCCTTCTTCACCTTGCCGCGCGGCTGCGCTTCCTTGATCGACACGACGATGACATCGCCGACGCCGGCCACGCGACGCTTCGACCCGCCCAGTACCTTGATGCACTGGACGCGCTTCGCGCCGCTGTTGTCGGCGACTTCCAATTGTGACTGCATCTGAATCATCGATGCATTTCCTTCTTCCTTGGCCTACCGGGCCGTCCCGGCGGTTCCGTGAAAATCCTTAGCCTTCGGCCGCGGCGGGGGCAGCCGTTGCCGGCTTGCTGTGAGTGTCGACCTTGTCGAGCACCTTCCACGTCTTGAGCTTCGAAATCGGCTTCGTTTCCTCGATGCGGACGGTTTCGCCAGCCTTGACGCTGTTGTCCTCATCGTGGGCGTGATATTTTTTCGAACGCCGGATGATCTTCCCGTAGAGCGGGTGCTTCACCTTCCGCTCCACCTTCACCACGACGGTCTTGTCGCCCTTGTCGGACACCACCGTGCCGGTCAGAATGCGCTTCGGCATGACAGTCTCCTTACTTGGCCGCGGCGCGAACGCGCGCGGTCTGTTCGGTCTTGATGCGCGCGATCGAACGGCGCACTTCCTTGACCCGCGAAGCCTTTTCGAGCTGGCCGGTGGCGGCCTGGAAACGCAGGTTGAACGCCTCGCGCTTCAGCTCGCCCAGCGATTCGGACAGCTGGTCGTCGGTCTTCTTGGTCACATCGTCGGTCTTGGCCATGGCCCTCAACCCTCCAGGTGCGAGGTGTCGCCGAGGCGGGCGACGACCTTCGTCTTGATCGGCAGCTTCATCGCCGCGCGTTCGAACGCCAGCGCGGCCACCGGGCCGGGGACGCCGTCGAGTTCGAACAGGATGCGGCCGGGCTTGACGCGGGCGGCCCAATATTCGGGCGAACCCTTGCCCTTACCCATGCGGACTTCGGCGGGCTTCGACGACACGGGGACGTCGGGGAACACGCGGATCCACAGGCGGCCCTGACGCTTGATCGCACGGCTGATCGCGCGGCGGGCCGCTTCGATCTGGCGCGCGGTGATGCGCTCGGGTTCCATCGCCTTCAGGCCATAGGAGCCGAAGTTCAGGCTGGTGCCGCCCTTGGCATTGCCGTGGATGCGGCCCTTGAATGCCTTGCGGAACTTGGTTTTTTTCGGTTGCAGCATGTCAGCAGTCCTTAACGGCGATCATCGCGCGCCGGGCGCACGCCCGACGTTTGCGCGTCGAGCATCAGCCGGTCGGTCGCCATCGGGTCGTGGCCAAGGATTTCGCCCTTGAAGATCCACACCTTGATGCCGCACACGCCATAGGCGGTGTGCGCTTCGGCTTCGGCATAGTCGACATTGGCGCGCAGCGTGTGCAGCGGCACGCGGCCCTCGCGGTACCATTCGGTGCGCGCGATTTCCGCGCCGCCCAGACGACCAGCGCAGTTGATCCGGATGCCTTCGGCGCCCAGACGCATCGCCGACTGCACCGCGCGCTTCATCGCGCGGCGGAATGCAACGCGGCGTTCGAGCTGGTCGGCAATGCCCTGCGCGACGAGCTTCGCATCGACTTCCGGCTTGCGGATTTCGACGATGTTCAGCGACACGTCGCTGCCCGTCATCTCGCCGAGCGCCTTGCGCAACTTTTCGATGTCGGCGCCCTTCTTGCCGATGATGACGCCCGGACGGGCGGCATAGATCGACACGCGGCACAGCTTTGCGGGACGTTCGATCACGACCTTCGAGATCGCCGCCTGCGGCAGGGCCTTGAACACATATTTGCGGATCTTCAGATCCTCGATCAACATGCGTCCATAGTCCTGGCCTTCCGCGAACCAGCGGCTGTCCCAGGTGCGGTTGACCTGCAGGCGCAGGCCGATCGGATTGCTCTTCTGGCCCATCTTACGCCTCTTCTTCCTGTTCGCGCACGACGATGCGGATACGGCTGAACGGCTTGACGATCCGGGTCGACTTGCCGCGGCCGCGTGCGTGCCAGCGCTTCATCGAGATCGACTTGCCGACGCTCGCTTCCTTGATGACCAACGCATCGACATCGAGGTTGTGGTTGTTTTCCGCGTTGGCGACGGCGCTGGCGAGAACCTTGCGCACGTCGACCGCCATCGCCTTCTTCGAGAAAGCGAGGACGTTCATCGCGTCTTCGACCTTACGGCCGCGGATCAGCGCGGCGACGAGGTTCAGCTTCTGCGCCGAACCGCGAATCTGCGTGCCGACCGACAGCGCCTCATTGTCCGCAACGCGGCGGGGGGATTTTGCCTTGCCCATTAGCGTTTGCCCTTCTTGTCGGCCGCGTGACCGGGGAAGAAGCGCGTCGGCGCAAATTCACCCAGCTTCATGCCGACCATGTCTTCATTGACCGACACCGGCACGAACTTGCGACCGTTGTAGACGTTGAAGGTCAGCCCGACGAACTGCGGCAGGATGGTGGACCGACGCGACCAGGTCTTGATCGGGGCAGAGCTGCCACCGTCCTGGGCCGATTCGGCTTTCTTGAGGAGATGAAGGTCGACGAACGGACCCTTCCAGACCGAGCGAGCCATGACTTACCTCTTCTTCTTCGCGTGACGCGACCGGATGATCATCTTGTCGGTCGACTTGTTGTGACGCGTGCGTGCGCCCTTGGTCGGCTTGCCCCACGGAGTGACCGGGTGACGGCCGCCCGAGGTCCGGCCTTCACCACCGCCGTGCGGGTGATCGACCGGGTTCTTGGCGACGCCGCGAGTCAGCGGACGCTTGCCGAGCCAGCGATTGCGGCCGGCCTTGCCGAGGTTGGTGTTCTGGTTGTCGGGGTTCGACACCGCACCGACCGTGCCCATGCACTCGCCGCGGATATACCGCTGCTCGCCCGAACCGAGACGCACGATGACGAGGCCGCGGTCACGACCGACGACCTGGGCATAGGTGCCTGCCGAACGGGCGATCTGGCCGCCCTTGCCCGGCTTCATCTCGATATTGTGGACGATCGTGCCGACGGGCATCTGCGACAGCTGCATCGCATTGCCCGGCTTCACGTCGGTCTTCTTGCCCGCGATCACCGTGTCGCCGACGCCGAGGCGCTGCGGCGCGAGGATATAGGCGAGTTCGCCGTCCTCATATTTCACCAGCGCGATGAACGCCGTGCGGTTCGGGTCATATTCGAGCCGCTCGACGGTGGCCGGCATGTCCCACTTGCGACGCTTGAAGTCGATGAAGCGGTACTTCTGCTTGTGGCCGCCAGCGATGCCGCGCGAGGTCACATGACCCTTGTTGTTGCGGCCACCGGTCTTGCGCTTGCCTTCGGTCAGCGCCTTGACGGGCTTGCCCTTCCACAGCGCCGACTTGTCGACGAGGATCAGGCCGCGCTGCGCGGGGCTGGTCGGATTATAGGATTTGAGTGCCATTTTCTCTGCCTTCCCCTATCCGTCAGACGCCCGTGGTGACGTCGATCGACTGGCCTTCGGCCAGACGAACGATCGCCTTCTTCACGTCGCTGCGGGTGTAGGGCTTGCCCTTCCAGCGCTTGGTCTTGCCCTTGGTGACGAGCGTGTTCACGCCGAGCACCTTGACATCGAACAGCGCCTCGACGGCCGCCTTGATTGCGGGCTTGGTCGCATCGTTGGCGACGCGGAAGACCACGGCGTTGTTTTCGCTGAGCAGCGTCGACTTTTCGGTGATCACCGGAGCGAGGATCACGTCATAATGACGCGCATCGACTGTTTTTGCCTTAGCCATTGAAGCGTGCCTCCAGCTTTTCGACGGCCGCGCGGGTCAGGACCAGCGTGTCGGCGCGCATGATGTCATAGACATTGGCACCGATCGCCGGCATCGCGTCGATGCCGATCAGGTTGGCCGATGCCATCGCGAAGCTTTCGTGGACCGCATCGCCGTCGATGAAGAGCGCGCGATTGCCGAGTTCGAGCTTGCCGAGCTTGCCGGCGAGCGCCTTGGTCTTCGCGTCCTTGAGCTCGAGCGTGTCGAGGACGACGAGCTTGCCGCCCTTCGCCTTGTCGCTGAGCGCCATCTTGAGGCCGAGCGTGCGGATCTTCTTGTTCAGCGAATGGCCGAAGGTGCGGGCACGGGGGCCATGCGCCTTGCCGCCGCCGATGAAGATCGGCGCCTTGCGGTCGCCGTGACGCGCTGTACCGCCGCCCTTCTGGCGACCGAACTTCTTGCCGGTGCGCGACACGTCGCTGCGTTCGCGCGCGGCACGCGCCGGCGCGCGGCGCTTTTCGAGCTGCCACGCGACAACGCGGTGCAGGATGTCGGCACGCGCATCGACGCCGAAGACGTCATCGTTAAGGTCGATGTCGGCGCCAGCCTTGCCATCGAGGGTCTGAACCTTGACCTTCATGATCAGGACTCCTGTGCGCCGTCGGTCGCCGCGGTGTCGACGACGGTGTCTTCCACCGGCGTTTCGACCGGCGCGTCAGCCGGGGCTTCGTTGCTGTTGGCCGCGCTCTTGATGCCCGCCGGATAGGGGGCCTCGGGGTGGCGCGGCAGCTTCACCGCATCGCGAACGAGCAGCCAGCCGCCCTTCGAGCCAGGGACCGAACCCTTGACGAAGAGAAGACCGCGCTCGACGTCGGTGCGGACGATTTCGAGATTCTGCTGGGTGCGATTGCGCGCGCCCATGTGGCCGGCCATCTTCTTGTTCTTGAAGACGCGGCCCGGATCCTGGCGGTTACCCGTCGAACCATGTGCACGGTGGCTGATCGAAACGCCGTGGGTCGCGCGCATACCGCCGAAACCCCAGCGCTTCATCGCACCGGCAAAGCCCTTGCCCTGCGTCACGCCCTGGATGTCGACGATCTGGCCGGCGACGAAATGGTCGGCCGACAGTTCGGCGCCGACGTCGAGCGTCGCATCGTCGGCGACGCGGAATTCGACGAGCTTCGCCTTCGGCTCGACTTCGGCCTTGCCATAGGCGCCACGCTGCGGCTTGGCGACATTCTTCGCCTTGGCCGAGCCGGCACCCAGTTGAACGGCCACATAGCCGTCGCGTTCCTTATCGCGGACGGAAACGACCTGACAGCCTTCGAGGCTCAGGATGGTGACGGGCACGTGGCGGCCGTCGTCCTGAAACAGGCGGGTCATCCCCATTTTCTTCGCGATCACGCCAGTGCGCATGATCTTCACTCCTCAACAGAGGCCGGGCGGACCATTCCGCACGGCTTGCGGGACCCACGAAGGCATTGCCTTCACGGAACCCTCCCAGCCCGAATTTTGTGCATCGCCCCGTCCGGGCTGAGGTGCCGCATGTCCCGAAGGACCGTTGCGGCGAGACGGGGGACGCGGCCCGGACCATGATGCTTCAGCGAAGCGGTCCGGCGGTATCCACCCTATCGTCGGTCCGGATCGCTCCGGACTTGTGCCATCGCCGAAGCGGCTGGCCGATAGAGACCCCGGATCAAGTCCGGGGCTAAAGGTAAATTGGCTTAGGCCAATTTAATCTCGACATTCACGCCCGCGGCGAGGTCGAGCTTCATCAGCGCGTCGACCGTCTGCGGGGTGGGCTGCACGATGTCGAGCAGCCGCTTGTGGGTGCGCACCTCGAACTGCTCGCGCGACTTCTTGTCGATGTGCGGGCCGCGGTTCACGGTGAATTTTTCAATGCGCGTCGGCAGCGGGATCGGGCCGCGAATAAGCGCTCCGGTACGACGCGCCGTGTCGGCGATGTCGGTGGTGGCCTGATCGAGCACGCGGTGATCAAAGGCCTTCAGGCGAATGCGAATATTCTGCGTTTCCATGACTGTTCCAGTCGAATCCCGTCTGACGATGCGAAAGAGCCGAAATGGCCACTGCCCGCCCCCGCAGGGAGGCCGGCGCGGCCATCAAAAACCTTTAAGCTACGAGCCGCGCGAATCGATCCGAATCGCGCGGCTCGCGGCCCTATATTACTTTGTGATCGAAGCCACAACCCCTGCGCCGACCGTGCGGCCACCTTCGCGAATAGCGAAGCGCAGACCCTGGTCCATCGCGATCGGGGCGATCAGCTTGACCGACAGCTGGACGTTGTCGCCCGGCATCACCATCTCGGTGCCCTCGGGGAGGATGACCTCGCCGGTGACGTCGGTGGTGCGGAAGTAGAACTGCGGACGATAGTTCGCAAAGAACGGCGTGTGACGGCCACCCTCGTCCTTCGACAGGACATAGACTTCCGAGGTGAATTCGGTGTGCGGCGTGATCGAGCCGGGCTTCGCCAGAACCTGGCCACGCTCGACTTCCTCACGGCCGACGCCGCGGATCAGCGCACCGATGTTGTCGCCGGCTTCGCCCTGGTCGAGCAGCTTGCGGAACATTTCGACGCCGGTGACGACGGTCTTCTTGGTGTCCTTGATGCCGACGATTTCGACTTCTTCACCAACCTTGACCACGCCGGTTTCGACACGGCCGGTGACGACGGTGCCGCGACCCGAGATCGAGAACACGTCTTCGATCGGCATCAGGAAGGGCTTGTCGAGCGGACGTTCCGGCTGCGGAATCCAGCTGTCGACGGCTTCCATCAGCTTCAGAATGGCTTCCTTGCCGATGTTGTCGTCGCGGCCCTCGAGCGCGGCAAGCGCCGAACCCGGGATGATCGGAATATTGTCGCCGTCGAAGTCGCGCTTCGAAAGTTCTTCGCGGATTTCGAGTTCGACGAGTTCGAGCAGTTCGGGATCGTCGAGCTGGTCGACCTTGTTGAGGAACACGACCATGGTCGGAACGCCGACCTGCTTCGCGAGCAGGATGTGCTCCTTCGTCTGCGGCATCGGGCCGTCAGCGGCCGACACGACGAGGATCGCGCCGTCCATCTGCGCGGCGCCGGTGATCATGTTCTTCACATAGTCGGCGTGGCCCGGGCAGTCGACGTGCGCATAGTGGCGCGCGCCGGTTTCATATTCGACGTGCGCGGTCGAGATGGTGATGCCGCGCTCGCGCTCTTCGGGAGCCTTGTCGATGTTCGCGAAGTCGACGGCGGTGCCGCCGGTCGTTTCGGCGAGCACCTTGGTGATCGCGGCGGTCAGCGAGGTCTTGCCATGGTCGACGTGACCGATGGTGCCGATGTTGCAGTGCGGCTTGTTCCGCTCAAATTTAGCCTTGGCCATGTTGTTGAACCTTCTTGTTCATTGGGTTGGGTTGATCAGTCCTGGCCGACGCCCGCTGAATCAGGCGCCGCCCTTAGTAGGTCTTGCCGCGCGGTGCAAGCCCGCGCGGCCTCGACCATCAGGCCATCTTGGCCTTCACTTCTTCGGCGACGTTGGTCGGCACTTCTTCGTAATGCGAGAATTGCATCGAATATTGTGCCCGGCCCTGCGTGAAAGAGCGCAGCTGGTTCACATAGCCGAACATGTTCGCCAGCGGCACCATGGCCTCGACAACCTGCGCGTTACCGCGGCTGTCGGTGCCCTGGATCTGGCCGCGACGGCTGTTGAGGTCGCCGATCACGTCGCCCATGAATTCCTCGGGCGTGACAACTTCGACCTTCATCACCGGCTCGAGCAGCTTGATGCCTGCCTTTGCCGCGACTTCGCGCATGGCTGCGCGGCCCGCGATTTCGAACGCCAGCGCCGACGAGTCGACGTCGTGGTAGGCACCGTCGACGAGCTTGATCTCGAAGTCGATGATCGGGAAGCCGATCATGTGCCCGTTCTCGGCCGATTCGCGCATGCCCTTCTCGACCGACGGGATATATTCGCGCGGAATGTTGCCGCCCTTGATCTCGTCGATGAAGGTGATGCCGCTGCCGCGTTCGCCGGGCGCAACCTCGATCTTCACGCGGCCGAACTGACCCGAACCACCCGACTGCTTCTTGTGGGTGTAATCGACGGCCACCGGCTTCGCGAGGCTTTCGCGATACGCCACCTGCGGCGCGCCGACATTCGCCTCGACCTTGAACTCGCGCTTCATGCGATCGACGAGGATGTCGAGGTGAAGCTCGCCCATGCCCTTGATGATCGTCTGACCCGATTCATGGTCGGTCGACACGCGGAAGCTGGGGTCCTCGGCGGCCAGACGATTGAGCGCGACGCCCATCTTTTCCTGGTCGGCCTTGGTCTTGGGCTCGACCGACAGCTCGATGACCGGCTCGGGGAATTCCATACGCTCGAGGATGATCGGCGCGCTGGTGGCGCAGATCGTATCGCCCGTCGTGGTTTCCTTGAGGCCGGCGAGCGCAACGATGTCGCCCGCATAGGCTTCTTCGATGTCCTCA
Source organism: Sphingopyxis sp. P8 (assembly GCF_020622175.1). Lineage (NCBI taxonomy): Bacteria > Pseudomonadati > Pseudomonadota > Alphaproteobacteria > Sphingomonadales > Sphingopyxidaceae > Sphingopyxis > Sphingopyxis sp. P8. Next base: position 218,767 of record NZ_JACNMK010000002.1, on the reverse strand, counting down.
CGGCTGTTCGCATGCATCAGAAGCATACGGCCGATCTTTTCCTTCTTGTCCTTCACCGAGTTCAGATAAGTGCCTTTCGACAGCGTACCCGAATAGATGCGCGCGAAGGTGAGCGAGCCGACGAACGGGTCGTTCATGATCTTGAACGCGAGCATCGAGAGCGGCGCCGAGTCCGACGTCGCGCGCGAATCGGCTTCTTCTGAATCGGGGTTGATGCCCTGGACGTCGGGGATGTCGAGCGGCGAAGGCAGATAGTCGACAACGGCGTCGAGCAGCGGCTGAACGCCCTTGTTCTTGAATGCCGAGCCGCAGAGCACGGGCACGAACGACTGGTTCAGCGTGCCCTTGCGGATCAGCGCCTTCAGCGTCGCGACGTCGGGCTCTTCGCCTTCGAGATAGGCCATCATCGCATCGTCGTCCTGTTCGACGGCGAGCTCGATCAGCTTCTGGCGATAATCGGCCGCCTTGTCGGCGAGGTCCGCGGGGACGTCGACATATTCGAACTCGGCCCCGAGGCTTTCATCCTTCCAGATGATGCCGCGGTTGTTGACGAGATCGACGAGGCCCTTGAAATCGCCTTCGGCGCCGATGGGAAGGTACAGAACAGCCGGCGTCGCGCCGAGGCGATCGATGATCGTCTGGACGCAATAATAGAAATCGGCGCCGGTGCGGTCGAGCTTGTTGATGAAGCACATCCGCGGAACCTTGTACTTGTCCGCCTGACGCCACACGGTTTCCGACTGCGGTTCGACACCAGCCACGCCGTCAAACGCCGCGACCGCGCCGTCGAGGACGCGCAAGCTGCGCTCGACTTCAATCGTGAAGTCGACGTGTCCGGGGGTGTCGATGATGTTCAGGCGATGCTCGGGGCCATTGCCCTCTTCGGCTTTCCACAAGCAAGTGGTGGCCGCGGACGTGATGGTGATGCCGCGCTCCTGCTCCTGTTCCATCCAGTCCATCGTCGCGGCGCCGTCATGGACTTCGCCGATCTTGTAGGACTTGCCGGTGTAGTAAAGAATACGCTCGGTCGTCGTGGTCTTGCCGGCGTCGATGTGCGCCATGATACCGAAATTGCGATAGCGTTCGAGCGGATGGCTGCGTGCCATGGTCTTTTCCTTGGACTTGGGGGGAGGCTTTGGAGGCCGCCCCCGATATAGGAAGAATGATTACATTTGCGAGACGCCGAAGCGCCCACGCAAATTACCAGCGGAGTCTAACCTGCCCGCTGTTACCAGCGGTAGTGGCTGAAAGCGCGGTTGGCTTCCGCCATGCGGTGCGTGTCTTCGCGCTTCTTCACCGCGTTGCCGCGGTTGTTCGACGCATCAAGCAACTCGCCCGAGAGGCGCGCGGCCATCGTCGTTTCGCTGCGGTTACGCGCGGCCGTGATCAGCCAGCGGATCGCGAGCGCCTGCGCGCGGTCCGGACGGACTTCGACGGGAACCTGATAGGTCGCACCGCCGACGCGGCGGCTGCGCACTTCGATGTTCGGGCGGATGTTCGCGAGCGCTTCGTGGAACACGCCGAGCGGTTCCTTCTTGGCGCGAGCTTCGACCGATTCGAGCGCACCGTAAACGATGCTTTCGGCGACGGACTTTTTCCCGTCGAGCATGACGCTGTTCATGAATTTCGACAGCACGACATCCCCGAAACGGGGATCGGGCAGGATTTCGCGGCGTTCGGGACGACGACGACGAGCCATAGGTAATTCCTTTTACAACAGCATCCCGGCGCAAGAGCGACCTCGGGATGATCAAATAGCCGAGGAGTGAATGGATCCCGGACGAAATCGCCTGAAGCGCTTTTCCGGGACGACGTTCACCCCGTGAACGTCACTTCGGACGCTTCGCGCCGTACTTCGAACGGCTCTGCTTGCGGTCCTTCACACCCTGGGTGTCGAGCACGCCGCGCAGGACGTGGTAGCGCACGCCGGGAAGGTCGCGCACACGGCCGCCGCGGATGAGCACAACGCTGTGCTCCTGCAGGTTGTGGCCTTCGCCGGGGATGTAGGAGATGACCTCGCGCTGGTTGGTCAGGCGGACCTTGGCAACCTTGCGGAGCGCCGAGTTCGGCTTTTTCGGGGTCGTCGTATAGACACGGGTGCAAACGCCGCGCTTCTGCGGGTTCGCCTCCATCGCCGGGACCTTGGACTTCGCCTTCTGCGGCGTCCGGCCCTTGCGGACCAGCTGGTTGATCGTGGGCATGAATGCTTCACCTTTTTGTGTCCGCCCATCAGAGCGAACGGTTACTCTACCGCGGTGGATGAAGCTCCGGCGCATTGCAAAATGCACCGACCTGATAACAGCAAAAGACCCCGGCGGAATCATTTCATCCCCCGGAGGCTCCATCCGCGCCAGCAATGTTCAAGCGCTGTTGTGATCGAAACGGGCCGCAAAGCGTCCTTTTCCGAACGAGCGCGCCCCTAGACCCGATTCCCCCCGCGGTCAAGGGCGAAGCGGCTTGCGAGGGGCGGTTGCGCCCGATAGCAGACAGGGATGCGCGCCGCCCGACATACTAGCTTTGCCCCGCATGTCGGCCGCGATGCCCGCCTGCTGATCCTCGGCAGCCTTCCCGGTGCGCGGTCGCTGGCCGAGCGGCGCTATTATGCGCATCCGACGAACCAGTTCTGGCGGCTGGTCGGCGAGGTGATCGACCGGCCGGTCGCATCGCTGGACTATGAGGAAAGGCTGGCTGAACTGCGCGCCGCAAAGGTCGGCCTGTGGGACGTGATCCGCAGCGCCGCTCGGCGCACAAGCAGCGATTCGGACATTCGAGCGGCCGAGGCGCATGATCTCGCCGACCTCATTGCCGGCCTGCCCGACCTCCGCATGATTGCGTTCAACGGCGGCAAGGCCGCTGCGATCGGGCGGCGGCAACTGCCGGTGCTGAAGGGAATCGAGGTCGTCGACCTGCCGTCGAGCAGCGCCGCGAACACGAGCGGCTATGCCGCGAAGCTGGAGCGGTGGCGGGCGCTGCGCACCGCGGTGGCGGAGCGATAATTCTCCCGGCGGCCAAAATTTAGGGAAGCGGACCGTCCGAAGGATGATGGACGGGCGGCGACGCCGCGCCACGCCCCCTCCCGTCAGCCCTGCGGGCCGCCTCCGCCCCACCGCTTCGCGGCGGGGCGGATCGTTTCCGTCAGTCGACGACCTCGCCGCGCGCCATCACGAAATCGACCGTCTTGAGCACGCGCACATCGGCGATCGGGTCGCCCGAAACGGCGATGATGTCGGCGCTCTTGCCCGGCGCGATCGTGCCGATCTCGTCGGCGAGGCCGAGCAGGTCGGCGGCGTTGACCGTCGCGGCCTTCAGCGCTTCGACCGGCGTCATGCCGTGCTGGACCATCAGTTCGAATTCGTCGGCGTTGCGGCCGTGCTTCGAGACGCCGGCGTCGGTGCCGAAGGCGATGCGCACACCGCGCGGGACAAGCTGTTCGAGGCTCTTGCCCGTGATCGAAATACGCCATTTGATCTTTTCGAGCACGTCGGGTTCATAGGCATTGGCATTGGCCGCGAGCCGTTCCTTGTAGCCGTTCACCGTCGACAGCGTCGGGACATAATAGGTTTTCGACTTCGCCCACAAAGCGATCGTTTCCTCGTCGAGAATCGTGCCATGCTCGATCGAATCGGCGCCCGCGGCAATCGCAAGACGGATGCCGTCGGCGCCATGCGCGTGCACCGCAACCTTGCGACCGAAGAGGCGCGCCGTATCGACGATCGCCTTTGCCTCGTCGTCGAACATCTGCTTGCCGAGCCCCGCGCCGATGCGGCTGTTGACCCCGCCGGTCGAGGCGAATTTGATGACGTCAGCGCCGCGCCCGATCTGGATGCGCACGACGCGGCGGCAATCGTCGGCGCCGTTGCAGGTGTTCGCCGCGCCTTCAAAAAATGGCCGCAGCTCGTCGCGATAACCGAGCGCGCCATCCATGTGCCCGCTGGTGCCCGAGATCGATACGCCCGCGTCGACGATACGCGGACCGCGCACCTTGCCGGCCGCCACCGCATCGCGCAGCGCGAGCGTCGCCCCGTCGCCGTCGCCGAGGTTGCGCACCGTGGTGAAGCCTGCGCGCAGCGTCTTCATGCCGTTGACCTCGGCATTGAAGGCCTGTGCCGCAGATGAAAGCGTCACGTCTTCGAGCTGTCCGGCCAGCCCACCCGCATCGCTCGTCAGATGGACGTGGCTGTCGATCAGGCCGGGGAGGACATATTTGTCCTTGAGGTCGACCAGCGTCGCGCCGGGGTCAGCAGGCTGGAAACCATCGCCGATTGCGACGATACGTCCGCCCTCGACGACGATGGTCGACGGGCCGCGTACTTGCTTGCCCGGCTCGGCAAGAAGTTGGCCGGCATGGATAAAGGTCCGCGTCGGAGCCTGGGCAGCCGCCGAACCGGCCAGCGCCGCGCCCAACATTGCGAACGACATGATTGCGATTTTTCTCATCCGGAAACCTGTCCCCTGTATTTCGAACAGCGGACCTTAGAGCCGATCAGAAGCCGCGCGTAAAGCGGAGCGCTGCACCCTTGTCGTCGTCGATCGCGGCGATGTGGCCGGGGTCCTTGCGCCACCATGTGTTGACGATCAGTTCGCCACCGAGCAGCGACACCATGTAGCTCGCTTCGGCCACCAACTCGCGTCCAGTCGGGGCGAGGTTGAACGTACGGCGGCCCAGTTCGGCAGTGCCGCTGTCATAATCATAGGCGACGGGCAGATCGAGCTGCAGCCCGCCCCGCTCAACGCGGAGCGGCTGCGCCAAACGCAGCGCCGCACGATCGCCGCCATGGAACAGGTTCGCGCGCGCGACGTCGAACGAAAAGGCGTTCGACTGCAGCGCTCCGCCCGCGATCAGCCCCCCGCGATCGGGACGCGTCCACATCTGGCGCCACGCGGCGGCGAGGCTCCATCCGCTGTCGAGATCGATCGCCAGGCGGGCGTCGCCGACAAGGCTCGTCGCGCCGCCGCTGCCAAAGACCGGCCCGAGCCGCGCGCCGAGCAGGCTGTCCGCTTCGCGCAGCCACGCGCCGCCCGCCGCGACCGAAACCGCGCCGATGCGGCCATCCCACGCTGCGCCCAGTCGCTGGTATCGTGCCTCGTGATGGTGCTGCAACGGGCCCAGCGGATCGTCCGCCCAGCGCCCTCGCGACACCGACCCGTTTTCGGCGGTCAGGCTGAGATGCTGGCGCGCGCCGATCCGGCGGCGAAAAATCACGCCGACGTCAGGCGAGGATGCAAAGCCCAACCCTTCCTGCGCTGCATCGCCGATCAACATCGCAAGCCCGCTCTCTCCGCGCTCGCCGGCGAGCAGCCCACTCGTTCCGCGAGCCGCCGCAAAACCGAAACGCGTGCGCGCATCGACGCGCGTGACGACCGATGCGGCGAGCGCGCGGGCGCGCGAGGCGTCGTGATAGGAAAGCCCCGCGAGCGGATCGTGCGCCGCCGATCCTGGCGACGTGACAAACGACAGCGCGAGCGCACGCGATGCCGCGCTTTGCTGTCGAACATGCCCGGCGATCGCCCCCGTCAATCTGAAATCGGGGCGGCGCTGGATGAGCGATTGGCCGAAATCGACGTTGAACGCGCGGCCGAATCCGTCGGTGACCAGCCCGACAGCGGTCCGGGGTCCGGCGGTGCCCGCATCGCCCATCGGTCCGCCGAGCGCACCGAGCGGCTCGTCGAGCGCCACCGCCGTTTCGGTGCCGGCCAGCGTCGTCGCCCCCATCGGTTGGAAGGCGCGCGCAATATCGAGGATGCCCTGACCGAAAACCGCGTCATCGCCCGCAGCGCCGACGTCGCGAGCCGACTGGTACAGAAGCTGGACGATCTGCTGGCCGGTGAGCGAGGGAAAAGCCTCGGCGAGAAGCGCGACGGCACCCGCCACCTGCGGCGCTGCAAAGCTTGTCCCGTTGAGCAGGAAGACAAAGGTACCGCCGGGCCCGGTTTCGGTCTTCAGCACGCCATTCTCATAGGCGCAGCAAACGCCCTCTCCCAGTGCCGCGAGATAGGAACCGGCATAGGTTCCCGCGCGGTTGCTGAAGGGAGAAATCGCGCCATCCTCGTCGACCGATCCGGCGATGATCACGAGGCCGCCCCCCGCATCGCGCAAGCCCTGCGCAAAGGGTTCGGGGTTGTTCGGATTGTTTCCGCCGGCGGTGTTGTCGCCCTCATTCCCTGCCGATGCGACCACGATGATCCCGGCAGCGGTCGCGCGGGAAATCGCCGCGCGCAACGTCGCCCCCGGCGCATCGGCCCCGCCGAGCGAGATATTGACCACGCGCGCGCCGGCGCTGACCGCTCGGTCGAGCCCGGCGGCGATCGCGGTTTCGGAAAAGCGGCAACCGCTTTCGTCGTTCGATGGGTCCTCGGTCGCACAGCTTCCCGGTCGATCGGCGCGCAGCACCAGAAGGCTCGCATTGAAGGCGATGCCCATGGTCCCGACCTCGTCCTTCGCGCCGAGCAGGATCTGGGCAACATTGGTTCCGTGGCTGCCCTCGCCATCGATACCGCGCGATCCGGCCAGATCTGCCGATTGCGGCGAAATGCGGCCCGCAAATTCGGGGCTGTCCTCGTCGATGCCGTCGTCGATCACGCCGGCCAATATGCCGCTTCCGGTAGCACCGGACTGGTAGGCGGTGATCGCGCCGTGGAAGTTGACACCGTCCGAGCGGCGGACTTCGGCGGTGTTGAAATTGCCCGTGGGCGGCGGCGCAGGCGTCGGAGTTGGGACAGGCGTTGGGGTCGGAGCAGGTGAAACCGGCGGTGGCGGTGTAGGCGAGGGTCCGCCACCCCCGCCACCGCACCCCGACAGCGCCAGCGAAGCGGCGACGAGGGGAATGATCGGTAGCGCGCCATAGTTTCCGACGGTCCGGCGTCCGGCAGTTTCGGTCATGGCCATCCCCTTTTGCCGCAGCAGCTCTTCTTAGCGCAGCGGACGGACGCCATGCTACCCCCGCAAATATTGCCCGCCGGTAAAGGCCCGCGCCTTGCCGCATCACGCCTTCGCCCTTATGGCGCGCGACGCCATGACCGCTTCGCTCGCCCATATCGATTGCTGGATCTTCGATCTCGACAATACGCTCTATTCGCCGTCGGCGCGGCTTTTCGACCTGATCGACGAGCGGATGGGCGCTTTCATCATGCGCCTCCTCGACGTCGATGCCGCTGCGGCGCGCGCGGTCCAGAAACAATATTTTCACGACCATGGCACGACGATGGCAGGACTCATGCGCCATCATGGCGTCGATCCCGAAGATTTTCTGGTCGACGTCCACGCAATCGCGCTCGACCGCATTGCGCCCGACGCACGGTTGCACACGGGACTTGCGCGCCTGCCCGGCCGACGGCTCGTCTTTACCAATGCCGATGCCGACTATGCCGCGCGCGTACTCGAGGCGCGCGGGATCGCCGATTTGTTCGACGGCATCTGCGACATTCGCGTCACGCGCTACACGCCCAAGCCCGATCCGGCCGCCTATGCCGCGATGGTCGATCATCTGGGAATCGACCCGGCGCGCAGCCTGTTCGTCGAGGACATGGCCCGCAATCTGACCCCCGCCAAAGCGCTGGGAATGACGACCGTGTGGCTGGACAATGGCAGCGAAAGCGGCCATCGCGACCACCTGCCCGAGCATGTGGATTTCCACGTGAACGACATCACCGACTGGCTCGAAACGCTGCCGCAACATTGGGGAAATCGATGAGCACCGACCTTCAGACGACGATCGACGCCGCGTGGGACGCGCGCGAAACGCTCGGCCTTTCGACGCAGGGGCCGGTGCGCGACGCGGTCGAAACAGCGCTGGCGGGACTTGACGACGGCAGCTTTCGCGTCGCCGAGCGCGGCGACGACGGCGCATGGCACGTCAACCAATGGCTCAAGAAGGCGGTGCTGCTCTCGTTCCGCCTCAACGACATGGAGATCATCGACGGCGGCCCCGGCGGCTCGACCTGGTGGGACAAGGTGCCGTCGAAATTCGCCGGCTGGGGCGAGAACCGCTTTCGCGATGCGGGCTTTCGCGCGGTTCCGGGCGCGATCGTCCGCCGCGGCGCGCATATCGGCAAGGGCGCGGTGCTGATGCCGAGCTTCGTCAATATCGGCGCGCGCGTCGGCGAGGGAACGATGGTCGATACCTGGGCGACGGTCGGCAGCTGCGCGCAGATCGGCGCCAACGTCCATCTGTCGGGCGGTGCAGGAATCGGCGGCGTGCTCGAGCCGTTGCAGGCTGGCCCGGTCGTTATCGAGGATGGCGCCTTTATCGGCGCGCGCGCCGAAGTTGCCGAGGGCGTGATCGTGCGCGAGGGCGCGGTGCTGTCGATGGGCGTCTATCTTGGCGCTTCGACCAAGATCGTCGACCGCGCGACCGGCGAGGTTTTCATCGGCGAAGTCCCGCCCTTTGCGGTCGTCGTTCCCGGCGCGATGCCCGGCAAGCCGCTTCCCGACGGCTCGCCCGGCCCCTCGCTCTATTGCGCGGTGATCGTCAAGCGCGTCGATGCCAAGACGCGCGCCAAAACCGGGATCAACGAACTGCTGCGCGATTGACGCGCGTCAGCGTTCGCTGAGATAATAGCGCTCGCGCGCTGCAAGGGCGTCGTCGAGTTCATAGACGATCGGCTGCCCCGTCGGGATTTCGAGGCCCGTGATTTCCTCGTCCGAAACGCCCGAGAGATGCTTGACGAGCGCGCGCAGGCTGTTGCCATGCGCCGAGATGAGCACGGTCTTTCCGGCCTTGAGCTGCGGCGCGATGGCTTCCTCATAATAGGGCAGGACGCGCGCGATCGTGTCTTTCAGGCTTTCGGTCGCCGGAATCGCGATGCCCGCGTAGCGCGCGTCGGAAGACAGATTATAGGGCGACCCCGCCTCGAGCGGCGGCGGCGGAACGTCGAAGCTGCGGCGCCAGACATGGACCTGTTCATCGCCATGTTTCGCCGCGGTTTCAGCCTTGTCGAGCCCGGTCAGCCCGCCATAGTGACGCTCGTTGAGCCGCCAATCCTTGGTCACGGGAAGCCACAGCCGCCCCATCGCCTCGAGCGCGAGGTTCAGCGTCTTGATCGCGCGCGTCTGGACCGAGGTGAAGCAGCTATCGGGCGCGATCCCCTTTTCCTTCATCAGCTCGCCCGCCGCCCAGGCTTCGGCCGCGCCCTTTTCGGTCACATCGACGTCCCACCAGCCGGTGAAACGGTTCTCGAGATTCCATTGCGACTGGCCGTGACGGATGAGGATGAGCTGCGGCATTTTCGGTCCTTCCAGAATGATCCGAGGCGATGATTCGCTGCGCCATAGCGCGCCTTTTCCGTAAGGGCCACCGCCCCCTTGAAATGGTATCCCGGGTTACCAAATCTGCACTGTCCGGTCGCCGCAACGGGGCCGGGCGGAGGCTGCCGCACAGCTCGTGCGGCAGCTCCATGACTTCGCTTTGAAAGGAAGGAATGACCCATGCGTAACAGCTTTGACTGGACCCCCTATCGCCGCTCGACCGTCGGTTTCGACCGGCTGTTCGATTTCCTCGAAAACAGCGGCTCGGCGGAAAATTACCCGCCCTTCGACATTGAAAAGATCGCCGACGACCATTTCCGCATCACCGTGGCGGTCGCGGGTTTCAAGTCCGACGAGATCGACCTGACCGCGCAGCAGAATATGCTGACCGTCAGCGGCCGGAAGGCTGCGCCGAAGGAGGGCGAAGAACGCCAGCTGCTTTACAGCGGCATCGCCACCCGTGCCTTTGAGCGCCGCTTCCAGCTTGCCGACTTCGTCCGCGTCGACAAGGCCGACCTTGCCGACGGGTTGCTGACCATCGACCTCGTCCGCGAAGTGCCCGAAGCGATGAAGCCGCACAAGATCGCGATCGGCGGCGGCAGCGCCACGCTCATCGAGGGCGAAAAGAAGGCCGCCTGAATAGGCGCCTTAACAGGTCCGGGCGGCGACGCCCGGGCCTTTTCCTTAGGGTCAGGACCCTACAGCCTACGAGTCATGAAACGGCTGAACGGATCGGGCCGATAGTCGCCGAACGGCGGGCAATCGACAAAGCCGAACCGGCGATAGAGCGCGATCGCCGGAGCGAACGCCTCGCCCGATCCGGTTTCGAGGCTCAACCGCTCGAGCCCGCGCCGGCGCGCCTGTGTCAGGATATGCTCGAGCATGCGCGCGGCGACCCCCCTTCGAAGGTAGGATTCGGCGGTCCGCATCGACTTGATCTCGCCGTGACGCGCATCGAGCATCTTGAGCGCTCCGCACCCCGCCAGTTCGCCGCCGCAATGAATCGACCAGAAAGTCACGTCGGGCGCGTTCAGCCCGTCGAAGTCGAGGAAGTGGCAGCTTCCCGGCGGCGAATTGGCCAGCATGCCGGAAAAATGCACTTCGAGCAGCGCGCGGATCGCGGTGCCCGACAGATCGTCCTCGACAATCTGCCACAACGCCGCGTCCGCACCCGGCGTCACAGCATCTGATCCAGGGTCGCGAGGCACGCGTGCGCGAGCAGCTTCGACCGTTCGGGCGACCAGCCCTGTACGGGGTCGGGGAGGTCGCGGTTGTCCTTGAACGGCATCTCGATCGTCATCGACACCGCGCCGAAACGTTCGGCAAGCTGGGTCGTCGACATCGACAGATTGGCCTCGCCCGGTTTCGATTCACCATACCCAAGTTCGGTCTGGAAATCGGGGCTGTTCGCGGCGAGCGCCTTTTCGAACGCCTTATATTTGTCGAGCTGGTCCGGCTGAAGCGAGGGAATGCCCTCGAACCCCGCAAGAAAGACGGCAGGAATCGCTTCGTCGCCATGGACGTCCATCGCCCAGTCGACGCCCGTTTCGTCCATCGCATTGCGTACGCACAGCACTTCGGGACTCTTCTCGGCGCTCGGCGTGTCCCATTCGCGGTTGAGGTTCACGCCCGCAAAATTGGTGCGCAGATGGCCGCGGCGCGAGCCGTCGGGGTTCATGTTGGGGACGATGTGGAAGCGGCACTTGCGCAGCAGCGAACGCGCGTGCGGGTCGGCAGGATCCGTGAGCTTTTCGAGCGCGCCTTCCATCCACCATTCGGCCATGCTCTCGCCCGGATGCTGGCGCGCATAGAGCCAGACCTGCGTATCGCCCGTCCCCATTTCAAGACAGTCGATCGGCTGGCCTTCGAGGCTGGTTCCGAGGCACCGGTATGTGACGCCCTCGCATTCGGCGACCGAGGCGACAAGGTCGTGGTGGCGCTCCATAGAATAGGGCGCGAAATAGGCGATGTAGAGGATCTGGCTTTCTGCGGCATGGCGGATGGTGAGTGTGCCCGTCGCGGCATCATAGTCGGTGTCGAGGCGGAACCAATGTTCGCGATCGCTGCTCGCGCACGCGGCATAGCCCGGCCACCCGTCGGGATAGGCCGAATCGCCCAGGCCCGAAATGACGAACTCGAGCGGGTCGCCCACCGCGCAATTCACGCGGAAATGAAACCATTGGAAGAAATCGGATTCGCGATCCTTGCGGATGGAAAGTCGCGCACTGGTGCCGTCGATTCCGTCCACGACGATGTTGCCGCTGTCGAAGGCGGCGTTGATGCTGATGGTCATGGGACGCTGATAGTGCGTCCCGATTCGCCGGGGAAGTCCTTGAATAAGGCTTCGGCCAATTTTGCGGCCGCGAGCGACGGCTGTGCCGCGGGTGCCTTGACCGGGACCGCAGTCAGCGCGCGGCCTTCCCACAACGCCTGCCCGCTCGCCGCATCGTCGATGCGGACCGAAAGCTGCAGGTCGAGCATCTTGCGCGGACCGCCGCCCAGATTGATTCCGACCCCGACACCGACCCCCGAGCCATAGCTGCCGGTCGATCCGCCGACCCCGACCGACACCGGCGAGCGCCGTCCCTGCGGTGCCGGTTCGGCGCGATCGAACCCGATGCGCACCTTGAGCGGCGCGGACGCACCGGCACCCGCAGCGACCAGCCCCTGCAGCTGCAATTGCTGTTCGACAGCGGCGCGGTAACTGGTCCATTCGAGCGACGGTGGAGTGTCCGCTTCGGGTGCCAGCGCTGCGCCAAGCGGCGCCGGATCGACGACATAGCGCGTCCCCGGCGCCCAGCCGGTCGGCGCATTGTCGTGAAAGCGGGTGACTTCGACGGGCGGCACAGCCGTGGCGCAGCCGCCGAGCGCGAGCGACGCTGCGAGAAGCAGCGCAGCGGAGGAATGACGCATCATTCCCGCATCATGCGCCACAAAAAATGGCTTGGCAATGAACGGCGTGCGGGGTCGCGCCCCGCACGCCGGCGCATCACCGATAAAAAATATGATTGTCGATCTGCGCGATTCGCGTCTTGCCCCAGTTCGGCGAGACGTAGCGTGCGTGGAAATAGAGCGCGCCGGGCGCACGGTTCTTCCAACGGTCGTCGCGGGCAATCTGCGCAATCGCGATGGCATTGTCCCACTGGCGGCCCTCGCGGACCTTCGGCATCTTGCCGCCGCGAACAAAGCTGAACTGGTGCTTCTGGTGGACGACGCCGCACAGGCTCTTCGGGAAACGGCCCGAATTGGCGCGGTTGATCACGACATGCGCGACCGCCAGCTGGCCGGCGAGCGATTCGCCGCGCGATTCGAAATAGACGGCGCCGGCAAGACAGCGCAGTTCGGCGTCGAGCTTGGCCGGCCGCGGCGTAGCGGCGACGAGTTCGGCAAGCGAGGCCGCGGTTAATTCCTCGACTTCGGGCTCGACGATGCTGTCTTCGACGATTTGTTCGATGGCATCGACCGGCGCAGCGGGCTCGGTCGGCAGATCCGCTGTTTCGGCCGCAACCGGCACGTCGGCGCCGGGCAGGCTGAAGGCGGGAAGATTGGCGTCGGCGCCAAGGTCGCTGGCGAAGCCGGGTTCGGCCAGCACCAACATGGTTGCAGCAGTCATGCCGACAGCAGCCACGCTGGCCACGTTCAAAATACGACTCATCTTGTCCGTCAAAAGGGCGGCTGATGGACCGAAACTTCAATAACAGGCGGGGGGCTATGGCCCTATGGCACCTGCGGTCATCATCCGACTGCGTGTCCGAACCGTTTTACCGAATTGTCCGGACAAGCCGGGAACCCGCGGAACGACCTACGCGTTACATCGTGCGGGCCACCTATTGTGCGGCGCAGCAAAGTCAAGTTAACGCACCCCATTGCGCGACGAGCCGTGGCGCATCTACGATATCCAGTTCGACGATCCAGAGGTCGGGATCGGCCTTCAGCCGCCGCCGGCAATAGTTTTCCCGCGATTCAGCATCTTCGGACGCATCCGGTCCGACCGCTTCCCAGACATGGCCTCCGGCAAGCGAAAAGCGCCTTTCGAGGAGCGGTCCGGCTTCGCCGCGCTCGCTGCATTGGACCAATATCGACCCAGCGCGTTCGTCGCCGCGAGCAAGGATGGCAGCAAAACCGCCCGCCGCCTGCGTCTCGCGCAGCAGCAGGTCGACGAGGAAGCGGCTGGTCAGCCGCGCCATCTGCCGACCACGGCGGCGTCAGGCCGCGTCACGCGTTTCGGTATCGGCGAGCAGCGCATAGAGCGCTTCGTCATTCTTCGCACCGCGCAAACGGTCGGCCATCGCATCGTCGCGAAGCATCCGCGACACGCCTGCGAGCGCCTTCAGATGATCGGCACCGGCATCGAGCGGCGAGAGCAGGACGAAGAGCAGATCGACCGGAAGGCCGTCGACCGAATTGAAATCGATCGGACGCGCCAGCTGCAGGAAAAGTCCGCGCACCCCCGTCAGGTCTGCCATTTTGGCATGCGGAAGCGCGATGCCGCGGCCGAATCCGGTCGAACCCAGACGCTCGCGCTCGAGCAGCGCTTCGCTGACTTCGCCGGCGTCGAGGCCGAGCGATCGCGCTACGAGGTCGCCGACGAAAGGAAAGAGCGCCTTTTTCGAATCGAGCTGCACATGTGCGCGCACGGTCGCGGGATAAAGTAGGGAAGAAAGGTTCATTGTTCTGGTCAAATCTGTTTCACGCCGGGCATGCTGCCAGGCTTGTCACGATCGCTAATGGTCGCAGGATCGTACCGGGCCCACCAACCGGCACAGGGCATTGTTGGGCGCGGCCCTTAGTCCGGTTGGCAGAGAAAATCCACCCCCTATCGCGGTTCGACCCAGCCGATGGTGCCGTCATCGCGGCGATAGACCATATTGTGCGACCCGGTCTTGCTGTTGACGAACAGCAGCGCATTGGTGTTGCGCAGGTCGAGCATCATCACCGCGTCGGACACGCTGCTCGTCGGAATATCGACGCGCGTTTCAGCGATGATCGCGGGGGCATCGCCCGCATCTTCGTCGCCGCCGCCGTCAAAGACGATATAGCTCGCATTATCTTCGATCTCTTCGACCGACGGGCTTGGCGTTCCGCCACTGCTGTTTCGATCCTTGAGTCGGCGCATGTAACGTCGAAGCTGCTTTTCGATGCGATCGGCCGCCCCTTCGAAGGCGACATGCGCGTCCTGTGCCTGTCCGTGCCCCTTGAGGACGAGACCCTGCATCACATGCGCGACGATGTCGCACTGGAAACTGTCGTGCGGCCCCTTTCCGAAGGTCGCGTGCGCGCCGATCGCGCGGGAGAAATATTTGTCGGCAATCGCGTTCATCCGGTCCGACACATGCGCCTGAAGCGCTTCGCCGGTTTCGATCTGGTGTCCAGAGACGCGGATTTCCATTTTTCTTCTCCTTCCAGGGTCTCAGCGGCGGCGGCGCGGGGCCGTCGTCACGGGCTATCGTGCCAAAGCGGCTGATTCAGCGCGGCGACGAATTCTGAATGGCGGGCAAGTTCGGCGGCGCTCGCGGCATGCGGGCGCGGTTCGCGGAACGGGCGCGCCGGTTCGGCCGGACGCGGCGCCGCCGCAACCGCGGCTCGCTGCGGCCCGCCCGCCTGTGCTGCAAGCCCGAGCCCGATCTGCCGCCCGCCGGTCATCTCGATATAGAGATGCGCGAGCAGCTCGGCGTCGAGCAAGGCGCCATGTTTGACACGGTGGCTGCGGTCGATGCCATAGCGGGTGCACAGCGCATCGAGGCTGTGTTTCGCACCCGGGTGAAGCTTTCGCGCCATCTGGACGGTGCAGCACATGCGCGTCATGTCGAGGGCAGGTCGGCCCGCGCGGGCGAGTTCGGCGTTGACGAAGCCAAAGTCGAACGCCGCATTGTGCGCGACCATCGGCGCGTCACCCAGAAATTCGAGAAGATCGTCGACCTTTGCTGCGAACAGCGGCTTGTCCGACAGGAACTGGATCGACAGGCCGTGCACTGCCTCTGCCTCGGCGGGCATGTCGCGTTCGGGATGGAAATAGGCGTGGAATGTGCGCCCCGATTCGCGCCGGTCGATCAGTTCGATACAACCGATTTCTACAAGCCGGTGCCCGGCCCTTGGGTCGAGTCCTGTCGTTTCGGTATCGAAGATGATCTCACGCATCGGAAAAGCCAATATTGACCTTAACGGGACCGGAAACAAGAGGCGATACGCCGGATTTCGCGATGCGTTTCTCTTTTCGGACGGGCCGTCTCGATAATGAAATCGGCGCGCGCGCGTTTGACGCGGTCGGGCACTTGCAGATGGCGGATTGCCTTCAGCTTGGCATAGGTCATTCCGGGCCGCCGCATCACCCGTTTCGTCTGGACCCAGGCCGGCGCCGAGACGACGGCAATCGCCCCGACCTTGCGCCAACCGCCGCGTTCGAAAAGCAAGGGGATGTCGAGAATGACCACGTCGCGTGCGCGGTTACGCATCAGAAATTCGCGCTGCGCCCTGGCCACGGCAGGATGCACAATCGCCTCGAGCGCCGCCAGTTCGTGCGTGTTTCCGAGCACCAGCGCACCGAGCTTTTGACGGTCGACCCCGTCGGGCCCGGTGGTGCCCGGAAAGCGTGCCTCGATCGCCGGAACCAGCGCCCCGCCACGCGCCTGGAGGCGGTGCACCTCGGCATCGGCGTCGAACACCGGAACGCCCTCGCGCTCGAACATCTGCGCCGCGGTCGATTTGCCCATCCCGATCGAACCCGTAAGCCCGATGACAAAAGGACGGCGCAGCGGCCGGTGCGGGCGCTTCGAAAACTTCACCCGACGAGCAGTGCCCGCAGTTCGTCGTCGTGCCCTTCGGGCGGCGCAGACCCGAAAAACAGTTCGAAAGCCAGCGCAGCCTGACCGATCAACATGTCGAGTCCGTCGACGGTATCGAGTCCGCGTGCCTCGGCCGCCCGGAGCAAGCCCGTCTGGAGCGGCGAATAGACAAGATCATAAACGATCGCGTCCTCCGGGAGCGGCGAAAGGTCGAGATCGAGCGGCGGCTGTCCGTTCATGCCGAGGCTGCTTGCGTTGACAAGCAGCGCGGCGGGGGGAAGCACCGTGTCGAGCGCACAGACTTCGCCCCTGAGGCCGAAGGTCGCAAGCAAACCCATCGCCTTGAGCGGCGAGCGGTTGAGGATGGTAACGTGACCAACGTCGGCGCGCGCAAGCGCGAACAGCACCGCCCGCGCGGCGCCGCCCGCGCCAACGACGACGACGGGCGCGCCAGCAAGTTCGACTTCCGAAAGCGGCGCAAAAAAGCCCGCGGCATCGGTGTTGGTGCCGACAAGGCGCCCGTCGGGCTGGCGCACCACCGTGTTCATCGCGCCGATCGTCGCCCGCACATCGCCGGGATCGTCGACAAGATCCATCACGGCGCCCTTGTGCGGCATCGTCACATTGCAACCGCGCCAGTCGGGGTCGTTGCGGCGCTCGTCAACATAGGCCGCAAGTCCCTCCGCAAGGACGTGTGCGCGGCGATAGTCGCCAGAAAGTCCCAGCTTCTCCAGCCAGAAGCCGTGAATCAGCGGCGATTTCGATTGCGCGATCGGGTCGCCGATCACCTCGGCATAGGGCAGGTTTTGCGTCATGCCGGTGCCATTCCGGTCGCGCGCAACCACGCCAGCAACGGCAGCATCGGCATTCCGACGATAGTCCAGGGGTCGCCTTCGACCCGGTCGAACAATTGCACGCCCGCCCCCTCGATTTCATAACATCCGACGGTCCTGCGGATGCTGTCCCAATGGCGCGCGACATAGTCGGCGATGAAGGCGTCCGACAAGGGGCGCATCCAAAGTTTGGCCTCGCCGATCGCGCGCCAGACTGGACCCCCATCGCGCGCGGCGACGACCGCGCTGAACAGACGGTGGCGCCGCCCCGCCATGCGCCCAAGCTGCGCCATCGCCTCGTCGCGATCAGCGGGCTTGGTGAGCATCGTACCGTCGTCGAGCGCCAGCGTCGAATCGGCGCCGAGCACCGTAACGCCGGGGACGCGCGAGGAAATCTTGATCGCCTTTGCTTCGGCGAGCGCGTCAGCGATGTTGCGCGCACTTTGCCCCGTCGCCGCGAGCGACGCGGTGAGCGCGTCCTCGTCGATGTGCGCCGCGGTCGTTTCGAAAACCAGACCGGCCGCGCGCAGCATCGCCGCGCGTCCGCTGCTTTGCGAGGCGAGAAGCAGCTGGGTCATGCCGCGCCCGCCGCGCGGTCGTCGACAAGCTTGATGACCGCGGCGGCGGTTTCCTCGATCGAGCGCCGTGTCACATCGATAACCGGCCAGTCATTGTCGGCAAAGATACGGCGCGCAAAGGCGATCTCCGCCTTGACGCGTTCGTCGTCGACATAGGCGGTTTCAGGCGCCTGATTGAGCGACAGGAGGCGATTGCGACGCACCTGGACAAGCCGGTCCAGGCTCGTCGTCAACCCGACGACGAGCGGGCGCCGGAGGTGGTACAGACAGTCGGGCGGCGGCGATTCGGGGACGATCGGGATGTTTGCCGTCTTGTACCCGCGATTGGCGAGATAGATGCTCGTCGGCGTTTTCGACGTGCGCGACACGCCAGCGAGGACAATATCGGCCTGTTCCCAATTCTCCCAACCGATACCGTCGTCGTGCGCGACGGTGAACTGGATCGCCTCGACGCGGGCGAAATAGGCGGCATCGAGCGCGTGCTGGCGCCCGGGCCGCGCCTTGGCCTCCTGACCCAGCATGCGCGACAACGCATCGGTGACGGCGTCGAGCGCGGCTACGGTCGGCAGATCAAGCGCCGTTGCGCGGCGTTCGAGGCTCGCGCGCAGCTCGCCGTTGACGAGGGTGAAGAGGATCATCCCGGGGCTAGCCTGCACTTCGGCCATGATCCGGTCGAGATGCGATTCCGATCGCACCATCGGCCAGAAATGGCGCACGACCTCGACATCGTCGAACTGCGCGATGGCCGCCTTTGCGATATTTTCGAGCGTCTCGCCCGTGGAATCGGATATGAGGTGCAGATGAAGGCGGCTCATCGCCGCACCATGGCGCTCAGGCGTTGAAAAAGGCAAGTAGCGAACCGCAAACGGTGCCTGTGGATAATTTTCGGCATAAGTGCAGGGAGCATTTCGGGGGTAAATTTCCATCCCGCGACGCGTCGATTCGATCCGCATCTTGTCCACATGGGACGAATCTTATCCACAGGCTGTGGGCAGCGGGAATATGACCCGCGACTCCTGTGCAGGCCGATCGCGCGACCGAGTCAAGCTGTTGGCAAAGGCGGCGCCAATCCCTAAAGCCGCGCTATTCGCCCGACAACAAACCACCACAATATTTCTATATATCTATATGATGAAAGAAAGAGGGGCCGCGTGAAGGCGTCACCGAAGAGCTTGCTGGCAACGCTGCGCGGGGTGCGGCAGGACAGGCCTGCGATGTGGCTGATGCGTCAGGCGGGACGTTATCTCCCCGAATATCGCGCGCTCCGCGAAACGAAGGGGGGCTTCCTCGAGCTTTGCTACGATCCCGAGGCGGCGGCCGAGGTCACGATGCAGCCGATCCGGCGCTTCGGTTTCGACGGCGCGATTCTCTTTTCAGACATTCTCGTCATACCGCATGCCTTGGGGCAGGATCTGTGGTTCGAAGCGGGCGAGGGGCCTCGGCTCGCGCCGGCGCTCGTCGATCACGCGCTCGAAAGCCTGACCGCTGCGCCCGCGCGGCTCGATCCGGTCTATGCAACGGTCGCGCGTGTCGCCGCGGCGCTCGCGCCCGAGACAACCTTTCTTGGCTTTGCCGGGAGCCCTTGGACGGTCGCGACCTATATGGTCGCGGGGCAAGGGTCGAAGGATCAGGCGGCGGCGCGGCGCATGGCGTTTGGCGACGCATCCGCATTCGGCGCTATTATTGATGCGATCGTCGACGTTACCGTAACTTACCTGTCGGGACAGATCGAACAGGGGGTCGAAGCGGTCCAGCTCTTCGACAGCTGGGCAGGAAGCCTCAGTCCCGCGCAGTTCGAGCAGTGGGTCATCGCGCCGAACGCCGAAATCGTACGCCGAATCAAACAGATGCACCCAGACACGCCCGTCATCGGTTTCCCCAAGGGCGCGGGCGCCAAGCTCGTCGCCTATACTAACGAAACCGGCGTCGATGCGGTCGGGCTTGACGAGACGATCGACCCGGCATGGGCCAATGCCGTCTTGCCGTCACAACTGCCGGTCCAGGGCAATCTCGACCCGCTCGCGCTGATCGCGGGCGGTGAAGCGCTCGATACAGCGATCGACCGCATCCTTGCAGCCTTTCCGGACAGGCCCCATATATTCAATCTCGGCCACGGCATCCTGCCCGACACGCCCATCGCGCATGTCGAACATCTCATTAGGCGCGTTCGCGACTAAATTATGGATATGACCGGATTTTTGGGAGCGACGATGCTGTGGATCAAGGCGGGGCACGTCATTTTCGTCATCTTTCTGATGGCGGGTCTTTTCATGATGCCGCGCTTCTTCGTTTATCATCAGCAATGCGCGGTCGGTTCGGACGAAGACAGAAAGTGGATCGAGCGCGAGGATCGGTTGCGGCGGATCATCCTCAACCCGTCGCTGGCGATCGTGTGGGTCTTTGGGCTGATGTTGGCGTTTAACGGCAATTATTGGGGCCAAGGCTGGTTCATCGCCAAACTTGTGCTGGTGATCGCGCTGTCGGGCTATCATGGCTGGACGATCGGCTATTTCAAGAAGCTGCAGAAGGGCGAACGCCCGCTGACCGAAAAGCAGCTTCGATTGCTCAACGAAGTTCCCGGCGCCGCCGCGGCTATCATTGTCATACTCGCGGTCATTCGTCCCTGACCGCGTCCGGTTCGCGTTACGCCGATTGACTTGGACCAAAGCGGGTTATAGGGGCCGATCGAACCTGTTCCACGCAGGCGGCGCACCCGATCGCGCCGAATCTATCGACAACGGCTGTCCCCCAGCCGGATAGGCACCACCCGGTGCGACAGAAACTGATATCCTCCATCGAATTTTACCCTGGAATCCATCGATGCACCTCAAAGAACTCAAAACCAAATCGCCCGCCCAACTCGTTGAAATGGCGGAAGAACTCGGCGTCGAAGGTGCGTCGACCTTGCGCAAGCAAGATTTGATGTTCTCGATCCTCAAGGAGCTCGCCGAAGAAGGCGAGGAGATTATCGGATCGGGAACCATCGAAGTGTTGCCCGACAGCTTCGGCTTTCTGCGCTCGTCGGAAGCCAATTATCTTGCCGGGCCTGACGACATCTATGTCTCGCCGAACCAGGTTCGCAAATTCGGGCTGCGCACTGGCGATACGGTCGAAGGCGAGATCCGCGCCCCCCGCGACGGCGAACGCTATTTTGCGCTCACCAAGCTGATCAGCGTCAATTTCGACGATCCCGACGTCGTGCGGCACCGCGTCAATTTCGACAACCTCACGCCGCTCTATCCGAACCAGAAATTGTCGCTCGACACGGTCGATCCGACGGTCAAGGACAAGTCGGCGCGCGTCATCGATCTCGTCAGCCCGCAGGGCAAGGGGCAGCGCGCACTGATCGTTGCGCCGCCGCGTACCGGTAAGACGGTGCTGCTCCAGAATATCGCGAAGGCGATCACCGACAATCATCCCGAAGTCTATCTGATCGTCCTCCTCGTCGACGAACGGCCTGAGGAAGTCACCGACATGCAGCGAAGCGTGAAGGGCGAGGTTGTCTCCTCGACCTTTGACGAACCCGCAACGCGCCACGTCCAGGTTGCTGAAATGGTGATCGAAAAGGCGAAGCGCCTCGTCGAACACAAGAAGGATGTCGTGATCCTGCTCGACTCGATTACCCGCCTCGGACGGGCTTACAACACCGTCGTTCCCTCGTCGGGCAAGGTGCTCACGGGCGGCGTCGACGCCAATGCGCTCCAGCGTCCGAAGCGCTTCTTCGGCGCCGCACGCAATATCGAGGAGGGTGGATCGCTTTCGATCATCGCCACCGCGCTCATCGATACCGGAAGCCGCATGGACGAGGTTATTTTTGAAGAGTTCAAGGGCACCGGTAACAGCGAAATCGTGCTCGACCGCAAGGTTTCCGACAAGCGCATCTTCCCGTCGCTCGATGTCGGCAAGTCAGGCACGCGCAAGGAAGAACTGCTCGTCGAAAAGGACAAGCTGTCGAAAATGTGGGTGCTGCGCCGTATCCTCATGCAGATGGGCACCGTCGACGCGATGGAGTTCCTGCTCGACAAGATCAAGGATTCGAAAACGAACGAAGATTTCTTCGATTCGATGAACCAATAATCGCGGCGCGGGTTAGGGCGATATGCTGGACTTTCTGATGCAGGCTGGCGCCCATGCCGGCGGATTTGGCGGACCCGCAGGGATGTGGGACGCCATCGTCTCCGATTTTTCGAACATCACTGAGCCTGCCGCCTTTGCGGCTTTCCTGCAGGTGCTGATGATCGACATCGTGCTCGCGGGCGACAATGCGATCGTTGTCGGTGCGCTCGCCGCAGGGCTTCCCGCCGATCAGCGCCGCAAGGTTATCATGATCGGCGTGCTGGCCGCGCTTGTCCTGCGCATCGCCTTCGCCCTCGTCGTGACCCAGCTGATGCAGATCGTCGGCCTGATTTTCGTCGGCGGCCTGCTGCTCGTGTGGGTTGCCTGGAAGATGTGGCGCGAGCTGCGCGAGGGCGCCCATTCGGCGGGCTCGCCCGAAATCGAGGGCGATGAACATTCGGGACTGAAGCCGGCGAAAAGCTTTGCCGGGGCCGCCTGGGCGGTCGCGGTCGCCGACGTCAGCATGAGCCTCGACAATGTGCTGGCTGTCGCCGGTGCAGCGCGCGATCACCCCGGAATCCTGATCGTTGGCCTGATCTTCGCGGTGGCGCTGATGGGTCTCGCGGCGAACATTATCGCCAAATATATCGAGCGCTATCGCTGGATCGCCTATGTCGGACTCGTGGTCATTCTCTATGTCGCGGTGAAGATGATCGTCGACGGTTGGGTCGACCCGAGTGTCGGCGTCGGGACGCTGTTCGGCTGAACCCAAGGCTTTGTATATGCCGCGCTTTGCGATAGCATGATTCTATAGGGGCGTGCTGACTAGCGAGGCGCATATGAAGAAGCTTGGACTGATCGTCGTGGCCGTTTCGATGTTTTCGAGTGCGACCGCATGCGCCGAGGAACCGGCTTCGACGAAGCCGACAGCAAACGTCCAGGTCTTCGATGTAACGAGCGGATCGCGCCCCCACGACGTGGCGCCCGCTCCGGACGGAAAGATCTGGTACACGGCGCAGCGTCAGGGCGCGCTTGGTATCCTCGATCCTGCGACCGGTGCGGTCGAACAGATTCCGCTCGGTCCCGATTCGGCGCCGCACGGCGTGATTCAGGGGCCCGACGGCATGGCCTGGATCACCGACGGCGGGCAGAATGCGATCGTCCGCTTCGACCCCGCCACGCGCAAGATCGACGTCTGGAAGCTTCCCGCGGACAGCGGCTACACCAATCTCAACACCGGCGCGTTCGACGGCAAGGGCGTGCATTGGTTTACCGGACAGAATGGCATCTATGGCCGGGTGTCGGCCTTGGACGGCAAGGTGACTATCTGGAAGGACCCGAAAGGGCGCGGCCCCTATGGCATCGCGACCGCCCCCGACGGCACCGTCTGGTATGTCTCGCTTGCGGGCAGCCACCTCGCGCGGATCGACAGCGAGGATGGCAGCATCGAAACGATCGAACCGCCGACGCCGGGTGCTGGGCTGCGCCGTGTATGGGCCGACAGCAAGGGTGATCTGTGGATAACCGGCTGGAATAGCGGCGAACTCTATCGCTATCGCCCCGCTGCCGAGAGCTGGAAGACATGGAAGCTGCCGGGTGAGGCACCCAAGGCCTATGCCGTCTATGTCGATGAGCGCGACCTTGTGTGGGTGAGCGATTTTGCCGCCAACGCCACGCTGGTGTTCGATGCTGCAGACGAGAGTTGGACCAGCTATGCGGGGAGCGCACCGGGAGCCAATGTTCGCCAGATACTCGGACGCCCGGGGCAGATATTCCTTCCCGAATCGGGCACCGACCGCATCATGGTGGTGACGACCGCCGAATGAGGACGACCGCAACATTTTTCACGCTGTTGGCGGGTGGTGCCTGCTTCGCCGCTATGGCCATCGCTCAGACCCCCACTCCCCGCCCCGCAACGGGCGAGCGGGCGTTTCAGCGCTGCTACAGCTGCCATTCGCTCGACGCGACCGAGACGGGGCTTAGCGGTCCCAATCTCGACCGATTGATCGGAAAGCCGATCGCGGCCGATCGCAATTTTGCCTACTCGCCGGCATTCCGCGGCTTTGCCCGGCGCGAGAAGGTCTGGACGCGCCCCTTGCTCGATCAGTTTATAGCCGACCCCGAAAAACTCGTCCCGCATAACAGTATGAGCTATTTCGGAATGAAGGACGCCGAGCAAAGGCGCGCGCTCGTCGCCTATATTGCGGCGGACCGTTGAGGGTTTAGACGCCACGCGTCACGGCCAGCGGATTCGATTTGCTGGACAAATCAACCGACCGGTTTCAATCTTGGCATATGTCGGACGATGCCATGGTTCCAGTCGCCTTGATATTTGGTCGTGGCGAAGCCCTGAGCGTCGCGGCAATGCTCGATGCTGCCGGAATCATTGTCCATGTGGGCGGCGAACATTATACGAGCGTCACAGCCCATATCATCGCTGTGGGAGGGTTTCGTTTGACGGTCCCTGTCTGGCAGCATGCCGAAGCGGTCGCCGTTCTCACCGAGTTGGTGGCTATGCCCGAACCAGAGCCTTCCCCCGATCGGCATCGAGCATTGCGCAGGCTGCTCAAAGGCATCTTGATTGCATCCAGCGTAACGATGGCGCCATTTGTCGCCATCCACGGGGTCAAAATTTTGCTGGCCATCCTGCTTTCGCCGTTGATCATGCTGCAAATTCCCGTCGATCCACGCGTGCGAGGGGAATATTTTCTCGCCTCCGACCGCGCTTGAATCATAAAGGTTGTGACCCGATCTAGGCCGCATGAGCATGCTACATATGACGCGCGTCGCGGTGGGATGTCCCGACTATGCCGCGCTCGCAGCACGGATTTCGGATCGTGCCGAGCGCGGCGAAGTCAGGCTCACGACGCGGTTTCGGCCGAAACGAGCCGATGAATTGATCGGCGGCTACCTTCATTTCATCGTTAGGCACCTGATCGTCGGCCGCGTCCGGATACTGCGCTTCGACGATCGGTCCGACGGTCGCGTCGATATCGTTTGTGCGGCGCGGCTCGAACGCGTCCATCCGCAGCCGAAACGCGCGCATCAGGGCTGGCGATATATGGCCGAGGGCGACGCACCGCGGCCAGCGGGCGATGACAGCGGAATCGCCGACCTGCCGCCCGAACTCTATCGCGAGCTTGCGGAACTCAGCCTGATTTAGCCGCCTGCGCCGCAAGCATTTTTGCCATCGTCTCCCAGACCTTGTTGATCGCTTTGAGCGGTCGAACCATCACTTTGAAATCAGCGATTTTTCCGCTGTTGTCCCAACGGATGATGTCGACTCCATTGATCCGGATGCCGTCGATTTCGGTCTCGAATTCGAGCATCGCCTGGTCGCCATCGACGATTTCGCGCAAGTAACGAAAATTGTCTCCGCCGAGCACATGGCTTGCAGCGTGAAGATAGGCGAAGACGGTGTCGCGTCCCTCCTGCGGCGTGTGGACCACCGGCGAATGAAATACAGCGTCGGGTGCGAGCAGGTCGCGCAGCGCCTGCGGATCGCCTCTGCCCTCCATATAGGCATGCCATGCGGCGAGACCGGCGTGGCCCGCGGTCGCACTCATGCGAGATGCTTTGCGAAAAATTCGCGCGTGCGGCGATCGGCGAGTTCGGCGGTGTCGTTGTCGCGCCGGTTGCCCTCGGTCACCGCGAACCCATGACCAAGTCCTTGATAATCATGGAGAGTGACCTTCGGATGCGGGTCGAGCGCCTCGTGCATCTTCGCCTGCGCCTCCGCGCTCACAAACTGGTCGTCGGTCGGGATATGGAGCATCAGGGGGTTGGCGATCGCGTGGCTTTCGCCGACCATCTGATCGATCATCACGCCATAATAGCCGACCGACGCGTCGATGTCGGTCCGTGCGGCAGCCATATAGGCAAGCCGACCGCCCAGGCAGAAGCCGACGCATCCGGTCTTTGCGGTACCCTGTGTGCGCAGCCAGCGGATCGCCGCCTCGATATCCTTGACTCCGCCGTCCGGGTCGTACCGGCCAAAATAACCGAACGCCTCCTGCAACTGCTCCTCGACATCGGGGTCGAGTTCGATTCCGGGCGCGAAGCGCCAGAAAATGTCGGGTGCGATCGCCAGATAGCCCTCGGCCGCCCAGGCATCGCATTTTTCCCGGATTCCGGCGTTCACCCCGAAAATCTCCGGGATGACGACGATGCCGCGCGACGAATCGGCATCTGGGCGCGCGACATAGGCTGGGATGTCGCCCTCGCCGTCGAGCGCGGGGATGATGGTGTTCGTCGCGGACATGATGTCACTCCTCACTCTTGCCAATTGGGCGGGAAGGCGCAAAGCTAGCGATGCTGCGGGCGGTGCTCAAGCGGCATGGCAAATCGGGGCGGAGAAGGCGCGATGAAATTCAATATCGAGATCGATTGCACCCCCGAAGAGGCACGACGGCTGGTTGGCCTCCCCGACCTGGAGCCACTTCACGACATTTATCTCAGCCGAGTCAAGGAGTTGATGGCCAAGGGAATTACGCCCGACATGGTTCAATCGATGGTGAAAAGCTGGGTTCCGATGGGCGAATCGGGGCTGGGGTTGATCCAGTCGCTGCTCGGCCAGTTCGGCGGCCCGATGATGGGGGCGTCGGCGGCGAAGGCGGATAGTGACGACAAGCCGGCGCGGGGACGCAAGAGCTGAGCGACACGGCCGCGACGGACACGATATTTGCGCTGTCGAGCGGGATGCCGCCGGCGGCGATTGCGGTCGTGCGCATCAGCGGGCCGGCGGCGGCGAGCGCACTGACGTTGCTGAGCGGGCGGCTGCCGTCACCGCGCCGCGCTTCGCTCGCGCGGCTTTGCGATCCCGAGGGAAGGGCGCTCGATCAGGCACTGATGCTTTGGTTTCCCGGACCTGCGACCGCGACTGGCGAGGATCTGGCGGAACTGCATCTGCACGGCGGCCGCGCGGTGGTGGCGGCTGTAGAACGCGCACTTGCGGCGCTGCCGGGATTGCGTGCGGCGACGCCGGGCGAGTTCACGCGGCGCGCTTTTGCGAATGGGCGGATCGATCTCGCAGAGGCCGAAGGACTCGCCGACCTGCTCGCAGCTGAAACCGAAAGCCAGCGCGTGCAGGCGCTCGACATGGCGAGCGGGCATGTCTCGCGCGCGATTGCAGGCTGGCAGGAGCAACTGCTCGCGCTGATGGCGGGGGCGGAGGCCGAGTTGAATTTTTCCGACGAGGATGATGTCGAAGTTTATGAAAGTGCCGCGGAGCGTCTGGTTGGCGGGATGGGGGGGCTGGCGGCGGAGTTGGGGGAGTGGCTGGCGCGGCCGGCGGCCGAGGTGATTGCCGACGGGTTGTCGGTGGTGATCGCGGGGCCGCCCAATGCCGGAAAATCGACGTTGATCAATGCCTTGGCACAGCGCGAGCTGGCGATCGTGTCGCCGCTGGCCGGGACGACGCGCGACGTGATCGAGACGCCGCTCGCGCTCGACGGGATCGCGATGCGCTTTTCGGACACCGCGGGCCTGCGCGGCGAAGGTGCCGATGTTGTCGAGGCGATCGGAATCGACCGCGCGCGCGCCGCGATCGAGGCGGCCGACATCGTCCTGTGGCTCGGCGCCCCGGACGAGGCACCCGCACACCCGCGCACCATTCTGGTCGCGGCGCAGGCCGACCGCTGGCGCGGCGACGCCGCCGCCGAAGCGCGCGCCGCGCGCTGCGACCTCGCCGTGTCGGCAACAACGGGCGAGGGGATGGCGGCGCTGCACCGCCATATCGTCGAAATGGCGCGCACGCTGTTGCCGCGCGAGGGCGAGGCGGCGCTCCGCAAACGCCAACGCGACGCACTCGCCGAAGCGCGCGACTGGCTGACCGTCGAAAGCGGATCGCGCGAGGCGAGCGACCTGATCCTGCTGGCCGAACGGCTGCGCCTCGCGGGTGGCGCGCTCGACCGGATCACCGGACGCGCCGGCGTCGAGGACATGCTCGATACCTTGTTCGGTCGTTTCTGCATCGGGAAATGATGTTCCACGTGAAACAGCGCGAGCGCCGCGCGGCGGTAGCTTTGGCGCGCGTCATCGGCTAAAGCGCGCCGCAATCATGCCCAATCGCGCACTTTATGATGTCATCGTCGTCGGCGGCGGCCACGCCGGGACCGAGGCGGCAGCCGCCGCCGCGCGGCTCGGCGCGCGCGTCGCGCTCGTCAGTTTCGACCCCGCGCTGATCGGGACAATGTCGTGCAACCCCGCGATCGGCGGCCTCGGCAAGGGGCATCTGATGCGCGAGGTCGACGCGCTCGACGGCTGGATGGCGCGCGCCGCCGACGCGGCGGCGATCCATTATCGCATGCTCAACGCATCGAAGGGCGCCGCCGTCCAGGGGCCGCGCGTGCAGGCCGACCGCCGCCTCTATCGCGAGGCGATCCAGGCGATGCTCGCGTCGGAGCCGGGGATCGAGGTGATCGCGGGTGAGGCGGCGGGGCTGCGCCTGTCGCCCGACGGCGCACGCGTCGAAGGGCTCGATCTCGCCGACGGCCGCGCGCTGACCGCCGCGGCGCTTGTGCTCGCCACCGGCACCTTCCTCGGCGGGCGGCTGTTCCGCGGCGAGGAACGGATGGAGGGCGGACGCATCGGCGAGGCGGGCGCGCACCGCCTTGCCGAACAGTTGCGCGGCGCAAGTTTGCCCATGGCGCGGCTCAAGACCGGGACGCCTCCGCGCCTCGACGGACGTTCGATCGACTGGGCGCGGCTCGAGGAACAGCCTTCGGACGGCGGCGACTGGACCTGTTCCACGTGGAACAATCACCGCATCGTGCCGCAGATTTTCTGCGCGATTACGCGCACGAACGCCGAATCGCACCGGATTATCGCCGACAATCTTCACCGGTCGCCGCTCTTTACCGGCGCCATCGGCGCCGCGGGACCGCGTTACTGCCCCTCGATCGAGGACAAGATCCACCGCTTTGCCGACCGCGACGGCCACCAGGTCTTCCTAGAGCCCGAGGGGCTCGATACGCATCTGGTCTATCCGAACGGCATTTCGACCTCGCTCCCTGCCGATGTTCAGCTCGCGATGCTCCGCACGATGGATGGCCTCGAACAGGTCGCGATGATCGTTCCGGGTTACGCGGTCGAGTATGACCATATCGATCCGCGCGCGCTCGACCGGACGTTGCAGGTCCGCGCAATCGCAGGCCTTTATTGCGCCGGGCAGATCAATGGCACGACCGGTTATGAAGAGGCAGCGGCGCAGGGCCTGATTGCCGGTGCGAATGCCGCGCTGAGCGTGGCGGGGCAGGGGCCGCTGATCCTCGACCGCGCGCAATCCTATATCGGGGTGATGGTCGACGATCTTGTCCTGCAGGGCGTCACCGAACCCTATCGCATGCTCACAGCGCGCGCCGAATATCGGCTGCGGCTGCGCGCCGACAATGCTGCGACGCGGCTTACGCCATCGGGGGTCGCGCTGGGGCTGGTGCGCGGCGCCACCGCCGCGCAGTTCGCGGCGCGGCAGGCGATGCGCGAGTGTGCGGCCGCGCTGCTCGACGTTGCGGCGACCACCGCCGATTATGCCGCGCTCGGCCTGGCGCTTCCGGGCGACGGCGCGCCGCGCAAGCGCATCGACCTGCTGCGTTTTCCGGGCATGACGATCGACCGGCTTTCGGCGATTGCGCCCGAGCTGGGCGACATCGACGGCGCGATTCGCGCCGAAATCGCCGAAGATGCGCATTATGCGCCCTATGTCGCGCGGCACGACGCCGAGCTGAAAGCGCTGGCGGCGAATGAGGCGATCATTCTCGACCCCGCCCTCGATTATGCGGCGATCGGCGGATTGTCGCGCGAGATGGTCGAGCGGTTGTCGAAGGCGCGCCCCGAAACGCTGGGGCAGGCGTCGCGCGTCGATGGTGTGACGCCCGCTGCTCTCACCGCGATCCTCGTCCATAGCCGCCGGCGGGCGGCGTGATGGCGGTATCGGCGCTTCGATTTGCCTCACACAAGGCCACGAAGGGGGCGGCGCATGACCGGACTGTCGCCGGCAAAGGCGGATTTGTGGTCCGCTACGCTCTTAGGGTCCTGCTATGAGAAACTTTCCCGATGGGCCTGGCCGGGCCCGCTTCGCGCCCTTGCGCCCTTGCATGAGCGATGAAAAATCTCACGCAAAGGCGCGAAGGCGCGAAGATTGTTTCGGGGGCCAGCAGGGTTGAACGGCTTGAATATATTGACGAATGAGGTCGAAGCCCGGGCGTGGATCGGGGAGGCGCTTGCGCCGACGCCCGAGCAATGGGGCAGGCTCGAGCGCTTCGCTGCGATGCTCGTCGAAGAAAATACGCAGCAGAATTTGGTTGCGGCGTCGACGATTCCGACGATCTGGGCGCGGCATATTGCCGACAGCGCGCAGTTGCTGGCGTTCGACAAGGACGGCGAAGGGCTCTGGATCGACCTGGGGAGCGGGCCGGGGTTGCCGGGGGTGGTCGTTGCGATCCTGTCGGAGCGGCCGATGCTGCTCGTCGAATCACGGCGGCGCCGCTGCGACTTTCTGCGCGCGGTGACGGCCGAACTGGGACTCGCGCATGTCGAGGTCGCCGAAGCGCGGCTCGAGACGCTCGATACGCGCGCGGCGGCGACGATCAGCGCGCGCGCTTTTGCTCCGCTCGACCGCCTGCTCGACTTATCCGCGCGTTTTTCCACCGAATCGACGCGCTGGCTGCTTCCCAAGGGTCGAAATGCGGTAAAGGAACTGGCATTGCTGCCGCCGGCATGGCAGACTCTGTTTCACGTGGAACAGAGCCGCACCGACGTCGACAGCCAGATATTGGTCGGCACAGGCCGGATCGGCAGCAAAAAAAGAGGGAAGCGATGATCCGTATCGCCGTGGCGAACCAGAAGGGGGGAGTCGGCAAGACGACGACCGCGATCAATCTGGCGACCGCGCTCGCGGCGACGGGGTGGCGGACGCTGATTATCGACCTCGATCCGCAGGGCAATGCCTCGACCGGGCTGGGAATCAGCAAGGCGCAGCGCGATTGTTCGAGCTACGAGCTGCTGCGCGGCGACGCGACGCTCGGCGAATGCACCGTGCCGACCGCGGTACCGCGCCTCGATATCGTTCCCGCGACGGTCGACCTGTCGGGCGCCGAGATCGAGCTTGTCGAATTTTCCGACCGGCTGCACCGGCTGCAATCCGCGCTCGCGAGCGCCGAAGCGGGTCAGTGGGACATCTGCCTGATCGATTGCCCGCCGTCGCTCGGCATGCTCACGCTCAACGCGCTGATTGCGGCCGAATCGCTGATCGTGCCGTTGCAGTGCGAATTTTTTGCGCTCGAAGGGCTGAGCCAGCTGCTCACCACGGTCGAGCGCGTGCGCGGCCGCTTCAATCCGCAACTGATGATCCTCGGCGTCGCGCTGACGATGTTCGACCGCCGCAACCGGTTGACCGATCAGGTGTCCGACGATGTCCGCGAATGCCTGGGGCCCGTGGTCTTCGATACGGTGATTCCGCGCAATGTGCGGCTGTCGGAGGCGCCGAGCCACGGGCTTCCGGCGCTGATTTACGATCACCGCTGTCCCGGGTCGATGGCCTATATCGCGCTCGCGCGCGAGCTTATCGGCCGCCTCCCGAACGTCCGCAAGGCCGCTTAAATGTCTGATTCAAGTGATGAAAATGCTGCTCCAACGCCGCGCAAGCGCCCGTCGGGCCTCGGCCGCGGGCTGAACGCGCTGTTCGGCGACGCCGCGGTCGAATCGCCGGTGCTTGCGAGCGCCGGCGGCGCGGCACGGCCGGCGCCGGTCGATGGCGACGCTGTCCAGCATATCGCGCTCGGCGCAATTCGTCCGCTTCCCGGGCAGCCGCGCCGCCATTTCGACGAGGCCGCGATTGCCGAACTGTCCGTATCGATCGCCGCGCGCGGGCTGCTTCAGCCGATCATCGTCCGCCGCGCCCCCGACGGGCAGGGGTATCAGCTGGTCGCGGGCGAGCGCCGCTGGCGCGCCGCGCAGCGCGCCGGGCTGCACCAGATCCCGACGCTCGTGCGCGAACTCGACGATGCCGCGACCTACGAGATTGCGCTCGTCGAGAATATCCAGCGCGAGGACCTGAATGCGATCGAAGAGGCGGTCGCCTATCGCCGCCTGATCGAGGATTATGGGCATAGCCAGGAAGCGCTGGCGAAACTCGTCGGAAAATCGCGCAGCCACGTCGCCAATTTGATGCGCCTGCTCGACCTGCCGCCGACGGTGCGCGCGATGGTCGCCGACGGATCGCTCGCAATGGGGCATGCGCGCGCGCTGATCGGCGCCGACGAGGCCGAAACGCTCGCGCGGCGCGTCGTCAAGGAGGGATTGTCGGTGCGCGCGGTCGAATCGCTCGTGCGCGACAGCCGCGCGCCGCGCAAGTCAGCCGGCGATGCGGCGCCTTCGTCGGGGCGCGATCCCGACATTGTCGCGGTCGAGCGGCACCTGTCCGAGTTGCTCGGAATCGGCACGGCGATCCAATATGCCGGCGGCGGCAAGGGCACGCTGACGCTGAAATTCGCATCGCTCGACCAGCTCGACATGATCTGCCAGAGGTTGTCGGGCGAGGGAATCTAGGGTCCTGACCCTGGGCGCGGCTGCAAATGCCGGGGCGCGCGGCGCCCTAACGCGCCCGAATGCCGTAATCGATCCGGATTCGGACCCAGCTGCCCACCTGAGGCCGCCCGCGAATGCGCGCCGGCCGCACCCTGAACTGCCATGCCGCCGCGAGGACGGCGCGGGTGATCTGCGATCCGTTGGGATATTCGTCGAGCCCGACGCAATCCTCGACGCGGTAATCGGGCGCGGTGCGGCAGGCGATCAGCCCCCAGCCGGGGCCGCTCGCGGTCGACAGAAAACCGCGCAGTTCCGCGTCGGTAGGCTCGCGATACCAGGAGGCGGCGTAGAGCGGTTCGCCATTGGGCGCCGTTCCGACCCGCTCCGAATCGCGCGCGGCGGGGGAGCCGCCGCGGTCGGGGGGGCCGTAAACCGCGCCGCCGGGCGGACGGACGCCGATCGGGGGAGCTGTCGGCGAAGGCAGCGGTTCGACGGGGATCGGCGGGGGTGGGGCGGGCTGCGGCTCGGGCATCCGGACCGGCTGCGGTTCGACCATGTCGGGTTCGGTCGGGACGGGCTGTTCGGCGGCAGGCACGCTTTCCGAGCGGCTCGATTGCGCCTCGTCCACGGACTCCTGCGGCGCGCTGATCGTCACGACGCTGATCGGTTGCAGTTTTTCGTCGGTTGGCAGTTGCGGGCCAAAGGCGAGCAGCATCAGAAGCAGCAGCGCGGTGATCAGGACGGCGAGGCTTATCGCAAAGGTGCGGCGCCCCGCCCCGATGCTGAGAAGTTCGACATAGGGGGTGGCGGAAGCGCGGCTCAGCTGGGGCAATCTTTGATGATGTCCGCTGGCCCGGATGCCAGATGCGACAGGTCGCGGAATACGGGCGCGCCCGAAGTTTTACAAGTATCTGCCCGCAAGCGCGCGCCGAACGGCCCCGCGAACGCGCCGCCTCAGGCGGGACGGAAATCGAGCGCGACGCCGTTCATGCAATAGCGCTTGCCCGTCGGCTTCGGTCCGTCGTTGAAAACATGGCCCAAATGCCCGCCGCAGCGCTTGCAATGCACCTCGGTGCGCGGATAGCCGAGGTCATAGTCGGTGCCGGTGCCGATCGCGCCCTTCAATGGCGCCCAGAAGCTGGGCCAGCCGGTGCGGCTTTCATATTTGGTCCTGCTCGAATAGAGCGGCAGCGCGCACCCCGCGCAGACAAAGGTTCCGGCGCGTTTTTCGCCGTCGAGCGGGCTCGAATAGGGGCGTTCGGTGGCCGCCTCGCGCAGCACGCGAAACTCCATCGGGGTCAGCCGCTTGCGCCATTCGGCCTCGCTCAGCCGCCAGCCGGGCGCCGCCTGCGGGCGCGAACCCGACTTGGCGAACAGCATCGGCGCGCCGATCAGCGCCCCGCCGAGGGCGAGTCCGGACAATATATAGCGACGTTCGATCATGTCGGGCTTTCTCATTGCCCCTTGTTCGGTGGCGACGCCCGCCCGGTTTCAGCGCGCGTCAGTATTTTTCGAGCGTGACGTTCATGTGGCGATAGCCGTGGACGAAGCTGGCGTGGACGCGCTCGGGCTCGGCCTCGACATTCACGCGGAGGCGGCGGCGCTGCATTTCGGAAATCAGCGTCGTCAGCTGAAGCTCGGCGACGCGCGCGCCGACGCAGCGGTGGATGCCGTAACCGAAGGCGAGGTGGCGTCGCGCATTTTCGCGGTCGACGATGATGCGGTCGCCGTCGGGAAAGACGCTCTCGTCGCGGTTCGCCGAAGCGTACCAGAGCGCGATCTTGTCGCGCGCCCTGATCTGCTGGCCGAACAGCTCGGTATCCTCCATCGCGGTGCGGCGCATGTGCGCGAGCGGGGTCTGCCAGCGGATAATCTCGTGCATCGCATTGACCGCGAGTTCGGGATCGTGGTTCGATTCGAGCTTCGCGCGCTCGTCGGGGAAGCGATGGAGGCCATAGGCATAGGCCGACATCGAATTGCGCGTCGTGTCGTTGCCGCCGACGATGAGCAAGATGAGGTTGCCCATGAATTCCTCATGGCTCATGTGGCTCATCGCGTCCGACTGGAGCATGATCGAGATCAGGTCGTGCTTGCCGGGATTCTTGGCCTTGTGATCCCATAACTCCTTGAAAGCAGCGCCCATTTCATAGGCAGTCGCGAGCCGCGCCTGGCGCTCCTCGACCGTGCCGAAGCTTTCGATATCGCCGAGGCGGTCGGACCAGCCGGTGAGCTTGTGCCGGTCGGCCCAGGGAAAGTCGAAGAGGATCGCGAGCATGTCGGTCGTGAGTTCGATCGACACTTTTTCGACCCAGTCGAACGTCTCGCCGACGGGCAGCGTGTCGAGAAGGTCGCTCGTGCGCTGCTGCGTGTCGGCGCGCATCCGTTCGATTTCGGAGGGGCCGAAGGCGGGCGCGACGGTGCGCCGCTGCGCGGTGTGCTGCGGCGGGTCCATCGCGATGAACATCGGCATCGGGACCTCGCCCTCTTTCAGATGGTCGACCCCGTCGCCGGCGACGGTGATGCCGCCATATTGCCACGACGAGGAGAAGATCTTGGGCAGCGCCTCGACATGCTGGATCGGCTTGTAGGTCGTGACCGACCAATAGGGGCCGAACTTCGAATCCTCGCAATAATAGATCGGCGATTCGGTGCGCAGCTGGCGCATCGGCTCCTGCCAGCGATCCTCGCTCCACAGCTCGGCGCGGCTGACGTCGAGCGGATTGGCGGCGGCAGCGGGGGATTCGCGAACGACGGTGGCCATGGGGCAGCTCCTCTCTTGGCCGTCTGATGCGGCCCGATCAGTTGCAGAATGCCACTATTAACAGCTTTGTCAACGAAGCGCTGGCGAATCGCCCTGCGCGCGCGCCGTGCCGCGCCAGAATTTCCACCCGCCGCCGCCGCTGAGCACGCCCGAGCGGAAGAGGCGGACCGAGAGGAGGATGACGAGTCCGACCCACAGCGCCTGCCAGCCGAGCGCGAGCAGGTGGACCGCGTGGTCGCCGTCGGTCGCGGCGCGCGCCGCCATCGCGAGCGGCGAGGAGAAGGGGAAGATCTGCGCGACGGTCGCGAGCGCTGTGCCGGGCGCGCTCGCCGCGGCCGCCGACAGGCTGAACATGCCGACCTGGAAAATGGTGATCGGCAGGCTGAGCATCTGGATTTCGCGCACCGTCCCCGCCTGCGCGCCGACGCCGAGGAACACCGCGCCGAGCAGCAGGAATTCCATGACGAAATAGGCAAAGCAGATGGCGATGAAGAAAGCCCAGCCGGTTGCAGGGGCGGCGCCGAGCGCGGCTGCGGCCGGACTCGCCGCATTGGCAGCCGCGACTGCCGCGGGGTCCATCTGCGTCGCGGCGATGAAACCGCCGCCGACCGCCATCGCCGACCAGAAAGCGATGAAAAGGATCGCGACGCCGAGCAGGCCGAGCAGCTTGCCGAGAAAGACGCTTTCGAGCGGCACGGCTGCCGCCAGTATCTCGATGACCTTGTTGCCTTTTTCTTCGGCGAGCATCCCCACTGCCTGTCCCGCGAGGAGCAGGGTGAGGAGGAAGATGGTGAAGACCGCGCCAAAGCCCATCGATTGCTGCGCCGCGACGCTGGTGCCGCCGGTCGCGACGCTTTCGAAGCGCGCTTCGACCGGGGTGACCGTTCCCGCGGCGCGGTCGCGCATCACGGCGTCGGCGAGCAGCGCGAGATAGCGTCCCGAGCGGCTGCCCGCTTCCTGCTCGACGATCGCGGGTGCGGCAAGCGGGCCGTGCATCACCGCATAGGTGTCGCTTCCCTTTTCGCGCATCACCGCGCGCGGGTCGTCGCCGGGGGCGGCGACACGGATGAGCAGCGTCGGCGGGGCGCCGCGTCCCGCGAGCGCGGCGCGCAGCCGCTGGTCGGCGCTGCGCAGCGCCTCGATATCGGCGGCGTCGGCCAGCGCGACGATGCGTCCCGCGCCGCGCGCGCTGTCGGCGAGCTGCGACGCGCCGAGCCCGCCGATCGCGCCGAGGCCGATCATGAACAGCGGCGCGAGGAGGAAAAGGAGGAAGGTCGGCGTTGCGACGATCGAAAGAAAGTCGCGCCGCGCGATAACAAGCATGTTGCGGACGAAATGATTCATGCCGCTGCCTCCTCGACCGCGTCGCTCGTTGCGTCGGCGTCGAAGGCGGCGTCGACCTGTCGCACGATATGGACGAAGGCATCGTGCAATCCGGGACGCGCGATCGACAAGCCGGCGACGCCGAATCCGCTCGCGGTGATGCGCGCGAGCAGCGGCTCGATCGCCGTGTCGTCGACGGGAAAATACCAGGCGTCGCCGCGCCGCTCGGCGCCCGCGGGGAGCAGAGCGGCGATGGCGGGGGCGTCGGCGTCGCCGCGCGGCGTATAGCGCACCTGCATCGGCAGCAGCGCGCGCGCATCGTCGACACTGCCCTCGAAGCGGCGCTGCGACCGCGCGATGATCGCGATCCGGTCGCACAGCCGCTCGGCATGCGCCATGACATGCGTCGAAAAGAGGATCGTCGCGCCGCGGTCGCGCTCGCGCCGGACGAGCATTTCGAGCCGTTCCTGGTTGACGGGGTCGAGCCCCGAAAAAGGCTCGTCGAGGACGATAAGGTCGGGCGCGTGGACGATCGACCCGATGAGCTGGATCATCTGCGCCATGCCTTTCGACATCTTGCGGATCTTTTCGTCAACGACGCGTTCGAGCCCGAGTTCGCCCATGAAGGCGGCGGCGCGGCGGCGCCCCTCGCGCCAGTCGAGCCCGCGCAGCGCGCCCATGAAGGCGATCGCCTCGCGCGCCTTCATCCCGGGATAAAGGCCTCGTTCTTCGGGCAGATAGCCGATGCGGTGGCGCACGGCGCGCGGCGCGTGGCCGCCAAGCAGGCGGCTTTGGCCCGCGTCGGGGTCGATGATGCCGAGCGTCATGCGCAGGCTCGTCGTCTTGCCCGCGCCATTGGGGCCGAGCACGCCATAGATACTGCCCGATGGAACCTGCAACGAGACGCCGTCGACCGCCTTGAATCCGCCGAAATCTTTCGAGAGGCCGGTCGCCTCGACGCTATAGTCGGTCAAAAGCTGGTCCCCGTGCTGACATATCCCGACCTATGGCATGGACGGGTGCTTGCCGTATAGAGCGCCGATGGTTTCCGAAGCCTTGCCTCCCCTCGAACAGCGCCTCGAAGCCGCCGCGCGCGCGCACGGGTTCGTCGCCTTCGGGATCGCGGGGGCCGATTCCGCGCCGCAAACGGCGACGCGGCTGCGCGAATGGCTTGCCGATGGATGCCACGGCGACATGATCTGGATGGAGAGCCGCGCAGCGCAGCGCGGATCGCCCAAGGGGCTGTGGCCCGAGGTCAAATCGGTGATTGCGCTCGGGATGAGCTATGCGCCCGCGACCGACCCGCTCGCGCTCGCCGGTCATCGCGACCGCGGGCGCATTTCGGTCTATGCGCAGGGCGCGGACTATCATGACGTCGTCAAAAAGGCGCTCAAGGCGACCGCACGCTGGCTCGTCGGCGAGGTTCCCGATGCTGAGGTCAAGGTCTTCGTCGACACCGCGCCGGTGATGGAAAAGCCGCTCGCCGCCGCCGCGGGGCTCGGCTGGCAGGGCAAGCATACGAACATGGTCAGCCGCGAACATGGCAGCTGGCTGTTCCTCGGCGCGATCTATACCACGCTCGATCTCGCCGCGAGCACGCCCGGGCGAGACCGCTGCGGCAGTTGCGCCGCGTGCCAGGACGCGTGCCCGACGAACGCCTTTCCCGCGCCCTATCGCCTCGATGCGCGGCGCTGCATCTCCTATCTCACGATCGAGCATGACGGGCCGATCCCGGTCGAGCATCGCCGCGCGATCGGCAATCGCATCTATGGCTGCGACGATTGCCTTGCTGTGTGCCCGTGGAACAAATTTGCAAGCACGGCGCAGGCGCACCGCGCCTTCCTGCCGCGCGCCGAGCTTGCGGCGCCGTCGCTGGCGGGGCTGCTCGCGCTCGACGACGCCGATTTCCGCCGCGTCTTTGCGGGATCGCCGATCAAGCGGATCGGGCGCAACCGCATGGTCCGCAACGCCGCAATCGCGGCGGGGAACAGCGGCGATGCAGGATTTACGAAGATTCTCAGCGCGTTGGCAAACGACGAATCACCGATGGTCGCCGACGCGGCGCGCTGGGCGCTCGCCGAACTGGCGTCATGACGCCGCGCTAGCGGCGCAGCGTCTCGGCGCAGCTGTCGACTTCGGCGTTGCGGCCATCGGGGGTGCGCGCGTCGGCGTGCGTTGCGACCGCCTGTGCCCCGGTGCGCGGCGCATAGAAATAGACGTCGAGAATGCAGCTCGACCCCGCAAATTGCAGCTTGCGCCCGCCGCCCTCGCTGACGTCGAGCCGCGGCTTGCCGAACATCCGTCCCACCGCATCGGCGCTGTTGCCGAGCAGCCGGTTGTGCTGGACCGGTTGCGCGGCGACGGGCGGAGCGGTCGCTGCGGGGGGGCGATAAACCTGCGGGATCGCGCTGCCGGCGCATCCGGCGAGCAGTGCCGCAAGCGGCAGGAGGGCGAGCGGGCGCAGGGTCATGGCACATCCTCGATCGGGCCGGTGCGGCCGAGATGGAACAGGTGGACCGCCATAGCCGCGCCGACGATGGGCGCCAACAGATTGGCGACGGGGACCAGAAAGGCTGCGGCGGACAGCGCGCCGAGCGACCAGCGCGCCCGCCGCGACAGGGGCATGCTCGCCGGATGGCGCGCGCGCACCATCGCCTCGAGATCGCGGCCGAGCAGGACCGCGTTGATCGCAAAGGCAAGGAGCGGCGCACCGACGCCTGTGAAGATGAGCGCGATATAGAATGGCAGCGCGACGAGGTTCACCGCGACGACCCGCCCGGCCGAGGCGAGCCCGAGCCTCGCGCTCGCCGCAAGGCTGACCGGAACCGCGCGGTCGGCGGCGGCGGGATAGTGGCGCCGCTCGACCGCGGCGACGATGCCGTCGGCGAACAGGCCGATGACGAGGATCGCGACCGCGCGAAAGAGCAGCCACGCGCCCGCGACGAGCAGGAGCGCGACCAGCACCCCCGCCATGTCGGCTTCGCGCGAGCCGAGCCATTGCCAATGGACGAGCGCCCAGCGCGCCGCCGCGACAATCGCCGCGCCCGCCGCGACGAAGACGAGCAGCGTGAGCGCGAGGCTCTGCGCCAGAATCGCGAGCACGCGCCGGTTGGGGAGGTCGCCGAGGGCGAGCGACAGGGCGTGGAGCGCGCGGGTCATGCGCTTCGTTGGCGCGCCGGGCGGCGCCGCGTCAAGCGCTGCGCTTGCCTTGCGGCGCCCCGCCCCGTAAAGGCGCGCGCAACTCCCGCATCCGGACACAGGAATTTTCATGGCCTCCACCGCCCGTTTCGACGTTGTCGCCATCGGCAATGCCATCGTCGACGTCATCGCCCGCGCCGACGATGCGCTGATCACCGCCGAAGGGCTGACCAAGGGGTCGATGCGCCTGATCGACGCCGACGAGGCGACGCGCCTTTATGCCGCAATGGGTCCGGCGGTCGAAATGTCGGGCGGGTCGGCGGCGAACACGCTGGCCGGGATGGCAGCGCTCGGGCGGCGCTGCGCGTTCATCGGGCAGGTCGCCGACGACCAGCTCGGCCATGTCTTCACGCACGACCTGCGCGCGCTCGGCGTCGCCTATGATACGCCCGCGCTCAAGGAAGGCGCGCCGACCGCGCGCTGCCTGATCCTTGTCACGCCCGACGGCCAGCGCACGATGAACACCTTTCTCGGCGCGAGCCACCTGCTCGAACAGGCGATGATCGACGAGGACGTGATCGCGGCGTCGGATATCCTCTATCTCGAGGGGTATCTGTGGGATCCGCCGCTGTCGCGTGCGGCGATGCGCCGCGCGATCGACGTGTCGCGCGCGGCGGGCCGCAAGGTCGCGTTCACCCTTTCGGACGCCTTCATCATCGACCGCCACGGCGAGGATTTCCGCGCGCTGATCGCCGAAGGGCTGTTCGACATCCTGTTCGCGAACGAGGTCGAGATCATGGCGCTCGCGGACGAGCAGGATTTCGAGGCGGCGGTCGCGAAGATTGCGCCGAAAGTGCCGTTGCTTGTCGTGACACGCAGCGAAAAGGGCGCGATCGCGGTCGAGGGCGGCGTCCGCACCGAAGTCGGCGCCGAGCCGATCGACGAGGTCGTCGACACGACGGGCGCGGGCGACCTGTTCGCGGCCGGATTCCTGGCGGGCCTCGCCGAAGCGCGCCCGGTTGCCGAATGCCTGACGATGGGCGCGGTGTGCGCGCGCGAAATCATCGCGCAGATCGGCCCGCGCGCGCAAAGCGACCTCAACGCCAAGGTCGCCGCGCGGCTCGGTTAGGAACCTTCGGCCCGCGTCGTGCGTCCTATCGCCCAACAGCATAGGAGGCATAAGCATGGCCGATGAAATTCACACGACGCGCAATCCCGACGGGACGACGCACACCACGACGGTCGTCGATCGCGAACCGCGCCGCGGCGGCGGGCTGGGCATGGCGATCATCGCGCTGGTCGCGCTTGCGGTCGCCGTCTTCGTCGCGTTCCAGTTCCTCGGCAACGAACAGGCCGAAACCGGCGCAATCACCGAAGCCGCGCAAAAGGTGGGCGACGCCGCGCAGGATGTCGGAAATGCGGCGCAGGACGCCGTGAATAACGACTAGGCCTGGGTTGCCGGTGCGGCGGCATCGGGATGCTTGCGGAACAGCGCGCGGTCGGCGGGGCCGAAGCCGCGCGTCCAGATGAGCCAGGCATAGATACCGAGGATGACGGGGACGCCGATCAGCAGCTCGGCCCATTCGGGAAGCTGCGTCGCGCCCCAGCCGAGCACCGCCGCGCCGCCGGTCGCCCAGAACAGCGCCCAGCGCAGGCTGTTCACCGGCGCGCCGAGGATCCGCGACAGCAGTCGCGCCTTGACGAGCGAGGCAAAGCCGAGTGCCAGCATCAGCGCGAGCGCGACGGCGCCAGCATAATAGATCGGGTGAAGCCCCATCGACTGCGCGAGCAGGATCAGCCCGACGCTGAGGACCGCCTGCAGCGCGAGCGTCGCGAGGCTGATGAGCAGGTTGCGGTGGCGCGCGACATAGACGAGCGCGGCTTCGCTGACGACCGCGGTCGCCGCCACGACCTCGGCGGCGAGCAGGAAGGCGAGCGCGCCGGTACCGCTGACGAATTCGGGGCCGACGAGCCCCATCACCGCCTCGCCCGGAATGCCGAGCGCGAGCGCGACGCCCGCCTGCGCGGCGATAATCCAGAAGCCGACCTGGCTGACCTGTGCCGCCACGGCGCCAAGCCGGTTTTCCGCCAGGTTCCGCGTGATCACGGGGCCGAGGATCGGCTCGAAGCTTGTCTTGAGTTTCTGTGGCAGCGAGGCAACCTGCTGCGCCATGTAATAGATGCCGTAAATCGCCGGCGAGGTGAACTGGCCGAGGATGAAGAGGTCGAGCCGGCGCGTCCCCCATTCGATCGCATCGGCGGCGGCGAGCGGCGCGTTGCGCCGCGCAACCCTGATCAGCGTTGCGGGGTGCGGCTGCCACCCGCGCGGGGCGCCATAATGGCCGATCATCGGGACGAGTGCGGTCAGAAAGGCCGCGATCATCGCCGTGGCGTAGGACAGCATCAGCCCGTCGCGCACCGACACGTACCAGAATCCGGCTGCCGCGGCGCTGATCACCCACGGCTCGACGACCGCGCGCGCACGCACCGTCGCGCCGATGTCAAAGCGATAGGCGCAGGCGGCGAGCGCAATCTCGGTCCCTGCAATCGCAAAGACGAGCAGCGCCATCCAGCGGTCGGCTCCCGCGACGTCGCCCGCCGGGAACATGACCTGCGGAAGAAGAAAGAGGAAGGTCGAGCCTGCGGCGGAGGCGAGAAAGGCGACGAACATGCCGTCCCACACGACCATGCGGTGATCGGCGCCCGGCGCGCTCAACTGTTCGGCGAGACCGCGCTTGAGGCCCAAAGTGGCGAGCTGCGCGACGAGTTCGATGACGAGGACGGCAAAGGCGAAACGCCCGACCGCCTCGGGCCCGTACCAGCGCCCGGCCACATAGAGAAAGGGCAGGCGCGCGACGAGGCGCAGCACGAATCCGAAGAAATTGGTGCGTCCGCCCTTGGCGAGCGCGGCGGCATCGGCATCGCGCAACTCGGCGTCGGGGCGATGCTCCGAATCGGGCGTGCGCGCGGTTCCGCTGTCGGTCTGGCTCAAGCCCCGCGCCCCTTCTGTTCGTCCCCTGCGCCGGGTTTAGCGCGGCGCGGGGAGGCAGGCAATTGCAAGCGGTCGCTCATCGCCCCTCGGGTCGCAGCGGTCGGCTGAGCAGCGCCTGAATGGCGTCGGCGATGCGGGTCTCGCCCGCGACGAGGCGCGCCACCGCATCGGTAATCGGCATGTCGATACCGTCGGCGCGGGCGGCGGCGGCGATGACCGGCGCGCTGAAGGCGCCTTCGGCGACCGAACGGCGGTCGGACATCAGCGAGGCGGCGGATTCGCCGCGCCCCAGCCCTTCGCCAAGCGCGAAATTGCGCGAATTGGACGAGGTGCAGGTGAGGACAAGGTCGCCAAGCCCCGCGAGTCCGGCGAGCGTTTCGGCATGCGCGCCGCGCGCGAGGCCGAAGCGCGTCATCTCGGCAAAACCCCGGCTGATCAGCGCGGCGCGCGCATTGAGGCCCAGCCCCGCGCCCTCGACGATGCCGCAGGCGATGGCGAGGACATTCTTGATCGCGCCGCCGATTTCGGCACCGATCATGTCGTGCGAAACATAGGGGCGGAAATGCGGCCGCGCGATCGCGCGAGCGAGCGCGTCGGCAACGCCGGCGTCCTCGGCCGCGAGCGTGATCGCCGTGGGCAGCCCCGCCGCAACCTCCTTGGCAAAGGTCGGCCCGGCGAGCACGGCGAGCGGCCTGCCGGGGCAGAGCGCGCGCGCAATATCGATGGGAAAGGCGAAGCTCTCCGCCTCCATCCCCTTGCTGCACAGGATGAGCGGGGCGTTGCCTGCGGGGAGATTGGCAAGCACGCCGCGCATGAAGGGAACGGGCACGACAATGAGCAGCGCGTCGCACGATGCAAGATCGGCAAGCGAGTCGGTCGCGGCAATCGACGGCGAAAGCCTGGCATTCGGAAGGAAAAGCGGATTGGCGTGATCGGCGTTGACCGCAGCGACGACCTCGGCCTCGCGCGCCCAGAGCCGCACGGGGGCGCCGTCGGCGGCGAGGAGCTGCGCGAGCGCCGTGCCCCACGCGCCCGCGCCGACGACGCCGAAATGCGCAGGTGACGACGTCATGCTGTCATCGGTCATGCTTTGACTCCGGCACCGCGCACGGCTTCGGCCGCGGGATCGAGCGGCCAGCGCGGGCGCGCCGCCGTGTCGAGGGGATCGGTGAGCCCTGCGGCGAAACGCTCGGCGCCCGCCCACGCGATCATCGCGCCATTGTCGGTGCACAGCCACAGCGGCGGCGCGACAAAGGGCTTGCCGAACTCGCCCGCGAGCGCGGTAAGCGCGGTACGGATCGCGCCATTGGCGGCAACGCCCCCCGCGACGACAAAAGCGGTTGCCTGCGGGCAGGCCGCGAGCGCGATGCGGCTTCGGTCGACGAGGCAATCGACCACCGCGGCCTGGAAGGAGGCGGCGAGATCGGGCGTGGCGTGCGCTCCGCTGGCCGCCGCGCGCGCGACCGCGCTCTTGAGCCCTGCGAAGGAGAAATGCGGCTCGTCGCTGCCGACGAGCGGACGCGGCAGCGCGACGGCGCGCGGATCGCCCTCGGCGGCAATATGTTCGACCGCGGGCCCGCCCGGATAGCCGAGTCCGAGAAGTTTCGCTGTCTTGTCAAAG
Organism: Sphingopyxis sp. P8; assembly: GCF_020622175.1. NCBI lineage: Bacteria > Pseudomonadati > Pseudomonadota > Alphaproteobacteria > Sphingomonadales > Sphingopyxidaceae > Sphingopyxis > Sphingopyxis sp. P8. Next base: position 174,915 of record NZ_JACNMK010000002.1, on the reverse strand, counting down.
GCTTCGCCTGCCGCGTCGTCGATCGTCGTGGCGAGGCGGCGATAGGCGCCCACCCCCTCGACGAGCAGCAGCTGGCAATGACCGCCCGAGACGAGCAGCAGCAGGTAGGGAAAGCTGAGGTCGGGTTCGACGAGTCGGGGGCTGAGCGCATGGCCTTCGAGATGATTGACCGCGACGAGCGGCTTGCCCGCCGCATGCGCGAGCGCCTTTCCGGTGACGAGGCCGACCATGACGCCGCCGATCAGCCCGGGGCCGGCGGTCGCCGCGATCGCGTCGACATCGGACAGCGCGACGCCCGCGTCGGCGAGCACCTGTTCGACGAGCGGCGCAAGGCGGTCGACGTGCGCGCGCGCGGCGATTTCGGGAACGACGCCGCCATAGGGGCGATGCTCGGCCTCCTGCCCCGCGACGCGATGCGCCAAAATGGCCCGGTCGCTGGTGACGAGCGCGGCCGCGGTTTCGTCGCAGCTCGATTCGAGGCCGAGGATCAGAGTCATAATATTACGCTTCCCTTTACCCGCCCCTTTATCGGCAGGGCAAGCCACGCTAGCAGCGGCACGATGACCATGCTTCCGACGCCCGACCACCCGCTTCGCATCGGCACGCGCGCCTCGCCGCTCGCGATGGCGCAGGCGCATATGGCGGTTGCCACGCTGATTGCGAGTCACGGGCTCGATCCGCAGGCGCTCGAAATCGTGCCGGTCACCGCGACGGGCGACAAGATCCAGGACCGCGCGCTCGCCGAGGTCGGCGGCAAGGCGCTGTGGACGCGCGAACTGGACGCGATGCTCGACGCAGGCGTGATCGATGTCGCGGTGCACAGCCTCAAGGATGTCGAGACGATCCGCGATCCGCGCTTTCACGTCGCGGCGATGCTCGAGCGCGCCGATCCGCGCGACCGGCTTGTCATGCGTGACGGGCTGGAAGCGCAGACGATCGCCGACCTGCCGCAGGGTGCGCGGCTGGGGACGAGCAGCCCGCGCCGCGCCGCGCAGGTCAAAAAGCTTCGGCCCGACCTCGAAACGCCGCTGCTGCGCGGCAATGTGGCGACGCGCCTCGCCAAGCTGAACAGCGGCGACTGCGATGCGACCCTGCTTGCGGCGGCGGGTCTCGACCGGCTCGGGATGCACGACGTCGGCTTTGCCCAATCGGCCGAGATCCTGCTCCCGGCGGCGTCGCAGGGCGCGATCGGGATCGAGTGCCGCGCCGACGATGCCGCGACGCGCGCGCTGGTTGCTGCGGTCGACCATGAACCGACGCATCGCGCCGTCGCCGCCGAACGCGCGCTGCTCGCGGCGCTCGGCGGCGATTGCCGCTCGCCGGTGGCGGCCCATGCGATGTGGCAGGACGACGGGCGCCTGCGGCTTTTCGCCGAAATATTCTCGGAAGACGGGGCCGATCATATTGGCGGTGCGACCTTCGTGTCTGACTCCGCCGACGCCGAGGCTTTGGGGCACCGCCTGCTGGCGCAGGCGCCCGCGTCGGTAAAGCGCCTTTTCACGGTATGAGGGGCGCGATTCCGCTCGTTGTCGTTCGTCCCGACCCCGGCGGCGCGCAGACGGTCGAGCGCGCTGCGGCCATGGGGCTCGACGTGCGGCACATGCCCCTGTTCGCCGCGCATCCGCTCGACTGGACGCCGCCCGATCCCGCCGATTTCGACGCGCTGATGCTGACCAGCGCACAGGCGCCGCGCTTGGCGGGGCCGGGGATTGCTGCGCTTGCGGGCCTACCCGTATTTGCCGTCGGCGATGCGACCGCCGCCGCGGCGCGTGCGGCGGGGCTGGCCGTGACCGCAATCGGCCCGGGCGACGGGCAGGGGCTTCTTGACGCTATGACGTCACAGAATTTTACAAGGATTCTATGGCTTTGCGGGCGCGAACGGTCGTCGTTCGATGCGCGCGGCGCCGCGCTCACCGCGCGTCCGGTCTATGCGGTCGACCCGGTCGATCCCCCCGCCGAATGGAGCGCGCTGGTTGCCGGGCCGGCGGTGATGATGGTGCATTCGTCACGGGCGGCTGCCCGGCTGTCCGACCTGATGGGGCCGGAGCGTAAGCATCTGATCTTGCTTGCGATAAGTGCCGCCGCGGCGGACGCTGCGGGCGCTGGTTGGGCCGGATTGGCAATTTCTCCTCGCCCCGACGACGCCGCAATGTTGGCAGAGGCACATGCTTTGTGCCACAAGAGGGGATAACAGGGTCGTTCGAAAGAGAAACATGCCAATCGAAAACTTCGACACGGCTGCGCCTGCGAATGGCGCGGCATCGACGAAGGGGCCATCGTTCCGCACATTGGCGATCGGAGCGGCGCTGCTGCTGTTGATCGGCATCGTCGGCGGCGGCTGGGCGATGAACCGCCTGATAGCTGTCGAAGATCGCCCGGCGGCGGCGAAGGCTGCTCCCGAACCGGCGGCTGCCGACACGCTGATCGGCACCACGGCCGAGGCTGCGGTCGCCGCGCAACCGGCGATGGTCGTCGCACCGGTCGATGGCGCCAGCGCGCTCGCAGCGCGCGTCGCCGAACTCGAGCAGCGCCTGTCGCGCATCACGCTGCAGGCCGAATCGGCGTCGGGCAATGCCTCGCGCGCCGAAGGGCTGCTCGTCGCCTTTGCAGTGCGTCGCGCGCTCGACCGCGGGCTGTCGCTCGGCTATCTCGACGCCCAGCTCCGGCTGCGCTTTGGCGACGACCAGCCCAATGCGGTGAAAACGATCATCGACACCTCGCGCGACCCGGTGACGCTCGAACAATTGCGCACCGCGCTCGACCGGCTTGCGCCCGAGCTTGTCGGTCGCGGTGCCGAGGATGGCGGCAGCCTGTGGACCGGCCTGCGCCGTGAATTGTCCGAGCTGTTCGTCGTGCGTCCCGCGGGCACCCAATCGCCGCGCGCGTCGGAGCGCCTCGACCGTGCACGTCGCTATTTGTCGGCGGGCCAGGTCGACAAGGCGATCGAGGAGGTCGAGGCGATGCCCGGCGCCGATGACGCCGCCGACTGGATCATGGATGCGCGCCGCTATCATGAAGCGCGCCGCGCGCTTGACCTGATCGAGACTGCGGCGATACTGGAACCGCGCGACAGCCCCGCTGCCGCAATCGCCCGCAGCCAGGGCGATCGGACCCCCTAGCACCGGCCCGCGCGCGGCGCCGGTCGCCTTTGAAGAAAGCCCTTTCATGGCCCTCGCCGATCCGCAGCGCATCGAGGCGCTCGACCCGCTCGACCCCCTCCAGCTCGACGATCAGCTGACCGAAGAGGAGCGCATGGTGCGCGATACCGCGCGCAGCTATGCGACCGACGCGCTGCTGCCGCGCGTGACCTCGGCCTTTCTCGACGAGCGATTCGACCGCGAGATCATGTCCGAAATGGGCGCGCTCGGGTTGCTCGGCGCGACGATCGACCCCGAATATGGCGGCGCGGGGCTCAATTATGTCAGCTACGGGCTGATCGCGCGCGAAGTCGAGCGCGTCGATTCGGGCTATCGTTCGGCCTGTTCGGTGCAAAGCTCGCTCGTGATGCATCCGATCAACGCCTATGGCAGCGACGAGCAGAAGAAGCGTTTTCTCCCCGGCCTCGCGTCGGGCGAGCTGATCGGTTGTTTCGGGCTCACCGAACCCGATGCGGGCAGCGACCCCGCCGGAATGCGCACGCGCGCCGAAAAGATCGAGGGCGGCTATCGCCTCAAGGGCGCGAAGATGTGGATCACCAATTCGCCCATCGCCGACGTTTTCGTCGTGTGGGCGAAGTCGGACGCGCACGACGGCGCGATCCGCGGCTTCATCCTCGAAAAGGGGATGAAGGGGCTGTCGGCGCCCAAGATCGAGGGCAAGGTCAGCTTGCGCGCCTCGATCACCGGCGAAATCGTGATGGACGGCGTCGAGGTCGGCGAGGATGCACTGCTGCCGCACGTCTCGGGGCTGAAAGGGCCGTTCGGCTGCCTCAACCGTGCGCGTTACGGCATCGGCTGGGGCGCGATGGGCGCCGCCGAATTCTGTTACGAGGCCGCGCGCAATTACACGCTCGAGCGCAAGCAGTTCGGGCGTCCGCTCGCGGCGAACCAGATCGTTCAGCTGAAGCTCGCGAACATGCTCACCGAAATCGCGCTCGGAACGCAAGCGGCGCTGCGCGTCGGGCGGCTGATCGACGAGGGGCGGCTCGCGCCCGACATGATCAGTTTCCTGAAGCGCAACAATTGCGGCAAGGCGCTCGACATCGCACGCGTTGCGCGCGACATGCACGGCGGCAACGGGATCGCCGCCGAATATCATGTCATCCGTCATGCGGTGAACCTCGAAACGGTGAACACCTATGAAGGGACGCACGACGTCCACGCGCTGATCCTCGGCCGCGCGATTACCGGCATCAGCGCCTTTGCCTGATCCGAGGCCGCTCGAGGGCGTCCGCGTCGTCGAACTGGCGCGGGTGCTTGCGGGGCCGTGGTGCGGGCAGTTGCTCGCCGACCTTGGCGCAGAGGTGATCAAGGTCGAACGGCCGCGACAGGGCGACGATACGCGCCACTGGGGGCCGCCCTTCGTCACCGGCGCCGACGGTGACAATCTGGGCGCGGCCTATTATCACAGCTGCAACCGCGGCAAGCGCGGCGTCGCGATCGATATCGCGACCGCGGCGGGGCAGGCCGAGATCCGCGACCTGATTGCGGGCGCCGACGTCGTCATCGAAAATTACAAGGTCGGCGGCCTCGCCAAATATGGGCTCGACCCCGCGCGGCTGCGCGCCGATTTCCCCCGGCTGATCGTCTGTTCGATCACCGGTTTCGGGCAGACCGGTCCTTATGCCGGGCGCGCGGGATATGACTTCATCATCCAGGCGATGGGCGGCGCGATGGCGCTGACGGGCGAGCCCGACGGCCCGCCGCAGAAGGCGGGAATCGCCTATGCCGACATTTTCACGGGCATGTATTCGGCGGTCGCGATCCTTGCGGCGTTGCGGCGTCGTGACGCCATGGGCGAGGCCCAGGGCGGCGGCGCGCACATCGACATGGCGCTGCTCGATTGCCAGGTCGGGGTACTCGCCAATCAGGCTGCCAACTATCTGACGAGCGGCGTGTCGCCGCGACGCATGGGCAACGGCCACGCGAACGTCGTCCCCTATCAGGCGTTCGCGACCGCCGACGGCGATCTGGTGATTGCGGTGGGCAACGACAGCCAGTTCCGGCGGCTGTGCGTGCTGTTGGGCGCGCCCGATTGCGCGGACGACCCGCGCTTTGCAACCAATGCCGCGCGGCTTGAGCATCGCAGGGAGTTGATCCCGCTGCTCGCCGCGCGCATCGCGACGTGGGAGGCGCAGCCGCTGGCGCTCGCGCTCGAGGCCCAGGGGATACCCGCGGGGCCGATCAACGACATGGCCGCGGTCTTCGCCGACCCGCAGGTGGTCGCGCGCGGGATGCGCTTTCGGCCCGAGGGCGCAGCGGTCGACGGGCTCGCAAGCCCGATCGTCATCGACGGCGAACGGATGGTGGCGGACAAGGGCGCGCCGCCGCTCGCGGGCTGACCGCTCCCAAAGAAAAGGGGCGCCAAAGCGGCGCCCCTCCCCCCATTATGTCCAACGCGTCAGAATTTGACCGTGCCGGTCACGAAGACCTGGCGCGGATTGCCGTAATAGGCGGTCAGAACACCTTCGGCGCCCAGGGTCGAGCTGATGCCCGGCTGGCCATTGAGAAGAATGAACTGACCGGTGTCGGGGTTCTGACGCAGGAAGTTGTATCCGGACGTGATGTACCGCTTGTTCGTCAGGTTGCGGCCATGAACCCCGAGCGAGAATATGTCGTCGATGTTCCACACCAGATTGGCGTCCCACAAGGCAAAGCCGGGCTGATCGAGGCCGGGGGTCGGGATTTCAAACTGCTGGCTCGCACTGCGATAGGAAATTGTGGTGCTCGCGTTGATCGAACCCTCGCCGACCGGCGTACTGTACGAAAGGGTGCCCGAAGCAGTCAGGTCGGGGGTGTTCTGAATGGACCGTCGATCCGCAACGTCGATACCGCGCGAATCGATGAACCGGTCGAACTTTGCATCGAGATATCCGAGCGCCCAGCTGAAGTTGAGCGAATCGCCGTCGACGCCGAAATCGCGCGCGGCGACAAGATTGCCTTCGAACTCGAGGCCCTTGAACGTCGCCTTGCCCGCGTTGGTGGTGATGCCGATAAAGGTCTGGACGCCGCCGACGACCGCGCCGACCGAGCCCGGAATCTGAATGTCGGTATAGTCGGCGTAGAAGGCGGCGAGCGCGAATGTCAGGCGGCGGTCGAACAATTGTCCTTTCCAGCCAAGCTCGTAGCTATCGACCGTTTCCGGATCGAATGACAGGAAATTGTAGATGTCCTCATAGTCGCCGCCGGCGCCGCCGATGCCGTTGCCATTGGCATCGGGCGCGGCCGTGCCGACGCCGCGCGGATCGAAGCCGCCGCCCTTGAACCCTTTGGAGTAGGAGGCATAGACAGTGTGATCCTGCGTCGGCTTGAAAGCGATCGAGGCGCGCGGTGTAAATTTCTTGAAATCGGCCGTGCCACGGAAATCGGTCTGGCGAACGATCGGCGCCGTGGTGCCGCCGAAGAAGGGCGACGATCCGAGATAGACGTTGCGCTGGACGATCGAAGTGCGACGGTCCCACGTGTAGCGGCCGCCGGCCGAGAGGCTCAGCTGATCGGTGATGTCATAGGTGAAATCGCCGAAAATTGCGCCGGTCCTGGTGTCGACATCGCCAAAGGTGAGCGCCGTGACCGTACCCGGCAGACGAACGTCGAAGGTCGTGCGCGCACTCGCGTCGAGATAATAGCCACCGATCAAGCCGTTGAACCGCCCCACGTCGAACAACAGCTGAATTTCCTGACTGATTTGCTTGTTGTTGTAAAAGGCCGGCACATCGAGATCGACGGCGGGCAGGGCATCGAAGTCGATCGGAGTCGCGCTGTCGTCCTTGCGATAGCCGGTGATCGTGCGGACGGTCAGCCAGTCGGTCGGTTTGAGTTCGCCAAGCGCCGAGAATCCCCAGGCCTCGACATCCTGCGTCGGGCTGACGAGGGCGCCGCGGCTGTCGAACACATCGTCGAGCACGGGGGCGCCGGTCGCCAGCGAGGTGATCAGGCGATGGCCGCCGCGCGTTTCGCTTTTGTCGCGCGTGTAGTCGCCGGTGATGCGGAAAAAAGCGTCGTCGCCGGGCACGATTTCGACCGTTCCCCGGCCCGCCCAGACGTCCTTGTTATAATTCTCGCGCCCTGTCGTCAGATTGGTGCCAAAGCCGCCGCGGCTGAGACGCGCGACGGCACCGCCGACGCGGACGGTGCCGTCGCCCAACGGCACCGCAGCGCTGATCACGCCGTCAGCCTGGTCATAGCTGCCATAGGTGCCGCGCAGTTTGAACTCCGCGGTATCGCCGATGCGCTTGGTGACATATTTCACCGCCCCGCCGATGGTGTTGCGGCCATAGAGGGTGCCCTGTGGCCCGCGCAGCACTTCGATGCGTTCGACGTCATATATGTCGAGCACCGCCCCCTGCGGGCGGTTGAGCACGACATCGTCAAGATAGAGGCCAACCCCCGCCTCGAAACCGGCGACCGGATCCTGCTGCCCGACGCCGCGGATAAAGGCCGAAAGCGTATTGTTGGTGCCGCGCGAAACCTCGAGCGTGACGTTCGGGGCGCTGGCTGCGACATCGGTGATGTCGATGGCGCCTGCATTGGCCAGCGCCTCGCCGGATATTGACGAAACCGCAATTGGAACGTCGATCAGCCGCTCGTCGCGGCGGCGGGCCGTGACGACGATGGCGTCGTCGTCGGACGCGGCGCTCGCGCCTTCGTCCTGCGCAAAGGCGGCGGGGGCAAAGCCGAGCATCGAAAGCGCGCTCGTCGCCAGAACGGCGCGGCGCAGGCTGCGGGCGGATGAACGCATGATCTCTCTCCCTTGACGGGGTGACCCCTCGCCACCCGTTGTTTTTGTTAAGCCGGACTTGCCAAGCTGTGCCGCACCCAATAATGAAACATGAACCAAGTTTCAACTTGGAAAATGAAAAGCACGTTTTTTGCTTGCCAGTGGTGCGAAAATGCCACGATGGAGGTCAGGGGCGATGCGGGGGAGATGGAAGACCGCTATGGATCAGCCGCAATCTGGGCACGGCACCGAAGCCGCGAACCGCGACAAGACGCCGCGCACCGAACGCGGGCGCCGAACGCTGCGCAAGCTGCTCGACGCGGCGGCCGTCGAGTTCGGCGAACGCGGCTTTCATGATGCGTCGATCAGCGGGATCACGCGGCGCGCCGGGACTGCGCTCGGCAGCTTCTACACCTATTTCGATTCGAAAGAGGAGATCTTCCAGGCGCTCGTCCGCTATATGAGCGAGCAGCTGCGCGACCATGTCACGCCGATCGTTCAGGAAGCGCCCGACGAGATTGCGGCAGAGCGCGCCGGCCTCCTCTCCTTCCTCGGCTTCGTGCGCGAGCACAAGGAAATCTATCGCATCATCGACGAGGCCGAATTCGTCGATTACGCCAGTTATCGCCGCCATTATGAAACGACGGTCGCGCGCATGCGCCAGCGACTCGAGGCGGGCGCGGCGCGCGGCGAAATCCGCGCCGACGCGGGCGAGGTTCACGCCTGGGCGATCGCCGGAATGAACGTCTTTCTGGGCATGCGCTATGGCCTGTGGGACGAAACCGCCGACATTTGCGACGTCGCCCGCATCGCGAACGATCTGCTCGCAAACGGACTGAAGCGGCGGGATTAGCCGCGCGAAATCAGGAAGATGGCGTGCTCTGCGCGCCAACTGGCAGCGGCGTCGCCGGTCGTGCGGTCGCGGTTCAGATACCAGACGGCATCGACCTTTATGCCCTTTGCGCGCACGAGTTCGCGAAAGTCGCGGACCGTGACATGGTGGATATTCGGCGTCGCGTACCATGCGACGGGCAAAAGCCGGGTGACGGGCATCCGCCCGTTCCACAGCAGCGACAGCCGCACGCGCCAGTGCGCGAAATTGGGGAAGCTGACGAACGCGCGCGGCGCGATGCGGAGCAGCTCGTCGACGACGCGGTCGGGTCGCTCGGTCGTCTGCAGCGTCTGCGACAGGATCGCATAGTCGAAGCCATCGGCGGGATAGCCTGAAAGGTCGCGGTTCGCGTCGCCCTGCACGACCGACAGGCCGCGCGCGATCGCGGTGGTGACGTTCGCCGCGTCAATCTCCAGCCCGCGCGCGTCGACGCGCTTGTCGTCGCGCAGCGCCGCCATCAGCGTGCCGTCGCCGCAACCGATGTCGAGGATGCGCGCGCCCGCGGGAACGGCATCGGCGATAATCGCCAGGTCGGGGCGCAGCGTCATGGGTGCGCCTCGCAATAGACGTCGGGGAAATGGCGCTGCATGAACGGCGCGCTGTCCTTGATCGCCGTCCAGCCGAGTGCGGCATAGAGCCGATGCGCGTCGCGCGTCGCCAGCATCCACCGCCGCAGTCCCTGCAGGTCGGGATGATCGTGCAGTGCCTGGACCATTTGCGAGGCAAGTCCGTGCCCGCGATGGGCATCGAGAACATAGACATCCGCCAGATAGGCAAAAGTCGCGCGATCGGTCACGACGCGCGCGAACCCGACCTGTTCGCCATCGTCGGTAAAGGCGCCGACGCACAGCGAACCCGCGATCGCGCGTACGACGACGGTGAGCGGGATATCGGCCGACCAATAGCTTTGCGCGAGAAAGGCGTGGATCGACGCCACCTGCATCTCGGACGGTTCGAAGGACAGGCGATAGGCTGCGGTCATGCGGCACCGGATTGTAGCGCCCCGGCGACGAGCCGGTCGAGCGCGGGGACGTCGAGGAGGAAGCTGTCGTGGCCGAAGGGCGCCGACAATTCGACGAAGCTCGCAGCGGCGCCGACGCTCTGCAGCGCCTGGACGATGCGGCGCGATTCGGCGGTGGGGTAAAGCCAGTCGGTGTCGAAGCTGACGAGCGTGAAACGCACCTCATTCGACCGCGCGAAAGCGCCCGCGAGCTGGCCGTCGTGCGGTTCGGCGAGGTCGAAATAGTCCATCGCGCGCGTGATATAGAGATAGGCGTTGGCGTCGAAACGGTCGGTGAAGGCGAGCCCCTGGTGCCGCAGATAGGATTCGATCTGGAAATCGGCGTCGAAGCCGAAGCTCTTGATGTCGCGCGCCTGCAGGCGGCGGCCGAACTTTTCGGTCAGCCCTTCTTCGGACAGATAGGTGATATGCGCGGCCATGCGCGCGACCGCGAGGCCCTTTGCCGGGCTGCGCGCGCTGCCGTAATATTGGCCGTCCTGCCAGTCGGGGTCGGCCATGATCGCCTGCCGCCCGACCTCGTGGAATGCGATATTCTGCGCCGAATGGCGCGCGGCGCTGGCGATGACGACCGCCGAGACGAGCCGCTCGGGATAATGCGCCGCCCAGGCGAGCGCCTGCATCCCGCCCATCGACCCGCCGACGACGGCATGAAGTCGCGCGATGCCGAGATGGTCGAGCAGCATCGCCTGCGCGCGCACCATGTCGCCGATGGTGATGACGGGGAAATCCATGCCGAGCGGCGCGCCGGTCGCCGGGTCGGGAGTCGCGGGGCCGCTCGATCCCATGCAGCTGCCAAGCACATTGGCGCAGATCACGTAAAAGCGGTCGGTGTCGATCGGCTTGCCCGGCCCGACCATCCGCGCCCACCAGCCCGGTTTGCCCGTCGCAGGATGGTCGCTCGCGACATATTGGTCGCCGGTGAGCGCGTGGCAGACGAGCAGCGCGTTCGACTTGTCGGCGTTGAGCGCGCCATAGCTTTGCCAGGCGATCGTCACCGATGGCAGCGACTGGCCGCTGTCGAGCGGAAGCGGCGCGTCGATCGTCACGCTTTGATGCTGGATCTGGTGGAGCAGGCTCGCCATCGTTCGCGCGGGGCTAAGCGCGTGCGCGGGGGCTGTCAACGCACTGGACTCGACCGCCACAACCGCTAAACGGCCCCGCATGACCGACACGACGCGCACCTTGCAGCCAAAGCCGTGGATCAGCGGCATCGCTCCCTATGTTCCAGGCAAGTCGGCGGGTGCCGACGGACGCCCGCTCGTCAAGCTTTCGGCAAACGAAAATCCGCTCGGAACCGGCGACAAGGCGCGCGCCGCCTTCGCCGAAGCGGCGGGCGAATTGTCGCGCTATCCCGACCCCGGCGCCGCCGCGCTGCGCGAGGCGATCGCGGCGAAATATGGCCTCGATCCCGCGCGCGTCATTTATGGCACCGGGTCGGACGAGCTGCTGCACCTTGCGACGAGCGCCTTTGCCGGCCCCGGCGACGAGGTGCTTTATGTCCGCTATGGTTTTGCGGTCTATGAAATCGCCGCGCGCCGCGTCGGCGCGACGCCCGTCGAGGCGCCCGACCGTGACTATGCGACCGACGTCGACGCGCTGCTCGCCGCGGTGACCGACAAGACGCGCGTCGTCTTCCTTGCCAACCCGAACAATCCGACGGGAACGCTCGCGACGCGCGAAGAGGTGGCGCGGCTCCATGCCGGGCTGCCCGGCGACGTGCTGTTCGTGCTCGACCAGGCCTATGCCGAATATCTCGAACCCCACGAGGATGACGGCGGCCTCGACCTTGCCAGAACGGCGTCCAATGTTTTCGTCACGCGCACCTTTTCGAAAATCCACGGCCTCGCCGCCGAGCGCATCGGTTGGGGCTATGCGTCGGGCGCGGTGATCGCCGCGCTCCACAAGATCCGCGCGCCGTTCAACGTCACGCGCTGCGGGCAGGCGGCGGCAATCGCGGCGCTCGGCGACGACGATTTCGTCGAGCGCAGCCGGACGCACAATGCCAAATGGCGCCAATGGCTCGCCGACGAGATCGAAAGCCTGGGCAATCATGGGCTGCGTGTCGTGCCGTCGGCGACAAATTTCCTGCTCGTGCTGTTCGATGGCGCGGTGACCGCCGAGACGATGAACCAGCGACTGATGGATGCCGGCTATATCGTGCGCTGGCTGCCGGGGCAGGGGCTGCCCAATGCGCTGCGCATGACGATCGGGACCGAGGAAGAGACGCGCGGCCTCGCGGCGGCGATTCGCGCCGCGCTGGCGGATTGACGTCGTGACGCGCCGCTTCGGCAGCCTCGCGATCATCGGGCTTGGCCTGATCGGATCGTCGATCGCGCGCGCGGTCCGCGCGAAGCTTCCCGATGTGCGCGTCGTGGGCCACGACGCCGATGCGAGCGTGCGCGACACCGCGCGCGCGATCGAGCTGTGCGATGTCGTCGCCGACGATGCCGTGGCGGCGGTTGCCGAGGCCGATCTCGTGATTCTGGCGGTACCCGTCGGCCGGATGGAGGAGGCGGCGCGTGCGATTGCACCCGGCCTTGCCCCCGATGCGATCGTGTCGGACGTCGGATCATCGAAGGCGGGAATTGCCGAGGCGCTGGCGCGCGCGCTGCCCGGCCGGACGGTGATCCCGGCGCATCCCGTGGCAGGGACCGAAAACAGCGGCCCGGCGGCGGGCTTTGCGACATTGTTCGAGGGACGCTGGTGCATCCTGACGCCCGCATCCGATGCGCCCGCGACCGAGGTCGAGGCGCTGGCCGCTTTCTGGAAAGCGCTCGGCGCCAGGGTCGAAACGATGGACGCGGCGCACCACGACATGGTGCTCGCGGTGACGAGTCACCTGCCGCACCTCATCGCCTATACGATCGTCGGCACCGCGAGCGAGCTCGAGGAAGTGACCGAGAGCGAGGTCATCAAATATTCGGCTGGCGGTTTTCGCGATTTCACGCGCATCGCGGCGAGCGACCCGGTGATGTGGCGCGACGTTTTCCTTGCCAACAAGGACGCCGTGCTCGCGACCCTGCAGCGGTTCAACGAGGACCTGACCGCGCTCCAGCAGGCGATCCGCCGCGGCGACGGCGCGCGGCTCGAGGACTGGTTCACGCGCACGCGCGCGATTCGCCGCTCGATCATCGAGCAGGGGCAGGACGATGCGGCGCCCGATTTCGGGCGCAAGCATTAGATCAGTCCGCCAGCAACGCCTCCGGCGGGTTCAATGCATTGATCGCGGCGCGTACCCGCGCCTCGGCCTCGTCGCGCGGAAGGCCGGCAGGGATGCGCTCGCCGACCTTGTAGGTGATCGTTCCCGGCCATTTGATCCAGCGGCGCGGCGGATAGGCGATGCCGCTGTTCACCGCTACCGGAATCACATCGGTCCCGAGCAGGCGATACATGCCGGCAAAACCGGGGCGCAGTGGCGGCGCCTCGCCGTGCGGGACGCGCGTTCCCTCGGCAAAGAGGCAGAGCGGCCGTCCCGCCGCCAGCGCGGCCTTGGCGGCGCCGAGCATCGCGCGCATCGCCTTGCCGCCGCCGTCGCGGTCGACCGGGATCAATCCGTAGAAACGCGCCGCCTGGCCCCAGACGGGGATCGAGAACAGCTCTTCCTTGGCGAAAACCGCCGGGTGGCGAAACAGCATCGGCTGTTCGATCGTCTCGAACGCCGATTCATGCTTGAAGACATAAAGGACGGGCGCGTCGGGCATTTCGCCTTCGACGATGATCTTCTGGCCGAGCAGAACGCGGCAGATCAGCCGGTGGAATATTGCCCAGATGCGCACGAAGAAGATCGTGGCGCGATGCGAGATCGGCAGGCTGACGACGGCGCCGATCGAGGAAATGCTGCTCATCAGCACAAAGGCGATCCAGAAGAGGATCGACCGGACAAGGGCGACCGCATATCTCACGCGAAAAGCCTCACAATCCGAGCAGGCCGCCGACGAGCCCTGCGAGATATTTGTGATACTCGCGGAACAGGGTCGCGAAGCTCGGTTCGCTGCGCACCGCGTCGGGGAGGATCGTCACCTTGTCGCCGACTGCGCGGCCGATTTCATATTCGGCGCGGCGCATGTGCCAATCGGTCGTGACGAGCCGCACGCTGCGATAGTTGCGCCGCGCAACCCAGGTCGCGACTTCGGTCGCGTTCGATCGCGTATCCTCTGCCTCGAAACCCAGCGCGACGCAGCAATCGAAAAGTTGCGGAGGGCGCTTGTAGGTTGCGGCAAGCTCGCGCGGTTTGACCTCGCGCGCGACGCCGCTGATCAAAAGCCGCTTGGCATCGCCCGCCTCGAGCCGTTCGAGCGCGCGGTCGATGCGTCCCGGACCGCCGGTGAGCACGACGATCGCGTCGGTCTTTTCCGGCCCTGCGGGCATCGGCGGCAGCAGCGCGAACCAGGCAAAGCCCAGTACCCACGCAAGGAACAACAAGGAAATCAGGCGCTTGATCATAATATCTTCTTGAGCGCGGCGAGCAATGTCTGCCGCGCCGTCAAAGCCGCGAGCGCGATAGCCAATAGCGGCAGCGCCAGCAAGAGCGCCCAGCCCGCGGTTCCGAGCGACGCCGTCGCGGCGAGGCCCGCCGTGACGCCCGACCATTGCCAGCCGATGAGCAGCAGGATCGCCGCGGCGACCGCCGTGCCAAGCGCGATGCCATAGGCGGTGTCGATCGCGATCCGCCGCTGGAACAGCCGCGTAATCTGGCGGTCGGTCGCGCCGATCAGGTGGAGCATCTCGATCGTCGCATAATGGGTGCCGAGCGCGGCGCGCGCGGTCATGATGACGATGGCGGCACTCGCGAGCGTCATCAGTACGACCATCGCGCCCGCCACCCACGCGAGCGAGCGGATGAGCCGCGCGACGGGGCCAAGCCATTCGGCGTGCGGGATAATCCGTGCGCCCGGCGCCTCCTTGGCAACCAGCGCGCGCAGCGCACGCATCTGGTCCGCACGGTCGGGCCCGGCGAAGTCGATGTCGACGAGTGCGGGAAGCGGCAGCGATTCGAGCACCGGATCGTCGCCTGCGGCGCTCCCGAACCATTGGCCGAGCGTTGCGAGCAGCTCATCCCTTCCAACCGCGCGCGCCGAGCGGACATAGGGCTGCGCGGCGGCGCGGTCGAGCAGCGCCGCCGCCTGCTCCGCGCGCATTTCGGGATTGGCGGTGACGATCTGCACGGTGACGCGGTCCGCGATCGCATCGCCGATCGCATTGGCCGAACGCGCGAGCCCCACGCCCGCCGCTGCGGCGAGCAGGGTGAGGAGCATCAGAATCGCGATGACCCACGGCGTCGGCCCCGACAGGCGCCGGTCGGGGAGCAGGCTGCGATGCTGGACGGGAACGCGCGGAATGATCATCGTCCGCCCTCAACTCCGGTTCGGCGGATAGCGCAGCGCGCCCGTCGGGTCGGCGAGCCGCCCTTTTTCGAGGCGCATCATCTGCACATTTTCGATCCGGCTGATCAGGTGAATATCGTGCGTCGCGACGACGACCGTCGTGCCGAGCCGGTTGAGCGCCTCGAACAGTCCCAAAAGGCGCATCGCCATGTCGGGATCGACGTTCCCCGTCGGCTCGTCGGCGACGAGCAGTTGGGGGCGGGCGATCACCGCGCGCGCGATCGCGACGCGCTGCTGCTCGCCGCCCGACAGCGTCGCGGGGCGCGCGTCGGCGCGCTCGCTGAGCCCGATCCAGCTCAGCATCTCGCCCACCGGACCCGCCAGATCCTCTTCGCTCACCCCGGCGACCCGCAGCGGCAGCGCGATATTGTCGCGCGCGGTCAGGTGCGGGATCAGCCGGAAATCCTGGAACACGACGCCGATCCGGCGGCGAAAACCGGGCAGGCGATGGCGCGGCATGTGCCCAAGATCCTCGCCGAACAGCCGGACGATGCCGCGGCTCGGCCGCTGCGCCAGATAGAGCATCTTGAGCAACGACGTCTTGCCCGCACCCGAAGGGCCGGTGAGGAAATAGAAGCTGCCTGGCTGGAGGTTGAAGCTGATGTCGCGCAACACCTCGGCATCGGGGCCATAGCGCAGACCAACCCCGTCGAACTCGACCATCGCGCCACCGGACCGGGGAGTGCTGCCGCTCATGTGCTGCCTCTTGCACGGCTATGACGGCAGGACAAGCGGCGAGTGCGGCGGCTTGGGCCACGCGGCGCTTGCAACGCCGCGAATCAGCGTGTTTAGAAGGGCCATGATCCTTGCCTGCCCGTCCTGCCACACCCGCTATGTCGTTCCCGACACGGCCATCGGCCCGGCGGGCCGTACCGTACGCTGCGCCAATTGCCGCCACAGCTGGTTCCAGGAACCCGCAGCGCCGGTCGCGGCGCCGCCGCCTGCGCCTGCGCCTGCGCCCGAGGCCGCGCCATCTCCCGAACCCGCTTCGCCAACGACCGAAGCTGCGGAGCCGAGTGGCGCGCCGAACGACGCGCCGCCATCGTCGCCGCCACCGCCTCCGGCGGCCTTCGCCGAAACCGCGCAGCCCGCGCCGCCGCCCGCGGCCGAGGACGCGCCGCTGCCGTTCCGGCGGCCGCGCCGCAATCCGGCGAAGCGCTGGACATTGATTGCGGCGACCGCGGCGATTTTGATGATCGGCGCGACCGGCGCGCTTTATTGGTTCGGGCTGCCGGGCTGGGCACAGGGGCTCGGCATTCCCGGCATGACCGACGAGCCCGATCTCGTGATCGAACTGCCGCCCAATCAGGATCACCGCGAACTTGCCGACGGCACGATCTATTTCGCTGCATCGGGGGTGATCATCAATCCGACCGACCGCGAACAGCGGGTGCCCCCGATCCTCGCCGAGCTGCGCGATGCCCAGGGCACGATCGTCTACAGCTGGACGATCAAGCCGCCGGTGCGGATGCTCCCGCCGAACGAGAAGGTCAATTTCAGCGAGGCAAAGCTCGACATTCCGCGCCGTGCGACGCAGTTGACGGTCAGCTGGGCGCTACCGAAAGGCTGATAAATCAATTGTTTGACGTGACGTCACGGCGTCAGAGCGTCAGCGCCGCGGCGAGCGCGAGCAGAAAGCTCGTGAGCGTTGCGACGACAATCGGCGCAAAGCTGCGCCACCCCTGATCGAGCAGCAGATAGAGGCGCGCCTTCATCGCGGTCGCGACGATCGCGAGCAGCAGCAGCGCCTGCGCGCCCGTCGTTGCGCCAGCGCGGACGGGCTGCGGCAAGGCGACGAGCGAATTGACCGCGACGAGCGCCAGAAAGCCGAGGATGAACCACGGCAGGCGCAGCGGGATGCGCCGCGTCGGCGCCGCACCGCCCTGCCGCCCGATCCATAGCGCGACCAGCATCAGCATCGGTGCGAGCAGCGCGACGCGCGCCAGCTTGACGATCGTCGCGACCTCGCCCGCCTCGGCCGAATAGGAAAAGCCGCCGCCGATCGCCTGCGCAACGTCGTGGATCGACGCGCCGATCAGGAAACCCGCCTGACGATCATCCAGTCCCAGCTGCGCGGCGAGAACGGGATAGAGCGTCATTGCGAGTGCGCTCGCGACGGTGATCCCGACCAGCGTCAGCGTGAAGCGCGCCTGATCGACGCGCCGGTCGCCGATGAGCGACCACAGCGCGAGCGCCGCCGACGCACCGCAGATCGCCGTCGCGCCGCCGGCGAGCAGCGCGGCATGGCTGTCCTGCGCGAACAGCCGCGCACTCGCGACGGTGACCAGGATGACCGCGAGCATGATGCCGACGAGCAACGCAAAGGGCAGCGGCCCCAGATTGGCGAGCTGTTCGGCGGTAATTCGCGCGCCGAGCAGCACGATGCCGACGCGCAGCGCGGTCTGCGACATCAGGTCGAGCCCCGCGTGCGTCCGCGCATCCTGCGAGAGAAAGGACAGCGCAAGTCCGATGAGCAGCCCCATCAACACCAGCGGTACGGCATAATGATCGGCGAGCCATGCCGCCGCGAGCGCGGCGATTGCCGTGACCAGCGCGCCCGGCAGATAATCGCGCAGCCGCCGCCGCGCGGGCGGCTGCGCCTCGAGCTGCATTTCGCCATAGAGGTCGGCGGCCATCGGCCACGCCTGCTCGGATATGTCCCTCGTCCTCATACCCCGCCCGCTTGGCACAAGCGCGCGCGCCGGTCGATAGGCCATTGCTGGCACGCGCAGGGCTTGCTAGAGGCCGCGCTCTACCGGCACCCGTAGCTCAGCTGGATAGAGCGCTGCCCTCCGAAGGCAGAGGCCAGGGGTTCGAATCCCTTCGGGTGCGCCATTTCTCGATATAGCGACATCGCTCCCCGCGCCGCGCGCGGTCAATCATGGCCAATGGCGCCTTAACCATTGCCATGAAGCTTATCCTCATCCCGTTCCTTCAATTGAAGCGGCATGGGGAATGCGAGCCGTTCATTCATGCGCGAGTCGCGCTGGCTTCCGGCCTTCGTCGCGCTTGCCGCGCTGGCGCCTGTCGAGGCCTATGCGAGCTCCAAGATCGAAAATGACCGAATCGTCCCGGCGCTCGGCGCGCCGTGCCGCCCCGCCGTGTCGGTGAGCCTGGCGCAGTCGATCCTTGGTGGCGCTCCCAGTGCGCTCGATGCAATCCGCGCCAGTCAGAGCGACGGTTCGGGCAGCGTTATGGATAAAACGGCGCCGCAACCTGCCGTGCCGCTGTTCGTCGCGGCGACGCGAAGGCCGATCGAGCCTGCAAGCCGTTACGTCGCCGATGCCCGGACCCCAAGCGGGGACAGCATCCTCCCCTGTCCCGCCGGCGCGCGATCGGTCAAGGCTGCCGCCGGCTTCACCGCACCCGACTTCGGAGCATTGGCCGCCGAACTCGACCCCGATGCCGAACTCGGCACGCAGCCGATCGCCGTGCAGCGTACGCGCTTCGACGATCGGTGGAATCGCGTTCGACAGGCGCCGCCGGCGTCGCTGATGCACACGCAGCTCGCGCGGGCGCAGGTGCATTCGGGGCTTGGCGAGCGCGACAAGCTTCAACGCGTCAACAATTTCGTCAACGCGCAGATCGCCTATGTTGCCGACGACCGCAACTATGGCCAGCGCGACCTGTGGGCGACCGCCGGACAGACGATCGCGCGCGGCAAGGGCGATTGCGAGGATTTCGCGATCCTCAAGATGCACATGCTGCGCGCCGCCGGGGTCGATCCGAAGCGGATGAAGCTCGTGCTGCTGCGCGACCTCGCGGCGAACGCCGACCATGCCTTCCTGCTTGTCGATACGGCCGAGGGAAAGCTCGTGCTCGATAACCTCACCGACCGTCTTTACGACGGCCATCGGGCGCAATCGGTGCGCCCGGTGCTGTCGTTCAGCGAGAATCGCCGCTGGGTCCATGCCTATCGCGGCGTCGAGCCCGCGCAGGACCTGATCGCGCGCCCGGCGGCGCGCCGGACTTTTGCCGTGGCGATCAACAATCAGCGTTCGGTGAGCGCCGATCCGCTGACCTTCAAGACCGGCTTGAGCAAATAGGTCAGCACCGACTTTTTGCCGGTCAGGATTTCGACATCGCACATCATCCCCGGCGTGATCGGTAGCCGCTTTCCGTTCGACACGAGGAAGGCGTTGCTCGTTTCGACGACGACGGTGAAATAGGCCTCGCGTTCGACCTCGTCATAAATGCTGTCGGCCGACACGCGCACCACCTTGCCCTTCAGCCCGCCATAGACCGAAAAATCATAGGCGGTGACTTTCACATTCGCGGGATCGCCGACCTTGATGAAGGCGATGTCGCGGGGCGTGACGCGCGTTTCGACGAGTAGTTTCTCACCGAGGGGGACGATCTGCATGATCTGTTCGCCGGCATTGACGAAGCCGCCGACGGTGTTGACGAGCAGGTCGTTGACGACGCCGCGCGCCGGCGAACGGATTTCGGACCGTGCGAGGCGGCCTTCGGCGCCGCGGATCGTCTCTTCGTTGACCGCCATCTTGGTCGTGAGCTGGCTGCGCTCGTTGAGTGCCTCCTGCTGAAAGTCAAAGCGCGCGCGCGCAACTTCGGCGCGCGCCTCGCGCACCGCGGCTTCGGAGCGCGAGATCGCCTGGCGTGCCGCGGCGAGGCGGCCCTGGATGTCGACGACCTCGCGCTGCGCGGTCAGCAACTCGGTTTGCGGGACGACCGATTTCGCGGCGAGCGGTTCGAGCATCGCGACCTGCTCGCGCGCGAGGCGCAGGCTCGATTCGAGTGACGAGGCAGTCGCCCGCGCTTCGCCGAGGTCGCGCGAACGCTGGTCGACCGCCGCCGACAGCGCGGCGAGCTGGCTCTGGAGCGACGAGCGTCGCGCTTCGAGCAGCCGCGCCTCGTCGCCGCAGGTTTCGCCGGTGCAGCCCGGCCCGCCGGTTTCGCTGGCCAGCCGGGCCGCGCGCTGCGCGAGCCGCTCGTTTTCGGTTTCGAGCTGGCCGAGCTCCGATTGCGACGAAGTGTTGTCGAGGCGGACGAGCAATTGCCCCTTGTTCACCGTCTGCCCCGATCGCACGAGGATTTCCTTGATCGTCGACGGTTCGGCCGACTGGATGATCTGGACGCGCGAGGTCGGGATGACGCGCCCTTGCCCGCGCGTGATCTCGTCGACGCGCGCGATGCTCGCCCAGAGCAGGAAGAGGACGAAGCCCGCCGCCACCCCGACGATGATCTGTTCGCTGCCGCGAAGGCGGTTCCAGTAATTCAGCATCGCCTGCCGCCCCTATTCGCTCGCGGCCGCCGCGACGGACGCCGGACCCTGCTTGCTGGTAAGCGCGTCGAAGCGCGACTTGGTTTGCGTCGGGTCGGGAATGTTCGGCGTCCAGCCCTTGGTAACGTCGATCCGCCCGCCGACGTCATTGTCGGCGCGCCGGTCGGTCGGATCGCGCGGCGGAGCGCCCGCCACCGCCAGCGCTTCGGTCTCTTCGTCCGCCGCGTCGCGCGTGAAGCCCTGATAAAGCTGCTCGAAAGCCGGGATCGATTCGCTTCCCGAATAGCCGTTGGCAAAGGCAGCCGGGCGACCCCAGCCGCCGGGCCAGCGGTAGAAGATGTGCGTGTCGATCTGATCGATCTTGGTCAGCCGCGGCGCCCAGTAAGGCAGGACATAATTGGCGTGATAATGGGTCGCCATGCCGACGCTGCGCTCGACATGGCCCGCGAGCGCGGCGCGCGCGATCTCGCCCGCACGGCGCCAGAGCGCAGGCACGGGCGCGCGCCGCATCGAACCGTCGCAGGCAAAGCTGAACTGGCACCCCGGACGGCTGCTGCCCTGATAGATGACGCCGCACACCGTGTTCGGATAGGCGGGATGGCGCATCCGGTTGAGGATGACCTGCGCGACGGCAGCCTTGCCCGTGTCCGATTCGGTCGCCGCTTCATAATAGATCGCCTGCGTCAGGCAGCGCTGCGCATTGCCCGTTTGCACCGCCGATAGCGTCGGAAGGAAAAAGGGCCGCGCCGCTTCGATCGGGAGCGTCGAAACGGGCAGTTCGGCATTGCGTGCGATCGCGCTTTCGCCCTCGAGCGCGGGTTCCGCAATCTCGGTTTCGGTTTCGGCGATCAGCCGGGCGATCGCTTCTTTGCGTTCGGCTGCGGCGGTCACTTCGGGGTCGTCGGTCCAGCCTGCCGCGAGTTCGGACAGCGCCCGCGAAATGCGGTCGTTTGTTGCGGCGGCGACGATCAGGGCGGCCGCCAGCGCCATCGCTGCCAGCCACCAGCCGATGCGGCGCGGCGCGGACGCGTCGAACGCGGTCAGGTCGGCGTCGTCCAGTCGGGTGCGTGCCGCGCTGCCGCGCTGGATGTCGAGCTGCGGGATCATTGCGCCGCCTCCCTTTGCGTCGTCATCGCCAATATCTCGTCGCGCGGGCCGTTGGCGACGATGCGCCCGCCCTCGATCACGATGATCCGGTCGCAAATCCTCAGCACCGATTCGCGGTGGGTTGCGATCACTACCGTCTGTGCCTTGCCGACGTTGGCTTCGAGCAGGTTGACGAAATGGCGCTCGCTTTGCGTGTCCATATTGCCTGTCGGCTCGTCGAGGAACAGCAGCCGCGACGGCGAGGCAAGCGCGCGCGCGATGGCGAGGAAGCTGCGCTGACCGCCCGACAGCTGGTTGCCGCGTTCACCGGTCACGCGGTCGAGGCCCGTCTCGTCGCGCCCCATGAAGCGGTCGGCGCCGATCGCCTGGAGCACGCGCAGCAACTCGGCATCCGATGCCGCGGGCGCGCAGAGTTGGAGATTCTGCTTGATCGAGCCGCTGAACAGCACCGAATCCTGCCCGACGAAGCGCAGTTGCGAGCGCAGGTAGATTGGCGAATATTGCCGGCTGTCGAGCCCGTCGATGAAGATATTGCCGGTGCTCGGCTGGTAGAGACCGCACAGCAGGCGGCCGAGCGTCGATTTGCCCGACGCCACGCGGCCGATGACCGCAATCTTTTCGCCCGGGTTGATCGTCAGGTTGATGTCGCTGAGCGACGGGGCCGCAGCGTCGGGATAGGTGAAACCCAGATCCTCGACATGGATCTGACCTTCGCCGATCGTCAGGTCGAGCGCGCTGCTCCCCATGCGCCGCTCATCCTCGGCCTCGATCATCTGCTGGATGCTCGCCATCGTGGTCCACGCCTGGCGGCCGCGCGTCATCAGGAAGGCGAGCTGTCCGACCGGCGCCATCGACCGCCCCGCGAGCATGACGATGGCGATGATCGCGCCCATCGAAATCGTGCCCGCATCGAAGAGGTAAAAGCCGCCAACGATCAGCGCGAGGCTGGAGAATTGCTGGCCGAGCGAGGCGATGTTGATCGCGGTTGCCCCCGTCCGCCGCATGCTCGCCTGCGTCCGCGCATTGGCGTCGACCATCTGGCGCCAGCGTCCGAGTATCTGTCCCTCGGCCGCACAGCTCTTGACCGTTTCGGCGCCGCCGATCGCTTCGACGAGCATCGAATGCTGGATGCTCGCGTCGGCCTGGTTGTCTAGCGTCGCGTCGACCATTCGCCGTTGCAGGAAGAATCCCGCGACGCCGATGGCGACGATGATCGCGAGCGGCACGAGCGCGAGCCAGCCGGCGAGCAGCGCGATCATCAGGATGAAGAGGAAAAGAAAGGCGACGTCGACGATCAGCACCACCGTCGTCGACGCAAAAAATTCGCGCACGAGCTCGAATTCGGACACACGCCGCGCGAGCATCCCCGTGCTGCCGCGCCGGTCGGCGAGCGGGATGTTGAGCACCTTCGAGAAAATCTTCTCCGACAATTTGACGTCGAGGTTGCGCCCGAGGTCGTCGAGCAGCGTCGCGCGCGCAAGGCGCAGCGTGAATTCAACCGCAAAGGCGAGCAACGCCCCGATCGCGAGCACCCAAAGGCTCGCGACCGCCTTGTTCGGGATCACGCGGTCATACACGTTCATCGTGAAAAGCGGCAGCGCGAGGCCGAGCAGGTTGATCATCAGCGCTGCGCCGAGCACCGGACGGAATTCGCGGCGCATGCGGCGGACTTCGCCCCAGAACCAATGGCGCTTCGCCGTCTCGTCCCATGGCCGCTCGTCGGCGCGGATCGAGGTCGGATCGGCGGCGACCGCGATCGCCTCGCCGCCATAACGCGTCTCGACGGCATCGGCATCGGTCCACACCGGCTCCGCGGCCGACGGCTCCCACAGCAGATATTGGTCCTCGCGGCTGTCGAGAAGGACCGCGCTGCCGCCGTCGACGCACCGGATGATTGCGGGCAATTGCCGCGCCACCTGGCGCAGCTTGCGCGCGGCAAGCCGTTCATTGTTGATGAAACAGAGGTCGAGCGCCGCTTCTGCCTGATGGAAGGGCAGGCGCCCGCGTTCGTCGCGCGCCAGCGCCGACAGCGCCGCGCGCTGGAAATTCTGCCCGAAATGCGTCGCGACAAAGTGGATGCAGGCGATCAGCGGGTCGCCTGTTTCCACCTTGCCATTGTCCGTCAACGAGGATCGATCCTGCGTCATCATCCAGTCTTCACGTCAGAATCGACCCTCCGCCGGTCACTGCGGATAGCGTCGGCGTTGCAGCTCGGCGGGGGCGGGCGGTCCATAGCCCACCTGCTCGCGCGCATAGACGCGGCGCGATTCGGGGGCGCTGAGTCCGAATGCCTCAAGCAACTCGTTCGTCGATGCCAGCACCTGATAGCCGGCAAAGATTTCGGAGAAGCGCGCGGTTTCGGCGCGGACCTGAACGTTGAAGCGCGTGTTCTGCGCGTCGAGCACGTCGAGCAGCGACCGCCGTCCGACCGAAAATTGCTCGCGGTACGACAGCAGCAATTCATCGGTTGCGCGGCTCTGGTCGCTGAGATCGCGGAACACCGCGGTCTGCGTTTCCTTGCTGTTCCACGCCCGTCGCACATCGGCTTCGGCGTCGCGCGTCACCTGGTGCATACGGAAGCGCGCCTCGCTCGCGCGGCGGACCATCTCCTGATATTTGGCGCGATTGATCCCGCCGTCGAAGATGTCCCAGCGCAGCACGGCGCGCGCCAACAGGTCGTTGGTTTCGCCGCGAAACGCGTCGATGTCGTCGCCGATCCGGCCGGACAGTTCGATCCCCACCGTCGGATAGAAATCGCCCTTGGCCTTTTTCGCATCGGCGTTCGCGGCGTCGACGTCGGCCATCGCCTCAAGTACCTTCGGATGGCGCACGCGCGTCATCCCGACTGCTTCGCTGAGGCTGGTCGGCAGCTTTTCGAGCATCGCGGGCGGCATTTGCACCTCGTCGACCTCGAGCCCGCTCAGCGCCATCAGTTCGATCTTGGCGTTGGTCAGCGCCTCTTTGGCCTCAGACACCCGGACGCTCGCCGCCTTGGCGCGTTCCTGCGCCTGTTGCAGGTCGGCGACGCTGATCGACCCCGCGGTCACGCCGCTCGACAGGTCGGATACCAGGCTGTTGTGAAAGGTCAGATTATCCTCGGCCGCCGCGACGACGCGCTGTTGCAGCAGGATGTCGAGATATTGGCGCGCTGTCTGGAGCGCGACAAATTCCGACCGCTCGAGCACGCGGAGCGCCGCGCCATCGACGCGCGCCGCCTGTCGCAGCTTTTCGCCGCGCCGCCGGCCGAAGTCGATGAGCGTCTGTTCGGCGCGCAGCTGCGCCTCGAGCGGATAAAGCTCCTCGTTCGCGATTCCGAGCGCGCGCCGCGTTGCGTTTTCGAGCCGCCGGACCCCCGCCGACATTTCGAGCGTCAGGCGCGGCAGGTACAGACCCTTGGCCTGCTCCAGCTCGAATTCGATGGCCTGCTTGTTCATTTCGGCCTGGTTGATCTGCGGGTTCGAATCGATGGCGACGGCCATCGCATTCTGCATCGAAACCGGTTCGGCAAAGGCCGGCGCGGCGACGATGGCCAAGGCGAGTGCCGACGCAAGGCCGGCGAGTTTGTGCTTCGGTGTCATCAGCGTTCCCCAGTCCCATTGACCTCGACTTCGACGCGCCGGTTCTCTGGCGTGCGTTCACCGTCCATCGTCTGGACGCGCGGCTGGCGTTCGCCCATGCCCGACACCGCAATGGTACCGGTCGGGATTCCCGCCGCGATCATCATGTCGGCAATCACGCGCGCGCGCCGCATCGCGAGGCCTTCGTTATAAGCGTCCGATCCCGACCGGTCGGTGTGACCGACGACGGTGAACGCCGACCAGCCGCACCGCGCCTGGTTTTCGGCCATGAACGCGACCGACTGCGGCGCTTCGGCCGGCGCGACGGTCGAATCCCAGTCGAAGAAGAAGGTCGACGCGACCTCGGGCGGGCAATTGTTGACCGGTGGCGGCGGCGGCACGAGCGGTGGCGGTGGCGGCGGCGTCCGGGTCATCTGGTTATAGGCAAAGTCGCAGCGGCGCAGGCTGTCCTGGTCGCGCGTGTTCGATTTCAGGAAACCGAGCGCGATGCCGCACTGCACCTTGGCCTCCGACGCCCAGGTGTGGATGTTGTTGTTCGCCGAAACCACTGCCGGATCGGCGCTCGTCGCGAGCGCGGCATCGTAACGTGTTCGCACCTCGCCGCGCAGTTGGTCGACCGACATATCGGTCAGCGACTGGGCAAACAGGTTGCCCGGTTGGGACAGGGCGAGCGCGACGCACGCCCCCGCCATCCATTTTGCCGTTGAATATCGCATGTTCCTCGTACCCCCTTTTTCAATCCACTGGTCTTTTTGAGGTCTCAGCTATGCTGCGGCGATCTGTTGCAGGTCGAAATCGGCAGGCGGGTGGAAAATTCCCGCCATTTCGCCGCCGACAACATGGGCGTCGAGCATCCGCGCAAGGTCGACCGGCGCTGCATGTCCGTCCGGAACCGCGGCGGCGCCCGTCACTGCGTCGATCAGGCGATCGACGCTTTCGCCGCCATCGATCGCCTCGGCCAGGACGCGCGCTGCGGCAGGGTCGTCGGCCGCAACATCGCGTGCTGCGATCCGCGCATCGATGGCCGCGAGGCCCAGCGACAGCAGGCCGTCCATTGACATCGCCCCGTCGTTCGCCGCGGGAGCGAAGTGGTCGAACAATGCTTCTGAACCGGACCATTCCGGACCGGAGGCCGCATGCTGATACGATGCATCGGCCCCGTGACCGGTGACGCTGCTCGCCGAGCTACTGTCGTCGCCGCCGCCAAGGTTGCGGCTTGCCGGTTCGTCCGCTCGCGGCTCGGCGGAACCGAGCAGCGGGTCATCGGCCATCATCTTGGTCGCGTGAGCCGTTCCGGTATCGACGCTGTGCGCGGCACCGGATCCGCCGATCACGCCGGCAACCTCGCTGTCTGCAATGCTGGCCGCATCGGCACGTTCGGGCTGGACGGCATGAACCATCGCAACCAGGGACGCGGCGACCAGTGCGTCCGACAACGGAACGGCCGACGCCGGACGATCCTGCGTCCGGACCGTGCTGGTGCCGCCCGCCTTGCCATAGGCAAAGGCCGCGTCGGCCGCGGTCCGTACCGTGCCGTCGGCGAGCTGATAGCTCGTTTCGCCGAAGACGTGGACGTCGCCGTCCGCCGCCGAATAAGGCTGTCCGTCCGACTGCAGGTTGATCGACACGATCCCCGCATCGTCCAGCGACTGGAACTCGCCGTCGTCGGAGACGCCGTTGCTGTTCGCATCGCGCCATACGCCGAAGCCAGCCCAGCCCGCATCGGCGCTGGTGAGCAGTCCGTCGCCGTTGCTGTCATATTTGGCTGCAAGACCCTGAAGGTCGGTCAGGCCATTGCCACCGAAGACGATTTCGCTTCCGTTATCGACGCGGCCGTTGCCGTTCGCATCGAACGCCAACAGCCCGTCGTCGGGACCGACCCAGGCGGTTGGAACGGGCGTACCATCGCCAAAATAGTCGACACTGACACCCGCCGACGCGGAAAGGAACTCGACGCCATCTCCGTCGAGATCGAGCACGATTGGCGGGACGGAAGGTTCGTCGATAAATACGCTGATTTGCAGCACATTGCTTGTGTCCGCATCGCCATCGGTGCCGACCACGTCGAAAACATAAGTCTGGTCTGGCGGCAGAACGGTCCGGGACACCGAAACGTCGGTCGAGAAGCGGACACGCGCTTGCGGATCTGTATCGACGTTATCGATCCGCAAAACGCTGAATTCGATCGAAGGGTCTATCGTGACATCGCCAGCCGCCGATACCGTAAAATTGCCCGTTTCGGTTGCCGCGATTGTACCGTCGGGATTGTAGCGGGTCGCCGTCCACGTGAAATCGACGGGCCCGCTGGCGACCTGCTGGACATTCAACGTCACGGAATTGAGTAGATCCGCGTTCGTTTGCGGAGCATCATTCACCCCGAAATTGCCAGGGTTATGGAATTCCAGTTCGAACCATTCACCCTGATCGGTCCACTGATTACTGACACCAAAGCCTGGTGTGCTTGCGTTGACTCCGCTGCCGTTGGACTGAAATTCGACGCGGCCCGCTTCGTTCAGCGCGGTATTAGGGTCGTCATCAAGCTCCCGGAATCCCGGACCGCCGGCTCCCAGTTTTGCAAAAGATATTTCTTCTTCGGTGGCAGCGTTGGGAGTGATGAGATCGAATGTGTAGGTTCCATCGGCGTTTACGGTGATCTTGAATACGTCGGTGCCGTCCGCCGTTTCGGCCAAAAGTTCGGTTCGCAAGAAATTGCCTGACCCGTCCGTCACGTCGGTTTCGGTGTAGGTGATGCCGTTGATCACCGGTCCCGTAATGTTGAAACCGCTCGACCCATCGGCGCCAAAGGCAGCCATAAATGAACCGCTGGCTGAACCCGCCTGGTTGAGCAGCGTCAGCATTTCTGGCCCATCGGTTGGCGTCAAGACGGGTCCGTCGTCCTGGAACGAGATCAGACCGCCGATCGGCGTCGAAGCGCTCGACGTGTCGCCGTCGCCGTCGGTGACCGTGACGGTCGCCAGCACGGCGCCATTGACGATCGACAGCGATTCGTCGTGGCTAGCGCCCGGCGTCGGATGCTTGATTGACAGATATTGAACCAGGTTGACGCTGCCGTCCGCCTCGACGGCGATCGCAAAGGCGGCGGCACCAGCCGGCCCGCCGACGCGCCCGACGACAATCCCGGATTCGAGGTAGAGCAGGATGTTCTGGCCGTCGGTGGTGTCGAGGCCCGAATCGACCCCGCTCGATGACAGGGAAAGGCCAAAGCTGATCGTTCCGCCGTCGGACCCCGTGGTCGATCCGGCGCTCGACAGCGCGCCCGCGTCGCGGGCAAAGCCGATAACCGTGCCGGCCACGTCCGGGTCGTCGCCCTTGTTCGCGACACCGTCAAAGATCGACAGCGGCCCGGCGACATCCTGTGCGTCGCCATCGATCCCCGGCGTTTCGTCGTGCGCGAGCGAAAGGCCCGCGGCGCTCACCATCGCCTGCGGCCCGTCGTCATCGAAACGGATCTGCGCCGAGATGTCGACGGTGTCCGAAAGCGCGAAGTCGCCGTCGCTATCGGTCGCGGTGACGACCACGCCCAGCGAATTGGCGACCAGCTGCACGGTGTCGTCGGGATTCGCGGTATCGGGATGGTCGAGCGACAGATATTGTTCGACCGTCACGACGCCCGTCGCGGGATCGATCGCGATTGCGAAGGCCGCGAGGCCATCGAATGCGCCCCCGCTCACCTGGCCGACGATGACATTGCCCTGGACGACAAGGTTGATCGGCGAGCCGTCGGTGACCGACAGGCCCGAGACGGCGTTGATGACGGTCAGCGAATAGCTGAGCGCACCCGTCGCTGCGGCGCCGTCGGTTCCGTAAAGCGGCGTTGCATTGACGACCGCACCGCTCGACGTCGCGCGGCTGATTGCTCCCGCGCCAGCCACGTCGGGATCGTTGCCGATCGCGATGCTGCCCGTGTCAAGTTGCGCGACCATGCTGTTCGTCGCGCTTTCGTCGTTCTGAACCAGCACCGCGCCTGCCGCGGTCGCGCTGACCGACGGTCCGTCGTCGAGGAAGCTGATTTGGCCGCCGATTTCCTTCGTCGCGTCGACGCTGTCGCCGTCGCTGTCGGTGATGCGGATCGACGCCGTGATCAGACCGTCGAGCGTCAGTGCATCATTGTGCAGCGGCGTGTCGCCATCCTGCAGATGCTCGAGCGCAACGAACTGCGATACGGTGATCGTGCCATCGGTGTTGATCGTCACCGTGAAGGCGTCCTGCTCGATGCCGCCGCCGTCGGTATAGCGCCCGGTGATCGTCGTGGGCGAAGTTGCGACGAGGGTGATCGGGAAATCGCCGACCGCCGTCGCAATGCCCGATGCGGCACCCCCGCTGAGCGCGAGACCATAGACGGTGCTGTTTGCGGCCGCAGGGCCGTCGGCGCCGAACGCGAGCGTTGCCGTAATGACCGCGGCCAGCGACGTCACGTTGACGTCGAGTCCGCCGGTTTCGTCGAGCGTCACGCTGCCGCTGCCGCCTACGTTGCTGATCGACGGACCATCGTCCTCGATGCGGATGATGCTGCCCAGGTCGACGGTGTCGGTATCGAAATCCCCGTCGAAATCGGTCGCCTTGACCTCGAGCAGAAGCGCGCCGGCGTTCATTCCGGGCGAGCTTTCGTCGTGACTGCCCGTATCCCCGTGCTCGATCGCGATAAACTGCGTCATCGTGACCGTGCCGTCGGCCGCAACGGTGAAGGTGAAGGCGACGTCGCCTGACGTTTCGCCGCGGCCCTCGACCGTGCCCGGCGCGGTCTGGTAAAGACGGATCACCTCGTCATCCGACGAAATGCGATAACCGCTGTCGGGGTTTACGCCACCGAGAACGAAGGCATAGCTATAGCTTGCGGGCGTATCCGCCCCGGCGTCCAGCGTGACGGTGAACAGGTCGGTCGCCGCGATCGTCGCGCTGCCGAGGTTGCCGCCGACCGGATCGACTTCTGTCCCCGCCGCGGTCACGCCGTCGGTTTCGTCGATCCGCAGTTCGGCGCCCGCCTTCAGCGTGACGTCGATGTCGGGCCCGTCGTCGGCAAACCGGATGTTGTGGCCAAGGTCGATCGACTGGCTGTCGCTGTCGCTGTCGCCATCCTTGTCGGTGATCGTCACCGTGCCGGTCAGGCGGACCAGCTCGTCGGCCAGCGTCGCAATCTGGCTGTCGAAATTGCTGCCGACACCCGGCAGTTCATGATCGATCTGGGCGAACTGCGTCAGCGTGACGGTGCCGTCGCCGGCATTGACGCTGATCGTGAAGATCGTGTTGCCGGGATCGATGTCGCCAAGGCTGGCCGCCGTCGATCCCACGATGGTGCCGCCGTCGTTGAACAGGTTGATCGACGCGCCATTGCTGTCGAGCCCCGAATCGGTACCGTTCGCGCCGAACAGCGTCAGCGCATAGGACCAGCTGATCGCTCCGGGGCCGTCGGCGCCGAAATCGGCATTGGCAAAGGAGAAGACGCTGCCGAAATTGGCGGTCGATACATCGCTGTCGCTGGCCGCGCCGATCGTGGCGGCATCCTGCGTCGTCAGCACGACCGCCGCCTCGCCCGTGACGTTGATGTCGATGCTGACGCCATCGTCCTTGAACGTCAGCGCGCCGCCGATATTCGCGGTGGCGCTGGCCTGGTCGCCGTCGCTGTCGGTCACCGTCGCCGTCAGCGTCACAAGGTCCGCTGCGCTCAGGAAAGCCGATTGGTCGGGCCCGCTGTCAGGCGAATGGAAGACGGCGCGCTGCTGGTCGAGCGTCACCGTCCCATTGGCGTCGACCGAGAGAACGAACACGATGTCGTTCGTCCCGCTGGTGCGGCCGACGACCGCCCCCGATTCGAGCGTGAGCACCACGGCCTCGTTGGTCGCCGTGTCGACAAGGCCCGACGCCACGCCGGGCGACTTGACGCCCAGCGCATAAGTGACCGAGTCGGTCGCGGCTGGCCCGTCGGCATTGAACGCGACATTGAACAGGCTGCCCGGCTGGCCGAAGCCGAAATCGGCCGACGCGTCGGTCGCAAGGTCGCTGTCGTCGACGATCAGCGCGTTGGCTGACCCGTCGACCGCCGAAACGGTCGGAATATCGTCGGTGACGTTGATCGTCACCGTGCCGGTCGCCATGTCGCCGTCGGTGTCGGTCGCTTTGACGGTCACCGTTCCGAGCGACTGGGTCTGCGCAGCCATCGCCAGTGCATGCGGCAGATTGTCGGCAATCGTGACGGTCACCGTCGCATTGCCCGTCATGCCCGGCGCAAGGCTTGCCGGCGCGCTGAGGCTGATCGTGATCGCCGCCGGGCCGCCATCGGTGAGCGAGCCGGTGATCGTCTGCCCGTCGGGCGAGATCGACCAGAAGAGGTCGGTACCGGCCCCGTCGAGGTTGGCCACAAGGCCTGCGGTCCCGTCAAACATGAAGTTCGACAGCGTATCCGATCCGGCACTGAAGCTCAGCATGCCGCTATCGGTTTCGGCATCGCTCGCCGGCGTGCGTCCGATGCCGTCGATCGCGGCTTCGTCGACGGTCAGCGTCAGCGTCCCGCCGCCCGTCGGGTCGGCGCCGTCGTCGATCGTGATCGTCAGGCTGTCCGACGTCGGGTCGCCGTCGCGATCGACCGCCGACAGGGTGAAGGTTGCCGACGGGTTGGGGTTGTTATTCTGGTCACCCGCGGCGAGGAAGCTGAAGGTGCCGTCCGAATTGACCGTCAGCGTGCCCGTGGGCTGGACGATCACGACGCTGTTTCCGGGCGCCAGCGACAGCGTGTCGCTGCCGGCCCCGAAGGTCACGGTCACCGACGTCACGCCGTCGGCCCCCGCATCGAGGGTCCAGGTCCCGTTGACGGCAGGGCCGCCTTCGGTTGCGTTCGTCGGCGTGTCGGACACGGCGAGCGTGGGAATATCGTCGACAATCGTGACCACGAAACTCCCGCTCGCGGTCGATCCGTCATTGTCGGTCACGGTGAAGCCGATCCCCGACAGCATGTCGCTATCCTCGCTGCCCGGCGCCGACTGGTCGATCGCCGCCGACAGGGTGACCGTATAACCATAGGTCACTTCATTGGCGCCGGGACCCGAGGTCGCCGTCGTCAGCGCGATGCGGATCACTTCGGTCGCGCCCACCGAGCCGACCAGGTCGGCGCCGTCCTTGGCAAAGGTTACCGGGACGCCGCCCACCGTCAGTTGCGTGTCGAGCGCGGCACTGTCGTCGAGGACAATCGATCCCGCGAGCACCGCAGGTACGTCGCCGCCGAAATCGACGACGATCGTGCCATTGGCGCTCGTGCTGCCCGTCGAGGTCACCTCGCCGGGAATGCCGTCGTCGGCGTTCGCCAGCGGCAGCCCGTCCTCGTCGACCGTGACATTGTCGGCGCTGCGGATCTGCGGCGTTGAATCGGCGACAAGCATGATCGTTGCCGTCGCGGTCGACGTGTCGCCGTCGCCGTCGGTGATCTGGTATTGAAAGCTGATCTCGCCGACTTCACCGGGCGCCTGCGTATAGGTGAAGCTGCCGTCGCCGTTGTTGACCAGCGTGCCGCTGCCCGTGAGCGTGCCGTCGACAAGCGCCACAGTGCCCGACTGGACGCTGTCGGCGCCCTGGACGTCGTTCGCGAGCACGTCGATGGTGACGGGCGCATTTTCGACCGGCTGCAGCAGGAAATCGTCGATCGCGGTCGGTACGTCGTCGGTGATCTGGATGTCGATCGTGGCGCTTGCGTTGCTGCCGTCGATGTCGGTCACGGTGACGCCGATGCTGTCGGCGACATTGTCCTCGCCGGCCGCGCCATGGTCGGTCCGATTGTCCGAAAGCGTGTAGCTATAGGTAAAGCTGCCGCCGATGACCGATCCGTCGGCTCCGATTACCGGTGTGAAGCCCGTGATGCTGAGCGTGCCATAGGCCGTTACAACCATTTGCGGCGTAAAGCTGCCGTCGGCGGTAACCAGCGTCAGCGGCCCGATCGGCGAGCCGTTGAAGCTGTCGAGCACAACATTGCCCATGCCGTCGGGCGTCGATACCGAGAAGTTGCCGCCATCGGTGACCGGTTCGGGCGTCGTGTCCGACCCCGCCGCTTCATTGGGACGCGCCGGAAGGTCGTCCTCGTCAAAGGCCAGTTCGGCACCCGCGCCGTCGAGCCCGGTGATGGTGACGCCGTCGTCGGCGCCGTTGATCGTGATCGTCAGCGTCGCAGTCGATGTGTCGCCGTCGCCATCGGTGATCGTATAGACGAAGCTTTCGCTCAGCGTCTCGCCCGCCGACAGGCCCTGGACGGGCTGGAGCGCATTGTTGAGCGCATAGGTGTAGCTGCCGTCGGCGTTGACGGTGAGCGTGCCATAGGCGGTGGCGAAGGGCGTGCCGACGCTGCCGCCTGCGATCGCGGTGACGCTTGCGCCGTCGGCACCCTGCGTGTCGGCGACGCCGTCGGTCGCGTTGGCGTCGCTGCCGCCCGTACCGGTCAGCAGATTGCCGTCGGCGACGAGCGGGCCGTCTTCGGTTACGTTGTCGGCATCGTCTCTAGCGGTCGGCACGTCGTCGACGATGTTGACGTCGAGGCTGGCCGTTCCGACCGAACCGTCGCTGTCGGTCACCGTCACAGCGAAGCTGTCAGTGACTGAATCCTCGCCCGCGCTGCCGTGCGTCAGCGTGTTCGCCGACAAGACATATTCATAGGTGAAGCTGCCGCCGATCACCGATCCGTCGGCGCCGATGACGGGCGTGAAGCCGGTGATGTTCACCGTGCCGAGGGGACTCGTCGCGCTGCCGGCGGTAAAGACGCCATTGGTGACGACCTGCGTCCCGCCGATGGTGACATTGCCCAGCCCGTCGGGGGTGGAGATCGAGAAGCTGCCGCTCGGTGCCAGCGCTACCGGGTCGGGCGAGGAGCCGTTCGGCAGGTCGTCCTCATCGACCGTCAGCTCGCCGCCTTCGGTGTCGAGCCCGGTGATGGTCACGCCGTCGTCGGCGCCGTTGATGGTGATCGTAAGCGTCGCGGTCGAGGTGTCGCCGTCGCCGTCGGTGATCGTGTAGAGGAAGCTTTCGGTGAGCGTCTCGCCCGCCGACAGGCCCTGCACCGGCTGGAGTGCATTGTTCAGCACATAGGTGTAGCTGCCGTCGGCGTTGACGGTGAGCGTGCCATAGGCGGTGGCAAATGCCGTGCCCACGCTGCCGCCCGCGATCGCGGTGACGGTTGCGCCGTCGGCGCCCTGCGTGTCGGCGACGCCGTCGGTGGCATTGGCGTCGCTGCCGCCGACACCCGTCAGCACATTGCCGTCGGCGACAAGCGGGCCGTCTTCGGTCACGCTGTCGGCATCGTCTCTAGCGATCGGCACGTCATCGACGATGTCGATGTTGAGCACCGCGGGCGCGCTGTCGCCATCGAGGTCGGTGACGACGACGTCGAAGCTGACCGTCGTGCCGTCGGGATCGGCGGTATTGTCGGCGAGCGTGTAGGTATAGGTGATCGAACCCTGCCCCGTAACGGGGTCATAGGCATAGCTGTTGACGACCAGCGTCCCCGTCGCGTCGGTAAAGATCGTCTGCGGCAGCGCGCCCGGCGTCACCGCGACGCCGTTGATCGTCACGCTCTGCACCCCGTCGGGCGAGGTGAAGGTGATCGTGCCGGTCGTCGATTCATCGTCGCCGTCAAAGGCCGACCCTTCGCTTTCGTCCGCGCGCGGCGGGAGCTGCGATTCGTCGACCACGGTTCCTGCGCCCTGCGTCGGGACAAAGGTGATGATCGCGGGGCTGTCGCCGATCGAAATCGTCAGCGTCGCGGTCGATGTGTCGCCGTCGCCGTCGGTCAGGCGATAGGTGAAGACGTCGGTGACGCCGCCGGGCGTGTTCGGCGCGCGGACATAGGAATAGCTGCCGTCGGCGCTGATGGTCAGCGTGCCATATTGCCCCGCGATGGCGGTTCCGGGTGCGACAAAGGCGGTACCCGTGCCCGCGACGACGCCGGTCAGCGTCGCGCCGTCCGCGCCCCGCGTATCGGCGCCCGCGGCGCCGCTGGTGGTGCCGGTGCCGGAGATGACATTGCCCGTTTCGGCGGTGTAGGTCGCCGGCGCCACCGCGTCGGTGTCGGCGCGCGCGGTCGGGACGTCGTCGATGATCGAGATCGTCAGGTTGGCGCTCGCGGTGTCGCCGTCGACATCGGTGACGACGACGGTGAAGACGTCGGTCAGGTTCGCATTGGCGTCGGTATTGTCGGCGAGCGTATAGCTATAGCCGATGGCGCCGGGCGCGATGCTGGTGATCGTCAGCGTGCCGAGCGGCGTCGTGATCGTCTGGCCGACGCTGGTGACGGCGGTGCCGTTGATCGTCACCGAAGCGAGCCCGTCGGGGGCGCTGATGACGATGGTGCCCGTCGTCGTTTCGCTGTTCGCGGCGCTGTTGCTGCCCGCAGGCTCGCTGCCGCGCGCGGGCAGCCCCGCTTCGTCGACGCTCGACGTCGCGTCGGTCGATCCGGCGGGCTGGTCGGGCGTCTGGATGACGACGGTCGCATCCTCGTCGGGGATCAGCCGGTCGGGGATCAGTTCCTCGTCGCGCGGCGCCGGAAAGGCGAGTTCGGTATAGGGGAGCAGGTCGCCGAGGTCATAGGCGTCCTGGATCGCGCCCTCGGGATCGGCAAAGTTGCCGCCCGAGCTGCGCAGCCCCGCTTCGGGGTTGAACTCGTCGAGTCCCTCGAGCAGCTGCGCGACCGTGCTCGCGGGCACGGTGTTGCCGCCGACGACGACCGCGGGAATGTCGACCGCGCCATTGGGAACGACGAGCACCCGCCCGTCGGGCAGGGTGATGATCAGGTCGGGACCCGACACGCCGATGTCGTCGATCGACACGCCGGCGGGCAAGGTGATGCGCCCGCGCGCGTCGGGAATAAGGACCGCCTGGATCGCCAGCGGGATTGCCGATGCCGCTGCGGTGACGCCCGCGGCCGTGTCGGCCAGCGCGGTCGGCGCGATGGCGCGGGCTTCCCCGTTCGCCGTTGCGGTTCCGGTGACGTCGCCCTCCGTCCGCGAAAGGCCGTTGGCACCGCGAGCGGGGTTGTCAAATGCGTCCATGTTCGTTTCCCTCGATCCATCGCGCCCCGTGCCGCACGCAGCACAGGCAGAATTCCCATCAATGTCAGCGCGACCCTCGGCCCGACGACTCGGGCACCTCCCAGAAGCTCAAGGAAACACAGACTTAACCGACTCTGCAAGCGCGTTAACATATTTTTAGTATTCGCAATCCGCGCAATCCGCGGATTTGCGCCGATTGCGCAAAAATCGGGCCTAAGTTAATTTTTACAGAGGCTTGGCCACAGGCGCCGCGCGCCGCCCGGAGGCCGCGATGCGCGCGCCTGTCCCTGTTCGGGGCAGGTTCGAAGCGAGTCGGGGGAATTCAGGCGGGGGATAGGGTGGCCGGGCGCGGCGGCGTGCCGGCGCGCGCGCGACGCGGTCAACAAAATGCGCGGCGGGGCATCCCCGTGGCGGCGGCCTCAGGCCGACTGGCGCCAGCGATAGGTGACGTTCACGCGTTCGGACAGGATCAGATAGGGCAGCCAGACGAGCGCGCTGATGCAAACCTTTTTGATATTGCTGTCGAGCAGCGGCTGGATCGCTGCGGCGACCGACTGCGGCAGGTAGGGCGCCCCCGACAGATAGTCGGCGAGCATCAGCTGCGACACCAGGTCGATGCCCCAGGTCAGCAGCAGCAGCCGCGGGAAAAAGGGCATGCCGCGCAGCGCCATGAAGAAACAGAGGGTATAGAGGAAGTTCATCAGGATGAGGTCGGCCGACATGGCCATATAGATCATCTGGCCCCACTGCGGCGCCGATCCGGTCATCGCGGGCACCGCGGCCATGAATTCGGCGGTGCGCACGGGGACGTTCAGCAGCATGCCGAGCAACAGCGACGCCATGATGCCGACGGGGCCGAAGGCGGGGTGGCGGCGCACCGACAGCGCGTCGAGCGCGCGCCACTTGCCGTACAGCGCCAGCCGGATGTCGGGCTGGGCAAAGTCGACCCCGCGCGGGAACAGCGCGTTCGCGGTCCAATAAGCGAAAAAGGGGCTGGCGAGGATCAGCGCGTGCGGCACGAACAGCACCAGCATCGATGCCAGGCTGTCGGCGGGGGTTACGGGAAACAATATGCGCGCCAAACAGATCAGCGCGACGACGATCGTCCAGAAAAGCAACAGCGACCGCACACGATCCTCCATCGGCGCGACAAAGCGCACGCTCTGGTCGTGGAGCCGGGTCGACAGGCGGTTCAGGGCTTCGGTCATCGTGCGATCATCCTTCCTTGCCGGAGTTCGGATGTAAAGCCGATATGGTTAACATTTCCTAATTTGCAAAGGACGCGAACGCGCGGACGCCATGCTTCGTTGCCCCCCAATATGGGAACCCCGGCGAAAGCCGGGGCCCACGCGGCGCGGCCCAAAGCCGGACCCCGGCTTTCGCCGGGGATCACGCCTTCCGTCGCCAAAGGATTTAATCGCCGCCATTCCCTTTCGCGCACGGAAATTAACCAAGCGAATCAAGCCTTAGGAAATGATGCTGCGAATCGGGGGCGAATCGCGACCATATGCTGCGCCGAAAGCCGCCGATCTGGCACGAAATGCAAAAATGGTTAACGCAAATTCAATGTTAAGTGACTGTTAAATCGAGTTAATATTGTGTTGACGCTCGGGCGTAAAAGGCGTTGAATCAATGCGTTCCTTGCTGAGGGACCGCAATGACAGGTTGAACCGGCGCCAGCCGGAGTTTTCATCACCGGGTCGCGTCGGTTCCACTGCACTCCTTCGGCAGGAATGTCTGGCCGCCTCCATGGGGGGGGAGGGCAGACATGCACCGCTCCTCGTGCGGTGCCTTAACAGGAGTCCAGACATGAAGACCTTTCTGAAAGACTTTATCCGTGATGACAGCGGCGCCTCGGCTGCCGAATATGCTCTGATTCTCGCAATCGTCGGCACCGGCATTGCCTTTGCTGCGTACAATCTCGGCGGCGCGATCAACGGCGCTATGGCCGAAGCTGAAAAGTGCATTGAAGGCGCCACAGCGCCTACCGCTACCAGCTGCTAAGCACCGTGGCGGTCCGCCAGTGAACTCACTGGCGGACCGTTCGGCATCTTCGGCCAATCTGGGGGGTGGGGCGATGCTATCAAATAGAACACCTATTATCGTCAGCGTTGCGGTTGTTCTGGGCCTGATCGTTGTATTTTTGGTGAATAGTTATTTCAGCGGTATCGAAGAGCGCCAACAGCGGCAGGCCGAGGAACTGAACCTTGTTCAGGTGCTCGTTGCCTCTCAGCCCCTAGCCTTTGGTACTACGCTGACCCCGCAGAACACGAAACTTGTTGGCTGGCCAGCATCCTCGGTTCCCGAGGGGGCGTTCAAGACGAGCATCGGCGTCACCGACAATGCGCGCGGACCGCGCGTCGCGTTGCGCCCGATCGCCGTCGGCGAACCGATCCTCGCTTCGAAGATTTCGGGCGACGACGGCCGCGCCTCCATATCTGCCTTGCTTCCCGAGGGGATGCGCGCCGCCGCGGTGCGCATCGACGATGTCGCGGGCGTCGGCGGGATGATCGCGCCGGGCGATATCGTCGACGTGCTGCTGACGCGCCAGCTTGCGGGCGAAGGCGTGGGCAACAACGACCAGATGACCGACATCATCCTCGAAAAGATCCGCGTTATCGCGATCGACCAGGTCGCCGACGAGAACAAGACCGAACCCGCGGTGGCCAAGACTGCGACCTTGGAGGTCGACCCCGTCGGCGCGCAGAAACTCGCGCTCGCGCAGCGCGTCGGCGCACTCTCGCTCGCGCTGCGCAACGTCACGAGTATCGAGGACGGCGCGAATATGACGATCACGCAAAGCGACCTCGGCGGCGGCTGGCGCTCGGCGCCCGCGCGCCGCGCCGCGGCCTCGCCCGGCCTCGCCGGAATGCCCCCGGGCTTTTATTCCGAAACCCCTGCGGTGATGCAGCGCGCGCCGTCGGGCCCGGTTCCCGCCGCGCCGCGCCGTCCGACCGGACCCTCGGTCGAAATCGTCCGCGGCACCGAAACCCAAACCTATGAGGTCAAGCGCCATGGCTCGTAACATCACCCGCGCCGCGCGCATCCTCGCCGCGCCGCTCGCCGCCGCGCTCGCGCTATCGGCCGCGCCCGCCGCCCTTGCCCAATATGGCACGGGCGGGGTGCATGCGGGGCAGCTCGACGTCCCGCTCAACAAAAGCCAGACGGTGACGCTCGACCGCCCCTTTGGCCGCGCGATGATCGGGTCCGAAGAAATTGCGGACATTTTGCCGATCTCCGACCGTTCCATCTATGTGCTCGGTAAGAAAATGGGGACGACCAGCCTGACCGTCTATGACAAGGGCGGGCGCGTCATCACCATCGTCGACGTCGCGGTCGGCCCCGACGTCGTCACCTTGCGCCGCCAGCTCGGCGAACTGATGCCCGGCGAAAATATCAGCGCGCGCATCTCGAACGAGGCGGTCGTGCTGTCGGGCGTCGTCAGCAGCGCGTCGGCCGCGCAGAATGCGGTCCAGATCGCGAGCACCTATGCGGGCGACAAGGTCGTCAACATGATGGGCATCGGCGCGAGCCAGCAGGTGATGCTGGAGGTGCGCTTTTCCGAAATCAACCGCCAGTCGGGCAAGGACATCGGCGTCCGCAGTTTCTTCCGTAACCGGTCGGGAAGCTGGGACGGCGCGTTGGGAAGCGGGGCGCGATTGACCCCAGACGCTGAAACGGGGGAAGGCATCCTGGAGCTTGGGGCCATTTCCGACAGCTTCGGTATTGTTCGTCACAGCTTCAATATCGGTGGCGTCAGCATCTTGGGCGTGCTCGACAGTCTTGAAAGCAAGGGGCTGGCAAAAACGCTGGCCGAACCAACGCTTGTCGCGCTGTCTGGCGAAAAGGCCAGCTTCCTTGCGGGCGGCGAATTTCCGATCCCCGTCGTGCAGAGCAGCGGCGGGGGTGGTGGCGCCGACGGCACCGGACAGGGGATCACCATCGAGTTCAAACCCTTCGGCGTCAGCCTGGGCTTTACGCCGACGATCCTTGCCGACGGGGTGATCAACCTGGTCGTCGAACCCGAGGTCAGCTCGATCGACCCGAGCGCGTCGATCACGCTCAACGACATTGTCATCCCCGGATTGCAGACGCGGCGCGCGTCGACCGTGCTCGAGCTGCGCGACGGCGAAAGCTTTGCCATCGCGGGGCTGATCCGGCAGGATTTTTCGACCACCGTGCGGCAGGTGCCGTTGCTCGGCTCGATCCCGATCATCGGCTCGCTGTTCCGCTCGTCGGGCTTCAAGCGCGGCGAGACCGAGCTGCTCATCGTCGTCACGCCGCGGCTCGTCCAGCCGATCAAGCCGAACCAGGTCGCGCTGCCGACCGAACGCGTCGGCGACCCGACCGAGCTCGACCTCTTCCTGCTCGGCCGCACCGACAATGCCGTCCCGGCAATCCCGCCGGTGCAGCAGCAAATGCCGCCCAAGGCGGCGCCACCGGCCAGTTCGACCGCAGGAGGCGGCTATGAATATTGATGCGCGCATCGTCGCCATGACCGCCGCCGCCGCGCTCGCGGCGGGCTGCACCCCTACCGACGCGACGCTCGGCAATGCCGTGCGCTCGACGATGGCGGCGCAGGTCGTCAACCCCGAACCGGTCTATGACGATCCGGTCCCGACCACCGACGCGGCCAAGGCCGCCGCCGCGGTCGACCGCTATCGCAGCGACCAGGTCAAGCAACCCGATACGATCCGCACGACGGCGGGCGAGAGCAGCGGCACGCCGCGCTAGGGGGCAGGCGGGTCGCGAAGGAAAGAGGAGTTCAAATATCATGGTGCGGCACCCGCCCCATCGCTTCCTGACCGACCAGAGCGGCGCGACCGCCGCGGTATTCGGCCTTTCGCTCTTTGCGCTCGTCGCCATCGGCGGACTGGGTTTCGACTATGCCCGCCTCGCCGGGATGGACAGCGAGCTTCAGAACGCCGCCGACCAGGCCGCGCTCGCGGGTGCGTCGCAGCTTGATGGACGAACGGGCACCTGCATGCGCGCCTCCGCCGCCGCGACGACGCTCGTCGCCAATATGACCTTGCTCGCCAACGACGGCGTCGGGACGGCGGTGACGATCGCCGCCGAACCCGATTGCGACGCGGTGGGGAATATCCGGTTCTGGCAGGATCTTGGAAAGACCACCGCCGCGACCGATGACGGCAACGCCAATTTCATCGAGGTCGAAATCGCGGCGCGGACCGCCAACTATGCGCTCACGCCGGTCGTGGGCGCGATCAGCGGCAACCTCGGCGCCGCGGCGCTTGCGGGAATGGGGTCGGCGATCTGCCGCGTCCCGCCGGTGATGTTCTGCAACCCCTTTGAAACGCCGACGCACCAGGATTTCGACGCCAGTGCGCTGAAGGGTGCGGGGATGAAGCTGATCACCGGCAATGCGACCGCGCCGGGCAATTTCGGATTCCTCGAATCGGGATTCGGCAGCGGCGCGCAGAATCTGGCGCGCGCGCTCGGCTATAATTCGCCGCCGGGCGACTGCCTGCCGATCGACGGCGTCGAAACCAAGCCCGGACTCAACGCATCGGTGATGGACGCGCTCAACACGCGCTTCGACCTCGACACCAACGGGTCGACGACCTGCCCGTCGGGCGGCACCTGCTCGCCGTCGCGCAATGTCCGCAAGGATCTGGTCAAGGGCAATGGCTGCGGCACCTCGGGCAACCAGGGGTGGCAGGAATCGGCCAACCCCTATCGCCCGACGACGCCGGCCAACCTGACCTCGGGCTATCCCGACATCATGGGACACCCGCGCGACCTGTGCCACGCCTTCACCAACAGCCTGTCCGACAGCGCGGCGGCGGGCTGCACGCTCGGGGGCGGGCGCATCGGCAACAAGGCGTGGGACCGCGACGCATATTTCCTTGTGAACTATGGCTGGAACAGCGCGACATGGCAGTCGCAGACCGGGCTCGGCCCGACGGCGACGCGCTACGACGTCTATAATTGGGAACTCGCCAATACCGGCACGTCGGATATGCAACAGACGACGCAGGGCAGCAAGGACGGCTTCTCCTATCCCGTCTGCCGCGGCGCGGGGATTACGCCGGGGGGCACCAACGTCGACCGTCGCCGCATCTCGGCGGCGGTCATCAACTGCGTCGGGCTGGGGCTCAACGGGCACGAAAGCGGCGTCCCGGTGCTCAAATGGGTCGATCTTTTCCTTGTCGAGCCGTCGTACCAGCGCCGCCGCGGCAGCACCGTGGTGACCGAGGCGACCGACGTCTATGTCGAAATCATCGGCGAAACGGGCAGCGCGTCGGCGGGCCAGACCGCAGGGCAGGTCGTTCAGCGCAATA
Organism: Sphingopyxis sp. P8; assembly: GCF_020622175.1. Classification (NCBI taxonomy): domain Bacteria; kingdom Pseudomonadati; phylum Pseudomonadota; class Alphaproteobacteria; order Sphingomonadales; family Sphingopyxidaceae; genus Sphingopyxis; species Sphingopyxis sp. P8. The sequence continues at coordinate 132,475 of NZ_JACNMK010000002.1, read as the reverse complement.
CGCCATATCTGATCGAATGACATGACGATGCGTCGGACCTTCTCGATATTCGGATGCACCCGCGGCGCGGCGGCGGCAGAGATGGCGCTCATCACGCCGCTGCTCCTCGTCATCCTGTTCGGCGGGTTCGAGGCGGGCGCCTATTTCTGGACCGAGCACAAGGTGGTGAAGGGAGTGCGCGACGGCGCGCGCTTTGCCGCGCGGCAGCCGTTCACCGCCTATAGCGGCTGCAACGCGCCGACCGGAACCACGCTCGACAATATCCGCAACCTGACGCGCACGGGGCAATTGTCGGGCGGCACCGCCAAGGTTTCGGGGTGGACCGATGCCGATGTCGCCGTCACCGTCGCGTGCCAGGCGTCGGCCCCCAACAGCTACACCTCGGGCGGCGTCTATGCCACCGAGGCAACGGGCGCGATGCACGTCACCGTATCGACGACGGTCAATTACCCCTCGCTGTTCGGGACATTGGGGTTCGACACGACGGGCGCGGTCGTGCGCGCGAGCTCGAACGCCGCGGTGATGGGGACATGAGCGCGCGCCGCAATCTTGTCCGCGACACGCGCGCCGGCCCGGCGGCCGAATTTGCGCTCGTGCTGCCGCTGATCATTCTGTTCCTTTTCGGCATCATCGACGTCGGCCGTTTTGCGTGGGAATTCAACCGCGCCGAAAAGGCGACGCAAACGGGCGCGCGCTGGGCCGCCGCGACCGCGATCATCCCCAGCGGGCTCGCGAACTACAGCTTTGCGACGGGCACCGAGCAAATCCCGGCGGGAACACCGGTGCCGACGAGCGCCTTTCAGGGCGTCACCTGCACCAATGCGGCAAATTGCACCTGCGCGGGGACGTGCAATTTCTCGACCGCGGCGAACACCACCGCCTTCAACGCGCTGGTCGAGCGGATGAACGACATAAAGCCCGACATCACGGGGGCGAATGTCGTCGTCGAATATCGCAATTCTGGGCTCGGCTTTGCGGGCGACCCCAATGGACCCGACGTCGCGCCGATCATCAACGTGCGGCTTCAAGGCATGCAATTCACGCCGCTCACAACGGCAATCTTCAACGGCAGCTTCGCGCTTCCCGACTTCAGCTATTCGCTGACGATGGAAGACGGCGCGGGCAGCTGGTCGAACTGACAGGAGCGGGATGTGGGAAAGAAAGAATATATCGGCTCTCCAGTCACAGATGGATCCCTGAACTTGAACTGCAAGATCAAGCTTTTCATTTCGGAGGCGGAATTTGCGCGTTCGTCACTCGCGCATAACGACAGTCCCGACCTTCCCTTTGCGCTTGTCCATGTCGACCCCGGCGACCCGATTCCGCTCGATGCGATCGGCGATGCCGAACTCGTTGTCGTCGAACTGCGCGGCGACGATCCGCGGTCGATGCAGCGGCTGACGGGGCTGCGTGCGCGGCGGCCGACCTTGCCGCTGGTCGTGGCGATGCGCGACGCCGATCTTGCCACGACGCGCGCGCTGATCCGGCAGGGCGTCGGCGACCTCATCTCGCTGCCGCTGCAGCGCGCTGAATTCAGCGATGTCGTCAACAATCTGCTCGCCGAAGTCACCCGCTCGGAGGCTGCGGCCAATGCCCGCCTCGCCCCCGTCGTTGCGGTGGCGCAGAGCGTCGGCGGGATCGGCGCGACCACCGTTGCCACGCACCTTGCCCATTATCTGCACGCGCGCAGCGGGCCGCACGGGGTGTGCCTCGTCGATCTCGACCTCCAGTTCGGCAATGCGGCGTCCTATCTGGGCGCCAATGCGACGCTGACGATGGAGGACCTGCTCGCCGCCGGACGGCGCGTCGACGGGCAACTCATCCAGTCGGTCGCCGTGCACGGCAGCGAAGGCGTCGCGGTGATTGCCGCGCCCGAGCATATCGCGCCGATCGAGTCTGTCGATGCCGACCAACTCCTCCGCGTGCTTCAGCTGGTGCGCGAGGAATATGACCATGTCGTGCTCGACCTGCCGGGGAATTGGGCGAACTGGACGCTGTCGGCGATCGACAAGGCCGACCTGATCGTGCTGGTGATCGACCTGTCGGTCGGCAGCCTGCGACAGGCGCGGCGGCGGCTCAACCTGTTCGAACAGACGGGAATCGACCGCTCGCGTATCCGCATCGTCGCCAATCGCGTCGAAAAGCGGTTGTTCAAGACGATCGGCGTGCAGGATGCGGCCGAGGCGCTGCGCTATCCGATCCTTGCGACCGTCAACAGCGATTATGCCGTCGTGCAGTCGGCGCAGGACCAGGGGGTTCTGGTGGGCAGCATCGCAAGGAAAAATCGGGTCGCGACCGATTTGGCCGCGCTTGCCGAACTGATCGGCGACGAGCTTGACAAGGATTGATCGCGCGATGTGGCAGGTTCAGAAACAGAAGAATGAAAAGGCGGACGCCGCGTCGGGCATCACGCTGTCCGACGCGGCGGCTGCCGCAGGCGATCGGCGCGACGACCGGCATGCGGACCTTTTGTCGCTGAAGGTGCAGATCCACCGCGAACTGCTCGACGAGATCAATCTGGCGCAGCTCGAAAAAATGTCGCGCGCGCAGGTCGAATCCGAAGCGGGCGTGGTGATTTCCGATATTCTCAACCGCCACCAGATGGCGCTCAACGCGACCGAACGCCGCGCGATGGTGAGCGACGTTCTCGACGAATTGCTGGGGCTGGGGCCGCTCGAGCCGCTGCTTCAGGACGAAACGATAACCGACATTCTTGTCAACGGTCACGACATCGTCTTCGTCGAACGCCGCGGGTTGCTCGAGCGCGCCGAGACGCGCTTCAAGGACGAGAAGCACCTGTTTCGGATCATCCAGAAGATCGCGAGCGCGGTCGGGCGGCGGATCGATGAATCGTCGCCGTTCGTCGACGCGCGCCTCGCCGACGGGTCGCGCGTCAATGCGATCGTGCCGCCGCTGGCGATCGACGGTTCGCTGCTCTCGATCCGCAAATTTGCGCGCATTCCGATCGACATGGCACGGCTCATCGAATTGGGAAGCGTTCCGTCGGCGGTCGCAGAGGTGCTTGCGGGCATCGTAAGAGCGCGGCGGAATGTACTTATTTCGGGGGGTACCGGTTCGGGCAAGACGACGCTGCTCAACGCCGTCTCCTCCTATATCGACGAACGCGAACGCATCGTGACCATCGAGGATTCGGCCGAACTCCAGTTGCAGCAGGAGCATGTCGCGCGGCTCGAAACGCGGCCGGCGAACATCGAAGGCAAGGGCGAAATCTCGCAGCGCGACCTCGTGAAGAATGCGCTGCGCATGCGTCCCGATCGCATCATCGTTGGCGAAGTGCGTGCCGGCGAAGCCTTCGACATGCTGCAGGCCATGAACACCGGGCACGACGGTTCGATGACGACGGTCCACGCCAATACGGCGCGTGATGCGCTATCGCGTATCGAGCAGATGATCGGGATGAGCGGGATCGACATGCCTGCGCGTGCAGCGCGCGCGCAAATCGCGTCCGCGATCAACGTCGTCGTCCAGATCGGCCGCCTGTCCGACGGCCGGCGCCGCCTGCTGAGCCTGTCCGAGATCACCGGCATGGAGGGCGACGTCGTCACCATGCAGGATATTTTCCAGTTCCGCATGTCGGGACGCGATGCCGACAACCGGGTCATCGGGCATTTCGAGGCGACGGGCATCCGTCCCAAATTCCTGGAAACGCTTTCGACGCATGGTGTCGACCTGCCCAGCGACCTGTTCCGTCCGGACCGGAAGATCGATTGATATGAGCGACACCGTCCTCCGTTTCATGACCATGCTGGCGCTTTTCGCGCTGGTCGTGTTGGTGGCCCAATTTGCTGTCGGCACCTTCGTCGAACGCCAAAGCAAGAGCCGCGCGGTCAATCGCCGCCTGCAGATGATCGAGGCCGGGGTGGACCGAGAGGTGGTGACGTCCGCGCTCCGCAAGGAAGTCCCGCGCGGGCTGGCAGGGGCGCCGCCCTGGTTGTCCGAACTGTTGAAGTCGGTGCGCCGCACGCTCAACGCTGCCAATGTCCAGGCGTCGGAGCTGCAAGTCATCGCCTATATGACGGTTGGCGCGGTCACGATTGCTTTCCTCATTCTGGTCGGGGCAGGACTGTCGGGCTTTCCGATCACCGCCGGGGTTGCTCAGCTTGCCGCCGCGCTTGGCATCACGGTCGCTTTCCTGATTCCCTGGATGGTCTTGTCGCGCATGGCCGATGCGCGGCGGCGGCGTATGGAAAGTCAGTTTCCGATCGCGCTCGATATCTTTGTGCGGGGTCTGCGTTCGGGCCACCCGATTCCCTCCGCGCTGCATCTGCTGACCGAGGAAATGGAGGACCCGATCGGGACCGAGTTCGGCATCGTCAGCGACGAAATCGCCTTTGGTCTCGACCTTCGCGAGGCGCTGGCGCGCATGGCCGAACGCTGGGGGCTGCCGGACATGCACATGTTCGTCGTGTCGGTGTCGGTACAGATGGAAACCGGCGGCAATCTTGCGGAGATTCTCGAAAATCTCAGCCGGGTCATTCGCGACCGCGCGAGCATGTTCATGAAGGTGCGCGCATTGAGCTCCGAAGGCCGGATGACGGCGATCATCCTGACCGCGCTGCCGATCCTTGCCTTTGTCGGGCTCTTCCTGACGAACCCCGGATTCTATCTCGACGTTGCGACCGACCCGATCTTCACGATCGGCTTTGTCGGGCTCGTGCTGCTCTATCTCATCGGATTCATCTCGATCCGCCGCATGGTCGACCTGAAGGTATAAAATGGCCGAAATTCTCGCCTCGTCGCCTTATCTCCGGATCGCTTTCCTCGTCATCCTGTTTGCCGTCGTCTCGTCGCTGGTGTTCATCGTCGCGCGCTCGATCGTCAATCGGCAGCAGGTGCTCGGCCGGCTGGAATCGGACACGGTGCTGACGGGAGCCGCCGGAGGAGGCGACGGCCTGCGGACATCCGACGTGACCGACAGCGCGTGGGCGCGGCTCGCCGCAAGGATCGAGCGGAGCGGCTTGTCGCTGGTCGATTCGGACGCGCCGGGCTTGCGGCGCAAGATGATCGCCGCCGGCTATCGCTCGCCACATGCGCCCAAAGTCTATACGCTCGTTCGCATCCTGCTCATTTTCGTCATCCCGTCGCTGGTCGTGCTGCCGCAGATGATGTCCGATGAGCCGAAATCCTTGTTCAGCCTCTATTTGCAGGGCGCCTTCTTCGCCGCGATGGGGCTGTTCGTCCCCAGCCTGTTCCTGACGGCCAAGGCCGACCGGCGGCGGCAGGAAATCCTGAACGGGTTTCCCGACTGTCTCGACCTCATGCTCGTCTGCGTCGAGGCCGGAATGGGGCTCGAGGCGGCGCTCGACCGGGTCGGTCGCGAGATGGTGACGTCGCATCCCCTCGTCGCCGAACAGATTTCGATGACGACGCTCGAGCTGCGTGCTGGGGCCGGACGCGAGGAAGCGCTTCGCCATATGGCCGACCGTACCGCAGTTGACGAAATTCGCGCATTTGCGACCTTGTTGATCCAGTCGGACAAGCTCGGATCGAGTATCGCGACGACATTGCGCATCTATGCGTCCGAAATGCGCGAGAAGCGCCGGATGCGCGCCGAGGAGAAAGCGCATCGCCTGCCGGTGTTGCTGTCAATCCCGCTCGTTGCCTGCATGTTGCCGGTGATGATCGGGGTGCTCATGCTGCCGGCGGTCATCCGCGTCATTCGCGAAGTCGCGCCGGCGCTTGCGGGGGGAGGTTGACATGACCAAATTCAGGACAGGTGCCATCATTGCGATTTCTGGCGCTGCGCTTTCCGCTTGCGCCACGGGCCCGAAGTTCGAACCGCGCGTTGCGCAGACCCGCGACGCGCCCGTTCTGGCCAATCTGTCGGCGCACGATTCGCTCGCGCGTGCGCGCACATTCCTGTCAGCACGCCAATATGGCCTCGCCATCGAGCTGTTCAAAGCCGCCAAACAGGATACGGAACTGGCGGCGGACGCGCTGAACGGACTGGCCATCGCTTATGACGGCATCGGTCGCCGCGACCTTGCCGAGCGGTATTTTCAGGAAGCGCTTGCGGCGCGTCCCGGCGACGAGCGGACGCAGCGCAACCTTGCCAGCTTTTATCAATCGTCGGGGCAGGCCGAAAAGCGGCGCGTGTTGCTGGCGACGGCGCCGCCCGTCGCTTCGGCGCCGATGCGGGCGATCGTCGAGGCCGACGAGGCCCCCGCCGCGCGCGATGGGGACGTATCCGAGTCCGACCCTGTTCGCCCGCGGCCGGTGTTTGCGGCGAGCAGCCCGCTCGGTGCAGCGCTGCGACCGCTCCGCGTGCAGGCCGGGCTCGATTTGTCGCCGCGCCCCGTTCTTGCACCGGCTGCCGTGCGTGACGAGGTCTCGGTTGTTTGCTCGGGCGAACCGCGGACGCAAACGGCGGTACCTGCGGGGGCGCCGATGGCGATGTTTCGCATCAGTGTCGGCGAAGTCTTTATTGCAGCGCGTCCCGCCGGTTCGCTTTGCCGCGTCGATGAACCCGCGGCGGGCGAAGAACCATCGCCGGCCGTGAGCAACAAGGAGTATCTCGGACTCGTCGCGGCCTATCTCGATCACCTCAACAAGAGCGTCGCGCCGAGCGAGGTTGCCGCCCTGTGGCGTGCAGCCTTCTGGGCCGACGGAATCGCCTGAGGGCCGATGTGCGAACGCGAGGGAAACTCTGGGGGGCGGTCGGTGCGATGCTGTCGATCTTGGCGACGGCAGGCGGCGCAATGGCTGCCGACCCAGCGTCGACAATCGCACAGTCCGAACTCCTTCAGGCCGCCGATCGTGCGCTTCAGGGCCGTCGGCTGATCGAGGCCGAGGCGCTGCTCGGTCGCTTGCCGTCCGACATCGCGATAGAGGACGAACCCATCGCAGCGCTTCTGCGCGCCGAACTCTTGCTGTTGCAGGGAGACTATAGCGCCGAAGCGCTTCGCCTGCTGGCCGCAATTCCCGCTGAGTCACCTTTGGCCTGCCGCGTGGCCACTGCACGGGCATCGACCTATTTGCAGTTGGAGGCGCCGGATCGTGCCAGTCGGATCCTCGACCCGCTCGAGCGGGAATGCGGCGCGCAAAGCGTGTACTGGCGTGTCCGCGGACAGGCCGAGCTGACGAGCGGTCGCGCGGACCGGGCGCGTCAGTCGCTGCAGTCGGCGGTTGCGATCGCGCCAGCCGATGTCGAGATTCGCAACGATTTGGCGGTCGCTCTCATCGAAAGCGACGACGCGGCAGGCGCGGCCGAATTGTTGGCGAATATCCTCAAGGTCGCACCAGGCCGCGTCGATGTCGCGCTCAACCTCGATCATGCGAAGGGCATGATGGGCGTCATGCCGGTCCGTGGCCGCGCGGACGACGATGCGTTGTGGAGCCGCCGCCTCGAGGCCGCCGGAGGTGGCGCGCAGCGTAGTGGACGCGCCGCGCTTGCCGAGGCGCTGTACGCCCAGGCACTCGTTGCGCGTCCGCGCTACGACACCGACCTGTGGCGCCAATATGCAAAGGTTTCTCAGCGACATGATTGACGTGAATATGGCGTTCAAGGCAGCGTTTTCGGTCGTTCTGATCCTCGCTGCCTGGTCCGATATGCGCCGGTTCCGGATTCCGAACGTCTATCCGGCGATCATTGCCTCCTTGTTCGTCGCGGCTTGGTTCTCGGGCTTTGCTTTCGCTGCACCGTTCTGGTCGCACGGCGCGCATTTTGCGATCGCGCTCGTCGCGGGGATGATGTTGTTCCGCTTCGGTTGGTTCGGCGGCGGCGATGCGAAACTCTATGCGGCGATCGCGCTGTGGTTCGCACTTGGACAGGCTTGGCTTCTGCTTCTGGTCACAACGCTCGTCGGCGCCTTGATTGTCGTCGTGCGGATGCTGTGGCACATCGCGCGGACATGGTTCGGGTCGGGCGAAGCATCCAGGACCCGCCTGTTCGACCGAAAGATCGCCTATGGTCTTGCAATTGCGGCGGGCGGGATAGCGGCGATTTTCCGGGTTTATCCCTGATCGCTGGCGCGCGCGGTTCGGAATTGCTGCCGGAAACCTTCTGTCGCTTTAAGCGTTGTCGTCAGAGGATGCAGGTCGGAGCGAGCGTCAAAGGAGCAGCCACGATGCGCAAAATTCTCATTCCGGCTTTTGTCGCGGCGCTCTTGATGCCCTCTGCCGCCGCGCTCGCCGACCCGCCGCCGTGGGCGCCGGCGCACGGAAAGCGCGCGAAAGAGCAAATTCGATATGATAGCCAAGGGCGCTACCTCGAACCGCGCAGGCTGTCGCGCGGCGATCGGATCTGGCGGGGGAGCGACGGCCGCTATTATTGCCGCCGTGACAACGGCACGACGGGGCTGATTATCGGCGCTGCGGTCGGCGCGCTGGTCGGGCGCGAGCTCGATTCGGGTCGCGACAGGACGGTCGGCACGATCATCGGCGCGGCGGGTGGCGGCTTGCTGGGGCGCGCGATCGACCGCGGCGACTTGAAGTGCCGATGATTATCTGACGCGGACGGTGGCGTGCGCCTGGGCCGCAATTGGCGGTTGCATTCGCGCGGCAAAAACTATCTGACGGCATATCGAGCCATTTGCAGGATATGACATGCCGAAAATCGCATCGGCCCGGGTGATCGTCACATCGCCGGGGCGCAACTTCGTGACGCTCAAGGTCGTATGCGACGACGGGACTACCGGCGTCGGCGACGCGACGCTCAACGGGCGCGAGCTTGCGGTCGCGAGCTATCTGGCGGACCATGTCGTGCCGTGCCTCATCGGGCGCGACGCGCACCGGATCGAGGATATCTGGCAATATCTCTACAAGGGCGCCTATTGGCGGCGTGGGCCGGTAACGATGGCGGCGATCGCCGCTGTCGATATGGCACTTTGGGATATCAAGGGGAAGGTTGCAGGCCTCCCCGTCTATCAGTTGCTCGGCGGCGCGTCGCGCGCGGGTTGCATGGTTTATGGTCACGCCAATGGCGAGACGATCGCCGACACGATTGCGGCGGCGCTCGATTACCAGAGGCAGGGGTATAAGGCGATCCGCCTCCAGTGCGGCGTTCCCGGAATGGCCTCGACCTATGGCGTGTCGAAGGACAAATATTTCTATGAGCCCGCGGATGCGGAGCTTCCGACCGAAAATCTCTGGTCGACCGCCAAATATCTGCGCGTCGTCCCCGAACTCTTTGCGGCGGCGCGTGAGGCGCTGGGCTGGGACGTCCACCTCCTTCACGATGTCCACCACCGGCTGACCCCGATCGAGGCGGCGCGGCTCGGAAAGGATCTGGAGCCTTATCGCCCCTTCTGGATCGAGGATGCGACGCCGGCCGAGGACCAGGAGGCTTTTCGGCTGATCCGCCAGCATACGACGACGCCGCTTGCGGTCGGAGAGATTTTTTCGTCGATCTGGGATTGCAAGGCGCTGATTGAAAACCGACTGATCGATTATATCCGCGCCACCGTGCTGCACGCCGGCGGGATTACGCATATGCGGCAGATCGCGTCGCTTGCCGACCTCTATCACGTCCGCACCGGCTGTCATGGTGCGACCGACCTGTCGCCGGTGACGATGGCGGCGGCGCTTCACCTCGGGCTTGCGATCCCCAATTTCGGTATCCAGGAATATATGCGTCACAGTGACGACACCGACGCGGTGTTCCCGCATGGATACCGTTTTGCCGATGGCATGCTCCATCCCGGCGACGCGCCGGGGCTCGGCGTCCACATTGACGAAACGCTCGCGGCTGCCCATCCATACCGGCGTGCCTATCTGCCCGTGAACCGGCTGGAAGACGGGACGATGTGGAGCTGGTAGCGTCGCGTGCTTTGACGCCGCCCGCACGATAATCGCCGGCCGTCTCTTCCATTGGCTCGTTATGGCACGCCGCATTCGCCGCTTTCTGCACATAAGGGTTTTTGTGACAAAGCCGCGCTTGACGGCGGCCGCGACAGTGCGAATCGCCGCGCTGCGCAACTTGATTTCGATTCGTGATGCTCTATGCCGGGGGCGTGCAAGGCGACCCTGACAATTATCTCGGCCTGCTTTCGGCGGCGCAGATCGAAACGTTACGCTACGTTTACGAACATAAAAATTCGAAACAGATCGCCCGCGTCATGGGGGTCTCGCCGCACACTGTCGACGAACGCGTTCGACAGGCATTGAAAAAACTTAATGTTTCCAACAGAATAGAAGCAGCTCGGATCTTGGCGCTTAACGGCGCCTTTGATCAAGTTACCCCCTATCAATCGTTGACATATCAATCGATCGACCTAGGCGACGACGCCCCGGATGCCGATGCCGATGCAGGGCACGGTTCGTTTCGGCGGCTTTTCGATATCGGAACGCCATTTCCTACCGCGTCCCAGCCGGCCAACCGGCACGGGTTGATGGAAAGGATAATCTGGCCGATCTTGATCGCCTTTGCGACGATTTTGGCGTTCTCCGCTCTCTATTCAATCCTTGTCGGTCTGGGCCGGGCAATGATCTGACTGTCCGAACCGAATGCTGCGGGGGGGAACCGGTGGCATTCTCTTGCAAGGAATAAGATGATGCTCAACGAACGACTTTCGGCGGCGAAAAAGATCGCTGCGGAACTGCACCAGGCCGAAGATGCGATCGACGAAACGATGATCTGCATCGCGCAACTCGCCGCGACGCTTCCGACGGTTCGCCGCGAAACCAACATGTCGGCAATTGTCGGCCAGGAAGCGATGGCCAAAGTCGCTCATGCGCTCGCGGCTGCCGGCGAAGTGCGCCAGCTTCTGACTGATGCACATCTCTCGCTGACCGTAACCCAGAAGGAAGTGGGCCTCGGCACGCGGATGTTCGGTGCCGGCGTGAAACCGGCCCCGGCCAGTGCGACGCTGACGGACGATGGCGCAGATGGTGCGGTCGTGCCCTTCGCCAAGGCTTCCTGACAAGCTGGATCAATCAAGTCCAATGTGGTCGATCGCGATCTATTATACGGTGTTGCTCGTCACGGTGGCCGTCGCTGCGAAGCGCGGCGGTCCCCTTGAAAGGTGGGCAGCCTATACGGCGTTGATCGCTTCGATTCTCACTTCGGTCCTCGCTCCTTTTCCGACCTGGACGGATATAGAAACCAATATCTTCATCATCGACGTGCTGGTGCTGCTCAGCTTCTGGTTCATTGCCTTGAAGACGCAGCGATTCTGGCCTTACTGGATTACCGGCTGGCAATTGATTTCCATTTTTGCCCATATCCAGAAGATGATGTTTTCGGAGATATTGGCGCGGCCCTATTCGCTGCTTTCCATCTATATCTCCTATCCGATCCTGCTGCTGATCCTCTACGCGGCGGGTTCGACCAGGCGGAAAGGCGATGTTGCGATCTGACGGGCGTCTCCCGGATGGATGAGAAAATGCAACAATTCTCGAACAACGAAATTGTCGAACTCAGGTCGCGGATCGACGAGATCCACGAATTACTCGCGGGCCGGAGCGGCACCGCCGTGCCGACGGTCGGCGATGGCGGAGTTGCAACTGACCCCGGCGCGTCGCGCGCCGTGCTGGTGAACCAGTTGGCGTTCAACATCCAGATTCGGCGTTTGCGCCGACATCATTTCGGCAGCCCGCAGGTTTCGGGTCCGGTCTGGGACATGCTGCTAGACCTGATGCTCGCCGCCTCAAATGGCCGCATCCTCAGCGCCAGCGACCTGGCAACCGGTGCAGGCGTCCCGCTCTCGTCGGGTCTCCGCATGATCGGTTCGCTCGAGACGATGGGCTTTGTACGCCGCTCGACCGACGAGCGCGACCGGCGACGGACGATCGTCCGGCTGACCGACCACGGAACCGAACGCATGACGAGCTATTTCGAAAAGATTGGCGTCGCGCTGCGCAACAGCAGCAATCTGGCGGCCTGATCCTATGGCCGGGGCGGCGGCCAGCTGGTCGGTCGCCGTCCCGGCCACCCCTATTCGGTCATCTCGCGCATCATGCTGTCAATTTTGGCCATTGCATCGCGCTTGATCTGGCATACCCGCGCGGCGCTGACGTCAAGCGCGAGGCCGATTTCCTGCAGGTTCAGTTCCTCGAAGAAATAGAGCTGGAGCACGAGCTGCTCGCGCTCCGCGAGCCGCTCGATGCATTGGCGCAGCGCGTCGAGCAGGTCGCTCTGCTCGCACGCATCGGCGGCACCGAGGCGTTCGTCGGCGAGCAGGAAGGTGCCGCTTTCCATCATTTCGTCCAGCGAGGTCGAACGTCCGTGCGTCGCGTTGCGTTCGAGCGCGAAATAATCGTCGGCCGACAGGTCGAGCGCCGCAGCCATTTCGGCGGGGCTGGGCGCGCGGCGCAATTGCTGTTCGAGCTGCGCGCGCGTCGCATTGAGCTGGCGTGCCGCGACCATCGCCGAACGTCCGACATCGGCCTCGCGACGAAGCTGGTCGATCATCGCGCCGCGGATTCGCGTCGTCGCATAGGTGGCGAAGGCGAAACCGCGCTCCTCATAGTGGCGGTCGGCTTCGATCAGCGCGATCAGCCCTGCCTGGATGAGGTCGTCGAGCTCGCCGGTGCGCGAAATGCGCGAAAACACCTGCCACGCAATCTTGCGCACTAGCGGCGCATATTCCTCGATCAACCGCTCGACATTGGCTGCATAGCCGTGCGGACGCAAGGCGGTCCCGGTCGCGCCGGAGAAATGCTCGGCGGGCTCAATATTCATGCGGCTGATCCTCCATTTGGGCGTCCGGTCCGAGCGCGAGACGCGGACGCTCGGCGCCGATCGTCGCGACGATCTCGGTCGCCTTGTTCGCGGGAATTTCGAGGTAAGAGATGACGGCGACGTCGGGGAAAGTCGCGCGGACGAGCCGCGACAGCGCCGACCGGCAGATGGGCGAGGCGACGAGCGCAAAGCTGCGCGTCTGGAGCAGCAACGGCTCCACGGCCTCGCCGATCTGTTCGACGATCTTCATCGCCATTCCATGTTCGAACGGCCATTCGGCGCCGGGGTTCGCGCGCACCGCCTGGTTGAGCAGCACCTCGATCTCGGGGCTGAAGGTGACGACGGGCAACGGCATCCGGCTGGGGACGATCGTCTGGACGATCAGCGCGCCGATGCGCTGGCGCACCGCTTCGACAAGGTCGGAATCGGTGAGCTGTTGCGCCGACAGCGCGACCATCGCCTCGGCAATCTTGCGGAAGTCGCGCAAGGGGATGCGCTCGACGAGCAGCGCCTTGCACAGCGCCGCGACGCGCGGCAGCGTATAGCCGCCGGGCGACAGATTCTGGGCGAGCTGCGGATAATGCGCCTTCAGATTGTCGATCAACGCCTGTGTGTCGTCGATGCCGAACAATTCGTGCGCCGACGCGATGACGCTGTTGTTGAGATGCGTCGCGACGACCGTGGCGGGGTCGACGACGGTATAGCCCGCGGCGATCGCGTCGTTCTGCGACGCTTTCGGAATCCACAGCGCATCGAGCCCGAAGGTCGGATCCTTGCACGGCCGACCGGCGACCTTGGTGACCAGATCGCCCGAATCGAGCGCAAGCATTTCGTGGGGATAGACCTCGTCCTCGCCGACGATCACGCCGGCTATCGCGATGCGATAGGCGTTGCCGGGGAGCGACAGATCGTCGCTCACCTTCACAGGCGGGACGATGAAGCCGAGTTCCTTCGACAATTGTTTGCGGATCCCGGTGATGCGGCCCATCAGCGGCGCGCCCTTACGGTCGTCGACGAGCGCGACGAGCGCGTAGCCGATTTCGAGCTGACACGCGCTCGCGTCGCTGACGTCGGACCATTCGATCAGGTGCGGGTCGGGCGCCGGCGGGGCGGGCGGCGGGACCGCCGCCGCGGCTGCTGCCGCGCGTTTCATCTGCCATCCGATGGTAAAGGACAGCGCCGCTGCCGGCAGGATCAGCATTTGCGGCATCGCGGGGACGAGGCCGAGGATGAAGAGGATGCCGCCCACCGCCATCCAGATTGCGGGCGAGGCAAACTGGCTGCCGATCTGGCCCGAAAGGTCGAATGGCGACGCGACGCGCGTGACGATGGCCGCTGCGGCGATCGACAGCAGCAGCGCCGGGATCTGGGCGACGAGCGCGTCGCCGATCGCGAGCGTGACATAGGTCCCGCCCGCTTCGGAGAAGCTGAGCCCGTGGGTGAAAACACCGAGGATGAGGCCGCCGATGATATTGACGAACAGGATCAGCAAGCCCGCGATCGCGTCGCCTTTCACGAATTTCGATGCACCGTCCATCGAGCCGTAAAAGTCGGCCTCGGTCGCGACTTCCTGGCGCCGGGCCTTGGCTTCTTCAGGGGTCAGCAGGCCGGCGTTGAGGTCGGCGTCGATCGCCATCTGCTTGCCGGGGAGCGCGTCGAGCGTGAATCGCGCCGACACTTCGGACACGCGGCCGGCGCCCTTTGTGATGACGACGAGGTTGATGATCAACAGGACGACGAAAACGAACAGGCCGACGACATAATCGCCGCCGATCAGCACCTGGCCAAAGGCCTCGATGACGTTGCCTGCGGCGTGCGTACCCTCGTGCCCCCGGACGAGCACGACGCGCGTCGAGGCGACGTTCAGCGCGAGGCGGAAGAGCGTCGCGAGCAGGAGCACCGTCGGAAAGGCCGAAAAATCGAGCGGCTTCGAGGCCTGCAACGCGACCATCAGGATCGCGAGGCTGATCATGATGTTCAGAACGAAGCTGATGTCGAGCACGAGCGGCGATACGGGGATCACCATCAGCGCGACGACCACGAGCATCGCGACCGGCAAAGCGGCCGCGCCGGCGATCGCGGCGATGCTGCGCAGGTTCAGACCGGCGGTCATGCGCGTTCACCCGAAGCGGCGGCGAGGCGGCGATAGGCGTCGGCGGCGAATCCCATCGACAATCTCCTGGGCATGGGTTGAAATTCCATCATCTGGAGGGGCGGGCGGCCGCTGCCGTTTCCGGCAATGCCGTTCCGGCTGCTCGCCGCGGCGTGCCACTGCGATGTCGGCAGCGACTTGAAGTTCACGTCCTTGCCGCCCTCTTCGAGTTTGGCCCGGAAGCGTTCGCGGATTTCGGACAGGCTGCGCATGCGGCCGCCTTCGGCATAAAAAACCGATCGGTTTGCCGCGGCCGCCTCGGGCATCAGCGGTGCGCCCGGCTGGTCGGGATCGGCGTTCATCGCGGCGAGGAAGTTCACCGCGCCGCCGCTGCCGAGAAAATGCGCGAGGTAAAGGTCGACCGGTTCAGCGGCGCGGCCGATGCGGCTTTCCAGATGATCGCGATTGTCGGCGGTCAGCGCGCCCGCCATCGTGGCGGCGGCGGCGGGGTCGTCGCGAAGTCCCAATATCTGTTCGCGCAGCATCGGGTCGGCAACGTGCATGCGTCCCGCCGCGTCGGGGGCGATTGCGGCTGCCGCCCAGCCGAGGCCGTGGTCGGCGCCGTGGCGCCGCAATGTCGCGAGCCAGGTCTGCTTGGTGAACTGATACAGTCCGCGCGCCGACGAAGTCGGGGCCTTTGCGGTCGGATCGAAACGGCTTTCGACGCGCGCGACATCGACCAGATAGTCAAAGTCGATCCCGGTGCGCGCCGACGCGTTCTGCACCGCGTCGAGGACGGGGGCGGCGACGCGCATCGCGCTGGCAGGATTGTTTATGGCGTTCATAGGCTCTGGTTCCGCTGTTCAGCGAACCAAAAGCAATCATCGTGCCATTCGGTAAAAAGTTTCGGAAAAGGTCCGTATATCAGTAGGTCAGCGCAGGCCCTCGAGGCGTCATCCCGCGGATCTCGTGATTTCTGTCAATCCTCTGACGCGTCCAGTTTTTCAGGACGTTGACCCGGATCGCCGCCGCTTCGAGCTGCGCAAGCGTCTTGCCGATCAGGCTGCGCGCGCGCGCCTCCTGTCCCGGGACGACCGCCGCGCTGCGCACGAGGATGGCGGCGGTGGCGAGCGCCTCGGTCGCGGCGATGATTTCGCCAGCATCGTGGCCGTCGAGCGCATGGGTGAGCGCGTCGAGCTTTGCCTGCATATCGTCGAGTTCGCTGTGCATCAGTTAGAGCTGCCTTGGTGAAAGCGGACGGCGGCATTGGCAATCAGGGTGGCATCGACGGTATAGGCACCGCTCGCGATCGCGTCGCGCAGCATCGCAATGCGCGCATGATCGACCGGCGGTCCCTGCTCGCCGAGCTCCTTCGCCAGGCTGGTCAGCCGCGTCACGGGCACCGATGCCGGCGCATTGCCGACCGCGCGTGCCGTCGCGACCGACGGGCTCTCGCTGCCGTTCGCAACCCGGCGCGCCGGGGCGATCCGGCTGATGCTGCTGACTTGCAGGTTGAGTTTGTCGTCACCTGCCATCTTTGCCTCCATCCATGCCGTCGGAAAAGTGACGGCCTTGTTCAGAGAGCTTTAACGGTTGGCGCAGTCCGCGATTAAGGCGGCGGGCGAAAAAAGATAAAAAAGCCCGGCGGCGTCGGAAATTCGACGGCCGCCGGGCCGGGGTGCAACCAGACTGTCGGCGTGTGCGTCAGGGCATGCGCGCGATTCCGGGGCCGACGACGATGGCGCTGAGCATCGACTTGGCGTCGCTGCCGCGCAGCGCGATGGTTTCGCCGACCCGGCCGTCCTCGGTCGCGACGGCGGCGTAGCTGATCGAATAATTGGCGGCGTCGATGGTGACGCGGACATTGTCGCCGCGGCGGATAACGGGGGCGCTCTGCGCCGGCCGCGCGAAGGCGGCCGACACCGGCGCAGAGCCAGCGGGTCCGGTCATCGCGACGCGCAGGCGCCAGCCGAGCGACGCGCAACGCACGGCAAGCGTCTGCGCGTCGCTCGCCGTCACGGCAACCTGTTCGGGGCATCGCGCGAGCTTGATGCGTCGGTCGACGGGCGTTGCGGTGCGGCCCATTGCGCCAGCGACCGCCTGCGTCAGCATATCCACCGTCTGCCAATCCTGCGTCGCCTGTTGGGCCTGCGCGGTTGCGCCGATGGCAGCGAATGTCGCGCCAAGGACAATCATGCTGCGGATCATGACTCTCTCCTTCGATCCAAAATCCATTGCAACCAATTGTGCACGATGCGTGCCAAGCCCTGTTTTCCGCCGACGGATCCGCGGAACCAGGCGCGCGCGTCGGATTTTTGACGAGCGCATGGCGGGCGCCGGGGCAGGGCTATTGGAAGCTAGATCAAATTATTGAAAAACAACATATAAATCAGTTTGGCACGGTGATTGCATCTATCCTTGCGTGTTTTTCCGCGCTGTGGCCGTTCGGGCCAATCGGCGGTGAAAGAAGGACAAGAGGATGGCAACCGAAAAGCTGTTTGGCATGCATGCGACCGCGCTCCAGCTGCGCAGCCAGCGCATGATGATGCTCGCGTCGAACATCGCCAATGCCGCAACGCCGGGTTACAAGGCGCGCGACCTCGATTTCGCCAAGGCGCTCGATCTGGCGCAGCAGGGCGGCTCGACCGACGGCGCGATGCGCTATCGCGTCCCGGTCCAGCCTTCGCTCGACGGCAACACCGTCGAAATGGCGACCGAGCAGACCGCCTTTGCCGAAAACGCGCTCGCCTATCGGTCGAGCCTCGCCTTCCTCTCTGGCCGCGTCAACACTTTGACGCGCGCGATCAAGGGAGAGTGACGATGAACGGCAACTTCTCCGTCTTTGACATCAGCGGGCGCGCGATGTCGGCGCAGCTCGTCCGGTTGAACACCACCGCGTCGAACCTCGCCAATGCGGGCACGGTGTCGGGCAGCGAGGGCGGTGCCTATCGCTCGCTGAAACCGGTGTTCCGCAGCGTGATGGATGCGCACGGCCGCGCGACGGTCCAGGTCGACCAGGTGACGACGTCGAGAATGGCGCCGTCGAAACGCCACGATCCGGCCAATCCGCTCGCCGACGCCGACGGCAATGTGTGGGAGGCCGCGGTCGATAGTGCCGCCGAGCTCGTCGAGATGGTCGAGACCGCCCGCCAGTATCAGAACAATGTCCAGGTCCTCGAAACCGCGAAGGGCCTGATCAACGAAACTCTCAGGATGGGACAATAATATGAGCGTGAGCGCCATTTCCGGGCAGAGCCCGACCACGACCACCACGACCACCAAGCCGCAGATGCTGGGCCAGAGCGACTTTCTGCGCCTGATGACGGCGCAGCTTTCGCAGCAGGACCCGTTCAACCCGGTCGATAACCAGGAGATGGTTGCGCAGATGGCGCAATTTTCCAGCCTTGCCGGGATCAGCGAGACCAACGTCACACTCCAGCAGATTTCGGAGCAGCTTGCTGCCCAGACCGAGCTTCTCAAGGAATTAAAGGCCGCGAACCCGCAGCCGGCACCCCAGACCAACCCGCAGGAAGGATAAATCCATGTCATTCTATACGTCGCTTTCGGGCCTCAAGGCCGCCCAGACCGACATGTCGGTCATCTCGAACAATATTTCGAACGCCGGGTCGATCGGCTTCAAGCGCAGCAAGGCGCAGTTCGGCGACATTTTCGCATCGTCGCCGACCCAGTCGACCAAGATGATCGCCGGCCAGGGCACGCGCCTCAACGGCATCACCCAGCAGTTCACGCAGGGTTCGTATGAATCGAGCGAGAAAACGCTCGACATGGCGATCGTCGGCGAAGGCATGTTCGTCGTTCGCGGCGAGCCGCCGCGCGAGCAGGTCGCCTATACGCGCAACGGATCTTTCACAAAGCGTCCGGACAACCAGGTCGTCGATTCGACCGGCGCCAAGCTGCAGCTGCTTCCGGTCGACGCCAACGGCAATGTCACCGACAACACGCTTGCCGGCGCTTTCGATTTCGTCATTCCCGCGGCGTCGCCGAGCGATCCGACGGCCGAACTCGTCAATGTCTCGATCGGTCTCGATGGCCTTGTCACCGCGACGTTCACCGACGGCAGCGATACGATTCTGGGCAAGATCGCGATGGCGACCTTTCCCGCAATGGAAGGTTTGCGCCCCGTTGGCGACGCGCATTGGCAGTCGACGGGCGAAAGCGGCCCGCCGACCATCGATGCCGCCACCAACGGACCGATGGGCGCCATCCGCTCGGGCGCGCTCGAACGCTCGAACGTCGATATCACCGAGGAACTGGTGATGCTGATCGGTGCGCAGCGCAACTTCCAAGCCAACGCCAAGGCGATCGAAGGCGCGTCGCAAATCTCGCAAACCATCATCAACATGCGTTGATGCCACGCGACTGACCGATTGCCGGGAGATCCAGCATGGACCGTCTCATCTATACCAGCCTTACCGCGATGCGGGGCAGCATGGCCCGGCAGACGGCAATCGCCAACAATCTGGCGAATGCGCAGACGCCCGGCTTTCGCGCCGACATGGCGGAGGCGCAGACGCTGTGGCTCGACGGCGGCGGTCACGGAACGCGCGCGATGGCATCCGAAGAGGTGATCGGCGCCGACATGCGCGCCGGAACGGTCACGGCGACGGGGCGCGACCTCGACGTTGCGATGGCGGGCGATGCAATGCTCGTCGTGCAGGCGGTGAATGGCGAGGAAGCCTATACGCGGCGCGGCGACCTGCAGCTCTCGTCGAGCGGACTCCTCACGACCGGCGACGGCCGCCCCGTTCAGGGCGGACAGGGGCCGGTCACGATCCCGCCGGCCGACCGGATCAGCATCGATGCCGAGGGCCGCGTGTGGGTCGTCCCCGCCGGCGGCGATCCCGAAAATCCGCAGGAGGTCGACCGGCTGCGGCTGGCAACCCCCGCCGGGTCGGACATCGTCAAGGGACTCGACGGCCTGTTCCGCGTGAAGGGCGGCGGCATTCTGCCCGACGACCCCGAGGCGCGGGTGATAACTCGCTCGATCGAGGGATCGAATGTGTCGGCCACCACCGCGCTCGTCGAGATGATCGAGGCGAGCCGGAGCTGGGATACCCAGCTCAAGATGATCGGCGACGCGCGCGACATGGACAGCGCGACCGCCAATTTGATGCAGCTGCCCCGATAAGGAGAATATGAGATGAGCTTCGGTGCCTTGCACGTCGCACGAACCGGTCTGGATGCCCAGGGCTTCCGGATGCAGGTGATCGCGAACAACCTCGCCAACGTCAACACGACGGGCTTCAAGCGCGACCGCGCCAGCTTCGAGACGTTGAGCTATCAGATGATGACCGCGCCCGGCGCGCCGTCGGCCGCCGACAATCGTTACGCCACCGGGCTCAACCTCGGCACCGGCGTCGCGCTGTCGGGGACCGCGCGCATCGATACGCAGGGCAATTTCTCGACGACGGGCAACGGCCTCGACGTCGCGATCGACGGTCCCGGCTATTTCCAGGTCGAAATGCCCGACGGGCGCATCGGCTATACCCGCGCGGGCAATTTCGGTCGCGCGCCCGACGGCACGATCGTGACGTCGGACGGCAAGCCGGTCCAGCCGCAGATCCAGGTTCCAGAGGATGCCACCGGCGTCACGATCGGCGCGGACGGAACCGTTTCGGCGAGCGTTCCGGGGCAGGCCGATGTCGTCGAGCTCGGGCGGCTCGAACTGGCGCGCTTCGCCAACCCCGCGGGGCTGCAGGCGGTCGGCAACAATCTGCTTGTCGAAACCGCCGCCTCCGGTGCGCCGCAGGTCGGCGCCGCGGGCGAGGAAGGCCGCGGATTTCTGCGCGGCGGAATGCTCGAAGGATCGAACGTCAATGTCGTCGAGGAACTCGTCGACATGATCGAGACGCAGCGTGCTTACGAGGTCAATTCCAAGATGATCTCGGCCACCGACGAGATGATGAAAAATGCTGCACAGACCATGTAACCTGCTGCTGCTCGCCCTTGCGTGCGCGCCGCTTTCGGCGCTCGCGAAGGACAAGCTGCCGCCCGACGCCTTTGCGGTCTCGCTGCCGGCTCCGCCGCCGGCGCCGCCCGCCAATGGCTCGATATTCCAGAGCGGCTATGTTCCGCTCACTTCGGGCGGGCGCGCGGGGCAGGTCGGCGACATCATCACGATCCAGCTTGTCGAGCGCACCGCCGCGACCAAAAGCACGGCGGCGGGCACGCAGCGCGACGGCAGCGTCGGCCTGACACCGCCGTCGACCGGGCCGCTGTCGCTGTTCGACCCGAGCGACATCGCGATGGGCGGTGGGCAACAATTCGCCGGCAAGGGCAGCGCGTCGCAATCGAACGCCCTCTCGGGCGAGGTCAGCGTGACGATCGCCGAAGTCTATCCGAACGGCACGATGCTGGTGAAAGGCGAGAAGCTGCTGACGCTCAACCGCGGCGACGAGCGCGTCCAGATTTCGGGCATCGTTCGCGCGATCGATATCGGCCCCGACAATCGCGTCCTGTCGACGCGCGTCGCCAATGCCAACATTCGCTACACCGGCAAGGGCGAGATCGCCCGCGCGAGCAAGCAGGGCTGGCTGCAGCGCTTCTTCTCGATCATCAGCCCCTTCTGACGAGGATATGACCGTGACCAAACGTCCCGCCCTCTTCGCACTCCTGGCCCTGCTGCTCGCCAGCCTCGGCTTTGCCGCACCCGCATCCGCCGAGCGGATCAAGGATATGGGCCAGTTCCAGGGCCTGCGCGCGAACCAGCTTACCGGCTATGGCATCGTCGTCGGGCTTGCGGGCACGGGCGACGACAGCCTCGACTATTCGACGTTGGGGATGAAGGGTGCGGTGTCGCGCTTTGGCTTGACCTTGCCGCCGGGAGTCAATCCCGCGCTCAAGAATGCCGCGGCGGTGATGATTACGGCAGAGCTTCCGCCTTTCGCCAAGCCGGGCCAGCGGCTCGACGTCACCGTGTCGGCGATCGGCAAGGCGAAAAGCCTGCGCGGCGGCACGCTCGTCCTTGCGCCGCTTTATGGCGCCGACGGCCAGATCTATGCGATGGTGCAGGGCAATCTCGTCATCGGCGGCCTCGGCGTCGGCGCTGCCGACGGATCGAAACTCACGGTCAACGTGCCATCGAGCGGGCGCATCGCCGGCGGTGCGACGGTCGAGCGCGCGGTCGACACCGGCTTTGCCACGAGCGACTGGCTGACCTTCAACCTTCACCAGTTCGACGCAACCAACGCCAAGCGCGTCACCGACGCGATCAACGCCGCAATCCCGGGTAGCGCTTCGATGATCGACGGCGCGAGCATCGCCATTCGCACCGCCGGAAACGGCGACGAACGCATGCGGCTGATGTCGCAGATCGAGAATCTGACGGTAAACCGCGCCGAACCGCCTGCAAAAGTCATTGTCAATGCGCGCACCGGAACGGTCGTCATCAACGGCGCGGTCCGCGTCGGGACCGCGGCGGTGACGCAGGGCAAGCTGACCGTCTCGATCAAGGAATCGCCGACGGTGGTGCAGCCAGCACCTTTCAGCCGCGGGCAGACCGCGATCGAGCCGTCGAGCGAGATCAGCGTCGAAGAGGAATATCGCCCGGTGATGATGGTGAATCCGACGGCATCGCTTTCCGAACTCGTCGATGCGATCAATCGCATGGGCGTTCCCCCCGGCGACCTTGTCGCCATCCTCGAGGCGCTGAGCCAGGCCGGCGCGCTCACAGCGGAACTGGTGATCATATGACGACGCCCATTTCCCCTATCGGTTCGACCCCCGCTCCGGCTGCGGCCGGGGGCGGCGACGGCGGCCTTCGCAAGGCGGCCGAAGCCTTCGAGGCGGTGATTCTGCGCCAGTTGATGGCGTCGATGCGCCAGGCAAAACTCGGCGAGGATATTTTCGGATCGAGCGCGACCGACAATTTCCGCGAAATGGCCGACGCGAAAACCGCCGACAGCATCGCCGCGATGCGCCAGTTCGGCATCGCCGACATGGTCGAGCGCCAGTTTCGCAGCCAGCTCGGCGCAGGCGGGGGAGGCATCCAGTGACCGACCTGCTCGGCATCGGCTATAGCGGCCTGCGCGCCTATTCGCGCGCGATGGCGACCGTCGGCGACAATATCGCCAACGCCCAGACGCCGGGCTATGCGCGGCGCCGGCTTGACCTGATGGAGGCGGTCGGCGGTGGAAACTCGGTCTTTTATCGCGGCAGCGTGCGCCCCGGCGGCGTCGATATTCGCGGAATCGACCGGTCGGTCGACGCATGGCTGATCGCCGATTCGCGCATTTCGTCGAGCGATGCGGAGCGCGCGTCGACGCGGCTCGGCTGGCTCGAAAAGGTCGAAGGCGCGCTCAGCAACGACAATAACGGAATTTCGTCGGGGCTGACCAAGCTCTTTACGACCGCCGACCTGCTCACCGCCGACCCGTCGAATGCGACGCTGCGCGCGCAATTCCTCGATTCGGTCGACGATGTCGCGTCGGGGTTCCGTTCGGCCTCGGGCCAGCTTTCCGGCATGGCGGACGGGATTTCCGGGGCGGCAACGACCGAGGTCGACCGCTTCAACACCAATTTGGACGCGCTCGAACAGATCAATATCGGGCTTCGCAAGGCGCGGCCGGGCTCGACGAACGAGGCGAGCCTGCTCGACGAGCGCGACCGGTTGATCGATCAATTGTCGGCACAGGCCGGTGTCACCGCGACCTTCGACGACCGCGGCGCGGCGACTTTGCGGGTTACCGGCTCGGGCGAACTGCTCGTCGGCGGCGGGACCGTCACCCCGATTGCGGTGACGACGGCGGCGGACGGACGGCTCGGCTTCAGCATCGGCGGCGCGCCGCTCGCGATGACCACCGGATCGCTTGCCGGTCTGTCGGAGGCCGCGAACCATGTCGCCGACCAGCGCGCGGCGCTCGACACCTTCGCGAATGATTTTGCCGCGCAGCTCAATGCCGCGCATCAGGCCGGAACCGACGCGAACGGCAATCCGGGCGCGCCGCTGTTCACCGGAACGGGCGCGGCCGACCTCACCGCCGCACCGCTGACGACCGGCCAGGTCGCCGCGGCGAATGCGTCGGGCAGCAACGGCAATATGCTGGCGATCGGCGCGATGCGCGGCGCGGGCGATCCCGAAGCGCGCTGGTCGGGCCATCTTGCTTCGCAGGCGCAGGCCACCGCCTCGGCGCGCGCGCAGGATGCGGCGGCGGCGACGCGTGCCGACGCCGCGGCCGCGGCGCGCGATTCCGTCAGCGAGGTCGACCTCGACCGCGAGGCGGCCGACCTGCTGCGCTTTCAGCAGGCCTATTCGGCGGCCGCGCGGACCATTCAGGTCGCGCGCGAAACGATGCAGACGCTGCTCAGCTCGATCTAAGGGGGTCTCAGGATGATTAACGCCGTTGGCAATCGCATGACGCGCGAAATCGCGCGCCACCAAAAGCTCGCCGAGCAGATCGAACGCACGCAGGTCCAGATTTCGAGCGGCAAGCGCCTGCAGCGCATGTCCGACGATCCGGTGGCCGCTCGGCGTATCGCGACGATCGGCAAGGCGCAGGCCAGCCTGGAAAGCTGGAACGCCAATATCACCTCGGCGCAGGCACTGGTGTCGCAGGCCGACAATGTCCTCGTGTCGGCGTCGGACCTGCTGATCCGGGCCAAGGAGCTTGCGCTCGCCGCGTCGAGCGATTCGACCAATCCCGCCGACCGCGCCGTCATGGCGGCCGAACTTGTCGCGATTGCCGATGAACTCGATGCCCTTGCAGCGACGCGGGATTCGAACGGCGACCCGCTCTTTTCGACGGGCGCCGCGCGCGTCATGCGCTTCGATTCGGACGTCAGCTTTGCCCCCGTCCCTTCGGCCGCCGACACTTTCGTCGTCGGTGGCAACAGCATCGCAACCTGGGTGCGCGATGCCGCGACCGCGGTCGCCGCGGGCGACAAGCCCGGAATGGGCGCATCGCTCGACGCGCTGGCGACCGCCATCGGTCATGTCGCCGACCGCAACGCCGCCATCGGTCTTTCGGGCGGGCGGCTCGATCGCATCGGCGACGCGCTCAAGAGCCGCGACATTACGCTGACCGAAGAACGCTCGGACAGTGAAAGCACCGACCTGTCGCTCGCGATCGCGCTGCTGAGCGCGCAGGATCTCACGCTTGGGGCCGCGCAGGCGGCCTTTGCCAAGATCAACCGGCAGACCTTGTTCGATATTTTGAACTGACCGCCCTCAATCTGCGGCGCCCGCTGCCGTTAATCACCATAACGTCCCTTTTTGCCGGACCCGCGACGGTCCGGATGGAGTTTGTGCTGCATGTTTCCCGCTATCGGCATTTTCGTACTGATCCTGCTGGTATTCGGAGGATTCGCGCTTGCAGGGGGCAATCTGGCGCCGGTGATGGCCGCGCTTCCGCACGAAATGCTCATCATCGGCGGCGCGGCACTCGGATCGCTCATCATCGGCAATTCGGGCCGGGATCTAAAGGCGCTGGCCGGCGGCATGGGCAAGGTGTTCAAGGGTGCGACCTATCAGAAGGCCGACTATCTCGATTGCATCCTGCTCGTCTCGACATTGATGAAGATGATGCGGACCGAGGGTCCGGTCGCGGTCGAGCCGCATATCGAGGATCCGGGAAACTCGCCGATCTTTCAGCAATATCCCAAGCTGCTCAAGGACGACACGCTCATCCATTTGATCTGCGATACGTTGCGCCTTGTCGTCGTGTCGTCGGGGACGCTCGACCCGCACGCGGTCGAAGAGGTGATGGACAATGCGGTCAAGAGCCACCACCACCACGCGATCAAACCGGCTGACGGCTTGCAGAGCCTGGCGGATGCACTGCCCGCGCTCGGGATCGTCGCGGCGGTGCTCGGCGTCGTCAAGACGATGGGCTCGATCGACAAGCCGCCCGAGGTGCTCGGCGGGATGATCGGTTCGGCGCTCGTGGGGACGTTCCTTGGCGTGTTGCTCGCTTATGGGTTCGTGGGTCCGTTCGCGACGCGCGCACGGACGGTGATCGAAAGCGACGCCGCCATCTATCATACGGTGAAACAGCTCATCATCGCGTCGCTGCACGGGCATCCGCAGCCGCTGGTCATCGAGGCCGCGCGCTCGGGCGTCGATCACGCCAACCAGCCGAGCTTCGCCGAAGTGTTCGACGGGATGCGGGGCCGCTGATGGCTGCACGTCCCAACACGCCCCCGCGCCCGATCATCGTCAAAAAGGTGGTCGAGGCCGGTCACGCGGGCCACCACGGTGGTGCGTGGAAGGTCGCCTATGCCGACTTCGTCACCGCGATGATGGCCTTTTTCCTTTTGATGTGGCTACTCGGCGCGACGACCGAGAAGCAGCGCAAGGCGCTCGCCGACTATTTCGCGCCGACGCTGGTTCCATCGAAGCAGGAGACTGCCGGGGGCGATGGTGTGTTCGGCGGCGATTCGATCGTGTCGGCCGACCAATATCCGCACCGCGCCGCGCAGACGGGGTCGCGCTCGCTCACCATCCCGCGCGACGTGGTCGGCGGACCGAAAGAGGCATCGGGGCGTGAACGCGAACGGCAGAAGTTCCAGCAGGTCGCCAAATCGCTCCGTGAACGCGTCCAGCAAAAGGCCGAACTGCGCATGCTGGCGCGCAACCTCCGCTTCACCGAAACCGCCGAAGGGCTGCGCATCGACGTCATCGACGATGCCGATTTCTCGATGTTCGCCATGGGGTCGAGCCAGCTCACCCCGCAGGGCGCGCGGCTTTTCGGCGAGATCGCCGGATTGCTGACCGACCTGCCCAACCAGCTTTTGATCCGCGGTCACACCGACGCAGCGCCCTGGTCGGCCGGCGCGGGAACCAACAATTGGCGGCTGTCGGTCGAGCGTGCCGAGGTGACGCGCCAATATTTCGCCTTCCGCGGCGTCGCCGCGGGTCGTTTCGCCCGAATCGAAGGCGTCGCCGATCGCGAACCCTATGTGCCCACCGATGTCCTCGACCCCCGCAATCGCCGCATCGCGATCACGCTCGGCTGGCGCAGCGGCGAAGGAGGTTGAATTCAATCTGGCGGCAAAAAGGGCCGCCAACGACAAACAATCGACATTATCGGTGCCAATATCGAATTATTTTCCTGTTTTGGCAGGCAGATGCCATTCCGGATAATCATTTGTTTACCATTTTCGTCAATTTCATGGCCATCGGAAAGGCGCCGGATTTCGGCGCGCGCGGTGGAGGTGAAAATGACCGTGGTGGGGCAATTCGACAGCGACCAGGCTGCTCTTGAAACTTTGATTATCGGGGCAAGCCCCGCGGCGCAGCATCTGCGCGAAATGATCCGCCGTGTGGCCCGCTCGAATGCTTCGGTAATGCTGTGCGGCCCTTCGGGGTCGGGCAAGGAACTCGTCGCGCGCGCCATCCATGACGAAGGCATGCGATCGGGCAAGGCGTTCACCGCGATCAACTGCGGCGCCATCCCCGGCGACCTCATCGAATCCGAACTTTTCGGGCATGAAAAGGGCAGCTTTACCGGCGCCCATGCCCGCCGCATCGGCCATTTCGAAGCGAGCGAAGGCGGTACGCTCTTCCTCGACGAAATCGGCGACATGCGCTTCGACATGCAGGTCAAGCTGCTCCGCGTGCTAGAGGATCGCACCATCGTTCGCGTCGGAAGCAGCGAACCGCGCGCCGTCGATGTTCGCATCATTTCGGCGACACACCAGAATCTCGACGAAGCGATCGGCGAAGGCCGATTCCGCGAAGACTTGTTCTTCCGCCTCGGCGTCGTTGTCCTGCAGGTGCCGAGCCTCGCGAGCCGCGCCGAAGACATTCCGGCGCTGATCCGGCATTTCCAGCGCAAGATGCCTGCAGATGTCAAATGCCGCTATGACAACGCCGCGCTTGCGACGCTCATGCATCATGGCTGGCCGGGCAACATTCGCGAGCTGCGCAATTTCGTCGAGCGCGCCAGCGTGCTGCACGGCGGTGAGACGCTCGGTGCCGACGATGTCGCCATGCTCCTGAACCCCACCGCAGCACCGGCTGCGTGGCGCGCTATCTCCAGCAGCCCCGCCCCATCACCGGACACTGCGATCGAAATCGACGTTCCCGGCAATGCGGCGCTCTTTCCCAAGACGCCGGCGCCCGGCCGCCCGATCGACCTGAAGCGCGAGATCGAAACGATCGAACTCGAACAGATCCACGTCGCGCTCGACATGGCCGACGGCATCATTTCCGAAGCGGCGCGCCTGCTGACGCTCAAGCGCACGACGCTCATCGAGAAAATGCGCAAATATGGGGTCCAGCAACAGGCCGCCTGACGACGCAACAAGTTTCAGAAAATGCTGAATGGGGAGGCTCTGGTCCGCCTCCTTACCCGGCCCGGTCGCCCATCCCCACCCGGGCGGCCGGGCTTTCCCTTAGTTCCGGACGGGTGCGCGGGTTCCGGTCGCAATTAGCGGAGCTGTCGCCAGGCGGCGCTGATGGTCTTGATGCCGTCGAGAAGTTCGGACAGATCGGCCTCGCTGTTCGCGGCCACCGCATCGTCGAGCTTGCGCCGCATGCTGCGATAGACGCGCGACAGCGCGGTCGCGACGTCGCCGCCCGCATCGCGGTCGAGCCCGGTGTCGAGTCCGATGAGGATGGCGCGTGCACGGTGTGCCGGCTCGGTCGCCGATACACGCTGTCCTTGTCGGACCATCGCGGCAAGGACGCCGACGGCAGTCTCCAGTTCGTCGTACAGGATCGTGACAAGCTCGACGGGGTCGGCCGCGGCAACGCGGCTTTCCTGCTGCATACGACGATAGAGCCCCGTCGCGCGGACGGTCGAAGCGGTAGCGGCCACGAACCCGTTCCTCAGCGACTATATTGGTTGTTCCACATCTCGATCTGTTGTTCGAGATAGGATTGGGTTGCCTTGAAGGCGGCGAGGCGCGCATCGAGCGAGCTATATTTCTTCTCGAGCCGCGTACGATACGCATCCTCGCGCTCCTCGACCTTTTCGAGCTTGTCGAGCAGCTCTTCCTTGCGCGCTTCAAGCGACTTGGAAACACGGTCGAGGACCCCGTCGGTTCCGACTGCCTGATCGCGCAGTGCATCGAGAATGCCGGCGATGCCGGGATCCGTCGTCGCATCGTGTGTCGCATCGCGTCTTGGATTGAACAAGGCTTCGACCGCACCCGCATTGGTTTCGAGCGCCGCGTCGAGCTTGGCGCTATCGACTGCGAGCAGCCCTTCCTTGGTCGTCGAAATGCCGATGTCGGACAGTTTCGAAATGCCGCTTTCGCTGGTCAGGACGGTATTGACGAGCCCGTTGAGATCGCGCTCGAGCTGCCGGAGCGAGTTTGTGGACCCCGACATGGAGGCGGCCGCCTTCACGCTCTTCTTGAGCTGGTTGAACACCGCCACAAAATCGGTGACCGTCTGGCGGATCATGTCGAGCGGCCGCGTCGCGCCGATGTCGACGGTCTGGCCGGGGGACGCCTTTTTGAGCGACAGCGACATTCCCGGTATGACATCGTCGATGGTGTTGGACGCGCGGCTGAATGCGACGCCGTCGAGTGTGAATTCGGCATTGGCCGCCGATTGCCCGAGCGTCATCACGCCGCCCGTTCCATAGGCGAAGTTCGAAAGACCCGGATCGGCGCCGGCGTCCGCCGTCAGGGTGAAGCTGTTGGCAGCACCCGTCGGACCCTTCAGGATCAAGCGATGCCCACCTTCATCCGCGACGATAGAGGCCGTGACGCCGCTGCCGCTGCCGTTGATTGCGGTGGCCAGTCCATCGAGACTGTCGTTGGACGCATCGATCGTGATGGTGTGGCTCGCACCCCCGATCGTCAACGTCATGCTGCCCGTGCCGATCGCGGCGCTCCGGTCGGCAACGACAGCCGAATAGGCCGTCTGGGCGCGGGCGAGGCTGTTGACGACGATCGACGCCGCAAAGCTGTCGGCCTGCAGCCCGGAACGCGCGGTTACGGACAGGACGCTCTCGTCGGACACGCTGGGCGTGCTGCGCAGGACGCCGTCGGACACCATCTGCTCGAGCGAATTGGCAAAACCGTCAAGGTCGGCGCGCGCTTGCGCCACCGCGCTGATCCGTGCCTGGTTCTGCTGCGCGAGGCTGGCGATGCGCGTGACCTTTGGCTCGCGCGACGCGTTCGACAGGTCGGTGACGAGCTGTTTGATGTCGATCCCCGACCCGAAGCCGAGGCTGTTGGCGATAGACGTGACCATGGCAAATGTCCTTCGAACCCTTTAACGGCCGCGCACACGCCGGATTAAGCCGAAATTGTCAGTTTTGTCGGCGGCCTTCAGGGTCAAACCGGTGGGTCGGCGGAATATCGACCGGCGGCGGCATCTGGCCCTCGGCAGCGGCGCGTTCGAGCTGGAAGACAAAGGCGAGGACGGTGGCGACCGCGACGAACAATTCCTCGGGAATCGTGCGTCCGGCACGCGCAGTGAAATAGATCGCGCGCGTCAGCTGCGGATATTCGAGGATCGGAACGTTGGCGCCGCGCGCAAGCTCGCGGATCGACAGGGCGACATCGCCGCGCCCGCGCGCGACGACAACGGGCGCCGCATCGACTCCGGGGCGATAGCGCAGCGCGACCGAGAAATGCGTCGGGTTGGTGAGGATGACCGTCGCGTCGGACACCGCCTTGCGCGCCGACCCGCTCAAAATCTCGTGCTGGCGCTGG
The DNA here is from genome assembly GCF_020622175.1 of Sphingopyxis sp. P8. Classification (NCBI taxonomy): domain Bacteria; kingdom Pseudomonadati; phylum Pseudomonadota; class Alphaproteobacteria; order Sphingomonadales; family Sphingopyxidaceae; genus Sphingopyxis; species Sphingopyxis sp. P8. The sequence goes on along the minus strand of NZ_JACNMK010000002.1, from coordinate 102,113 downwards.
CGCTGCGCCTGCTTGAGTTCGGGCGCGCCGTCGGTCTGGCGCATCTCTTCCTTTATTTCCTGCTTGCTCATCATCAGCCGCTTGTTGCGCTGGAACATCTGCACCGGCACGTCGACGAGTGCGATGACGACGAGCCCGCCCGCCATCGCGAGCATCGCGTGGCCGACCGCTTTCCCGGCTTGCCCGACGGCCCCGCCAAGGTCGGTCGACGCCATCGTCATGATCGCGGGCAGGCTTTGCGCGACGAGCCAATAGCCGATGGTGCCGAGCAGCAGCACCTTGGCGAGCGCCTTGCCCAGCTCGGTCGCGCCCTGCAGCCCGAACATGCGCTTGAGGCCGTTGAGCGGGTTGATGCGGTTGCCTTTGAATGCGAGCGCCTTGCTTCGCCAGCCGAACGAGCCGAGCAGCGCGGGGCCTGCAAACGCGGCACCGACGGCTAGCGCGAACAGGCTTGCGAGCGGCAGCAATATGTCGACGCCGTTGCGGAACAGCGCCTCTCCGGGCGCGAAATGGGTGATGTCGGCAGCCGACAGCGTGAGCCCGCGGCGGACCAGATTGCTCGCCGATTCGACGAACCAGCCCCCCGCCGCAACGATCCACCCCGCTGCCGCCAGCATCATCAGCGCGGTGGCGAGTTCGCGCGACATCAGCACGTCGCCCTCGCGCGCCGAATCGGCGCGTTTCTTGGGCGTTGGCTGTTCGGTTTTCTGGTCCTTGTCGGGCTGACTCGCCATGCCTCAGCCTCCGGCGAGCAGGCGGGCAGTGTCGACCGCGTCGGACAGGATGCGCGCGATCGCTTCGGCCATCACCGGCGTCGCGATGCCGAGCAGGACAACGCCCGCGAGCAGCGTCGCGGGGATGCCGACCGCGAACAGGTTGAGCGCGGGGGCCGAACGGCCGATGACGCCCATGATGATCTGGACGAGGATCAGGACGAAGCCGACGGGGAGGGCAATCGAAAGCCCCGCGACGAACATCAGGCTCGCAAAGCGCAAAATGCCTTCGATTGCGCCGAACGACGGGAAAGCCGCACCGGGGGGCAGCGCCGAATAGCTGTCGACGATGATGCCGATCAGCAGCAGATGTCCGTCGGCCGCGAGGAAAAGCGCCGTCGCGAGCATCGAAAGAAATTGCCCGATAGCCGAACTTGCGGTCCCGCTCAGCGGATCGACCATCGATGCGAAGCCGAGCCCCATCGCATTGCTGATCGTCTCGCCCGCCAGCAAGGCCGCGGCGAGCCCCATCTGGAGGACGAAGCCGATGCCGAGCCCGATCACGACTTCGCCCAGGATCAGCACGAGGCCGGGGAAAGACACGATCCCCTCGGGCGGCAGGGTCAGGCCCGCCGCGGCGACCGCTGGCACTCCTACAGCGAGCGCGATCACCAGCCGCAGCTGGATCGGCACATTGGCCGCACCGAAGACGGGCGCGGCCAGAAAGGCAGCGCCCGGCCGGATCATCCCCAGCATCCACAACTGGAGCATTGCCTCGACATTGGGGATATCGGCAGGAACCATAAGGCTTCTAGCGCACCAGCCCCGGGATTTGCGCGTAAAGATCGCGCGTGAAATCGGTGAGCAGCACGAGGATGCTGCCACCGAAAATCGCGAGGCAAATCGCCGCGACGATCAGCTTCGGAATGAAGGTCAACGTCTGTTCGTTGATCGAAGTCGCTGCCTGCACCATGCCGAGCAGCACGCCGATCGCCAGTACGGGGAGCAGGATTGGCGCGGTTGCGAGAGCCAGGATCCACAGCGATTGCTGCGCAACGCCTATGAAATAATCCGCTTCCATCGCGCTATCCTATAAAGGAGGAGGCGAGCGACCCCATCGTCAGCGCCCAGCCGTCGACGAGGACGAAGAGCAGCAGCTTGAAGGGCATCGAGATAATCGTCGGCGACAGCATCATCATGCCGAGCGACATCAGCGCCGACGCGACGATCAGGTCGATGACAAGGAAAGGCAGGAATATCAGAAAGCCGATCTGGAATGCGGTCTTGAGTTCGCTCGTCACGAACGCCGGAAGCAGGATCGAAAAGGGCACGTCGGCGGGATTGGCATAGCTTGGCGCCTTGGCGATCTTGGCGAACATCATCAGGTCGGTCTTGCGCGTCTGTTTCATCATGAAGCCGTGGAGCGCATCGCCCGACCGCGTCACCGCTTCGCCGATTTCGATCTGTTCCTGACCATAGGGTTCGATCGCGACGCGGTTCACCTCGCTGATCACCGGCTGCATGATGAACAGCGACAGGAACAGGCTGAGCCCGACGAGAACCTGGTTCGGCGGCGTCTGTTGCAGCCCGAGCGCGTGGCGCAGGATCGAGAGCACGATGATGATACGCGTGAAGCTCGTCATCATGAGGAGCAGCGACGGCAGCACCGTCAACAGGCTCATCAGGACGAGGATCTGGAGCGACAGGCTCAGCGGCCGACCGTCGCCACCGATGTCGGCGACCGCGCGATTGAGGCCGTCGGCCGTCTGTGCATAGGCAGCGGGCGCCGCGAGCAGCAGCGCGGCGGCGCCGACGATCGCGGTGCCGCGGATCGCCGTCTTGACGTCAATCGACATGGAAGTCGCCCTCGCTATTGTCGGCGAGGCGCGTGATGCCGTTGCGCGACACCGCGAGCAGAATCTGCTGCCCCGCAAATTCGACGACCGCGAGCTTGGATCCCGGACCGAGCGGCAGCACGCCGATCATCTCGACCGGGCGTCCCTGCTTGGTGGCGCCGCCCAGCGGCACGCCCATCTGGACTCGCTTCCACAGCCACAGGCTGCCCCATGCGAGCGCGCCGACGAGCGGCAGCAGGATCAGGAGGCGCAGGAAATATTCGAGCATCAACCCCTCCGCTCGAGCCCGGCGAAGCCGCGATCGGGCGCGACGACTTCGGCAACCTGAATGCCATAGCGGCCGTCAACGCTGACGATCTCGCCCTTCGCGATCAGCGTGCCATTGGCATAGATGTCGAGCAGGTCGGTCGCCGCGCGATCGAGCTCGACGACGCTGCCCTCGCCGAGCGCGAGCAGTTCCGCGAGCGTCATCGACGTCGATCCGACCTCGACCGATACGCGCAGCGAAACGCCGGCGAGCAGGTCGAAATTGGGGGACGCGGCAATATCCTTGTTGTCGCGGCGATCGCGGCGGACCGCCGCGGGGGCTTCACTCATGTCAGTCATGGTCCGGTCCTTCTTCGATATGGTCGATCATGATGGCGGCGTTGCCATTCGCCTCGCCGATGCTGCCGGTGGCGAAACGGCGCCCGGCGACGGTCACCGGTACGTTGCGCGGCATCGAGAGCGGGATGATGTCACCGACTTCGAGTGCGAGCAGCTTGACGAGGCTGATTTCCGGGCGGGCAAGCACCGATCGTACCGGCAGGCGCACGCCGCGCAATGCGCGGTTCAGCGTTGCGCTCCATATAGGATCGACCGCGCTTTCGGGCGTGGTCGGGACGGGCTCGGCGCCCGCGATACCGCGCAGCGCCGCGAGCGGATAGGCGCAGGTGATCGTGCGATTGTCGAAGGGGGCGCCGCGCAGCGTGAAGCGCTGGACGATCATTTCGTCGTCGCCGCGGACCGCCGCCAGCTTGGCGGGGTTACCGGTGACGCAGTCGAGTTCGGGCTCGAGAAACAGCTTGTCGCGCCACGCTGCGGCTAGTTGCAACCCCATGTCGCGGCCGAGCCGTGCCGCAAAGCGCTCCTCGGCATCGGTCAATTCCTCGCGTTCGGCCGCGAGTTTGCCCTTGCCGCCATAGAATATGTCGACGAGTTGCAGGATCGTCGGGCGCGCCATGGCGAGCAGGACAGGGCCTTTCAGCGGCGGCGCGTGATAGCGCCAGAAGATCGCCGGCGTCGCATCCTTGCTCCAGTCCGAAAATTCCACCTGGTCGGTGCCCGCGCGCTCGACCTGCACGCTCGGCGCGCCGAGCGCACGCACAAGGTCGCGCAGGCTGCGTGCGAATTGCGTCGCCACCGCGTCGAGCGCCGGAAAGGCATAATTGCCCTCGGCACGGCGCAGCAGCAGCGACGCCTTGGCGTCACTTTCGGCCGTACCGGCTGCCTTCGGCGCGCCAGCTTTGACCGCCTTCAGGGATTTTGTGTCGGTCGTCACTGGATCACCAGGTTCGTGAAATAGACATTGTCGATACCCCCAAATCCCTCCTTCTCGCGCAGCACATCGTTGATCGCGGCGGTCAGCTGACGCTGCAGCCGTTGCTTTCCTTGCGATGTGGCGAGAAGCGCCGGGTCCTGTTCGGCGAGCACCATAAGCACAACCGAACGGATCGGCACAGCCTGTCGTTTGATATTGTTGATGACCTTGCCGTCATAAAATGTCGAAAGGCTGATTCCGATCTGCAGAAAACCCGATCCGTCGGCCAGATTCGTCGTGAAGCTGTCGCCCATCGGGTAATAGGTGATTTCATATTTGCGCGGATCGACCTTGAAGCGGTCGTTGGGCACCGACACCGTTCCGACCTTCAGCGGCACGTCCTTGTCGTCGCTTGCGGCGGCGGGTTCTTCGGCCTTGGTGCTGCGCAGGACGAGCTTCGGGAAATGATCCTCGGGCTTGGCTTCATGCGCCGATAGCGCGCCGAAATAGACGCCCGCACCCGCACCCGCGCCGATCAGGACGATGGCGCCGAGGCCGATGACCAGCAGCTTTTTCATTTTCCCGCCCTTCTTGGGTGCGACTTCGGTCTTTTCCTTGCTCATGATCGGGTCCTTCCGGTTCAGGCAAAGCGTCCGCGGCGGTCCGCGGCGCGCTTGTCGTCGCGCGCTTCGGCGCGATCGGTGGCGGTTTCAATTAGATGGGCGGGATCGGCGGTCGCGGCGCGGCCCTGTCCCTGCTGCGACTGGCGTCCGGCGTCGCCATGAGTGCAAGTGACATCGGCGCCGGTCACGCGAACGCCCTGCTGGCGCAGGTCTTCGACCAGCCGGCCTTGCGCGGCGGTTACGATGGTCGCGGTGGCTTCATGCTGGGTTTCGAGCTTGAGCGATACCCCGTCGCCCTCCATCCGCATCGCGACGTCAAGGCGGCCGAGGTGGCGCGGCATCAGGCGAAAGCTGATGTCGCCTTCGTCCGACTTGGTCGCGACGATGTCGCGCGCGAGCTGCTCGATCCAGACATCGTCGCTCGTCATGTCGAGGATGCGGTCGGCGACGGGGCCGGCGGCGACATTGTTCGGCGCGCCTGGAACGGGCGCCGCTTCGGGACGGTGCAGCAGCACGGCCATCGACGGGGCGTCGTTGACTTGCGGCGCGGGGCGGCTGCGGTCGCTGGCGGCCGCCAACACGGCGGACATCGGCGATGCATGATCGGCAGCCTTGGCGCTCGCAGGAAGCACCGGCGTGGCATTCTGGCGGTTGGCAGCACGCGCTTCGTCGGCCGTGGCACCATTCGCCGGCGTGCGCGCACCGGCGGGCGCTGGCAGCTGCGTGCCGTTCGTCGCGACATTCTTCGTTTTTGCGGGGACTGCTTCGTCCGCCTTGGTCGCGCCATTGGTCGTTGCTGCAATCGTGACGGGCACGCCTGTCCTGTCCGGCGCGGCTTCCGCATCGACATCGGGAGCGGAAGCGACGGGGGGCGTTTCGATTGCCTCGCCGTCCGTCGGCGACACCGCGTCGCCTGCAAGCTGTTCGCCCTTCGCGACCGTGCCGTCGGCGTCGATGCCGGTCGCGTTTTTCGTTGCCTTGCCGGCATGGGCCTTCAGCAGGTTTTCGACCGCCTTTGTCGCGGTAGCGCTGGGTGCAATGGCGGGCGCAGGCGTGCCATCCGGTAAGGGGGCCGCGGGAACGCCGACCTCGTCGGCACCCCGATCGAAGTCGACTTCGATATCGACGATTGCCGGGGCCGAGCCCTCGAACTGGGGTTCGCCAGCCGGAGCCGAAACGGGCGCGGCCGCAAGCGCGGTAGGCAGAGCCGCTGGCAGAGCGGATGCGCCATTGGCGGGAAGGCCCGCGACGGGCAACGCCGCGAGAAGGCGGTCGAAGCCGCCCTGCGCTTCGCCGCCTGCCGCGACAGGAAAGGCGCCGCCGAGGAGCGCGGCAATTCCCTGCGCACCCGGCCGCTGTCCCGAAAGCGGGTTGGAATTCGCCATCATGCTGCGCCCCCGTCGATCAGGCGCAGGCTCATCGCGCGGCGGCGGTGTGGGCGGTTGGCGTCATTGCGTCGTTCATGCTCGGCTTCGGCCGACTTGCGGCTGCGTTCGTAAAGGCGAACCGCCGATTCTTCCTTGATCATCGCCGACTGGGCGAGCGCCCCCATCTGGTCGCGGCGCTCGCTCGCGCTGTGGAGCGGCGCGCTGAGATTCTCCTGCGCAAGGTCGAGCCGCATCCCGAGCTCGCCGACCGAGTTGAGCGCGCGACCGGCGACGGCGCCTTTTGCAACCGCCAGGTCGACACGCAGCGCTTCGAGCCGCTTGCCCAGCTCGACGAGGTTCGCAAGCTCGCCGTTGGCGCGCGCAAAATTGGCTTCCGCCATCTGATGTTCGACGGATCGCACGCGGATGATGCGTTTGCGGCGTGCGGTGCGGGCGTTCATGCGGAATATCCTTCGATAAGCGATTGGCGGGAGGTTGCGAAATCGACCTGCGCCCCGGCGGGCTGGGTCACGAATGCGAGCTGGTCGGCGTGGCGCGCGATGGCAGTGTCGAGGACGGGATCGCCCCCTGCGACATAGGCACCCATCAGCATGAGGTCGCGGTTCTCTTCATAGGCCGACCAGAGTCGACGAAAGTTCGCGGCGGCGGCGGCATGCTCGGGATCGACCGAATCGGCCATCGTGCGCGAAAGCGAGCGCGCGACGTCGATCGCGGGATAGACGCCCTGTTCGGCAAGCTGGCGCGAGAGGATGATATGGCCGTCGACAATCGCGCGCGCGCTGTCGACGACGGGGTCGTCGATGTCGCCGCCATCGGCGAGCACGGTATATAGCGCGGTGATCGACCCGCCGGTGGCATTGTCGTTGCCCGCGCGCTCGACGAGCGAAGGAATGAGCGCGAAGACCGACGGCGGATAGCCCTTCATCGTCGGCGGCTCGCCCAGCGTCAGCCCTATTTCGCGCTGCGCATGCGCGACGCGCGTCAGGCTGTCGATCAGCAGCAGCACCTTCTTGCCTTCCTGGCGGAAGGCTTCGGCGATGGCGGTCGCACGCATCGCGGCGCGCAGCCGCAGCAGCGGTGGATGGTCGGCAGGCACCGCGACGACGACCGATTTCTTGCGGACGGCGGGCGGCAGCTTGGTTTCGACGAAATCGCTTACTTCGCGGCTGCGCTCGCCGATCAGCCCGACGACGATGACATCGCATTCGGTTCCGGCGATCATCTGGCCCATCAGTACCGACTTGCCGACGCCCGAGCCCGCGATGATCGCGACGCGCTGGCCCTCGCCGACGGTGAGCAGGCCGTTGATCGCGCGCACGCCCATATTGAGCGGCTTTGTCACACGGCCGCGGCGCAGCGGATTGACCTTGCGGCCGGCGAGCGGCCATTGGAACTGCGACTTGACCGGCGGGCGCCCGTCGAGCGGATTTCCCTGCGCGTCGATGATCCGTCCGAGCAGCGCCTTGCCGACCGCGACCATGCTGCTCGCGCCGTGCGGCTCGACCGGCGCACCGGTGACGAGCGGCTTGTTGGTGTCGAAGGGCAGGACAAGGCTGCGGTGACCGCGAAAGCCGACGACCTCGCCATAAACATAGTCATTGTCGGCCGACTTGATCCGGACATTGCTGCCGAGCGGCTGCGGAAAGCCCGACACTTCGAGCATGATGCCTTCGTGCGCGACGAGCGTGCCGATCCGTCGCGGCGAGGCGTGCGTCAGTTCGATGGGGCCGAGCAGTTGCTGGGCGGTCATGGCAAGGCGGCGGGTCATGCGCCCATTCCTTCGCTGCCGAGCGCCGCGCGCAATTCGCCGAGATAGACGGCGCGGCCATGTTCGATCCAGCCTGCGGAGGTTTCGATCCGTACCGTTCCGCGCATCATCGCAGGGTCGACCTGCACCGGCAGCGAGAGGGCGCAATCGACGAGCAGCGCGGCGTCCTCGGGGTGGACCCACAAGGTGCGCGCCTTGTCGGCGTCTGCAACCAGCGCGGCGGCGACGTCGGCCTGTTCCTTGAGCCACGCGGCATCGATCGGCGCCGTTTCGACGATCTGGCGGACCAGCCGTTCGACCGTTTCGGCGATCAGCTGCGCGAGCTCTTCGCTCGGCTCGTCCTGCAGCGCTTCGGCGCTGGCGAGCAATGCGAGCAGCTGGTGGCGTTCGACCGAAAAGGCGGCTTCGGCGATGCGTTGCCCTTCGGCCAGGCCACGCGCGAAGGGATCGCCGCCTTCGTCGATGTCCGGCTCGATCGGCATGGGCGGCGCTTCGCCGACGGGGCGTGCGAAATGGAGCGGACGAAATCCGCCGGTCCGCGCCATCGCGTCGGCAAGCGTCACCGTCGAATATCCGGCTTCGGAGGCGCGATCAGATATAATCATCGCCGGCCCCCGCGATCATGATCTCGCCCGACGCGGCCATCTGGCGGACGATCTGCATGATCGCCTTTTGCGCTTCATCGACATCGACGCGCTTGACCATCGTCATTTCGGCCATTTCGTCGCGGATCGTTTCGGACGCGCGCTGCGACATCGTCGACAGGCAGAGGTCGACCATATCTTCCTCGGTGCCCTTGAGGGCGATCGCGAGCTGCGCCGCATCGACGGCGCGCAGCACGGTGCCGAGGCTCTTCTTGTCGAGATCGCGCAGATTTTCGAAGATGAACATCTCTTCCTCGATGATCTGGGCGAGCGCCTTGTCGTGCTTTTTGAGCGCGCGGATCGTGCGTTCGGACAATTGCTTCGGCATCATCTTCATGATCTTGGCGACATCGCTCGGGCCGCCGATCGCCTGCTTGGCGACGCGCTGGCCATCGGCATTGGCGCTGCTGAGCACCGCCTCCAGATCTTCGATCGCGGCTGCCGGAACCGACGTCAGCTGCGCGGCGCGCAGCACCAGGTCGGCCTGCTTCACCTCGTCGAGCGTTTCGATGGCGCGCGCGGCGATATCGGGGACGAGGACCGACAGGATCAGCGCGCCGACCTGCGGATGCTCGCTTTCGAGCAGCGCGCTGATCGCATCGACGTCCATCCAGCGCAGCATTTCGAGCGACGCAGCGCTCGACTGCGGCGCGACGGCGGCGAGGATATTGTCGGCGCGGACATTGCCGACCGCCTGGTTGATCACCGTGCGGATGCGCGTGTCGGCTCCAATGGCGAGCGCGCTGACATTGCGGCTGCTGAGCACGAACTGGTCGAGGGCCTGACCGATCTGATGCTCGCTGGCATTGGCCGTGTCGAACATCGACTTGGCAAGGCTGCGCACCTCTTCGGGATCAAGATGCTTCAGGATCGTCGCCGCTTCGCTTTCGTCGAGCAGCATCAGCAGGATGGCTGCGGCGGCCGAGCCGTCGATCGGCGGCTTGATGTGGACGGGCGGCGGGGCGTTGTCGACGGCGTCAGCCACGGGCACCCTCCTGCATCAGCTGGCGGACGACAAGCGCGGCGCGCGCCGAATCCTGGCGGACGAAGGCGCGCACCAGATTGGCCCGGTCCTCATAGCTTGGCGCGGCTTCGATCATCTCGAGCGTGATCGCTCCGTTTGCGGCATCGGACCCGAGCGCGGGGCGCGCCTCGGTCGCGGCGAGAAGCGATTCTTCAAGTTCGGCGTTGCGCTCGGCACGTTCGGCCGCGCGGTTCTTGGCAGCGCGGATCAGCGGGCGACCGATGAACAGGAAGGCTAGCAGGGCGGCGAGGATCGCGCCCGCCTGCGTGACGACCGGCATGAACCAGGGTTCGTCATAGATGGCGGGGGCTTCCTCTTCGATCTTCACAAAGGGGCGTTGGCTGATCGCGACCATGTCGCCGCGTGCGGCATCGAAACCGATCGCGCCTTTCACCAGCCCGTCGATCTTGGTCATGTCGGCTTGCGTCAGCGCCTTCTTGCCCTGATTGAGCGCGACTGCGACCGAAACACGGCGAAGCCGGCCCTGCGGCTGGTGGGTGACCGAAATCTCGCGGCCGACTTCATAGGCGCGCGCCGAATTCTCATTGCTTTGCGTCTCGGTCGCGACCCCGGCCGCGGCCGGTTCCGGCGCGGCGGCGGCGATCGTGGTTGCCTGCGGCGGCTGGTTTGCGAGCGCACCGGGAATTCCGACCGCGGGCGGGGTGCCCTGACCGCTGATCTGGCGCGAAATTTCCTCGCTGCGCAGCGCGCGATCGTTCTCGGGGAAGCTTTCGCGCGTCGCCTGGCTTTCGGACATGTCGACGTCGGCGTGGACCTCGACCGTATAATTGCCGGCGCCGAGCATCGGGCCGAGCAAGGTGTCGAGCGCGCGGCGGAAGCGGTCCTCGACTTGCGTCTGGAGCTGGAACGCCTTCATGTCGCTGCTCGTCGCGGTGTCGGAGAGCAAGGCGCCGCGCTGATCGATCACCGACACCTGATCGGCATTCATTCCCGGCACCGACGAGGCGACAAGAAAGCGGATGGCCTGCACCTGACCGTCGGACAGGCTGCGGCCGTTCATCAGCGTGAGCATGACCGACGCGGTCGCCGGCTTGTCCTCGCGGACGAACAGGCTCGGTTCGGCGGCGGCGATGTGGACGCGGGCATTTCTGACGGCGTCGATCGTTTCGATCGTGCGCGAGAGATCGGCCTCGCGCGCCGAGCGCAGCGTTTCGCCCTCGATCGCGCGGCTCGAACCCATCGGCAGCGCCGCGATCAGGCTGTCGCCGCTCGGCTGCGCCTTGGGAAGGCCCTGACCGGCCAGCGCGATGCGTGCCTGGTGGAGCTTGTCGGCATCGACGGTCAGCGCGCCGGTGGCGGGGTCGATGCTGTGCGCAATTCCGGCGCCCTGCAGCGCGTCGGCGACGGCGGCCTTGTCGCTGTCCTCGAGCCCTGCAAACAGCTGGGTCTGCGGCGCCGACTGCGTCATGAACCAGGCGAGCGCCGCGATGCCGATTGCGGTCGAGGTGGCGATGGCGGGCAGCGCGCGCTGGACCGCCGGCTGACGGGCGAACTGGGCGAACGGCGCGAAGCGGTCGCCAAGCGCGGGGGCAGGCAGGCGGTTCGCGGCCGAAGGATCGATCGGGCTGAGGGCTTGGGTTTCGGCCATGGATTACACCGGCATGTTCATGATGTCGCGATAGGCGGACAAAAGCTTGTTGCGGACTTGCAGCGTCGTTTCGAAACCGAGCGATGCTTTCTGGCGCTCGATCATCACGCTGACGATGTCGTGCGTGTCGCCGCGCTCATAGGCTTCGCTAAGCTCGCTTGCCTTGGTCTGCTGGGCGTTGACCTGCTGGAGCGCGGAGGAAATCGCCGCTCCGAAATCGGCCGTGCCTTCTGCGCCTTCTGCGCCGCCCACGCCGCCGCGACCCGCGGCGCGTTGCAGCGCCTGGTTCTGATTGAGGATCGAACTGCGCATCTGCATCAGTCGGCTCGTATCGATCGTGCTCATTGGCTTTCATCCGTCCTTTGCGCGGCCATGCGCCGCACGCCAAACAGGAATGCAAAGGTCATGCCAACATTATAAACATCGGAAAAACATATACTTATATCGGTAACATGGCGCGCGTGGAGCGCTTTCGGCGTTTTTTTGACGCCCGGTGCTTAAACCGCGTCGCCGCCCGCCGTTACTGGCTGCGTGAAGCTCGCCGAGCCCATCACATCACGGGAATGGCCTCTGGGCCGGAAAGGAACAACATGACTGTCATCAACACCAATGTGAGCGCGCTCCGCGCCCAGAACAGCTCGCGCGTGGCGAGTCAAATGCAGTCGCAGGCGATGGAACGCCTGTCGAGCGGCAAGCGCATCAACAGCGCGAAGGACGACGCTGCCGGCCTCGCCATCGCCACCCGCATGGACGCAACGGTCCGTGGCTTGAACCAGGCCATCCGCAACGCCAACGACGGCATCTCGCTTGCGCAGACCGCCGAAGGCGCGATGAGCGGCATTTCGGACATTCTCGTCCGTATGCGTGAACTGGCTGTGCAGTCGGCCAACGGCACGAACGGCACGACCGACCGTGCTGCGATGCAGACCGAAGTTACCGCGCTGATCGCCCAGATCGGCGACATTGCGACCCGCACGACGTTCAACGGCAACGTCCTGCTCAACGGCAGCGTTGCCGCGGGCTTCGACATCCAGACCGGAACCGGTTCGGGCCAGGTCGTGAACATCGCCATCGCCGACCTCCAGGCGACGGCACTCGGCGTCAACGCGCTCGACATTTCGACCGCCGGCGGCGCTTCGGGCGCGCTTGCCACGCTCGACACGGCGATCCAGACGGTTGCGACGCAGCGCGCCAACCTCGGTGCCCAGCAGAGCCGTCTCGATGCGGCTGTCGACAATTTGACGTCGACTGTCACCAATCTGTCGGAATCGAAGTCGCGCATCGAAGACGCCGATTTCTCGGCTGAATCGACGAAGCTTGCTGCGGCCGGCATCCTGTCGCAGGCCTCGACCGCGATGCTTGCCCAGGCGAACCAGAGCCAGCAGGGCGTGATGAACCTGCTCCGCTAAGCGCAGGGTATAAAATTGGGGCTATATTGGTTGGTCCCTTTAATAGCCTGATCCGACGCCCCGGCCCCCGCAGCCGGGGCGTCTTCTTTTTGCGGGGGGGCTGGCTGGAGCAGCCTCCTGCGTAAGCCGGAAAACAAACCCTCAATGAAAATCCCGCGACTTGGGCAGGATGCGGACGTTGCGGGGGTGGCCGTGGCGCTGCGCATATTCGCCTTCCGAACGTCCGCGCGGCGGTTGCGGGTGCTTGACCTCGTCGGCGCGGCAAAGGTCGGGGTCGAAGCGGCGGTCGCTGCCGAGCGCGTCGAGCATCGCGGTACGGTCGACGATCCGCGACGCCATCAGGTGGATGACGCCCTCCTTGCTCCGCTGCACCTCGCCCTCGGCGAGCATCAGCCGCGACGCCATTACGGCGCGGCGATAGCGTTCGAAATGGCGCGCCCATAAGAGGATGTTGACGATCCCGCCCTCGTCCTCGATCGTGATGAAGATCGCATTGCCTTTGCCCGGCCGCTGGCGGATCAGCACGACGCCCGCGGTGCGGACGATCGAGCCGTTTTTCGCTGCCGCGACTTCGGCGGCGCTCAGCACGCCTTCGCGTTTGAAATCGCGCCGCAGAAACGTCATCGGATGTCCCTTCAACGACAGCCGCGTCGTCTGATAGTCGGTGAGCACCTGCTCGACCGCTGGCGTCGGCGGCAGCGCCGCATCCTCCTCGGCCCCCAGCTCGTCCGCCCCCGCCGCACCGAACAGCGGCAGCACGCCTTGCCGCACGCGCCGCGCGTCCCAGAGCGCGGGGCGGCGGTCGAGCCCCATCGACCGGCACGCATCGGCATCGGCGAGCAGACGCAGCGCACGCGACGGCAGGTCGGCGCGCCGCGCAAGTTCCTCGACCGAGGCAAAGTTTGTCGTGCGCGCAAGCACGATCGCGTCGGCCCACGCCTCGCGAAAGCCGTCGATCTGCCGAAAGCCGAGCCGCAGCGCGAGGCGACCGTCCTCGCGCCGCTCGAGGCTGTTGTCCCATATGCTGAAATTGACATCGACCGCGCGCACCTCGACGCCATGCTCGCGCACGTCGCGGACAAGCTGGGCGGGGGCATAGAAGCCCATCGGCTGCGAATTGAGCAAGCCGCAGGTGAAGACCGCGGAGTGATGGCATTTCAGCCACGAGGAAACATAGACGAGCTTGGCAAAGGACTGGGCATGGCTTTCGGGAAAACCATAGCTGCCGAACCCCTTGATTTGATTGTAGCAACGTTCGGCGAAAGCGCGCTCATAGCCCCGCCCGACCATCCCTTCGATCATCTTGTCTTGATATTCGGGGATTGTCCCGACGTTCCGAAAAGTTGCCATCGCTCGTCGAAGCCCATTCGCTTCATCGGGAGAAAAGCCCGCTGCCGTAATGGCAAGTTTCATCGCCTGTTCCTGAAACAGCGGCACCCCGAATGTCTTGCCGAGAATATCTTCCAGCTCATTGGCTCCGCCTCCCGAACGTAAGGGGAGTTCAGCCTCTTCCTCCTTGTTGCGGCGGCGGAGATAGGGATGAACCATGTCCCCTTCGATCGGCCCGGGACGGACGATCGCGACCTGAATCACAAGGTCATAAAATTCGCGCGGTCTGAGGCGCGGCAGCATGTTGATCTGCGCGCGGCTTTCGACCTGGAACACGCCGATGCTGTCGCCTTCGCACAGCATGTCGTAAACGGCCGGATCTTCCGGCGGGACCGATTTCAGATCGTGATCGCCCAGATTGTGCAGGCGCATCAGGTCGAAACATTTGCGGATGCAGGTCAGCATTCCGAGCGCGAGGACATCGACCTTCATCAGTTTCAGCGCGTCGATATCGTCCTTGTTCCATTCGATGAAGGTCCGGTTTTCCATCGCGGCATTGTGGATCGGTACCGTCTCGTCGAGCCGGTCTTCGGTCAGAACGTAGCCGCCGACATGCTGCGACAGGTGGCGGGGGAAGGTCAGCAATTGGCTGACGATCCATTGCAGCCGCGCAATGTCATGCTGCGCGGGGTCCAGCCCCGCTTCGACGAAACGCTCGATCGGCATCTCGCTGCCCCAGCTTCCCCAGCTCGTGTCGGCGAGTCGCGCGGTCACATCCTCGCTGAAGCCGAGCGCCTTGCCGACCTCGCGCACCGCGCTGCGCGGCCGGTAATGGATCACCGTCGCGGCGATTCCCGCGCGCCGCCGTGTGTAGCGGCGATAGATATATTGCATCACCTCCTCGCGCCGCTCATGCTCGAAATCGACGTCGATATCGGGCGGCTCGCGCCGCTGTTCGGACAGGAAGCGCGTGAACAGCAGATTGTTCGCGACCGGGTCGATCGAGGTGATTTCGAGCAGGTAGCAGACGAGCGAATTGGCGGCCGAGCCGCGCCCCTGGCAGAGGATGGGCGGGTCTTGCGTTCGCGCGAAATTGACGATGTCGTGGACGGTCAGGAAATAGCAGGCGAAATTGCATTTGCGGATGAGCGTCAGTTCCTCGTCGAGCACCTCGCGCCAGCGCTGCGGCAATCCGTCCGGATGCAGCTTCTTTGCCGCCTCCATCACCATATGTTCGAGCCAGCCCTGCGGGTCCCAGCCCGCGGGAACCGGCTCGTGCGGATATTCATAGGCAAGATCGGTGAGCGCGAAGGAGATGCGGTCGAGGATTTTCAGGCTTTCATCGACCGCTTCGGGATGGTCGCGGAACAGGCGCCGCATTTCCTGCGGCGATTTCAAATGACGCTCGCCATTGGCGCGGAGCAGACGCCCTGCATCGCCCAGATTGGTGCCTTCGCGGATGCAGGTGACGACATCGTGCAGCGGGCGCTGCGCGCGCGTCGCATAGAGCGCATCGTTGGTCGCGAGCAGCGGAATGCCGACCCGGTCCGCCAGCGCTTGCAGCCCGGCGAGGCGTCGGCGGTCGCTTCCGCTTCGCGGCATCGTTGCGCCAAGCCAAAGCGCCCCCGGCGCGGCGGCGGCGAGGCGGTGCAGGACCGCTTCGTCCGCCGCGCCGGCCATCGCGACGAGCAACAAATCCTCGCAATGGACGAGCAGATTCTTGAGCTTCATCACGCAATTGCCCTTGGTCGTCCGGCGGTTGCCGAGGGTCAGCATGCGCGTCAGCCGACCCCAGCCGCGCCGCGTCGCCGGATAGGCGATGATGTCGGGGGTGCCGTCGTCGAACACCAGCCGCGCGCCGACGACGAGTTTGAAGGGCGGTAGCTCGATCCCGCTTTCGGCGGCCTTCTCGCGCAACTTACGCAACCCGATCAAGGCGCGCACCACCCCCGCGACGCTGTTGCGGTCGGCGATGCCGATGCCTGCCATGCCGAGCGCCATCGCCTGTGCCACCATGTCGGCAGGGTGCGAGGCGCCGCGCAGAAAGCTGTAGTTGGTCGCCGCGACCAGCTCGGCAAAAAGGGGGGCGTCTTCCCCGCTCATGCGAACAGCCCGTGGATATACCAGCGCGGGTCGGGCTTCTCGTCATAAAGGCCGTGACGGAAGAGCCAGAAGCGGCGGCCCTGCGCGTCCTCGACGCGGTAATAGTCGCGCGTCAGGCCCGCATTGTCGCGGCGGCGCCACCATTCGGCGGCGATGCGCTCGGGGCCTTCGTAACGGCGCACCGCGTGCATCGCACGGCGCCAGCGGAAACGGTGCGGCGGGCCGTCGGGGACTTCGGCGATCACCTCGATCGGTTGCGGCGGGTCAAAGAGGTGGAAGGGGCGCGCCGGCGGTTCGCCGGGCTGGGGCGCGGGCCAGGGCATCGGTGGCGGCGCGGTGATCGCGGGGAGCGCGAGCTGCGCCTGCTCGGGGATATGCGTATCCTCGGCGCGCAGTCGCTGCACGCGCCTGCGTCCCAGCCGCGTCGTCATCCGGTCGACCAGCTCGTTCATCGCCCCGTCCTCGATCGACTTGCGCACTTCGCCCCCCTCGAGCTTCAATTGCGTCGCGCCGAGCGGGTCGAGGCGCGGGACGGCAAGGCGGATCATGTCGAAACCGAAGCCGGGATCGAGCGGGTCGGTCAGGCTGTCCATCCGCTCGGCAAAGAGGCGCATCACCAGCCCCGCGTCGCGCGTCGGATGGCCCGTCTCGACATCGATGCTGCGCGCAAGGCCGTCGCTGCGAAAGAAGGTCGCGCGGAAATGCCGTCCGCCCTTCCCGCGCTCGCCGAGCTCTTCAATGGCTTCGGCCGCAAGCTCGGCGAGGACCTTGGTCGCATGCGCGGTGCTGCCGAGCGGCTCGGCGAAGCGGCGCTCGACCGCGGTCGGGGGTAAGGCGATGCGCGGATCGAGCGGGCTCGGCGCGTCGCCGAGGATGCGCCGGAGCGCCATCGTCGCATCGCCTCCGAAGCGCGCTGCGATATTCGCCATCGGGCGACCGGCAAGGTCGCCGATGCTTTTCAGTCCCGCGCGGACGAGCGCGGTCGTCGCTTCGGGGGCGAGTTCGAGCGCGGCGACGGGCAGGCGGCGAACCGCCGCCGCTTCGTCAGGCGCCGGGCGCGTCTGGTAGCGCGCGAGCGCGCGCGCCGCGTCGGCGGTCGGGCCGAAGGCGTGGCGCACGCTCATGCCGAGCCGCGCCAGCCGCATCTCGGCATCGGCGACGAGACCGGCTTCGTCCCCGAAAAGATGTTCAGCCCCTGCAATGTCGAGGATCAGCCCGTCGGGGGCATCGAGCGCGACGAGCGGCGTGTAGCGGTTGCAGCCTAATGCGAGCCGGTCGAGCCAGGCATGATCGGCAATCGGGTCGTGGGCGACGGTGAGCAGTTCGGGAACGCGCGCGCGCGCGTCGGCGAGCGGCATGCCGACAGCCAGCCCGGCTGCCTGCGCGGCTGCGTCGATGTGCGCGATGCGCAGCGCGCCGCGTATCTTCTCGACAAAGACGAGCGGAGCGTCAGGCGGCTGCGGCGCCGTGCGGACGAGCCGCTCGGCGGGCAGGTAGGGGAAGAACAGCGCGAGATAGCGCCGGCTCCCCGAAGGCATGTTCGTCATGTTTCCAGTCCAGTCGCCAGCGTCCGCCCGCAGGGCCGGCGCGCCAGCGCAAGAGTTCGAGGTCGAAGGCGGGCGCGCCGGGGGCATCGGCCGCGAGCGCGCGCGATGGCGCGGCGGCGACGCTCCAGCGCGTTTCGGCGATGCTCGGTGCGGGAAGGGCATTGAGGCGCAGCATCAACAAAGTGGTACCCGCATCGCGTGCGCCGAGCGCGAGGCGCCGTCCTGCGGTCAGGTCGAGCAGCGGGAAGCGCCCCCAGCTTTCGACGATGACCGCCGCCGATCCGGTGCAGCGCGCGACATCGTTCGCGCAGGCGAGCAGCATCTTGGCATCGCGAACCTCGACGATCAGCAGCCGGTCGGGGCTGCCGCCAAGCTCGGCGATCCCCGGCGCATAGATGTGCCCGATGCGGCGCGCGGCGTCGGCAGTGCGCAGCCAGATGAGCGGTGCGTGCGCGTCGCTTCGCAGCGCGAGCAGCGCGGCGAAGGCCGCGGCGCTCGTCGCATCGAGCGCGTCGGCGGCAAAAAATTCATGCGTCTTGCCTTTTGCCAGCCCGCCCCCGAGCGCGGCGTCGAATCCCGCATGGCCGCTCGTCAGCCGGGCTTCGGCCGGGAGGCTCGCGGGACCGCCGCTGGCGGCCAGCCGGGCGACACGTTTCCGCAGCCCGGCGAGAGAAGGGGACGACTCGCGCATCATTTGTTCCTGATATGTTCTATTAGCGCGCCAAGGGCGCCGCTTGTCAAGCGGAGTCAGGAGAAACGAAGATGCTGCGGCGCAGCTTTACCGGCCGCTGCCTCAGGCGTCGGCTGGAGCAGCCGCGACCGACTGGCGTTCGACGAGAATCGACGGCAACACCGGGCTTTCGTCACTCGCGACCTTTGCGCCGGAACCGAGGAAATCGGGCACCAGCGTGCGTGCCGCGCGCGATCCCATTTCGCGGATCGGCCAGCGCACCGTCGTCAGTGCGGGCCAGATATGCGTCGCGGTCGGGCTGTCGTCGAAACCGATGATCGATAATTGGCCGGGCACCGCAATGCCCTTGCCGTGCGCGATGCCCATCACCCCGGCGGCCATTTCGTCGTTCGAGCAGAAAATGGCGGTCGGCGGCGACGCGAGTGCGAGCAGCGCTTCGCCCGCCTCGATCCCCGAGGCATAACGATAATTGCCGCGCGCATGATAGGCGTCGGGAAGTTCGAGCCCCGCCTCGGCCAGCGCCTCCATGAACCCCTTTTCGCGCTCGGCGGCCGAGCGGAAGCCCGCAGGACCGCGCACGAAACCGATGCGGCGGTGTCCGCGCGCGATCAGCCCGCGCACCGCTTCGGCCACGACTTCGCGGTCGTTCGACGACACGCAATGGCGCGCATCGTCGAGCAGCGCCGAACCGACGCGGACATAGCGGACGCCCAGACTTTCGCAGAGCGCGGCGAGATCGTCATTCTCCGAAATCGGCGGCAACAGCATTGCGCCGATCGGCCGCTGCTTTTCGAGGAAGACGCGGACATCGTCGAGCATCTTGTCCGACCCGCGATCGACCGGGCGAACGAGCAGCGCAAGATCGCTGTCCTTGATCGCGTCGAGCACGCCCTGCTGAAAATTGAGCACGGTCTGCGCATTCGGATTGTCGTGGAGCAGTGCGATCAGGAAGTTGCGGCGAAAGGCGAGCGCGCGCGCCTGCGGATTGGGAACGAAGCCCAATTGCTCGATCGCCTGCTCGACCGCGCGGCGCGTCTTTTCGGTCAGAAACTCGGACCGGTTGATGACGCGGCTGACAGTCTTTTTCGACACTCCCGCGAGCGCCGCCACATCGTTGATTGTCGGCTGTTTGCCCCCCGGCCCCTTGCCCTGTGCCGCCATAAACGCATCTTCCCTTTTTGAGGCCAGGATTATTGTGTCCAAGCCCCTGTTGCGCCTGTGATGGGCGCTCGGCGCGGCGAAATCAACCGCGACCATTCCCTGTCCGGCGATATTTGATACCGGTGTCGGGGGCCGCGCGCCGCATCAGGGCGACCAAGATCATTGACACCGGTTACCAAAATGACTAATTTGCCGCAAAACCCATCAAAGGAACCGGATCATGAAAATTGCGCTGATCACCGAGAACAGCCAGGCCGCCAAGAACAGCGTCATCCACGAAGCCCTGACCGCGGTCGCCGAACCGCTGGGCCATGAAGTGTTCAACTATGGCATGTATTCGGCCGAGGACAGCGCATCGCTGACCTATGTGATGAACGGCCTGCTCACAGGCATCCTGCTCAATTCGAAGGCGGCGGACTTCGTCGTCACCGGCTGCGGCACCGGCATGGGATCGATGCTCGCCTGCAATTCGATGCCCGGCGTCTTCTGCGGCCTCGTGATCGATCCGACCGACGCCTTCCTCTTTGCCCAGATCAACGACGGCAACGCGATTTCGATGCCCTATGCCAAGGGTTTCGGCTGGGCCGCCGAGCTCAACCTGCAGGATTGCTATCGCAAGTTGTTCGACGGCGAATCGGGCCTTGGCTATCCGAAAGAGCGCGCTGAAATCATGCGCAAGAACCGCGGCATCCTGAAGGACCTGAAGGCCGCATCGTGCAACGACATGCTGACCGTGCTCAAGAATGTCGATCAGGACCTGCTTCGCGCCGCGATCGCGGGCGAGCGCTTCGCCGACTATTTCTACGCCAATTCGCAGGACGAAGCGATCAGCGACTATCTGAAGAGCGTGTCGGCGGAGGCGGCGCTCGCCTGATATGACGATTCCCTTCGATCTCACGGGCCGCGTCGCGCTCGTCACCGGCGCCAACACCGGCATCGGTCAGGGCATCGCGCTCGCGCTTGCAGGGGCGGGGGCCGATGTCGCCGCCGCGGGCCGTTCGCCCGCGACCGAGACGGTGGACAAGGTCCGCGCGCTCGGCCGCAAGGCGGAGAATTTCAAGGCCGACTTGTCGGGCGTCGCGGCGGTGCAGCCGCTCGTCGACGCGGTAATCGCCGAATTCGGGCGCATCGACATCCTCGTCAACAATGCCGGCATCATCCGCCGCGCCGACGCGGTCGATTTCACCGAGGAAGATTGGGATGCGGTGATGGACACCAATCTCAAGACGCTTTTCTTCCTTTGCCAGTCGGTCGGGCGCCACATGATTTCGCGGGGAAGCGGCAAGATCATCAACATCGCCTCGATGCTAACCTTTCAGGGCGGCATCCGCGTGCCGAGCTATACGGCGTCGAAGTCGGGCGTCGGCGGCCTGACCAAGCTGCTCGCCAACGAATGGGCGGCGAAGGGCATTCAGGTCAACGCGATCGCGCCGGGTTATATCGCGACGAACAACACTGCCGCGCTGCAAGCCGACGAAACGCGCAACCGCCAGATCATGGAGCGTATCCCGGCGGGGCGCTGGGGCGACCCTGCCGACATCGGCGGCGCGGCGGTCTTCCTCGCGTCGAAGGCGTCCGATTATGTGCAGGGCCATATCCTCGCGGTCGACGGCGGTTGGCTCGCGCGCTAGCATCGACCGGCTCGGCGCTACAGCAGAACAATAAAGGGCCGACCGCGTCGGCAAACGGGAGTTGGGATGGGCAGGCTGGTCTTTTTCGGCGAATTGCTGATCCGCTTGACCGCGCCCGGCAATGAATTGCTGATGCAGTCGCCCGCGCTCGACCTGCATGTTGGCGGGGCCGAGGCAAATGTCGCGATCGGCCTCGCGCATCTCGGCCATGACTGCGCGATGGTCGGCAAGGTTCCTTCCAATGCTCTGGGTCGCGGAGCAGCGGCGGCGGTGCGCGGCGCAGGCGTCGATTGCACCGCCGTCACTACTGGCCCGGGGCGCATGGGGCTCTATTTCCTCAGCGTTGGCGCCGGCCTTCGTTCCTCCGAAATCGTCTATGACCGCGCAGGGTCGAGCTTCGCGGCGAGCGGGGCCGGGGATTATGACTGGGAAACACTGCTCTCCGGCGCAGGGCTGCTGCACCTGTCGGGGATCACCCCGGCGCTCGGGCCGCGCTCGGCCGATGCGGCGCTGGCGGCGGCACGCGCGGCGAAGCGTCTGGGCGTGCCGGTCAGCTTCGACGGCAATTACCGCGCGATGCTGTGGGAGGCGTGGGACAGCGACCCGCGCGCCATCCTGTCCGAACTCATCGGCAGCGCCGACATATTGTTCGGCAACCACCGCGACCTGTCGCTCGTGCTGGGCCAGGAATTCAGCGGCGACGGCGAGGACCGGCGGCGCGAGGCGGCGGAGGCGGGCTTTGCCGCTTTCCCGTCGCTGCGGCTCATCGCTTCGACCGCGCGTCATACGGTGACCGCCGACCATCACCGCATCGCGGCACGCGTCGACCTGAGGGACAGCGCGCACCAGACGGGCGAGATCGATGTCACCGGCATCGTCGACCGCATCGGCGCGGGCGACGCCTTTGCCGCGGGCGTGCTCCACGCGCATCTTGCGGGCGGCGATGCCGAGACGATGGCGAAAAGCGGGCTTGCGCTCACCTGCCTCAAACATTCGCTTCCCGGCGATGCGAGCCGCTTCGGACAGGGCGATATCGACGCCTTTCACGGCGGCGGGCTCGATGTCCGGCGCTAGGCCGACGCGCCGCGCGCTGCTCGCGGCGGGGGCCGTGGCCGCGTTTGCCCCGCCGCTGTTCGCGCGCACGGCGCCGCGGGTCGCGGCGTTCAAGGGCATTCGCTACGCAACCGCCGAACGCTTTGCGGCGCCGGTCGCGCTGCTCGACAACCGCAAGGCGCTCGGCGCCTTCGGTCCCGCCTGCCCGCAGCGCGGGGGCCGGTATCAGCCGCAGTCGGAAGACTGTCTTTTCCTCAACATCTGGACGCCATCGACCGAGGCACGCGCCAGGCGTCCCGTCATGGTCTATTTCCACGGCGGCGCCTATTCGGCCGGCAGCGTGACCGATCCGATCAACGACGGTGCGGCGCTCGCGGCGCGCGGCGATGTCGTCGTCGTCACGGTCAACCACCGGCTGAACGCGCTGGGTTATCTCTATTTGCCCGGCCGTTTCCCCGACAGCGGCAATGCCGGGCAGCTTGACCTGATCGCCGCGCTCCAATGGGTGCAGCGCAATATCGCGGCCTATGGCGGCGATCCGGCCAATGTCACCGTGTTCGGTCAGTCGGGCGGCGGCGCGAAAATCGCGACCCTGATGGCGATGCCTGCCGCCGAAGGGCTGTTCCACAAGGCGATCACGATGAGCGGGCAGCAGGTGACGGCGTCGGGGCCGCTCAACGCAGCGAAGCGCGCCGAGGCCTTCCTTGCAAGGCTGGGCGCGGGCGTCGATCCCGCGACGGCTCCCGTCGAGGCGCTCGTCGACGCGCTCGACGCCACCGATCCGGTGCTCGGTGGGGGCGTCTATATGGGCCCGGTGCTCGATATGAAGCACCTCATGCGCCACCCCTTCTGGCCCGACGCCGCGCCGCAGTCGCGCGCCATCCCGATGCTGCTCGGCAATACGGTGCTGGAAACGCGCGCCTTCTATGCCCCCGACGGGAAGCAGCTCGCGGGGCTGGACTATGCCAATCTCGCCGCGCGGATCGCGCCCGAGATGCGCATCGACATTCATCCCGATTGGGTGGTGAAGCAATTTCGGGCGCGCTATCCCGATTCGCCGCCGCCCGAGCTCTTTCACCGCATCGTCACCGCCGCGCGAAGCTGGCGCGGGCAGGTCGAGGAGGCCGAGGCGCGGGCCCAGGCTGGCGTGCCCGCTTTCGTCTATCAGCTCGATTTCGAGGATGCGAAGCACACCGACGATATCGGTTTCGCTTTCGGGACCACCCCCGATGCGAGCCCCGCGCAGCGGGCGATGAGCGACCGGATGATGGACGCCTTTGTCCGTTTCGCGCATACGGGCGATCCGGGCTGGCCCGCCTATGAGCTGGACCGGCGAGCGACGATGATCTTCGATACGGTCAGCCGCGTCGAAAGCGACCCGCGCCGCTGGGAGCGCGAATTGTTCGCGCGCGTGCCCTATATCCAGCCGGGAACGTAAAAGGCCGTCATTGCGAGGAGCCGACGGCGACGAAGCAATCTCCAGCCATCGGCCTTGTGCGAGATCGATAACTGGAGATTGCTCCCCCCGGCTTTCGCCGGGATCGCAATGACAAGGCTTAGACGACCCCCTGCGACCCCAACCAGTTCCACAGCAATTCGGGCCAGGTGGCGACCGGTAGCCCCGCGGTCTTCATCAGGCCAAAGCCATGTTCGCCGCGCGCAAACCAGTGCGCCTCGACCGATGCGCCGACCGCGCGCGTTGCCTGATGCAATCGCAGGCTGTTCTCGATCTTCACCACGCTGTCGTCCTCGGCGTGGAGCAACCACAGCGGCGGCTGGTCGGCGCGCGCATTGCGGTCGGGCGAATAAAGGCGCGTGCGCGCGGCATCGGGCGCGGGGCCGAGTAGCTTCTCGCGGCTTCCGGGGTGCGCGACCTCCGCATCCATCGACACGACCGGATAGATGGCGGCGAGCGTATCGGGGCGCGCGGAAAGACCGTCGGCGGCGTCCGCCGCCTCATAAACCGCCGCATCGAACCGGGTGAGCAGGCTCGTCGCGACATGGCCGCCCGCCGAAAAGCCGCCGAAGGCGACGCGCGCCGGGTCGATCCCGTCGGTTTGTGCGCGGCTGCGCACCAGCCGCACCGCGCGCTGCGCGTCGGCGAGCGGGACGTCGGATCCGTTCGCCCAGCCATCGCCGGGCAGTCGATAGAAAAGAACGTAAACCGTGACCCCGCGCGCGGTCAGCCAGCGGGCAAGCTCATATCCTTCCTTGTCGACAACGACATAGCGATAGCCGCCGCCCGGCGCGAGGATGACCGCCGCGCCATTGGGCTTTGCCGGGCGGAAAATGTCGAGCCGCGGGCGCGTGATATGCTCGAGCATGCGGTCGCTTGCTTGCGGGTCGTCGCTGCGCTGGACGGTCCGTTCGACAAGCCCCGCGGGCGGCGTCAGATGCCCGTCGGGCCATAGGGCGATGCTCGCATCGGGCGTGAGCCCGGCAGGCCGGGTCCAGGCCTCGCGCGCCGCGGCGCTGGCGAAAGGCAGGGCAAGGCTGCCCGCGAGCAGCGCGCGGCGCCCGACCGTCATGGCGCAGGCTTTTCGTTCGGATAGGCGATGATCAGCACCAGCGGCTCGCTTCCGGTCTGGCGAATGCCGACATTGGCGCCCTTGTAGAGCCACGCCGCCATCCCGCCTTTCAGTTCGGCCTCCTCGCCGTCGGAGTGGACGATGCCGGTTCCCGACACGACATAATAGATTTCGTCGTGCGAAATCGGGTGGATGCCGATCGCCGCGCCGACGTGCAGCGCACGCTTGCGAAATTCGAAGCTGCGCGGCGCCGGCACATGGTCGCTGATTCGCCATGCGGTCGACATGCCGATCGCGCCGTGCGGCGGGGCCTCTTGCCGCACCGTTTCGCCTTCGTCGATCACCACCATCGCCGGGGCGCCCGCAGCGCCGAGCAGCAGGGCGGCGAGCGCGCTCATTGCGCCTGCCCGCGCGAGGCGCGGTCGCGCGCCGACAGATGTTCCTGCGGCAGCGGTGCGGTCTGCGCCGGATAGCGTCCCGATTTCGGTTCCATCGTCGCGAGGTCCCATTCGGCCTCGACGAAGGGCGCGCGGACCGGCTCCTTGACCTCAGGATAGGCGCTGACTTCGCGCTCGTCGTCGATCACCTCGCCGCGCCCCTCGGCGACGAAGAACAACACGCGGATCTCTTCAGGGTCGCGTGCCCAAGGCCGCGCGCCGGCGGTTGCGAGCACCGAGGTTTCGACCGCGCGCGACGGCAGGATGCGATAGCCCGTGGTTGGCGCGAGCGGCGCCTTGGCGCGGATCAGCTTTGCCTCGGTTTCTCCGTAGCGTCCAAACTCGGGCAGCGGCTTGCCGTGGCGATCAACGTGGAGATTGTCCTTGCCATAATATTCGAGGTCGCCATCGCCGCCGAGCATCAGGAAGGGCAGCCCCTCGTCGGTGTCGTTGCCACCGCGCATCACATTGCCGACCGCGGTGATCTGCCCCGTCACATAGTCGTGCCCGACCCATTCGAGATTCATCAGGTTGTACTGCACCGCGCGGTGCTGCGGGTTGTAGATGAGGTTGTTGATCATCAGCGCCTGGCCGCCGCCCTTGATCAGCGGGTTGCGCTCGACATTATGCGCCCAGACGTTGCGGTAAAAGACGATGCCCGTCGCATTGTCGTGGATCAGCGATCCCTTGCTGTGCTCGCCCTTCGGATGGCTCGCATCGGCGAGACCTTCGGCGGCAAGGTTGTTCGAAAAAGTGATGTTGTGGCTCGTGCCCTTGCGCCATTCATCGACAGTCTTGCCGGTAAAGCGCGGGCCCGACGCCGACATATTTTCGTCGATCGCCCACAGGAAGGTGCAATGGTCGACGATGACATTGTGCGCGGCGACCGTCGAAAAGGCGTCGGCCTCCCACCCGCTGCGCTTCGGCTGACCATCGACCCCGGTATAGACGCGCAGGTGGCGCAGGATGACATCGTGCGTTCTGACGTCGATGCCGGTGCGGATCAGTGTGATGCCGGGTCCGGGTGCAGTCTGTCCGGCGATCGTCAGATAGGGATGTTTGATCTCGAGTGATTCGCGGCCCATGTCGATGACGCCGCCAACCTCGAACACCACGATGCGCGGTCCGGGCGTATCGATCGCGGCCTTGAGCGATCCCGGGCCGTCGGGCGCGAGCGTCGTCACCCGGATGATCTGCCCGCCGCGTCCGCCGGGAGTGGCGGCGGCGGGGCCGACCGCGCCGGGGAAGGCTGTCGCGGCGACATCGGCTGCGGCTGCCTGGGCTGCGCCAGAGGGCACAACGCACGCGAGGAAAAGCGCGGCCAGCCAAGGTTTTTTGAGCATCCTGTCCATCCTTTTTCTTTGGGTATTGACAAGTGTGTGACAATCCGCGATCTTTCTGACACCGGTTACCCCAATCGGTCAACGAGAAAATTGTCGGTGGGAGAGCGATTGCCCCGGCTGGCCGCACGATGCAGGCCGCCGACGTCACTCTTCGGAAAATATGAACAGGACGAATCGTTCGATTCGTTTGCGATTGGCAAAGTAACCGGTGTCATTTCTTGCATGGGCAAGGGCGCGGGGCGATAAGGGAGGATGATAATGTCTAATCACACGGCGCGAGGCACGCGTATATTGACCCGGCTTGCATGCGGCGCGTCGCTTGCCGCTATGGCGGTGTCGCCGGCATGGGCGCAGAATGCGATCGATGATGCACCCGCGGGAGAGGACGAGATTGTCGTCACCGGTTTCCGCGCATCGCTCGACAAGGCGCTCGATCAGAAGCGCAACTCGACCGCAGCGATCGATGTGATCGTCGCCGAAGACATCGCCAAATTCCCTGACCAGAACCTCGCCGAATCGCTGCAGCGTATTCCCGGCATCTCGATCCAGCGTGACGCGGGCGAAGGCCGCGCGATCACCGTTCGCGGTCTTGGCGCGCAATTTACGCGCGTTCGCCTCAATGGCATGGAAACAATCGCGACCTCGACCGACGGCGCCTCGGCGAACCGTGACCGCGCGTTCGATTTCAACGTCTTTGCGTCCGAGCTTTTCACTTCGCTCGTTGTTCACAAGACGGCATCGGCATCGCTCGACGAAGGCTCGCTCGGCGCAGTCGTCGATCTCAACACGGGCAACCCGCTCGGCGGCAAGGAAGGCTTGACCGTCGTTGCATCGGCGCAGGCGCGTTACAACGATCTGACGAAGGACGTTGATCCGCGTGTCGCGGGGCTGATCGCCTGGACGAATGTCGACCGCACTTTCGGGGTTTCGGCATCGGTCGCCTGGTCCGACTACACGACGCACGAGCTCGGCAACAACAGCGTCCGCTGGGCGCAGGCGCCGTTCCGCAGCGTCAACGGCGTGACCTGCATGTCGGGCTCGAATTTCGTCGCCAACCCGTCGCAGGCCTGCATCGACGTCGCCGAAGCCTTCCACCCGCGCATCCCGCGCTATGGCCTCGTCGCGCACGACCGCGAACGCCTTGGTGCGACCGCGTCGATCCAGTTCGAGCCGTCGGAGAACACGAAAATCTCGATCGACGGGCTTTATTCGAAGTTCAAGGAAACGCGCGACGAATATTGGGGCGAAGTGCTTCTGCGCAGCAACGAGCGCAACATCGACGTCTCCAACTATGTCATCGACGCCAACAATAATCTGATCTCGGCCGATCTCGACAATGTCTATGTCCGCACCGAGCGTTATTCGCGCGAGAGCGAGACCGAATTCTATCAGTTGTCGGGCCGTATCGAGCAGGCCTTGAGCGACACGTTCCGCGTGAAGCTGCTCGGCGGCTTCTCGCGCTCGGACGCCGACATCCCCGTCGAAACGACGCTCGCGTTCGACGACACCGATGCGACCGGCTATCGCTACGACTATAGCGATATGAAGTTCCCGCTGCTGACCTTTGGTGCGGGGATCGAAAATCCGGGTTCGTTCGTGCTCGCTGAGTTCCGCGATCGTCCGTCCTTTCTGACCAACAAGTTCAAGACTTTTGCCGGCGATTTCGAACTCGACGTCTCCGACAGCTTCCAGCTGCTCGGCGGCGGCTTTTATCGCCAGTTCGATTTCGAAACGGTCGGCTTCCGCCGCGACAGCACCTATTGCGCAGCATTCCCCTGCGCTCCCGGCACCAGCGGCCTGCCGGTCACGGCCGACATCGCCGAGCTGTTCCAGCTCGGCAAGGCGGGACAGCCGTCGGGCAACACCAACGCTTGGATCGTCCCCGATCTTGCCGCGGGTACGGCGCTCATCGACCTCTACAACCGCCCGGCCGTCCTTCAGCAGGGCGAACAGCGCGAGGTCACCGAAAAGACCTATGGCGGCTGGTTCATGACCGAATTCGAAACCGACATTCTCGGCATGCGGATGACGGGCAATGCCGGTGTGCGCTATGTGAAGACCGATCAGAGCTCGTCGGGCTTCACCAGCGGGACGTTCGTGACGGTCGACCGGACCTATGACGACTGGCTCCCGTCGTTCAATATCAACCTGCACCCGACGGAGAACGTGATTCTGCGCGGCGCAATCGCAAAGGTCATCACGCGGCCGACGCTCGGCAGTCTGACTCCGGGCGGTGCGGTCGACCAGTTCAACTTCCGCATCACGTCGGGCAACCCGTTCCTCGAACCCTATCGCGCAACGACATTCGACCTCGCGGCCGAATGGTATTTCGCGCCGGGCGCGCTGGCTTCGGTGGCGTTGTTCGCAAAGGATGTGGAGAGCTTCCCGATCTCGACCTCGCTGCAGGGTACCTATGCGTCGAGCGGCCTTCCGACATCCTTGCTGACGCCGGGAACGCCCGCGCACACGGCCGTCGTCGTTGGCGCCGACCCCAACCGTCAGTTCGAATTCCGCACGACGGGCAACGGTCCGGGTGCGAATCTGAAGGGCGTGGAATTCTCGCTGCAACTGCCCTTCTCGGTCTTCTCGGACTCGCTGCGCCATTTCGGCGTGCTCGGCAACGCGACGTTCGTGAAGAGCGACGTCGATTACAGCATCGCTGGGCCGCTCGCCTATAACCCGGTCACAAACCGGCTCGAGGCGCAGCCCAACGGCACCTATACGCAGCCGCTGCTCGGCCTCGCGAAGCGGGCGTGGAATGCGACCATCTATTATGACGATGGCAAATTCTCCGTCCGAACCTCGGCCGCATGGCGTAGCGCGTTCAACGACAGCACGAGCGGCAACAACAATGTCTTCGAAGGCTATGGCAGCTCGTTCAACGTCGACGCGTCGATCCGCTACCAGCTGACCGACAATATCGAACTGTCGATCGAGGGCACGAACCTGACCGACGACTACCGCTATCGCTTCACCGACCTCGAAGCGAACCGGAACTACGAGAACAACCATTATGGGCGCACCTTCCTGTTCGGAGCGCGCTTCAAGATCTGAGTTTGACGATAGTCCCAGGAAAGGCCCGGTCTTCGTCCGCGAGGGCCGGGCCTTTCTTTTGCGAGAAGGAACGACGGTGACCGATCGACGCGATGTTCTGAAACTGGCGGGCGGCGGCCTGTTTGCCGCGGGCGTTGGAGGGGCGGGCACCGCGCTCGCAATGGCGCCGGGCGGTTCGGTGTCGACCGCAAGCGACCCCGCTGGCCCCGCTCCTGCCTGGGCGCGCGGCTTCGATGGGCAGCGCAAGGCCGACCTTGGCGACGGGCGCTTCCTCAATCCGATCATGGCCGGCGACCATCCCGATCCGTCGATCCTCAAGGATGGCGACGACTATTATATGACCTTCTCGACCTTCGATTCCTATCCGGGACTGGTCATCTGGCACTCGCGCGATCTGGTGAATTGGCGCCCCGTCGGTCCGGCGCTCACGCGCAATATCGGTGCGGTCTGGGCGCCCGAGCTTTGCAAGCACCGGGGGCGTTATTATCTCTACATCCCGACCAAAGGACCGAACACCAGCTGGGTGATCTGGGCCGACCGGATCGAGGGGCCGTGGAGCGACCCCGTCGACCTCAACCTTCCCAACCATATCGATCCCGGCCATGCGGTCGGCGAGGATGGGTCGCGCTGGCTGTTCCTGTCGGGCGGCGACCGCGTGCGCCTCTCCGACGACGGCCTGTCGCGCATCGGTGAACCCGAACATGTTTATGATCCGTGGCGCTATCCGTCCGATTGGGTCGTCGAGGGATTCGCGCCCGAGGGACCAAAGATTACCCGCCACGGCGACTATTTCTACATGATCACCGCGGTCGGCGGGACCGCCGGGCCGCCCACGGGGCATATGGTCATCGCCGCGCGGTCGAAGTCGATCCACGGCCCTTGGGAAAATTGCCTGCATAATCCGCTCGTTCGCACGACCTCCATATCCGAAAAATGGTGGTCGCGCGGCCATGCGACTTTGGTGGAGGGGCCCGCGGGCGACTGGTGGAGCGTCTATCACGGCTATGAAAACGGCTATTGGACGCTCGGGCGGCAGGCGCTGCTCGACCCCATCGAATGGACCCCCGACGGCTGGTTCCGGATGAAGGGCGGGGACCTGTCGCAGCCGATCGCGAAACCGCGCGACGGGACGGTCGCGGGGCCGCACGGCATGGCGCTGTCGGACGATTTTTCGACGCTTGCGCTTGGCGCGAAATGGAATTTTTTCCGCCCGGCGCCCGACGAGGCCGCCCGCGCGCAGGTCGAAGAAGGCGCGCTCGTCCTGAAGGCGCGCGGCAAGGCGCCAGTCGATTCGTCGCCGCTGCTGCTCATCGCGGGCGACCAGGCCTATCGTTTCGAGTGCGACATCGAAATTGCGCCCGGCGGCACCGCGGGGCTGATCCTCTTCTATGACGACAAGCTCTATTGCGGGCTCGGCTTTGATGGCGAGCGTTTCGTCACGCATCAATATGGCATCGAGCGCGCGCGTCCCGCCAACCCGCACGGCCGGCGGATGCGGATGCGCGTCACCAACGACCGGCACATCGTGACCTATGACACGAGCGGCGACGGCGGCAAGACATGGCAACGCTTCGACCGCGGGATGGAGGTGTCGGGATACCACCATAATGTCCGCGGCGGTTTCCTGATGCTGCGTCCGGGGCTCTATTCGGCGGGAGCGGGCGAGGCGCGTTTTCGCAATTTCCGCTTCGAGGCGCTGGACTAAAGCGTAACGCCCGATTTCCAGATCGCGATGTCGCGTTCCTCGTTGCGCTCGGCGCAACTGGGGGCGCCCGATGCCGTGGCGCTTATCAGGTTCAGCAGCGTGTTCGACGCCGCATCGAAACCGGCGTCGAGCACCTGGCCGGCATCGAAATCGATCCAGCCCTGCTTGCGCTCGGCAAGCGCGCTGTTCGACGCGATCTTGAGCGTGGGGGCGGGAAAGCCGAGCGGGGTGCCGCGTCCGGTGGTGAAGAGGATGATCGTGGCCCCCGCGGCGGTGAGCGCGGTCGACGATACGGCGTCGTTCCCCGGCGCTTCGAGCAAAGTCAGTCCTGGCCGCGTCGCCACGCCGCCGTAACGCTGAACGTCGACGAGTGGCACCCTGCCGCCTTTCTGCACCGCGCCCAGCGACTTTTCCTCGAGCGTCGTGATGCCGCCCGCGATATTTCCCGGCGACGGATTTTCGCTCACCGGCTCGCCGTTACGGATGAAATAGTCCTTGAAATCGCGCACCAGTGCGACTGCATCGTCGAACACCGCTCGCGACGCTGCGCGATCCATCAAAATCTGCTCGGCGCCAAAGATTTCCGGAATTTCGGTCAGCAGCACCTTGCCGCCTGCAGCGGCGACGGCATCGGCCATGCGCCCGACGAGGGGGTTTGCGGTCAGCCCCGACAAGCCGTCCGACCCGCCGCATTTGACCCCGAGCACGAGGTCGGAGAGCGGGCGTTCGCTGCGCGGCGTATCGGCGCACGCCGCCACCAGCTCGTCAACGAGCGCGAGGCACGCCGCCTCGTCATCCTCGACCGCCTGTGCCGAGAGCGTGCGGATATGTGCGCGGCGCTCCATTGGGATCAGGTCGAGCAGCGCGCCGAGCTGGTTGCTCTCGCACCCCAGCCCGACGATCAGCACGCCGCCTGCGTTGGGATGCTGCGCGAGCGCCGCGAGCAGCGCGCGCGTATGGCCGAGGTCGTCGCCGAGTTGCGAGCAGCCGAAGGGATGCTTGAAGGCATGCACGCCGTCGACGCGTCCGGCATGGCGTGCGCCGGCAATTCGCGCAACGCGCGCGGCGAGGTTGCCGACGCAGCCGACCGTCGGAATGATCCATATCTCGTTGCGTGTCCCGACGCGTCCGTCGGCGCGCAGATAGCCCTGAAATCCCTGGGCGGCGATCGCCGGGCTATGCTCGCGACACGGCGCGTCGGCACCTTGAAAGCGAAAGGCGTCGCTGCCGTCGAGAGCAGTCACAAGATTGTGGCTGTGGACATGCTCGCCCGCGGCGATGGCGGCGCTTGCTATTCCGATCGGAAAGCCGAATTTGACGACGGCTGCCCCCTGCGCAATCGGCGCGACCGCAAATTTATGACCGCGCCCAATCGGCGTAGCGAGCCGCACCGGGACTCCATCAACGATGATGTCTTCGTCCGCGCCGAGGTCGCCAACCGCGGTGGCGACATTATCGGTCGAAACGATGTGGACGGCTTTCTTCATATCATGGCTCGCAGCTCGGACCGATGCGGACTTGCTTTGGCTGGTTCACCGCAAGCCCGGATATACGCCCGTCCACCTGAATGGGCGATCAATCGCTTCGGACGTCCGCTATTCACTTGCGTTTGACACCGGTGTCTCTTAAAGACTTTTTCGGTAGAGGGAAATGACAAACATGGCAGAGACCTTGGAAATCGACAAAATCGCGGGCGCGCTGATCGACGCGCGTGCACTAAAGACACCGCTTACCTTGTATCCGGGGCCGATGCCGCAGACGATGGCCGAGGCCTATGCGATCCAGGATGCGGCGATCGCGCTCGACGGGCGCCGCATCGGCGGCTGGAAGGTCGGTCGGATTCCCGATGCGCTGGTCGAGCGCTTTGGCGAGAATCGCCTGACCGGCCCGATTTTCGACGATGAAATTTTCGACGGCAGCGCGGGCTCGGCGCCCTCTATGCCCGTCTATTCGCCCGGTTTCGCCGCGGCTGAAGCCGAAGTGCTGCTGTGCTTCGGTGAGGTGGGCGCGCGCGATTACGACATCGATTCGGTCAAAGATTGCATCGCGCAGGTGCGGACGGGGATCGAAATCGCGAGTTCGCCCTTTCCTGAAATCAATCTTCACGGTCCGGCGGTGACTGCGTCGGATTATGGCAACAACAAGGGGCTGATTCTCGGCCCCGCCATTCCCGGTTGGCGCGACGCCGAACTGATACGGATGCCCGTCGAAATGTTCGTCGACGGCCAATGCGTCGGCGCTGCGACGATGGAAGCCATGCTCGACGGACCGTTCGGTTCGGCGCTTTTCCTGATCCGTACCCTGCGTGCGCGCGGCATCGCGATTCCGCCGGGGACCTGGGTTTCGGCGGGCGCGATTACTGGAATCCACGAGGTGAAGGCGGGCCAGACGGCCCATGCGGTGTTCAATCATGACATCCGCGTCAACTGCTCCATAAGGAGCATCTAAGAACAAACGGGAGAGGAAAATGGCAGAGGCAATCGCAGCCGGAGCGGCGCAGCCCGTTCCCCGCGCGGGACGATACCGGTGGCTGATCATCGCGCTGCTTTTCGTCGCGACGACGGTCAATTATATCGACCGCACGATGCTGGGCCTGCTCGCGCCCGTCCTCGGCGAAGAGATGGGCTGGAGCGAGAATGACTATGGCAACATCGTCACCGCCTTTCAGGCTGCCTATGCCTTCGGCTTCCTCATCATGGGCTGGCTGATCGACCGTTTCGGCCCGAAAATCGGCTATGCCATTGCAATCTCGATCTGGACGATAGGCCATGTCGCGCATGGCTTTGCCTCGTCGGTCGTCTCCTTCATGGCGGCGCGCGTCATCCTCGGCGTCGGTGAAGCGGGGCATTTCCCGTCGGTCGTCCGCGCATCGAGCGAATGGTTTCCGCAAAAGGAACGCGCCTATGCGATCGGCTGGGTCAACAGCGCGACGACGATCGGCGTCATCCTGACCGCGCCGACGATCGCGCTCTTCATGGTCGTGCTCGGTTTCGACTGGCGCGAAACCTTTATCTACACCGGTCTTTTCGGCATCGCGCTGCTGCTGCTCTGGCTCTGGCTCTACAGCAATCCGCGCGAAAGCGGGAAGGTGAGCGACGCCGAACTCGCGTGGATCGAGCATGACCCGCCCGAAAAGATCGAGCGCATCGGCTGGAGTCGCATCGTCCGCAAGCGCGAAGCCTGGGCCTTTGCGATCGGCAAGTTCCTGACCGACCCGGTCTGGTTTCTGATGCTCTTCTGGTTGCCCAAATATTTCAGCACGACCTATGACGTCGACCTCAAGATCGTGCTGCTCCCGATGATCATCATGTATTTGCTTTCCGACGTCGGCAGCATCGCGGGCGGCTGGATGTCGTCAAAGCTGATCCAGAAGGGACACAGCGTCAATTTCGCGCGCAAGATCACGATGCTGCTCTCGGGCTGCTGCGTGCTTCCGCTGCTGTTCGTCACCGGGCTCGACAATATGTGGATCGCGGTCGTGCTCATCGGCATTGCGCTTGCGGGGCATCAGTCCTTTTCGTCGAACATCCTTTCGATCCCGCCGGACATGTTCCCCAAGAAAGCGGTCGGGTCGGTCATCGGCCTCGGCGGTTTCATGGGCGGCGTCGGCGGCATGATCATGGCCAAGTCGACAGGGCTTGTCCTCGACGCGACCGACGGCAATTACACGTTGATCTTTGCGGCCTGCACGACCGTTTATTTCCTCGCCGTGCTGGCGATCCACCTTCTCAGCCCGCGCCTTGCGCCGGTGAGTGTCGAAGGCAATTGAGCAAATAATGACGCGTCCGCTGACCCTGCATCCCGACCGCCTCTTTCCGTCCGATGCGGGGCAGCGCGACATTGCGCGTCGTCTATACGCCGATGTCGCGGACCTGCCGATCGTCAGCCCGCATGGGCACACCGATCCGGCATGGTTCGCGACCAACGCCAATTTCGGCAACGCCGCCGAACTGCTGCTGCACCCCGATCATTATGTTTTTCGGATGCTCTATTCGCAGGGCGTGTCGCTCGACGCGCTGGGGATTCGCAACCGTGCGGCCGACCCCCGCGAAAGCTGGCGGCTGTTCGCGCAAAATTATCATCTGTTTCGCGGCACCCCGACACGAATGTGGATGGACTGGGTCTTCGCCGAAGCCTTTGGTATCGACGTCCAGTTCGAGGCTGCCACCGCCGACCTTTACTACGACCGCATCACCGAAGCGCTCGCGACCGATGCCTTTCGCCCGCGCGCACTCTTCGACCGCTTTCGGATCGAAGTGATCGCAACGACCGAAAGCCCCATCGACACGCTCGAGCATCATCAGGTCGTCAAAGACGCGAACGCCAGCGGTGAATGGGGTGGGCGCGTCATCACCGCCTATCGCCCCGATCCGGTGGTCGATCCCGAATTCGAAGCGTTCCGCGAAAATCTCGGGAGGCTTTCGGACCTGTCGGGCGAAGACGCCTTTTCTTATGCCGGTTACCTCGCCGCGCACCGCAACCGCCGCGCCTTTTTCGCAGAAATGGGTGCGACATCGACCGACCACGGCCATCCGACCGCCGCGACCGCCGACCTGTCGGATGCAGAGGCCGAGGCGCTGTTCGCGCGCGTCACCGGGGCGGATGTGTCGCCCGCCGATGCCGAGCTGTTCCGCGCGCATATGCTCACGGTGATGGCCGGAATGAGCCTCGACGACGGGCTCGTCATGCAGATTCATCCGGGCAGCTTCCGCAACCATAACCTATGGCTGTTCGACCGCTATGGCCGCGACAAGGGCGCCGACATCCCCACCGCGACCGACTATGTCCACGCGCTGCGCCCGCTGCTCGCTCGCTATGGCAATGAAGCGCGGCTGACGATCATCCTATTCACGCTCGACGAGACGAGCTATGCGCGCGAACTTGCGCCGCTCGCGGGCCATTATCCGGCGCTGAAGCTCGGCCCCGCCTGGTGGTTCCACGACAGCCCCGAAGGGATGCGGCGCTTCCGCAGCCATGTGACCGAGACCGCGGGCTTCTACAACACCGTCGGCTTCAACGACGACACGCGCGCCTTCCTGTCGATCCCGGCGCGGCACGACGTCGCGCGGCGTATCGACTGCGGCTTCCTTGCGCAGCTCGTCGCCGAACATCGGCTGGAGGAATGGGAGGCGGCGGAACTCGCGGTCGACCTCAGTTATAATCTCGCCAAGGCGGCTTATAGGCTGTGAGGCTGTCGGCGAAGACCCCGATCCCGGCGTCGGTGCGGACGCCGGATTATGACCGCAGCGCGCAGGCGGCGGGTATCGTCCATATCGGCATCGGCGCATTCCACCGCGCGCATCAGGCGGTCTACACCGACGATGCGATGGGCGCAGGGGACGGCGACTGGGGGATCACCGGCGTGTCGTTACGCTCGGGCGATGTCGCGGCGCAGCTTAATCCGCAGGACGGCCTCTACACCGTCAGCACCCGCAGCGCAGCCGGAACCGACCTGCGTCTCATCGGTGCCGTGCAGCGGGTGCTCGTCGCGGGCGAAGCGGCGCAAGATGTCATCGACGCGATCGCTTCGCCCGCGACGCATATTGTCAGCTTCACCGTTACCGAGAAGGGCTATTTGCGCGCAGCCGACGGTTCGCTCGACCTCGCGGCGGCGCGCGGGGCATCGAGCCTTTATCGCTTTGTCGGCGCGGGACTCGCGGCGCGCCGCGCGGCGGGGCTCCCCGGTCTGACGCTGCTCAGCTGCGACAATCTTGCGAATAATGGCGCGGTGCTGCGCGCGCTGATGCGCGACTATCTTGCCGCCGCGCAGCCGGACCTTCTTGACTGGTTCGACCGCGAATGCCGCTGCCCAGCGACGATGATCGATCGCATCGTCCCCGCGACCACCGACGCCGACCGCACTGCGGTCAAAGCGGTGCTTGGTGCGCGCGACGAGGGTGCGGTGGTCACCGAAGCTTTCAGCCAGTGGGTGATCGAGGATGATTTTGCCGGCCCGCGCCCGCGCTGGGAGGATGTCGGCGCCGAGCTCGTCGCCGACGTTGCGCCCTATGAAACGGCAAAGCTGAGGATGCTCAACGGCGCGCATTCGGCGCTCGCCTATATCGGGCTCGGTCGTGGTCACCTCTATGTCCATCAGGCGGTCGCCGACCCGGGCATCCACCCCCTGATCGAACGGCTGATGCGCGAAGAGGCGGCCCCCACGATCGACGCCGCGCCGGGGCAGGACCTTTCCGCCTATGCCGAGGCGCTGATGGGTCGCTTCGCCAATCCCGCACTCGACCACCGGTTGATCCAGATCGCGATGGACGGCAGCCAGAAGATCCCGCAGCGCTGGCTCGAGACGCTGGCGTGGCACCAGAGGCGCGGGCAGCGCTGCGCTTCGCTGGGGGCTGCGGTCGCGGCGTGGATCGCCTTCCTGCGGAGTGACCATCCGATCGACGATCCGCTCGCGGACAAGCTGCGCGACGCGGCGGCGGCCCCCGACGCAATGGAACGGCTGTTCGGCAAGGGCGGGCTGATCGCGTCGGACTGGCGCCCCGAACCCAACGTCTAATCCCCTCCAGGCGAAGGCCGGGATCGCATCGTCGAGGTATGACGCTCCGGCGTCATCCCGTCCTTCGCCGGGATGACGGCTAGGATGGCGCCAGCAAGCCCCGCGCCTCTTTCACCTCGCTATCCAGCCAGTCGATGAAGGCCCGGATCCGCGGCTGCTGCGCGACATCGCGATGGAGCGCGAGCCAGAAGCTGCGCGCGATTGTCTGTGCGCGCCGTACGCGCATCAGCGCTGGATCCCCTTCGGCGAGGAAGCAGGGCAGCACGCCGACGCCGGAGCCGCCCGCGATCATCCGCCGCTGCGCGAGGATCGACGAGGAGCGGATGGTCGCGCGCAGTCCGGGCTCGATCTCGCCCAGATAATCGAGTTCGGGCGCATAGAGAATGTCGGGGATATAGCCGATCACCGGAATGGCGGCGCGCGACAACGGCGCGGCTTCGACGGCTTCCGTCCAGTCCTGCCGTTCCGCAGGGGCGTAAAGGCCAAGGCTGTAGTCGGCGAGTTTGCGCGTGATCAGCGGTCCCTTGCGCGGCCGCGCGAGCAGGATCGCCATGTCGGCCTCACGCCGCGAAGGATTGAGGAAGCCCGACGAGGCGACGAGGTCAATCTCGAGTTCGGGATGCGCCGCCGCAAAGGCGCCGAGTCGCGGTGCGATGAAGCTGTTGCCAAAACCTTCGGAGACGCTGATGCGAAGCTGCCCCGACAGCGCCGCGCGGCCTTCGCCGGCGTGGACACGCGCCGCCGCCGCCGCCATCGCCTCGGCGTGCGGGACAAGCGCGCGCCCGGCAGCGGTCAGGGTGAAGCCCGCGGGCACGCGCTCGAACAAGGTCTGGTCGAGCGCCTTTTCGAGCGCGCCGACGCGGCGGCTGACCGTCGTCGGGTCGACGTGCAGCGCCTGCGCCGCGCGCGCGAGCGTGCCGTGGCGCGCGACCATCAGGAAATATTGCAGCCCGTCCCAATCCATGAGCTGCAATTATGCAGGTTCGGACTGCAAGTCTATCCCTTGCAATTCATTCTCTGTTGGTCTCATTCGACTGCAACCAGATAAGGGAGACCAGAGGCCATGCGACAGATCGACCACCATATTGCCGGCGGCGCCGGGGGACTCGGGGGCGCGCGCAAAGGCACGATCTTCGACCCCAACAATGGCGGAGTGCAGGCCGAGGTCGCGCTCGGCGACCGCGCGCTCCTCGACCGCGCCGTCGCGGCGGCAAAAAAGGCGCAGCCCGCCTGGGCCGCCACCAACCCGCAGCGCCGCGCGCGCGTGATGTTCGAATTCAAGCGCCTCGTCGAAGCGAACATGAACCAGCTCGCCGAAATGCTCTCGGCCGAACATGGCAAGGTGATTGCTGATTCGAAGGGCGACATTCAACGCGGGCTGGAGGTCATCGAATTCTGTTGCGGCATCCCGCATGTGCTGAAGGGCGAATATACGCAGGGCGCCGGCCCCGGCATCGACGTCTATTCGATGCGCCAGCCGGTCGGCATCGGCGCGGGCATCACCCCGTTCAACTTCCCCGCGATGATCCCGCTATGGATGGGCGGCGTCGCGACCGCAGTCGGCAACGCCTTCATCCTGAAGCCCAGCGAACGCGACCCGTCGGTTCCCGTGCGTCTCTCCGAACTCTTCCTCGAAGCCGGGATGCCCGAGGGGATTTTCCAGACCGTGCACGGCGACAAGGAGATGGTCGATGCGATCCTCGACCATCCCGACATCGGCGCGATCAGCTTCGTCGGATCGTCGGACATCGCCCATTATGTCTACAACCGCGGCGTTTCGAACGGCAAGCGTGTCCAGGCGATGGGCGGCGCGAAGAATCACGGTATCGTCATGCCCGACGCCGACCTCGACCAGGTGGTGAACGACCTCACCGGCGCCGCCTTCGGCTCGGCGGGCGAACGCTGCATGGCGCTCCCTGTCGTCGTTCCGGTCGGTGAGGATACGGCGACGCGCCTGCGCGAAAAGCTCGTCCCCGCGATCGAGGCGCTGCGCGTCGGCGTGTCGACCGATGCCGAGGCGCATTACGGCCCCGTGGTCACGGCGGCGCACAAGCAGAAGGTCGAAGGCTGGATCCAGAAATGCGCCGACGAGGGCGCCGAGCTGGTCATCGATGGACGCGGCTTCACGCTTCAGGGGCATGAGGACGGCTTCTTCGTCGGCCCGACGCTGTTCGACCACGTCACCCCCGATATGGAAAGCTACAAGGAGGAAATATTCGGGCCCGTGCTGCAGATTGTCCGCGCGCCCGATTTCGAAACCGCGCTCGAACTGCCCTCGAAGCATCAGTACGGCAATGGCGTCGCCATCTTCACCCGCAACGGCCATGCCGCGCGCGAATTTGCCGCGCGGGTCAATGTCGGCATGGTCGGCATCAACGTGCCGATCCCGGTCCCCGTCGCCTATCACACCTTCGGTGGCTGGAAGCGCTCGGCGTTCGGCGACACCAACCAGCACGGCATGGAAGGCGTCAAATTCTGGACCAAGGTCAAGACGATCACCGCGCGCTGGCCCGACGGCTCGCCCGATGGCGGCAACGCCTTCGTCATCCCGACGATGGGCTGACGGGGCAACCCTGTGCGGCGCTCGACCATTTCTCCTGCCGAAGGAGAAGGACGATGAAGCGATGGATAACACCTCTGGCTGTGCTGCTGCTCGCGGCGTGCAGCAGCGGCAAGGATGAGGAGTCGGGTCCCGAGGCGACAGCAGATTTCGGCCCGCTGCAAAAGGCCGAGCGTCCGGAGCCTGTAGAGGCGCCGGAACCGGCCGCGCCTGCCCCGACCGAAAAGCCGGCGGAAGGCAGCGGCGCCGATGTCGGGGGCGCGAATGCGATCCCGCGCGCGATCCGTGGACGCTGGGCGCTCGATGTCGCGCACTGCACGGCGCGCAAGGGCACCGACCTCACCGCACTCACGATCGATGCCGCCAGTCTGCGCTTCTATGAATCGCACGGCGAACTCGCGCGCATTCGCGAAAGCGCGGCGGACCGTCTTGTCGCTGATTACAGTTTCAGCGGAGAGGGCGAGACGTGGCGGCAGCGCGTCGAACTCGACCTTCGCGATGGCGGGCGGACGCTTGTGCGCCGCGACCATGGCGAGGGTGCGACGGGCGAAGCGCTGCGCTATACCCGCTGCGCCGCCTGAGCGGCAGACTCGGAAGAAAGGGAGATAGAGGGATGGATATTCGCTGGATCGCAATTGCCGCAGTACTGCCGCTCACCGCTTGCGCGGGGGCTTATGGCGGCGGCGGCGATATGGGGCCACCGCCCCCCGCCGACATGGTCTGCAATGCCGATGCCGTGCAAAGCTATGTCGGGCAATCGGTATCGGCCGAACTCGGTGCCGCGGCGCTCAGGGCCAGCGGCGCGCGCACCCTGCGCTGGGGTCCGCCGCGCTCGGCGATGACGATGGATTACCGCGAAGACCGGCTGAACATCATGTACGACGACGCGTCAAAGGTCACGCAGGTCAGCTGTGGCTGACGGCGCCGCACCGACATTGGAGCGCAATCGTCTCGCGTCGGCTTCGCCGTTCGAACCGCTCTACGGCTTTAGCCGCGCGGTTCGTGTCGGCGAGGTCGCGGGCACCGCGCCGATCGAGCCCGACGGCTCGTCGACCGTCGGTGACGCGGGGGTGCAGGCGGCGCGCTGTCTGGAGATCATCGCCAATGCGCTTGCAACGCTCGGCGGCTCGCCCGCCGACGTCGTGCGTACCCGCATGTATATTACCGACGCGGCCGACGCCGACCTCGTCGGCCGCGCGCATGGCGCGATGTTCGGGAACTTGCGGCCCGCAGCGACGATGGTCGTCGTCGCGGGACTGCTGCGCCCCGAATGGAAAGTCGAAATCGAGGCCGAGGCCATTTTAGAGAAGACCGCATGACCGATCAGTTCCAGCTCACCGACGACCAGCTCGCCATTCAGGATATGGCGCG
Source organism: Sphingopyxis sp. P8 (assembly GCF_020622175.1). Classification (NCBI taxonomy): domain Bacteria; kingdom Pseudomonadati; phylum Pseudomonadota; class Alphaproteobacteria; order Sphingomonadales; family Sphingopyxidaceae; genus Sphingopyxis; species Sphingopyxis sp. P8. The sequence goes on along the minus strand of NZ_JACNMK010000002.1, from coordinate 60,533 downwards.
CAAGTTCACCGCCGATGCGATCACGCCGCATGCCGCTGAATGGGACGAAAAGGCGCATTTCCCGCGCGACACGATCAAGGCGGCGGCCGAGCTCGGCTTTGCTTCCATCTATGTCAGCGAGGAATCGGGCGGCATCGGGCTTGGCCGGCTCGAAGCCGCGCTGATCATGGAGGCAATGTCCTATGGCTGCCCCGCGACGAGCGCCTTCATCTCGATCCATAATATGGCGAGCTGGATGATCGACCGCTTCGGCGGCGATGCGGTGAAGGCGAAATTCCTGCCTTCGCTCGTCACGATGGACCAGATGGCGAGCTATTGCCTCACCGAGCCGGGCTCGGGTTCCGACGCCGCGGCGCTCAAGACGACCGCGAAGCTCGAAGGCGACCATTATGTCGTCAATGGCACCAAGCAGTTCATCTCGGGCGCTGGAGTCAACGATATCTATGTGACGATGGTGCGGACAGGGCAACCGGGGCCGAAGGGGATTTCGTGCCTCGTCATCGAAAAGGACATGCCCGGTGTCAGCTTCGGCGCCAAGGAGCGCAAGCTCGGCTGGAATGCCTCGCCGACCGCGCAGGTGATGTTCGACAACGTGCATGTGCCCGTCGAGAACCGCGTCGGCGCCGAAGGCGACGGCTTCCGTTTTGCGATGGCGGGGCTCGACGGCGGCCGTCTCAATATCGGCGCTTGCTCGCTCGGCGGGGCGCAGCGCTGCCTCGACGAGGCGCTTGCCTATGTGAAGGATCGCCAGCAGTTCGGCCAGCCGATTGCCGATTTCCAGAACACCCAGTTCATGCTCGCCGACATGGCGACCGAGCTCGAAGCCGCCCGCGCGCTGCTCTATCTCGCCGCGGCCAAGGTCAGCGCGAACGCGCCCGACAAGACGCGCTTTTCGGCGATGGCGAAGCGGCTCGCGACCGACAGCGGCAGCAAGATCGTCAATGACGCGCTCCAGTTGTTCGGCGGCTACGGCTATCTGCGCGATTATCCGATCGAGCGTTTCTGGCGCGACCTGCGCGTCCATTCGATCCTCGAAGGAACGAACCAGGTGATGCGGATGATCGTCGGAAGGGACCTGCTGCGCCAATGACCGAAGATGTTCTGATCTCGACCGACGGCCGCATTGGCCGTATTGCGCTCAATCGTCCGCGCGCGATTCACGCGCTCAACCTCGCGATGTGCAAGGCGATGATCGACGCGCTCGTCGCATGGCGGACCGACGAGGCTATCGAAGCGGTCATCATCGAACATAGCGAAGGCCGTGGCTTCTGCGCAGGCGGCGACATTCGCATGCTCGCGGAAAGCGGCGCGAAGGACGGCACGGAGGCGCGCGCCTTCTTCCACACCGAATATCGGCTCAACCACCTGCTCTTCACCTATGCCAAGCCCGTCGTCGCCTTCATGGACGGCATCACCATGGGCGGCGGCGTGGGCATTTCGCAGCCGGCGAAATATCGCGTCGCGACCGAACATACACGCTTCGCCATGCCCGAAACGGGGATCGGCCTGTTCCCCGATGTCGGCGGCGGCTGGTATCTGCCGCGGCTCGAAGGGCGCGTTGGTCAGTATCTCGCGCTCACCGGTGCGCGGCTCGACGGGGCCGAGTGTCTGGCGCTCGGCCTTGCGACGCACTACCTGCCGTCCGAAAAACTCGCCGAGGCAAAGGCGCGCATCGCCGCGCATCCCGACCGCATCGGCGGCATTTTGGGCGAACTGTCGGCGACCGCGCCGCACGCGGCGGTGATGGACCATCTCGACAAGATCAACCGCCTGTTCGCGAGCGACCGATATGAGGACATTCTCGCCGCGCTCGAAGCCGACGGCTCGGAGTGGGCAGAGAAGGAACGCGACACGCTCGGCACCAAATCGCCGCAGACGTGCAAGGTTGCATTGCGGCAGCTCAAGGAAGGCGCGGCGATGCCCGACTTCGCCGCCGAAATGGCGCAGGAATATGCGATCGGCGCGCGCGTCGTCGCGATGCACGATTTCCTCGAAGGCGTGCGCGCGCTGATCGTCGACAAGGACAACAGCCCGAAATGGGATCCGGCCACGCCCGAGACCGTCACCGAAGACTGGATCGACGCGATTTTTGCGCCGCTGCCCGAAAACGAGAAATGGACCCCGCTCATTTAACTTCGTCACCCCGGACTGGATCCGGGGTCCATTCACGCGGCGTCGGAATGGATACCGGATCAAGTCCGGCATGACGATCATGGAGATATACGAATGACCTATGAAACCCTCCTCGTCGAGCAGCGCGGCGCGGTGACGCTCGTCACGCTCAACCGCACGCAGGCGCTCAACGCGCTCAACAGCCAGGTGCTCGACGAGCTGATCACCGCCTTCGCCGCGTTCGAGGCCGACGACAGCCAGCGCTGCGCGGTGCTCACCGGATCGGGCGACAAGGCCTTCGCCGCCGGCGCCGACATCAAGGAAATGGCCGACAAGCCTGCGGCCGATTTCTATCTCGAGGATTTTTTCTCGAAATGGACGAGCGACTTTGTGAAGAAGGTGCGCAAGCCGTGGATCGCGGCGGTGAACGGCTTTGCGCTCGGCGGCGGCTGCGAGCTTGCGATGATGGCCGACTTCATCATCGCCAGCGACAAGGCCAAATTCGGCCAGCCCGAAATCAAGCTCGGCGTCGCGCCGGGCATGGGCGGATCGCAGCGGCTGACGCGCGCGGTCGGCAAGGCGAAGGCGATGGAAATGTGTCTCACCGGCCGGATGATGGACGCCGAAGAGGCCGAACGCTCGGGCCTCGTCGCGCGCGTCGTCGAACATGCGGCGCTGGTCGACGAAGCGGTGAAGACCGCGACGACGATCGCGTCGATGCCGCCGATGGCCGCGATGGTGAACAAGGACATGGTCAACGCCGCTTTCGAAACGACGCTCGACCAGGGGCTGATCTACGAACGCCGCCTGTTCCAGATCCTCGCCGCGACCGAGGACAAGGCCGAGGGCATGGCGGCGTTTATCGAGAAACGCGAGGGCGTGTGGAAGGGTCGATAATCCTCAAAGGCGTTGGGTTGCTATTCGTCGGGCTGCTATTCGTGTGGCTCGGCGTTTCCGGTTGGAGGCATCGCCGGGAAGAACGCATAAACATTGTCGAAGCAGCGATTCTGAAGCTGGCCGATGCCGATCCACTGCCGCGCAACCGCTGGGACCGTGGCATGGCCTACGCACAACCGGTCCTGATGCTGATATTCGGACTTGTCATGATCTTTCTTGGTCTTGTGATCTTATTCGTCTGATTGGAGTGAACATGAGAATCGCATTTATCGGACTCGGCAACATGGGCGGGGGCATGGCCGCAAATCTCGCGAACGCGGGGCATGAGGTCCGAGCTTTCGACCTCAGCGAAGAGGCGCTGGCCCGCGCGGTCGAGGCGGGCTGCACCCGCGCCGCCTCCGCCGCCGAAGCGGTGACCGGCGCCGAAGCCGTCGTCACAATGCTGCCTGCGGGCAAACATGTCGCAGGCGTCTATGAAGGCGATGTCTATCCCAACGCCGGGCCGGGCACGCTGCTCCTCGACTGCTCGACGATCGACGTAGCGACCGCACGCTCGAACATCGAAGCCGCAACCGCCAAGGGCCTCGTCGCGGTCGACGCGCCGGTGTCGGGCGGAATCGCCGCCGCCAACGCGGGGACGCTGACCTTCATGGTCGGCGGCACCGAAGAGGGCTTTGCACGCGCCGAGCCGATCCTCGCGAAGATGGGCAAGGCGGTGATCCATGCGGGCGATGCGGGCGCGGGGCAGGCGGCGAAAATCTGCAACAATATGCTGCTTGGCGCCTCGATGATTGCGACTTGCGAAACGCTCGCGCTCGCGCAGAAGCTCGGGCTCAATCCGCAGAAATTCTTCGACATCGCCAGCGTGTCGTCGGGGCAATGCTGGTCGCTTACAAGCTATGCGCCGCTTCCGGGTGTCGGGCCGACGACGCCTGCCGACAACGATTATAAAGGCGGCTTCGCCGCCGCGCTTATGCTCAAGGATTTGCGCCTCGCGATGGAAGCCGCGGCGAGCGTCGACGCCGATGTGCCGATGGGCAGCCGCGCGCGCGACCTTTATGAAGCCTTTGTCGAATCCGACAAGGAAGGGCGCGACTTTTCTGCGATCATCAAGACCCTGCAGGGATAAGGCCCGCCCCTCCGTTCGTCACTCCGGGCTTGACCCGGGGTCCATTGCCCCGGCCTCGAAGAAGTGGGGCCCCGGATCAAGTCCGGGATAACGATCATCGGATGACAAATAAAAGGCCGCCTGCCCCACCGGGATCAGGCGGCCTTTCATGTCAGCGCATCGGGGCTTTTAGAAGCCCGATTTCGCTTCCGCCTTTTCCTTCAGCAGCGGCGCGACCTCGAAGCCGTGCTTTTCCAGCGCCGCGACGATCTTGTCGGTGCCTTCGAGCCCTGCCCAGAACATCGGGCCGCCGCGATAGACGGGCCAGCCATAGCCATAGATCCACACGACATCGATGTCGCTTGCGCGCTGTGCCTTGCCTTCTGCCAGGATCAGCGCGCCTTCGTTGACCATCGGATAGAGCGTGCGCTCGATGATTTCCTGATCGGTAATCTCGCGCTTCTCGACGCCTGCCTTGCTGCGGAACTCCTCGATGATCTCGGCTACGCGCGCGCTTTCCGACGGCTGGCGCTTCTCGTCATAATCGTAAAAGCCCGCCTGTTTCTTCTGGCCCCAACGGCCCTCGGCGCACAGCGCGTCGCGGATGCTTTCGATGCGATTGGGGTCGCGGTGCCAGCCGATGTCGACGCCGGCAAGGTCGCTCATCTGGAACGGGCCCATCGGCATGCCGAATTCGACATGCACCTTGTCGACCTGCGCCGGGGTGGCGCCTTCCATCAGCAGCTTCATCGCTTCCAGCTGGCGGGGTTTGAGCATGCGGTTGCCGATAAAGCCGTCGCACACGCCCGCGACCACCGCGACCTTGCCGATCTTCTTGCCGATCGCCATCGCGGTCGCGAGCGCGTCGGGCGCGGTCTTGTCGCCGCGCACGACCTCGAGCAGCTTCATCACATTGGCGGGCGAGAAAAAGTGCATGCCGAGCACGTCGCCGGGGCGGCTCGTCGCGGTCGCGATTTCGTCGATGTCGAGATAGGATGTGTTCGACGCGAGGATCGCGCCGGGCTTCGCAATCTTGTCGAGCTTGGCGAAAATCTCCTTCTTGACGTCCATATTCTCATAGACCGCCTCAATGATCAGATCGCAGTCGGCGAGATCCTCAAGGTTGAGCGTCGGGGTGATAAGCCCCATCATCTGATCGACCTGTTCGGGCTTGAAACGGCCCTTGGCGGCGCTGGCGTCATAATTTTTGCGCACCACGCCCAGCCCGCGGTCGAGCGCTTCCTGCTGCATCTCGACGATGGTGCAGGGGATGCCCTTTTGCAGGAAGTTCATCATGATGCCGCCGCCCATCGTCCCGGCGCCGATAATGCCGACCTTTTTGACGTCGCGCAGCTTGGTGTCCTTGGGCAGGCCGTCGATCTTCGCTGCCTGGCGTTCGGCGAAGAAGATGTGGCGCTGCGCCGCCGACTGGCTGCCGAACATCAGCTTCATGAACTGCTCGCGCTCATAGGCGAGGCCCTCGTCAAAAGGCAGGCGCGTTGCCGCCTCGACGCAGGCGAGGTTGGCGTAGGGCGCCTCGAACCCGCGCCAGCGCCGGGCGTTCTTTTTCTTGAGCTCCTCGATCGCGCCCACATCGCCGAACACCGCACGCTCGCGCGTCGGGCGGGGGCCGTCGGCGATCTTGGCGCGGGCAAAAGCGATCGCGTCGGCGGCAAGGCTGTCCTCGCCCGCGAGTTCGTCGACGAGACCCATCTCCTTCGCCTTGGGGGCGGGGACAGGGTTGCCGGTCGAGGTCATTTCGGCGGCCGCCTCAACACCGACGACGCGCGGCAGGCGCTGCGTACCGCCCGCACCGGGGAGCAAGCCGAGTTTGACCTCGGGAACGCCGAGCTTCGCCGAGGGCACTGCGACGCGATAGTGGCAGACGAGCGCCGTCTCCAGCCCGCCGCCGAGCGCGGTGCCGTGGATCGCCGCGACCACCGGCTTCGGCGCCGCTTCGATGCTGTTGAGCACCGCGTTGAAATCGGGACCGCGCGGCGGTTTGCCAAACTCGCTGATGTCGGCGCCCGCGATAAAGGTGCCGCCGTCGCAGCGCAGGACGATCGCTTTCACGCCGTCGTCGGCGATCGCCGCCTTGATATTATCTTCCAGCCCTTGGCGGACGTGCCAGCTCAGCGCGTTGACGGGCGGATTGTTGACGATGATGACGGCGATGTCGCCGTCCTTCTCCATCGTGACGGACACGGGGGTTTCGTCGGACATTTCAGGCTCCTTGGTCTTGACCCCGTTCGCGTCGAGCGACGTCGATATGCCTATCGTTGGCACACACCCTGGCGGTGTCTCGACTTCGCTCGACACGAGCGGAGAGAGGGGTTGTCATTTCAGTCATCGAGCGCGGCGTGGACGAGGGTCTTGACCTCGCGCCGCACGGGATAGGTGGAAGAGGGCATCAGCTGCGTCATGAAGACCATGCAGATCTCCTCGACCGGATCGACGAAGAAACCGGTCGAGAACATGCCGCCCCAATAAAAATCGCCGACCGACGCGGGCAGGCCCGCGCGCGCGGGGTCGATCGTCGTCGCAAAGCCGAGCCCGAAACCGATGCCGGCATTTTCGTCCTCGGAAAAGACGCCGACGCTGTGCTGCGTCAGGTCGCCGCCGCCCGGCAGATGGTTCGCGGTCATCAGGTCGAGCGTCTTGCGGCCGATGATCCTGGTATCTCCCAGCTTGCCCCCGCGAAGCAGCATCAGGCAGAAGCGGTGATAGTCGTGGAGCGTCGAGACGAGCCCGCCGCCACCCGAATGAAAGCTGCGTGACTTTGCCCAGCGACTTCGGTCGCTGCTATCGAACAGCTGCTTCTTTTCCTTGGGGTCGAAAGCATAGCAATCGGTCAGCCGATGCTGCTGTTCGGCGGGAACCTGAAACCCCGTGTCGACCATGCCGAGCGGCGCAAAGATGCGCTCGTGGAGCACGTCGGCAAAGGGCTTGCCCTCGATCCGCTCGATCACCGCGCCGAGCACGTCGGTCGCCATCGAGTAATTCCAGTGCGCGCCCGGGTCGAACTGGAGCGGAAATTTCGCGAGCTCCGCGATGAAACTGTCCATCGTATAATGGGCGTCGAAATCGTCGATCCGCGCCTTGCGATAGGCGGCGTCGACCGGGGTGCGCTCCTGAAAGCCATAGGTCAGCCCCGACGTGTGGCGCAGCAGGTCGAGCATGCGGATCGGCGCTGCGGGCGGGCGCGTGACAAAGGGGATATTGCCGCCCCCCGCGACGAAAACCCCGGTGTTCTTGAATTCGGGGCAAAATTTGACCAGCGGGTCCGACAACGCCACCTTGCCTTCTTCGAGTAGCATCATGAAGGCGATGCTGGTGATTGGCTTGGTCATGCTGGCGATACGGAAAATCGCATCCTCCTTCAGCGCCGCGCCCGGCCGCGCGTCGCCGATGCACGACAGATGCGCGATCTCGCCGCGCCGCGATACCAAGGTCGCGGCGTGTGGCAGGCGGCCGGAGTCGACATATTTGGCGGCGAGGAAAGCCGGGATGCGGTCGAGCCGCGCGGGGTCGAAGCCTTGGGTCATGATACTCCTGTCAATGCGACGTCTGGCCAAGCAGTTGCCGCGTCACGGGGTGCGAGCTCGACAGCCCGCCGTCAACCGCGATCGCTTGCCCGTTGACATAGCTTGCCTGGTCGCTCGCGAGGAAAAGCGCGACATTGGCGAGCTCCTCGGGCTGCGCCGCGCGCTTGAGCGGGTTCAATTGGCCCAGCTTGTGCGTGACGCCCTTGTCCTTGGCATAATCGAACGTCGGTTTGGTCATCCCCGTTTCGGTCAGTCCGGGACAGATGGCGTTGACGCGCACGCCGCTGGTGGTGAGCTGCTGTGCGGCGGTCTTGGCGAGATTGACGACGCCCGCCTTCGACGCCGAATAGGCCGCGGGGCCGGCGCCCGAGTTGAGCCCCGCAACGCTCGCGGTCAGCACGATCGCGCCGCCACGCCCCTGATCGACCATCGCTTTCCCGGCATGCTTCACCATCAGCGCGGGGCCGATCAGGTTGACGCGCAAAGTCTCGGCCCAGGCGGCGGGATCGAATTCGAAAATCCCGCCCATGTCGCCGATGATCCCGGCGTTGGCAAAGGCGATGTCGAGCCCGCCATAGCTGTCCCTGGCGGTCGCCACGAGCTTGGCGACATCGGCCTCGACGCCCGCATCGATTTCGAGCGCCACGACCGTCCCGCCAGCCTCCGTCACCGCCTGCGCCGTTTCATGCACCGCCGCCGTCTTGTCGCCGAGCACGAGCTTCGCACCCTCGGCGGCGAAGCGCAGCGCGCTCGCGCGGCCGATTCCCGAACCGGCGCCGGTGATGATCGCGATCTTGCCGTCCAATGCGCCCATCATGCGCCTCCCGAAATTGTCGCCCCGCCATCGCACACGATGGTCTGGCCGGTGGTGAATGCGCCCGCCTTGCTGGCAAGGAAGACCGCGGCGCCCGCGATCTCGTGCGGCTCGCCGATGCGCTTGAGCGTCGAGGCGGCGGTCGACCGCTTCAGATTTTCCGGATTCTCCCACAGGGCGCGCGCCATGTCGGTGCGGATCAAGCCCGGCGCGATGCAATTGACGCGCACACCCTGCGGGCCGAATTCGACCGAATAATTGCGCGCCATCTGCATGTCGGCGGCCTTGGAAATGCAATAGGCACCGATGATCGGCGATCCCTTGAGCCCGCCGATCGAGCTGACGATCGTGATCGACCCCGCGCCGCGTTCGAGCATTTCGGGCGCGACCATCGAAATCAGCCAGTGGTTGGACAGGATATTATTGTCCATGATCTTGCGAAACTGCTCGTCGGCGATGCCGAGGCCGGGGCCATAATAGGGATTGGACGCGGCGTTGCAGACCAGCGCGGTGATCTTGCCGAAGGCGGCGCGCGTTTCGTTCACCAGATTCTGTAGGGCATCTTTCGACGAGATGTTCGCGGCGACCGCAATCGCCGTGCCTTCGCCAAAGCGCGCGTTGAACTCTGCCGCGGTCGCATCGCACGCTTCCTGCTTGCGGCTCGAAATCACGACCTTCGCGCCCTGCTCGGCCATCGCCTCGGCGGTCGCCTTGCCGATGCCGCGCGACGACCCGGTGATCAGCGCGACTTCGCCGCGCATGTCGAACAGGCTCATGCTCCTGCCTTTCGTGCAAATTCCCAAGCCCGCTCGGCGAGCGGGCGGACGCGTTCGGACATGTCCTTCGCATGCTGCGACGAGGCGGTGCCGTCGATCACCCGCTTCTTGATGCCCTGGATGATCCCCGCGAGGCGGAAGAAATTATAGGCGAAATACCAGTTCATGTCGGGAACGCCGTCGCGTCCCGTCGCCGCGCAATAGCGCTCGACCATTTCGTCAAGTTCAGGAATGCCGAGGCTCGCGCGGTCGACGTCCATCACCCCCGACCGCCCTCCATTTTCGGTCACCCATGCCATTGCGACATAGGTGAAATCGGCGAGCGGATCGCCCAATGTCGACAGCTCCCAGTCGAGCACCGCGACCACCTCCGGCCGGTCGTGCGCAAAGATCATATTGTCGATGCGATAGTCGCCGTGGACGACGCTGGTGCGCGTCTGTTCGGGCAAGCTGGCGGGCAGGAACGCGATGAGCTGTTCCATCTCGTCCATCGTTTCGGTTTCGGCGAGCTTATATTGTTTGGTCCAGCGTTCGACCTGGCGCCCGAAATAATTGCCGGGCTTGCCATAGTCGGCAAGGCCCGCCGCCTCGACGTCGACATTGTGGAGCGCGGCGAGCGTGTCGATCATCGCCTCATAGGTGGCGCGGCGGTTTTCGGGGGTCGAGCTCGGCATCGCACCGTCCCAGATGGTGTGTCCGTCGACCATGGCCATCACATAGAACCAGCTGCCGACGACATCCTCGTCGGTGCACAGCCCATATTGGCGCGCGACGGGAAAGCCCATCCTATGGAGCCCCGCCTGCACCTTATATTCGCGGTCGACGGCATGCGCCGAGGGGAGCAACTTGCCGAATGGCTTGCGGCGGAGCACATAATCGCCCGACGGAGCCGAAATCTTGTACGTCGGATTCGACTGGCCGCCCGCGAACTTGCGCTGCGTCAACGGGCCTTTGAAGCCCTCGACATTGGCTTCCATCCACGCGGTCAGCTTCGCCTCGTCGAGGCGGTCGGCACCCTCTGGCGCGACGGTGCCGCTAAAAGCCTTTTGGGCGTCGAGCGTCATATGATCCTCCCTGCGCGAAGCGTGGGGAGGGGGACCATGCGAAGCATGGTGGAGGGGCCGCCGACGAAGTCGGCGAGCTGCGCTCGCCGCCCCTCCACCGGCCTGCGGCCGGTCCCCCTCCCCATCTTCGACGGGGAGGAATGTTGCCGCGCCAGCCCGCTCACTGGTCGAACACGATCACCGACCGTGCGGCGTCGCCTTTCTTCATCTTGTCGAAGCCCTCGTTGATCTTCTCGAGCGGGATCGTCTCGGCGACGATGCTGTCGAGGTCGAGCAGCCCGCGCAGGTAGAAATCGACGAGCCGCGGGATGTCGACAGGGAAGCGGTTGCCGCCCATGATCGCACCCTGCAATTTCTTGCCGGAAAGCAGGTCCATCGCGCTCAGGCCGACCCTTTCGGTGAGCGGCATCATGCCGAGGATCGTCGCGGTGCCGCCGCGGCGCAGCGAGGCAACCGCGAGGCTGGCCGAGGCGGGGCGGCCAACGGCTTCGATGGCGTGGTCAACGCCGCCTTTGGTGAGTTCCACGATCTGCTTCGCGGCATCGTCGGCGAGGGCATCGACCACGTCGGTCGCGCCCAGCTTTCTGGCGAGTTCGCGCTTTTCGGGAACCGGGTCGGCGGCGATGATCCGCCCCGCGCCCGCGATCTTTGCGGCGTTGATCGTCGCGAGGCCGACACCACCGCAGCCGACGACCGCGACGGTCTCGCCCGGCGTCACCTTGCACGCGTTGAAGATCGTTCCCGCGCCCGTCGTCACCGCGCAGCCGATCACCGCCGCGCGGTCGAGCGGCATGTCGGGGTCGATCGCGACGCAGGCATGTTCGTGGACGAGCATCACCTCGGCAAAGGCCGACAGGTTGAGCATCTGATTGACCGGCGATCCGTCGGGCCGCGTGATGCGCGGGCTCGCGCCTGCGGGACGCCGCGTGTCGCCGCCCATGCACAGCGACATGCGCCCGGTGACGCAAAATTCGCAGTGCCCACAAAAGGCGGACAGGCAGGTGACGACGGCGTCGCCGGGCTTCACCGTCCGCACCTCGCTTCCCACTGCCTCGACTATCCCTGCCGCCTCATGGCCGGGGATCGCGGGCAGGGGGTGGGGGTAGGCGCCGTCGATGAAATGCAGGTCCGAATGACAGAGGCCGCAGGCGGCGGTGCGGATGCGGACCTCGTGCGGGCCGGGCTTGTCGACGACAATGTCTTCGACCGACAGCGGCTTGCCGGGTTCGATCAGGATTGCGGCTTTGGTCATGTGGAACTGCAACCTTTCCCATTTGCGCGGAGCTAAACCCGCTTAACCATTCCCGTCATTGCGACCCCGGCGAAAGCCGGGCTCGCAATGACGATATTTCTGCGTCAATCTGCGATCTTACCGCGAAACCCCGATGTCGCCCGACGAGAAACCGGGGTCGGCCGCGGGCGAATGCTTCGCAAATTCGATGCGGGCGATCGCGCGCGCGTGGACCTCGTCGGGGCCGTCGGCGATGCGCAGCGTGCGCTGGTGGGCATAGGCCTTGGCGAGGCCGAAATCCTCGCTGACGCCACCCGCGCCATGCGCCTGGATCGCATCGTCGATGATTTGCAGCGCCATATTGGGCGCCTGCACCTTGATCGCCGCGATTTCGGCGGCGGCGGCCTTGTTGCCGATCCTGTCCATCATGTCGGCGGCCTTCAGGCAGAGCAGGCGCGTCATCTCGATGTCGATGCGCGCACGCGCGATGCGCTGTTCCCAGATGCTGTGTTCGGCGATCGTCTTGCCAAAGGCGACGCGCGATTGCAGCCGCTTGCACATTTTCGCGAGCGCCTCTTCGGCGACGCCGATCGTGCGCATGCAATGGTGGATGCGGCCCGGGCCGAGGCGGCCTTGGGCGATCTCGAACCCGCGCCCTTCGCCGAGCAGCATTGCTTCCTCGGCATTGACGCGCACGTCCTTGAGTTCGATTTCCATATGGCCGTGCGGCGCGTCGTCATAACCAAAGACGGGCAGGTGGCGCTTGATGGTAATCCCCGGCGCGTCGAGCGGCACGACCAGCATCGACTGCTGCTGGTGGCGCTTGGCGCCGAAATCGGTCTTGCCCATCACGATCGCGACCTTGCAGCGCGGATCGCCCGCGCCCGACGACCACCATTTGGTGCCGTTGATGACATAATCGTCGCCGTCGCGCTCGATCCGCGTCTCGATATTGGTCGCGTCGGACGAGGCGACCTGCGGCTCGGTCATCAGGAAGGCCGAGCGGATCTCGCCCTCCATCAGCGGCTTCAGATATTTGTCCTTCTGCGCGCGCGTGCCATAGCGGTGGAACACTTCCATATTGCCGGTGTCGGGCGCCGAGCAGTTGAACACTTCGCTCGCAAAGCCGATGCGCCCCATTTCCTCTGCGCACAGCGCATATTCGAGGTTGGTGAGACCCGGGCCCTCGAACTCGAACGTCTCGTCGACATGGTGGTGCGCGGCGCTGCGCGGCGGCATGAACAGATTCCAGATGCCCGCCGCCTTCGCTTCGGCCTTCAGATCCTCGACGACCTGGATCACCTTCCAGCGGTCGCCCTGGGCATCCTGTTCATAATAGGTCGGCACCGCGGGGCGAACCTTGCGCTCGATGAATTCGCGCACACGGCCCTGCCAATGCTTCTGCCGTTCGGTGAGGTCGAAATCCATCGTCGCTTCCTTTCCCTTTACGTTCACGTAAGCTTTTGGACCGATTCGCCCCCCTTTGCCAACCCCTGCCGCCCGAAAATAACGCCAGGCCGTTCGGCGCCGACATTTTCCGTTACGGATGCGCGGCGGTCGCGTCGGGTTCGGCGCGCGCAGCATCGTCGAGCAGCGCGATCCGCGCCTCGTGGTCGGCGCGCGAAATCGGGAAACGCCGCATCACGAGCAGCCCGGTGACACCGATCAGCAGGGTCGCGAGCATATAGCCGAGCGCCAGATTATCGAGCACAGCGTCGCCGACTTCGCCCGGCCGCGCCGCCGCCGGAAAACCGGCGAGCGAGAGGATCAACCCCGCGACCCCGATGCCGATCCCCGTCGCGCATTTCTGCATGAAGAAATATCCGGCAAAGAACAGCCCTTCGGAGCGTCGCCCGGTCTCGCTCTGCGACGCCTCGACGACATCGGCCATCATCGACGACGACAGGATCATCAGGATGATCGAAAATGTGTTCCCGAAAAAGACAAAGGCGAACATCGCGGCGATGCTCGGCTTGCCGGGCAGGCCGGGAAAGATGCCTTGGATATAGGAGAGGTAAAGGCCGCTGTTCAGCGTCAGCGCTATCGCACCCGCAAGGATCGCCGCGTCGCGCTTGCCCAGCCGCGCCGCGAGAGGCGCGACGAGCAGGAAGGCTGCGATCATCGTCCCGAACAGCAGCAGCACATAAGCGACGAGTTCGCCCTGATCGAGCTGCCAGAAGAAGCCGAGCAGATAGTTGGTCAGCGAAAAGGTCACGCCCTGATTGACGAAGCCGAACAGCGCCGCGAACACCAGCCACAGAAAGGCGCGGTTCGACAAGGTCGCGCGCATGTCGCGGACAATGTGCGACAGGCTGGCCTTCGGCACGACCTGATCGCGGTTCGACACCGCGATACGCTTGTGCTGGCCGAGCGCCGACAGCACCACCGCACCAAGCATGATCAGCGCGCCGGTGAGCGCATAAGGGAAATAGCCCGCCGGATCGACGAGCCCCTTCTCGCCGCCGAAAAAGACGCCGTAGGCAAGGATGAGGATGACCAGCCCGCCGCCCCATCCGAACAGGAAGCGATAGCGCATCACCAGCGTGCGCTCGTCATAATCGGCGGTGAGTTCGGGGACGATCGCGACCGACGGCACCTCGCACATCGACACGAGCGTGCGCACGACGATCGCCAGCGCGATGAGCCAGGCGACGGTTGCCGCGTCGCTCATTTCGGGCGGGCTCCACAGCAGCATCCACGCGATGGCGAGCGGCAGCGGTGCGGCATAGAGCCACGGCAGGCGCCGGCCCCAGCGGCTGCGCGTCCGGTCGGTGAGTTCGCCGATGACGGGATCGACAAAGGCGTCGAAAATCAGTGCGACCATGATCGCCGCGCCGACAAGGCTCGCGTCGAGCCCGATCACCTGATTGTAGAACAGCAGGAGGAAGGTCGAAAAGCCATTCTCCTTGACGCCATAGGCAAGGCTGCCGAGCCCGTGCATCACCTTCAGCCGCACCGGCAGGCGCTCGGCAACGGGGACGCGCGGCGCGGCGGCGTTCACGCGGGCGCCCCGGCCTTCGCCGCTTCCTCCATCGCGATCAGCGCGTCGAACATGCCCGGCGTTTCCTTGTCCCACGCATGGCGCTGGCCGATCGTCAGCCCGCCGTCGACGAGCATGTGCGTACCGGTCATGAAGGAGGATTCCTCGCTCGCTAGATAGGCGACGGCGTTGGCGATATCGTCGGGCTGGCCGCCGCGCGCGACCGGCTGCGCGTTCGCGCTCATCTCGGCGATCACCGCATCGGCCTGGTCCTTCATCGCGCCGGGCACGTCGAGCGATGCAGTAAAGATATTGGTGTTGATGAAGCCGGGGCAGATCGCGTTCACGCGGATACCATATTGAGCAAGATCGGTCGCGGCGACCTTGGTCAGGTGGAGTACGCCCGCTTTTGCCACTGCATAGGCGGTCGGCGAATAGCCGGCGCCGAGCGCCGCAACGCTCGCCGTGTTGATGATTGCTGCGCCCTTGCGCCCCTTCATGTGCGGGCTCGCATAGCGGATGCCCATCGCCACCGACTTGAGCACGAGGTTCATCGTCGCATCCCAGCCCTCGGGCGTGATTTCGTCGATCGGCGCGCGGTCGCCGCCCGCGGCGGCATTGTTGAAGACGATATCGATCCCGCCCGCCTTCGCCGCGGCGGCGTTCATCAGCGCCTCGATGTCCGAGGGGACCATGACGTCGCAGCGGACGAACTCGATCTTGCCGTTCGACGTTTCGGCGAGCGCACGGCCACCCGCTTCGTCGATGTCGGCGGCGAAGACATGCGCGCCTTCGCCCGCGAGCTTCAGCACCGCGGCCTTGCCGATACCCGATGCCGCGCCGGTGACGACGGCGACCTTGCCTGCGAATCGCATGGACCTGCTCTCCCGTTTTCTTTTGCCACCTAGCTTAGGGGCGAAGCGGGGCGCGTCAACGCCCCGCGAATTGACGTTACGGCGCCGTAACGGCCGCGACTCGGGCCAAGTTGACGCTTGCGTAAAGTGGCGGTGACGCCTTAGTCTGGCGAAAGGAAGAGGAGCCTTTGCGATGAGCGATCTTGACGCTTTCCGCGCCGAAGTGCGCGCCTGGCTGGAAGCCAATTGCCCCCCCGAAATGCGCGAACCGGTTCGCGACGAGGATGACATCTGCTGGGGCGGACGCAAGTTCGAGTTCAAGAACGCGGCGCAAAAGCAGTGGCTCGAGCGCTGCGTCGAAAAGGGCTATACCGTCCCCGACTGGCCGACGGCCTATGGCGGCGCGGGGCTCACCCCCGAACAGACGAAGGTATTCAAACAGGAAATGGCGCGGATCAAGGCGCGTCCGCCGCTGCAAAGCTTCGGCATCTGGATGCTCGGCCCCGCGCTCCTCAAATTCGGCACCGAGGAACAGAAGGTCCATTATCTGGGCCAGATTGCGCGCGGCGAAATCCGCTGGTGCCAAGGCTATTCGGAGCCCGGCGCGGGGAGCGACCTCGTCTCCCTGCAGACCTTTGGCGAAGAAGTTTCCGATCCAGTGGGGGGCGACCATTGGGTCGTCAACGGCTCGAAAATCTGGACGAGCTATGCCGACAAGGCCGACTGGATCTTCTGCCTCGTCCGCACCGACAAGACGAACAAATATCAGGGCATCACCTTCATGCTTTTCGACATGGAAAGCGAAGGCGTGTCGACCAAGCCGATCCTGCTGATTTCGGGCAACAGCCCGTTCTGCGAAACCTTCTTCGACGATGTGAAGGTGCCGAAGGACCAGTTCGTCGGCGAGGTCAATCGCGGCTGGGACGTCGCCAAATATCTGCTCGGCCACGAGCGCGAGATGATCTCGGGCGGCGGCGCGGGCGGCGACATGATCAGCGTCGGCGCGCTGTTCGCCAAATCGCTCGGGCTTAACGCCAATGGCGAACTCGACGACCCGATCCTGCGCGCCGAAATGGCGGCGTTCGACACCGACGTCTTCGCCTATCGCGCGATGGGCGAGCGCTTCATGGACATGTGGAAAACCGGCCGCGCGCATCCCGCCAGTTCGAACATGATGAAATATGTGGGGACCGAGCTCAACAAGCGCCGCCACGAACTCGTCATGGCAGGCGGCGGCGCCGATGCGCTCGAATGGGACAGCGACGAAAGCAAGGGCGGCGCGCGTGCGCGGTCCTGGCTGCGCACCAAGGCCAATTCGATCGAGGGCGGGACGAGCGAGGTCATGCTCAACGTCATCGCCAAGCGTATCCTCGACCTGCCGGGGGCGTAGAAGGAATCAAGCCCTCTCCTTCAGGGGAGGGCAGCGAGACTGGGGGGCTTGCTCCCTAGTCGCAGCGGGTGGGGTCCATCGGCCTTGCGCTACATCGACAGCCCCCACCCCAACCCCTCCCCTGAAGGGGAGGGGCTTAGGAGACAAGACATGCCGCTCTATCACAATGACGACCAGGCGATGCTCAAGGACAGCGTTGCGCCTTTCGTGGCCGAACAGGCACCGGTGTCGCACCTTCGCAAGCTCCGCGACAGTTCCGACGCCACCGGCTTCTCGCGCGACCTCTGGGCGCAGTTCACCGAAATGGGCCTGCCGGGCATGCTCGTTCCCGAGGAGCATGGCGGCCTCGGCATGGGGCATTTGGAGGCGGGTATCGTGCTCGAGGAAATCGGCCGCAACCTCACCCCCTCGCCCTTCCTTTCGACCAGCGTCGGCGCAGTCGCCGCGCTCGCCAAGGCAGGCGGCACGCAGGCGGGCCGCTGGCTTCCCGCGATTGCGGGCGGCGAGGCGATCGTTGCGCTCGCGATCGACGAGGGCGCCAAGCACCGTCCCGACCGCATCGCGACGACCGCGACGCGCAGCGGCAACGGCTTCCGCCTCAACGGCAAGAAGAGCTTCGTCCTCCACGGCCATGTCGCCGACATGAGCATCGTCGCGGCGAAGACCGACGGCGGCATCACGCTGTTCGCGGTGCCCAAGGATGCCAAGGGCATGACCGCCGACCCGCGCCGCCTCGTCGACTCCAGCCTCGCGAGCCACGTCACCCTCGACGGCGTCGAAGTCGATGCCGACGCGGTCATCGGCGAGGTCGATGCGGGCGGCGACATCCTCGACGCCTTGCTCGCCGCGACGCGCACCGGCGCCGCCGCCGAAATGGTGGGCGTCGGGCAGGGCGCGATGGACATGACCGTCACCTACCTCAAGGAGCGCAAGCAGTTCGGCAAGCTGATCGGCGAGTTCCAGGGCCTCCAGCACCGCGCCGCGCATCTTTATGGCGAGATGGAAGTCGCGCGCGCGACCGTCATGAAGGCGCAGCAACTGCTCGACGAGGGCAGCGAGGGCGCAAGGCTGATGGTCTCGGTCGCCAAGGCCAAGGCCGGTCGCGCCGCGAACCTTGCCGTCCGCGAGGGCGTCCAGATGCACGGCGGCATCGGCATGACCGACGAATATGACATCGGCCTCTATATGAAACGCGACCGCGCGCTCGCCGAATATATGGGCGACGTGCATTATCACATCGACCAGGTCGCGCGGATGAACGGCTACTGAGCGACCGAAAGCCCTTCCCCTTCAGGGGAGGGGCAGTGAGACTTGGGAACTTGTTCCCTAGTCGCAGCGGGGTAGGCATCGAAGTCTGCGCAACCCCGCGAAGCCCCGCCCCAACCCCTCCCCTGAAGGGAAGGGGCTACAGAGGAGAAGCCACAATGAACCTCCAGGACATGTTCGGCCTCGACGGCCGCATCGCACTCGTCACCGGCGGCTCGCGCGGGATCGGCAAGATGATCGTCGAGGGTTATCTCGCCGCGGGCGCTGCGCGCGTTTACATCTCGGCGCGCAAGACCGCGCAGATTGAGGAAGCCGTCGCGGATTTCGAAACGCGCTATCCGGGCAAGGTCATAGGCCTGCCCGTCGATCTGTCGACCGTCGAAGGCTGCCGCGCGCTCGCCAAGGAACTCGAAGCGCGCGAGGAACGCCTCGACATCCTCGTCAACAACGCCGGCGCGGCCTGGGGCGAGCCGTTCGAGGGCTTTCCCGAAGCGGGCTGGGACAAGGTGATGGACATCAATGTCAAATCGCCCTTCTTCCTGACGCAGGCGCTCCACGGATTGCTCAAGGCGGGCGGTACCCACGATCGTCCGGCAAAGGTCATCAACATCGGTTCGATCGACGGCATGCGCCTCAATCCGTGGGAGACGTACAGCTATCATGCGTCGAAGGCGGCGATCCTCTATCTGACCAAGCGCATGGCGGCGCGGCTCGTGCAGGATCATATCCTCGTCACCGCCATCGCCCCCGGCGCCTTCCAGTCGGACATGAATAAGGCCGCGCGCGACCATGGCGATGCGGTCGCGAAAGCGATCCCGACGAAGCGCATCGGTGTGCCCGAGGACATGGCCGGCGCGGCCATCTTCCTCGCGTCAAAGGCGGGCGATTACGTCGTCGGCGACACGATCACCGTCGACGGCGGACTCGTGCATGGCGATGTGCGGACGAGCATAGACGCCTGAGGCGATCACGTCATTGCGAGCGAAGCGAAGCAATCTCCAGCCAACCGATTGTCGCGCTGCCCGCTGTAGATTGCTTCACCCGGCGTTGCCGGGTTCGCAATGACGGTGTGCGGCGCAATTGACTCCCTCGCTCCTTGGTGTATTATTTAACTAACTCACCAAGGAGACCCGTCATGCGTTTCGCCTATCTGATTGTCCCGACGCTCCTCCTCGCCGCGTGCGGGCAGGAGGAGAAATCCGAAGCAAAGGGCGACATCCCCGACGTCTCTATCAACGCGGGCGGCGATGGCGGCAATGTCGAGATCACCTCGGGCAAGGACGGCGGCAAGGTTCGCATCGGCGGCGACAAGGTTGCGATCAACATCGATATACCCGATTTCGTCGACCTCGATGTCGAGGGCGATTTCGATATCGACGGCGTTTCGCTCTACCCCGACAGCAAGGTGACCAAGGTCGACGTCAACGCCCGCGACCGGAAGGACGGTGCAAAGGCGACGGTGACGCTCGGCTTCACCTCGCCGGCGACGCCTGCGGTCGCGGCCGACTGGATGGCCGCCGAATTCGCCAAAAAGGGCAAGACCGTGACGCGCAGCGGCAACAGCCTGTCGGGCACCGACGAGGATGGCGACGCCTTCACCATCGACTTCCGCCCCGACGGCGCGGCGTCAAAGGGCGAGGTGCGGATCATCTCGAAATAGCCGGAGCGCCCACACACCTTCGCCGGGATGACGGAAGAGGAATTCTCTACCCGCTGTTCCGCAGCGCCGTCGCGATCGCGTTGATCGTCAGCTGGATGCCCTCGGCGATGCGCGGGTCGGTTTCGCCCGCGCGGTGACGCTTCATCAGCTCGATCTGCAAAAGGTTGAGCGGTTCGATATAGGGAAGTCGTAGCCGGATCGACGCTTCGAGCGCCGGGTTCTTTTCGAGCAGCCGCGACTGGCCGGTGATCTTGAGCAGCCCGTCGTGCGCGCGGTGCCAGCCGTCGCGGATGCGCGCGAAGATCGCATCATGTCCGTCGACCTCGCCCGCGAGCTCGGCATAGCGCGCCGCGATACCCATGTCGGACTTGGCGAGCACCATCTCCATGTTTCCGAGCAGCGCGGCAAAGAAGGGCGAGCTTTGCGCCATGTCGGCAAGCAGCGCCTGATCGTCGAACGCCGCGAACGCCTCGCCCGTGCCGTACCAGCCGGGCAGCATCGTGCGCGCCTGCGCCCAGCTGAACACCCAGGGGATAGCGCGCAGATCCTCGATTGCCGTGCTCTTCTTGCGGCTCGACGGGCGCGATCCGATCTTGAGCGTCGCGATCTCGGCGATCGGCGTCATCGCGCGGAAGAAATCCTTGAACGCCGGGGTGCCATAAACAAGGTCGCGATAGGCGGCAAAGGCGGTGTCCGACAAAGCGTCCATCGCGGCCGTAAAGGTCTCGCTCGCATCGCCGCCAAGACTCTCGGGCTCGAGGCTCGCGAGCAGGCTCGCCGACACCATCGCCTCCAGGTTTGTCGCGGCGCTGTCGACGGTGCCATATTTGGCGGCGATAACCTCGCCCTGTTCGGTGATGCGGATGCGTCCCTGCACCGTGCCCGCGGGCTGCGCGCGGATCGCGGCAAAGGCGCTGCCGCCGCCGCGCCCGACCGCGCCGCCGCGGCCGTGGAAAAGCTGCATCGCGGTGTCGGCTTCCTCGAACACCGGGGTCAGCGCCTGCGACGCCTGATGCAGCCCCCAGGTCGAGGTGAAATAGCCGCCGTCCTTGTTCGAATCGGAATAGCCGATCATCACTTCCTGATGCCCGCGCACCCCGACCTGCGGGCCGACCTCGGGCATCGCGAAATAGCGGCGCATGATGTCGGGCGCGCGGCTCAAATCGTCGATCGTCTCGAACAAGGGCACGACCATCAGGTTGCCCGCGCCGGCGTCGGTGCCGCTCCGCCACAGCCCGCCTTCGCGTGCGAGGACATGCACCTCGAGCAGGTCGGACAGATCCTGCGCCATCGAGATGATCCACTGGCAGATCGCATCCTGGCCCAGCCGCGCGCGTACTTCGGCGGCGGCGTGGACGATCGCGAGTTCGCCCGCGGTCTCCTCGCTCCATTCGTGCCATTGCGCGGCGAGCGGCCGGTCGCTCTGCAGCTCGGCGGTGAGCAGCGCGACGCGCGCCGCTTCGTCCAGCGCCAGATAATCGTCGCACACCCCCGCGACCTTGAGCAGTTCGGCGAGCACGCGTTCGTGGACCGCGCTGTTCTGCCGCATGTCGAGCGTCGCGAGGTGGAATCCGAAGACCTCGACCGCACGGATAAGCCGCCCGAGTGCGCCGATGCCGCCGAGCTGGCCTTCGCCGCTCGCCGACAGGCCGTTCGCGATGGTGACGAGGTCGCGGCGGAAATCGCCCGGCGCGGCATAGGCATCGCCCGCGAGCGCCGACGGCCGCGGCGGCGCCTTGCCGACGATCGCGGAATAGGTCGCGCACAGCCGCGCGTAGATGCCCGAAATCGCACGCCGATAGGGCTCGTCGCTGCGGCTCGGCGCAGTGTCGCCGCTCGCTTCGGCGAGCGCGATCACCGCGTCGGGGACGGGCGCGAGGCTCGCCGATACCGACAGCTCGGCGCCGAGCGCGTGGACCGCGTCGATATAATGGCCGATCACCGCTGCGGCATTGCGGCTCGTCGCGAGCTTCAGTGTCTCGGCGGTGACAAAGGGATTGCCGTCGCGGTCGCCGCCGATCCAGCTTCCGACGCGCAGGAAGCTCGCGGGGCGCTGCCCCAGCTCCTTTTCCCAGCGCGCATAAAGCTTCGGCACGACCGGCAGGAAGACGTCGCGCAAATAGGTCAGCGCATTGTCGATCTCGTCGGCGACGAACAATTTTTCGGTGCGCAGCGGGCGCGTCTGCCACAACAGCACGACCTGCCGCCGGATCGCATCCTCGATCACATCGCCTTCGGGCGTCTCGTCGGCGCCTGCGTCGCGCATCCGCATCAGCTCGGCAATACGGTTCTTGTGGTCGAGCATCGACTTGCGGCGCACCTCGGTCGGATGCGCGGTGAGCACCGGCGCGATCAACCCGGCGCCGAGCAGCGCGGCGACCGCTTCGCTGTCGATCCCGTCGGCCTTCAGCTTGTCGAGCGCGGCGGCGACGGTCGCCTCGGGCTCGGCAGCGACGCCCTGCCGGTCCTCGGCAAGATTGGCGAGCATCGAAAAAAGCATGAAGCCGCGGACGAAAGCGATGGTGTCGTCGAGGCTGAGTGCATCGAGCCCCGGGTCGATCGCCTCGGCCCC
Source organism: Sphingopyxis sp. P8 (assembly GCF_020622175.1). Classification (NCBI taxonomy): domain Bacteria; kingdom Pseudomonadati; phylum Pseudomonadota; class Alphaproteobacteria; order Sphingomonadales; family Sphingopyxidaceae; genus Sphingopyxis; species Sphingopyxis sp. P8. The sequence goes on along the minus strand of NZ_JACNMK010000002.1, from coordinate 38,264 downwards.
CGCGATGCCGCGATGCCGGTCGACGCTCGACGAACGGATATATTCGGTCTGACGGAACAGCTTGTCGCCGCCATAGGCGCGAATGACGTCGCCGAGGATTCGCCCGAGATAACGAATGTCGGGATTCTGCGAAATCTGGATAGGTGGGCCCATAATGCGTCTTTGCTGCACCTGCGAAGGCACAGGGTCAAGCGGCGCATAGCTATGCGCGCAGCTTTTGTGCGCGCCTGGCGGCTTTCTCACGGCCTCGATTATGCGCCGGCATCGCGCTTTGGTCCATTATATCGCGCGGCCTGCTACCCCTCCAGTTCGACATCCCAATAGAGCCAGTCGATCCAGCTTTCGTGGAGGTAACCCGGCGGAAAGGCGCGGCCATTGTCCTGCAGCTGCCAGCTCGTCGGGCGCCACGGCTGGCGATAGATCGGCATATGCGCCTGCGCCGGGGTGCGCCCGCCTTTCTTGAGGTTGCACGGCGCGCAGGCGGTGGTGACATTTTCCCACGTCGTGCGGCCGCCGAGGCGGCGCGGGACGACATGGTCGAAGGTCAGGTCCCTGCCCGACCCGCAATATTGGCACGCGAAACGGTCGCGCAGGAACAGGTTGAAGCGCGTGAACGCCGGATGCTGCGACGGCTTCACATATTGGCGCAGCGCGATCACGCTGGGGATCGGCATCGTGCGCGTCGGCGAATGGATTTCGCGCTCGTAATTTTCGACGATGGTGACGCGGTCGAGGAAAACCGCCTTGACCGCCGTCTGCCACGGCCACAGGCTCAAGGGATAATAGCTGAGCGGCGTATAGTCGGCGTTGAGAACGAGGGCCGGACAGGAATCGGGATGCCGGGCGAGATCGGGATGGAACATGGCTTTTGGACGCTGCCCCCTATGCTGCGCGGGATGGCGCGCCACTGCCGTTCCCGAGTGACAGCATCATTACATGACGTATCTGACTCGCGCGTCAAGGGGGCATCTGCCTCAACATATGGAATGATTGTGGCGTTGATGCCACAGTATCTGGAGTCGGGCGGCGACTCATGCTGACGCGTTTCGCGCCCAGCCCGACCGGTGAGCTGCATTTGGGCCACGCCTATAGCGCGCTGATCGCGCATGATGCGGCGCGCCGTGCGGGCGGGATTTTCCGCCTCCGCATCGATGACATCGACGGCGCGCGCTCGCGCGAGGAATATGTCGAGGCGGGGCTGCGCGACCTCGCCTGGCTCGGGATCGACTGGGACGGGGCGCCGCTGCGCCAATCGGCGCAGCTCGGCGATTATGCCGCGGCGCTCGACGATTTGCGCGCGCGCCGGCTCGTTTACCCCTGTTTCTGCACGCGCGCCGACATCGCCGCGAGCGTCGCGGCGCCGCATGGCCCCGCCGGGGCTGTCTATCCCGGCACCTGCCGGATGCTCGGCGCGCACGCGCGCGAACTGCGCCTCGCCGACGAGCCGCATTGCTGGCGGCTCGACATGGCGCATGCCGCAGCGGTCGCGGGCGACCTTGCTTGGGAAGAGGAGGGGCAGGGGATGCGCCGCGCCGATCCGTGCGCGCACGGCGATATCGTCCTCGCGCGCAAGGACGCGCCCGCGAGCTATCACCTCGCGAGCACGCTCGACGATGCCGCAATGGGCGTCACGCATGTCGTCCGCGGCGCCGACCTTGTCGCCTCGACCGACGTCCACCGGCTGCTCCAGGCGCTGTTCGGGCTTCCGACGCCTGTCTATCGTCACCATGGCTTGATTATCGGTCCCGACGGCAAAAGGCTCGCCAAGCGCGACGCGGCGGCATCGCTCGCATCGCTGCGCGACGGCGGCGCCGACGGCATCGCGCTCGCCGCCGATATTCTCGCCGCACGGCTTCCCACTGGATATTCGCTGCAAATGCCCTAGATAGGGGGCATGCAAATCCTGCTCGTCCTCGCGGTCGTTGTCGCGGCCGGCCTCGTCCTCTTCGCGCTCGCGCGCGGACTCTTCCATTTCGCACAGGGGCATCGCGCCGCGATGGACGGCACCGTCCACGAAAATCAGGTCGCGCAAAATCGCATGATGATGGCGCGCGTCAAATGGCAGGCGATCACGATCATCCTGCTCGTCATCATCGGCGTTACAGCCGCGAGCAGCTGAGCCAAGCGACCGCGTGGTCAAGCTCAACAAGATATACACGCGCACCGGCGACGACGGGACGACCGGGCTCGCCGACGGGTCGCGCATCGCCAAATCGGCGGCGTTGATGGCGGCAATCGGCGACGTCGACGAAGCGAACAGCCTGATCGGCCTTGCCGCCGCCGCGCTGACGTCCGACGGCGGGCATCACGCGAAGCTGGTGCGTATCCAGAACGAGATGTTCGACCTCGGCGCCGATCTTGCAACGCCGCCCGATCCCGTGCTGGGCTTCGGTCCGCACGACATGGCGCTGCGGATCGTCGACAGCCAGATCGCGCGGCTCGAAGAGGAGATCGACGCGATGAACGGCGCGCTCGAACCGCTCAAAAGCTTTATCCTGCCGGGCGGAAGCGAGGCTGCGGCGCGGCTGCATGTCGCGCGCGCGGCCGCCCGGCGTGCCGAACGCGCCGCGGTCGCCGCTGCCGAAAGTCGCACGCTCAACCCGGCTGCGCTCACCTATCTCAACCGCCTGTCCGACCATCTTTTCGTGATGGCGCGGCACGTCAACGCCGCAGGAAGCGGCGACATTTTGTGGAAGCCCGGCGCGACGCGCTAAATGTTCTTTGTTTGTTCTAGACATCGGAATGCCGTGTAACCATAGTCGGGCCGCGTAACGAAACCGAATCGCTCCTCGGGGGATTATTCGACCATGGCCAGCAAGACCGATGCAAAGTCCCGAACAGCGCTCGAATACGGGGCGTTGGCGCGGCGGCTTGCCACGACGCGGCGGCTGTCGCTCAACCTCGTGGCGCCCTTGTCCGACGCCGATGCGAGCGCGCAGTCGATGGACGACGCCTCGCCCGCCAAATGGCACCTCGCGCACACGACATGGTTTTTCGAAACCTTTGTCCTTCGCGATCATGTCGCGGGCTATCGCCTCTTCGACGAGCGCTTTCCCTATCTCTTCAACAGCTATTATGAGGCCGAGGGGCCGCGCCACGCGCGCCCGCACCGCGGGCTTTTGACGCGCCCGTCGCTCGACGCGGTGCGCGAATGGCGCGCGCATGTCGATGCGGCGCTGGGCCGCGCGCTTCCGGGCCTGTCACCCGCGGCGCTCGCGCTCGTCGAGCTCGGTATCCACCACGAACAGCAGCATCAGGAATTGCTGCTCGCCGACATCAAGCATCTCTTCGCGCAAAATCCGCTCGGTCCGGCGATGGGGGAAACGCCGATTGCGTGTGAAGTTACGCAGTTTTCCGCCATGAAATGGATCGAGGGCGAGGCAGGCGTCATCTCCCTCGGCCATGGCGGCGACGGCTTTGCCTTCGACTGCGAAGGCCCGCGCCACGAGGCGCTTCTGACGCCGCACGCGCTCGCGAGCCGCCCCGTGACCAACGGCGAGTGGCAGCAGTTCATCGACGACGGCGGCTATGAAACGCCGTCGCTCTGGCTCAGCGACGGCTGGGCGTGGGTGCAGTCCGAAGCGGTCGATGCCCCCGCCTATTGGCGCGACGGCCAGTATTTCACGCTGTCGGGCTGGCGCGACATCGATCCCGCGGCGCCGGCGACGCATATCAGCTTTTTCGAGGCCGATGCCTTCGCAAGCTGGGCGGGCGCGCGGCTGCCGACCGAATTTGAATGGGAAGCCGCGGCGGCGGCACTCGACCCGCTGGACGGTGACCAACTCGACGACGCCGCGCCAGTGCAACCGGCTGCGGCTGCGGGCGACACCGGGCTGCAACAAATGTTCGGCAGCGTGTGGGAATGGACGGGCAGCGCCTATCGCCCCTTTCCGGGCTTTCGCGCCGCGCCGGGCGCGGTCGGCGAATATAATGGCAAGTTCATGAGCGGCCAGTTCGTGCTCCGCGGCGGCAGCTGCGCGACCCCGCGCGGCCATATGCGCGCGACCTATCGCAACTTCTTCTACCCTCACCAGCGCTGGCAGTTCACCGGCCTGCGGCTCGCAAAGGATCTGTGACATGGGCGTCGTGCGCAATCTCCGCCAGGTATCGGCCGACGATGCAGGGGTCGACGTCGCCTTTCGCGCCGACGTGCATGCGGGCCTGTCGCAACGGCCAAAGGCGATCCCCGCGCGCTGGTTCTACGACACCACCGGCTCGGCGCTGTTCGAGGATATCACCGCGCTTCCCGAATATTATCCGACGCGCAGCGAGACCGAATTGCTGCGCCGCCACGCGGCCGAACTTGCCGAGGCGATCGGTGCGGGGCGTGCCGTCGTCGAACTCGGCTCGGGCAGCTCGACCAAGACGCCGCTGCTGCTCGAAGCCATTGCGCCCTCGGCCTATGTTCCCGTCGACATTTCGGGCGATTTCCTGCGCGACAGCGCGGCCGGGCTCGCGTCCCGCTTCCCCGGTCTCCCCGTCTATGCGGTCGAGGCCGATTTCACCCAGCGCGTCGAACTGCCGCGCGAGATTTGTCCGCTGCCCAAGCTCGGCTTCTTTCCCGGCAGCACGATCGGCAATATGGTCGCGCGCACCGCGGTCGACCTGCTGCGCAACTGGCGCGCTACGCTTGGCGACGGCGCGCTGATGCTGATCGGGGTCGACCGCATCAAGGATGTCGCATTGCTCGAACGCGCCTATGACGACCCGGCCGGGGTCACCGCGGCGTTCAACCTCAATCTGCTCGAACGCATCAACCGCGAGCTGGGCGGCGACATCCCGGTCGAGAATTTCTCGCACCGCGCGGTCTGGAATGACGTCCATGCGCGGATCGAAATGCACCTTGTCGCCGATTGCGACGTCGAATTCGGCGTCGACGGGCGCCGCTATGCGATGGCGAAGGACGAAACGATTCACAGCGAGAACAGCCACAAATACGGTCCGCGCGACGCCAGCCTGCTGCTCCGCGCGGGCGGCTGGACGCCGCTTGCGAGCTGGGACGATGTCGATCCCGCCTTCGCGCTGATCCTTGCCGAGGCGACCGAGTTCCGTTCGGCCCCTTGACGAGGGCGAACGATCACCTAGGGCAGCCTTTCGTTTCGTCATCGCGGCCTGCGCCGGGATGACGTGGATGGGCATATATTTCCGGAGGGCAAAATGATCGTCGGCGTCATCGGTGCGGGGCAAATGGGCGCGGGGATTGCGCAGGTATCGGCGGGCGCCGGACATGACGTGCTGCTCTCCGACATCGACCTTGCGCGCGCCGAAGCGGGCAAGGCGGGGATCGCCAAGGCGCTGGACCGCCTCGTCGCAAAGGAAAAAATGACCGGGGCGGCCGCCGAGGCGCTGCTCGCGCGCATCACGCCGGTGGCCGACCATGCCGCCTTTGCCCCTGCCGGCCTCGTCATCGAGGCGGCGACCGAGCGCGAGGAAGTCAAGCGCGCGATCTTTGCGAGTGTCGGGCAGCATCTGTCGGACAGCGCGATACTCGCCTCGAACACCAGCTCGATTCCCATCACCCGCCTCGCGCAGGCAGCGCCCCATGCGGCGCGCTTCATCGGGGTGCATTTCTTCAACCCCGTCCCGGTGATGGGGCTCATCGAGCTGATCCGCGGCCTCGCGACGAGCGACGAAACGCTCGCCGCGGTCGAGGCGTTCGGGCGCGGGCTCGGCAAGGAGATCGTCCATGCGAACGACGCGCCGGGCTTCATCGTCAACCGCGTGCTGATGCCGATGATCAACGAAGCGGTATTCGCGCTGGGTGAAGGCGTCGCGACGATGCAGGATATCGACACCGGCTGCCGCCTCGGTCTCAATCATCCGATGGGGCCGCTGACGCTTGCCGACTTCATCGGGCTCGACACCTGCCTCGAAATCATCCGGGTTCTGCACAGCGGCACCGGCGACCCCAAATTCCGCCCCGCGCCGCTGCTTGTCCAATATGTCGAGGCGGGCTGGGTCGGCCGAAAGGCCGGGCGCGGCTTTTACGACTGGACCGGCGAGGCGCCCGTTCCGACGCGGTGACGCGCCACCCTTGTATCGCGGACTGTGAGGCGTAAGATCATATCTCCAGCCACGGAGACCGGCCATGCGCATCTTGATTGCCTTCAGCGGTTGCATCGCAGCGTTTGCGCTGGCCCTTCCGGCCGCCGCGCAACAAGGCGCACCCGAAGACCCGGTTATCAAGGACACCGCCAATTCGGTGACCGAGCCCTTCGACGGCAAGGAAGTGCCGCCCAAGCTGCTCGCCATTCAGGACGATCCCTATTCGCTCGACGGGCTGGCGCGTTGTTCGGCGATCATTCGCGAGATCGAGGAACTCGACGCCGTCCTCGGTCCTGACGTCAACGCCCAGGTCGAAAAAAGCCGCGCGAAAAAGCGCGAGCAAACGGCGGGCCGTGTCGCGGGCACGGTGGCGGGTTCGTTCATTCCCTTCGGCGGCCTGATTGGCGAGATCACCGGTGCCAATGCCGAGCGCAAGCGCTATGCCGTCGCAGTCTATGCCGGGACGGTTCGGCGCGGTTTCCTGAAAGGGGTGGGGCTCGAACGCCGGTGCAAGGCGCCCGCTCGCCCCTAGTGTCCTGACCCTGGGGCCCGACCCTAGACAAGCCCCAGCATCAATCCCGCGAGCGCAGCCGACATCAGGTTCGACATGCTGCCCGCCAGCAGCGCCTTCAGCCCCAGCTTCGCGATCATCGGCCGCTGGTTCGGTGCGAGGCCCCCGGTCACGGCCATCTGGATCGCGATCGAGCTGAAGTTGGCGAAGCCGCACAGCGCGAAGGTCGCGATAGCAATTCCCGCGGGCGAAAGTCCCTGCTGGACCTGCCCCAGGTCGATGAAGGCGACAAATTCGTTGAGCACCACCTTGGTCCCGAAAAGCCCGCCGACAATTGCGCTTTCTTCCCACGGCACGCCCATCAGCCACATGACGGGGCGGAAGATCGCCCCGATCACGGCCTGGAACGACAGGTCGGGATAGCCGAACCAACTGCCGACCCCCGCGAGCAGACCGTTGGCGAGCGCGACGAGCGCGACGAAGGCGAGCACCATCGCGCCGACCGCCACCGCCAGCTTGACGCCGGTCTGCGCGCCTTGCGCCGCGGCCATGATGATGTTCGCGGGTTTTTCCTCGTCATGGCTTGCCTCGGGCATGATCACGGGCTCGACGCCGAGGTCCTTGGGATCGTCGGGCATCATGATCTTGGCCATCAGGATGCCGCCCGGCGCCGACATGAAACTCGCGGCGAGCAGATAGGGCAGCAGGTGCGCGCCGATCATGCTGGCATAGGCGCCCAGGATCGTCCCCGCGACGCCCGCCATGCCGACGCTCATGATCGTGAAAAGCTGCGAGGGCGTGAGGCCGGCGAGATAGGGGCGGATGACGAGCGGGCTTTCGGACTGGCCGACAAAGATATTCGCCGCCGCGCCCAGGCTTTCGACCTTGGTGATCCCCGTAATCTTCTGGATCGCGCCGCCGACCCATTTGATCACCAGCTGCATGATGCCGAGATAATAGAGGATAGAGATGAGCGAGGCGAAGAAGATGATCACCGGCAGCGCCGCGATCGCAAAGCTGTTCGCGCCCATTTCGGGCGAAGCGAGCGGCCCGAAGATGAAATCGGTGCCCGCCTTGGCATAGCCGAGCAGGTTGGTTACGCCGTTCGACATCGCCTGGATGACATTGCGCCCCCATGGCGTTCCGAGGACGAGCAGCGCGAATCCGGCTTGTAACAGAAAGGCGGGAACGACGACGCGCAGGCGGATCCAGCGCCGGTTCGACGAAAAAGCCACGGCGATCGCGAGCAATGCGACGATGCCGAGCAAACCGATCAGGCGTTCCATATTTTCGTGCGTCCCCCGCAAAGATAATGCGCCTGTCTAAACGTGTTTGGCGACGGAGCAAGAGGGCTAGGCAAGACAAATATTCTATGGAAAGTCGGCGCTTTGGGGGTGCCATGCTGCGTTTGTTGATTGCGCTGTCGTTATTGGCTGGTCCGGCCTTGGCGTCGGCTCATGATGCCGAAAATGATTCCACTGCGACCGCGACACCGGCGGCGCGGTCCGATGCCGGTCCATTACCGGTCGCTGCGTTCGCGCGACTGCCCTTTGTCGAAAAGGCTACGCTTTCGCCGGACGGCACGCATTTGGCGGGATTGTTCGCTGTCGGGGGCGAGCAGCGCATCGTCATCGTTCCGCTCTCCGACGACATCAGCAAGAATGTGACGGTCCAGGTCCCCGACCAGACCGAGATCGGCTGGCTGCAATGGGTCGGCAACGACGACATCATCCTGTCGACCTACGCGTTGCGTCCCGTCGAGGGGGAGAATTGGTATATTTCGCGGCTCGTCGGCCTTGGCCGCAAGACCGGGAAACTGACGAAGCTTCTTTGGGAGCTGAACGGACAGAATGGCGCCGACGTGCTTTGGGTGCCGTCGGACGGCAGCACGGAGATTCTGGCTGCCGGCCAGAACTCGGTTTATAGCAATACACCCGATTTCTGGCCGACCGTCTATCGCGTCGACGTCGCGACGGGCAAGAAGCGCGTCGTCGAGCGCGGGCGCTCGAGCGTGGTCCACTGGGGCGCGGACAATTTCGGCAATGTCCGTTACGGGATCAATTATCACGACGATTCGACCAAGACGGCGCTGCTCTACCGCGCGGGCGGCGAAGGCGGGTTCAAGGCGATCGAGCGCGCCCGGCTTCGCGATGACGAGGGGTTGACGATCCCTTATTTCTTTGGCCCGCGCAGCGATCGCGGCCATGTCATCAGAGAGGCGGAAAATGGCCGCGCGGCGCTGATCGAGGTCGATCTGGCGACGGGTGCCGATATCCGGACTGTCTATGCTGCGGCCGACGCCAATGTCGAAGGCGTGGTCTTGTCGCCCGACAGGATGAGGCTGCTTGGCGTTCGCACCAGTGACCGCGACCGGCCGACGCACTGGATCGACGAGGAGATGGCGAGCCATCAGGCGTGGTTAGAGGCGGCTTCGCCCGCGTCGAAGGTGCGGATTATCAGCTACAGCTTCGACCTCAAGAAAATGCTGGTGCATTTCGGAACAGCCGACAATCCGGGGCTGCTGTTTCTGTACGACGCCGCGGCAAGACAATTGACGCCGCTTGCCGAAGTCAATGAAGCGATCGGGACCAAGCGTCTGTCGCGGTCGAAAATGATACGTTACCGGGCACGCGACGGGCTGGAAATCGAGGCGGTATTGACGCTTCCCCGCCGCCGCGAGGCAGCAGACCTGCCGTTCATCGTCATGCCGCACGGTGGCCCGTGGGCCCATGACGAACTCGCTTATGATTATTGGGTGCAGTTCCTTGCCGAGCGTGGCTATGGCGTCCTGCAGCCCAATTTTCGTGGTTCGACCGGCTACGGTACGGCTTTTGAGCTGGCGGGGCAGGGGCAGATGGGCTTTGCGATGCAGGACGACATCAGCGACGGGGTGCGCTGGGCCGTCAAGGAAGGGCTCGCGGACGCCAGGCGCGTGTGCATCGTCGGCGCATCCTATGGCGGCTATGCGGCGATGTGGGGAATCGCCAAGGATCCCGACCAGTATCGCTGCGCCATCTCGATCGCCGGGGTCGCCAATCTGCGGCGCGAGGTCAATGATTTCGGCGGACATATGCGCGAACGCCTCTATCGCAGCCAGTGGCAGAAGATGACGCCCGATTTTGCCGCGGTGTCGCCGATCAACGCCATCGACCGGATCAAGACGCCGCTTCTGCTCGTTCACGGCAAGAAAGACGTCACCGTCGACCATATCCAGTCGGAAAAAATGTACGCTGCGATGCGCCGGCAAGGCAAAGCTGTCGAGTTCGTGTCCATCCCGCTCGCGGACCATTATTTTTCGCGCGAGGCCGACCGGTCGACGCTGCTTGCCGCGATCGAAAGCTTCCTGGCGCGGCACAACCCGCCCGATTGACCCCGCATCTTTCCAGCGCTCGAAAAAGCGACTATCGGGCGGCATGACCGACACCACTTCGGCGGCGCTGCCGCGCACGCTTTCTCCTTCGCTCTTCCTGTTTGCGATCGTCTATGGCGGGATGGTCGTGCTTGCGGGCGTGCTTGGCAACAAGCAGGTCGCGCTCGGCGACTGGCTCGCGGTCGAGGCAGGAATCTTTCCCTTCCTGATGCTCGTTGCGCTGTCGAGCAGCGTGTCCGAACTCCACGGCCAGCCGACCGCGAACCGCATCGTGCTCTGGGGGTTCGTCCCGCTCATCCTGTCGATCCTGCTGACCGCGCTCGTGCTCGCGCTTCCGGCTTCCCCAGAGATGCAGCCCGAAAGGCTGGCCTCGTTCGACATGATACTCGGCCAAAGCCCGCGTCTGATGGCCGCCGGGATCGTCGCCTATGGTACGTCGCAATTCCTCAACGTCACGATCTTCTCCAAGCTTCGCGGCCGCACCGACAGTGCCGGAACCTCGACCTGGCTCGCGATCCGCGGTGCGATTGCGAGCGCGCTCAGCCAGATCGTCGACACGCTGCTGTTCGTGACGATCGCCTTTTACGGCGTCTTCCCGATCGCCAACCTGATGGGCGGACAGATGCTGGCAAAGGTCGCGCTGTCGATCACGGTGATTCCGTTCGTGATTACCGGCCTTGTCGCCCTCGGCCGCAGCCTTGACACCAGGAACCCCGGATGATGACCGTGACCGATCCTTCGAAAATGCCCGACCTGCTCGCCAAGGCCGAAACGCTCGTCGAGGCGCTGCCCTATCTGCAGCGCTACGCCGGCGAGACTTTCGTGATCAAATATGGCGGCCACGCTATGGGCGACCCCGAGGCGCAGCGCGACTTTGCCGAGGATGTCGTGCTTTTGAAGGCCGTCGGCATCAATCCCGTCGTCGTCCATGGCGGCGGGCCGCAGATCGGCGCGATGCTCAAACAGCTCGGGATCGAATCGACCTTCGTCGGCGGGCTGCGCGTTACCGACGCCCCGACCGCGGAGGTCGCCGAAATGGTGCTCGCCGGCAAGATCAACAAGGAAATCGTCGGCTGGATCGCGGGGCTCGGCGGCCGTGCGGTCGGCATTTCGGGCAAGGATGCCAACCTCGTCCTCGCTGAAAAGGTCAAGCGCACCGAGGCCGACCCCAATTCGGGGATCGAGCGCCACGTCGACCTGGGTTTTGTTGGCGAGCCTGTCGCGGTCGACCCGACGATCCTCAAGAATCTGGCGAACGACAATTTCATCCCCGTCGTCGCGCCCGTCGCGCTCGGCGCCGATGGCGCGACCTATAATATCAACGCCGACACGATGGCGGGCGCGATAGCTGGCGCCTTGGGCGCGCGGCGATTCTTCCTGCTCACCGATGTCGCGGGCGTGCTCGACAAGGGCGGCGCGCTGCTCACCGATCTCGACCGCGCGGGTGTCGATGCGCTCAAGGGCGACGGCACGATCACCGGCGGCATGATACCCAAGGTCGACACCTGCGTCGCCGCCGTCGACGCCGGGGTCGACGCCGCGGTCATCCTCGACGGGCGCATCCCGCACGCGATGCTGCTCGAAATTTTCACCGCAAGGGGTGCGGGCACGCTCATTCACCGCTAAGAAGCGGGCTATCGACCATTCGGCCGGAGACCATCCTTGTATCTCATGTTCCTCCAGATCCTGGCGATTCTGCTCAACATCCTTTGGTGGATCATCATCGTCCAGGCGGTGATGTCGTGGCTGATCGCCTTCAATGTCATCAACACCCACAATGATTTCGTCGGCCAGCTCTGGCACGTGCTCGACCGGATTACCGAGCCGCTCTATCGTCCCTTCCGGCGGATCATGCCCGATTTCGGCGGCATCGACCTGACGCCGATGGTCGTGCTGATCCTGCTCATCATCCTGCAGGGGCCGGTGATGAACTACCTCTACCAGCTTGGCATGCAGGCGGGGCTCGCCTGACGATGGCGGGTGACGTCGCGACTGCCGCGCACGTGATCGACGGCAAGGCCTTTGCCGCGGGGCTGCGCGCGCGGATCGCCGAGGCCGTCCCCGCCTTTCGCGCCGCGACCGGGCGCGTCCCGGGGCTGGCGGTCGTGCTTGTCGGCGACGATCCGGCGAGCGCGGTCTATGTCGGGTCGAAGGGCAAGGCGACGCTCGCCGCCGGCATGGCGAGCTTCGAGCATCGCCTGCCAGCCAGCGCGACGCAGGACGCGGTCGAGGCGCTGCTCGCGACGCTCAACGCCGACGATGCCGTCGACGGTATCCTGCTGCAACTGCCGCTCCCCGCTCATCTCGACGAGCAGCGCGCGGTCGCGACGATCGACCCCGACAAGGATGTCGACGGCCTGACGCCGGTGAGCGCCGGGCGGCTCGCGCTGGGGATTCCCGGCATGGTGCCCTGCACCCCCTATGGCTGCCTGCTGCTGCTCGAGGACCGGCTCGGCGACCTCTCGGGCAAGGAGGCGATCGTCGTTGGCCGCTCGATCCTCGTCGGCAAGCCGATGGCGCAGCTTCTGCTCGGCGCCAATTGCACGGTGACGATGGCGCACAGCCGGACGCGCGATCTTCCGGAACGCGTGCGCCGCGCCGACATTGTGGTCGCGGCGGTCGGGCGCGCCGAAATGGTCAAGGGCGACTGGATCAAGCCGGGCGCCGTCGTGATCGACGTCGGCATCAACCGCCTGCCGCCCGCGGCGGGCGAAGCGAAGGGACGGCTTGTCGGCGATGTCGATTATGCAGAGGTGTCGGTCGTGGCCGACGCGATCACGCCGGTCCCCGGCGGTGTCGGGCCGATGACCATCGCCTGCCTGCTCCGCAACACGCTCGTCGCCGCGCATCGCCGCGCGGGGCTTGCCGATCCGGAGGGTTTGTGATGCGTCGATGGGCTCTGGCGACGACGGCGTTCGCTCTGCTTGCGGGATGCGCGCCGCAAGGCGACCTCTACCGCCGCCCGCTTGCCGCCAATCCGAGCGGCTTCGTCGCCGCCGAACTCGCCTTTGCGCGGCTCGCGCAGGAAAAGGGGCAATGGACGGCGTTCCGCGAAACCTCGCACCCCGATGCCGCGATGTTCGTGCCGCAGCGCGTCCGGGCGCGCGACTGGCTCAAGACGCAAAAGGACCCCGCCGAGGCGGTCAAATGGCAGCCGCACGCCGTTTACGTCAGCTGCGACGGCAATGCCGCGGCGACGACGGGGGCGTGGCAGAAGGGTCCGGCGAACGGCTATTTCACGACCGTCTGGCTGCGCGATCCGAAGAGTGGCGAGACGCGCTGGGTGCTCGACCATGGCGACACGCTGGCAAGTCCGCGTCCGGCGCCCGAGTTCATCGAGACGAAGCAGGCGGTGTGCGGCTCGCGCTCCGACGCAGCGATTACGACCGCGGGCGAAGGCGCCGACATGGCGGTCGGCCTGTCGCCCGACCAGACGCTCAGCTGGACCTCGACCGTTTCCGCCGACATGGCGCGGCGCGTGACGGTGCGGCTATGGACCGGCAGCGCAATGGAAACGGTCATCGACGATAATGTGGCGGCGCCGAAGCAGCCGTGATCGACCTTTTCATCTCGGCCTTCGTCACGCTCTTCGTCGTGATCGACCCGCCGGGCTGCGCGCCCATCTATGCCAGCCTGACGAGCGGCGCGAGCGCGGCGCAGCGACGGTCGATGGCGATTCGCGCGACCTTGATCGCGGGCGCCATCCTGATCTTTTTCGCGATGTTCGGCGAGGCGCTGCTCGCCTTCCTTCACATCGACCTCGACAGTTTCCGTATCGCGGGCGGCATCATGCTGTTCATCATCGCGATCGACATGGTCTTCGAAAAGCGGACCGAACGCCGCGAGCAACGTGCCGAAAAGGTCATCGCGACGCCAGAGATCGAGGACGTCTCGGTCTTTCCGATGGCGATGCCGATGCTCGCGGGGCCGGGGTCGATTGCATCGGTGATGCTTCTCGTCGCCCAGAACAGCGGGATCGAAGCATCGATGGTGATCTTCGGCGCGCTCCTGCTCGTCCTCCTGCTGACGCTCGCTGCGCTGCTCGCTGCCGGACCGCTGATGCGGCTGATCGGCAACAAGGGCGAGGCGGTGATTACGCGGCTGCTCGGCGTCTTGCTCGCCGCGCTCGCCGCGCAATTCGTGATCGACGGGTTGAAGGCAAGTTTTCCGAGTCTGGGGTGACCATCAAGCCCCTCCCCTCGGGGGAGGGGTTGGGGGTCGGGGCCATCGGCCTTATGCAAGGCCGATGGCCCCCACCCGCTGCGACGAGGCAGCCAGCTGCCAGGTCTCACCACCCTCCCCCTGAAGGGGAGGGATTTGCTTTTTGATTATCGGGCGGCGTTGACGTCGTTCTGCGTCACCGGCGCGATGCGGATTTCGACGCGGCGGTTGCACTGATAATCGGCCTCGGTCCGCTCGGGCGTGCATTTGAGCTGGGTTTCGCCATAGCCGATCGTCGCCATGCGCGCGCGCTGGATGCCGCGGCCCGCCAGATAGTCGGCGACCGATGCCGCGCGGCGTTCGGACAATCCCTGGTTATAGGCGTCGCTGCCGGTCGAATCGGTGTGGCCATAGACGTCGATATAGGTGCTGGGGAATTCGGCGAGGGTCGAGGCAACATTGTCGAGCGCGCCGCGGAACTGGCCCTTCACGACCGCGCTGTTGTAATCGAAGGTGACGTCGCCCGGCATGTTCAGGACAAGCTCGTCGCCCTGACGATCGACGTCGATGCCGGTGCCTGCCGTGCGTTCGCGCAGCTTCTTTTCCTGCTGGTCCATATAATAGCCGACGCCCGCACCCGCGACTGCGCCGATGCCCGCGCCGACGATCTTTTCGGTCCGGTCGCTGCGCCCGCCGATCAGGTCGCCGAGCAGATAGCCGCCCAGTGCGCCGCCGATACCGCCGATCGCGGTGTTGGAAATGCGCTTTTGCCCGGTTTCGGGATCGGTGACGCAACCGGCGAGCGTCAGGCCGCTGGCTGCGGCAATCATCGTGAGCTTGATCATACTGCTTTTCATCTTGTCGCTCCCTTTTCTGACGGCGGGATCGGTCCTGCACCCGCGTCATGACAATCCGATAACATACTGCGCGGGCAACTGGTTCCAAAACAAGGCTGAACCTTGGCTGACGGGCGCTGTCGATTGGTGGTTTTGCATCGCGGTCGACTTCGCCTATAGGAGCGCGATGACCGAAGCTGACAGGGGCCGGGCGCCGAAACGCCGACGGGCCGCCCGATGACCCCTTTTCCCTGGTCCGACGTCGCGATCATCGCGGTGCTGATCCTCCTCAACGGCCTGTTCGCCATGTCCGAACTCGCGATCGTGTCGGCGCGCGGGCCGCGGCTGCAGGCGGCGGAAAAACGCGGCAGCAGCGGTGCGCGGATCGCGCGTGAGCTTGGGGCGGATCCGGGACGCTTCCTCTCGACGGTGCAGGTCGGGATTACCTTGATCGGCATTCTCGCGGGCGCCTATTCGGGCGCGAGCCTGGGTGGGCCGGTTGGCGAGCGGCTGGAACGCTGGTTCGGGCTCGATCCCGACACTGCGCTGACCGCAGGGTTTGCCACCGTCATCGTCATCACCACCTATTTCTCGCTGATCGCGGGCGAGCTGGTTCCCAAGCAGTTCGCGCTGCGCGCGCCCGAACGTATCGCGATTGTCATGGCGCTCCCGATGCAATGGCTGTCGCGCATCGCGGCGCCGCTCGTCTGGCTGCTCGACAACAGTTCGGCGCTCGTCTTTCGGCTGCTGCGCCTCAACCGCGAATCGGAAGATCGCGTGACCGCCGAAGAGCTTCACCTGATCGTCGCCGAAGCGTCGAAATCGGGGGTGATCGAGGAAAGCGAGCGCGCGATCATTTCGGGCGTCGTGCGCCTCGCCGACCGCCCGGTGCGCGAGGTGATGACGCCGCGCACCGAAGTCGACTGGATCGATGTCGGTGCCGACGCCGACGCGGTGCGCGCCAAATTGCTCGCCAGCCCGCACACGCGGCTTCCGGTCGCGCGCGGCTCGGTCGACGATATTGTCGGTGTCGTACAGGCGCGCGACATTGCGACTGCGCTGTTCCGCAGCGAATCGATCGACCTGGACCGGCTGACCCGCCCCGCAAAGATCATCCACGACCAGGTCGACGCGATGGACGCGCTCGAAAATCTGCGCGCCGCCGATGTGCCGATGCTGCTCGTCCACGACGAATATGGCCATTTCGAAGGCATTGTGACCCCCGCCGACCTGTTGTCGGCGATCGCGGGCGAGTTTGCGTCGGATCAGGACATCGGCAGCGAACCATTTGTGGTCGAGCGCGACGATGGCAGCCTGCTCATCGCGGGGTCGATGCCCGCCGACCAGATGGCCGACCGGCTGGGGATCGAACTCGACGATGACCGCGACTATGCGACCGCCGCAGGCCACGCGCTCGCGATCCTCAAGCATTTGCCCAAGGAAGGCGAAAGCTTCGTCGACCGCGGCTGGAAGTTCGAGATCGTCGATATGGACGGGCGCAAGATCGACAAGCTGCTCGTCACGGAGATCGGCAAGCCCGCCGTCGACGAAGCCGAATAGGCGCTTGCTCTAAACCGACAGAATATGCGGACGTGCGGCGTCGGATTGGTTCCCTGTCGCCTTGAGCCGCGCGGGCGGCACCGCCTGTCCCACCGAGCCCATCGCCTCGTCGCGCAGATAAAGCGCTCCTGCATTCCCGCCAAAGCGGGAAGCCGCGGCGGGGTCAACTCAAGCTCGCTCCGGGCCCCCCGCTTTCGCGGGGATGACCGATGGAGCGAATTGCCGGCTTACAGCGCCCTCAAGCCCCGAGCGTCGCCGACTTGTTCTCCACAACCTCAAGCGGTGGCGGCGATTTGGCGAAGCCCGCGGCGCCGGCGCGGCGGTGGCTGAGCTTGCCGTCGACCTTGCCGCCATTTTCGATGGTGATATTCTCGTACGTCACGTCGCCGGTGATGCGCGCGGTGGCATGGACGATCAGCGTCTTCGCTTCGATCGACCCGTCGATCAGTCCGGCGACCTTCGCGGTGTCGGCGACGACCGCGCCCTTGATCTCGCTCGATTCGCCCTGCACCAGATTGGCGCACTTAAGGTCGCCTTCGATCTTGCCGTCGACGTGCAGGTCGACGCTCGCGGCGACATTGCCGGTAACGACGACGTCCGACCCCAGAATCGAAAATGTCGTGTGACGCGCGCCGGTCGCCATCTTAGCGGGCACCGCGGTGGGCTGCGAGGGCGCCGACACGTTGTCGGGCGTCGTTTTTGACTTCGAGAACATCGGCTTTGGCCTCCAGAAAGCGGCGCGGATTGACCGCGACGCCGTTAAGACGGACTTCGAAATGCAAGTGGCTGCCGGTCGAACGGCCGGTCGAGCCCATTTTGGCGATCTGCTGGCCCGCGGTGACCTGCGTCCCGACCTTGGTCGTGAAACCCGACAAGTGGGCGTAGCGGGTCATCATGCCCTGGCCGTGATCGACCTCGATCACATTGCCATAGCCGGCCTTGCGGCCGACGAAGCTGACGCGGCCGGGGGCGGCGGCGAGGATCGGCGTGCCGACGGGGCCGCGGAAATCGAGTCCGGCGTGCATCGCGCTCGCGCCGGTGAAGGGGTCACGGCGATGTCCGAAGCCCGACGACATCATCAGCACATTTGCCGGATTGCCCGACGGGGCGGCGACGAGCGTGCGTTCAAGCACTTCCATGCGAAACAGCGCGCCTTCGAGCGCGGCAAATGCCGGGCCGAGCGCCTTTCCGCGCGCGTCGCGGTCGCGCACCGGAATGAACGGACCACCGCGACCGCTCGCGGCGTTGCGAACAAGCGTCTTGGGGTCGAGGCCGAGCGCCGCGACGGCGGTTTCGGCCTTGGCCGCGCGCTCGTTTACCGCCGCGAGCAAACGCGCCGACAGCGCTTCCTGCCGCGCCGCGATGCGCGCGAGAATCTGGGCTTCGGGGGGCAGGCGCGGATCGATCGCGCTCGTTTCGACCGCGGGTTGCGCGGCATCGGCTTGCGGAGCCGCCTCGCCAGCCTCGCCCGGCACGGCGTCGGCGCCGAAATAACTGCGTTGCCAATCCTCGAGCTGCGCCTGGCGCTCGTCAAGGTCGGCGGCAATTTCGCCCACCCGGTCGCGATATTGGGCGATGCGTGCTTCCGAGGCGGCGGCAGCGGCCTGCTGCGCCGCAACCTCTGCACGCTCGTTCGCGGTGAGCAGCTGGTTGATGAACACGGCAGCGGTAATGCCGGCCCATGCCACCAGCACAAGGCCGCCGATCAACGCGACGCGTTTCTGCCAAAGCGCACTGACACGCAGAAAACGAACGTGCCCCCGCGTACGAACAAATATTTCATGGTCCTGAAATAGCGCGGAAAAGCGCTGGCGCCACTGGCGCAGACCCGTCGATTTCGAAGACAAGCTACGACCCCGTCTTATTTTTTGATGGAGCCCTCCGCCCCGACAGGACAGCGACCTAACAGCCCAAATCGCGGCAGGCGAATCTTTGACCCCCGACTCGCGGCGAATCGAAACCGTGATGGGGTGAACGGTGTCAAACCGGAAAAAATACTGACATTCGAAGTGACAATAGCCGCGAATCGCCGAACATCATTGACGGCTTGCTTACCATTTTTGGCTAGGTCGGCGCGGTGAACCAGATCACCACTCTTGCCCCTTCGGCCGACGCCGATTCGGCCGAACTGCCCGCGCGCCGTCCGCAGTCGGCGGTGAGCGCCGGAGTCGGTTTTGCGGGGCTTGCCGGTCTGTTCACCTATTTGTTGCTTGCCCGCTATGCGCCTCAGGTTGCCGCAGTGTTCGGCGTCGACTGGGCAGACCGCGGCCCGCTCAGCGGTCCCGCGTCGGCGCTTGCGAGCGTGCTGGCTTGCGGTATCCCGATGGTGCTGTGGTCGGTTTTCGTCGACAAGGTGCACCGCAACCCGTCGACCGGAATCGACTGGTCGCGGCGACGACCGTGGCGCGAAACGCTCGACATCAGTCTCACGAAATTGGCCGGACTCTGGGCGACTTGGGGGCTCATCGCGCTCATCTATGCGACGATGCGCTATTATTGGACGGGCAATTACGCCTTTGCGATGGACCTTCTGACGTACGCCGCTCCGTGGCTGCTGCTCGTTTCGGTGCCCTATATGCTGTGGCTCGACCGCCGCGCGATCGAGCCGCGCGACGGCTGCTACGCCTTTGGGCGCTGGCTGATCGCGCCTGGACAGCCGGTCGATACTCGCGCGATCGGCCACCATCTGCGTGCATGGGCGGTGAAGGGCTTTTTCACGGCCTTCATGTTGTCGATCGTGCCCGGCAATTTTTCGGCGCTGGTCACGGTGCCTATGACCGAGGTGCTCGCCAACCCCTATCTGACGGGGATCTGGACGATCAACCTCCTCTATCTCGTCGACGTCCACATCGCGACGGTCGGCTATATCTTGACGCTGAAGCCGCTCGATTCGCACATCCGCACCGCCAATCCCTATGGCATGGCGTGGGTCGCGGCGCTCGTCTGCTATCCGCCCTTCATCCTGATGAACGGTGGGCCGCTTGACTATCAGGTAAGCGGTGCCGATTGGGGGCATTGGCTGGCGGGGCACGAGACGCTGCTCATGGTGTGGGCGGTCGTCCTCGCCGCGCTGACCGCAGTCTATAGCTGGGCGACGATGGCCTTCGGCATCCGCTTTTCGAACCTCACGCATCGCGGGATCATCACGCACGGGCCTTATGCCCTCACGCGCCACCCTGCCTATGTGTCCAAGAATCTGACCTGGTGGATCGGGTCGCTGCCCTTTCTCGTCACCGCGGGCGGCTGGGTCGAGGCGGCGCGCAACGTGATCCTGCTCGGCTGCGTCTCGGGCGTCTATTATTGGCGCGCAAAGACAGAGGAGAAGCATCTCCTCGCCGATCCCGCCTATGTCGCCTATTGGAACTGGGCGCAGAAGCACGCGCCGCTGCCGCGCCTCGTCGCGCGGCTGTCGGGCCGTTCACGCCCGCTGGTAACGCTGAAACCCGATCCTCGCGTCGGACCGGTCGCCTGATGCAGGCGGGCGCCCGCGAGCGCCCGCCCGACAATCAGATCATCAGAATTTGAAGCCCGCCTCGACGCCCCAGATACGGGGCTCGTTGACGAAGCCGGTCAGGTTGTTGAAGTCGATCGCCCCGACCGCAGACTTATCGTTCGTCAGGTTGCGGACAAAGGCCGCAACGTCGAAGCTGTCGGTCTTGTACCCGACGCGTACGCCGCCCTCGAGCTGGTGGCCGTCCTGAAACTCGACCGATTCGTAGAGGAAGAAGTTGATCTTCGAACGATAGGACCAGTCGGTGAAGACATAGAGCTCGCCGTCGCCCATCGGCACGCCATATTTGGCGGTCCAGTTCGCGATCCAGCGCGGCGCCTGCGGCAGGCTGTTGCCGTCGATGTTGACGATCGCAGGCGCGAAAGGCGCGGCGGGCGTGACGATCGGGTCGAGGATCGTGCACAGCGACACATTGGGGAAGGTGTCGACGCGCGTCGCACCACATGCGGCGGTGGTCAGGTTCGGATCGCGAATCTCGGTATGGTTGTAGCTGAGCCCCGCCGTCAGCAGCATGCCGTCTACGGGAGCAAGTTCGAGGTCGGCCTCGATGCCATAGCCGCGGACATTCTTCGCGTTGATCAGGCGGTTCGCATTGACCCCGCCGCCGACTGCGGTGAGCTGCGCATCGTTGAGGTCATAGAGAAAGCCCGACAGGTTGAAGCGCGCGCGGCCGTCGAGCAGCGTCGACTTGAGCCCGGCTTCATAGGAGGTGATCGTTTCCGAATCGCCGATCGTCACGCCCGATTCGAGCGGCGTAGCGGTCGCGGGCGGGAAGAGGATGCGACCCTGGATGCTCGGCGCGCGATAGCCGCGCGCGACGCGCGCATAAAGGTTGATGTCGTCGGTCGCTGCATAGGTAACATTCGCGTCCCACGTCACATTGTTGTCGCTGACGCGGCGGTTCACCGTCCCGAGCGGATTCTGCAGGAAGACCGGGAATTGCGAATCGTGGCTGCGCACGACCTCGTACCGCCGCTTGTCGTCATTGTAGCGGATGCCGCCGGTGATGCTGAGCTGATCGGTCGCCTGCCAAGTCAGCGAGCCGAACAGGCCATAGGCCTTGCTGCGCTGCATCTGGCTGACGACAATGTTGACGCCGCCGGGCGCATTGAGCGGATCGCCGAGCGTCGAATAATTTTCACTGACGATGTCGAGGTCTTCGTCGAAATAGAAGAAGCCGGCCTGATAGCTCACCGGCGTGTTGCCGTTGCTCGCGATCCGGATCTCCTGCGTGAATTGCGACAGGTGCGGAACGCTGTCGCGCGTCTCGGCAGTGAAGGGGATTTCGCCGGGACCATAGAGGTTCGGTGGCAGGAAGTTGGCGCCAAAGCCGCCGTCGACGTCGCCGACTGAGGTGGCGTGGCCCTTCCACAGGCTGGAGACCGAGATCAGCGAAACGGGGCCGAGATCCCATGTGATGCGTGCCGAGGCGTTGCCGGTGCGCACGCGCTGTTCGTTCTGGCCGTCGGTTGATACGCGGAAGCGATCGAAATTTTCGTTGAGCCCCTTTTCGCCCCGCGTGAAGACATTGGCGCGGAACACGCGCGCAGTGCCGTTGAGGCGGCGAAGCTGGCCCGTCAGCAAGATGTCGAGATTGTCGGTCGGCTTGACGAGCCCCTGAAAACGGAGCGCAAATTCGTCGAAGCCCTCAAGCGCGTTTTCCTGGGTGCCACCGGGGAGCACATTGTCGACATAATCGTCCTGACGCTGATAGAGCGCCGACAGGCGGACATCGACCTTGTCGCCGAGCGGGCCGCTGACCGCGCCCTGCGCGTTGACCGCGTTGAATCGACCATAGGAGACGCGGCCGTAGCCGCTGAGATAGTCGGTCGGCTTGGCCGAGTCGAACTTCACGATCCCTGCCGGCGTGTTGCGGCCGAAGAGGGTGCCCTGCGGCCCGCGCAGCACTTCGACGCGGTCGACGTCGAACACCGGAAAGCCTTTCAGGATCGGGTTTTCGAGGACAACATCGTCATAGACGAGGCTGACTGGCTGCGATGCGTTGAAGTCGAAATCGGTGTTGCCGAGCCCGCGGATGTAAAAGCGCGGGAAAGTGCGGCCAAACGAGGATTCGACGACGAGGCTGGGGACGCGGGCCGAAAGCGCGCGCACATCCTGTCCGCCGGCCCCGATCGCGTCGAGCTTGTCGCCCGACACGGTCGTGATCGAAATCGGCACGTCCTGCAGATTTTCCTCACGGCGCTGCGCGGTGACGATGATCTCGCCAAGCCCGCCCTGATCAACGGCAGGTGCGTCCTGCGCGACGGCAGGGGCTACCCAGCCGGCAGAGGCGAGGGCGACGGATATAGCGATAGCGGAAGGAAAGTGGCGCATGGCAAGCTTCCTGACAAAGATGGGACGGTGGGAGAGGTAAAAAAACGCGCAATGCGTGGCCGCCGAAACGGGCAGCGTCAACCGCTCGCGCGTTCCCGGTCGACATTCATGTCAACAGTGTTGCGAAATTGCTGCACTTTGGCGAATGGTTACGCCCGTCAGAAGCTGAGCTCGTCGTAGATGCGCGATAGATCGCCCGCCCATTCGCCGTCGAAGCGATCGAGCAGGTCGTGCGCGGGCGAATTGCCCGTCTTGGCAATCCGGCGAAGCGGCTCGAGGAAGCCGACCTCATTATCGCCCATCGAGTTGACCTCGCCGCGCGCGGCAAGGCCGGCGGCGGCGATGTCGAGTACGCGGTGGGCGAGATCGCCCAGCGTTCCGCCACCCGGCGCGGGGGCGCATAGTCCCTCGCGCGGGACCGCGTCGCGCAGTGCCTGCTGTTCCTCGATGCTCCACCCCTTGACCAGATCCCACGCGGCATCGAGTGCGCCCTGATCGTAGAGCAAGCCCACCCACAGCGCGGGAAGCGCGCAAATGCGGTTCCACGGTCCCCCATCGGCGCCGCGCATTTCGAGGAAGCTTTTGAGCCGCACCTCGGGGAACGCCGTCGACAGATGATCGGTCCAGTCGGATTGTCGCGGCAGCTCGCCGGGCAGCGCGGGAAGCTCGCCCTTCAGGAAATCGCGAAAACTTTGCCCCGCAGCATCGATATATTTGCCGTCGCGGAAGACGAAATACATCGGCACGTCGAGCATATAGTCGACATAGCGGTCATAGCCGAAGCCTTCCTCGAACACGAAGGGGAGCATCCCGGTGCGGGCAGGGTCGGTGTCGGTCCAGATGTGGCTGCGATACGACATGAATCCGTTGGGTTTGCCCTCGGTGAAGGGCGAGGAGGCAAAGAGCGCGGTCGCGAGCGGCTGCAGGGCCAGGCTGACGCGAAATTTCTGCGCCATGTCCGCCTCGCTTGCATAGTCGAGGTTGGTCTGGATAGTGCAGGTGCGCAGCATCATGTCGAGTCCAAGACTGCCGACGCGCGGCATATGGGCGAGCATGATCTTGTAGCGCCCCTTGGGCATGATCGGCAGGTCGGCGCGCGCCTTGTCGGGCCACATGCCGAGCCCGAGGAAGCCGAGGCCAAGCTCGGCGCCAACTTCTTTCACCTGCTTCAGATGGCGACCGGTTTCGGCGCAGGTCTGGTGGAGATTTTCGAGCGGTGCCCCCGACAGTTCGAGCTGGCCCGCCGGTTCGAGGCTGACCGTGCCGTCGCTGCCCGACAGTGCGATGACCTTGCCGCCCTCGACTACCGGCTCCCAGCCGAAGCGGGTAAGCGCCATCAACAGATCGTGGATGCCGCCGGGCTCGTCATAGCCGGGCGCGCGGTGATCGCTGACCCGATAGACGAATTTTTCATGCTCGGTGCCGATGCGCCATTGTTCGCGGGGCTTTTCGCCCTTTGCCATGGGGGCCGCGAGCTGGTCGCGATTCTCGATGATAGGATCGTTGCTGTCCGAAACGGTGCGCGTGCTCATTTCGCGCATTTAGACGGTTCGGTATAAAATTCAATCGGGGCCGTTGGTGATCGGTTGACGGTGACGGTGAAGGCGATCGCCATCGCGGGTGTCGGGGCCAGCGGCGCGGTGGCTGCGAAAAGGGTGTCGCCTGCAAAGGCCCCGCCCCAGGGGGGGACTTTTGCCGGCACCGCTCGCCCCCGCGCAACCGACATCGCCCTAGCCCGACCTATCATGAGCGCGCTTTCGCGCGAACATGCCTGTTTCATGCTAACGAAGCGGCTCGGGGGCTCCGTTCCAGTCGCCGTACTGTGCCATCCACAGGCTTATCGCCGCAATCGCAGCGGTTTCGGCGCGCAGGGTCCGCGGGCCCAGCGACAATCGGCGGGTGGCGGCAGTCGACAGCAGGGCGTCGCGCTCGCGGTCGGTGAAGCCACCCTCCGGCCCGGTCAGAATCGCGGCGGGGGCTGGTGCGTCGAGGTCGGCGATCGCGACCCCGCCTGCCTCGTCGGCGAAAAGCAGTGCGCGATCGGCAGGCCAGTGCTTCAGGAGCGCGGGAAGCTTTACCGGATCGGCAAGTTCGGGAAGGGCTGTGCGGCCGCATTGTTCGCAGGCCTCGACAATCTGCGCCGCGATCCGTTCGCGCTTGACCCGCTCGACGATCGTGCGTTCGGTAACCACGGGTTGCAGGCGTGCGACGCCGAGCTCGGTTGCCTTTTCGATAATCCAGTCGAGCCGCGCCTTCTTGACCGGGGCGAAGCAGAGCCACAGGTCAGGGACGGCTTCGATTGCGCGCACCTGCCGTTCGATCCGGATAGTAAGCGCGCGTTTTGCGGCTTCGGCGACAGTACCGAGCCATTCGCCGCTGCGATTGTCGAACAGCAATATGGGATCGCCCGGCTTCATCCGCATGACGTTCAGCAGATAATGGGCCGCGGCCCCTTCGACGACCGGCGTGGCCATAGGCGCCAACGGCGAATCCATGAACAGGCGGGGTGTGCTGGCGGGCGGCCATGCGGGAGTGGCGGGCATGGAGGTCCGATAGCAGCTTGCGCTATTTTGTGCATCAACCGCTATGGACTGATCGGCCTTGTCCCAAATCGAAGCAGAATCGCGGATTTGCGCGGTTCTCGCGCTCGCCGATTAGCATTTTGGTAAGCAGTTTCTCCCTACGTGCCGGATACCAGTCACGCATCTAGTGGGGCGCGCGTCTGGCCCAAGAGGGGTGTTAGACCATGCGAGGGACCTGGATCAGCCGCTTGCGGCAAGGGACAGCGAAACTGGTTCGCGATTCGGGCGGCAACGCCATGATGCTGACTGCGGCGGCTATCGTACCTGTGGTCGGCATCGTCGGATCGGGCATCGACATCGGCCGCGCCTATATGGCGCAATTGCGCCTGCAACAGGCTTGCGACGCGGGTGTGCTCGCGGGTCGCCGCTACATGGGCGCATCGACCTATACCGAAGACGCCAAGGCCGAAGCGGCCAAGATGTTCGACTTCAACTATCCCGCGAGCGTCTATGGCAGCGAGGGCGTGACCTTTGAATCGCAGCCGCAAGGAACCTCCGACGTCGTCGGAACGGCGACCGCCCGTCTTCCGACGTCGATGATGCATGTATTTGGTTTCGAAAATTTCGACCTGACGGCCAATTGCGCCGCCAAGCTCGAAATCTCGAATGCCGACGTCATGCTCGTGCTCGACGTGACGGGGTCGATGGACACGGTCAATTCGGGCGACTCGGTTTCGCGGCTCGAGGCGCTGAAAGAAGCGTCGATCGACTTTTTTGACACGCTGACCACGGCTGAGCTCGGTGACGGCCGCCTGCGATTCGGCGTTGTTCCCTACAGCGCTACGGTCAACGTCGGATCGGTCCTTTACTCGGCTGACCCCAGCTGGTTGTCGGACAAGGTTACAATTCCGTCGCGCGTCCCCACATTCACTCCCGGCTATAATGGCGGGACGACCACCTATGGCTCCCCTGCAAATGGCCCCGTAAGCGCGATTACCGGATGGTCGAACGAGGGCGGGAAAAGCTATGCGAACAACAGCGCAGCCTGTTCCGCGCTCACGCCTCCACCCGACGATCCGGCCTCACCTTCGGGGTCCGCGACGTCGACGCAGACCGGACAATATATCGACGGCGAGCAGAATCGCATTACGAACTTCGACGAAAACCAAGCCTATCGGTACAAACAATATCGGTACAATTGGGCAAGCAACAAATGCCAGTTGCAGTCGCGGACGATGGAGTATGTGCGCTCAACGCCGGGAACGCTCAAAGAGCCGCCCGTGATGGTGTTCTCATACTTCACCTACCAGAACCGGGTCGATGTCGATGTTTCTGCGGTCAAGTCCGGAGGAGCGCTGACGCTCGACACGGGGACCAAGGGCGTTGATGTTACAGCCAATTGGGACGGCTGCGTGATGGAGCGGCAAACGACAGCCTTCAATTCTTCGACAACGGCGCCGAGCAGCGCCTATGACATGGATATCGACATGGTCCCGACGTCAGACGACGCGACCAAATGGAAGCTGTTTCTGCCCGATTTTGCCTACAGCCGAAGTTCATCGGCGACGACGACATCGAGCAGCACGAGCCATGTCGACAGTTTCGAGGACAAGGCGGTCAAGGGTGACCTTGGGGCCTGCCCCGTGCCGGTCATGAAGCTCACGCCGCTCAAAGCGGCCGACCGGTCAGTGTTCGTCGACTATATCGGGCAGTTGAAGGCGCACGGCTATACCTATCATGATTCGGGGATGGTCTGGGGTGCACGGATGATCTCGCCGACAGGGCTTTTCGCCAGCGAAAACGCCACGGCGCCCAACAACCGTCCTATCGCGCGCCACATTCTCTATATGACCGACGGCGACATGAATACGCCGCGGTCCAACTATTCGCATCAGGGGCTCGAACAGGTCATCGCGCGCATCGGCGCCACAAGCGACAGCGATGCCGTCAATCGCCACAACAACCGCTTCAGCCAGCTTTGCGAGCGCGCAAAGGCAAAGAATATCACTGTCTGGGTCGTCAGCTTCGGGACCTCGTTGACCACAAGGCTCCAAAATTGCGCGACCCCGGGCAAGGCATATCAGGCCAATAATGCCCAACAGCTCAACGATAACTTCCAGGCAATTGCGCGCGAAATTTCCAAGTTGAGGCTGTCGCAATGACCCGGCGCCTGTCTTTCATCCGCCGCCTTCGCCGCAACAAGCGCGGGACCGCGTTGATCGAGTTCGCCCTGACGGCACCGGTGTTCCTGCTGCTCCTGATGGGCGTCTTCGACTATTGCTGGCAGCTCTATGCCAAGCAGGTGCTCCAGGGGGCTGTCAGTCAGGCAGCACGCCTGTCGACGCTCGAAAGCTATGCCGACGACCAGACGGCGCTCGACGCGCGCGTCGAGGCGCGGGTGCTCGAGGTTTTCGGTCACGCCGACGTCGAATTTGAACGCCTTGCCTATGAAAGTTTCAGCGATGTCGGCAAGCCTGAGCCGCTGAGCGACAATAATGGCAATGGCGTCTGGGATCCGGGCGAATGCTTCGAGGATCTGAACAGCTCCGGCAGCTGGGAAGCCGACCGCGGTGCCAGCGGCAACGGTGGCGCCGACGACGTCGTGCTCTATCGCGTGTCGATGACCTTCGACCGGGTATTGCCGGTGTGGAACATGCTTGGCCAGCCGCAGGAGATGACGCTGACGTCGTCGACCGTCCTTCGCAACCAGCCTTATGCCGCCGACTCGTCGACAAGCGAGGTCATATGCAAATGATGAAACTTTCGTCTCGCCGCTGCCGCATCGCGGCGGCTCGCGCCATGCGCCGCGTGCGGCTGCTTCGCGACCGGCGCGCGACCGTCATGATCGAAATGGCATTCTGCATCCCGCTGCTCGTCCTTCTGGGGATCGGTGGGATGGAAATGGCGTGGCTCACGCTTTCGCATACGCGGATCAGCCAGATCGGCCTGAGCGCGGCCGACAACGCATCGCGTATCGCCGTCGGCAGCAACCTGTCGTTGCCGCGCGTCCGCGAAGTCGACGTGAATGAAGTTTTCACGGGTGCCGAACAGCAAGGCAGCGGTCTCGATCTTGGTGCGCGCGGGCGCATCATCCTGTCGAGCCTCGAACGCAACAGCGACGGTGGCCAGTGGATCCACTGGCAGCGTTGCTACGGCAATCTGGGCGTCGAGTCCTCATTTGGCAAGGAGGGCGACGGAGAGACCGGAACCGATTTTCCCGGAATGGGTCCGCCTTCCCGCGAAGTGACCGCGCCATTGGGATCGGCCGTGATGTTCGTCGAAATCGTCTATCAGTACAAGCCGCTTGCCTATGGAAGCTGGATGGGGCCGCGGACAATCCGGTCGACCGCTGCGTTCAATATTCGCGAAGGGCGCGACTTGTCGCAGATATATCCGTCCAACGGCGTGACGCCGTCGACCTGCGACTGATCGAACCGATCGGCGAATCGACCATTTATTGCAGGCACGGCTGCTGCTATCGCCCGCAGGCCGATGACTGCAGCCCATCCTCCCGACAGCCAGCTCAAGGGACTTGTCGCGCTCCTTCCCGCCGCGCTTCGTCCCTATGCGCTGCTCGCGCGGTTCGACCGTCCGATCGGCTGGTGGCTGCTTTTCTGGCCCTGCGCCTTCGGGATCGCGCTTGCGGGCGGTGCACGTCCGTATTGGCCGCTACTCCTGTGGATGCTCGTCGGCGCAATCGCAATGCGCGGCGCGGGGTGCGTCTATAATGATATCGTCGATCGCAATCTTGATGCGAAAGTCGCGCGAACGGCGTCGCGGCCGGTCGCGAGCGGCGCCGTGTCGGTGCGCGCTGCCGCCATCTGGACGGCGATATTGGCACTCGTCGGACTCGTCGTGCTTCTGCAGCTCCCGCTCAAGGCGCAGATCGTCGCCCTCGCGAGCCTGATTCTCGTCGCCGCCTATCCGTTCATGAAGCGGATCACCTGGTGGCCGCAGGCGTGGCTCGGGCTTGTGTTCAGCTGGGGCGCGCTCGTCGGCTGGGTCGCGGTCGGCGGCGCGCAGGGGCTTGCGCTGCCGTTGCTCTATGCGGGCTGCATCGCCTGGGTGATCGGATATGATACCATCTATGCGCTGCAGGATATCGAGGACGACATGCTCGTCGGCGTCAAATCGAGCGCGCGCGCGCTTGGCGGACGGGTCCGCGGCGGCGTCGCGCTGTGCTATGCGACGGCGATAGGTTGCTGGGCGGGGGCGCTGTGGTCGGTCCGGCCCGACCCGCTCGTCTTCGTCGCGCTCGTCCCCGCGACACTCCATTTTGCGGGGCAGGTGGTGACGCTCGACCCGAAAAGCGGGGAGGACGCGCTCGCCAAGTTCCGCAGCAACCGCTTTGCGGGGTTGCTCGTCTTCGCGGCGATGCTCGTGGTTGGCAGCGCGCCCTGAGGCCTATTCGGCGGCGAGCAATTCCTCGGCGCTGCCCAGATCGACCGAGACGAGACGGCTGACGCCGCGCTCGATCATCGTTACCCCGAACAGACGGTGCATCCGCGCCATCGTCACCGCATTGTGCGTCACGATCAGATAGCGCGTTTTCGTTTCGCGCGTCATCCGGTCGAGCAGATCGCAGAAACGCTCGATATTCGCGTCGTCGAGCGGTGCGTCGACCTCGTCGAGGACGCAGATCGGGGCGGGGTTGGTGAGGAACAGGCCGAATATCAGCGCGACCGCAGTCAGCGCCTGTTCGCCGCCCGACAGCAAGGTGAGCGTGCCGAGCCGCTTGCCCGGCGGCTGCGCCATGATTTCGAGGCCCGCCTCGAGCGGGTCGTCCGAATCGACAAGCTCGAGATGTGCCTGGCCGCCGTTGAACAAGGTTGTGAACAGGCGCTGGAAATGTCCGTTCACCGCTTCGAAGGCGGCGAGCAGGCGGACGCGGCCCTCGCGGTTGAGGTTGCCGATCGATCCGCGCAGCCGATTGACCGCCTGTTGCAGCTCCTCGATCTCGGCGGCGCTCTTTTCGCGCTCGGTATCGAGCTCGGCAAGCTCGTCGGCGGCAACCAGATTGACCGGACCCAACCGCTCGCGGTCTGCAATCAGCCGATCGTGCGCGGCCGATTCGGCGGCGGCATCGCCGACGGACGCGCTGTCGAACCCTGCTTTTTGCGGAAGCAGGGGCGGCGGGCATTCGAAGCGCTCGCCCGACAGGCGCCCCATTTCGATCCGCCGCATCTCGGCATTTTCGGAGCGCGCGACGGCGCCCGCGCGCGCCTCGCGCGCGGTGGCGACGCGCTCGCGGATCGCCGACAGCGCTGTTTCGGCCTCGCGCAGCGCGGCTTCGGCGGTGCGCTCCTGCGCCTCGACCTCGGCAAGCTGCTCGCGCAGCGTCGCCTGCCGGGCTTCGGCTTCAGCGCGTTGCTGTGCGAGCTGGCCGGGGATATCGGCAAGCTTCGCAGCCTCCGCGCCCAGTGCGTCGGCGCGTTTGTCCATGTCGGTGACACGCCGCGCCGCCTCGCCCGCCCGCGCCTTCCAGCTCTTGATCTCGGCGGCGACGACAGCTTGCCGCTCGCTCAGTGTGCTGACCGTGCGTTCATGCGCTGCGAGCGCATCGCGTGCGTTCGCCGCGTCGGCGCGCGCGCGGTCGGCGGCGCGCTCCTCTGCGTCGAGCGCGGCGCGCGCGAGGCTGTCGTCGGGGAGCGCGGCAAGCGCTGCCTCTTGCGTGGCGAGCGCTGCCTTCGCCTCGTCCAGCGCCGCCGATAGTTCGCCAATCCGCCGGTCGAACAGCGCCGCCGCATCGCGGTGACGGTCGAGCGCGGCTTGCGCCTGATCGGCAGCGCGCAGCGCGGCGCGGCGTTCCTCGTCGGCCTGCGCGAGCCGCTTGCGCGCGGCTGCCACGGCCTCGACCAGCCCGGCGAGGCGCACCGCAGTCCGGTCGCGGCGGTCGCGCAGTTCCTGCACTCCCAGCTCGACCTGCGGGCGCTGTGCGGCGAGCGCGTCGAGGCGGTTCTGGCGCATCAGCCGCTCGCTCGCGGTCGCGCCATCGCCGCGCGAGACGAAGCCGTCCCAGCGCCGCATCATGCCGTCGGCCGTGACAAGCCGCTGCCCCACAGCAAGCGGTTGGCCACTGTCTTTATCGGCCACCGCAACCTGTGCGAGGCGGCGCGCAAGCGTCGGCGGTGCGGTGACGTGCGCGGCGAGTGCCTCGGTCCCGGCGGGGAGCGCAGGTTCGCCATCGGCGCGCTCAGCGCCGAGCCAACTGCGCGCCGCATCGCGTTCGGTTCCCGCATCGAGATCGTCGCCCAGCGCCGCCGCGAGCGCGGTCTCGTAACCGGGCGCGACGCGGATCTGGTCGAGGATACGGTTCGCGTCGCTGCGCGCCGCCGCGAGTGCGCGCTCAAGCGTCGCCGCTTCGCCGTCGAGCGAGGCGAGCGCCGCGCGCGCTTCGGCGAGCGCGGCTTCGATTTCGCCGGCGTCGGCCGCACAGGCCGTGCGGTCGGCCTCAGCCTCGTCGAGCGCGCGCTCGGCGTCTGCGATCGCCTGTTCCGATGCGGCGGCGGCGGTCCGGCTCTCGTCGAGCCGCGCTGCGAGCGCATCGCTGTCGCCAAGCACCGCGACCTCGGCGTCGACGCGGCGCTTGTCCTCTTCGAGCCGTCGTAGCGCTGTGGCTGCGCTGTCGCGCGCCGACACGGCGATGCGGCGGTCGGCGGCTTCGCTCGCCGCCTTGGCGCGCGCCTGCGCGAGCGCGACCTCGGCATCGCGTAGCCGCGCCTGCGCGGCTTGGTCGGCTTCGACCAGCGCCGCCTTGCCCGTCGTTTGGTTCGCAACTTCCTTTGCGAGCGTGCGCCCCTCGGCATCGAGCGCGGTCAGTGCGGCGTGCGCCTCGCGCGCAAGGCCCCCCTCGCGCTCGCGGTCGGCGGCAAGCCGCTCTTGTTGCGCAGCGAGATCGTCGAGCCGCTGCCGCGCGGCGCGCTCTTCGCCCTGGAGTCGTGCCTGCGCCGCGCTCGCTTCGGCAAGCGCATCGCGCTGCGCCTGTGCCTCGCGGCGTGCCTCGGCGACGCGTGTGGCAACAGCGGTTTGCGCGGCGGTAATGGTTTCGAGCTCGGCCTGCGCAGCCTTGACGGCCGCTTCCGCCGCATCGGCATCGCGCCGCGCCTGGTCTGCCGCGGCGGCGGCATCGCGCCAGCGCGCATAGATCAACCGCCCTTCGGCGACGCGAATTTCGTCCGACAGCCGCTTATAGCGTTCGGCGGCGCGCGCCTGGCGGCGCAGCGCGTTGGCGCGCACCTCCATGTCGGCGACGATTTCGGACAGGCGGTTCAAATTGGTTTCGGTCGCGCGCAGCTTTTGCTCGGCGTCCTTACGGCGGACGTGAAGTCCGGCGATCCCCGCTGCCTCCTCCAGCATCGCGCGGCGGTCGGCGGGTTTGGCGGCGATGACGTTCGCGATCTTGCCCTGGCTGACGAGTGCGGGGCTGTGCGCGCCGGTCGCGGCGTCGGCAAAGATCAGCGCGACATCCTTGGCGCGGACGTCGCGGCCATTGGCGCGATAGGCGCTGCCCGCGCCGCGTTCGATGCGGCGGATGATTTCCAGCTCATGCCCGTCGCTCGCATCGGCAAGCCCTGCGACGACCGCGCCTTCGGTGTCGCAATGAATCGCGACTTCGGCAAAATCGCGCGCGGGCCGCGTCGAGGTGCCCGCGAAGATGACATCTTCCATCCCGCCGCCGCGCATCGATTTGGGCGACGATTCGCCCATCACCCAGCGGATCGCTTCGAGCAGGTTCGACTTGCCGCAGCCGTTCGGCCCGACGACGCCGGTCAGTCCGGGCTCGATGCGCAGTTCGGTGGGTTCGACGAAACTTTTGAAACCGGTGAGGCGCAGCCGCTTTATCTGCACGAAGCCACCTCGTGCCGATTACCGAATCGCAGGCCGTGCAACCTTTGCGTCACAAATCCCCCTTGGCTCCGTCATGCCGCGCGGGCTGGGGAGTCGCAAGGGGGGTTGAACGGCCGGATTGGCGGTAATTTCTGATCAGCGCGCGCCCATCGTGCGCAGCCGGTCGCGCATCGGGCCCCACGTCGTGATGCCTTCGGCGACCTGCCCGTTGATGATGAAGGTCGGCGTTCCGGTGATATTATATTTTTTCTGGCCGTCGTTCGTGCCCTTTTCGATCGCGGTCACATTTTCGACGTTGGCGAGACACTGCTTCACCGTGTCCGCGGGAACGCCGCGCGCCTGATAGAATTGGTCGATCTTCCATGCTGCTGCCATTGCGTTGAACCGCTCCGCGGGGGGCAACCCCATCGCGCTCTCGATCTGCTGCGCCGGCGCGGCCTGTGCGCCGGCGAT
Organism: Sphingopyxis sp. P8; assembly: GCF_020622175.1. NCBI lineage: Bacteria > Pseudomonadati > Pseudomonadota > Alphaproteobacteria > Sphingomonadales > Sphingopyxidaceae > Sphingopyxis > Sphingopyxis sp. P8. The sequence goes on along the minus strand of NZ_JACNMK010000002.1, from coordinate 5,113 downwards.
GAAATTCTCATGTTCGAGGAAGGTCGCATCGGCGAGCGGGAAATAGCGCTCGGGTCCCGCGCATTTGACGATCGCGCCCGCGACCGCGTCGATCGGATGGAGCATGAAAGGCGTCAGCTTGAACGACACGCGGCCGGTGTCGATGAAATCGCGCTTCAATTCCTCGTGCGATTCCTGGGCGAAACTGGCGCAGTGGCCGCAGGTGAAGGCGCCATATTCCTGAATCTTGATCGGCGCTTCGGGGTTGCCCATGACAGCGCTGCCATCAGCGTCGAAGCTCACGACCTCGGACCAGCTCTTGCCCTCGGGCGCTGCGATCTTGGCGATGACGTCCTGCTCCTTGGCGGGATCGGTCTTGCTGTCGCCGCAACCGGCGAGGGCGAGGGCACCGAGCGAGGACAGCAGGGCGATGCGCAGCGAAGGGGTCATGGTCGGTATTTCTCCGGAAGTTGTCTTTGATTGAGCTTTTAGGAGCCATTGAGCGCGGCGTCGAGCCGCGTTTTGAGGCTTGGCCAGTCGACCACCCCCGCTTCGCGCCCGTTAATGAAAAAGGTAGGCGTTCCGTGGACATGGTCGGCGTTTCGGCCGACATTGGTCATTCCGGCGAGTTCGGCCTGCGCCACTTCACTGTCGAGGCAGGCGTCGATTTGCGCGGGGCTCAATCCGCGCGCCGCGATCAGCGCGCGCAGACCGGTGTCGGCCGATATCTTGCGCGCTCGCGCGCTGACGCTGCCTTGATACCAGCTCTGTACCTGCGCATCAGTCGCCTTCTGGACTTTTGCGAGCCAATCGGGTTGCGCGGCGAGGATGGCGCGGTGATTGCCGGCAAACGCCTTCGGGCCGCCGCACCGCCCGAGCAGCGCGGCAGTCATGTCGACCGGGTCGCGCACAAAGTTGCGATACTCGACCGCAACGAGTCCGGGGTCGACATATTGTGCCTTGAGCGGCGCGCCTCCGGCGCGTTCGAATTCGCCGCAGGTGCCGCATGTATAGCTTAGATATTCGACCAGCCGTACCTTCGCGGCGGGGTTTCCGACGATATGCGCGCCGATCGGGCTCACCGATACGGTCGCCGACCAGTTTAGCGGCTTGGCAGGGGTGACGGCGGTGAGGAGGGCGAGAGCGCCGCCGGAAAAAAGCGCGAGTGCCGCGCGACGCGCAATACGGTGCGTTCTGGCGGTCATCGATTCACTAACCTTTCAACCAATTTTGGGCAGTTTGGGTGTCGACGCCAGACCTGCGGCCATGCGCTCGAGCACAGTGCGCAGTTCGGGATCGCCGATGTCGCGCAGGCTGTCGCCGAGTTCGGCGGGGACCGGTTTGAGAATGGCAGGCTCGCGCACAGGCGCCGCGGGGGCGACCTCGCCATGCGTCATCCGCACCTGCGCAATCGCGGCATAGCCGAAGAAGCGGTTGACCACGGCGATGATGTCGGGCGCGACATGCTGGAGCATCGGAGCGTGCGCGCCGCTGATCGTCAGGTGCAGCGTGCCGCCCGCCTTTTGCCCGGCGGGAAAGCGGATCATCGCGGGCTGGGTGACGTCGGCCAGCCGGTCGCCGACGATTTCGCGCCAGCGGCTGACGACCGAGCTCTGGATGAAACCGAATTTGCGAAAAGCAGTGCGGCCGATTTCGGGGACGAGGTCCGAAATCGCGCGCGCGGCGCCGCCGCGCGGACGCTCATAGGCACGCGCGGCGGGCTTTCCGGCCTTCGTCGTTCCCTTGGCCTTTCCGACCGTTTTGTCCTTGCCCGCGTCTTTCGCCATGGCTGCCGCCATGCCATAGGCGGGGGGTGAGCGTCCAGCCATCCACAACAACTACCGCCGCTACGGGTGATTTCGCGAACCGCCTGCTCGACTGGTACGACCGCGAGGCGCGCACGCTGCCGTGGCGCGTCCCGCCGGGGAGCCGCGCCGTGCCCGACCCCTATCGCGTGTGGCTTGCCGAAATCATGCTGCAACAGACGACCGTTGCCGCCGTCACCGGATATTTTACGGGTTTCACCGCGCTCTGGCCGACGCTCGCCGACCTTGCCGCGGCGGATGATGCCGACGTCATGGCAGCGTGGGCGGGGCTCGGCTATTATGCCCGCGCGCGCAACTTGCTCGCCTGCGCGCGCGCTGTCGTCGCCGATCACGGCGGGCACTTTCCCGATGACGAGGCCGGGCTGCGCGCGCTGCCGGGAATTGGCGATTATACCGCTGCCGCTGTCGCTGCTATCGCCTTCGGTCGCCCTGCCGTGGTCGTCGATGCCAACATTGAGCGGGTAGTCGCGCGCCACCGGCGCATCGAGGTGCCGCTTCCGGCAGCGAAGCGCGCAATCCGCGCGGCGCTCGCTCCGTTTGTTCCTGCGGCGCGGCCGGGCGATTTCGCTCAGGCGCTGATGGATCTCGGTGCCCGCATTTGCACGCCGCGGGCACCCGATTGCGCGCATTGCCCGATTGCCGACGATTGCCGGGTGCGAGGAACCAGCGATGCGGTACGCCTGCCGGTCAAGCCTCCCAGAAAAGCCAAGCCGCACCGTCATGGTGTCGCTCACTGGATACGGTCGGACGATAACGTCTGGCTCGAGCGTCGTGCCCCGCGCGCAATGCTCGGCGGGATGCGCGCCTTGCCGGGGAGCGAATGGACCGACGCCCCGCCGCGCGAGTCGGCTATTGCCGAAGTGCGCCACAGCTTCACCCATTTCGACCTGACGCTGAAACTTGTCGCGCGCGAAAGCCCCGATGCCGCAGCGGAAGGCGAATGGTGGCCGATTGCGGAGCTTGACGCGGCAGGACTGCCGACGCTCTATCGCAAGCTGGTCGACCGAATGCGGGAGAGTGATGGATGAACATGATGGTTTCGCGCCGCGCGCTGTTGGGAGGATTGGTGTTCGGCGGCGGCGCGGCGATGCTTCCGGGCGTTGCGCTTGCCTGGCGTTCCGATGCGGCTGCCTATCCCGCGACGCACACTTTCATCAATGGGTTCGTCGCCCGGCGCGAGCTTGCCGGGACGCTCGCCGCTATCGGCAAGGGGCAGGAGGCCGCGACCTTCTTTGGCGCGGGGACGCAGGCGATGGACTCGGCCACGCCGGTAGGCCCGGATACGGTGTGGCGCCTCTATTCGATGACCAAGCCCATCACCGGAATCGCCGCAATGCTGCTGGTCGACGAAGGCAAGTTGCGGCTCGACCAGCCGATCGCCGATCTTTTGCCCGCGTTCGCCAACATGAAGGTGCAGAATACGCCCGACGGATCGCTTGCCGATCTCCGGCCGGCGAAGACGCTGATCACGGTGCGCCACCTCCTCACCCACACGGCGGGGCTGGGCTATAATATCATCCAGAAGGGACCGCTGCGCGACGCCTATAACAAGGCGGGGCTAGTCGGGGGGCAGGTGAGTCGGCTCCCGATTCCGGGCTTTCCGCCGATAACGCCCGCGCCGAGCCTGACGGCCTTTGCCGACCGGCTCGCGACCCTGCCGCTTGTCTATGAGCCTGGAACCCGTTGGAGCTATTCGATCGGGCTCGACCTGATGGGACGGGTCATCGAGGTTGCATCGGGTCAGCCGTTCGATGCCTTTCTGAAGCAACGGATATTCGATCCGCTCGGCATGAAAAGCACGGGATTTCGCGTCGCCGAAGCGGATGTCGGCCGGTTGACGACCAACTATGCGCCGCTCGGCGGTGTGCTGCTGCCGATCGATCCGGCCCGAAGCTCGATCTACCTCGACCCGCCGCCGATGCCCTATGGCGGGGGCGGACTGGTGTCGAGCGCGCGCGATTACGACCGATTCCTCGCGATGCTCCTTGGCGAAGGCGCGACCGGCGGCGTACGCATCATGTCACCCGAAACCGCCCGGCTCGCGATGTCGAACCTGCTCCCCGAAGGCGCCGACACAAGGGGCAGCTTTGTCGCCGGCGAAGGCTTTGGCGCGGGTGGGCGTGTTTCGCTCGCCAGCTCGCCGACGGGTGAAGGCATTTTCGGATGGGGCGGCGCTGCCGGAACGATCGGCTTCGTCGATCGCAAGCGCGGTTATCGCGCGGGCGGCTATGCCCAATATATGCCTGCCGAGGCGCTGCCGTTCCAGAGCGGCTTCGGTCCGGCCTTTTTCAAGGATGTGATGGCCTGATGTTGCGGCCGCTCGGCTTTACGGGGAACCGGCTCGACCGCGCCGACCAGGTGCGCGTCGATCCCGACGCGTTTTCCGCAGCGGTCGCGCACCCGCGCGCGCTATGCCTGCGGCTCGACGGTATCGACTTTGCGGCTGGCGAGGGCGGCGGGCTGGTTTGGGAGCCGCTCGATTCCGCGGACGGGCATGCCCTGATGCTGCTCGGGATCGACGAAGACGGCACGCCGCGTTTCGTGCGCGAAGCGCCTTCCGGTACCCGGATCGATGCGCGGTCGCGCACCGTGATGCGGCTCATCCCGCTGCTCTCGGGCGAAGAACTGGCGCTTTACGGCGGCGCGCGCAGCCTTGTCGACTGGCATGCGCGGCACCGTTTCTGCGCCGTTTGTGGCGCCCCCTCGACACTGTTTCGCGGCGGCTGGGGGCGGCGGTGCGACGCGTGCGGCGCCGAACATTTCCCGCGCGTCGATCCGGTGGTGATTATGCTCGCCGAGCATGACGGGCGCGTGCTCGTCGGGCGGCAACCCGGCTTTCCTCCCGGTTTCTTTTCTGCGCTCGCCGGATTTCTCGAGCCGGGCGAATCGATCGAGGAGGCGGTAGCGCGCGAGCTATGGGAAGAGGCGGGAATCCGCGTGCGCGACGTGACCTATGTCGCCAGCCAGCCCTGGCCCTTCCCCTCGTCGCTGATGATCGGCTGCCGTGCGACGGCAGAGGATGCCGCGCTGACGCTCGACACGACCGAGATTGAGGCGGCGATGTGGGTCGATCGCGCCGAGGTGCGCGCGGCCCTCGCGGGCGATATGGGTGCACCTTTCATGGTGCCGCCGCCATTGGCGATTGCGCGGCATCTGCTCGAACTTTGGGCGGAGTGAGCAGCTAGGGTCAGGACTTCTGTGGTTGCCGCCCGTGATGCAAGAGGGTTTCTGACCTTTTGAACTGGTGATCGAGTGCGGTCTTCTGTCAGGCCTAGATTGCGGCGCTTTCAGGGGCCGCTGGCCGGTAT